>CAXBDK010000013.1:0-181049 GCA_963974715.1 uncultured Sediminicola sp.
TATTTCAAATATTTCAAAGAACTATTTTAGATTTTAATGGGACAGTAATGATATTACGTAATACATTAAAGTCCCTAAATCCTGAAATTTGTAATGTATCAATAAGAATAGGATTATGGAGACAATTAACATATTTGAAACCAAAGTTAAAAAAAACAAGCAAGGAATAAAAGAATCATTCCCTGTTACAGGAATGACCTGCGCATCGTGTGCATCAAGTGTTGAATCTGTATTAAAACACACAGATGGCGTATTTGATGCAAGCGTAAACTTTGCGAGCAGTTCTGTTCTTGTAGAGTACGACAAAGAGTTGAGTCCTAATCAACTTCAAAATGCACTTCGCGAAGTGGGTTATGACATTATCATTGATGCGGAGAATCCTTCAGAAGTACAACAAGAACTACAGCAAAAACATTATCAAGACATAAAAAACCGTACTATCTGGTCGGCCATACTTACCCTTCCCATTTTTGTATTAGGAATGTTTTTTATGCAATGGGAACCAGGTAAGTGGATTTCTTTGGTGTTAACTTTTCCAATTCTTTTTTGGTTTGGTCGTAGCTTTTTCATCAATGCTTTCAAGCAAGCCAAACACGGTAAAGCAAATATGGATACCTTGGTAGCTTTGAGCACAGGAATCGCTTTTATCTTTAGTGTATTCAATACCTTTTTTCCAGAATTTTGGTTGAGTCGTGGTATTGAACCTCACGTTTATTATGAAGCGGCTACGGTAATTATAACTTTTATTTCCTTGGGAAAATTATTGGAGGAAAAGGCAAAATCAAATACGTCTTCAGCCATCAAAAAACTAATGGGTCTTCAGCCCAAAACCCTAAAAATAATTGAGAATGGAGAAGAAAAGGAAATCCCTATTTCATCTGTACAGGTGGGTCAGACCATTTTGGTACGTCCCGGAGAAAAGATTCCTGTAGATGGAGAAGTTTCCAAGGGAAGCTCGTATGTAGATGAAAGTATGATTACGGGAGAACCTGTTCCAGTTGAAAAAATAAAAGATGAAAAAGTATTTGCAGGCACGGTAAATCAAAAAGGGAGCTTTCAATTTACTGCCGAAAAAGTAGGTGGAGAAACCTTACTATCACAAATCATTAAAATGGTTCAGGAAGCTCAAGGAAGCAAGGCGCCGGTTCAAAAGCTGGTTGATAAGATTGCCGGAATATTTGTTCCTGTCGTATTAGTCATTTCTATCATTACATTCATTGTCTGGATGTCAGTTGGTGGCGATAACGCATTTTCACAAGCCTTGTTGACCTCTGTAGCCGTGTTGGTTATCGCTTGTCCTTGCGCATTGGGCTTGGCAACACCTACCGCAATTATGGTGGGAATTGGTAAAGGCGCAGAAAATAATATTTTGATAAAGGATGCCGAAAGTTTAGAACTCGGTTATAAAGTGAATGCTATTATCCTTGATAAAACGGGTACAATTACCGAAGGAAAACCCTTAGTAACTGATATAATTTGGAAGAATAACCTTGAAAATCAAAATGAATACAAGCAAATTCTTTTGGCTATAGAAGCACAATCGGAACATCCTTTGGCGGAAGCAGTAGTCAACCATTTAAAAGATGAAAAGGTTGAACAAGCTGAAATTGCTTCTTTTGAAAGTATTACAGGAAAAGGTGTAAAGGCGCAATCAGAGAATGGTTCAAAATATTATGTGGGTAACCATAAACTAATGGTCGAAAAGAATATTGAAATTGAATCTTCTTTAATGCAAACAGCAGAAAGTCTCGAAGAGCAGGCTAAAACGGTCATATTCTTTGGTAATGAAAAACAAGTGCTGGCGATACTCGCCATTGCAGACAAGATTAAGGAAACTTCAAAAAAGGCCATAGTAACGCTTCAAGAAAGAGGTATTGAGGTTTATATGCTTACAGGAGATAATAATAAAACCGCATCTGCTGTCGCAAAACAAGTAGGAATAACAAATTACCAAGGCGAAGTAATGCCTTCGGACAAGGCAGCTTTTGTTGAAAAATTGCAGGCGGACGGAAAGATAGTCGCAATGGTTGGCGATGGTATTAATGATTCCCAGGCTTTGGCGCAAGCCAATGTGAGTATTGCAATGGGAAAAGGTTCAGATATAGCGATGGACGTAGCAAAAATGACCTTGATAACATCAGATTTACGATCCATCCCAAAAGCGCTGGAATTATCAAAAAGAACGGTGTTGGGCATACGTCAGAATCTATTTTGGGCATTCATTTATAATCTCATTGGTATTCCAATTGCAGCAGGCGTTTTGTATCCCGTAAATGGGTTCTTATTAGACCCAATGATAGCAGGAATGGCAATGGCTTTCAGTAGCGTGTCTGTAGTTCTAAATAGTTTAAGGCTTAAAGGAGTAAAACTTTAATATTAATTATAAATTCAAATACAATGAAAACTTTAAAATTTAAAACAAATATCAATTGTGGTGGTTGTGTATCAAAAGTGACCCCTTTTTTAAACAAGCAAGAAGGTGTCGAAAGTTGGGAAGTGGATACCGCTAATCCTGATAAAATTTTAACCATAGAAAGCGATGGTGCTTCAGAAGAAGATGTAAAGGCTACCTTGCAAAAGGTAGGCTTTAAAGCGGAACCTGTAGATTAATACCTCGCTATAATATGGTTTATATTTTAATTTTGGTTGTGATTCTTCTGTTTGCTATTCATTTTTATCGAAAAGAGAAACGGCATAGCGTAAAGCCATTTCCAGAGCATTGGCACAAATTATTAATGGAGAATGTTCTTTATTATAAAAATCTTTCAAAAGGCAGGCAACTTGTTTTTCAACAAAAAATGATGCAGTTTTTAAGTGAGGTTTATATAGATGGCGTGCAGTTTGAATTGGAAGAATTAGACAAAATTTTAATTGCAGCAAGTGCGGTAATTCCTGTTTTCGGCTTTAAAGAATGGCATTACACTAATTTAAGTGGAATCCTCTTATACCCAGATAATTTTAATGAAGATATGCAATTTAGCAGTAAGGATAACTCGCGCAATATTGGTGGGATAGTCGGGAACGGACGTTTTGAGAAACAAATGATTTTATCTAAAAAAGCATTGTATCACGGTTTTAGAAACACAACAGATAAAAGCAATACAGGCATACACGAATTTGTACACCTTATTGATAAGCTGGATGATAGAACAGATGGCGTTCCAGAGCGATTATTAGAACATCAATATGCAATACCTTGGCTGAATTTAATTCATAAGGAAATAGAAGCCATAAACGACAACCATTCTGATATCAGAAAATATGGTGGTACAAACCAAGCAGAATTCTTTGCAGTAGCTTCAGAATATTTCTTCGAGCGCCCAGATTTGCTCAAAAAGAAACATCCAGAACTTTATAAAATGTTAGTTAAATGCTTCAATCAAAAATTAGCAAATCCAATTAAAAATTAGTTTCTATTTAGGAGAGATTAAATCTGTAATTGAAAATCGTAAAGAGCGGATATTTTGAATATGCTAAACTACTTATAGCAATAAAATATCCGCTCTTCAATTATTTATTTCCTCAAAAGTTTATAACACTATCCAATGCATCATCTGCCTCTTTATGGATGAAATTGGCTTGATAGTTCAAGGTGGTTTTCAAATCACTATGGCGATATAATTTCTGTAGCATCAACGGATGAATGGCATCCCCAGCAATATTTCCAAAACTATGCCGTGCTATGTGCATCGTTATTTTCTTATTTATTTTAGCCTTTTTAGAGATTGATTTTAGATTGTCATTAAACCTCTTTGTAGCAGTTTTTCTCTTGTTATATAAATCTTTCGCATTTTCAGGGTCTGCCTTTTTCAATTCAGGGAAAACAAAATCATCATCACTTCTTTTATCATCTTTATATTGGTCTAAAATCTTTAGTACTTTTTCAGGAATTTTTAATGATAGAAGTTTTGCGTTTTTATGCATTCTATAATGCAGCCTGTTATCATAAATATCTGACCATTTGGTTCGTAGAACATCAGAAACCCTCATACCAGCAAAATTGAAACTAAAAAGCCAAACATTTCTAGTATGCATTTCAGAAGGTTTGAGATTTATCAAATTTTCAATTTGTTGAATCTCTAAAATATTTAGTCCGACTTTGGTAGTTTCAGGAAATTTGATTTTTATTTTATCGCCACCGAAGGGATATAATTCTCTGCTTACAATTTTGTATTTAATTGCTCTGTTAAATAATAGCCTTACAAATACCAAAATGTTCATTATTGAGGTTTCAGACAGGGAGTACTTAACTTTTAAAGTTAACATCAGTTTTTTAAGAAAACGTTCATCAATTTCTTGAAAAGACAATTGTTTCGAATTGTGATATTTTATAATAAAGCTCAACCACGCTTTATCAGTAGATAAACGATTTAGCTTTTCTGTACTTTCTAAATCGTCAAGATGTTCTTGTGCTAATTCAAAGAATGTAGCATTGATACCGGAGGAATATATTTCCTTCTTAATTTGATTGGCAGAAGCATCTTTTTGTTCGGATTGAAGCGTAATAAGAGCATTGTTTAATTCAGAAAGTTTCAAGGATAACAAATTGTTCAAGGTTTTGAAATTTATGTGTGATTTCTTAACCCGAATATTCTTTTCATCCCAATCTTCCAATTCAATGTAGTGACCTATATATTGGTATGTTGAGCGACGATTTTTTGTAATACGTATGGCAAGAGGATACAAGCCTTCTTTATTAGGCTTTTTGCGAAGAACTATTTTAGCGTTTGATGACATAATTGACCTGTTTTGCGTACGAAAGCCAAATCAGGTACAACATAGGTACAACATTCAATTTTGAATGTTTAGTTTACCAAGAAGTTTCCCTAAAGATACAAATTTATTAGTTTCTCTGGGTACAACATAGGTACAACAAATGTTGAAATCAATTGATATTAGATGATATCAAAGAAAATGACATATTATATAATCAATTGAAAATGAGTGGCTTTGGTGCTGTTTGGGCAAATGTACGCTAGACTTAGGATCTGGTTCCGCGAGGTGTGGGAGTTCGAGTCTCCCCGCCCGTACAAAAGTTGAAGAGAAATCTTCGGCTTTTTTTATTGAAAATTACTTCACTTTTTTTCTTGGGTACAACATTTTGCCATTTTTGAGGTTCAAGAATATTATGGGGGGTCAATTATAATATTATTTATCTTAATTTCATCTCCAGATTGTTCCTGCTTACCGTTTTCTAACCAAACGGAATAGTTTAAAAAATGAACATTTTTAGTACTTATAGTACTGAATTCACAAATATTCTAACCTTAAGTTTTTACAGCTTAAACTCGGCCCAAAAAGGATATTTGTCCAATATTAGGTAGGGCAAACCAAGCTTTTAAATATTTCTATTGGTATACAGGAAAAAGAGCTAAGAGACAAAAATTAATCCATACCGGGATTGGATATCATCAATTTCATCTTCAGTAAGCTGTGAAAACTCTTTCTCTTTCGCCCGTTTGGACAGTTTACCATTGTTTTGTTCCAAAAAGTGGACCAACAATGACATCATATTATCAGGCATTTCATAGGCACTATCGATATAGTGTTTGAACTCTTCATATTTGGTCAAATAATTTACTTCTTGGGGGATGATGTTTTCTATGGTATCCTTGACACAACCATATAAAAACTCCGCTTGTGCAGTTGCATCAAAATAACGGTAATAATCTATAGTTTCATTGATGACTTCTACATTATGGTCGCTTGTTTCTTTCCATTCAATGAAATCCAATAGGGGGATGGAATACTGTTCCAATACTTTTTGATAATCCCCAATATGATTGAGAATGGATGCAGAAACAGGGAAAATCAATCCTTGTTCCGAAAATTTTTTATTTGCCAATACATGGTGGATCAGGTAACGATGTATGCGCCCGTTTCCATCTACAAAAGGATGGATATTGACAAATCCAAAAGCAATAACGGTTGCAGCAAGCACAGCATCCATGTCATCTTCCAACAGCATGCGAGCTGTTTCCAACAATCCTGTCATTAGAGTTGAGAGGTCTTGATGTTTTGCAGAAATATGGTCCGGTATAGGTGAAAAAGTATCTTTGTCCCGTTCGCCAATAAAACCTCCTTTTTTACGATAACCCATATCAATAAAGCGGGCATTTTCAATAACCAATTGCTGTAGGCGGGCAAACTCTTCATGATTTAGGTCTTTTATTCCAGCTTGCCCAATAGCATGTCCCCATCGGGCGGCACGATTGCTTTTCGGACTCTCACCCTCAATGGTAAATGAAGCCTTGGAGTCTTTTAATAGCAGAAAAGCGGCGGCCCGCTGTAAAATACTTTTTCGCACACCTTTTAGATATGTTTTGTTTTTGGCCGATAAATTTTCCTCAATAAAGTGTTCCAGTACATTGGTTTTACGTATTAATGGGCAGAACTTAACGGTTCCGGGCAAGTTGTTGCGTACCATATGCCGGGGGGAGTTTCTTCCTTTTATTCCATACTGCAGATCGGTGTCTATTGCATCAACATAACTTTTTTTACTAAAGTCAGGGATGTCCGTTAGTTCCTTTTCGAGCAACCATTCCACTATAAACCAAATCCTTCTGGAATATTGTCCTGTGGGCTCAATACTGACTAATTGAGTCAGTTCGTCATCATTATAATGTTTTATCAAAGCACCAAACACCAATAGATTTACCCCTTCGTATTTTAGGGCAAACACCAGATGTTTGTATAGTGCTTCAATTTCTGTAAGTTCAAGAGAATCATCAACTTTATAGCTTTTAGGCAAAAAGATAAAATCTTTATTTTGGGTACGCACCGTTTTTAAATTTACCGCTGCAAAAGGAACTGGTAAAGGAACTGGTAACGGTAAACTATGGACTATCGCAGCATAACCGGAAATAGTTCCTTCATCCGGGAGCGATATACCGTTAAAAACAGGCGCAACAAATGAAAAACGAGCGCTATTAGACATATTTAATAATATTTGAGCGCAATATAATTAAAATTTAGGCGCAACAACTTAAAAATAGGCGTAAAAACAGCTCACTATTAAAAAATAGGCGCATTATTATGGATGTTATTTACCCTCAATAATTCCGTAATCTGTTCTGCCCGTTTCTATTTCTTAATGTGAAATCGCATGTTTATTAGGGCGTGCCAGCTTTTTATCCATTTTTTATTTTCCTTACCATAAACCTTATTTAAACACTGTCCCGTCCTAAAATAAGTTGACACAAATTCGCAGATGGAGTGTTCCAAGTCATATTGAGGTGGGCATCAACCTAGGGCGGATGGTAGGGCGTTTGACCTTGGCAACTTACTTATTTCGTCAATGCCTTTATGATCCGTTCTTCGTTTATTACTATATCCCGGAACAAAACGTGCGGAAATACCTGGTATCGCGATAATTTGAACGCCTCGAAAATTTTGGACAAGGTGGATGCGGTGAGTAGCGATAAATTCATTTCTGTGTCCATCTCACAATCATACACAAAATCATCGCTAAATTCTGGTGAGACCAGCAAGATCTTGACAATCCTTAAATTGTTTTTAAGGGCCAAATTTTGATAGGACTTTAGTTGTCTGGAAACCGTGCTGAATTTATTATAGCCCTTTTCTTTAATGGTCTTACATTCTACGATGATGATTTCATTATTGCCCAGATTTAATAGGATATCCATCAGGTCCTTTTGCGTATTCAGTTGATTCCTAAATTTGTCGTCAACGTTGAACCCCAATGATTTAAAGATTATTTTGGTAAGTTCCTCAAATTTTGACCCTAACTCGCTTTCCTTTACGGCAATCCCGTTTTCCTTTAGTAAATTCAGGTTTCTGTACCCGACATTTGCGTAATTTTCAAGATATAGGTTTTCTACATCCTTATAATGCTCAAGTATATTTAATATATCTTCGCCCCGTTGTTTTATACCGTTCTCTTTTATGAATTTTGATAGATCCGGCTTGGTAATCAAATCCAATATATCCCTTGGTTTTATATTGTAATTTAGCAAAAACTCCGCATTAAGGACATATTCTTCCTGTAGTTCGAATTGTTCCTTTAACTCCTTATTGAGTTTTGGCAAAGACCGATTTAATTCTGTGAGCATTTTATCAAATCCATCTATTGAAATTCCCACTTTTTCGTCCTTCTCCACATTTTCAAAGTGCTCGATAAGACTTTTGATCTTATCCTCTAGAGTGCTGCCTTTTAGGTTGGAAATATTGAGCCCCTTTTCACATAGTTCATTGAGCGTCTTTTTCTTTTCCGTTAAGGTTATTCCCTGTTTATAGATTTCTGTGGAGAGCAGATCCGTAAAGGATATTCCTTCTTTTATTATTTCTTCGATTTTTTGGGAGGCAGTCAGTTTTCGGTCGATATTGTGTTCTTTAGCTATTTGATTGATTATAGGCTCCCGTAATATTTTTAGCGTTCTTCTATAAAACTTTTCGGCGACCTCCTTTTTTCTGACTTTCCTTAATAAGCCCACCATTTCGTCGGCTATATAAATTGTGTTCTCCTTTTTTGAGAAGAAGATCACTCCAAGACTTTTTAAATTGTTGATCACCTCTTGAACATCTGCCTTTTTGATGGGCAAAATAGAATAATTGATCAGTTTGACATCCTCTTGGGACAATCCAAGTTGTTTTGCCAGCGTTAAAATAATGGATAGTTCGTCAGAAGTTATTTTAGCGTCCCTATTGTTCTCTATATCATTATTGTAAGCCGTTTCAAGGCAAGCTTTATAGATGCGATAATCTCTTTTACGGGATTCGCTTAATTCTGATTTTTCATTTTCCAGCTCCGTGTTGAGAATTTTGATCTTGGCTTTTAAATTTTTAATTTCATTGTCGTACAGCCTTGAAAACCAGTCTTGTTTTATTATGCAATTCCCATCTCGAATGATAATGTCGATCAGGATGTCCAATTGTGAATTTGCCTCTTGAAATTCACATAACAGATACTCCTTAAATTCTTCGGATATCAAGCTAAAGATATTGGCCACATTTAGGTTGTCCACCGATTTAAGTCCTTTATCGGATGAACTTAATATTTTTTCAATTTCCTTTGCGTTTTTAGGATTTTTGGAAATTATATGATCAATGATCTTTATAAACGAGTTCTTTTCCAGGGAACCTAATTTGTCCAATATTTTTTCTAATTTCATTTGGTCGGTTTATTTGGTCTTTTTCGGTCATATAGGAACACCCGTATATCAAGGTCTCATATGATTCATATGGCCTTATATCTAACTAAGAGGCATACTCTTTTTCAGTAAAATTCAGGGGGGAAATCTAAATGTAGTTCTTTTCTTTGACAAATGCCTACTTTTTGGGGTGGCTATGGGCAAGTCAGGATTTTAAAGAACGATTAAAATTAATTTTTAAAATAATCACAATAACTTTCAAAGTGGCACCATCACTTCGAAATAGCCACCAAGTCATATTTATGTGGGCATCCGTCACATATCAGCGCCAGCGGGATGCTGTGCTTATTCCGTTCCAATTTCAACACCTATACTCAATAATAATGCTTCATACTGTTCGCTATCCTTTTCATTTATTTTGTCCAATATAAAAGTTGCAGTTTTTTTCATTTCAGGTATATCAATTGGCATCATACTCCGTTCAAACAATCCCTCTAAATGTGAAAATTCATTAATAACTCTATCTGTCATTGTTGAGGGTTGACTGTTTTCACCAAAAAACCTTTTTAATTTGTCATCTTTTTCAATTGCATTTGGATATTTATAATACAGAAAAGCTTCTAAAAACTTCCTTGTATTGTTACCGAAATTATAAAATAAGCTATGGTGATTTTCATCATCTTCGTCTACTTTCGAGCACAAATAAATTTGATGAAAAAGAAAATTGAACTCGGTTACATAGTCTTTTAAATATCTCGGCATTACTTTAATTTTGCTCTTTTCCTTGTCTCTTGAAATCAAGAAGTAACCGCATTCATTTTTATTTAAAGCACTTGGTAGCCGTTTTAAATATTTTAGGAAATCAAGGTTATGAGTAGATATGAATATTTGTTCAAATTCTTGTTTGATAAAAATCTCCGCGTTGATAAGGCTATAAACAAAAAATATATGATTGCTGTCTAAACTTGAAATAGGGTCGTCAATCCAAATAATCGGTTTGCTGCTTTTGGTTTCAATGTCTTCAAGTTTAGCCATAAAATAACAGAATGCAATTAAGCTACATTCGCCTTCACTCAAATGATGAGCTTTCTTTCCATTTCTAACAATTTCAAATCTAATTTTTTTATCAGTTTCTTCCAATGCTTCCAATTTAAGAAAGTCGTGACCGAAGAAATTGTTCAAGTATTCATTGACTTTTAAGGCTCCTTTCTCTTCATCTTTCATCAAACGCTCTTTATCTGCAATCATTGAAAGTTGCATTTGAATTTTTTGCTCAATTTCCTTTTGCTTTTGATTTTCAGAATTCGAAATACTTTTTAAATTTTGGATTTTCTCAATTTCAGTTGAGTATTGGATTGTTTTCACAAAATCACTTATCTCTCGTAATCGTAATAATCTTTTTGCCTCGGCTTGTTCGCTGTCTAACGAATTATTGTAATCGTTTGTTTGAGTTCTAAAATTCTCGAATGCTAACCAGCAAACTTCCAATTCCCTATTTTTATCTGTTATCTCCATATAATTTTTAGGATTGAGCAAGTCCTCTTTACGTGTTTGAAGTATGCCTTTTGTTCGAATTAATTCGGATTTTATATTGTCAATTACAAGTTGTCGTTGCAATATCAAACTATCTAAATCTTCGTGAAACTTTGAATAAAATAGATTTTTATTTATTTGTAATAGTTTATCAATATTATTAATTGATATCTCAAATTCAGAAACCAAAGCATCGATATCGTTTTCTAATTTCTCTGATTCTTCATCAAAATGGCTTTCGAGTTGTCGCCAACGTTCTTCGGAAATTTCGTTACCACAAAATGAACAATTGTCAAGTTTTTTTTTGTGAATTAACTTTCCTTCTTTGGCCCATTTGTTAATAATAGCATCTTTTAAAAGCAGTTCAATCTTGTTTGAACTAGTAATTGACTTTGTCACGAGTTTTCTCGCTTTTGAATTAAAATTATCGAAATCAATATTTGGTTTAGATATTGGGTCAACATCTAAATTTACTCTTTCTTTAAGTAAAGAAAGTTTAAGTATAATTTCAGTATCTGTTAAAGGTTCAAATGAGGGTTCCAATACCGTACCAATATCGCTTTGTAGCTTATTAATATTGTAGTTTTGGTCTCCATACTTTTCAGATTTATATTTTATTCCGTCTGGATTATTAGTAGCCTTAAAACTCAATTGTGCGTTTAAGGTATTATTTTGAGTTTGGTAAGCTTGGAATGCAGTATTTGCTATTGATGTTGCATTCTTTAATTCAAGATAATATCCACTCTGACTATCTTCCCCATTGTTTCCTAATTCATTTTTTAATGTTTTGATGTCTGTTTCAATTGTTGTATTTCCTCCAATTATTGCAAAAGGTGTAATACTTTCATCTGAATTGGTAATAAAACGCAAGTTGTCCTTTACAAAGTCTTCATTGAAAACTCGTATTTTTTTTCCGTGAGTTGCTAAATTACTTTGTGTAGCATCAGCGACGTCTTTAACGCTGACTTCGAATTGTGGATTTTCATATTTGTCAGAAATGTAGCCTGTTTCTAAAGCTCTAATAATTCTAGATAGAGTTGTTTTTCCAGAATAATTACGTCCATATAAAATATTGATATTTTTAAATAAAACCACATTATTTCCTTTGTCTCGAATGGTTGCATCCCAATTGAAATTTTGAAAAACGGCAAGATTATTTATGGTTTTAAATTTTGTAATCATATTTTAATTGTCAAGTCAATACGCTTATTGTCTATTTGGTGGTCGCCCAAGCTTTACCGCTAACGTCTCGGCTATCGTAAGTAGGGCAGGCATGGAAAATTTCCGTTTCTGACTGCGCGCATAGCCAAAACTTTTTATTTTGTTTTTATCTTTTTCATTTAAGGGCCAAATCGAAACGATTTGTGGACTTGGCAAACACTTCCAAGCCAATTGATACAGCACTTACCACTCTATTTACTATAACCATTGTTGGGTGCAGTATTTATTAGCTGTTCAACTGCAAAAGCTGCGTGATGAATTGCCTCTTCCGCCTCTCCCTTTTTCAATTCCTGACCGTGCACGGCTCGGTTACTTACGTGAATAGGGTATCTGAGATTACTGGCAACTTCCTCAGAAATTAAATCATTGCGAAGCAGAATTTCTATAAGCTTGGTTACAGAATGAACTTTTTCAATTGGTAATCCATTTTTAAGTCCAATATTTTTTAAAAGAATTTCAATATATCGTCTTAGTCTCGCAAGTGCATTCCAAGGTTCTCCTAGATATAGTTCCGAAATGATTTTATCAAACTCTTCCCCAACTTTACCCGTATAAGGAAAATCTTTTATCATTTCTTTACGGTCATAACCCATCTCGAATTTATCTTGGTCTTCCTTTTCCGATTCAATTTCATCTTCAGTACCTACAAATTTTGTTAGTCGTCCGATAAGATAGTCGATTTTTTCCGTCAATTTTTTATTATCTACATAATCTGATATTGTTAGCTTTCCAATATCATCATCTAAATATTTGCCTAACGCAAGTATATCCGATGATTCCAGAATTTCTTCTAATTCTATTTTCTTTAACTCTTTAAGTAAATTCTTTTGCTGAATTGAATTAATTGTTATGGAAATTACTGTTGCAATTAACGAAATAACCCCCAGTAGAATTGATAAAAGTGAGATGTAGTTTTCTAAATTATCGTTCATCATTATTCGTTATTTATAGCAGAACGATATAAAGTTAAAAACGGGGTTATACGTTTAAATCGGTTTAACAAACCAATGGATGCTATATATTTTTTGCCAAGCCTTCGAACTCTGTTCAATTCGTAAAATCCGTATGTCATCGTTAACAAAGAAAAACCTAGAGGATATAACATTGTATCATACTCAATCTTCAATTCACTTTTTAAAAAAGCAATAGCAAGAGTTACAATAAGCGAAATTGCAATACTAATTGTTCCTTTTATAATCATCAATTTTCTTTCGTGATGCCATTCATACACTTTTTTTAATTCAGCTTCAGGGTTGCCAACTTCCTGCGTAGCCAAGTCAATTATATCTCTAATATTAATGTCTTTCATAAGTTCTCTAATATTGCACTCAACACCCATATACCCTCAACAAATGCCCTTTTATGGCGTCTATTTTTAATGTAGGCGTTAGGGTTACTTTTCTTATTAAAGTTCTGGGGGAAGTCTAAAAATAGTCTTTTTACTATTACAATTTTTACGGATTTCCGTAAAAAATCTAAAAAAACTCCCAAGCCCCCATCTTACCCAAATTTTTCCTAACAAAAGGATTGGATGTCTACCTCTATCCCACAAAAAAAGGCTGCCGTTTGGCAACCTTTTAAATTCTATAAATAAATTTTGGAACTTACTTCTTTTCCAGCAGCTTCATGATCTTTTCGTTCATGGCTATCTGTGTTTCTATCAATTTTGTGATCAGTTCCGTTTGCTTTTCATCAGCGGTCTGATATGTATAATTACTATGAATCATTCCCAATACAGCATTTGGAGAATTGTTTCCACTATCAATAATGTTATTGGGAGGGACGGCAAGCAACATTAATGGATCCACTTTCAATACATCGGCTGTCTTTTGGACAAAGTCCACCGTGATCTGGGTCTCGCCCCTTTCATATTTAAGGTAGGTCTGTTCCTTCATTTCCAACTGTTCCGCAATATCAAAGGCCTTTAGCCCACGTACCTTGCGGTACATGGATATGTTGCGCCCGATAGCCTTGTTCTCCAATACGGTAAATTCCTGTTCCATAACAAATTATATAATTAAAACCTACAAATCCTATATGTGGCACCTATACCCAAAAGTTGCCGCCACAAAAGAAATTGGGGACCTTGCCCTACCAAATATACAAAGATAAAATTATAGAACGGTTTCGGCAATGGCCAATAAATGGAATACATGCCATTGCCCGGTGGAACCCTACAGCATAAAAATACGGAAATGCACATAGAGGACATACAGGAACTGTTGGACGGGCATGAGCCCATAGCCATAGTAAGGTACCTTGAAAGGCCCATCTTCTCCGAAACGGATACGGTGGCCCGATATGTACTGCTCCGCATGGAGCATGGGGATATCCATGAAGTGCCCGTGCCCCCGGTCCTGATGCCCTTTTTGATGCGCAGGCTGAGCGATTTTGAGCAGGTGTTCCGCCAGTCCGACGGGAATGTCTGGGAGCGATGCGGCTTTCGGGAAAAGGTACGGGCAGGGGTGCCACGGCCAAAGATCAGAAAGTTTATAGATGAAGAATAAAACATATGATATGGAACGCCAAGATCCCCAAACACGCCATTTAGAACTTTTAAAACAAGGCCATGTTTCCGCCCTTTCGGAAATCTATGCCAAATACCATAGGCATATCCATTGGATCGGGATGGGCCTGATCAGGGACCCTTTTGTAGTGGAGACGCTTGTACAGGATACCTTTTTAAGATTATGGGCCAACAGGGAACGTATGGAGGAACCCAAGCACATCTTCAATTTCCTGCGGTTCGTGATGACCAGGGAATGCAATCGATTCTACAGCAGGCCCAGGAACAAGTTCTTAAGGAGCATGGGCTCGTTGGAGGCCTACGAAAACCATGAAGACCGAATGGCGGGACATGACCCGTTACAGGACGCCGCGGACCTAAAGGCCCAAGAGCGGGAGCAGCGGGCCTTTGACCGGATCAAAAGGGTACTGCCCCTCCTGGACCCCGAAAAAAGGCACTTGATAGACCTCTGCCTGAAATACGGCTTCTGTTACGGTGCCATTGCCAAGGCCATGGGAAGCAGCGTGCCGGAAACCTTCCATGGGGTAAAGATGGCCATTGCGGATATCAAGTATATCATAGATCAGGGGCAGCTTTTACGGTCCAAAAAAAGGCCTGCTACGGTAATGAAGGTGCAGGGCGGCATGACGGAGCAGCAGGCTAGGGTACTGAAACTGCGGTGCGAGCACAAACATTCGTTCGCCTCCATTGCCAAAGAGCTGGACCTGTCCGAAAAGGAGGTGCACGGCCAATTTATGGCCGCCTACAAAGTGTTGCGGGAAAAACACCAAAGATCGGCCTAAGATGGAAAAAACTACCCTAAAACTGACCCGAAAGATCCAACTGTTGGTGGACCTGCCCACCAAAGAGGAAAGGAAGGGGGCGCTGGACAAGCTGTACCAATGGCAGAACAGGTGCTTTAGGGCGGCCAACCTGATCGTTTCCCATCTGTACGTACAGGAAATGGTAAAGGAGTTCCTGTACCTCTCGGAGGGGGTACAGTACAAACTGGCGGACGAAAAAAAGGATGCGTCGGGCATCTTGCAGCGTTCCCGTATCAATACCACCTACAGGGTGGTATCGGACCGCTTTAAGGGGGAGATCCCCACCAATATACTGTCCAACCTGAACAGGACCCTGCTGGCCTCCTTTACCAAGAACAGGCCGGGGTACTGGAAGGGGGAACGTTCGCTGAAGAACTTTAGGAGGGACATGGCCTTTCCCTTTGGGGCCGAGTGCCTTGGCGGACTGTCCTACAACGAGGAGAAACGGGCCTTTTGCTTCCGTCTGTTCCAGATCCCTTTCCGTACCTACTTGGGGAACGACCGTACGGATAAACGGAGGCTCTTGGAGCGAGTGGTAAAAGGGGAGACCCGGCTGCGTACCTCCCATATCAAGTTACGGGACGGCAAGATCTTTTGGCTGCCGGTATTCGAGATCGAACGGGAGGACCATGGCCTACGGCCGGAGGTGATAGCCGAGGCGTCCCTCTCCCTTGAATACCCCATTGTGGTAAGGGCGGGCAGCGCCAAGATGACCATAGGCACCAAGGAAGAGTTTTTGTACAGGAGATTGGCCATACAGTCCGCCCGCAAAAGGGCGCAGATCGGGGCCACCCATTCGAGGTCGGGCAAAGGGACGAAAAGAAAACTGAAGGCGGTGGACAGGTTCCACAAATTGGAAAGCAACTATGTGCACCACCGTATACATGTGTATAGCCGGAAGCTGATCGATTTCTGTACCAAGCACGGGGCGGGGACCCTTGTTCTGTTGGACCAAGAGGACAAGATGGGGATCGCGAGGGAAGAGGAGTTCGTGCTGCGGAACTGGAGCTATTATGAGCTGATGGCCAAGATCAAGTACAAGGCGCAGAAAGCGGGCATAGAACTTATTGTGGATTGACCGTATAATATAATCGAGGGTGCTTGTACACCCGTAAGGTGGGGCCAAGGCACCCACTAAATGCCAACGGCATATACAACGCGTGGGTTTTCTTATTTTTTTGGTCAATTAAGGAATTAAGCAAAAAAAAAATTGGACCAGTCATCCTGCCTTGTTGGATAACGGCAAGATGTCCGGTTGTTAAACAACCGATTTTTGGCCCTGTACTCGGAACTCGTGCCTATTGGGTTTTTGCTTTACGCTAATCAACCGAGTGGAAAATTTTACCCCTTTATTACCCTACCAGAGGTTTATCCACAGCAAAAGGTTGTTGGTAATGTCTTTTTCCCGTTGCCTTATAAAGGGCATTGGCCAAGGCACCGAACACCGGTGGAAACGGTGGTTCGCCCAATCCTGTCGGGTCTATTTCATTTTTTACAAAATGGATCTCGATATTTTTGGGGGCTTCACTTTGGCGGATCATTTTATAGGTGTCAAAATTGGTCTGTTCCGGTCTACCGTCCTTAAAGGTGAGTGCCCCGTACATAGCATTTCCAACGCCATCAACAATGGCACCCTCGGCCATGTTGGAAGCTGCATCGGGATTGACCACGATCCCGCAGTCAATGGCACAGACCACACTTTCTACTTTTGGGGTGTTCCCATCCATTACCACATCCACAACATGGGCGGCATAACTGTCATGGCAAAAATAAGCGGATACCCCCCGATGCGTACCTGAAGGTGTTTTAGCCCAGTTCGATTTCTCACGGACCAGTTTAAGTACTCCCGCCAGTCGTTCCGGATCATATTCGTTGTTCTTTCCTACGGGCTTGTCCTTCGCCCTTTGTAAAAGTTCCAAGCGGAAGTCGATCGGGTCCTTACCGGCAGCTTCCGCCACCTCGTCCAAAAAAGCCTGTTCCACGCCTGCCATGAAGTTAGAGCGCGGCGCACGGAAAGCCCCTATTGTTATGTTCGAGTTGATTTCCCATTGTTGTGCCAAATAATTGTCCACCGCACCTGCTGGAAACCTGTTGGCAAAAAGAGGGGTTTCAGGGATACCGCCCGCCTTGACATGAAAGGCCACCAAGTTATTGTTTTCATCCAATGCCGCCCTATAGGTGGCATGGTATGAGGGGCGATAAATACCGCAGCTCATATCATCTTCCCTTGAATACACCAATTTGATGGGGGCCTTGGCTTCCCTGGATATCAAGGCCGCCTCGACCGCATAGTGCCCATAGGCCCTTCTCCCGAAACCGCCTCCCATACGGGTGAGCTCGATCGCTATCTTTTCCACGGGCATCCCCAATCTGGCGGCTACCGTTGGCGCTGTCAGCACGGGGGCCTGTAAAGGCCCCGCCAATTTTGCTCCCTCCTGGGTCACATGGGCAAAAAAGTTCATGGGTTCCATACAGTTGTGCGCCAAGAACGGACAGCTATAGGACCTTTCGATGGTCTTTGCAGCAGTTTTAAATACCGCTTCCGCATCCCCATCCTTACGGGCGGTAGTACCCGACCTGGTGGCCATTTCCTCCATTTTGGCATAATGGTCTTCGGAACTTTCCAGACCGCTGGGAACGTCTACGTCCATCTGGGTGCCAAAGCGGTCCATCTTAAACCTCGATTCCGCAATTGGTTCCCATTCGGCCTTCAGCTCTTTTTTGGCGTTCATGACCTCCCAGGTGGTCTTGCCCACCACGGCTATCAGGTCCGTAAAAGCATTTGTATCGAAATATCCACGGGTAAAGCTATCTTCCAATGTTTTTATTTTAAAAACATCCACAATGCCCGGCATGGACTTTATCGAGGAACCATCAAAAGATTTTAACTGTAGTCCGAAAGCGGGCGGGTGTACTACCATTGCCACTAGGGCGTCTTTATACTGATAATCGACGCCGAACAACGGTTTGCCTGTTACGATCTTTAGGTTTTCCACACTTTTTTTGGAGTGTCCTATGATGGTGAAATCCGTAACGGCCTTCAAGGATACTTCCTTGGGAACTTCCAACTGTGCCGCTTTGGAGGCCATTTCAGCATAGCGCGCGGTTTTTTTAGAGGCTGTATGGCTCAGCACCCCTGCCGAAACGGTGATTTCGGATACGGGAACCTGCCAGGTCTGGGCAGCGGCTTCCTTTAACATTTGTTTTGCGGTGGCCCCGGCCATGCGGAGCCCTTCCCACCGGCGGTGGATACCTTGGCTACCTCCGGTAAACTGCCATCCGTAATCTTCTTGGTCAAAGTTGGCCTGTTCTACCAGCACATCTTCCCAGGCGATATCGAGTTCTTCGGCTACGATCATGGGCATGGAGGTGATGACCCCTTGGCCAAATTCAGGGTTCGGTGCCATAATGGTGACCAAACCGTTATCGCCGATCTTTAGATAGGCATTGATCTCGAACCATTCCTTTGGCATTTCCCTTACGGCCATTTTTTGGGCGTCCTTGGGCTTGCACGCATTTAAAATACTAAATCCCAGCACAAGTCCACCACTTGCCAAGCTCGTGTTCCTAATAAAGGCCCGCCGGCCCATTTGTGTTCTTATCTTTGCCATCCTCTAATCTTTTTGTGATCTGTTCTCTAATTGTTTGCGGTTCCGGAAGCAATTTTTATCGCCTTTTTAATCCTGGTATACGTTCCGCACCTACAAATATTCCCATTCATGGCACTTTCTATTTCCGTATCGGACGGATTGGGGTTCCGCTTTAGAAATGCGGATGCCGTCATGATCTGTCCCGCTTGACAATAACCACACTGGGGAACATCGATCTCCAGCCAGGCCTTTTGGACCGGATGGTCCCCATTTTCGGATAGCCCTTCAATGGTCGTGATTTTTTGCTCGCCCACCGCAGAGACGGGGAGTTGGCAGGAACGGACCGCACTATCCCCCAAATGAACCGTACAGGCCCCACATTGTGCAATACCACAACCGTATTTGGTACCCACCAGTTTAAGGTGGTCCCTTAATACCCATAACATGGGTGTATTCGGATCAACATCTACTTCCTGTTGTCCACCGTTGATTTTTAATGTGAAAGTTGCCATGTTATTTTTTTTAAGGGTATTACTAAATATACGATTTTATATAATTACTTTGCTTGATATACAGGTATTTTAAAATATAATGTACTGATATTTAATTAATTAAATTTTATTGAGCGGAACATTAAGTTTTGACAACCAAGATCTGATCTGCTGTTCTGCCTCGTCTTTTCTAGCTCCTTTAATGGCGAGATCAATGCCGTCACGTTCAATTCCCCCTTTGATGGTAAACCCTTCCAGAACTTTACTGCGTGGACAAAGTTCCCTTACGGTCTTGAAACCGCTCCCTACTCCATAACCTGCATTCGTATTAAAGGGGATCACTGTTTTGCCCTTAAGATTGTGCTGGGCCAAAAAACTCTTCATCGGGGGAGGCAATTGCATGCTCCATGTCGGGAAACCTACGAATATCATATCATATTTTGTGATTTCCACTTTGGTCTTCAAAGGTGGAAGAAATCCCGTTTCGTTTTCTTCGGCCACTTGTTTAACGATGGCACCATAATCCTCCGGATAGGGATTTTCCAATTCCAGCGCCACCAGATCGCCGCCCACTGCTTCGTGTACGATCTCGGCAACGACCTTAGTGTTGTTGGTGCGGGATAGATAGACAATGAGAATCCTTTCTGATTTTTGCTGCAGTTCCTTACCCCTTTCATTTTGAAAACAGGATGAAACAAGAATAAAAAATAGCATCAGTTTGCTCATTTTTGGTCTTTATTGGTCTACTAAAACAGTTTCGGGCCCTCTAACACCAACAAGCTGGATTTTTTCCAGGTCAGCTCTAAATGCCTTTAATTCGGTATCCGTGAAGGAAATGTCCAATGCTCCCTGGTTCTCCTTCATATGATGCAATTTGGTAGTTCCAGGTATGGGGACGATATAGGGTCTTTGTGCCAATAGCCATGCCAATGATATCTGTGCGGGGGTGGCATCCTTTTTTCTTCCCCATTCGCGAACAAGCTTTAAAACTTCCATATGTGCCTTGATGGCATCCGGAGTAAAGTAGGGTACCGCCGTTAAACGTGAGTCGCTTGAAAAACGGCTATGTTCGTTAAATTTATCGCCCAAAAATCCACGACAGACAGGTCCCCATGGTACAAAACCTATTCCCAGTTCCCCACAGGTATCTATCACCTCATTTTCCAAAGCCCTTTGTATAAGGGAATATTCACTTTGGAGGGCGGAAACCCGCTGTTCTGCATGCGCCTTACGAATGGTGGCCGGGGAAACTTCGGATAGGCCAAAATGGAGCGCCTTTCCTTCCTTGATCAAATCCTTTACCGTTCCGGCAACATCTTCAATGGGCACATTGGGATCCAAACGATGCAGATACAATAGATCTATTCGATCGGTACGAAGCCTTTTTAACATGCCCTCGACCGCCAGTCTAATATTTTCGGGTGTGCTGTTTCTGCCACCACGGCTACCAGTTGATAAGTCAAACCCAAATTTGCTGGCGATGACCACTTGGTCGCGAATAGGGGCAAGGGCTTCGCCGACCAGTTCCTCATCCGTAAAAGGGCCATATACCTCGGCGGTATCAAAAAAGGTAACGCCCAGATCAAAAGCCCCGCGTATTACAGGAACCATATCCTTGTTGTCCCGTGGTGGATCGTAGCTGCCGCTCTTCATTCCCATGCACCCCAAGCCGATGGCCGAAACTTCAAGTGTCCCCAACAGGCGCTTCCGTTGGCGGTACACCGAAGGATTCAGGGCTTCCCTATCCAAGGAAACATTGTTGTTGGCGAACATCAAAGGTGCCGCTGCCATTCCAGCGCCCAATAGGGCCGATCTTGAAATGAAATCCCGTCTATTGACCGGATTGTTTTCATTTCTTTTCAAAACGGGATCTTCAGTATATTTTTCCATAGCACTGTTCTATATTGTCCTTGATTCCGACTCTTTTGATGACCGTTATATTCCCCGTGATTGCAATTGATTTCTCAATTTGGCGGCCTTTTCGATTACATCCAATCGCGCCTTTCTAGGGTCCGGTCTGCCTAATGGTGTACCGTTAAGCTGTATATCCAGAATTTCGTTCTTCTTGGGTGAATAAAGGGGCCATTTAGGCAACCCATTCCCATTGGGATCACCGGTCTTGGCGAAATTTGTCCAATAGGCGTTCATCATTTCAGCGACCTTTTTGTCTTCGGGCGTGGTTTCAGGGTTCCCCCAACGGGAATCGAGGGTATTGAATACATAACCGACCTCGGATCCATGACCCGCACCAAACGGCATCCTTTCTTTTAATGGTCCGGGCACAAAACCGAAATGGTAGATATAGGCGGGCTGTCCTTCCTTAACGAAAGCTTTGGCCGTAAAACGCCCTGGTTCGGCCCAGACCCAATCGGTATTGAATTTTGTGATCACCTCGGCAAACTCTTTGTTGCCATCGGGATCATAAGCCGCTTTTGCCTCCTCTTGAAGATTGCCGAAAAGTGTAAATAATTCTTCTTTGGTTTTACTTGTATTTACAAAACTACCCCCAATTTCTGCACTGTTCGATCCTATCATAAGTGGCACGTTTGCCTGTCTCCCGGCCTCGTACGCACTTTCGGCGGTTTCTACCACAAATTTACCATCCAGAATTGGTCCCGAATAAATGCGGGGACCTCCCTCTCCATCGGATTCCTGTCCGCTGTCCACTATTTCCGCTACGCTCAAACTGCGGAGCTGGTCAAGGGCTGCCGCATCCGTACCTTCTATCCCATGTTTTTTGGCAAAGTTGATACCAATAGCTTCGGCCGAAACAGTATAAAAGGGATCAGCGTCCCCTGTGCGGATCGGTCTTCCCGTAAGTACACCATCCCTGCCGCCACCCGATTCACTGATGGCCTTGTGGAAAATTCCTTTCGCATCCGGTATGGTCATAAGTGAATGTACCGATACGCCCCCAGCGGAAAAACCAAAAATGGTAACGTTTTCGGGATCGCCGCCGAATACCGAGACGTTTTCCCGTACCCACGTAAGGGCGGCAATCTGGTCCATATAGGCATAACTGCCCTTTGGTTCTTCGGGATGTTCGGCACTTAGAGCGGGGAATGCAAAGTGACCAAGACGTCCCAATCGGTAATTGATAGTGATGAGGATGGTTCCCTGCTTTGCAAATTCATTGCCTTCGGTACCAGGGCCAGATCCGCTACCTCCAACAAAGCCCCCGCCATGTATCCAAACCATTACAGGTAATTTTGATCCTGCTGGGGCATTTGCAGGTTTCCACAGATTAAGGTAAAGGCAATCCTCCGATGAACCTTCACTTATGGTCCCAGGGGCCCCGCCCCAACCGGACTGTGCACAATCGGGACCGTACTTGGTGGCATCCAATTCTCCCTTCCATGGAACCACCGGTTGGGGTGGACGCCAGCGATATTCCCCAACAGGGGGTGCAGCAAAAGGGATTCCTTTAAAACTGTGCACATCGTCCACATGAACACCACGGATCGTACCCAAAGTGGTGGTGACCGTGACGGGATTTTCACCGCCTTCCTGTGCAAGACCCATTAAACCAATAATGAGCGATAGACCTATTGTAATTTTTTTCATCTTCCGATTCTTGATCATCTTTTGTTTTTATAAACCTTTCGCCCAAACCAATAAAACGAGGGTCAATCCCTGGTCATCAGTTTGCTAAATGTCAGATCCGCCAATTTCCACTTGTTATTCTCCTTTACATACACTTCGGTCACCATAAAAGGGTTCGTCACTTCGTTATTGCCCACAACGGCCAAAAGTGTAATTCTGTTCCAGACGATGGCGGTCGTTTCGTTCAGCGTTTCTACCATCGTTTCATGTACATCGGCATGTTTGTAATGGATGCCACCGCTTCTGATGATCTCTACCTCACGGTCTTTGCCCCAAGTTCCGCCCATATGGACAAATTTGGCCTTATCGTGAAAAAGAATGGCAAGGCTGTCGGCATTCTTGTCGGCCATCCATTCCCATTTTTTCATTGAGAGTTCGGTGATTTCCTTTTCCGTATCCGTTGATTGTGCCAAAACTGCCTGTCCACCGAAGAAGACGAAAAGCAGCACAAGAATGGGAACCTTATTGTTCATTTTTAGGGGTATTTTAAATTTAGGTTTTACTCGATAATCGAGATTAAAATGCTCCGTCCCGATAATTATCGGGATGCCTCGAAATCAAAATGCGTTTTCCTATCAATGCCTCATGGGCCTGCCCTGAGGTAGTTTACTAATGTTCAATTTCATGGGTGTCACGAACACTGCTGAAAGTAAGGTCCAACAATTTCCAATCGTCCCCTTCTTTTTTATAAAATTCCGTCACGGTAAATTCGGTCGTCACATCATTGCCCCGTACATGGGCCAAAAGGGTGATCCGGTTCCAAAGAACAACGGTGCCGTCGCCAAAATTTTCCACTACAACATCGTGCAAATCCGCATTTTTGTACCATATGCTTCCCGTTTTGATGATTTCCAGCTCCCTGTCCTTTTTCCAAGACCCGCTCATGTGAACAAACCGGGACTTATCATGGAAGAGATCGGCAAGTTTGTCCACATCCTTATCCGCCATCCATTGCCATTTTTGTTTGGAGAGTTCGGTGATTTCCTTTTCTATGGTTGCATCCTGTGCAAAAGATGGTACGCTCATGATGACTAAAAAAAATACAATGAATAATTTTCCCATTTTAAATGTTTTTACCGTTTATTATTAATTTTTTCCATACCGATCTCAAATCCCATTATGGATTTAAGGCAAATGATCAGCCTACCAAACCTATGGATATTTTAAGTTGGAACGCTTACCCTATTTACGGGTTTACCTACCATTTTTACGGATTTTTGGATCTTAACGGATTTGATCACAAAACATTAACTAATTTCGATGAAAAGTGTTTGTTTATGTCAAATACAAAAGACCTTGTAAAGGTGGATGATTACTGTTCCAAATTCAACCTGTCCACCTTGCACCCTTTGGTAAGTGTGCACGACCTGTCCGAAGGAACATGGACCGCCGGGGAACAAGCGGATGCGGTACGATATCATTTTTACGGAATTTTCCTTAAACAGGGAGAAGCATGTACCCTTAGTTATGGTCGTCAGAACTACGACTATCAGGACGGCACCTTGGTGTTTTTGGCCCCGGGACAAGTGGTGAACGTGGGGCATATCGACAAGGATTTTAAGCCGGCCGGCCATGCACTTTTATTCCATCCCGATCTTCTTTGGGGAACAAATTTGGGGAAAACAATGTCCGATTACTCCTTTTTTTCCTATCAGTTCCATGAAGCCCTCCATGTTTCAAAAAAGGAGCGGCAATTGGTGTTGGACCTGTTCGAAAAGATTCAGTTCGAACTTTCCCAGGGAATCGATAAACATAGCCGATCACTGGTGGTTGCGAACATCGAACTCTTTTTAAAGTATTGTATGCGGTTCTACGGCCGACAATTTATTACAAGGGAGAAGGAAAACATGGGTGTCATCGAAAGATTTGAAACCTCGTTGAATTCCTATCTCCAAACAGGAAAGGCGAAGGATATGGGCACCCCATCTGTAAGTTATTTTGCGGAAGAACAGCACCTATCATCCAATTATTTTGGCGACCTGATCAAAAAGGAGACCGGCAAGAGTGCCCATGAACATATACAGGACAAGATCATTGAAGCGGCCAAGCAAAAAATATTCGACCCCGATAAATCCTTGAGCGAAATAGCATATGAGCTAGGATTTAAATATCCACAACATTTTACCAGATTGTTCAAGAAAAAAGTTGGTTGTTCGCCCAATGAGTATAGGACCTTGAATTAAACGATCCTTCCGTAAATAAAGCTCGACAAGTTTTTGCCTTTTTTATCCTTAAGGGTAACCATTCAATAACAATCGATTTTCAGGCCGGGACATTATTATTAAGACCAGCGAAGGGAAAGGCACCCCGAATTTTAAATTCATTTTGTTCCCGGTTTAATCCAATCCTTTTTCCTTCAACCATTCCGACAGAAGGTCCGCTACCTGTACATTGTTGAGGTCCGACATCGGGAAGTGGGTATTGCCCTTAAACCCTTTTTCGGGAAGGTGTACCAAGGTAACATCACCGCCATATTTGTTTACCGTAGCTGTCCATAATTTTGCCATTTGGAGCGCTGCGCGCCACTGTTCCTGTCCTGGATTTTCTACCGGATGGTCGGGAATGTAATCTCCGAAATAGATGATTATGGGAATTTCCGTCAGTCCTTTAAATTCTTCCATTGTCACACCTGCCGCACTTAACGCTCCCCCAAGATATTCAATGGGCTTGGGTACCTCCCCTTGGGGAAAGACAAAATTACTGCCAGGTTCAAATGAGGCTATTGCCCTGATCTTATCTGTTTTTAAAGCGGTAAGCCATCCCTGCCCTCCGCTATGTGAATGGGTCACTAGGACCCCAGCTCCAATTTTCTCGAATAGGGCGGACACCGCAGCAATGTTCAGGTCAATCTTCAATGGTCCGGTATCAGGGGCCATTTGTCTAAAAAATTGGTTCAGCGCTTCAGGGTCTTTTGAAAATTGCACTTCCGGATAAAACTTGGTACCTGTCCCCAATCTAAAAATTCCGAACCAAAGTTGATCGTCAGTGGCTGCGGAAATGGTGGCCGGTTCCGTACTTCGCCCAGAGAGTCCCCTTCTTGGCTGATCAATAAGATAAACGGGGAACCCACGCCTTAAAAAAATATTTTGAAACCCCTCCCGACCGTCTGGCGTGGTCTGCCAAGTTCTCATGGATTGGCCAAAGCCATGCCAGAAAACCAATGGTAATTTTCTGGGATTTTCTGGGACTTGATAAAAAACGGTGGCATGGTCCCCATGCAAGGTTTGTCCTTCTGAAGGTTGATTTGAAGGGTTAAATGCTCCATGGGCAACTGGGTCAAAAGTACCAGGGCTTGTTTTGATACTGCCCCCTACCGTGAAGCTCCCTTGCTCCCTGATCGTGATGGGTGTCTTTTGAGCATAAGCATCATTTACCAATAATTGAACCATTAAAAGCAATAACAATGTTTTGTTTATATTTTTCATCACTAAAATTTTATTAATTTGAAAGTATATAGATACTTCTTAATTCTCATTTAAATATTCTTCTTCGGTAACAGCTTCTAACCATTCCGTAGGTCCATTAATCCGACTGGTAATGGCGACTTGGATAAATTCCTTATCGGCACTTGCCCCATGCCAATGGGGGGTATTTGCAGGACATTTGACCACATCGCCTTTATAAATGATCTTTTTGGCACTTCCTTTTTCCTGATAATACCCTTCGCCGTCCAAGGCCATTATAATTTGTCCGTTTGGATGTGAATGCCAATTAGATCTTGCTCCGGGATCAAAGGTGACCGTTCCTACCGAATTTTGGTTCACACTATCGGCACTTACTTGCATATGCACCCAAACATCGCCAATGAAATTGTTGTTCGTGACTTTTTCCCCTTTCGGGAAAACCAGTTCTTGTTGATCACTTGAATCGATGGCCTGGTTGTTCTCCGCTGCTTGTTTACAGGAAAATAGAAACGTTCCGATCAATATGATCCCTAAAAAATTGTTACTGCTCATAAGTTCGTTGTTGAAAGATTGCTTTGGTAAAAGTCCACTAATTTATTGACGGCCCGGTTTACGTATTCCGGCTTCCAATAGGTCTCGATATGCGTGGCACCATCAATAAGGAACAGTTCCTTGTTTCTGGCATTTGTAGCTTTTGGAAAGGCATCCAAGGTCAGGTATAATGTTTGGGCATTGCTGCCGGCCATCATTAACAAAGGTTGGTCTATAAGGTCAATATCGTCTGTAGCGTCCCAAGCCATTAAATCCATTAGGCTGCTTGTGGTATAAAGAAAAGTTGAATTGGGGTGGGCATGGGTCCTAAAATAATATTCATAGCCCTGCCGATAAAAAAGTGTTGAAACTTTTGCCAGTTCTTCATCGGTAATACCGTCTACCCCGGAATAGATAATTTCACCGCCCGAAGTTTCCTGTGCCCTTGCATTGGAAGCTTGTTTTAGCCTTTCTTGAACGGTTGAAACCTGCGAATTCAAAAAGCCATTTTTTCGTACAATTCCCGTATTGAACATGCTCAAAGTTGCCACGGCTTTAAATCGTTTGTCCGATTGGACCGCTTTCAGTGTATAACCACCGCCGCCACAAATCCCCAGCGCCCCCAAACCTTGTGCGTCAACACC
Organism: uncultured Sediminicola sp.; assembly: GCA_963974715.1. Taxonomy (GTDB): domain Bacteria; phylum Bacteroidota; class Bacteroidia; order Flavobacteriales; family Flavobacteriaceae; genus Sediminicola. The sequence goes on from CAXBDK010000013.1 coordinate 27,458, forward strand.
CGGATACTGCGTAATAAAATCGGCCATGCCATGGATATCTTCCGTACGATATTGGGGTTTGTCCGTATGTCTTGGTTCCCCGCCACTGGCTCCCTGATATGCGGCATCCGCGGTAATGGTTATATAGCCTTTCTCTGCCATTCGCTGGGCATATAGCCCTGCGGTCTGCTCTTTGATACCTCCGTTGGGATGTGCTATTGTTATTGCCGGATATTTCTTTGTCGGGTCATAGTTGGCAGGTGTGTAAACGTTGGCCGAGATCTCTATTCCGTTCAGCTTATAGCTAACTGGATGGATGTTCACCTTTCCTACTATATTTTCCGTAATGGCTCCCTTATATACCAATCCAAAAGGGTTTTTTCCGCTTTGCGCAACGATTGTATTGGTTAATGAGAGCATATTCATTAAAATTAATATTCCCATATATTTCATTTCCATGCTATTTTTTAGATTCCAATAATTCGCCCAATACCGTTTTGGCCGATTCGATTTTTGCCTGATCTACATTTTCTCCCACCACATGCACCAATTCCTTTAATTGTGCAGGCGTGACGCCCTGTATCAAACAGATGTTCATATGCGAACGCAACATGGGTGCCACATCTCCGATCGTGGCCAGAACGGACACCGTGACCAGTTCCCTTTGTCGATAATCCAAAATGTCCCGATCGAAAATATCGGCGAACAGATGCTCCTTTAAAAAAACTTCAATTATTGGGGCAAATTGGGCGTAATCGGCTGGAGGGCCATCTAATTTTGTTCCTACCAATGCTTCCAGGTTCGCTTTGCCCCGTTCGTATTTGGGGCGGTCATCTTCCAATGGGGCAGCTTCCGCCCCCAAAGTGTCTTCGATCCCTTTTGTCTTGCGTTCGTCCAATACTTTGATAAAAGTCCGTAATCCTTGTAGGCTTCGTGGAAATCCACAATAGGCGTATAGATGTACCATCACCTCTTTGATCTGGTTTATCGTTAGACCCGCCTCCAGACCCTTTTTCAGTGCGGGTTCCAACTTTTCGAGATCGCCTTTGGCGGTCAGCGATGCAATGGTGACCATAGATCGGTCCTTTGCATCTAGATCCATTGTTACCTTGGTAGTGGTCTGTGCCTTTGCAATACCCATAAAACCAAAAAGTGCCGCAGCAAATATTGGAAATACACGTGATTTAAATCGTTTCATCTCTGTTGTTCCGAAGGCCATGGTATACACTTAAATTTATTATCTGTTGATCATTTTTTGATTCGAGGGCGAATATCGTTCGCCTACCAAATCGATTTTTGAAGTGGCATCCGTTATTCTTTGGAGCTCATCGGCCGTAAAGGCGATGGTACCGGCGCCTAGATTTTCTTCCAATCGCGAAATCTTGGTCGTGCCGGGAATAGGGACGATCCAGGGTTTTTGGTGGAGGATCCATGACAGGGCCACTTGTGCCGGTGTCGCATTTTTTTCTTCGGCAAAGGCCCTTACCAGATCCACGAGGGCAAAATTCTGTTTTAGGTTTTCCTCGGTAAACCTAGGAACGGTGCTCCTAAAATCATTGTCGGAAAATCTTGTGTCCCGGTCGATCTTGCCCGTTAGAAATCCTTTTCCCAATGGACTAAAAGGTACAAAACCGATGCCCAATTCTTCCAATAATGGCAAAATTTCTTCCTCGGGTTCCCGCCAGAACAACGAATATTCACTTTGCAGGGCGGTAACCGGTTGCACGGAATGGGCCCTTGCGATCACCTCCGCCCCGGCTTCCGATAAACCAAAATGTTGCACTTTTCCTTCCCCTATAAGGTCTTTTACAGTTCCTGCAACATCTTCAATGGGCACATTTGGATCTACCCGGTGCTGATACAACAGATCAATGGTTTCCATCTGCAATCTTTTCAATGAGGCATCCACCATATTCCTTATACTATCCGGGGTACTGTTCAGGCCCATTGCTTTCCCATCCTTAAATCCGAAACCGAATTTGGTAGCTATCTTAACCTGATCTTTAAAGGGTTTTAGGGCATTACCGACCAGTTTTTCATTGCTATACGGCCCGTAGACCTCTGCCGTATCAAAAAAGGTAACGCCCATTTCTACAGCTTTACGGATCATTTGGACCATTTCCTTTTCGTCCTTGGCGGGACCGTACCCAAAGCTCATGCCCATACAGCCAAGGCCCATTTCGGATACCTCAAGGCCACTGCTTCCCAATGTTCTTTTTTTCATCTTCGCTTGTTTATAATTATTATGGTCTGGGTTTGGAACTTTCGAGGTCGAAGCCATGCCCATGGTATTGGTGGTAAGTTATTTCCAATACAAAAGTAGTTAGTCGACCCTCAAAAGGACCTACCCCTATTACGGATATCCCTACCAGTATTACGGATTATGGGGGAGTTATTTGATTTATTGATAATCAACACCTTATATTTAACAAAAAAATAGGTTGATACCAATGAAAAATATCCTCTACATACATTCGGTTGCGGACTATTGCAAGTTGCGGAACCATGAAGTGCTGCACCCAATGGTGGCCATCATCGATTTTGACAAGTTGGGCGAGGAAGGTTATACGAACAAAGATTATGATGCATTGCACTATAAATGTTATTCCATTTTTCTAAAGGATACCAAAGGGTGCAAAATGCTCTACGGGGGCAAACCGTACGATTATGATGAGGGAACACTTGTTTTTATGGCCCCTAACCAAACCGTAGAACTTGGGGGCTATGACCCCGATTACGTGCCCAAGGGATATGCCCTCCTATTTCATCCGGACTTGTTTTTGGGTACGGAACTGGGAAAAAAAATGCATGGCTATAGCTTTTTCTCCTATTCGAGCAAAGAGGCACTGCATCTGTCGGCCAAAGAAAGGAAATTGATTTTGGGCTCCCTTGAAAAAATACAGTATGAACTTGAACAGAACATGGACAAGCACAGCAAAAAACTGATTGTGGCCAATATTGAACTGTTCCTTGACTACTGTGTCCGCTTTTACGACCGGCAGTTCTTGACCCGCGATCTGGAAAATCAAGGTTCCCTTGATAAGTTCGAAAATCTGCTGAACGATTATTTTGCATCAGACCGGGCACAAATGCACGGTACACCTTCAGTGGGCTATTTTGCGGAGCGATTGCACCTATCTTCCAATTATTTTGGGGACATGATAAAAAAAGAAACCGGAAAATCTGCACAGGAATACATTCAGGACAAATTGATCCAAGAGGCAAAGGAAAGGATTTTTGATCCCAATAAATCGGTCAGTGAAATAGCGTACGAGCTTGGGTTCAAATATCCTCAGCATTTTACCCGGCTATTTAAGCAAAGGGTGGGCCATTCCCCAAGTGAATTTCGAAATTTGAATTGAGCCTAGCTGTAACTGTTTAATGCCCCTGTGCCGCCCAGCATAAAATGGTAAGCTGAGTATTTGACTTGTTGGAATCATTGCGGATAGCTTCTATACGGTGGGACAACTGTACCCTTTTTAACTAAAAGGATAGTTTCTATTTTCATTGACATAGGGATGTATGGAAACTATCTGAAAATGGGACATTAAAAGTTAGTTGGGTATTTTGTATTCTTCATATAAGTATTGGGAGAGAAACCAGTTTTTCGTAACTTTGTAAAACTCTTCAATTCAAAGGAATACGGTGGGGCGGGAAATCCATTCTTGGCCCTTCCGCAATCCTACACTTTCCACAGTTCAATTTTAAAAGAAAATATAACAGATGGCTTTGTTGATCTTATAGATCGAGAAATCGTTGGGCGTTCCATTTATTGGGTTCCTTTAAAAGTCATCCTGTCGTTTTGGATAACGGCAAGATGTCCGATTGTGACACAATCGATCTTTTTGGGCCCTATACTCGGAACTCGTGTGCCCTGCCAGTTTAATGATGCAGATGAAAAATGAAGGGGATGGAGAAGAACGGAACGGCAAAAAGGGGACCACCTCCGTAGACCGTATGGCGTTATGCGTATTTGATGGCAACAAGATGTTAGGGCAGGTTCCCCAGCCGAACCTGCCAAGGCGTTCCGCTCGGGAACCCATGGGGTTACAGCCACAGCCTACCGCTGCGGCAGAAACCAAGGATATTTTAGGCCGGGAGGACCCTGCCATACAATCAACAAAATAAAAGGATACGGATAGAACGGATGTGATATGCCACGGCACAAAAATGGCCGTATGATATGCCGTTCTGGGCTACGTCTTTTTTGTTTTTAAGCAAGGCCTTGTGCTGTAAACAGTGGACCGGACCGCTCCCGGGACAACGGAAGCGCCCGTCCTGTCGGTGCCCCCAAGTCAAATAATTTTCAGCATAAAGCCGCTACCGCTTTTTATATGAAAATTATTTGAGCATGTGGCCGCTGCGGGGCATCCTCACGGCCACAGCGACTTGGGGACATCCACTGTTTGGCGGCGGTGGCCGGAGGCGATGGCTGAATGGCACGGCCCCCTTGCGTAAAAACAAAAAATGGGAAGGAATGGATAAGATGACAAGAAAAGAGAGGAAAACATGCAGGAGAGAAGCAAGAAGAGGATTTCCCCGGAAGATGCACAAAGGATGTTACGGGAAGAGGGAGTGGAGGTCAGTCTGGAACTGGCCGAGGAGGTTTTGTGGTTTTTACGTAAAATGGCTAATATAGTGGTACGAAAATATTTGGAAAATGGGAAAGATAGCTGATCTATACATTCGGGTAAGTACGGACGAGCAGGCGGAAAAGGGATATTCCCAACGCGATCAGGAGGAACGCCTGAGAAAGTATTGCAACATCAACCAGATCCACATCAGGGAAGTGGTACTGGAGGACCATTCGGCCAAGACGTTCGATCGGCCGCAGTGGGCGAAACTTTTAAAAAGCCTGCGCAGAAGCAAGGGAAAGACCGATCTTGTGCTCTTTACCAAGTGGGACAGGTTCAGCCGCAATGCGGGGGACGCCTACCAAATGATAAGCACCCTCCGCAAATTGGGCGTGGAGCCACAGGCCGTGGAACAGCCCTTGGACCTTTCCATCCCCGAGAACAAAATGATGCTGGCCTTTTACCTGGCCGCTCCCGAGGTGGAGAACGACCGTAGGTCCCTGAACACTTTTTTCGGGATGCGGAGGGCCAAGAAAGAGGGTAGGTCTATGGGCATAGCCCCAATCGGGTATGCGAACAGGAGCAAGGAGAACGGTATGAAGTTCATTGCCCCCAAGGAACCTGAGGCCACGTTGGTCCGATGGATCTTCGAGGAGGTAGGGAGAGGGATCTTCAATACCACACAGGTCTGGAAAATGGCCCAGAAGAAGGGATTTACGAAAGCCAGGAGCCAACTTTGGCGCATCCTGCGAAATCCGGTCTATTGCGGAAAGATCTTTGTTCCCAAGTACAAGGACGAGGAGAGCTGTATGGTGGATGCGCAGCACGAGGCACTGATCTCCGAGGAACTGTTCCACAAGGTGCAGGCCGTACTGGACGGCAGGGGAAGAAAATACAGGGTCAAGTTCTTCACCACGGAAGAATTGCCGCTGAGGGGCTTTTTGATCTGCCCCGATTGCGGTAAACTGCTCACGGGGAGCAAATCCAAAGGTCGCAGTCGCTATTACACCTATTACCATTGCAGGGAGGGCTGTACCCATCGGGTAAGTGCCGAAAAGGTGAACAGCAGCTTTGCGGGCCATCTTCAAAACTATATCCCACGTGCGGAGGTCAAGAAATTATACATTTCCCTGATTGTGGAGGCCTATAGGGAACAGACGCACAATACCCGTAATACAAAACAGGACGCCCTGAAACAGATAAAGGAGTACGAGGGGCGGCTTTCCTATGCCAGGGAACTGCTGGTCTCCATGAAGATCGATCCTTCCGACTACAGGGAAATCAAATCGGAATACGGCCGGCACATATCAAAATTGGAGGCCAGGTTAAGGACGATGGGGCGGGACGTGGAAGATCTGGAGGGTCTGTTGGACAAGGGCTTTGAAAACATGATGAAACTGGATTGGGCATTTAAAAATGGGGGATGGGAAGATTCCAGAAGCCTGATCGGTTCCATATATCCCGAAAATCTGACCTTTGACGGACTGTCGTTTCGAACCGCTAGGGTCAATGAGGTGGCACAGGTTATCTGCCACATTAACAACGTGTTATGCCTAAATAAAAACGGGCCAAAAAGGAGTTTTTCCTCTCTGTCCCGTCAAGTGCCCACGACTGGATTCGAACCAGCACATCCTTTCGAACACCACCCCCTCAAGGTGGCGTGTCTACCAATTTCACCACGTGGGCATGGGAATAGGGCTGCAAATATAACATGTTTTTTTTACTAATCCATTTCCCGTTACGGGTTATGATATTTTTTTTACGCACTACGTGAAATTTAGGATCCTTCCCACATTTGCGCAACCATTTTTTCGTTTACCCCATCGGCCCTCCAAACCTGCCCCTTTAGAACCACCTTGATTATCGAACAGAATGGACCGGGTTGTGGCCCCATTACGCCCTTTGGGCAAAAAAAGTATTATCATAGGTGTTTTTAGTGGTGGTCGTTTTACCATAAAGACGCTAATTTTACTTAAATTATCCCAAAATGATACAGAGTGCAACCTAAGACAGTTTTTACGGGAGTGGAGGTCAAGGATGTCCGATTTCCCACCAGTCGCACCTTGGACGGGTCGGATGCCATGAACCCCGATCCCGACTATTCCGCCGCTTATGTAATCCTAAAGACCGATAGGGCGGATCATTTGGAAGGACATGGACTGACCTTTACCATCGGTAGGGGAAACGAACTATGCGTGGCGGCCATCAAATCCCTATCCCACTTGGTCATAGGGAAAACCTTGGAGGATTTTACCAAGGATATGGGCGCTTTCTGGAAAATGATCACCGGTGATAGTCAACTTCGTTGGTTGGGTCCGGACAAAGGGGTCATCCATCTGGCAACGGGGGCGGTGGTAAATGCCGTTTGGGACCTGTACGCCAAAACGGAAGGGAAACCTTTATGGCAACTTTTGGCCGATATGACCCCCGAAGAACTGGTAAGGTGTGTGGATTTTACCTATATTACCGATGCCATCACGCCAACCGAGGCACTGGAAATGTTGATGGTACAGGAACCCCTGAAGCAAGGCAGAAGGGAGCACCTTATGAAAAGCGGTTATCCCGCCTATACGACCTCTGCAGGATGGTTGGGCTATTCCGACGATAAAATGAGGAGACTGTGCCAAGAGGCAAAGCAGGCGGGTTTTAAACATATGAAGATAAAGGTGGGCTCAGATCTGCACGATGATGTACGCCGCGCCACCATCATAAGGGAAGAGATCGGGGACGACCTGAAACTTATGATGGACGCCAACCAAAAATGGGACGTTGACGAAGCCATAGCCCAGATGGCCGTACTGAAACGGTTCGACCCTTGGTGGATAGAGGAACCCACCAGTCCGGACGATATCCTGGGGCACGCCAAGATCGCTCGGGCGGTACATCCCATAAAGGTGGCCACGGGAGAACATTGCCAGAACAGGGTAATGTTCAAACAACTGTTGCAGGCAGGGGCCATCGGAATCTGTCAGATAGATAGTTGTAGGGTAGGGGGCGTGAACGAAATACTGGCCATTCTGCTTATGGCGGCAAAGTTTAGGGTCCCTGTTTGCCCACATGCCGGGGGCGTGGGCCTGTGTGAGTATGTACAGCATCTTTCCATGATCGACTTTATTGCCATAAGCGGCAGTATGGAGGATAGGATCATAGAATATGTGGACCATTTGCACGAGCATTTTTTGGATCCGGTCGTTATTTCGAACGGGGCCTATATGCCGCCCATGATGCCGGGGTACAGCATCACCATGAAGGAAAGCTCCTTGGAGGCATTTCGCTTTCCGGATGGCGTGGAGTGGCAAACGCTGGCCCCATCAATATAAAATATACATAAAGGACCATACCAATGAAAAAAGTACTTGTTTTACTATGGGCCGTGCTGGCCGGTAGCACGATCGAAGCGCAGGAGTACGTGCCCTCACCTGAAAACCTAGAGGCCCGGGAATGGTTCCAGGATGCTAAGTTCGGCCTCTTTATACACTGGGGGGTGTACAGCAACCTGGGAGATGGCGAGTGGGTAATGAACAACCAGGGCATTTCGGTGGACCGCTATGAGCTGCTGCCCACGTTCTTCGATCCAACGGAATTCGATGCCGCGGCCATCGTTGGCATGGCCAAGGCCGCCGGGATGAAGTACATCACCTTTACCAGTAAACATCACGATGGTTTTGCCATGTACCACAGCAAGGTTTCCAAGTACAATGTGGTGGAGGCCAGTCCGTACAAAAAGGATATACTGGCGCAATTGGCCGCCGAATGTAAAAAGCAGGGAATAAAATTATTTATCTATTATTCGCAGTTGGATTGGCACCATCCAGATTACTACCCAAGGGGATCCACCGGGAACAAGACGGGAAGGCCCGAATCGGGCAATTGGGAAGATTACCTGACCTTTCAGAACGCACAGATAGAGGAAATTGCCACCAATTATGAGATTGCGGGATTCTGGTTCGATGGGTGGTGGGACCAATCGCCCACAAAAAAGGGGGACCAAAAGATCACCTATACCGGCAACGATTGGGACCTTGCCACCACCTATAACATGATCCATAAAGTGAACCCGGCACTTTTGATAGGGAACAACCACCATGAACTTCCGTTCGAAGGAGAGGATTTTCAGATGTTCGAAAAAGATCTTCCCGGAAAGAATACCACTGGATTTGGAAATACCCATATTGGAAAATTGCCCTTGGAGACCTGTGAGACCATCAATAATTCATGGGGTTTCAACCTACAGGATGACAAACATAAATCGGTCGGGGAACTTGTGCGGTATCTGGTAAGGGCCGCGGGAAACAATGCCAATTTTTTATTGAACGTAGGCCCTATGCCCAATGGGAAGATCCAAAAGGAGCATATGGAGCGGCTAAGGGCCGTTGGGGAATGGCTGGAAAAAAACGGGGCCACCATTTATGGCAGCAGAGGGTCGGACCTCGTCCTGGAGGAAAATATGGTGGCCACTACAAAAGATAATAAAATCTATCTGCACCTGCTGGAACTGGGGACCGATCAGGTCAACATTTCAAACTTTGACGGAAGGATCAAGGAATTTGTGTCCTTTGCCGATAGGGAACCCGTAAGTTATACCTTAAAAAGAGGCGTATTGAGCTTCACTATCGACAAGGAAAAAATGAATGGGGTGGATACGATCTTGGAAATAACATTAAAATAATGGAATTATTCAGTTTAGAGGGCAAGACCGCATTGGTCACGGGCGGTGGAAGCGGGATAGGAAAGGCCATCAGCCAGACCTTTGCCAAGCAGGGGGCCATGGTACACCTACTGGACCTGAATTTGGGAAATGCGGAATCCGTGGCGAGCGAAATAGAACAGCAGGGGGGCAAGGCAAAAGCCCATGGATGTGATGTCACCGACCAGGCGGCGGTAAAGGAACTGTTCAGTTCCATTGCAGGGGGCCGGCACCTGGATATTTTGATCAACAATGCGGGGATCGCCCATGTGGGAAATTTGGAGGGCACTTCTGAAGGGGATCTGGACAGGGTGTACAAGGTTAACATCAAAGGGGCCTATAACTGTATGCTGGCCGTCATCGGGCATATGAAGGAGCGGGGCGGTATTATCCTCAACATGGCGTCCGTAGCCTCTTCGGTAGGTATTTCAGATCGTTTTGCCTACTCCATGTCCAAGGGCGCCGTACTTACCATGACCTATTCCGTGGCCAAGGATTATATCGATTTTGGCATTCGGTGCAACAGTATCTCCCCTGCGCGCATCCATACGCCCTTTGTGGATGGATTTATAAGGGACAATTATCCTGGAAAGGAAGCGGAAATGTTCGCGAAACTATCGAAGACCCAGCCTATCGGGCGCATGGGAAAACCCCAGGAAGTGGCACATTTGGCCCTATACCTGTGCTCTGATGAGGCCTCTTTTGTCACGGGGACCGACTTCCCGTTGGATGGGGGATTTATAAAATTGAACGGATGATATCCGCTTTGTCGGTACCTATGGATGTACCTTGGAATATGTAAAAAATACAAGATGAAATTAATACGATTTGGTATGCCCGGCCTAGAACGACCCGGAGTACAATTGGAAGATGGGACACGGATCGATGTGTCCGGATTCGGGGAAGATTACAACGAACATTTTTTCGGTTCCAATGGTCTGGAACGATTGGGTTCCTGGCTCTTGGAAAACAGGAGCTCCTGTGCAACGGTCCCAGAGGGCACGAGATTGGGCCCTCCACTTTGCAGGCCTTCGAAATTGGTCTGCGTGGGCTTAAATTATGCGCAACATGCCAAGGAGAGCGGAATGTCGATCCCCAAGGAGCCCGTACTTTTTTTCAAGGCCACCTCCGCCATCGTGGGACCCGACGATGACCTTGTTATTCCAAAGGGTAGCACCAAGACCGATTGGGAAGTGGAGCTCGCCGTGGTCATTGGGAAAAAAGCTTCCTATGTGCCGGAGGAAGAAGCCATGGACCATGTGGCCGGGTACCTGCTCCATAACGATTACAGCGAAAGGGAATTCCAGCTGGAGCGCGAAGGACAGTGGGTAAAGGGGAAAAGCTGCGATACATTTGCCCCCTTGGGCCCCGTACTTGTGGAAAGGGATGGGATAAGCGACCCACATAACCTGGAACTTTGGCTAAAGGTAAACGGAAAGACCATGCAGCACAGCAATACGTCGGACCTGGTGTTCAAGATCCCAAAGTTGGTGAGCTATATCAGTTCCTTTATGACCTTGTTGCCCGGCGACGTGATTTCCACCGGCACCCCTTTTGGAGTGGGGCTGGGCCTAAAACCGCCCCGTTACTTGGAGCCGGGGGACGTAGTGGAACTGGGGATCGAGGGATTGGGCTCGGCAACCCAGCACGTTATTGCCCATCCGTTACAATAGGAAGGATAGTAGCGGAATAATGGTCAACAACCTTATAGCAAGCCCTGGGGGCGTATGGAGCAAAACGGACATACCATTTTTGCGCAGGCACGCCTCAGGCGGGAACTCGGGACAGGCTGCATCACCGATCCCATTTAGTGTGCGAATTTTTAAGATAGGGAGGTACACTTGAGCGAAAATCAAAAAATATTTCTTCCAGGCAATAAATTTTTGGGATTACTATGGTATTTTTAAAGAAACTTAATATAACCTGTTATCATGAAAGGACAAAAAAAGGAAGGGACCGGAAACTCCCGAAGATCTTTTATTAAAAAGGGTGCCATTGCCTCCTCCATATTTATCGTGCCCAGGCATGTGCTTGGGGGGATCGGGTACGTTGCTCCCAGTGACCAGCTCAATATTGCCGCCATTGGGGCGGGAGGCAAAGGGGCCAGCGATATTGCCAATGCTTCCGTAAACGGAAGGGAACGGGTATCGGCATTGTGCGATGTCGATTTTTCGGGCTCCGCTTCCGCTTCCGTAAAACGGTTTCCAAAAGCGATTTTGTATGCCGATTACAGGGAGATGCTGGACAAGGAAAAGGACCTGGACGCCGTTACCATCTCCACTCCCGATCATGTGCACGGACCTGCTGCGGCCTACGCCATGGAAAGGGGCAAACATGTCTACGTTCAGAAGCCCATGACCCACAACATACGGGAGGCCCGTATCCTGACCGAGATGGCCAGAAAGAACAAGATCGTTAGTCAAATGGGAAACCAGGGCGGCTCCAACGAACTGCTCAAAATGGTCCAAAAATGGATCGATACGGGTGCTATTGGAAAGGTTTCCAAGGTACAGATATGGACAAACCGTCCTGTTTGGCCACAGGGCAATGCCGCTCCCGCACCGGACGAGAGCAAAAAATCGAAAGATCTTAACTGGGACCTATGGTTGGGCCCCAATGAATATATACCGTATACCCCCAACCTACATCCCTTTAACTGGAGGGGCTATTGGAACTATGGTACCGGCGCCCTTGGGGACGTGGGTTGTCACCTTATCGATATCCCCTTCAGGACACTGGGCCTAAAATACCCTACCGATGCGGAATGTAGCGTGGCTTCGGTATTCTCCCAGATGTGGAATGCGGATTACCATCCCGAAAGTTGTCCGCCATCCTCTTTTATCACACTTCATTTTGGTGCTACCGAAAAGAGCGGCTCGCCCATAGAAATGACCTGGAGCGATGGAGGTATCAGGCCCTCCCATCCCGATATCATTCCCGCCAATAACGATATTGGGGGCAAGGACAGCGCCAACGGCGTGCTGATCATTGGGGAAAAGGGCATCATCTCCACCAACATCAACGATAGTTCCCCTCTAATGCCAAAATTGTACCTGAACGACGGGACAACCGATTTTGGACCGGAAACCGAGGAAAATTTGGAACCGGAATACGGGCATCAGCGGAAATGGGTGGATGCCTGTAAAGCAGGTTTCAACAGTCCCGAACACAAAGGGCTTACCTCTTCCTTCGACTATGCAGGTCCCATGACCGAAACCGTGTTAATGGGGAACCTTGCCATTAGAAGTTATATGTTACAAAAAGAGGACAGTGCCGGTAAAATGGCGTTTTTTGCCCGTAAAAAGCTCCTCTGGGACGGTGAGAACATGAGAATCACCAATTTGGAGGAAGCCAACCAATTTGTGGGCAGGACCTACCGAAAAGGATGGGAGGTATAACCAATAGGTACGGCCCATCCATATATGAAGGTCACCAATAAAAAGAAGGAGGGGTCTAAATTGGATAGGCCCCTCTTAATTTTATGTATGCAAAATTTTAAAGACGAACGCCATTGGGAAAGAGATATTGTTTGGCATTGGACCTAAAGGAGGATCCGGCCCTGATAGCCGAATACAGGGAATACCATAAAAATGTATGGCCCGAGATCCTTGGCAGTATAAAGGATGCGGGAATCCGTGATATGGAAATCCATCTGGTCGAAAATAGGTTGTTCATGATAATGGAGGTGGACGATGGTTTTTCCTTTGAAGGCAAAGCGGAGCGCGATCTTGCCAATAACAAGGTGCAGGAGTGGGAAGCACTGATGTGGAAATACCAAAAGCCCCTGCCCATGTCCCGGCCCGGCACCAAATGGAGGTTAATGGAACGGATATTCAAACTTGACGGGTCCCTTACGGGCGTTCTTTAAAAATACAGCATTATGAAATTACAGTTTAATTCTGCCTACCCTTCCATTGAGGACCTGCGGAACAGGGCTATGGAACGTATTCCCAGATTTGCGTTCGAATATTTGGACGGGGGTTGCAACGAGGATGTGAACCTTCATAAAAATACGGCCGAAATAAGGGAAGTGGAACTGATGCCCCATTACTTGAACCAGCATAACGGATCCACAATGGCCACCGAACTATTTGGTCATACCTATGACGCCCCTTTTGGCATAGCGCCTATAGGCCTGCAGGGACTTATGTGGCCCAATGCACCGGAAATATTGGCCAAGGCGGCATTTGAACACAATATCCCCTTTATTCTGAGCACGGTCACTACCAGCAGTATAGAGCGGATCGCCGAAATTACCGAAGGCAACGCCTGGTACCAATTGTACCATCCAACCGAAAATAGCCTTCGGGACCAGATCATTAAAAGGGCGGAGGCGGCCGAGTGCCCGGTACTGGTGATATTGTGCGATGTGCCCACGTTCGGTTTTCGTCCACGGGATGTCAGGAACGGCCTGGCCCTGCCCCCTAAAATGACGTTCAAGAACATATTGCAGATCATGGGCAGGCCCAATTGGGCAATGGAGACCCTAAGGCACGGGCAGCCAAATTTTGAGACCCTTAGACCATATATGCCCAAGAATCTGGACCTTAGACAGTTGGGCGCTTTTATGGACCTTACATTTTCGGGAAGGCTGAACGAGGAAAAAATAGCCCCGATCAGGGATATGTGGAAAGGTAAACTGGTGCTCAAAGGGGTGGCCAACGAAGTGGATGCCGAAAAGGCCATTGGCTTGGGACTGGACGGTATCATTGTTTCCAACCATGGGGGTAGACAGTTGGACGCAGGCGAATCCACCATCAGGCCCTTAAGCAGGATAGCCGAAAGATATGGGGACCAAATAAAGGTGATGATGGACAGTGGGCTCCGTTCGGGACCCGATATTGCCAGAACATTGGCCAGTGGGGCGGATTTTGCCTTTTTGGGAAGATCTTTTATGTACGGCGTGGCCGCATTGGGCAATAAAGGGGGAGACCATACCATTTCTTTATTGAAGGTTCAGCTTCAACAGGTAATGGAACAGCTATGCTGTAAGGAGGTAACGGATTTTCCGGACCACCTCGTGCCCCAAAGAAAATAGGTTCCTGTGGGAACGATCGCCCTTATTACCGTTTTCCGTCATTTTGCACTACTGGAAAGCATAAAAGATCAGCAGCAATCCCATGATCAGTCCTATTATCGTCCATATTTTGATCCTTCGAATACTCATTGTTCTTTCGATTTGCCCTAAAAGGGAACATTGATATTCAAAGATCGCTCCCAAATCTGGAAACAATTGGGAAATTTGGCCAAGGCATCGGCATACGATGATTTAAAGATCCGATATATAATAAATCCGTTAATAATCAGTTTGGTATTAGGGCAATCCCATCCGAAACCCGGCATCATAAAATGTACGGGCCCCATTTTATAAGAAAGATATATGTCTCCCAATAGTATCAGTGGTGCAATTGTTCCAATTCCGTCAATTGGATCTAAAATATGCCGTTCATAACAGATCGGTAAAATCGGAAGGATCGATGAGAAAGGACTTGTGTACAGGACAGAACGCGGCATTGGAACCATACCATATTTTGGACACCCTTCCAGAAAAGGAATACGACGCCATTACCCGTTTGGCCTCCTTTATTTGCGAAACCCCAATTGCCCTGGTATCCCTGGTAACGGATAGCAGGCAATTTTTTAAATCGCGCCATGGAATAGAACTGGAAGAAACCCCTTTAACGGATTCTTTCTGTGTACATGCCATTGCCCATAAAGATCGCACGCTCCTTATAAAAGACGCCCGTAAGGATGAACGCTTCCGAAACAATAAATATGTAATATCCGCTCCCAATATCGTATTCTATGCGGGTATCGTCCTTTCTTCCAAGGACGGTCACCCTTTGGGAACCCTGTGCGTCCTAGATCATCGCCCCCGCGTTCTAAGTCCACAACAGTTGGACGCACTGCAATCGCTCGCCGATCAAGTGGTCCAACTTTTTGAGCTAAGACGTAAGAGCGGTGAATTGGAGCAAAGCAAAAAAGACCTTTTTCTGGAGTCCGATCGCCTTAACAATATTCTGGAGTCCACCCAAGCGGGAACTTGGGAGTGGGACGTGCCCACGGGGGAATTGGTCATCAATGGCCAATGGCTGAAAATGCTCGGATATACATTCAATGACTTAGGTCCGATAACTACAGATACCGTTCGCAGGCTTTTGCATCCGGACGATCTAATAAAGTGGAAGGATCTTATAAGCAACTGTTTTGAGGGAAAAAGGGAATATTTTGATATGGATTGCAGAATGCTGCATAAACAGGGGCATTGGGCATGGGGTCATACAAAAGGAAAGATCGTTCACCGGGATGGCCAAGGAAGGCCCCTATTGGTTTCAGGCACCAATATGGACATTACCGAGCAAAAAACGAAAGATCTTCAACTTCAGGCAATAACCAATAACATTCCGGGCGTGTTGGTACGCTTGGGATTCTCCAAGCTTGGAAGCGAAGAAACACTGTATATCAGTCAAGGGGCGAAGAAAATGTTCGGATATACGGCCGACCGGATAATGGCGGACCACCTTTTGGCATTGGGACGATATGACAGGGCCGAACGCAAAGAATTCCGCAATTACCTGAGGAAATGGGTTCTTGGGAAAGGGATCAAGCGGGTGTACGAATGGAGTTACCTCCATCCCGACGGCAGCATGAAATGGCACAAGATATCGGGCAATCCCACGGATCTGGGAAACGGTTCCTACGTGTGGGATGGGATGATATTGGACATCACGGACCGCAAAGAGGCCGAAAATAAGGCGGTGAAAAGTGCGGATCATTTGTTGGAGGCCCAACGACTGGCCAAAATGGGAAGTTGGAATTTTGATCTTAACGAGGATAAGATCAGCTGGACGGAATCGCTATATGATGTGTACGGGGTGCGAAAGGAAACGTTTGAAGTTACCTACGATTCCATAGTTGGACTGATCGATCCCGAATATCGGGAGTTGGCGCAAAAGACCTGTGAGCATACCCGGCGGACCGGGGAGGGCTTTAGTATGCAGTACAGGATAAGCACCCCTGATGGCACCAAAAAATTTATTGAGGAATACGGTTTTGGGGAAAAGAACGCCGAAGGGGGCATAGTGCGTCTTTTTGGGACGGCCCAGGACATTACCGATGCCAAGTTGGCAGAGGATAGGATTTCCCAAATAAACGAGCGTTACAATTACGTGAACAAGGCGACAAACGATGCCATTTACGATTGGGACGTTACGGCCGACAGATTTCAGTGGGGAGAGGGCTTCACCAGGAACTTTGGATATGAAATGGCCCCTCAAAAAGAGTTTACGCTGGCAGATTGGGCAGGCCTCATGTATCCTTTTGACAGGGACAAGAACAGGGAAAACTGGGACTCGTTCATGGCAGATCCCGAACAGATCCGCTGGAACAAGGAGTTCCGTTTTAGAAAAGAGGACGGCACGTACTTATGGGTGGAGGAAATAGGGCACTTGATCAGGGACAAAAAGGGCAGGCCGCTCCGTATGATCGGCTGCCTGCGCGATATCTCAGAAGTCACAAAAACAAGGTTACAGGACCAATTGCAGCAGCAGTTGGCACGTTTCTTCAAACAGGAAGAACACCTGCCACATATCATGCCCGGGGTACTAAAGTACCTAATCGATCTTATAGGGTTCAAAACAGCTGAAATATGGCTAAAAACAGATAATTGCGAAGAAATCGGGCTCTTCCATACCAGTTCGATCGACGGTAGGCCAAAGTTGTTCCATAAGGAGGGGCTGGACAAAAATTCCAAGGACAGTTATAAGGGAATGCCCAGTGAAGTCTGGAAACGGCAACAGGTTTTGATCTGGGACAATATCGATACCGATCAAAGGTTCCTCCGACATAAAGCAGCGGCCGTGGCCGGATTACGATCGGCCATTGGCATCCCTTTGGTACACCATCAGGAAATAGTGGGGGTACTGCTTTTTTGTGATGACGCCCCGTTGGGGCAGGATCCCGAAAGGGTAAAACCCATAGAGGGGCTGCAGTATTTTTTGGGAGGGGAAATCAAGCGGAAGCAACAAGAAGAGGAGATGTACCTTTTGTTTCACAGCGCTCCCGAAATTATAGCCATTACGTCATCCTTGGGTCATTTTATAAAAGTAAACCCCGCCTTTTGTAAGGTCTTGGGCTATAGGGCAGAGGAACTCACCAATAAACCATTTACGGATTACGTGCACCCGGAGGACCGGACCAAAACTTACCTAGAGTTTAAGGAGGCCATATCAGGCCATGGAAAATCCAATAATTTCGTAAACCGATATAAGTGTAAATCAGGAGAATATAGGTATATCTCTTGGAATACTTCCGATAATTTTGGGGCGGATGGAAAAATATTTGCATTCGGAAGGGATGTAACGGATGTAAAAGAACTGGAAGAACTTCTGGAAAATGCCTCCAGACTTGCCGCTATGGGCAGTTGGGAGCTCAACCTATTGGAAGGGACCCTCTATTTTTCAAAAATAACCAGGGAAATACATGAACTTGGGGAGAAAGAAATTTTGGAAGTGAAGGATCTGCCAAAGTTTTATCCGGAATGGATGATCGGTTTTATTGCAGAAATGGGCCTTGCAAATAATGTGGATACCAGTCCCTGGGACCACGAACTGCCCATTATGACCGCCCTGAATAACAAAAGGTGGGTAAGGATCATGGGGCAGGCCGAAATCAAGGATGGAAAATGTACCCGATTGTACGGTAGTCTCCAGGATATACATCCACAAAAAATGGCCGAACTGGAGCTGCAACATACCCTTCAGGAGAAAAATAACATCCTAGAGAGCATTGGTGATGCCTTTTTTGCGGTGGATAGGGACTGGGTGGTTACCTATTGGAACAAGGAAGCGGAGAAGATCTTGGGCAAAAAACGGCAGGAAATCTTGGGAAGGGTACTGTGGGAATCCTATCCGGACGCAGTGGAGCTAAAATTCCATACAGCCTATAAAAAGGCCATGGAAAGTGGTGAAACCGTTCATTTTGACGAGTTTTATCCCACGACCAAACAATGGTTCGAGGTAAGCGCATATCCCTCTTCCAACGGGCTGTCCGTGTATTTCAAGGATGTCAGCATTCGCAAGGTAGCGGAGGAACAGGTACGCATATCCAACGAGCGTTTTGAAACCATTGCGCAGGCAACCAATGATGCCGTATGGGACTACAACGTGGAAGCGGACACCTTGTTCTGGGGAAGGGGTTTTACGACCCTTTTTGGAATTGATGGCACGAAGGAGAATCCCACCTTTGAAAAGTGGATGGGCCAAATGCACCCTCAGGACCGGTCAACAATTGCCGAAAATCTACAACAGGCCCTGGCCGATCCCCAAAGAGGAAATTGGTTTGGGGAGTACCGCTTTTTGAGAAAGGATGGCTCCTATGCCTTTGTGATGGACAGGGCGGTGTTTATCCGGGACATCCACGGAAAGACGGTGAGGGCGGTAGGCGCCATGACGGATATCAGTTATCGAAAGGAATATGAGGATTCCTTGAGGAAACTCAATGAACAGTTGGAACTGCGTGCGAAGGAACTGGCGGATTCAAATGCGGAACTGGAGCAATTTGCCTATGTGGCCTCCCATGACCTTCAGGAGCCATTGCGCATGGTCACCAGTTTTATGGGCCAATTGGAAAAAAAATATAGTGATGTGCTGGACGAGAAGGCCCACACCTATATTTATTATGCTGTGGACGGGGCAAAGAGAATGAGGCAGATCATATTAGACCTTCTACAATTTTCACGGGTAGGGAAATATGATGATTCCCTTAAGAACATCCCGCTTAACGAGCTGGTGGAAGAAGTCCGCCAGTTATTGCACAAAAAGATACAAGAGAAAAAAGCGACCATTATTGTCGAAAATTTGCCTACCTTTCATACGTATCATACCCCGTTGGTGCAGATATTACAGAACCTTATTGCAAATGCCATAGAATATTCTAAGAAAGAGGTCCCTCCAATTGTCCGCATTTCGGCCGAGGAAAGGGAAAATGAGTGGCTCATCGCGGTAAGCGACAACGGTTTGGGAATCGATTCGGAATATTTCGACAGAATATTCGTTATCTTCCAAAGACTCCATTCACAGGGCGACTTTACGGGAACAGGCATGGGACTGTCCATAGTCAAAAAGAACGTGGGGATATTGGGAGGTAAAATTTGGGTCGAATCCGAAGTCGGTCATGGCAGCACGTTTAAATTTACCTTGTTAAAGAAATTATTATGAAACCGATACATATCTTATTGGTGGAGGACAACGAAGGGGATATCCTGTTGACAACGGAGGCATTGGCCGATAGTAAAATTTTAAATACGGTGGGCATTGCCCGTAATGGCAAGGAAGCCTTGGATTATATCTTTAAAAGGGGAGTGTTCGTGGATGCCCCGACCCCAAATTTGGTGCTGTTGGACATAAACCTTCCCTTTAAAAACGGACATGAGGTATTGCAGACCATAAAAGGCCACAGGGAAGTGCAGCATTTACCGGTAATTATGCTTACCACCTCTTCCTCGGAGAGGGATATTCGATTATCCTATGAGCACAGGGCCAATTGTTATATAAGCAAACCTGTGGAGGCCGATCAGTTTTTGAACGCCATATCCGCAATGGATAATCTTTGGATCAATATAGTAAGCTTGCCAGCTAACGAATAATATGCAGAAGGATACCAAATCATATAACATAGTGGTAATAGAGGACAATCCGGGCGACTTTCTACTGGTCCAGGATTATCTGGAAGAAGAGATTCTCCTACCATCCATTTATAGGGCCGAAAGCTTTAATGCGGCCAGACAACTTTTGGCCGATACCACGGTGCCCATAGATGTAATATTGCTCGATCTTACCCTGCCGGACAAACAAGGGGAGGAGCTGGTAAATGGAATGGTTTCCGTGGCCAAGGGAATACCGGTGATCATCCTAACAGGGTATACCGATATTTATTTTTCCATCCGTGCCCTGGCCCTGGGTGCATCGGATTACCTGCTCAAGGAAAACCTTACCGCCATGGCCCTGTACAAAAGTATCGTGTACAATATTGAACGGAACAGGAACCTGGTACACTTAAAGGAATCGGAACAACGGTACTCCAACCTCTTTCACCTAAGTCCACAGCCCATGTGGGTCTTTAGCATGGATAACCTAGCGTTTTTGGACGTGAACGAAGCGGCGATCAAGCATTATGGCTACTCCAAAAAGGAGTTTTTGGCCATGACGCTCCGGGATATAAAACTGAAAGAGGAAATCCCGGAAATGGAGAAGAAGATCTGCACCCTTAAACGTACGGAAGATACCCTGCAGGATGAATATAGGCATGTCAAAAAAAATGGGGACGAGATCATCGTGGATGTAAGGAGCAATAGGATCAACTATGATGGCAGGGATGCGGTTGTCTCCTTGGCCACCGATATTACGGAACGCAGGCGGCATATAAGGGCCATAGAGGAACAGAACAAAAAGTTAAAGGAAATTGCCTGGACCCAATCGCACATAGTAAGGGCCCCATTGGCACGTATCATGGGGCTGGTGAAGACAATGGAAAATAATGCTACCTCCATGGACGAAAAAGAGCTAATATTACAGTATATAATGAATTCTTCCGTAGAATTGGACAACATAATCCAAGATATAATCAATAAATCCCAACAGGGAAAATCATAGTTTATGGCCCAACACACATTTGTAGTGGACGATGACCCCATTGTACTGTTCCTGATGAAAAAATTATTAGGGGTGTACCCTTTTGCGGCAAGCGTACAGTATTATGAAAAAAGCATGGAAGCCTTGGCGCAGCTTAAAAATCTCCATAATATGGGGGACAGGTTCCTGATATTTTTGGACATCAATATGCCCGAGGTGGACGGATGGGAATTCTTGCGCCATTTGAGTCGGTTTGCAGATCCCTCCAATACCTTTGTCGTGATCATTACTTCCTCTACCGATCTACAGGACAAGAAGAGGGCCGAGGCGGATCCCTATACCAGAAGGCTGCTCGTTAAACCGGTATTACAGGAAAACTTGGACGAGATCACAAAGGAAATGGGCTGGGAATAACGGCCGAAGGACTTCTGTCTGCTATCCTAGACAATATTTACCACAATGCCCATATCCTCCAGTTTTTCCAAAATGGAGGGAGGGATCCCGTTGTCGGTAATGATTTCGTCTATCTCTTCAAGGCCGCAGATTTTTGCGAAGCTCTTTTTTCCAAATTTCGAGGAGTCGGCCAATACGATGGTCCTTTGGGCCGAGGACAACATTTTCCGGTTTAGTTGGGCCTCTTCCAAGTTTGTGGTGGTCAATCCATATTCCAGATCGATACCGTCCACCCCTAAAAACAGCTTGCTGCACGAAACGCTTTCCAGAATCTGTTGGGCATAATTGCCCACCACGGAAGCGGAGCTGTGTCGGACATATCCGGCCAACTGTAGGACATCCACCTCCTTGAACCTTAGCAGCTCCAAAACCACATGGAGCGAAGAAGTGATGACCATTAACTTCCCCACGGGTTTTATGGACCGGGCCAAGGCCTGTACCGTGGTTCCCGAAGCGATGATAATGGAATCGTTTTCGGATATGGTGCGCGCCGCCGCTTGGGCAATGCCACTTTTTTCCTCTACCGAAATCTTTTCCTTTTCATGTACATGGCGGTCGTTGATATACGGGTTTTCCAAGGATGCGCCCCCATGGGTACGAAAGAGCAGGCCTTTCTCTTCCAATAATTTCAGGTCTTTCCTGATGGTGACCGCGGAAACATCCAATAATTGGCAAAGGTCCAAAACCTCAATGTATTTTTCTTTTTCCAACTTGTTTAAGATGGTCTGGTGTCGCTTCATCACTACAGTATCTATTAGGATATTCCGCTTTGGGAAAAATTACGGTACAAGCTAACCTATTCCGTCCAATTCCGCAAGAAAAGGACGGAAAATGAAACTTTATCCAGGCAGGTCAGTAGTGTCCGTTCCTTGATTTGCTGCCCAATGAACATTTCAATATTTTTCATTTTTACATCATATTGTTTTGTTTTGCGGGTTTTTTGTTTGATATTGATTTCTTTCCAAGCTGTTCGAATTTTTCGGTTTGCTATTCCAATCCGCAAAAATAACGGGTTTGCGTATTATGTGGAACGTTTACCTGTCCACAACCTTATCGTTTAAGGAATTGGAAACATACATATTGGGCGTTTTACCGGTATACTTTTTAAAGGCCAGAAAAAATGGATTGTAGGAGGAGAACCCAACTTGGTTGGCCAGCGCATTTAAGGTATTGCTGCCCAAATAACCTTCGTTGATCAATTTAACGGCGTGTTGGATCTGTGTCCTTTTCTTGTATTCAGAAAATGATAGGTTGCAGTGATATTTAAAAAGGTGTACCACATGGCTTTTGGGCACGTTCATAAGGGCGGCCAGTTCCTGAAGATCGAATTTCGGATCTAAAAAATGGTCGCTCCCCAAGGTCATTTTTTCCAATTGTTCTATGTACCGTGCGTTGTTCTCCACCATCTTCTGCGCCAATTTCCGATCCTGGGGATTTGATATTCCGTGCGCATCCTTAAGCGCCCAATGATCCGTCACGGGAATGTTGGTACCCATGTAGGCCTTTACTTTTTTTTCCATGGAACCGTAGCCGTACAGGATTTCGGGCGAATTCAATATCTTTAGAAAGACGAACAGCCAGATGAGGGAGGATATCCAGATATAATTGTCCAGCCCACTGAAAGTCCCCGTCCGCAATTCGAAGAAGATCACGACCACCATCCTTAGGACTACCATCACATAGGTGGCCAACAAGGTCATGATCCAATTCCTCATAAGTGTCCATTCCTTCTGTCCGTAGTTTTCCCTTATGGCCGTATCGAACAGGTTTCTACGTAGCATCCATAGAGTGGCCAACAGGGTGGCAAAGCAGAACAGGGCATATCCCGCATAAAAAAGGGATTGTAAAGAGGGGGAAAATGCACCGATTTCTATAAGGGAAATTAGGGAAACAAAATAAAGTAGGGGGAAAATAAAATGCAGAAGATGCCATTTTTTAAACCGAGTATCGTTCTTCAGCAAGCTTTCAAAATAAAGGTACATCAAAGGGAACATAAATACGGAAAATGTCTTTATAGGTGTTATATAACCTTCCGTAAAGGATTGGATTCCCAAGTTTCTTGTTGCAAAGGCCAAATAGGCAAGGGAAATGTACAAAAGAATTATCAAAAGATAGAAATTGAATATCCTATTGGACCTTATAAAACGTGCCACCGTAAAGGAAACTGCAATTCCAACGGTTCCACAGGCAAGCACAATAAAATGGTATAACATGGACAGTGGTGGTGTTAGTTGGAATATTTATGGGCGACCGTAAACGATCATATAACATGGGTCTGGGATGTGCAACCTTCCCGCAAAGGGAAGATTTCTTCCTATCGATTCCGACTCTTGTTATTGATTCGTTAAAATTACTTATTGAAATCCGATAAACCGTCATTTCTGACCATAATATCAAAAAAAAAATCGGTTGATTTGCTTGTCTTTCAAAAGATATAGGAAACCAATGTCAACCATTTGTAGTACAATGATATTTTTTTAAGCAATAAGTTTTAACGATGTGCGCCGTACCGAGTATTCTTTCTTACCACGGGTTGTGGGGGTACGTTACCGCCACCATTTTTGGACCAAATAGTAGTATAAAAGGTTTTGAGATCGACCCAGTGCACCAAAGAACCAACCAAACCATATATGTTCCCCAAAAATTCCCCTACCTACGTTTTATGGAGAGACCTTTTAAGGGCAGCCTCTAAATTGCCCCGGCCCGACCTTTTGACATTTACCGTGGTGTTCCTGGTTTTTTTAGGTGTCACCGCAGGTTTTGCACAGTTGAGCGATCTGCATTACCTTCCGCCGTTAAAACAGCATACCAACAACAATGCCATCATACAGCAGGCAATTTACCTGTCGACCCCGGAGACGGAACCATTTGATGTGGAAGTTTTTCAGGGGACCGGAACCGTTCCGTTGACCACCTTATCCATTTCGAACACGGCGCCGGCCCAATACCGTTTGGGAGATGGGGACAATAATATAACACTAGTATCCAACCCCAATACTGGGGCGGTGCTAAGTGGAAGCGGTCTTCGATTTCAATCCGCGGCAGGGCAACGCTTTTATGTCAATTATAGGGGTAGGAGCACTTCACAGGCAGGATCCCTTACCTCTAAAGGGCGTCAGGCACTTGGTACCGCTTTTAAATGGGGCGGGCTCCCCAATTACCTCTCAAATAGTACAACGGTAAGCACCTCATTGGGCATCATGGCCACTGAGGACAATACCATTGTGGACATCTTTGGGTATGATCCGGGGTGTCGGTTCCGTTTAGGGAACGACCCCATAGGGATTACCGACGATGTACTGCAGATCAGCCTGAATGCCGGCGAATCGTATGTATTGGAAGCCATTCCTTCTGCCAGCTTAACGGCAAATATAGATGGTTGGCTAGGTGCATCCATTCGTTCCAATAAAAAAATATCGGTCAGCAATGGAGCATTGTTGCTTCGGGCTTTTCAGTCCGGGGGTGGTTGGGACGTGGCCATCGATCAGCCCATTCCCGAAAATGTGTTGGGAAAGGAATATGTTTTTGTACGTGGAAATGGGGTGGATTATACCGAATTTGCCGTGATCATTGCCACCCAAAACAACACCCAAGTGTTCGTAAATGGTTCCACCGACCCCTTTGCAACCATACAAAACGGAGATTATGTGATAGTTCCCGGCACAAATTATTCCTCCTCCTCCTCTGGGGGCAATATGTATGTTACCGCTTCCAACGATATTTACGCATATCAATGCATTGCCGGCTCTACCAATGATGCTACCGTGGATATGAATTTTATTTCTCCCGTCAATTGTTTGATGCCAAGTACTTTTGATAATATACCCAGTATAAATGATGTGGTTGGGCTTACCGTAAACGGTGGCATTACCATCGTGGCCTCAGCTTCCATACCAAATGGGGAAATAGTGGTCACCGCGGGTGCGGGCACGTTTGATGCCACCACCTTGGTGGAGCGCACGGTAGAAGGGTCCTCCGAATGGAAGACATTTTATGCGCCCGGCCTTTCCGGAAATGTTTCTGTCAGGGCAACTGGGCCTATTGCGGTCGGTTTTTTGGGAGCCTCCGGGGTCGTGGGGATCGGAGGTTATTTTTCCGGTTTTGATACGGTACCCGTCATTGAACTGAACATTACGGGCGGGGGCTGCCTTCCAGGTGCCACCATGGACGTTACCGAAGGATTTTCTTCCTATGAATGGTTTAGGGACGGGGTACCCATTCCCGATGAAGCCGGTTCTTCCTTTACGCCCACCATTGCGGGGGATTATTATGTAAGGGTTACCCAAGGTTCGTGTACCTATGAATCCGCAGTGCAATCTGCCTACGATTGCAACCCTGAAATTGTTGTCAGCAATAGGGTGGATAGCCCAAAGGTACTGGAAGGGGATACCGTTACCTTTACCGTTGGGGTTGAATTTTTGGGGTTTGACCCCATTACGGACCTGGTAATTACCGATCAATTGCCCGAGGGTCTGACCTTGGTTAGTGCCACCCCTAGTTTTGGAACGTGGAATTCTCCCAACTGGACCATAGGCACCATGCGCAGTGGAGAAGAACATACCCTTACCTTGGTGGCTACGGTGGACGAAGTTTTTGAGGATACCGATTTTATAAATACGGTCACGAACACGCAGAATGAAACAGATGGCAATACGATTGCCGACGCTCCCACAGTACAGTTGAGCATTACCAACAGTGCCCTATCCGTAACAAAGCAGGCCCGACCTGCTGCGGACGGTAGTTATGGAACCTTGGGGGAGTCGATCATATACGATCTTGTGGTCACGAATACCGGAAATACCGTGCTCTCCAATATAGGGATCACCGATCTGAATGCCGATTCCGGGAGTATAGTACCCAACCTTATCCCAAATTTGGCGATAGGGGAGACAACCACCTTTACCGCCGGCCATAGCATTACCGAGGACGATCTGGACCAGGGCTCCGTAACCAATTCCGCCACCGCCACCGCCCTATTGACCAACGGGCATATGATCTCCGATAGCTCGGACAACCCTCAGGATACTGCAGATATGGATACCAATGGCGACGGGGATCCCGATGATCCTACCATAACGATCATGAACAATAGGGCCCCCAGCAATATTTTCCTGTCCAATGATCTGGTTGCCGAGAACAATGTAGCAGGCGATACCGTGGGTTCCTTTACCTCAACGGATCCCGATATGGGGGACACGGCCACCTATACTTTGGTGGCCGGTGCTGGCGATACCGATAACGATCATTTCGCAATTGGCTCCAATGGCGAACTTCTTATACAAATAGCCGGAAATCATGAAGTTCGGGAAATCTATTCCATCCGGGTACGGGTAACCGATTCCGGAAATCTTTTTTATGAGGCCCCCTTTTCCATAACCGTAACAGATGTCAATGATTCTCCCACGGCCTTAGGTCTCAGCAACAATGTTGTACTGGAAAACAGCGCCATTGCGACCCTTGTGGGCAACTTTTCCGCTACCGATGAGGATGTCTCGGATACCCATACCTATACTTTGGTTGAAGGAGACGGGGCCAACGATGCGGACAATGGTAGCTTTATGATCAACGGCAACCGTTTGGAACTTGCCGTGGTCCCCGATTTTGAGGTCAAGGCGAGCTATTCGGTATATATCAATGTGAACGATGGCATCAATGATTATGCACAGTCATTCGTTATTGATATTACGGACGTAAACGAAATGCCCACGGCATTGGCCCTCTCCAATAGCGGTATTGAGGAAAACAGCCCCATAGGCACCGTGGTGGGGACCCTGACCGCCACTGACGGGGATGCCTCCAATACCTTTATGTACAATCTGGCGGAAGGCGATGGCACCAACGATGCGGACAACGGTAGCTTTACGATCAATGTCAATAGTTTGGAACTGGCCGTGGTCCCCGATTTTGAGGTCAAGGCGAGCTATTCTGTATATATCAACGTGAACGATGGTGCCAATGATTATACCCAAGCTTTCACGATCGATATTTCGGACGTGAACGAAACCCCCATTTCTATAGCGCTTGCCAATAATAGCGTACCGGAGAACAGTCCGATCGGCAGTCCCGTTGGCAACCTTTCCACTACCGATATGGATGCTTTTGACACCCATACGTACAGTTTGGCGGTAGGGGACGGAACCAACGATGTGGACAATAGCAGTTTTATGGTCAACGGCAACCGTTTGGAACTGGCCGTGGTCCCCGATTTTGAGGTCAAGTCAAGTTATGCAGTGTATATCAACGTAAACGATGGTGCCAATAATTACGCCCAAGCTTTTAACATTGATATTTTGAACGTGAACGAAGCCCCCATTTCAATAGCACTTTCCAATAATGACATACCGGGGAACAGTGCCATTGGAATCATAGTGGGCAGCCTTTCCACTACCGATGCGGATGTTTTGGACACCCATACCTATATTTTGGTTGCAGGTGACGGGACCAATGATGCGGACAACGGTAGTTTTACGATCAATGGCAGTAGTTTGGAACTTGCCGTGGCCCCAAATTTTGGGGAGCGCGATAGTTATTCGATCCGCATACGCAGTACGGATCAACAAGGATTGTTTGTTGAGGAGGATTTTTTAATTGTTGTTGTCGAGGAGGCGGCTCCGCCCATGATTTCCGATGAGGATGGGGACGGGGTTGCCGATTCGATCGATGAATGCCCGAACACCTTAGTGGGAAACACGGTAGGACCCACGGGATGTTCCAGTTTACAGCTGGATACGGATGGGGACGGAATTTTGGATGTGGATGACAATTGTCCCTTGATTGCAAATCCCAAGCAGGAAGATGTGGATAGGGATGGAGCGGGCGATGTGTGCGATATCCTTGAACTGAATGTATCGGAGGCCATCACTCCCAATGGGGATGGCATCAATGATACCTGGACCATAATCAACATAACAAATTACCCCAATTCAGTAGTACGGGTCTATAATCAGTGGGGAAATGAGGTGTTCGGTGCGATCGGGTACCAAAACGATTGGGACGGCACCTATAGAGATCGGCAAAGCAGATTGCCCGAATCCGCTTCATATTACTACCAGATCGACCTTGAAGGCGATGGACCCATAGATCAGGATGGATGGCTTTATATTACCGAACAATAATTATAAACACCGCAAGATGATCTGGATCTAAAAATGATTGGCATACGGATTAATGTGCCGTACTTGGATGGCCTTGTCCCACATTGCCGACCCCGCTTTTGTAGGGCCAAAGGCAACACCATGAAAAATAGTGCCATTTGGGACCATTGGATTATGGGTGCGCCGAAATAAAGCCGATACCCATCGGTACTCGTATTGGCTAAAATTGGAATTGGCGGGTCTGTCGCCTTGATTTAGGGCAGTTCTTTGGTATTTCAGGGAAGATTGGGGAAATACGGTTCTTAATGTGATTTAAAATGAAAATTCCCTAATTTTGATTCATAAATCAGCGGAAATGGATAAGCAGGGGAATACGGAATCGATAAGTGCATTCCTAATGGGGGCACCAATTAATTGGGATGGACTACTATCCGAAATAATTAACAGATTTGACTGTTCTACGGGCACACTTCATTTTTTGGAAAGGGGCACCTCCCTACTGAAAATTGCTGCCCACCAAGGCATCCCCGACTTTCTGATTCCCAAGCTGTCCGAAATTCCCATAGGCAAGGGCATGGCGGGAATTGCTGCCGAGCGGAGGGAACCGGTTGAAATGTGCAACCTTCAGACCGATGCTTCCGGTGTGGCGCGCCCGGCCGCAAAGGAAACCAAAGTGGAGGGCTCCATAGCCGTTCCGATGCTCTTGAACGGTACCCTGTACGGTACTTTGGGCATTGCAAAACCCGTTCCCTATAATTTTACCGAGAGGGAAGTGCACGATCTTTTGGAGATTGGAAAGGAGATCTGCGGATACATTCGCTAATTTCATTTTTTTATCTCCCTAGGCGGATAAAGGATCTAATCGGCCTTATTGCTTTATCCATAGGGAACCGGAGCGGTTTCTTAGCAGAATATGTAATTTTGCAGGATGTTGGAAAAAGAGGAAAAACTGAATGCGCTTTCACATGCCGTGGGAGTTTTATTGGGTCTTGTTGGCACCTCCGTCCTTTTCTTTGCCAATTCCCATAAAACGGCCTATGCAACCTTTGGTCTGGCAATCTATGGGCTATCCCTCATCTTGCTGTTTACCGCTTCCACGCTTTACCATCTTTCATCCGATCCCATACGCAAGCACAGGCTTCGTGTCCTGGACCACATCAGCATTTTTTACCTCATTGCGGGCACCTATACGCCGGTAACCTTGATCACACTGTGGGAAGGCAATGGACTGGCCATTTTTTCAGTGGTTTGGGGCATTGCCCTCGTGGGCACTTTTTTAAAGCTATTTTTGACGGGAAAGTATGAACCCATTTCCCTTTTGCTCTACTTGATCATGGGATGGCTCATTGTATTCGACCTCGAGAATTTAGTTGGGGGCACTTCCTTTTTGGGACTGTCCTATTTGATGTTGGGAGGGGCATTTTATACCGTTGGGATACTCTTTTATGCCCTGAGGGCCATTCCCTATAACCATTTTATATGGCATCTTTTTGTACTTGCAGGGGCCATATGCCACTGGATGTTCATTTTTACCGATGTGGTCTAGGAACCGAGCATATCACCGTAGTCCTCAAAGAAAGCCTCGAACAACAACATGTTTTCGTTTAAAAAGACCATGGTCCGTTGCCAAGTGTTCTTGTCGTGTATGGATACCCCTTGCAATTCCACATAGATCCGGGATATTTGCTTTCCATTCTCCAGCACATGGCCATCATCAAAAATAGCCGCTGGCAGGTATTGATCGATCAAGATCGACCTTATCGAAACCAAGGCGTCCCAAAGGGCCCGTCTCTTTTCCAGGTCCAGGGTCTCCAGATCCAACATAACCCTGGCCACAGAGGTATCGAAGTAAAATTTAAAGGAAAAATCCTTGATCTTGGTATTGTAGAGCACCCATTTTTTTGGATATGATTTTCCAAATGATATCCAAAAGAGTTCCCTTAGCTGCCTCGATTCTTCCCGACTGAACATTATAATGAATACGCGATGGCAATTCCAAAAATGATCACCAGCATTTTACGTAGGTTAAACTTGTGCCCTTCCGAACTTTCGAACAATATAACGGTAGAGATATGTAGGAACACCCCTATGACCAATGCCGTAATGCCGGTATAATAGGTATCCACCATTTTAACATGGGATGCCATAAAACTTCCCAAAGGGGTCATTATTGAAAAAAGAACGATAAAGAACACCGAATGTATGGGTTTGATCTTGGAATTGATCAAAAAGATGCTGAGAATGATGGCTATGGGTACCTTATGAACCAAGATTCCATATAAAATGGTGTGGTGCTTTTCTATGGGCAGTCCTTCCAAAAGTGAATGCACCGATAGGCTTATGAACAGGAGCCAAGGAAAATGGGAACTGTCCGAATGCAGGTGTACGTGTCCGTGCTCCGCTCCCTTTGAAAAAAATTCGAGGAAAATCTGGAACAGGATTCCAAGCATCACAAAAATGCCAACGGTCTTGGGATCGGCATTTTTGTAGACTTCGGGAAAAAGCTCAAAAATGGTAAGGGCAAGGAGGAAAGCCCCGCTAAATGCCAACAATAACTTAATGGATTCCCTGTTTTTTGGTTTTACGATCAATACAAAGGTAAAACTCAACAGCACCGCAAGTATTGGCAGTAAATATATCATTGATGGTGGGTTTGGTCCACGTACTATTAGGGTGTACCGTGCAATTGGGGCAAAAATAATGTATTTTTGCGGTACTTTTTATGGAAGGTATGGACAAAAATTTTAAAATGGTGGCCAAGACCCTGTTCGGTTTTGAGGAAATTTTGGCAAAGGAACTGCGCAATTTGGGCGCTGGCAATATAGAGGAAGGGGTGAGAAGTGTCTCTTTTGAAGGGGACAAGGGTTTTATGTACAAGGCCAACCTATGCCTGCGTACGGCCATAAAGATCGTGAAGCCCATATATTCGTTCACGGTGTTGGATGAGAAGGATCTTTATGGAAAAATATATGCCCTGGACTGGGAACCTTATCTGTCCGCAGATACCACCTTCGCAATAGATACCACCGTAAACTCGGAAAATTTCACCCATTCCCTGTATGTGTCACAAAAGGTGAAGGATGCCATTGTGGACAAATTTAGGGACAAGACAGGACGGAGGCCCGATGTGGACATAAAGTTCCCGGATATCAGGCTCAATATACATATTCAAAACACCCACTGCAATGTTTCCCTTGATACTTCCGGCAGGTCACTGCACCAGCGTGGTTATAGGACCGCCACCAATATTGCGCCCATTAACGAAGCGCTGGCCGCGGGATTGTTGCTGCTGAGCGGATGGGACGGACAATGCGACTTTCTGGATCCCATGTGCGGCAGTGGAACGCTGCTTGCCGAGGCGGCCATGATCGCCTGTAACATTCCGGCAAATATCAATAGAAAGGAATTTGCCTTTGAAAAATGGGCCGATTTTGATGCTGCCCTATTTGAAAGGATAGTGGATGCCAGTCTGAACAAAACAAGGGAATTCCACCATAAGATCTATGGGTACGACAAGGCCCCGTCCGCGGTACAGAAAGCAAAGGACAATATCCTCAATGCCAATCTGGGCGAGTACATCACCGTGGAAAGGAAGAACTTCTTTGAAACGGAGAAATTTACGGAAAACCACCTGCACATGGTCTTTAACCCACCTTATGGCGAACGGTTGGATATAGAGATGGAAGGTTTTTATGCCTCAATTGGGGATACCCTTAAGAAAAAATACCCGGGAACGGATGCCTGGTTCATCACTTCAAATCTGGAAGCCCTTAAATTCGTAGGTCTTAGGCCTTCCCGTAAAATAAAGGTCTTTAATAGCCATCTGGAGTCCAAGTTGGTAAAGTACGTGATGTACGAGGGCAGTAAAAAGGCAAAGTTCAATCAAACCTCCTGATCAAATGAGGGCAAAATACAGGGCACTTCTATATAATTTTTTGGGATTTGCCGTCCTTTTTATACTTATACGGCTCCTTTTGGGGCATTATTTTAATGCCGGCACATTCGTATTGGCCCTGGTCTCGGCGTTGGTCGCCAACCTGCTGGCCCCAAAATTTGGGGTCGTCAAGACCCACGGTGGCGAAAGACTTTTTATGAAATGGGTCTTTAGGAAGGGGGTCAAAGAACTTTAAGGGTCCTAATTGTCCGTTTCTTTATCGATGGGTTTGCGGGCTTTTTTATAAAGGGGGATAAGATAGGATATGGAGTAGTTATAACTGGCCCCAAAGTTGCTCCCATCTGTAATACGGTTAAATCCGGGAACCCAAAGATTGGGAAATTCCTGCGAGCCTTGGTTGGTGAACAGGTAACCAAGCCGTACACTGGCCCCAAGATATATATGGGCAAACAGTTCAACCTTGGTCCCCAGCAGCACCTCCAACCATACGGCGGATAGGCCCCCGAATTCCCTGTTGGGGTTGGACCCGACCACAAAATTGGCGGGATTCCAATACCGGTTGCTACTGTAAATATTATAATCGTTAAGGGTCTGGCTAAAAGTACTATAGGCCAAACGGCTCCCCAGAAAAATACTGTTCTGCATTCCCAACCAGTTCTGGTACGTATTGTAATCGGCGCCCAATTTCAGGTAACTGCCAGAAGAGGTGTAATTGTAGAGGTCCTCCTGCCTAGTGCTTTTTTCGTTTCCGAGTTCCGCGGCCAGATAGAATTTTTGGTTAAGCCTAAAATCGCCCACCAATTCAAGTCCGGTGTACCCATCGGTAAAAAACGATTGTCCCAGCCTACTAAGGTCCAGACCCACCCGAAGGCCATATATTTCCCTGTGAACCACGGTATCCTTCGGTTGAAGATCGATGGATTCTTGGGACCTGCCCAAAAAAATACCGCAGAGCAGGCAACTACTAATGATATATCTTAACATGGGCAGAAACTTGGTCTTTTACGAGTGTTTGTACAATTTCCACATCCTGAATCCAGGCATCGTCATCGGTGGGAAGTTCGAACGTAAGTGTATCAAAATTGGCAACAAAGCCACAGGCCCGGGAAACAAAAACTTCCTGGGTGGTGTAATTAAATGTTATCACGTCCACATTTCCGGTTTCCATTCCGCTTTCATCAGAGGCCGAATTGGAAATGAGCACATAAGAGGTGGTATCGGCATCTATTTGCAACGGTATCGTTATCTCGTCCAGATTTGTCCTGTCCGCCACCGTATTCACCGTGGTATCCTTTTCCACCCCTACTACCCTAAGGGCCGTTACCTCTTGGGCCACCTCAGGATTTTCAATATCATAAAACCCGATTACCAATAACGGGGTATCGCCTTCCACACAGATATCATCCTTTTCGCATCCATAAAAAGAAAGAATGGAAATGGTGCATGCCAATAGGGCTATCGTTTTTGTAAGATGTTGCATTATCTATAGTATATGTGGGTGGGTTTCCCTTCTTTCCAAAAGTACAACATTTTCAACATGGTGGGTCTGGGGAAACATATCCACCGATCGGACGGCCGTAATCCTGTACATTTGTTTCATCATTTCCAGGTCCCTTGCCTGTGTGGCACTGTTACAGCTGACATACACCACTTTTTCCGGACCAATTTCCAGGATCTGTGCCACCACGTCCTTATGCATGCCGTCCCGAGGGGGGTCCGTGATGATGACATCGGGAGATCCATGGGCGGCGATAAAATCCTTGTTGAACAGGGTCTTCATATCGCCCGCAAAAAAATCGACATTTTCTATCCCGTTCAATCTGGCATTCTCCTTGGCATCTGCAATGGCCACGGGAACCGCTTCTATTCCTACCACCTTTTTCGCTTTCCTGGAAACAAATTGCGCAATTGTTCCCGTGCCCGTATACAGGTCGTACACCAATTCATTTCCCGTAAGGCCGGCAAAATCCCGAGTTATTTTATACAGTTCGTACGCCTGCTCGGAATTGGTCTGATAAAATGATTTCGCATTGATCTTAAACTTGAGCCCTTCCATTTCTTCAAAAATATGGTCCCTTCCCGAAAAAAGGATAACCTCTTGATCATAAATGGTATCGTTCTGCTTTTGGTTGATCACGTAAAGAAGCGACGTTATTTGTGGGAAAGCTTCTGCCACATAGTCCAGCAACAGTTCCCTTTGTGCCTTATCGTCCCGATAAAACTGCAGGAGC
This sequence comes from uncultured Sediminicola sp., assembly GCA_963974715.1. Classification (GTDB taxonomy): domain Bacteria; phylum Bacteroidota; class Bacteroidia; order Flavobacteriales; family Flavobacteriaceae; genus Sediminicola. The sequence continues at coordinate 62,001 of CAXBDK010000013.1, forward strand.
ACCATAAGTTCCCCGGTAGAGGAAGTGCGGATCATAAGTGTCCTTAGCAGCCCCTCTTGGTTTCGTGGGTTGAAAAAAGCGAGTCCGTTACGTACGGCAAAATCCTTAATGGCCAACCTTATGGCGTTGGAGGGATCTTTCTGAAGATGACATTTTTGTATATCCAGTATCTTGTCCCACATTCCGGGAATATGGAAACCAAGGGCATTCCTGTCCGCTATCTCTTCTTGGGAGTTTATTTCCTCCAACGTCAGCCATCTGCTGTCGGAAAAGGAAAATTCCATCTTGTTCCTGTAAAAATAAGGTTCCTTACAGCCTAGAATGGGCGTCACCGGAGGTAGTTCCAAATGGCCTATACGGACCAGGTTGTTTTCGACTTCCTTCTGTTTGTAGTAAAGCTGGTGGGAATACCCCATATCCTGCCATTTACACCCGCCACAAACCCCAAAATGCTGGCATTCGGGCGATGTCCGTTTATCCGACAGGGTATGGAAATGTACGGCGACCCCTTCAAAATATGATTTTCGTTTTTTGGTGGTCTGTACGTCCACGATGTCGCCTGGCACGGTATTGGTAAGAAAGATTACCCTCCCGTCAGGGGCTTTTCCAATGGTCTTGCCCTTGGCCCCGGCATCCACCACCTGCACATTCTCAAAGATCTGTCTGTTGTTCTTTTTACGCATTGGGCAAAAGTAAAATCTTTTGGCGAATTAAGGGAAGCAACATACTAAATTGTGGTTAAAGTTACTACGGGCCAATGTTCCTTATTGCAGGGAAAGGGCAAGCTCCTTAATTTTTTCAATGGTGATCGGTTTTCCTATATGCCCATGTATGAACTTATGGTCCCGTAGCCTGATCATGTCTTTAGGGTCAATGGAAGAGGATACCACATAGATTACCGTACCGCCACCATGTAGTACTGTTTCCATTTCATCCAGAAACTGCCATCCGTCCATGACCGGCATATTTAGGTCGACAAAGATGATATCCGGAAGTGGGTGGCCCTCCGAGATTTCTTTTTTAAGGGAATTGGAAGCTTCCAATCCATCTTTAAAGACCATAAATTGGTTACAGAAACCTACCAGTTCCATTATTCGTTTTGTTCCAAAAACAAAAAGGGGGTCATCGTCAATAATGCAGACCGTATTAATTTTTCGCATTTTTAAAATATAAAGTAAAGGTCGTTCCTATGTTCACCCTGCTTTCAACTTGGATCTTACCGCCCATGGCCTCTATTTGGTTCTTAACCATGAACAGTCCCACCCCCCTTGCGTGGGGATGGTAATGGAAGGTCTTGTACATGCCGAAAATTTTGTCCCCGTGCGCCTCCAGGTCCAGTCCCAACCCGTTATCTTGAATGGAAAGTAAGATATGGTCCGCCGTTGTTTCGGACCGGATGATAATTTGGGGAGCTCTCTGCGGATCCGAATATTTAATGGCATTGGTGAGCAAATTTAATAGTATGCTTTCCAGATAGGCGGGCACGACCTCTATTTCGATAGTGGTTTCGGTATGGTTCACCACGGTGCCATCGAGCTCCAAAAGCGACGCCTTGATGCCATGGATCGCCTTCTTGACGTATCTCCTTAGGTTTAGGGCGGCCAATTTTGTCTGGGTGGTACCGCCAAGTACGGTAATTTCGTTCAAATGCCCAATGGTGTCCTCCAAATTGGTGACTGCGGTGCTCAATAAAGGGAAATAGTCATTATTGGCGGTTTCCGGATATTGGTGTTTTATAAGGTCCAGCAGCATGAGAAGGTTGCTGGAATGGGATCGAAGGTTATGGGAGACGATATGCGCAAAATTTTCCAAGCGTGCATTGTGTTCTTTGGTCACTTCCAGTAGATCGGATACTTTCTTCTCGGCCAACTTTCTTTTGGTGATATCCAGTATCTGGGAAACAAAGTGTAATGGTCTTCCATGGCCCGACCGTACCAGGGAAACGGATAATAACGTCCATACAATTTTCTTTGACTTGTGCACGTACCTTTTTTCCAACTGATAACTTTCCCGGCTTCCTGCCAGTATTTCCGACACCAGTTGCAGGTCCATATCCAGGTCATCGGGATGGGTAATGTCCTGAAATTTAAAGGTGAGCAGCTCTTGTTCCGAATATCCCAAAAATTCACACAGACTTGGGTTTGCCCTTAGCCATTTACCATCAAGTCCCACCAGTGCCATTCCCACGTAGGCATACTCGAATATTTTCCGAAACTGTTCTTCCTTAAAGACAAGCTCTTTGTTGGCCCGTGTTTTTTCGTCTATATCCTGAAAAAAACCATATAACCTGTTACATTGGCCATTTTTAAACTCGGAGATACCAATGTTCCTTGTCCATAGTATCCCCTTCTCCTGGGTGACTACCTGAAGTTCAACGTCAAAGCCAATGCCCTTTTGAATGGCATCCTTGATGGCCAAGGTGATCATATTTGTACTTCGCCCTTCCCGGAAGAACGTGATCGCCTCTTCCAATGAGGGATGGTGACCACTTGGAAGGTTGGCCAATTTTTGGATGACCGCGCTACAGTACACTTTTTTGGTTTCCAGGTCCAGTTCCCATACGCCTATATTAGCGGCATCGTTGGTCCTTTCCAGAAGGTCCTTGTACCCAAGCAGCAGCAGTTCGTTGTTTTTTCGATCCGTAATGTCCTCATGTAGGCCGGCCACCCATTCCGGATCGCCGGTCCCTGTACGGCTCACTATTTTTCCTTGATCCAGGATCCATATCCAATCCCCGTTTATGCTTCATTCGCGTCTCGCATCTGTAAAGGGGAACCTTGCCCTCCAAATGATCTTGCAGTAGTTGGTTGGAGCGTACCAGATCTTCTGGATGTGTATATGTAACCAAGGTCTTGTCCGTTATAGGACTTATTTCCGAAAGCGAATATCCCAAAATATTCGCCCATCTTTCATTATAGATCATTTGTCCGGTCTGCACGTTCCATTCCCAAGTGCCAATATGGGTGCCCTGTAGTAGATGTTCATATCTTCTAAGGGTTGCCTCGAATTTTTGTTCGGATGTTTTAAGGGCGCTTATATCACTGTAGGCCCCGGTGAGCCTCATGGCCCCATGTGCGGATCTACGAAGTACGGCCTTTATACGTAACCAAATGATTTTCCCGCTTTTGTGGTAATATCTTCCTTCGTGCTCCAAAGTTCCCTCGCCCCTTGGAAGGACATCGCTGATCATTTTTTCCAGGGATAGAAGGTCATCGGGATATAGGTAGCGTTCCCATTGACGATCAAGTGACGCGGTATCCGCTACTTGATATCCCAATAATTCCCAAAAGTTTATATGGTTCCATTTTTTGGCGGTGTCAAGATCCCAATTAAAGATACCCTCCAAGATATGTAGCCGTTCGGTGTAAAAATGGAGGTTTCCATTGGATATTACTTCCTCCAGTTCTTCTTTTAGGTAATCCATGGGTAACATATCATAGGGGATGCAAAAAGGGGGCGTACGGCACGTTCTCAAAGTTAAATTTAATCCACATATAAACAAACATTTCATTTTTAATATACAAAGGATGAAAAGGCCCCTTCCCCTTTGGCCATTAATCTGGGGTTCAATGAAGTATTCCCGAACGGTTGGAAAAATTATTTTGGGACACCGTAAAAATTTGTAATTTGCAAGCTCTTCCAAGGATGATTTCTCTCCTCAAGCAGGAATCACAAAAGATTATTTTAAACATATTGATATCATGTCAGTTTTGGAAATTTCCTCCTCTGGGGAAGCGATCGCATTGGAAAATAGGTACGGTGCCCATAACTATCACCCCTTGCCCGTAGTCTTAAAAGAAGGTAAAGGAGTGTTTGTTTGGGATGTTGAGGGAAATAGGTATTACGACTTTTTATCGGCTTATTCGGCCGTAAACCAAGGCCATTGCCACCCCAAAATTGTGGCTGCCATGGTACATCAGGCACAGACGCTGACCCTAACTTCCAGGGCTTTTTATAACGATATGCTGGGAAGGTTCGAAAAGTATGTGGCCGAGACATTCGGATTTGACAAAGTATTGCCCATGAACACTGGGGCGGAAGCGGTGGAGACTGCCTTGAAGTTATGCAGGAAATGGGCGTACGAAAAAAAAGGGATTCCCAAGAACGGAGCGGAAATAGTGGTCTGCAACAATAATTTCCACGGTCGTACCACCACCATCATTTCCTTTTCCAATGATGCCGTCGCCAAGGAAAATTTTGGGCCCTATACCGAGGGCTTCGTTAAAATCGCCTACAATGATCTAAATGCCCTGGAGAATGTGTTGCGGAACAATTCCAATATCGCAGGATTTCTTGTGGAACCCATTCAAGGGGAAGCCGGAGTATATGTGCCCTCCGAGGGGTATCTGGCAGGGGCGAAGGCCCTTTGTGAAAAATATGGTGTGCTCTTTATTGCCGATGAGGTACAGACCGGGATAGGACGCACGGGCAGGTTATTGGCCAGTTGTGGCAACTGTACGTGCAGCGATCGTCATTGCAGCGGCACCCCTGAAGTAAAACCCGATATCCTTATTTTGGGCAAGGCCCTTTCGGGAGGAGCTTATCCGGTATCGGCCGTTTTGGCAAATGATACCATTATGGACGTTATCCGCCCTGGCAACCATGGAAGTACCTTTGGGGGCAATCCGGTAGCCGCTGCCGTTGGTATGGCCGCCCTGGAAGTGGTGAAAGAGGAAAGGCTTGCCGAAAATGCATTTTACTTGGGGGAACTGTTCAGGGAAACCCTGACCGAATATATAAATACCACAGATCTTGTGAAATTGGTGCGGGGGAAAGGATTGTTGAACGCAATCCTGATAAACGATACGGAGGAGAGCAGCACGGCGTGGGATATTTGCCTTGCCCTAAAGGACAATGGATTGTTGGCGAAACCGACCCATGGCAATATCATAAGGTTCGCGCCCCCCTTGGTAATGGACCGCGAACAATTGTTGGATTGTGCATCCATTATCATAAAGACCCTAAAGGCATTTGAAAAATAGGACGGGCACTAAGCCACACCTACTTTCCAAAATTAAAGTACAGCTGTGCCGGCAAGTTGGATCTGCATTGCCGTGGCGTCCAAGGTGGCTTCCATGCCAATGGGAAAAGTAAAGTTGTTCTTCACATGTCCAAAGCTCATTCCGTACACGGCAGGTATGCCCAAAGGTGCAATCCTGTCCAAGACCACTTCCTTTAATGAGAAGGATTTTCTGTATGGCTTCGGTTTGCATCCCGAACACACCCCAAAGGCGATGCCAGCCGCATTTTTAAAGGTTTCTCCCTGTATCAATTGTGTCAACATGCGGTCTATGCGGTAAGGGGCCTCGTCCACGTCCTCTATACAAACGATCGCATCGGTGCAATCGATCTCATGGGGGGTGCCGATAAGGGCCGTCATCAAGGTCAGGCTTCCGCCCACGAGCTTGCCGTACGCTTTCCCGGCCCTGATGACATACCTTTCGTACATGGGATCTGCAAGGAGCTTTCTTTCGAGATCGGGATAATTTTTTATGATCAGGTCGGGTTCTGGGTGGATCAATACCTTTTCCAATTGGGAAATACTATAGGGGTCGTCCAAAGTACTGCCCACGGGACCGTGGAAACCTATCAGTCCGGTCTCCTTGTGGATGCCGTTCAAAAGGGCCGTCACATCGCTGAAACCGATCAGTACCTTGGGATTATTACGTATCGTTCCATAATCCAGCAAATGCAGGATCCGTGTACACCCATATCCCCCACGGGCACATAAGATGCCATTGATCTTCGGGTTTGCGAACATCTCGTTCAGGTCATTGGCCCGGTCGGTGTCCGAACCGCTAAAATAACCGTTAACCCCCAAAATGCGGGGAGTGTGGTATGGAAGGAACCCCATTTCCAGAATGGTTTTCTTTATATCTTCCACCACTTCGGCACTAATGGAGTACCCAGGAGCGATCAATCCAATGGTATCTCCCTTTTTTAACCTGGGGGGCAGGAGCATTTCGGGGCATCTGTTATGTTCCCCTGCCCAAAGGGATTGGGGAAACAGACTTGCTGCCGTTATGCCCAAGGTAGCCCCTATGAATTTTCTTCTACTTTTCATGCCATCATCTTATAGGGCATGAAAATATAAAAAACGCTACACTCTACCGCCTAAATGGATATAGAAGTGCCCCCGAACATGTACAGGCAAAAAAAAACCGGCCTTTGTGCCGATTTTTTCTTTCCGCAGATTTAGGGGATGATAGGTTCTTCAGGGTAACCGTTCCCCGCAAGTGGCGGTCACGTTCTTTACTATAAATTTGTAAGCCCTTTTTACGGTAAGGTACCAACCATTAAAAATTATGGCAGGGATGCAACACCACCATTTTTGTTCCGTTTTAGCTGTCGCTGGATTTTTCTGATAGCGGATTCAATGGATTTTTCCGGTTCTATGATATTGTATTCCCCCCAAAAATCGGGATCGGAGAAACCAACGGCCTCATCCGCTAGAATGATGTTCGATTTCATGCGATCGCGGGATTTAAGGGAATTTTTTTCCAGGTTCTTTTCCCAGTCGGTCACGGCCATCTCCGCTGTTAGGCTATATACGGAGTTAAAGAGACGATCGTCCCAGTTGATCTTAAATTCCAAGAGCACATTGCTGTACCCGTAATACCATTTACCGTCCTTTTCCCTATAATCCACCCGGTAGGCCACGTCGGTGGGCCATACGTTGGCATTGGCAGGTTTCTTTCGTACAAAAAGCTGTGCGGCCATTTCGACATCCGTAATGTTAAGGGAGTAGATGGCACTAGTAAGAACATGGTTGTCCGCATCTATATAGAGTTTTCCCGTATATAGGGGAGTGGGTACGTTTTCTCGCTGCTTAAAGTTCACAACGTACACCTCTTTGTCGTTTACCCTTGTGGAATTGTCAAAACTGAAAACATAATTGGAAATGGACCCCTCATTGAATATAAACTGGGGATATTTCATAAGGTCTACAAAAAGTGCGTTAAACGGGCCACCCTCCAGTTTGAGGGCCAAGGTGTCCAATTTGCTGTAATCCGTACTTTTTCGTGATTTGTACAATTGTACCACATCCCTTTTTTCCGAATCATAAGGCGCTTTGTAGATGTTCACCACGGCCTCGGAAAGGGAAACGTTCCGCCTTCGCCGCTTGATGGTCTCCCTATAGAATGCGGTCATGACGGTGGGATCGTTAAAATAATTTTCCCCCTTTCTTTTAAGGGTTTCACGTACTAAGGTTTCCGCGCTCTTGGGGAAGGAGATGTTCACTTCGGTGAGTTGTATGATGCTAACATCCAAGGATATCTTGTTGTTTTCCGGCTTTAGTTCGCTAAGGGGAATGGATTTGGAGGAATATCCCAAAAACGCAACCGTAATGGATCCCTGTTCTATATCAAGTGGGATCTTTAGGGAAAAATCCCCGTCCGCATTGGTCACCGTACTGATATTGCTGCCGTCCAACCCAACAGTGGCGAAGACCAATGGCTTTTTCGAGTCACTGTCGGTCACCTCCCCGCTATATTGCCTGAATTCATTTTCTTGCTGTCCGGTATCGGGGCTTTGGGACAATAGATGTGGGGAGACCCCAAGAAACAGCAAAAGTACAAAGGCTGCGCAAAGGGATTTTTTTGGAAGCGTGGAATCAAAGGAATTCATAGACATGTTATTTGGATTAAAATCCATATGTCCACAGGGGCATATGTCATACCAATTTAGTGATTTTTAGATTATTAAACCATATTTTTAACATATAGTGCACATGGGCACTATAAATTGCGAATGTGGCAATACCTATTGGTCAAAAATGGAAATCCATAGGTGCCTTTATTTCAATGTGGCCCTATAAAGACCTTCAGAGTGGCCTAAAAACTATATGTCTGTTCAGGTTTTCCTCCAGGGAGATGAATGCCTCGGTATTCTTAATGCCCTGTATCGACAGTATCGAATCCTGATAAACATCCCTGTAATGATCGCTGTCCCTTGCATGTACCTTTATAAAGATGTCATATTTTCCCGTGATGTGATGTACCTTTACCACTTCCGGGATTTTCTTCAGGGCGTCTATTGCCTCTTTGTACAGGAGGCTCCGTTTTAAAAATATTCCTATGAAGACAGTGAGTCCCCATCCCATTTGGGTATAGTCCAGGCTAAGGGTGGTGCCCTTGATCACGTTCATCTCCTTCATTTTTTTCATTCGCATATGTACCGTGCCCGCGGAAACAAAGGCTCGTTTCGCCACTTCGGTATAGGGCATCTGTGCATCTTCAGACAATAATGCAAGGATATCAAAGTCTACTTGGTCCAATTTATTCTTCATGGTCGATAGGGGTGGTTGGTCTACAAAAACAAATCGATGTTCCGAAACGCGCCTGCTTTTGGGCTTCGCTCCATCGTTTTCTTACAAACAATTTAATAATTTAAAGTCCTCCCTCTCCAAACTGGGCAAACCTTTGCGCTCGAAATATTATTTTAGCAATTATCGGCATCCCAAATTGTATACCCCATAAAAATCCACCGCACTTATTTTTTATCTAAATCATCATTTTTGGGATCGATGGGGAATCGATTTTGAACGGATTCACAAAAAAAGGCAGGGTCTGCAACAGATTTCACCTTTTAGATGGTCCATGGTCCCTTTTATGATCTTGCGGAACGAGGGGCAGGAAGTTCCTTTTGTCAAAAATTCTCAGTAAAATTGTCTATCTTAAGACCTAGCTAACAGGGTTTTGGGCAGAATCGGAACCTGAAAGGCAAAAGCGGGAAAAGAAATCCGGCCATTGGATTTTAGTTTTTGGGAATCGATCCAATGCCGTTGCCAAACTTGAAAGAAAACCAACTTAAAACGTTCACTAATATAAAAGATCATGGAAAAGAAAATCAACAGACGCGATTGGCTAAAGGCCGGAATACTTACCGCTGGGGGAATTACCCTGCTACCTTATATGGGATATGGGGAGGTTTCCAAAGTTCCCATTCGATTGGACCATCAGGGAAATGCCCTTTACAGCCCGTTCTTTAAGGAATTTGTTCCCAAAAGTTTTCCGGACACCGAGGCTTTATTGGCCAAATTGAATGCCAATGAGAACCCATACGGACCTTCCCCAAAAGCGATGTCCGCACTACGGGAAATGGCCCATATGGGCAACAGGTACGCTTGGCGGGAACTGTTCGACCTTATGGACAAGATAGCAGGGGAAGAAGGTGTAAAAGCCGAGAATATAATGATGGGGCCCGGTTCTTCGGATCTATTGGAAAAAACGGCCATGGTATTCTTTGCCAAGGGAGGAAATATCGTATCGGCGGATCCATCCTATATGTCGCTCATACAAGTGGCCGAGGCCACTGGGGCAACTTGGAAAGCTGTTCCGCTCAAGGAAGATTGGTCCCACGACCTGAAAGCTATGGAAGCGGCCATTGATTCAGATACCAAGCTTATCTATATCTGTAACCCCAATAACCCGACTGGATCCCTTACCAATACGGAAGAACTGCTGGATTTCTGTTCAAGGGTATCGGAAACAGTGCCGGTATTTGTGGATGAGGCCTATCTCGGATTTTTGGAGGACGGCGCCCAACAGAGTATGGTATCCCTGATCAATAAGGGGAAAAATGTGATCATTGCCCGTACCTTTTCCAAAATACACGGTATGGCGGGCCTACGTGTTGGCTATGTGGTTGCACAGCCCGCTACACTTGATAGGATACAGGAAATCACAAGGGGCGGTATGGGCATAGCCTACACTTCCATTTTTGCGGCCATGGCCAGTATGGACGATACGGAATTTCAGACAAAATCCAGAAAACTGAACGCCGAGGCAAGGGAATATGTGTACGCCAGTCTAAAAGATATGGGAATTGAATACGTGCCCTCCGTTACCAGTTTTATTCTTTTTCCCATAGAAATGGATGGGAAAGTGTTCCTCGAAAGAATGACCGATCTAAAAGTAGGGGTAAGGGCCTTCAATATCATGGATAGGAATTGGTGCAGGGTGAGTATGGGCACCATGGATGAAATGAAAATTTTTACGGATGCGCTAAAGGAGGTGCTTGTATAGCCCCTTAGCCCCTATTGGACACTTGAAAGCAATCATGATTTTGCCTGTTGTTCAAAGGAAATATGGACATCCATATGTAAATATGTGCCTTATGGGCGAGGGAGCCTCCTAAAATTCCCACATTGATAATTTTATTTAAATATGAACTTTGCCCTGCAAAAAACACTGGAACTTTTTTTGATAATCCTATTGGGCGTGGTACTGCAAAAAAAGGTGAACGCCAAGAGCGGACTCAATGGGATCAAGACCCTTATTTTGAGCGTTGCCCTCCCAGCGACCATTTTTGTGGCCCTCCTAAAAATAGAACTCCAAGGTTCCCTTCTTATTTTTCCTTTGCTGGTGCTTGCCTTTAATCTGGTAATGCTGTTTTCGTCCCATTACCTACCTGGTTTTTCCGAACAAGGGGTGGGGGGTACCAAGAAAAGGACCTTGATGATGTTATTGCCCTCCCTTGCCCCGGGCCTTTCCTGTTTCCCATTTATAGTGGTCTACTTGGGAAATGATTCCCTTGCATTGGCGGCATTGGCCGATGTGGGCAACAAAATTTTCGTGTTGATCTTACTGTATTTATTGGCCATGCATTGGTACCGGAAAAGGACTGTGGCACAAGAGGTGGTGTCCCGAAAAAACCGTTTTAAGGGCCTTTTGCTTGCCATGTTGAACGAGCCGATCAACTTGGTCATCATTGTTGCGCTGCTGCTCTTGGCCATTGGCGTGGACATGGCCTCGCTTCCAAATTTTTTGGGCAGTACCATTTCCAGTCTAAGTGTTATGATGACCCCCTTGGTCCTTTTGTTCATCGGGCTGGCGGTACGGATACGGTTAAAGGAATTCGGTCTTATTTTTTTCCTGCTCACATGGCGCGCGGGAATTGCCTTCTGCCTATCGGCCATCTTCCTTTTTCTAGTTCCTGCCCTGGCGCCCGCCATGGTGCTACTGCTTATTGTCTTTCCACAGAGCTCTTGCAGTTTTTGGCCATTTGCCCATATGAGCGGGGTCAGTGGTATGGAGGACAGGGACGGGCAGAAGGATCCTACCTTTGATATCGAATTTGCCGTTTCGGTACTGGCTTGCTCCCTTCCATTTTCCACGCTCTTGATCATTGGGGTGTTCTCTTTTAGCAACTTTTTTATAGACCCCCTGTCCCTGTTGTCGGTTGGAATTGGCATGACATTTCTTTCCTATCTTCCCAAAATGATAAAAAAAATGTTGGGAAGTAAAAGAAGGGACAAAAAAAGGGATGAAATCGAGGTGTTTCAGAATGTGGAAGGCTTTAAGGCAGACCCTTCTTCCTCAAAAGAATGGGCAGGTTGAAACTTAGTGTACGTAGACCAAATATGAATGGGTGGGGTTGGGCTATCTATAATTTTAAGACATATTATAAGGTAGTTTTTAGGAATTGGCATGACCCTTTCTCATTCGCTTTGGTCCGTACCATAACCAAAATCCCGTAGCGGTAAAAATAAACAGGGCGGTGCCCATTACTGTGGTATAAAAAAGCTTTATCCACCCATTTTTTACGCCCAGATAATGGTCCAGAATAGATCCATCGTGCAACTTCTCTATATAATCGCCCCGTCTTTTTTCAATATAGAGCGGCTTTCCTGTGGCCCCATCCATTTGTATTCCCCAGAAATTGCCTTCAAAGGTAAATTTCAACATTCCCTTATTTTTTCTGATATCGATCCGGTCCACCGTTACGGGACCCTCCGCTGATATCGAATCCTTATAGACCTGTACGGCATTTTGATGTAACAGGTCCATCGGCAACCAGTTTTTAAAATCTTGTGAAACACCGGTCCTTGTTTCGGCCAGAATGATACCGGAGCTGTTTTTTTTCCAGCCAAGTAGCAAGCCGGTGACGGACATTACAAAGAAAAAAACAAATAGCAATGCTCCCGTGGTCCTGTGTACCTTTCTAAATGTCCTCAATAATTTTGCCTGCTGTTTCCTTTTGTTCTCTTTTGACATGTACTTAATGCTGTTAACGGTAAGTTTATAAATTCACATAATGGGTATTGTTCCCTGATGCCGGGCATTGAAGTGGATCAGGTTTTTCCGTTGAATCTTATGGGCCTGCCACAAGGTGCCTTAATTTTGACGGGGAACATTTTCATGGTAGGGAAGGGGTACTTTCAAGTTTAAAAATTAGATCAGGTGGGAAGGGTTATGGTAAATTGTGCCCCCTCGTTCAATTTGCTCTCCAACTGTATGGATCCCCCCGCATTGGTAATGTGGTTATGCACCAGATAAAGCCCTATTCCGGTACTGTCCTTGTGATGATGAAATTTTTGGTTAAGCCTAAATATCCTATCCTTGACCTTATCCATATCAAAACCAAGTCCTTGATCCCTAAATATCAATTGAATCCCGTTTTCCAGTTTTTTGGAACGGATAAATATATAGGGGTCTTCATCAGGTTTTGAATACTTTATCGAATTTGTGATGAGGTTCAGGAAGATGCTTTCCAGATAGGTCCTATTAAAATGGATTGTTCCTATTTCCGAAAAATCCACTTTAAAAATCGCTCCCGACTTTTCCACCAATGATCCAATGGACGCCTTTACCGAAAAAATGATATCCCGTAATCGCAATTCTTCCGCTGGGGCATGTAAAATATGGTTGTCGCCCAAGTTTTCCACAAAATCATCAAGTGTATGCTTAAGCCCCTGTGTGGCCAAGTGTACCAATTGCAAGAGTTCCAAGGTTTGGGGATCCTGTATTTTCGTTGTATCGACAAGGCTCATGAGCGTTACCAGATTGTTCACCGGAGATCTGAGGTCATGGGAGGTCCTATAGGTCAATTGAGTCAGTTCTTGGTTAGTTTTGGTAATATTGGCCAACAATAAATTGCGCTTGGCTTCCAATTCTTTCTTATGGGTAATGTCCTTTGCAATGGCATAGACCAGCTGCTCCTTGGGAAAGGGCATGGATGTCCATGACAACCATATTATGTCCCCATTTTGGGCAACATAGCGGTTCTCAAAGTTAAGAAGGGCATTGTTGCTTCTCAGACGGTTCCGGTGGTGATCGGTACGCATTCTGTCCTTTTTATGGATAAAATTGTTTATCGGCCTTTCTAGTAGAACTTCCAACGGGTACCCTAGAACTTTTATAAATGCGGGATTTACTTTTTTGAAATACCCATCAAAACCGGCAATGCAAAGGAAGTCTTTTGATAGTTCAAAAAACAGCCCCAACTGAAAAGCGGTCCCATTATCCTTTTTAGTGGAGTAATCCATATAGTTCTCCTTTGTTTTCATGGTTGTTTCTTAATGGACCATAAACAGGGCATTGGCAAAGAAGAGTTTTCCATTTTCCCAAAAGCCCCTGAAGAGAGGGTTGTCCACCATATAGACCACTTTGCCCCTTCCGTGGTCCTCAACTCCATAGATCAGGGTGTTTTCAATTTTCTTTTTAGCTTCACTTCCAGCAAATCCCGATACTGGAACAGCCTGTTTTTCCAAGTATACCACGGTTCCCTGTTTTAGGTATCCGTAGGCCGCCGCCCCCAATTTTAAGGAAAAATAGGTTTTGTCATAGCCATAGGCCAGAGGATGGGTCACGTCTACCTTTGCCTTAAAAATGGCACCGGTGATGGTATTTTTGATATCCTCACGTTCACTGTTTTCAAAGGACTCCAAGGTGATGCTGGTATCCTGTTCCATTTTCTTCGGTTGCAGCCCGAATCCCGTTTCCCCTGTAATTCCGTCAATGGCCCCACCCATTGCAATTAGTTTTCCGCCATTTTTTACCCAAGATTTCAGTGCGGATAGTTGATCGGGCTTAAAAAATCCGTTGTACCTGCCCTCGGGAAGGATCAATATTCCATAGTCCGCCAAATTTACCCTTTGTAGGTAATCGCTGTCCAGAACCGTTACCGGATATTCCAACTGCTGTTCAAAGAAATGCCAGATTTCCCCAAATTGCAGGGTGCTAACTGGATTTCCCGAAAGAACTGCAACCTTGGGGGCTTTCAACATCTTCACATAGTCCGATCCAAAATCCTTGCCTTTATCAACAAAACCGGTCGATACGGCCGTAAGTTCTTTATCGCTGTGTTGCGCCGCAGCCTTTAGGACGGACGTAAAATTTTTATTGTTTTTATTGTCCGCCTGGGCAATGATCAGATTGCCCCTATCAAATTTTTGTTCGCCAATGGTAAAAGGCCGGTTCGTAAAGCGTACATGAACGCCCTCCTTTAAAAGTTCCGCCAGGAACCGTGCATCGTCCATACTGTTCCAATCGGAGAGGTAGGCATATGCATTAGGGTCCAGATCCGCTTGGCTTTTATCCATAACAGGATAGGGATCGCTGTCCATTATAGAAGTCGAAGCCACTGCATCCAGTCCATAGGCATAGGGAAGGGACCAAGCGGTAATATCATAGGTAAGGGAATCGCTAAGTTTTGCACTCGGTTCTAACAATACCTTTGCCAAAGTGCCCTTTACCTGATTGGTGGAGACTACCAAGCTTTTGTCGGAAGTCTTAAGGGTGGTGGTCTTTCCGTTGGCGTAATCGAAACCCTTTACACTTTCTCCATTGCCGATACCATATTTTATTTCATGCCTGTCCAAGAGCCTTGTCAGTGCCCTGATCTTGTCCTCCCCCCCGTTCAGTACAAAACTTTTGTATCCGCCGTCCTTCGGAAGATAGAACTTTTTAAATTCCTCGTTCAGTTTTTCCGCATTTCCCGAGGCCACTTCCACTGTGGAAAGTCCCGTGGTATGGTGGTGCGCTATCCTATCCTTTAGGGTGAGGGTATCACCGATGCCTGTAATGATCCCCAGACCGGCACGACCACTTCCACCTTGTTCATAGGTCATTCCGATCGAGCCATTGTAAATGGGATAGGTGTCCCCATAACTTGGGTAAAATAGGTCGAAGACCTCTTTAGTGAAGTAGAACCATCCGTTTGCATCAAAATATTTCGCATGGTTTTTTCCCATGGTGACCTGAAAATCCCTTTGGAACTGGGTTATCACCTCATGAAAGGGCTCGGCTGCAGGAGCAAAATAATAGGGATCGTCCACGCCCTGCTCATGAAAGTCCACATGTACGTGGGGCAACCAGCGGTTGAACATCTTTAACCGTTGTCTACTTTCCACTTGGGTCAGCCACGCCCAATCGCGGTTCAGGTCGAACATATAGTGATTGGCCCTGCCGCTCAGCCATCCCTCATGGTGCTCCTTACTGTTGGGATCTATATTGTTGGGGGTATTTTTGTTTTCATTGTACCAGTTTACGTACCGGTCACGTCCATCGGGATTGATACAGGGATCCATGATGACCACGGTATTTTGCAAATAAGCTGACTTGGTGGTCAACAGTTCGTAAATGGTTGCCATGGAGGCTTCCGTACTTACACTTTCATTGCCGTGCACGTTATAGCTCAACCATACGATCGCTTCTTTGGGACTGCCTTCCCCTTGGGTACTTTTTAGATGCGAAGTGCGGATTCCCTCGAGGTTTGCGATATTTTCAGGGGAAGATACATAGGCCAACAGCAATGGTCTCCGTTCGTTGGTCTTTCCATATTCCACGATCTGAACCCGATCTGGGGCAGCTTGGGAAAGGTATCTGTAATAATCCACTACCTCGTGGTGCCTGGTAAATTGGGTACCCAGTTCGTACCCTAAAAATGCCGAAGGGGATTTGATCTCTTGGGAATAGGCGGAAAGGCCACAGATAAGGAAGAGGGCACACAATAAATTTTTCATTGTTGGTAGTTGGGTTAGCTTTTGCCCAAATCTAACCATATCTTATCAATTTATAAACATCTTAACGTATTTTTGGGGCGGTAAAATGACTTTAATTCTAACTTAGCCCCTTTTAAGACACCTTTATGGAAAGCGATTGTATTCCGTTTAAGAACACCGGTTTTTTTTCCAGTTTGATTTTGGATTATTTGGAGGGAAAACCGGAACTGCTCCCATTTTACAACACACTGCCCACCTTGGGCAATTTTAAGGGCCAACTCTTGGAAAAAAAGGCCAATTACCCATTTGAAAATAGGGATATATTACAACGAGCTCTCTATGGGCAGTATAGGGATGTTTTTATTTCCGATGCTTCCCGTACCAATCTGGAACTGTTGGCCCATAAAAATACCTTTACCGTAACTACCGGCCATCAATTGAACCTGTTCACTGGCCCGCTTTATTTCCTTTATAAGATCATCTCCACTATCAATCTCGCAAAAAAACTGAAGGTTGCCCACCCCGATCATGATTTTGTGCCCATTTATTGGATGGCGACCGAAGATCATGATTTTGAGGAGATCAATTATTTTAATTTCCATGGTAAAAAGATAAAATGGAACAGGTCCGCAACTGGTGCCGTGGGCAAATTGGATACGGAAGGGCTGAACGATGTATTTGATATGTTCTGTCTGGAATTGGGCGGTGGACAGAATGCCCGGTTCCTGAAAGACCTTTTTAAAAGGGCCTACTTGGAAAACGACAATTTAACGGCGGCCACCCGATTTTTGGCAAACGAACTTTTTTCGGCCTATGGGCTGTTGATCTTGGACGGGGATGATAGGGAACTTAAAAAATTGTTGGTGCCCTACATTAAAAAAGATATCTTCTCAAATTCGGCTTTCAAAGCTGTTGGCAAGACCGTGGAAAGCTTGTCGGCCTTGCCCGAAAAATATGAAATACAGGTTAATCCCAGGGAGATCAATTATTTTTACCTGGGCGATGGCCTTCGGGAACGGATCGTCGAACAGGATGGCGCCTACCATGTTTTGGGGACAAATCTTGTATTTAGCGGGGAGGAACTGCTCGACGAGATCGACAACTATCCGGAAAGGTTTTCCCCAAATGTGATCTCAAGGCCATTGTACCAAGAGGTCATCCTACCGAATCTCTGCTATATTGGAGGTGGCGGCGAAATCGCCTATTGGCTGGAACTGAAGCAATTCTTTGATGAAATGGAGGTGGATTTCCCCTTGCTGCTGCTGCGGAATTCCGTTTTGGCCATCAATAAAAAACAGAAGGACAAACTGCGTAGGATGAAGGTGGATGTGGCAGACCTTTTCCTGAAACAGAGCAGTTTTATCAATAAAAAAATAAGGGCCATTTCCAATATCGATATCGACCTATCGCCCCAAAAACAATTTCTAAGGGAACAGTTCAAGGGACTGTATGAATTGGCGAAACAAACGGATTCCTCCTTTTTGGGCGCCGTGGGTGCACAGGAGGCAAAACAGTTGAAAGGATTGGACGTCCTGGAAAAAAGGTTGTTGCTAGCACAAAAAAGAAAGTTAAAGGATCATGTTATGCGGATGACCGCCATTCAGAACGAGCTGTTTCCCAATCGGTCCCTACAGGAACGGAACCTTAACTTTTCGGAACTTTATCAGGAATATGGGGAAAGGTTGATTCCCGTATTGATGGATAGCTTAGATCCCCTCTGTGGAACGTTTACCATTCTTACGATGGATCAATAGGGACACAGTTTGGAAAACCGGGACCATAAAAAAGTAGTTGTCCTGGCCGTTCTGGCCTGCATTTCCATAGTGGCCATATCCTTTATGAAGGATGCCCTGGAACTGGAGGATGCCGAACAGGCCTACTACTCCCAGTGGTGGCGATGGGGGTATGATGATCAACCACCACTCTATACATGGATCCAGATTGTCTTTAATTCGATCTTTGGGGTTTCCCGCTTGTCCCTATCCTTGGTAAGGGGCCTTGTTTTTGGCGGGACGCTGTTGTCCCTTTATCGACTTGCATTTTCTAATTTGGGCCAGGGTCGTGCTGCCTTTCTTGTAGTTGCATCGTTATCACTGGTACCCCTCTTCATTGATTTTACCTTCAGGAGATTATCGCACACCTCCCTTATGTGCTTGGTGGTGGTGCTTACCTATTTGATGCTGTGGAAGCTCCTTCGATCAAAGTCGCTACAAAATTATGTGCTGTTGGGCCTGATCATCGGAGCAGGCTTGCTTACAAAATACAATTATGTATTGGTACTGGTCGCGGTCATGGTGGCAATGCCCTTCCATAGGGGTATCCAAAAAATGCTTTGGCACCGGTATATGTTCGTGACCGTTGCCTTGGTGGTCCTGTGCATTGCGCCACATATGATCTGGTTATGGACCAATGAATCCAATTGGGCGCACTTGGGGTCGAACATACAATTGAAAACGGGCATCAACGGTACATCGCTTCCGCTTCTCGGTCCATTAGCGACCCTGGTGCTCGCCCTACTCAAACTTTTTGGCCCTTTGGCCCTGTTTGTGGCCTTGGCAGTGTATTTTAAAAAAGTGCGTTTACATATTTCCGGTAGGGACTGGCTTACCGCTTTGGTTCTGGCCCAATTGGTGGTTATAACCCTATTCGTCCTTGTCTTGGATATGTCAATAGTGGAAAGGAGATGGTTGTTTCCCCTATTGCTCCCGGGCGTGACGGTACCGGTAGGAAAGTTGGCCCTGGACAGTTCCAGGTTATGGGCGCGTTTGGGTTTCGGCTTCTTTATAACCGTGCTGGGCTTTCAGCTAATTAGGACACCACTGGAAAAGAGTTTGAAGATTCCATCATCGGTCCACTATGGGTTCGGGCCCATTTCCGAAAAATTGTTACGGGAATATCCCGACAAACAATGGCAACTGCCCAATGTGACCTATGGTGGAAACGTACGTTTGTTGAGCCCCGGGCGGGAGATCATTTCGCTGGACGACTATTCCCTGCCCCAAAAGTATGTGGAAATGGCCGATACGGTTACCGTGGTGGAGAAATCAAACTGGATAGACTTGAGTCGGTCAGGGCTTTCAATGCCCCAGGACAGTTTGGTAGGTTTTGGAATGGACAGTATAACGTTGTATTTTATTCGTTAAGGGCGATGCAAGGGCCTTTTCATGCCAGCGGCGAATGCTAATGTTAGCTTTGAGGGGCTGTCGGCAAAGGGTCATGGGACCAAGAATTCCCCTTTCCATTGATTTTCTTTCTTTGAAAAACGTATCCGCAGGTGTTCTGGCCTCTGTAACTTAAGGTATTCTATCTTAAACGGATGTACTTCCAGAATACAGAAATGGTGCCCTTCGGTTAGGTATTCGGTACGTTCGCCCTGGGGGATGCTGCTGCCCGGGGCAGCCTTGGCGGTGTATTCCGTTTGCGCCTCCTTGGGGACTTCCCGCCACATCCGTTCCAATGTTCCCTGTTCGTCTGTTATCGTTGCCAATCCCTCCATACGGACCTGTAGCAATTTGGCAGGATGGTAAAATAGAAGGCTGACCCGATTGTTTTCCTTTATATGTGATACTTTTTTGGACCGGGCATCCGTAAAAATTGTGACTTTTAGATCTTCCGAAAGTTTTCGTACCACCACCATGCGCAATCGGGCCAATTTGTCCAGCCCTACCGTTCCCAACGTACCATACCGAAAGGGATGCCCTTTGGTCACCGCACCTTGCTGCAGTTCTTCCCGTAGTTCGTTAAAAAATTGGGCTTCCATATCGATACTTTTGCACGCTATTAAAGATATGGAATTAAACCACTGTCCCCAAACGGATTTTGGTGAAAATAGGTGCTTTGCCAATGCACGTCGTCAATTTGGCCAGGGATCTTTTGTGTATCCGCAACGTTCTATCGTCCGATAGGTCCGAAGTCCCTCCCCAACAAAATACTACCTTTGCGAAAAAAGCGCCCAATGCACAATATAGACATAGAGCTTGTTGAAATGACACTGGATGTCATGAAATATGTGATCAACAGGATAACCAAGACCGCACCGGAACTGGGCCAGCCCAAAAAGGAGTCCGAGTTAAAGCTCTTGGTAGGCGAGACCATTACCCCGGAAGGGATAGGGGGGGAACGGGCCTTTGCACTTTTTAAGGACGTGCTCATAAAGGCCACGGTACCCATAGACCATCCCAGGCACCTTGCTTTTGTGCCCGCTGCGCCCACTAGGGCAGCGATCATGTTCGATCTGGTCACTTCGGCAAGTAGCATCCATGGAGCCTATTGGATGGAAGGTGCCGGTGGTATTTTTTGCGAGAACGAGGCCATGAAGTGGTTGGTTTCCCTTACCGGTCTTCCGGAAGGTGCCTTCGGGGTCTTTACAAGTGGCGGAACGGCCGCCAATCTATCGGCATTGGTAACGGCCAGGGAACAATGGCGCACCGATGGGAAGAATGTACGGGGCAGGGGACTGATCCTCACTTCAAGTGGTGCACACTCCTCTATTGCCGCAATGGCGAAGGTAATGGATGCGGAAATTGCCCTAGTGGAAACCGAAGATAGCATGACCGCCCAAATGTTGTCCCAAAAATTAAGGGAACTCGATAAAGGGGAGCGGGACCGATTGTTTGCCGTGGTCGCCACGGGGGGCACCACAAATGCGGGTATCATAGACGACCTCTCGGGCGTAGCGGAGGTCTGCGGGAGGGAAGGTGTCTGGTTGCATGTTGATGCAGCCTATGGGGGCGGTGCCTTGGCGTCTGCTAGGGCCAGGCACTTGTTCAAGGGGATCGAACGTGCCAATAGCATAACCATCGATCCCCATAAATGGCTGTTTTCCCCCTATGACTGTGGCGCCGTGATCTATAGGGATCCCGAACAGGCAAGGGCGGCCCATTCCCAAGAGGGTTCCTATCTGGAAATCTTTAAGGATGAGGGGGCCCACGGCTTTAATCCTTCCGATTATCAGATACAACTTACCAGGAGGGTCAGGGGACTGCCACTTTGGTTTTCGTTGGCCATGCACGGGACCGAAAAATACCAATGGGCGGTAGAGCAGGGCATGGGACTAGCGGCAGTGGCCGGCAAAATGATCTCGGATAGCCCACATTTGGAACTGGTGCGGGAACCAAGCCTTTCCTGTGTGCTCTTTAGGAGAAAGGGTTGGGCCTCTGGGGACTATAGGGACTGGACCTATAAGAACCATAGGGAAGGGTTTGCCCTGGTGACCCCGACCAAATGGAAGAACAACGGGATATATGAGACCGTGGCCCGCTTTTGTTTTATAAATCCGGATACCACTGCCGGGGATATTGGAGCCATCCTCGACTCAATGATCGCCACTCCCCAGCATTGAAAACCTTGCAGGGGACGTCACTGTTGAACGCGGTATGGGCAAAAGACCACATTCCCTTATGGGTTGCCACTATATGCCGTTCTCCATGGTCTGGTGAAGTTTTTGGGTCCCTGAAAAAACGTTTGCACGCTCTCAATTATAAATATTGATATTATTCGGGTAATTATCCCAAAAACATAGTTTTCAAAATTTTCAAATTATTATTTTTGCCCATGCAAAATAACGTCCTCATTTTAGATTTTGGTTCCCAATATACACAGCTCATAGCAAGAAGGGTTCGGGAACTCAATATTTTCTGCGAAATAAAACCCTACAACCACCTACCGGAAGACTTGTCCCAGTACAAGGCGGTCATCCTTTCGGGATCTCCTTTTTCAGTCCGTGCAGAGGATGCGCCCCATCCCGATCTGTCACGGATACGGGGTATAAAACCGCTTTTGGGGGTTTGTTACGGGGCACAGTACCTGGCACATTTTCACGGAGGGGAAGTAGCGGCTTCGGACAGCAGGGAATACGGCAGGGCAAACCTTTCCTTTGTAAAGGCCGACGAAGCGTTCCTTGAAGGGATATCTTCTGGGAGCCAGGTTTGGATGAGCCACGCGGACACCATAAAGTCCCTCCCAAGGGATACGGTGCGACTGGCAAGTACAAAGGATGTGGAAAATGCCGCCTATAAATTTATGGACGAGGAAACATACGCCATACAGTTTCATCCCGAAGTATACCATTCCACAGATGGAAAGAGGCTGTTGGAGAATTTTTTGGTGAACATAGCCGGGGTTGCCCAGACATGGACCCCCGATGCCTTTGTGGGGACCACTGTTGATGAACTGAGAAGAAAAATTGGGAACGACAAAGTGATCCTGGGACTTTCCGGCGGAGTGGATTCCTCCGTTGCGGCCATACTGCTGCACAAAGCAATAGGAAAAAACCTGCACTGCATCTTTGTCAACAACGGGCTGCTTCGTAAAAACGAATTTGAGGACGTGCTGCACCAATATAAGGATATGGGCCTTAACGTTAAAGGTGTGGACGCTTCGGCACGCTTTTTGGGAGCACTGGCCGGGGAGAGCGATCCCGAGAAAAAGAGAAAAATAATAGGAAGGGTATTCATTGAGGTCTTTGATGACGAATCACATTTGGTGGAGGACGCCAAATGGTTGGCACAGGGAACCATTTATCCCGATGTGATCGAATCGGTTTCCGGTACGGGAGGACCTTCGGCAACCATTAAAAGCCACCACAATGTAGGGGGACTGCCCGATTTTATGAAGTTAAAAGTGGTAGAGCCGCTCAGGATGCTCTTTAAGGACGAGGTACGTAGGGTAGGGGCCAGTCTGGACATGCACCCCGCTTTACTGGGAAGACATCCGTTCCCCGGACCTGGTCTGGCCATACGGATATTGGGGGACATCACCCCCGAAAAAGTGGCCATCTTACAGGAAGTGGATGCCATCTTCATCAATGGATTAAAAGAATGGGGGCTATATGATTCCGTTTGGCAGGCCGGCGCCATGCTTTTGCCCGTAAACAGTGTAGGGGTCATGGGGGATGAACGTACCTACGAAAAATGTGTTGCGTTAAGGGCGGTGGAAAGTACGGACGGTATGACCGCCGATTGGGTGAACCTCCCGTACGAATTTTTGCAGAAGACATCCAATGATATTATTAACAAGGTAAAAGGGGTAAACAGGGTGGTATACGATATCAGTTCAAAACCACCTGCAACCATAGAATGGGAATAGGTATGAAAAAGAAACCTTTTAAAATAGTACTGTCCACCATGATAATGTTGTTCATGGGGCTGGGCCTTTGGGCACAGGAGTTCGAGACACATGCGGTAAAGCAGGGCGAAACATTGGAAAGTATTGCAAAACAGTACATGGTGACCCCCTTTAACATCCTGAAATACAATAAGGAGCTGAAGCAGGGGAAACCCTTAAAACCGAATACGATTTTGGTGATTCCCCTGAATGGGAAGACCCCCGGGCCCACTGCGCAGAAACCTGTGGAAAAGCAAGCTGGGGCAGACCAGGAAATGCCCATAGGATTTACCAGTTATAAGGCCCGTAGAAAGGACACCCTTTTTGGGATAGCCCAAGAGTTCCATATCACCGTGGATGATATAAAACGCTACAATAAGGCCCTATATTCAGACCAGCTAAAAAAGGGAATGGTACTTAGGATACCCAAATACAAAAGGGTACGGCAGGAGGAGTCGGCCGAAGAGGATGAAAACCTGGAAGAATATATCGTAAGACCAAAGGAAACCAGATGGAGCATCGTTAACCGGTATGGCATCACCATGGACAGCTTATTGGTGCTCAATCCGGAACTATCCACTACCAACGATTACCTGGCGGAGGGGCAAAAATTGAAACTTCCCAAAAAATCGGGCAGTGTTGTGAGCGATCAGAAAATCCAGTTGTACACCACCTATACGGTGCCCGCAAAACAGACTTTCTATAGTTTGGAGAAAAAATTGGGCTATACGGAAGCCGAAATAAAGGCCAATAACCCAGAGGTCAAGGAACGGGGCCTCCAAGAGGGGATGGTTCTCAGGCTCCCCAATAGAAGCGCGCCGGATACACAGGCCGTGAATTCCGAGAACTTTGTTTTTTATGAGGTAAAACCCAAAGAGAACGAATTCAGGCTTACCAGAAAGCTGAACGTTACGTATAAGGAGCTCCTAACCCTGAACCCAGATCTTAAGGACGGATTAAAGGCGGGAATGGTACTAAAGATACCCAAGGGGAAAGCGGCCGAGCTGGAGGTGAGGAACTCCCTGATTTTGGATAAATTTGACCTAATGGACAGTATAAACACCTCCTATAGGCCCAAGTTGGTATTCCTTTTGCCCTTTAGGTTGGACAAAGTGGATGTATCCAATAAGGAGGAAGCGATCGGCACCATACAGAGCAGGAACGACACCAAACTGAGCCTTGGACTCTATTCCGGTGCTTTGGTAGCCTTGGATTCCATCAAAGGTTTGGGAATTTCGGTGGACGTGAGGACATTTGATACGCAGCTGAGCACGGACAAGGTAAAAGGTATCCTATTACGGGAAAACCTGAACGGTACAAGTGCCATCATAGGTCCCCTGGATTCTAAATCATTAAAAGAAGTGGCGGTGAAAGCGGCCGAATATAAGGTGCCCGTGATCGCCCCCATCTCTTCGGACAGTGACCTTAGTTTGGGCAATGTCTTCTTTACCATTCCAACGGATGCCGTACTGCGTAAAAAGATGCTCGCCTTTTTGGAGGAAAAATGGACAGATCAACAGATGGTCATAATTGCCGATGACAACAACAAAGCGGCGAAACAGATGATCTTGGAAAAATTTCCGACCGCAAAATCACTTACCTTAAAAAACAATACATCTTTGGATATAGACAAGGTGAACACCACCCTGTCCGTGGAAAAGGAAAATTGGGTATTGTTGGAAACGGACAATCCCAATACCATTTACCATGTAAGTTCCGTGTTAAATTCCTCCATTTCCGAGAAGGTAAAGGTGAGGATGTTTACCACCAATAAGAGCAAGGCGTTCGATAGCGATGTGATCTCCGGATCCCACTTGTCCAACCTGCAGTTCACGTACCCATCCGTATCCCTTGAAAGTGAAAGGGGTAATTTCGCCAATATGTACCGCAAAAAATTCGGTATCGATCCCGATAGGTATGCTGTAAGGGGTTTTGATATTACGTTCGACATCCTACTGAAGTTGGCCTATAAGAACAATCTCTTCGAGGCATCCTCCCTAGTTGCGGAGACCAGTTACAATGGGAACAAATTCGATTATGCAAAAGGTTTGTCCTCGGGCTACTTTAACCAAGCGGTGTACATCTTAAGGTACGAAAACCTTCAGGTAGTGGAGGCAAAATAATAAATACCCTCGGTTCGGAGGGTATTTTATTTATTTTCCCTAGTGGAATCATTATGTTCCAAGCCTGCTGGAGGCAGGCCATGTGGGCCTGCTTTGAAAGGTTTTTTGGGTATGGTCTAGATATCGCAGATCGTTACCCCCTGTTTTAAGGCGGCAATTTTATCCTCCCAACTAGGTACAAATTCTTGGGCCACATGGCCCTTGAACCCGGTTTCCAATATGGCGCGCATGATGGCGGGATAGAAAAGTTCTTGGGTTTCGTCAATTTCGTGCCTTCCCGGGTTCCCCCCGGTATGATAATGGCCAAAATATGTATGGAAATCCTTTATGTTTCGGATTATATCACCTTCCATGATCTGCATGTGGTAAATGTCGTACAGTAGTTTAAAGTTCTCGGAACCCAATTTTTGGCATAGTTCCACTCCCCAGGCAGAATGGTCGCACATATAATCGGCATGGTTCACCTTGGAGTTCAACAGTTCCATCTGAAGTACCACCCCGTGTTTTTCGGCCAAGGGCATCAACTGTTTCAGTCCGTCAACACAATTTTGCAGTCCCACCTTATCATCCATGCCATTGCGGTTTCCACTAAAACAGATCAGGTTTGTATAACCTGCCTCCGCAACTTTGGGTATCAATTGGGAATAGTCCTCCAATAGGGCGGCATGGAGCTTGGGATCGTTCCATCCTTCCGTAATGCCCTTTCCGGCACCTTGGCACATAGAGCAGTGGATGTCATACTTCTTGAGGAGCGGCCAAAATTCCGGTCCCACCAGATCAATGGACTTGACACCCATTTTGTTGAGTTCCCTTAAAAAATCCTCAAAGGGAACGTCTTCATAGCACCATCTACAAACACTGTGGTTGATATTGTTTTTTAGCTGGGATCCCATATCTTTCCCCTTTACTTGTGCGGAGGCACTTTGGTAGGCTAATAGTCCCACGGAAGCAACAGCCGATGTTCCAATAAATGTACGCCTTTTCATAATAAATGTATTATATACGCATCTAAAGATAGGTTTTTAGAATCAAAAAATGACATATGGTCCCCGATAAAAAACAATTGGTGGAACTGGCACATTACAAAATGCCGTTCGGAAAATATAAGGGACGATATCTGGTAGATCTACCGGAGCCCTATTTTGTCTGGTTCCAGCAACAGGGATTCCCTGATGGGAAATTGGGCAATATGCTGAAGGCCATGATGGAAATCAAGATAAACGGACTGGAGGCGTTGATAAAAAAAATTCAAAAAGATTTTCCCATGGGTAGGCCCTGATATCAAGCAGCAATTCGTATTTTTGCTTGCGTTAAGAAATCAACCTAACGCTTCATGTCACAGACAAAATACATTTTTGTAACCGGTGGGGTTACTTCCTCCCTCGGAAAAGGGATCATTGCAGCCTCCTTGGCAAAATTACTTCAGGCCCGCGGTTATAAAACTACCATTCAAAAACTGGATCCCTATATAAATGTAGATCCGGGCACTTTAAATCCCTATGAACATGGCGAGTGTTACGTGACCGATGATGGTGCCGAGACCGATCTGGACCTTGGACATTATGAACGGTTTCTCAACGTACGGACCTCCCAGGCCAACAACGTTACCACGGGAAGGATCTATCAGAGTGTCATTGAAAAGGAAAGAAGGGGCGAATTTTTGGGGAAGACCGTACAGGTGGTGCCCCATATTACCAATGAGATAAAGGAACGAATTCAGATTTTGGGCAAGAGTGGCGAGTACGATATCGTCATCACCGAAATAGGCGGTACCGTTGGGGATATCGAATCCCTTCCTTATATAGAGGCGGTGCGACAGTTGCTCTGGGAGCTGGGCGACAACAACGGTATCGTGATCCACCTTACCTTGGTTCCCTATCTATCCGCAGCAGGGGAGCTCAAGACCAAGCCGACCCAACATTCCGTAAAGACATTAATGGAAAGTGGCATCAAGGCCGACATCCTGGTATGCAGGACCGAACATGAGATATCCAACGATATAAAGGATAAGTTGGCACTTTTCTGCAACGTGCGAAGGGATGCCGTTATACAGTCCATCGATGCTTCCACCATTTACGATGTTCCCATGCTGATGCAGGAGGAGGGCCTGGATACGGTGGCCCTGCACAAGTTGGCGCTACCGGATAATGTAGTGCCAGATCTGAAACAGTGGAAGGAGTTTTTGGAAAGGCACAAAAACCCGAAGGAAGAAGTTACCATCGGACTGATCGGAAAATATGTGGAACTGCAGGATTCCTATAAATCCATCTTGGAAGCTTTTATCCATGCCGGCGCCGCGAACGAGGTAAAGGTGAACGTAAAATCCATACATTCCGAACACATCACCCCAAAGAACATCGCTTCAAAAATGAAGGGACTCGATGGGATTTTGGTCGCCCCCGGTTTTGGGGAAAGGGGAATAGAAGGGAAAGTGACCGCGGTGAGGTTTGCCAGGGAAGGAAAAATCCCGTTCTTGGGGGTCTGTTTGGGAATGCAGATGGCCGTGATCGAATTCGGTCGGAACGTCTTGGGACTTACCACCGCCAATTCCACGGAAATGGATGAAAGGACGCCCGATCCCGTCATCAGCCTTATGGAAGAGCAGAAGAAAATTACGGATAAGGGCGGCACCATGCGTTTGGGGGCTTGGGACTGTAAACTGGTGCCCGGTAGTCTGGCGCAGCGTACTTATGACGGGGCAGAATCCATTTCGGAAAGGCACCGTCACCGATATGAGTTCAACAATGGGTATAAAGCGGCGATGGAAAAAGCCGGACTTATTACCTCTGGTGTCAATACAAAAACGGGACTGGTGGAAATTGTGGAAATTCCGGACCATCCATGGTTTATAGGGGTGCAGTACCATCCCGAATACAAAAGCACCGTGGCAAACCCACATCCCTTGTTCGTCGGGTTCGTAAAGGCTGCCTTGGCGCATAAAATCAAGTAAGGGGTGCCACAATGGCATGAACTGCACAATTGGACATATATTTGCTTACAAAAAAAACAGTCCTATATGGATCGGACCCATATAGGTCCTGTAAATATCACTTAGATGGAAGAAAAGAAATTCGATATTAATTCTATTATTGGTTTTGTGCTGATTTTTGGGATACTCATTTTTATGTTTTATCAAAATCAGCCCACGCCGGAAGAAATAGCGGCCCAAAAAATGGAACAGGCACAACGCGAGGCCGCCGACAGTTCCAAAAAACCAGCCAAGACCACTGCCCAAAAGCAAATCCCCCTGAACTTACAGGATTCCTCGGCCATTGCAGGCTATAAAAATGCCATGGGCGCCTTTGGTTACAACGCGCCTTCAGAGGGCAGCACCATCTTGGAAAATGAATACCTCTTTTTAAGGGTGAACAACAAGGGGGGCCAAGTAGAGGAAGCAAGGATGAAGGAGTATGTAACCTATGACTCCGTTCCCGTATACTTGGTAAGGGATGGCAATGCCAACTTCGATCTGGCCTTTAAGACCTCGGACAATAGGACCCTCAATACCAAAGATCTTTATTTTGAGCCATCACTGACCACAAACGGAAATACCCAGATCCTTTCCATGAAGGCAAAGGTATCGGACGACCGGTTTTTGGAATACCGCTATGAAATGAAACCCGAGGAGTATCTAGTGGGGTTTACCGTACGGTCACAAGGACTGGATGGCACCATTAGTTCCAGCGCTCCCGTAACGCTGGAATGGAAAATGAAAACAATAAGACATTCCAAGAGCATACAGTACGAAAACCGCTATACGCGCCTCACTTATAACCATGAAGATGGGAAGATCAGCAAACTGTCCGAGAGCAGCGACGATGAGGAAAGCGAGTCGGACGTAAAATGGATTTCGTACCGACAGCATTTTTTCAGTTCCATATTGATCACCGATACCCCTTTTAAGAGCGCCCGATTGAACTCGGTCAATCTGGTGGAGGATGAAAGCAAGACGGCCGGATTTACCAAAGAATATACTTCGGAGGCGCCCTTGCAGTTGGAAGGAGGGGAGCTGTCCTACAATATGAACATGTATTACGGCCCGACGGACGTAAAGGTATTGGCACAGTACAAAGAGTTGGGACTGGAAGATTCCATTCCCTTTGGGTGGGGAATCTTCGGTTGGATCAACCGATATATATTCACACCTGCCTATACTTTTTTAAGTTCCTTCCTGCCATATGGTATCGCCATAGTGGTAATGACCATTCTGGTGCGTCTGTTGATGTCGCCCGTAACCTACAAGTCCTATCTCTCCCAGGCCAAAATGAAAGTGCTTAAGCCCGAAATTGCGGAAATCAATGAAAAGTACAAGGACAATGCGATGAAAAAGCAGCAGGAAACCATGAAGCTTTATGGAAAGGCGGGGGTAAGCCCCATGAGCGGGTGTGTGCCGGCCCTCTTGCAGTTGCCCATATTTTATGCGTTGTTCATGTTTTTTCCGACCTCGTTCGCATTGCGGCAAAAGCCTTTTTTATGGGCCGATGACCTTTCATCCTACGACACCATAGCGCAATTGCCGTTTACCATTCCCTTTTACGGGGACCATGTGAGCCTTTTTCCCATATTGGCCTCCATTGCCATCTTCTTTTATATGATGATGACCACGGGGCAGAACATGCAGCAACAACCGGGCATGCCCAATATGAAATTTATCATGTACCTATCGCCCTTGTTGATGTTGGTGTTCTTTAACGGCTATGCCAGTGGATTGAGCCTTTATTATTTTGTTTCCAACCTCATTACCATCTTTATTATGTTGGCCATCAAGAAATTTATCCTGAACGAGGATAAGATCCATGCGCAGATACAGGAAAACAAGAAAAAACCGAAAAAAGAGGGCAAGTTCCAGAAAAAGATGCGCGAGATGATGGAGCAGGCTGAAGCACAGAAAAAGAACAAATAACCACTGGGTAGGCCAATGATCTTTGGCCATTGGGAAACACACCAAAATTATGAAGCCGCCAATTGGCGAGGCTTTATCGTATTGGTTCCCTTCGCTGTCCTATTAGCAAACATAGGATGACGCTACCCACCGTTCGGCTTGAGGTATGTCGTCCAATGGATCATAAAATTTTAAGGGAGGGAAAAATGACATTTACCGACATTGTTCCCACCATCCATTCCTTTTTCGGATATAAACGATCTGTCCCGTATGGTATGCCGTATGCATGGCCATGTTTGCTATTTCGATGTTCCAGTCGGCAATCTGTGTCGCCGTTGCCAGTTCCGTTGAACGTTCCCATTCCATTTGGATATGGTCCAGTTTTTTGAGGGCCAATTCCCAATCCTTGGAGGTGTACCTGATGAACGTCTCCTTGTTGTCTTCTTTGTAATCGGGAACTTTTTCACCTTTAAACGCTTTTAGGTTCATTTCGTTCCAAAAGATCAAGTGCGAAACCAATTCCCCAATGGAATGGTTTTCCGTACTGTCCTTCCACATCAGTTGTTCAGGGGTAAGTCCTTCAAGAGCTTTTTTTGTAGGTGCGAACCATTCTTGATGGGTATGGGTATTTTTTAATTGTTGCACGAGCAAGGTTTTGACTTCAGGTAGTTCCTTGTTTCCTTTACAGCTCAAAAAGGCACATTCCAGTACAATTAAGAATAAAATTCGGTTTATCATTCTGCATGGTTTAGAAGGTTTGTCGTTCAGGAATGTTTCCTTTATTAAATATACTATAAAACTTTAGGGGTACGTTTTCGTTTGTGTGCGAAAGTAAAGTCTGCGCATTGTCTTCTTAATTTACGACTTCAGGGTTGACGGCATATCCGAAAAGGGATGGACCACTTTGAGGTGCACAGCTCGGTAAATTTGGATAGGTTACCAAGTTTTGGTATTTTTGGGCAAATAAAGGCTAAAATGGGAAAAAACACATCAATCTCACTCGGTAATCATTTTGAGGAATTTATCAAAGAAAAAGTAAAATCTGGCAGGTATAGTTCCGTTAGCGAGGTGATTCGTTCGGCATTGCGATTGTTGGAACGTGAAGAAACCAAAGAAACTGAACTGGTAAAAGCGCTCGAAATAGGTGAGCAAAGTGGATTTGTTGAAAATTTTGATCCCCAACAAAATCTGAAAGAATTGCATCGTCAAAATCTATGAGTACCAACAGGTACCAAATAAGCAGACAAGCGGTCGAGGATCTGAACAATATTTGGATTTATACATTTCATAAGTGGTCTAAAGAACAGGCCGACAGATACTACAATTTGATAATCCGAGAAATCGAATTTATTGCGGAAAATTATCTTGTAGGTAAATCCGTAGAACAAACCCGAAAAAATTATCGCAAGATGAAAATACGATCACACTTGATTTTTTATAGAAAGATAGGTGACGAAATAGTAGAAATTGTTAGAATTCTGCACCAAGGGATGGACATTAAAAAACATTTGAAATAGAAAAATTGTCCAACGTTAACCGCTGTCCGAGCACCTGCTCCGTACAACGAAACATAACTAAGAAGTCAATTCGGTCTTAAAGGGAAAAATTCCCATATCCGGTGCTTGTCAACCCTGTCCTCTCTGGAAGACGGTCCACTTTTTCATCTCAATATATGTTTTTTGCGAGGTCATACTAAATTGTATGGGGCCCAGCCCGACGATTACTTATAAAGCAAAAAAAAGCTCCCAGATGGGAGCTTTTTGGATAGCCTAGGTTTAGTTTGGTAAGATTTGGGACCGTAAAGATGCACCTTAGCGTTCTAGATTTAAAATAATAGTTGCCAAGTGCCCAATTATGTATGCTAATTCCTTGATTCATGTTGCAAGGCATTAGCAAAACATTCTTTGATGGAAAACACCCCGGACATTCTTTGCCAAGGGTGTTGTTTTTTATATCCTTTTAAAGGTTTTGGTCCAATCCCGTTCTAATTGGCGGTATTGGGCAACAATACCTTGTCCACGGCGTGTATTACACCGTTTATGGCCTGTACATCGGCAAGGACAATGTTGATATCGGAATTCCCGGAACCATCGGTGACGCCCACCATTTCCCCGGATATGGAGAAAGTAAGGGTATCGCCCTCCAATGTGGCCGGAGATTCCAATCCGTCCGAAAGATCTCCGGATACAATATTGTTTTCTGCGATAACATGGTGGTTCAATACTGCGGTAAGGTCAGCACCCGTCGGTACGGTAGCAAGCTCCCCAAAAGCACTGTTTATGGGTGCAAAAACGGTAAAGGGGGCCGGTGACGTTCCGTTCGGTGTGCTAAGGACCGAAACAAAATCAGGTTGTCCCTCGGCAGTGAGGGCTCCCACTAGGGAGGAAAAGTTTTCACTGTCCGCAATGGCCAGGTCTACCACTGTAGGAAGATCGATGACCATATCAACGGCATGTATAATACCATTGGTAGCTACAATATCCGCAATGGCCACATTGCTTTCGCCATTTAAGGTGACGCCACTATCGGTATTGATGTACATGCTTAAGAAATCCCCATCCGTATTGGTGGCGGCCGTATTGACGTACATGTTGGTCAGGTCTGTGGAAGCGGCGGCGGTCCCCACGATGACGTGGTTGGAAAGGATATTGTTAAGCTCGTTGCCATCCGGATTGGTAAACGCCTCAAAACCTGCATTGACGGGGGCGAATACGGTAAATACTTCATCCGAACTGGACAGGAGGTCCGTAAAAGTCGTATTTCCTCCCGATGTCAAGGCGCCCACCAGTTCGGTAAGATTGGCATTTGCCACCGCGTGGTCCACGATGGTAGGAAGGCCTATCACACCATCAACAATATGGACAACCCCATTGGATGCTTCAAGATCGGCATCTGTAACCGTGGCCACACCATTTATCATAACGCCAGATGTGGTATCGATATAAAGGCTTAGATTTTTACCGTCCACACCGGCAGTAGATGAAGAAGATATGTAAGAGGTGGTCAATCCGCTGGAAAGGTTCTCCCCGGCGACCACATGGTTGAGCAATACTTGGGTCAGTACATCAACGGGAACGGCATCAAGGCCGTCAAAACCATTATCGGTCAAAAATGCATCAAAAGCCGCATTGGTCGGGGCAAATACGGTAAAGGGTCCCGCACCTTCCAAGGTATCTACCAGATCGGCCGCTTGAAGTGCCGCTACCAAACTGCTGAGTTCCGGACTGTCCATTGCCAGATCAACAATGCTGTTCCCCGGTTCCGGTTCCATGAGCAGGTCCAGCACCTCTTGGGGCAACAGGACCTTGTCTATGATGTGTACCACCCCATTGCTTGCAAGCACATCTGCAGTGGAAACCTGTGCGGCATCCTCAGTGGCATCTTCGATGAATACCCCAGAGGTGAGGTCTACCGTTAAGGTTTCCCCTTGAACGGTGGTGATGCTCATCCCATCGGTAAGATCGGTCGATAGGGCAGCGGTTCCCGAAACCACATGATAGGTAAGTACTGTGGCCAAGAGCTCTTTCTCGGCGTCCGTATCAAAGTCGGCCAAGCTGTTATAATCTTCCCCAAGGGCGTTCAACAACTCGGAAAAGGCATTGTTGGTAGGGGCAAAAACGGTAAACGGACCAGTGCCGGAAAGGGTCTCCACCAATCCTGCATCGGCCTGTTCCAAGGCATCCACCAAGAGGCTTAGGTCGTTGACCGACTGTGCGGTTTCCACAATATTGGCTTCCGGTTCCATTATCCCGGTGTTGTCGTCATCATTGCTACAGGAAATCGTTACAAATGCCAGTAGCACCGTACTTAGAAAGGCTGTCAATCTTAGGTGTTTCTTCATGATTTTTAGGTGTTAATGTTTAGGTTTAATAAGAAAAGTTAAAACGATAAATTAAAAGTGTTTGCAATTAATGTTTATTTAATTGTTTATATCTAAAAACTGTTTAAGAGTTAATCAAATATATTAAACATTTTTTAAATAAACCAACAGAGGGATAATGTTTAACTATTTTATTAAATTATTTAACAGAATAATTTGTAATTCCACTTTTGAAAGTTAGTGGGCCACAAACCGACCAAATGTGGATCTATAGGATGACCGTCCGGCCATTTCCGGTCAAGCACTATTTGGAGCGGATGGATTTAGTACTTTTGTATTTAGAAGCGATTGATATGAAAAAAGTGGTTGTAGGTCTCTCTGGTGGGGTCGATTCCAGTGTTGCGGCGTTCCTTTTAAAGGAACAGGGATATGATGTGATCGGCCTTTTCATGAAAAATTGGCATGACGATTCGGTTACCATTTCGGACGAATGCCCATGGTTGGAGGATAGCAATGATGCGTTGATAGTTGCCGAAAGATTGGGGATCCCTTTTCAAACGGTCGATTTGAGCGAGCAGTATAGGGAACGTATAGTGGATTACATGTTCAATGAGTATGAAAGGGGGCGTACACCAAATCCGGATGTTTTGTGCAATAGGGAGATCAAGTTCGATGTCTTTATGAAAATTGCCCTTCGACTCGGGGCCGATTTTGTGGCAACTGGCCATTATTGCAGAAAGGGTACCTTTTTCCAAGCGGATGGTTCCGAAACCTACCAATTGTTGGCCGGAATGGACGGAAATAAGGACCAGTCCTATTTTCTTTGCCAACTTTCACAGGCCCAATTGGCCAAGACCTTATTTCCCATTGGGGAACTTACAAAACCCGAGGTCCGTAAAATTGCCGCCCAAAACGATCTGATAACGGCCGATAAGAAGGACTCGCAAGGACTTTGTTTTATTGGAAAGGTTCGCCTCCCGGATTTTTTACAACAAAAATTAAAACAGAAAAAAGGGCCGATCGTGGAAGTCCCCTACGATCTGCAGCAATACCAACATACGTTGGCCCAAGGTAGCGATTTAATGGATCGACTTGCGTTCAATGCTGAAAAACCCTTATACAGTCTTGCCGACGGGAAGGTGGTCGGCGAACATTTCGGGGCCCATTTCTTTACCAAGGGACAGCGCAAGGGATTGGACGTAGGGGGAACCAAAGAACCCTTGTACGTAATCGAAACCGATGTGGACCAAAACATTATCTATACCGGACAGGGCAACCAACATCCAGGGCTTTACAGGAAGACCCTATTTGTTACCGATGACGAACTGCATTGGGTGCGGCCCGACCTACGGTTGAAAACCGATGAACAAATGGAGGTAAGCGCAAGGATACGTTATAGGCAGGCCCTGCAGAAAGCTGTCCTTTATAAAGTGGAAGGGGGAATGTACGTGGATTTTGAGGAGAAACAATCGGCCATCACCGAAGGCCAATTTGTGGCTTGGTACCTATCTGACGAACTGATCGGATCTGGCGTTATTTCTTAGTTGGGATAGGCCCTGCCAACCTCCCTCCCCGTAAAAGGACCCTTCCAAAAGTTGTTGCATTTCGGTATAAGCCCTATCTTGGATCACATTTGGGCAGTTGTAAGCTTCTATATTTTACATGATCGATACCATGAAGGCAAACAGGATCACAAAACTTTTCGGCATTTCCTATCCCATCGTCCAAGCGGGTATGGTATGGAACAGCGGATGGCGCTTGGCCTCTGCGGTCTCCAACGCCGGAGGCCTGGGAATTATTGGTGCGGGCTCCATGTATCCGGAGGTTCTGCGCGAACATATCCTTAAATGTAAAGCGGCCACCGACAGGCCCTTTGCGGTAAATGTTCCCATGTTGTATCCCCAAGTGGATTTGCTTATGGATACTATTGTACAATTGGGCGTTAAAATTGTTTTTACGTCTGCAGGCAATCCGAGGACATGGACCCCTTTTTTAAAAGAAAAGGGAATTACGGTGGTACATGTGGTAAGCAGTGTGAAATTTGCCGAAAAAGCACAAGAGGCCGGAGTCGATGCCATGGTGGCCGAAGGTTTTGAAGCGGGCGGGCACAATGGTAGGGACGAGACCACTACCCTTACCCTAGTTCCGGCCGTTAGGGAAAAGATCCATATCCCATTGATAGCCGCGGGGGGAATCGCAACAGGTCGCGGTATCCTGGCGGCGATGGTCCTAGGGGCCGAAGGGGTACAAATAGGGAGCAGGTTCGTGGCCAGCAATGAGGCTTCTTCCCATATCCAGTTCAAACAGAAAGTGGTGGAAGCGGGAGAAGGGGATACACAGCTGACGTTAAAGGAACTGGCCCCGGTGCGTCTGTTGAAAAATAAGTTTTACCATGATATACAACAATTGTACTCCATTGGAACCACGGTAGAAGGGTTAAGGGAGCTCTTGGGACGCGCCAGGGCCAAAAAGGGTATGTTCGAAGGGGATATGGAGGAAGGGGAGCTGGAAATTGGTCAAGTGGCGGCCCTTATCCACGATATCCGGCCCGCCGCTTCCATAGTGGCCGATCTGGTCCGGGAATTTATGGAGGCAAAACAGGAGGTGGCCGGGATGTAATGATCTAGCAATTAATTCAGAGGCATAAACGATCGCTGGTTCGATCGGTCAATAAATTTGTGTTAGGGATTTTCTTTGATCACCTTTCAGCGTTATTTAGACGTTGTTATTGCTTCAAAGCAGGCTAAGGGCGTTATTGATCTCATTATTATTATATGATAATGTGCATGTTTTCAGCATCTAAAATCCATCACTATTGATGGGCCCTTAAGTGATTCCCTTGTCCAATTTAAGGTTAACCCCGCTGATACCTTTTAAAAAGGATCGTTCCAAAAGGTATAGCAGGTTTTGGGCAGCATCGTCATGGGACATCCCATTTTCATGTATGTTGGATATACAGTTCCTCCGCTCGTCCGTGAGCCCGGGTCGGGGATCGTAGGTGGTATAAATGCCCAAGCTACTAGGGGAGGAAAGACCGGGGCGTTCCCCTATAAAGACCGCCGTCATCTTGGCGTGCAGCAGCTTCCCAATTTCATCACCTATGGCGACCCGACCTTGGGAAACAAGGGCCATGCCCAAACTGAATCTTGCCGTTATTTTGGGAAGCAACAGTTTAATGACCGCTACGGCGTGCGTATTCACCGCATCGGCCGATAGCCCGTCGGCCAGTACAAGTACAAGGTCATATTCCAGCCCGCTTTTTAGCAATGCCGCTTTGGAATCGGAATGGACCCTTCTTCCAAGATCGGGCCGTTTTAGGTATTGGTCCCGATCCAGGGCCATGCTCTTTAATATAAAAACGGTTCCGCCCATGGTTTCCAGTTGGTTCTTCAACGAAAGGATGTCCAATTGGGAATGGACCGCATCCTTGGCATGGGCATGGGCCAATCTAAAATCCAGCACCTCCTTCAACGGAAGGCTGCCACCTACATTTCCAAGCGCTATCCTTGCCTTGGAAAAGGTTTTGAGATGCTCCCAAGGATCGTTTTGGATGTATGCCAAGTATCTGTCCTTTTTCATGGTGCAATGCCCTTTAAAAGTCGGTGGGAGGGACCAATGGGCAATCGCATCCCCCGTTCGTCCGTAATGCCCATTTTTAACAACCATTGCTCAAATTCCGGTGCAGGTTTCTTCTGTAATACACTTCTTAGGTACAAGGCATCATGAAAGGAAGTCGACTGGTAGTTGAGCATAATATCATCCGATCCCGGAACGCCCATTATAAAATTGCAGCCAGCCACTCCCAAGAGTGTCATTAAAGTATCCATATCGTCCTGATCGGCTTCGGCGTGATTGGTATAACATATGTCCACACCCATGGGTAGCCCCATCAGTTTGGCGCAAAAGTGGTCCTCAAGGGCCGCACGGATGATCTGTTTGCCATCGTACAGGTATTCGGGACCGATAAAACCTACCACTGTATTCACCAAAAAAGGATCAAAATGTCTGGCTACCGCATATGCCCTCGTTTCACAGGTCTGTTGGTCCATTCCGTGATGTGCGTTCGCCGAGAGGGAGGACCCTTGGCCCGTTTCAAAGTACATTACCTGTTTTCCCACGGTCCCCCGCTGCAACGAAAGGGCTCCCTCCTGAGCCTCCCGCAACATGGATAGCCCGATTCCGAAAGAGGCATTTGTGCGTTCGGTACCGCCTATGGACTGGAAGACAAGATCAATGGGCGCTTTGCCCATTATTTGCAGACTGGTCGTCAGGTGGCAAAGGATACAGCTTTGGGTGGGAATGTCGTAGGTAAGTCGAAGTTGATCCAGCATTTGCAAAAGGCCCGATACAAGGGCCGGGCTATCGGTGGCCGGATTGATACCGATCACGGCGTCCCCACATCCGTATAGGAGGCCATCCAGAATACTGGCGGCGATTCCCTTTGGGTCGTCCGTAGGATTATTGGGCTGCAATCGCACCCCTAGGCTTCCTTTGGTTCCCATGGTATTTCGAAAGCGACTGATGACCTGGATCTTCTGGGCCACACGGATCAGGTCTTGGTTGCGCATCAGCTTGGAAACGGCCGCGACCATTTCGGGCGTAAGGCCACTGGAGAGTAGTCTTAGGTTTTCTCCGGTGGCCGTATCCCCTAAAAGCCAATCCCGCAGTTCCCCTACCGTAAAATGGGATATGGGATAAAAGGATTCCGCACTATGGCTGTCCAATATAAGTCGGGTCACCTCATCTGTTTCATAGGGCACAAAGGTCTCGTTCAGAAAATCATGCAAGGGCACTTCACTAAGGGCATATTGGGCCGCTGCCCTTTCCTCGTTAGATCTGGCCGTAACCCCTGCCAGGGCATCTCCGGTGCGAAAGGGCGTTGCCCTCGACAAGAGCTCCTTCAGGTCTGGGAAGGTATAAGTATGCTGCCTGATGGTAAATCGGTACCCCATAAAACTAAATTAGCCTATCTGTCCACAACCTCAAAATAAATAAAGGGCTAAAACGACAGCAGCTGTTAATGTTACCGTAAATACAGATCGATCTGTACTACATCGAATCCGAAAATCGTATTTTTGGTATTAAAGCAGTTGGATGCTACATACCAAGGAAGATGAGAATAGAACAGGATATTAAATTAGGGTTCAAGGATGTGATGATACGCCCAAAAAGGTCCACTTTAAAGAGCAGGTCCTTAGTGCAATTGGAACGGGAATTTAGATTTTTGCACGGAGGGGCCACTTGGAAAGGGGTGCCCATAATGGCCGCAAATATGGATACGGTGGGTACTTTTGAAATGGCGACCGTATTGGCCTCGCACCAATTGTTCACCGCCATACACAAACATTATACCCTAGCGGAGTGGAAGGATTTCATGGCCATCGCCCCCACTGATATAGTGGACCATCTGGCCGTAAGTACCGGTACGGGGCCACAGGACACCAAAAAATTGGCGGATATTTTCAAGGAGCACCCACAGATCAAATTTATATGTATAGATGTGGCGAACGGGTATTCGGAACACTTCGTAAATTTTGTAAAACAGACCCGTAAAAACTATCCGAACAAGGTGATCATTGCCGGGAATGTGGTCACGGGGGAGATGGTGGAGGAGCTATTGCTAGCCGGAGCCGATATTATAAAAGTAGGGATAGGGCCCGGATCGGTCTGTACCACCCGTATAAAAACGGGCGTTGGCTACCCGCAGTTATCCGCCATTATAGAGTGTGCCGATGCGGCACATGGGCTGGGCGGACAGATTATCAGCGATGGGGGCTGCACCACTCCTCGGGACGTTGCCAAGGCCTTTGGTGCCGGGGCCGATTTTGTAATGTTGGGGGGAATGTTGGCCGGCCATGATGAGAGCGGCGGACAAATGGTGGAAAAGTACGGGGAGACCTTTAAACAGTTCTATGGAATGAGCTCCTCCATGGCCATGGAAAAACATGTGGGCGGGGTGGCCGATTATAGGGCCAGTGAGGGCAAAACGGTTCTGGTACCGTACAAGGGCTCCGTGTTGGATACCCTACATGATATTCTGGGAGGTTTGCGCAGTACCTGTACCTATGTAGGGGCACAGCGCCTTAAGGAACTAACCAAACGTACCACTTTTATAAGGGTAGCGGAACAGGAAAACAAGGTATATACCGAATGAATACTATCTGGACCGGAATAATGTTTTTAAGAATGTGGCAATTAACCGTGAATGGTTTCCGATCTACCGTAGTTTTTAATGACTTCCCCTTCAAACAAGATCAGTTCTTCCCAACGTTTGTCCACGTCCAAGCCTTTTCCATATTTTCTGGCAAAACCGATAAAGGTGGTATAGTGTCCGGCTTCACTGATCATTAACGCTTTGTAAAATTCGGCAAGCTCCAGGTCTTCGATTCGCTGTGACAGGAGTTTAAAGCGTTCACAGCTCCTTGCCTCTATCATGGCGGAGAAGAGCAGTCTGTCCACTAGGGCCTGTTGCCTGTTGCCCCCTTTGATCATAAATTTGTACAGTTCGTTTACGTAGCTGTCCTTCCGTTCCCTTCCGAGGACAAACCCCCGTTTTTTTATGAGCTCGTGAACCATTTGAAAATGTTGCAGTTCCTCTTGGGCCAAAACCAACAGGTCCGTCACCAGGTCTACATGTTCGGGATTCTGTACGATGATATTTACGGCATTGGTGGCGGCTTTTTGTTCGCACCAAGCATGATCGGTCAAAATTTCGGGAATATTGGATTCTACGATATTCACCCATCGGGGATCTGTTGCCAATTTTAAGCCAAGCATATGCTCTTTTTTGACAAAGTTACCCAATTCCCTTGCGCCTTTTCCAATTCATCCAAAAGAAATCCAATAAAATCCTGCAGTTGGGCACTTTAGAAAGCCTTTGTTTGCCGGTTCCCTTATGCAAAAACTTGCATCCAGTCTATTCTTGTTTTAAGATACTTACGGTGACCAAGAGTTGGCCTATATGTCGCTGACTGTGTTCCGAGGCGTGAAAGAGCAGTCCTATGACCGTAGAGGGCAACTTTTTACGGCCAACGGTCCTGGGTGCTGTTAGAGTAGCGTCCGAAACCTTCTTGAAATATTCCAAAGCCTCGGTTACCTTGGTTTGGAATGCCGCGGCGAGTTCGCTACTGTTCGATCTTTCATTTTCGTTTCCTTCATTTTGAAGGTATAGTAACTGCTTTTCGGAGAGGGGCTCCCCTTTGGAATAGGTCAGCATACGGTCCAGCACGCCCGTAAGGTGGTGAAGATGGAATCCCACAGAGGCACGGCCTGCAGGCCGTGCCCACAGTTGTTCTTCCGGAAAACCCACAAGATAGCGTGTCACCTCTTCCGAAGATTGTAACAGTGCGTGGGCCGCAGGCTGCAAAAGGGCGGGAATTCCGTCGACCGGACCGCGGAGCCAGAATTCTGGCAATGTTGCGCTGTTGTTTTCCTGTTCCATAAGTTTCTAATGGCCAAACGTTCCTTGGTAACCACTTTGGCTCCTTTCCTAATGTAAGGGCCGCTTTTTGATCATTCCCCCCTTGGTATCCTTTATGGGATACTGGATCACAAATGCAGTGGTATCGATTTTCTCAATTTCCAAAAGTACCTTCGTAACCTCTAAGCGTGTCACCACACAAAAGAGGATGTTCTTATCGGGCAGGGCGATGCCTTTTTTTCCATATCCACTGTCCGATTTAAAGACGGTTATTCCACGGCCCAATTTTGTGACGATGGTTTCCTTTATGGCCGCGGAAGCATCGGAAACGATCATAATACCGATATATTCCTCAATTCCATTGATGATAAAGTCCACCGTTTTGGAAGCGGCAATATAGGTAAGCATGGAATACATCGCCGTTTCCAAGCTTACGATCAATGCGGCCAGCCCGAAGAGTACCACATTAAAAAGGGCTATAAAATCGCCCACCGTAAGACTGGATCTTCTACTGATGGAAATGGCGAGGACTTCCGTGCCATCTATTACCGATCCGCCCCTAATGGAAAGGCCTATGCCCGCCCCGAGGAAAAAGCCCCCAAAAACTGCGATCAGTAATTTATCCTCCGTAATTACGGGCAGATCTATAAAATGTACCAAACAAGCGATCGAAAGTATGGCAAGGCAGCTCTTTAGCGCAAATTGAATGGATATCTGTCTGGCGGCAAGTATGATAAAAGGTAGGTTGACAAAAACGATCAAAATGGAAAGATCCAAATTGGTCAAGATCTGCAGTAAAAGTGATACCCCCATTGCGCCCCCGTCAAGAAAGTTGTTGGGAAGCAAAAATCCTTTTAGGCCCACACTGGCCATTATAACCCCCAAACAGATAAATACAAGGTCCTTGATGTTCCTTTTCAGGACGATCTGGCCCACGATCTTTCGGTCCCGGAAATTAAATATTCGAGTCATTTAAAAGGGTTGGTCGTTGTGTTCTACACCGGTGTAAGTTACAAATTGTTTTTTTCAAAAAGCGACCCTGTTCATCTTTTCCCCATCGGTGAAAAGGCCCCGTTACTTTATATCACCAGTTTAGCGATCCCTTTAAAAATAGGGAAGGTCCCCCATCGCTGTCGGTAGACAGTGTTACTTCCAATCCTTCGGCAGTTTTATGGTCCGCAACGCAGACCGACTCCACCTTTAACGGGGTTGCGGTTTCCAACAGCTGCCACCGTATGTCATTTTTTCCGATGATGTCCGCTAGTGGAAGCACGCCCAGATAACTCCCCAAAATTTGTCCATCGTCGTATGCATTGTCGGTATCTTCCACAGATGCGGTAATGACCAATATTTTTTGCTTTCCGACAACGGTGGCCCCGGAGAACCCGGCTTCCACCCCATTTATGTTCGGCAGTTCAAAAGCTTTGGCATCCACCTTTGGAAAGTCGGCGGCCGATTCCAGATAATGGATAAAATCTTTATAGGGAACAGTGAAGATGATGTTT
The DNA here is from genome assembly GCA_963974715.1 of uncultured Sediminicola sp. Classification (GTDB taxonomy): domain Bacteria; phylum Bacteroidota; class Bacteroidia; order Flavobacteriales; family Flavobacteriaceae; genus Sediminicola. Next base: position 104,582 of record CAXBDK010000013.1, read on the forward strand.
TTTCGTCTATTGAAGATATACAAGGTATCCCTATGATAGGCGACCGCCTCAATATTGAGCTCGCTGTCCCTCATAATGGGAAGTTCCTTTAAATATGTATAAAAATTGCTAAGGGAATAGCATTCGACGGTAAGGGGATCTTTTAACGGAATCTTTAAAAATTGGTCCCTTTGTGGCGATTTCGAACCAGACCCAAAAATGATCAGTTCCCTGTTTTTTACCAGTTCCATGGCCTCAAAATCCGGTTTAGCACTTTTGGGAATGCGATTTCCTGACAAACTATCCTTCCCTCCATATATTTCCGTACGGGATATAATACCGAACTCCCTGTCCAATTTGTAGAGATAGGGAGAATCGTCCCCTATGGTATAATAAAAATTTTTATGCCATACCATTCCGGAGGTACTGGGTATAGATGTAGCCGTTGGTTGGCCCACAAGTTTAAAATCCATAGGCGACTTTTGTTGATATGCGCATAAGGTTAATAGGATCAGTACTATAGATCTGTACATAAATGTAAAAAGGCTTTAAAAGGATAGTTCAATGCCATAATGGCTAAAATAACCTTATTAGTGGCATTTTTGGACGGAGATGGGCACTTTAAGACCAAATCGTTTCTATTTTTATTGAAACAGGCTTATGGTGTAATCTAAAAGCTCCTTTCCGCCCACTGATCCATGCCCGGGCACCACAGTTTTTACGTTGGGATGGTCCTTTTTGATTTTTTCCACCGTTGCTGCCCAATCGGAACTATTCGCATCTGCCAAATTACCTTTTCCCGCATTCAGTTCCTTGATCAGGCAACCCCCGAATATGATGCTGTCCTTTGGAAAGTACCCTATGATATTATCTTTTGTATGGCCCTCTCCAAAAAATTGTGAAATTACCTTTTCCCCACCTATGGTGAGTACATATCTATCCTTAAAGCGTTTCTGCGGTAAGGGATATGCATTCGCCGTGGCGAGGGCAATGGTCCTATCACTTGCACGGGATGTAATATTTTCTTGATGGAATACTTCCAGGCTTCCAAGGCAATCCCAATGGAAATGTGTGGGAACAACGGCCACAATGGAAGCATTAAGTTCTTTTCGGACCCATTGTATCAACTCCTCTGCGGCCACATCCGAAGTAGGGGCATCAAAGATCATCGCTTCCCCTTTGTTGTGGACCACCATACCGTTACAGGGAACATTTCCAAAATCCTGGGTCTGTAGAAAGGATATATGGACATAACTATTTTCCGCTACCTTAATTATCTGCAGTGCTTCGGACGTATATACCGCATCATGGGGCGCTTGGGAAAGTCCGTCGAACCCTATAAAAACAAATAAAAAGGGCATAAGATTTTTGAGACAGCGCATATACCATTTTACCATTGCGATCGATATTTATTTTCGGGAACTTCCCCAAGTAGTGCCACAAATTTATGGATTATTGCGGTATCTCTGATATGCTGCCGTTTTTTAGGTCTACCCGAAAATGATCGGCGGGGGCACCTTCCATAGCTGACAAAAAAGCCATTGAGAACAGGTACATTCCCTTTCTCAGGCGATCGGCGGTAATTACCTCCTGCGGCATATCCCTAAAATTTTGACAAAGGGTTTGATAGGCCACGATCCGCTCCGGTCCAATATCCGATAGGGCCAATAGATCGGCATTGTGCAGTCGATAGTAATCGGTCAAGAGGTCCAAACCGTTCCATTGGTCCATATCCTTCCATGCCAATCCATTTGTCCTGAGTTGCGTTTTCACCTTTTTAAGGACTTTTCTCCTACTTTTTCGGACGTTGGAATCCTGTTTTTTGTGATCGGTATCGGGAACCATGGGAACGTTTTTTTTGAGCTGTGAAAGGACTAGAAGTTCCTTCCCGGATGTACCCATTAGAAAATCGCCCAATTCCTTGGGCCAATCGTTCGGCACAAAGCGTAGCCTTACCAGTTCCTTTAAATGGAAGAAAGTAAATGCACGATAACTCTTTACCTCAAGGATATCCCTGTCCCATATCGGAACCGGGCCGGGATGTTTTAACAGAAAGTCGTGTTCCATACGATAGAGGTCGAAAAGCTCCCCCACGTTTGGCACCGAATCGATGCTGACCGTCTCTATTTCCACAAGGTCCTTTCCGGTAAAGGTCAACAGTTTATAGGCAGGGAGGTATGCCGCAAGGGAAGGGACCTGTATGTTTACCAAGGTATTTCCCTTTGGGGTGGTACGGGTTCCTGTATCGTTCATATGCATATGGCCCCCAAAATGGATCTTTAACCCAACATCGGCAAAGGTCTGGGCCACTTCTTCCCGAGGTACCCTTTGAAGTTGCATTTTACGGCTCCCCACCAGCTCTTTTAAAACTTCGGTGGAACCGTCGTTAAAATCGATCATGGGATAATGGCTAAAGGCGATTACCGTTTTGTTGAGCTTCCCTGCCCTTTCCATTACACTTTCTACCCATTGGATGAGGTGTTTTTTTTCACCCAGCACATTGTTATATCCTATACTTGCGCCTTGATAGTTTTTGGGGTTTTTCGGATCTTCCCCAGCGCCTTCCCCAAGTAGGTAGACATTGGCATCCAAAGCCAACAGCCAAAGCCCTTCCACCGGCTCCACCAAATAACTTGCGTCCGGGATGGGAAGGTTTTCGGGGCCAATGGGATAGACCCTATTCTGTAGGGCACTCTGTTCCTTTGCGATCGTTAAGTTATAATCTTCCACCCGGTAATTGCTGAAGGGCGTTTCCCAATATAGATTCCCCGCATCGGGGAAAAAGCCGAAATCGGGCAACATATCGATTATGCCCTCATATCCCATATGGGAGATATCCTTTGAGATTACCACCGTATTTTCACCAGTGGTGTCGGTAGGCGTGTAAAGCCCTTCGCCACTACTTATGGGCTGTCTTTTTCCGCCCTCGCCCAGGAAATCATTTTTATAGGCTTCTTGCCTAAACGGTTTCACGGGATCGTGATTGCCGGTAATGAGGAAAAATTGCATGCCGTGCTCTTTTTCGTATCGGGAAAGTACCTTTTGTAGCCCTCTCACGTGGACGGCCTGACCATCATCGCTAAAATCGCCGGGCATCACCACTATCTTTATGCCTTTGGCCACTAAATCTTCCAAGGCGGCCAAAAATGCAAAATAGTTTTCGTTAAAGATCCTGGTGGAACGCAGTTGGGATTCCATGGTGCGGATCGTTACGGGACCGCCACCATTGGGATTGGCAATCCCTTTAAAGGGGTTGTCGGTAAACGTGGCATGGATGTCCTGAAAATGTACATCCGATAAAAAGGCCAATCGCAGTCCATCCATCGGCGCAGGCGGCCGTTGCCCTTTCAGTGCCACAAAGTTCCAAAATACGATCAGTGATAAAAGGAGGCGTGTCATCCCATAAATTTAGGCCCAAATTACCAAATCAAAGAAAAATGGCCTAGGGGATTCCATAAAATTCCGTTTAATAACCCAATGGTAATGTTTTCCAAATACCGCCCATGGTTTGGGTATTGGCCTTCTTATGGCAAATTCCGTAGTAAGGACCTAAGAGGATATCGATATTGTAAAGATCGGCGGGCCATTTTTGGAGCCCAATAGTCCCGCTACAATAGTCCCCTTGCCTTTATTTCCAGATACTTGTTTATGGTGTCCACTGTCAGATTTTCGGGTTTCGTCAGTAAGGTCTGAATACCAAACCGGCGAAGTTCGTTTACGATAAGTTTCTTTTCGTAAATAAATTTTTCGGCGATGGTCTGCTCATAAATTTGCTGTACGGTATTGGCCTTACGATCCGCAAATTCCGTTAGTTCGGTGTTCTCGAAGAAAATGACCACCAATAAGTGGTGTTTGGAAATGGCCTGTAAATAGGGGAGTTGCCTTTTTAGGGCATCCAAGGTCTCAAAATTGGTGTACAGCAGCAACAGTCCCCTTTGGTGCAACGTTCTTTTTATATCGGTATACAGGCGACCAAAATCGCTTTCGGCAAAATCGGTCTGTAGATTGTACAGATTTTCCATGATGCGGTTCATCTGCGAGCTCCTCTTCTCGGCCATTACCCGGTTCTCCATTCTCCTGCAGAAGGAGAACATCCCTGCCTTGTCATTTTTTTTAAGGGCGATATTGGAGATCACCAAGGTGGCATTGATGGCACGATCAAGTAGGCTGAGGCCGTTAAAGGGCATTTTCATGACCCTTCCCTTGTCTATTACCGAATAAATGGGCTGAGCCTTTTCATCCTGATACTGGTTTACCATTAAATGGCCCCTTTTGGCGGTGGCCTTCCAGTTGAGGTTTCGGATATTGTCTCCTTGGACATATTCTTTTATCTGCTCAAATTCCATGGTCTGCCCAATCTTTCGGATTTTCTTTAGCCCATATTGGGACAATCGGTTGCTAAAGGCCAAAAGATCATATTTCCTCAGTTGTAAAAACGACGGGTATACGGCTACTTCCACGGCATTGTCGAAGGTATATTTCTTGGCGATAAACCCAATTGGGGAGGAAACGAAAACGTTCAGGTTTCCGAACGAATGGATTCCCCGTTGTGTGGGGCGTAGGGAATACGTGAAATGGGCCGATCGGCCCTTTGCCAATGAACTTCCGATCAAAAAATCCCTCTTTTGGAACTGGAACGGGATCTCGTCAACAATCTTTATGCCCACTGAAAAGAAATAGCCATTGGATATGTTGATATGAAGTACATTTTCATCACCATTGGATAATTTATTGGGCACCTCCCTTATGGCCGTAATACCCCCTTTGGAAGCGAACAACAGAGTAAAATCGACCAAAAACACCAATAAAAACAGAAAAAATAGCAGTTTTACGGCCCCATATAGGTCTTCGAAGGTGTAGGCGATCAAAAAGCCGAGTATCAGCAGGGCCAAGACCGTAAAAAATCGTTCCTCCAAATAGATTTTCCTAAAAATTGCTTTCATCAATATGCCCGATTAACAGTAATGCCCGGTTGGGACGCTTTGTTCAAGGTATTTTTCCCTATCGTGGTATTTCCAGGGTCTCTATGATCTGTTGTACCACCTTTTTGGTGGTGAAACCTTCCATTTCCCGTTCCGGGGTGAGGATTACCCTATGACCAATGACGGGGGCCGCCACTTTTTTAATATCGTCCGGGGTTACAAAATCCCTTCCGTTGATGGCGGCAAGGGCCTTGGAAGCATCCATGATCGCCAAGGAAGCCCTAGGGGATGCCCCCAAATACAGATTGGCGTTGGAGCGGGTACTGTTTACAATGGATGCGATGTACATGATAAGATTGTCCTCTATGATGATCTCTTGGACGGTATTTTGATATTCCGCTATCTGTACCGCGTTCAGGGCAGGGGATACCATGGCCTCCATAGGACGATTTTTTTGTTGGTGCCTTCCCATGAGGATACGGACTTCCTCTTCCAAAGCGGGGTAGGGGACCTCTATCTTAAAAAGGAAACGGTCCAGTTGGGCCTCCGGTAATCTATAGGTCCCTTCCTGTTCTATCGGATTCTGGGTGGCAAACACCAAAAAGGGAGGTGCCATGGGATGTTCGGTACCATCTATGGTGATCTGTCGTTCCGCCATGGCCTCGAACAGGGCGGCCTGGGTCTTGGCCGGAGCCCTGTTGATCTCGTCGATCAGGATGATATTGGAAAACAACGGCCCCCGCTTAAATTCAAATTCCGAGGTCTTGACGTTAAAGACAGAGGTGCCCAAAATATCGCTGGGCATCAGGTCTGGGGTAAATTGGATCCTGCTGAAGTCCACGCTCATGGTCTTTGCCAACAATTTGGCGGTGACCGTCTTGGCCACGCCCGGTACGCCTTCTATCAAGGAATGTCCGTTGGCCAAAATGGAAATGATCAGCAGTTCTATCATTTCCTCCTGTCCTACGATGACCTTTGCCAATTCCGATTTAATATTCTTTACGGCATCCCTTAGGGGCGCAAGATCGATCCTAGGGGCAAATTCCAACGGATTTTCGGATATTTCTTGTTCTTCTTCCATTTTTTTAATTTTTGAACTCGGTTATATTTTTATGGAGACCTACCAGATCTTCCATGGTATGTCCTTTTTTGTTCCTTATGAACACTATGCCCTCCAACAGCTTCTTGGTCTCCGAAACGGAATGGCCCGATCTGGATGCAAGATCGGTGGCGGTCTTGGCGGAAATGGTATTTATATCGATCTGATACCTGCTCCTGATATATTCCTGAAAGTAGTTTAATTTTTTTTGGATAAGGTCGGATGGATTTCTGTGCTGGTAATAAAGGCTGCCCACTGTTTGGGCAAAATTTACCGATGCATTTTCCAAGGGGTGCCATACGGGGATGATGCGCTGCTGGCGCTTTCCCTTGAAAAGTACGAACAGTAATATTCCCATGAGACAGAGATAATAGGCCCATTTAAGGGCCTTTTTGGTAAGGACGAACCGCAGGGGCGAATCTATTACGGCCCGGCCGGATTTCTTGTAATTGTCCCATAGAAGGGGACGGTCCGTTAAATAGGAAAATGTATGGGAAACATATTCGGCGTTTCCATTGAGAAGATAATAATTGGAGAAGGCCTGCGGGACGGTGCTCAGATAAAACTGGCCCTTACCAAAACTGGTATTGATAAAATTGGGTCGTTTGCCTCCAGTCTCTTTTCCTTCATCCGTGGGCCGTTCCACATGACCAAGAAGCGTGGTTTTTAAGGTATCCACGCTTATAAAATAGGAAGGGCGGCTCCCCTTGGTATAATGGTACCGGTTCTTGTTATACTCTTTATGCGTGAGCGAGACGGAAATACTATCATTGTAAAGGCCATATTCGGTATGGACCTCCACGTTGAGGGTGTCGGATAAATAGGCACCAAAGGAACTGGCGGCGATAAAGACATCGTTGCCCTGTTCCACATACCTTAAAAGTTGTTCCACTTCCTGTCTATCGAAGGAAATACCATCGTTGATGAATATAAAATTGGAGATTTCCGTAGTGTCCCTACTGGAGAGAAGGTTATAGAAACTTTCATCCACTTTCCCGATTTTTTGGTTGGGAAAAAGGCTGGCAAGTTCATTGAAGAGTACATAGCAACCAAAGGGGATCTTATCGGTAGCGGTATAGGAGGCACGCCAGTCCAATGGTTTTGGCCGTACAATTTCCGTGATGACGATTCCCAAGAGTACCGCCACAAAGAGGCCGATAATTATTTTGGCGCGTTTATCCATTAGGAAGTGGGTAAGAGGTTGTTCAACGCCTTAAAGCGGTTTTCCGCCAACCTATATTTTACGGCATCCACCAACTGTTCGCCGTACCAAACATGGTCATATAGATAGGAAACCTCCTCAAAACGGTCCTTGATTGTCGGGGATGGAATCTCTTTGATGTAATCGGAATTGGTCTTTTCATAATGCCAGTCTATCAATTGTTTTTGGGAAAGGGCCTTCAGGATTCCCAAGTATTGGTAACGGATGGCCAATCGGTAGTCTTTATTGTCAAGTGCGTCCTTTAGCAGGGCATTCAGGTCCAGGTCCTCAATATGTTCCGATCCTACGGCAAGATCCATCACGGAACGGGCCTTTTTGGAGAACAATTGCGGAAGGTTCTCCCCAACCAGAAAACGCACCAACAGGTAGATGGCCAAGACCGCCATCAGGATATAGATAATGTATTCCATCATTTGCAGCAGTCCCGGGGAAATTTCCCAGCCAAAGGTATTGGAGATCCACTTAAAAAAAGTCTCCACAAATCGGGCGATAAAATTCTGTGCATCGCCGTCCTTAATGTCATAATTAAACTGTTTGCCAGAATAGGTTTCGGACAGGTCCCCGGTAAAGGAACGTGGATGAAGGGAACTGGAAAGGTCCTCTGGCAGGGCCAAGCTGTCCGTCTGCGCCATTGGGATGGCAAAGGGCATAGCACACATGGGACTAATGACCGGTTTTCTCCACATCACAGTTCGGTATTTCCAATTTCATCGATCTTGCTCCTTGTATTGGTATTGTAGGTTTTTTCGTGAAGGGCGAAATAGAGTATGCCGTTGACGAACTGCGACAGGCTCTGTGAGTATACCATGATTATCAGGATGGCGCTGGTCCCGATCGTGTAGATGACAGTGGGCAAGAAGGATGTGGCGACATTTACGTCGTTTTCCACCACGTGGTACGAATAGATGCCTATGAGGATACCGGGCACCATAAATACCACTAGGAAAAGGATACCGTTGAGCAGTCCCAGGATAAAATTGACGCCAACGGATTTCCAAAAATTCTGGGAGACCAGTTTCCAGCCTTCCCCAAAGGAATCCACGATGCCTTTGTCTTCTTGCAAGAGGACGAAGAAGGAGACCCCGAACCATGCGATCATAAAAAACATAAGGACATAATAGGCGAGGATGCCAAGAATGGGAACGATCGCCAAAATAATTCCCACTATGGATATCCCTATATAGAGTATGATCAAAAATAGGATGAACAGAAAGATGCTGCCCAATTTCTGTACAAAAAGTCGCCAAACTTCTTTTTTGTCAAAATCATCGCCCTTGGTGGATTCGTACTTGATCATATAGGAACCTGCCAGACTGTAGTTCATAACCGCCACTGCCAGAAAGATAAGTATAAAAAGCACTCCGCCCACCCCCAGGTATAGCCAATAGTTGGTTTCGTCCACGGTTCCCTCACCGTTATAACCGTTTTCCCCGATGGTTATAAGACCTATGATCCCCGATACGAAGAGGTAGCTTACTACCAAGAGGCCCACTAAAAAGATACCGTTGTAACTCAAAAAAACATTGGTGAATTTTTTGAGGTTGTTCCTTAAAAACTCAAAGTAGACGGTAATGATATCGCCAAAATCCCGGTTTATCCTTAGTTCAATATAGGGTGTTCTCAATTTTTCCTGCATGTATACTGTTTAAAATAATGGGATAACATATATAATAAAAGACCACCAACAATAATGAGGCGCCTATAATGGTGATGGCCAGCCATACGGGCATGTCGGAGTACCGGGTGATGAACCCTTCCAAAAACCCTGCCACCACAAAGAAGGGCAGGGTGCTTACCACTACCTTTAGTCCGTCCTTGGCCCCTTTCATAAAGGAGACCCTGCGGGAATAGGTCTTGGGGAATAAAATGGAATTGCCCATGATGAGTCCCGCACAGCCCGCAATGATGATGACCGAAATTTCTATGGTCCCGTGAAGCCAAATTTGTTTGTTGGCTTCCAGAAATACCCCTTTGGTATAGAAAAAGGTGACAAAGGCGCCCAACATGACGCCATTGCTAAAAAGGATATAGACGGTGCCGATACTCCCGATTGCCCCAAAGGCAAATGCCAGAAAAGCTACCCTGATATTGTTGATGGTAATCCCCAAAAAGGTCCCTATTTCACTACCACCCTTATAGATTGCGGTGGGGTCTCCATTGGCTATGTTGTTCAGGGTTTCGTTAACATAGGCGTCCCCAAGGATGAGCCGCACAAAGGACGCATCGTTCAGGGCGGATATACTTCCAATGGCGGCCGCGGCCATAAAGATTAGAAAGGCCGTTGCCAAACTGCGATGGTACTGTCTAAAAAAGATGGGAAATTCATGGCCCCAGAACTCCAAGATACGGTTCCCGCTCTCTTTCTTGTTGCTGTAGATCTTCTGGTGGGCCTGGGAAGCAAGGGCATTTAGGTAGAGCAAGGTCTTGCTGTCTGCATAATAGGTCTGTGCAAAAGCAAGGTCATTGGTGAGCTGTATATAGCCATCGGCAAGCACATCTGGGTCCCGGTTGGAATTAATTTGGAGCGCCTTTTCAAAAGCTACCCATTTTTCTTTATTTTGCTTCACAAAAGCGGCTTCGCGCATAGCTTGGATTTACTCGATAATCGAGATTTAAATGCTTCGAGGCTTGCCTCGGATCAAAATGTTTTTCCAATAAAATACCTCGTGGATTTGCCCCGAGGTGGTTTTACTAAGTGGGTTTTAATGCTCCGACGCTTTTCGTCGGATTGCTTTTATCCAATGCCCTTGGACCTGCCACGGGTAATGGACCAGTTGCTAAAAATAATATTAATATGTCCAACCTTCAAATCAATACAACGCAAAATGTAAATTTAGCGTATAAAATTGCGAGCATTGGCGAGCGTATTATCGCATTTCTTTTGGATGCCTTTATTCTGTACCTGTATTCCATATTGGTAAACCTCATAGGGGATGCCATTGGATATGTCTATAAAGATGGATGGACGCAGCGGGGCCTGGTGGCACTGATATTTCTTCCGGCAATGTGTTACAGTCTTTTTATGCACATTGCCTTTAATGGGCGCACCGTGGGCAAAATGCTGATGAAGATCAGGGTGGTCCGTTTGGATGGGGCGCCTGTACACTGGTCCAATTATTTGGTACGGTGGATGCTTAGATTGGTGGATATATGGTTATTTTTGGGCTCCGTGGGACTACTGTCGATCATTTTTTCCGGCAGGGCCCAGCGCGTGGGGGATGCGGCGGCGGGAACGGTGGTGATCGATACCAAAAATAAGGTGGCCATATCCCACACCATATTGGAGGAGCTGGAAGAAAATTACACGCCCACTTTTACCAATGTTGCCATCCTGTCCGACAAGGATGTGAGGCTTATCAAGGACACCTATCATATTGCCAAGATAAGCCATGATCACAAGACCCTTAAACTGCTGAGGAACAAGGTGGAGAACGTACTCAATATCAGGTCAGAGCTGTACGATCGGCAATTTCTCGATACCGTTTTAAAGGATTATAACCACTATACCCAAAATACATAAGGGATGTTTTACTTTGTTATCGACATCCTTGGGATCGTTGCCTTTGCCATTTCGGGGGTCATGGTCGCCATGGACAAGCGATTGGATGTTTTTGGGGTCTTTATAATCGCTTTCGCTACCTCAGTGGGCGGGGGGACCTTAAGGGACCTGTTGATCGGCAATACCCCGGTAATCTGGTTGCAGGAGCCCACATATCTTTTTACCATTTTGGGGTCGGTCGTATTTGCCATTTCCTTCCGGACGAGGCTAAAGTATATCAGGAGATCCCTGTTCCTTTTCGATACCATTGGCATTGGCCTTTATACCTTGGTAGGTATAGAGCGAGGCCTGGCCGTTGGGCTGTCGCCGATTATGTGTATTGGTCTGGGTACCATTACTGCCTGTTTTGGTGGCGTCATCAGGGATATCCTCTGCAATGAGATACCGGTGATCTTTAGAAGGGAGATATATGCCACTGCCTGTATCATAGGGGGCATGGGTTATTTTTTGCTCAGAAAACTGCCCTTTGACGATGCCTACGCCTATTTGGCGGCCATATTGCTGGTGATCGGGATACGTTTAATGGCGGTGCGCTTTAAGATCGCACTTCCCAGTATCTACAAGGTCAACGAATGACCTCGGCATCGGTAATGTAAATGTTCCGGGATGGCCAGTCCCCTTCATCAACGGGTTGGGCGTTTATTTCGTCCACTACGTCCATTCCTTCCACTACCTTTCCAAATGCGGTATATTCCCCATCAAGATGATAGGAACCCGGGCTGGTCACGACTATAAAAAATTCGTACGGGGAGGCCAGCATATGGGGATTGTCTATGGCACTGCTAGGCATGGAGACCGTTCCCCTATGGTGACGATGGCCCTTATCGGTATCCGGGGGAAGGAGGTAACGGCCAATATCACTGCGCTTTTTTCCGGTTTCGGCATTGTCGGCATTGCCACCCTGTATGATAAAGTCCTTTACCACCCTGTGAAAATAGGTGTTCTTAAAATATCCTTTTTTGGTCAGATAGATAAAATTGGCCTTATGGTAAGGTACGTTGTCGAAGAGCTCAATGGTGATCTGTCCAAAATCGGTAGTGATCCGCACGGTATTTTCGGTCAGGGTTTTCGAATAATTGAAAAAGAAATCGATCGCATTGTCTTCCGTGAGCACAAATTCGGGTTCCGCTTCCTTTTCCGACTTTTGTGGGAGGCTGTCCTTTTTAACGGTCACTTTTTTGGGCGCCGCCGTCGTAGTATCTTTGGGGGCGTCCTTGCAGGAAGCGAAAAAAAATAATGGTACTATTGCCTTTAAAAGGATTGATCTTAATCTCATGGAGTTTGATAATTTTACTGAACGCATTTCAAAAATAAAGAATCTGCCACTTCCAGGGCAGGATTCCCACTATAAAATGGCACCGGAAGAGCGTATCGTGCATTTAAAGGCCCTTGACGTTCAGAAAAAAAAACCAAAAATGGCCGCTGTTATGGCCCTTTTTTACCCCGATAGGAAAGGGGAGACCCATTTGTTGCTCATTTTGCGCAAGACCTATCCAGGGGTGCACTCCAACCAAGTGGCATTTCCCGGCGGCAAAATGGAGAAGGGCGACGCCGATCTGGAACATACCGCCCTTAGGGAAACCTCGGAAGAGGTCGGCGTAGCGCCCCACGCCGTAGAGGTTGTTAGGGCGCTTTCCAAGATCTATATCCCTCCCAGTAATTTTGAGGTACAGCCCTTTCTGGGCCTTTACCCCATCGTACAACCGTTCCAAATCCAGGAAAGTGAAGTGGAAGCGCTCCTGGAAGTGCCATTGCGCGATTTTATGGACGATGGAAGGGTGGTACGCCAAACATTGACCACCTCCTATGCCGAAAATATAGCGGTCCCTGCCTTTGAATTGAATGGCCATATGGTATGGGGGGCCACGGCCATGATGTTAAGTGAAGTTAAAGAACTGTTCAAACAAGTGATGTAAGATCCATATTTTGTATTTTTGTATGTTCTAACATGAATTATGGGCCTATTTAGCAAAAATCCTTTCGGGCATAGCCTGTTTCTTAAAAAATGGCTGATCCGTATTTTGGCGGTCATCACCCATCAGCGTTACAAAAGTTTCAATAAATTGGAGATAGAAGGTTCGGAGATCATTCGTGCGCTTCCCGATAACAACGTACTGTTCATCAGCAACCACCAAACCTATTTCGCCGATGTGGTGGCCATGTTCCATGTTTTCAATGCCAGTCTTAGCGGTAGGGAAAACAATATCAAAAATGTGGGTTATATATGGCAGCCCAAACTGAATATGTACTATGTGGCCGCTGCCGAGACCATGAAAAAGAGCTTGCTCACCAAAATTTTGGCCTATGCGGGATCGATCAGTATAGAGCGTACCTGGAGATCGGAGGGGCAGGATGTAAATAGGCAGGTAAAGTTGAGCGATATCTCCAATATCGGGATTGCCTTAAAGGATGGTTGGGTCATTACTTTTCCCCAAGGGACCACCACTCCTTGGAAACCGTTGCGCAAGGGTACGGCACATATCATCAAAAAATATAGACCTATAGTGGTTCCGGTGGTGATTGACGGATTTAGGCGCTCTTTCGACAAAAAGGGGCTCCGCGTAAAGAAAAAGGGCATTTTACAGTCCATTGTAATAAAGGAGCCCTTGGAAATAGATTACGAAAACGAATCCTTTGAATCCATCATCGAGAAAATGGAATATGCCATAGAACAGCATCCGTCCTTTCTAAAGGTAATATCCAAAGCAGACCTGTTGGCCTATGAGGAGGAGAACAAACAGCGAAATTGGTAGGGCGAAGTGTAACCCTATTTCAGCCTCCCCAACTCCCGTTCTTTTTCACCTGGTCTTCCTTAAAGAATGGTTCCGTAGTTTGTGCCTCCGCTAGCCTTTCGCCAAAGCAGCATGGCTCCGAAAAAGCTTCTGCGACGTCAGGGAGGCTGTGCAAACTTCTTTTGCCTTGTCCAGATAAAAAAATAACAGCCATTTCACCGACAAACCAAGCTCGACACTACACTAGTGCGGTGACCCGTAAAAAGCCAGTTGATTTTCGCTCTTTTTCCTTTGCACTGCGAAAAATTTTTCCGCGTAGCTACTGCTACGCTTGCAGGTATTGCCCGTTCAAAAGAAAAAATAGAAGAAAAATTTTTGTCATCTGTCCTTCAGATTACCACACTAGACTTCCAATTGTTTAAGGTCGTTGTAGTTTTTTCGCAATCTTTTTAGCAGAATTCCATAGAGCAGTTTGTAGAACAGCCATATCAACAGCAATAAAATGGCGGTTGCCACTATGGAAATACCTACGATTACCAGCCAGAACAATGTTTCATTGCCCGCCTCCGAGGCAGCGGATATGATCTTTTCACTATCGGGGCCATAAATGACACTGCCATAGATCATGGTGATCATGGATATGGTGAAAATGATCAAATTGAACCAAACATATTGTGTGACCGTCCGCTTGGTGGTCAGGATGTTTTTCATCAAGTGGCGGGAAGAATCGGTAAAGGATATTTTTTTGTAGTTTCTGTAGAATTTGTAGATAAAATACAGTAGTCCCAAATGGTTGATCGCCATAAGGATGACGGTAAACTCATAGATATGCATCTTTTTAAATAGGCTCCAAGATTCGGCATCCGTAAAGGCAATGTTCAACACTGCCCAGAATACGAATTCGATCATACTGATATAGAAGATCCATTTGACAATGGAGGAGGATTTTTTCCATATCATGTTATAAATATCACCATAGGACAATTTAGGAAGTCCCACTTCCTTTTTTTGCCAATCTCTTTTTAATAGTTCCAGTTCATCCATCATATCGTCAAGGATTAAGTATGGTTCTTAATTTGTTTTTTATCCGGTTCATCTTCACTCTTGCATTTACTTCACTTATCCCCAAGGTTTCGGCAATTTCTGTGTAGTCCTTATCTTCCAGGTAAAGGAAAACCAGCGCCTTTTCTATATCGCCGAGTTCCCTGACCGCGTCATAGAGCAACTTCAACTGCTGCTCCTGTGTATCGTCGTATTCTTCCGCCTTTATTTTGAACAGCACCGATTCGTAATCTTGGGTCTGTATTTTTTTCTTCGATTTTCTGTAGAGGGTGATCGCAGTGTTCAATGCCACCCGGTACATCCAAGTGCTGAATTTGGATTCGCCCCGGAATTTGGGATACGCCTTCCATAGCTGAATGGTAATTTCCTGAAAAAGGTCCTTGTGCGAATCAGTGTCGTTCGTATACAGGGAACAGACCTTGTGAACAATGTTCTGATTGTTCTCCAGCTCGGTTACAAAACGGTGTTCCAGTTCTTTGGTCACTTTTTGGTATTGCTTATGTATTGGTATGGATAAAAATGCTTTTGTTACAGTTATGCACATAAAAAAACCGATAGTTGGAAAACTATCGGTTCCCTAAATGTACTGGCGCACTATTTTCTGTAATCCAGTGCCGGTGCCCTATTGCCCAATAATGGTATATATTCGAAATCTTTTCCCCTTCTATCGATCAGCTCCTCTTTGGCCTTGGTGATAAGGCCATTGTCCTTAAAAATGTCCATGGCCGTGAGGGCAAGGGTCTTTGCCGCTACCATCATTCCCTTCTTGCTCAGGGTGGTACCCCCCGCTGCAACGGCCTGCCAGCTATGGGCCGGGGTTCCAGGTACCCAGGTGGCCGTACTGAGCCCTGCGGTGGGCACCGTAAAGCTTACGTCCCCAACGTCTGTGGATCCATAGGCCTTGGCCTCGGTACTATAGGTTTCAATATTTTTGGCGGTTTCCAGATCGGCTTTTTCCTGTCCCAATGTCAGTGCAATTTTATTGGCGAATTCCAATTCTTCGGGCGAGTAGGTGATGCCACCCACTTTTACGAGGTTGTCGTACATTACTTTTTGCACGGTGAGGTTGGGCAGCAGTTCATGGGTCCCACCGATCATTTCATACTCCATTGTGGTGCCCGTTCCAAGTGCGGCGCCCTCAGCTGCTTTCACCATTCTATCAAAGATATCCATCACCACCTCCCTGTTGTTGTGCCGTGCATAATAGTATACTTCGGCAAAATCGGGAACCACATTGGGAGCTTTCCCACCTTGGGTGATCACGTAATGTATCCGTGCATCCGACGGAATGTGTTCGCGCATCATGTTCACCATCATGTTCATGGCTTCCACGCCATCCAAGGCCGAACGGCCTTTTTCTGGCGATCCGGCGGCATGGGCTGAAATACCGTGGAACCTGAACTTGGCCGATTTGTTGGCAAGGGCGGCTCCGGCACTGGCCTCGTTGCTGGCACCGGGATGCCAGTGAAGGGCGACGTCCACATCCTTAAAAAGTCCTTCCCGAACCATATAGACCTTGCCCGATCCCCCTTCCTCTGCGGGGCATCCGTAAAACCGGATGGTCCCCTTTGTCTTGGTGGCGACCATCCATTCTTTCACCGCAATTGCGGCAGCGGTGGAAGCGGTACCGAACAAATGGTGCCCACAGGCATGCCCTGCCGCCTTACCGGCCGATTCCTTTTCGGGAACCGCCTTTTGGGACAGGCCGGGAAGGGCATCGTATTCCCCGAGGATGGCTATTACAGGTGTCCCGCTTCCATACTCCGCTACAAAGGCGGTAGGAATGCCCGCAACGCCTTTTTTTATATCAAAACCTTCTTTTTCAAGTGTTTCCTGTAACAGTGCCGAACTTTTCTCTTCCAGATAGCCCATTTCGGCAAACTCCCAAATATCTTGGGCCATGTTTGCATAGACATCTTGTTTTTTGTCCAGGTTTTTTAGGACTTCCGATGGGGTTTTTTGCGCATGGGAAGGGTCCATGAACATCAAAAGAATTAGGAATGGGAGTAATGGTCTTTTCATTTTGGTCAATTATTAGGTGTATCGGCATAAATATAACAAAAAGGGAATTTTCCTAGGTGCCGCATGCGGTCGAATGTTTATTTTAGGGGCATGAATTGTGATATGAACATACCAAGGTCCAGTTTTCCGAGAATTGTAATAATCGGAGGCGGTTTCGCTGGGATTGCCTTAGCGAAAAAATTGAGCAAAAAAGAGGTGCAGGTAGTACTTCTGGACAGACATAATTACCATACGTTCCAACCGCTTTTGTACCAAGTGTCCACAGGCGGACTGGAACCGGATTCCATTGCCTATCCCATTCGAAAAATATTGCAGGATTACCCCAATTTTTTCTTTAGACTGGCGGAGGTAAGGGAAATTTCGGTGACGGAGAAGACCATTTATACCGATATCGGGCTTGTGTTATATGACCATCTGGTGCTTGCCACGGGTTCGGAGACCAATTTTTTCGGGAACGTCGAAATAGAGCGCAACAGTATGGCGATGAAATCCATTCCCCAATCGCTCAACCTTCGAAGTTTGATCTTGGAAAATTTTGAAAGGGCACTGCTTACCGATGACCTACATGAACGGGATGCCCTGATGAATTTTGTGATCGTGGGCGGGGGGCCAACGGGCGTGGAACTGGCGGGGGCACTGGCCGAGATAAAAAAAGGGATTTTGCCAAAGGATTATCCCGATCTGGATACCCGCAGGGCACAGATCAACCTAGTGCAGTCCGGACCACGGATCCTTAAGGAAATGAGCGAACAGGCATCGCGGAAGGCGGAGGATTTTCTGGAAACACTAGGGGTGCAAGTCTGGAAGGAAACGCGGATAATGGGTTATGATGGGAAACTGGCCACCACTGCAACCGACGTGACTTTTGAGACCGCTACCCTTGTCTGGGCGGCGGGGGTAAAGGGCGCTTTAATAAAAGGCATTGATGCCAAGGAGTTCGTGGTGCCGGGAGACCGGCTCAAAGTAAACCATTTTAATCAAGTGGAAGGCTGTCCCGATGTGTTTGCCGTGGGAGATATAGCCTGTATGGTCACACCCGAGTTCCCTTTGGGACATCCCATGATGGCCCAGCCTGCCATGCAACAAGGTGCCAATCTGGGCGATAACCTGGTTCGACTGTTGGAAAAGAAACCCTTAAAACCCTTTGTTTATAGGGACAAGGGGAGCATGGCCACCGTGGGGAGGAACAAGGCCGTGGTAGATCTTAGGAATTACCGGTTCCAAGGGGTTTTTGCATGGTTCGTATGGATGTTCGTACACCTCTTTTTTTTGATAGGGTTTAGAAACCGTACCATAGTTTTTATTAATTGGGTATATAACTACATCCGTTTCGATCGGGAAGCGCGCCTGATCATACGCCCCTTTAAAAAGGATTATAGCCTTTACAAACACCAGGAAAGCAATCTAAGTAAATAATCGGCCAGCGGGTCCTCCATGCCGCCCTATTTCTATTTGCGGGGATGGTAACGGTTCAGTACGTCGGCCAGTTGTGTCCTGTCCACGTGCATATAGATTTCAGTGGTAGTGATGCTCTCATGTCCCAACATCTGCTGAATGGCCCTGAGGTCGGCCCCGTTGCCCAATAGGTGGGTGGCAAAGGAATGTCTGAACGTATGGGGCCCAATGGTTTTTTTCAATCCTATTTTTGCGGCCAATTGCCTGATGATCGTAAAGATCATGGCCCTGCTAAGTCCCTTGCCCCTTCTGTTAAGGAAGAGGATGTCATCGCATCCCTTTTGAACTTTCATATGGACCCTGATCTCCTTTTGGTAGATCTGGATATATTTTTGGTTCAGCTCGCTAATGGGCACCAATCGCTGTTTGTTGCCCTTTCCCGTTACCTTGATGAAGCCTTCGTTAAAATAGAGGTCCGAAATTTTTAGGCCTATCAGTTCCGATACCCGTAGCCCGCATCCATATAGGGTCTCCAACATGGCCCGGTTCCGTTCCCCCTCCGCTGTAGATAGGTCAATGGCGTGTATAAGTGCATCTATTTCGGCTACCGAAAGCGTATCCGGCAATTTTCGGCCGATCTTGGGCGTTTCCATCAGATCCAGGGGATTGTCCTTTCGGTAATCCTCAAAGATCAGGTAGTTGAAAAAACTTTTTAATCCTGAAATGATACGCGCCTGCGACCTTGGATTCACCGTAGCCGCAACCTCGTACACAAACCGTTGCACGGTTTCCCTCCCAATGGAACCAGGAGGTTCGGAGATGGAGTTTACCTCCAGAAACCGGATCAATTTTTCCACGTCCATGGTGTAATTGGCTATGGAATTTGCCGAAAGCCCCCGTTCTATGGCAAGGTAATGCTGGAAATCTCTTAAGGTGTGCTCCCAAATCATGCCCAAAGATAGTACTATAAACCAGATCATGCCATATTCCAGTGCACCAAGGCTCACGGAAGCGCCCAAGGTCGTCCACTTGGGCAATGCCCAACAGGTTCCGGCAATTTCCTCGAAGGGTATTTTGTTTTTCCGCTATAGGCCCTACCGGCCTGCTCCGAGGTTGTGGTCGGTATTTTTTTTTTATGAACTATATTTTGATATTTTTACCGTTGATAAGGGAGTTGTACTAAATTTTGATGCCAGCCGTGCTGTTGATGGGCTAGAGCATCTGACCACCCATAGAAATAAAAACGAACGGATGAAAATAATCATAATCAACGGGCCAAATCTCAACTTGCTGGGAAAGAGGGAACCACAAATATATGGCAGTACCACCTTTGGGGATTATTTTTCCGAACTGCAATTCCGTTTTCAGGAACTGCAGCTGGAATATTACCAGTCCAATTTGGAAGGGGAACTCATTAATAAATTACATGAATGTGGCTTTGGGGGCTATGAAGGAATCGTCCTGAACGCAGGGGCCTATACACATACCTCCATTGGGATCGGTGATGCCGTAAAGGGCATAGACGCCCCAGTTGTGGAGGTGCATATCTCCAATACCTTCGCAAGGGAGGAATTTAGGCACCAATCCTATATTTCCGCAAGTGCCAAGGGGGTGATTTTAGGTTTCGGCCTTCGGAGCTATGACCTTGCAATCAAAAGTTTTCTGTAGTGGGGTCCTATTTTAACTGGAGCAGCGGAAAGGATTCGGTCCTGGCACTTTACAAGGTTTTGGAAGACCCTTCCATTTCAATTTCCAAATTGGTGACCACCGTAAACGGTGAGGTGGATAGGGTATCCATGCATGGCTTGCGCATTTCCCTTCTCAAGATGCAGGCACGGTCCGTGGGCATTCCGCTTCAAATGGTGGCCCTTAACGGCAATATCTCCATGGAAGCTTATGATCGTACCATGCGAACTTTAATGTCCGACCTTAAGGGACAAGGGTATACCAAGGCTTTCTTTGGGGATATTTTTTTGGAAGATCTTCGAAAATATCGAGAGGATAGATTGGCGGAAGTGGGAATAAAGGTGGTCTTTCCCTTGTGGAAAGGGGATACGAAAAAATTAATGGCCGAGTTCTTGGATGCCGGATTTAAAGCGATTACCGTGTGTGTAAATGCTAAATACTTGGACCCTTCTTTTTGTGGAAGGAAAGTGGATATGGATTTTCTGAACGAGCTGCCAGAAGGGGTGGATGCCTGTGGTGAAAATGGCGAATTCCATACGTTTGTGTACGACGGTCCCATTTTTCAATTTCCCGTCGACTTCACAATTGGCGAAATCGTCAAAAAACGGTATGGCCCCTCCAAAGATGGGGACGACTGTTTTTCCAAAGAGGACCTTGTCTGGGACAATGAGTTCTGGTTCTGTGACCTACTTCCCACAGAGTCCTAATTGCTGGGGGCGATCATGGGTTTTAAGTACTTGCTGTCCACATAAAAGGTCCCGAAAGGCAGCAGTGAAGCCACAAACAGGATAAGGAACATTTTTATGCCCCATTTTTTTTCCATCGTCAGCAAAAGGGCGAGCACCGCATATGCTATGAACAAAAATCCATGGGCGTAGCCTATGTACATATTGGGTTCGGGAATATTGCCCCTGTACTTTAAGGGCATGCCCAGCCCAAAGAGCAATAAAAAGGAAATGCCTTCCAAGATGGCGATGGCCCTAAAAACTTTTAGCATTTTTTATATGTTTAGAAAAGCTGCAGCGTCGGACAGATCCAATGCTGCAGCCACGGTTCCTATAGGTGGATAACTTCGCCGTACGCATCTGCCACTGCCTCCATGACCGCTTCGCTCATGGTAGGGTGCGGGTGTACCGACTTAAGGATTTCATGCCCCGTAGTTTCCAGTTTCCTTGCCACGACCGCCTCGGCGATCATATCGGTGACACCGGCCCCGATCATATGACAGCCCAGCCATTCGCCGTATTTGGCATCAAAGATGACCTTTACGAAACCGTCAGGGGTTCCGGCGGCCTTGGCCTTTCCACTGGCGGAGAAGGGAAATTTCCCTACTTTGATCTCGTATCCTTTTTCCTTCGCCTGTTTTTCGGTAAGTCCCACGGAAGCTATTTCCGGGGTACAGTAGGTACAACCGGGGATATTGCCGTAATCCAAGGGTTCTACATGCATTCCCGCAATTTTTTCCACGCATAGGATGCCCTCTGCGGAGGCTACGTGCGCCAATGCCTGCCCTGGGGTCACGTCCCCAATGGCATAGTACCCGGCAACTTTGGTCCTATAAAATTCATCTACCGTGATCTTATCCTTGTCAACTGGGATGCCCACTTCTTCCAATCCTATATTTTCGATGTTGGTCTTGATGCCCACGGCCGATAGAACGATGTCCGCTTCCAAGGTTTCCTCCCCTTTGGCGGTCTTTACGGTCACTTTTACACCTTCTCCGCCGGTGTCCACTTTGGTTACCTCGGAAGAGGTCATTATTTTGACCCCTGTCTTTTTGAAACTGCGCTCCAGCTGTTTGGAGATATCCTCATCTTCCACGGGCACGATATTGGGGAGGTATTCCACCACGGTCACTTCCGTTCCCATGGAGTTGTAAAAATAGGCGAACTCTATCCCGATCGCACCACTGCCTACCACCACAAGTTTTTTGGGCTGTTTCTCCAAGGTCATTGCCTGTCTGTACCCTATGATCTTTTTGCCGTCCTGGGGCAGGGAAGGAAGTTCCCTACTGCGGGCACCGGTAGCGATGATGATATGTTCGGCCCCGTATTCGGTATCCTTGCCGTCGGCATCGGTGACCACTACTTTTTTGCCGGGCTTCAATTTGCCAAAACCGTTGATCACCTCAATTTTGTTCTTCTTCATCAGGAACTGCACCCCTTTGCTCATTCCATCGGCAACGGAACGGCTCCTTTTAACTACGGCATCAAAATCCTTGTCGAACCCATCTACTTTAAGTCCGTAGTCGCCCGCATGTTTCAGATATTCAAATACCTGGGCCGATTTCAACAATGCCTTGGTGGGGATGCACCCCCAATTTAAACAAACACCGCCCAAACTTTCCTTTTCAATAATAGCGGTCTTAAGTCCCAATTGAGAGGCTCTTATGGCCGTGACATAGCCACCGGGGCCACTTCCCAAAACAATAACATCGAAATTGCTCATTTATTTGTATTTTTTATATTGAACTGGTTTGCACTTTTTCAAGTGGCTAAATTATGTTTTTTGCACGTATCCGTTTGGCTTTTTATATTCCCACAGCATTGCCGTGCATCCTAAAAAAGCCTTTGGACCGCTTACCGTACCACCAATTATCTCAATTGGCCAGATTGGGCGGACCGGTCCTTGGAATTTGAAGTTGCAAAGTTACAAAACCAAACCTAAACCCCCTAGTGGGGCATTAAAAATAAGCGGTAGAACGTAAGGTTGCTTGGTCACATCCATAAAGGCACTTGATAAACACTGGTATGCAACGAAAGGGATAGTTTTCCGGAATCCCTTTTTTCTCCATTGGTGCAGGTTGGATGAAGTGTTGGGGCGGATCTATTTTTGTGGATCGAAGCCAATGCTGACCGAATTGATACAGTAGCGCTGCCCGGTGGTTTCCCTGGGGCCGTCATCAAAGACATGGCCCAGATGGCCTCCGCAGTTGGCACATACGGTTTCGGTACGGACCATGCCATGGGTATTGTCCCGAATGTATTCAATGGCGCCTTCCACCGCTTGGTCAAAGGAAGGCCATCCACAACCGCTGTCAAATTTATGGTCGCTCTCAAAAAGTTTGGCACCGCAGGCCTTACAGTGATAAGAACCATCGGCAGCATGTACGTTGTACTGCCCCGTATGCGGATATTCCGTGCCTTTTTTGCGCAAGATCCTGTATTCTTCCTCGGAGAGCTGGTTTTTCCATTCCTCCTCGGTCTTTGTAATGGGATATTTGTTGTCCATGATCTGTAAAGCTGTTTTAAATGTATGTTGAACTTGGTTTTACCCGCTCAGTGTAATTTCTTCTGTAATCGAAATCAATTATGCTCCGATGCCTGTCCTCCTCTGACGCCTGCCCGCCCGCCTCCGGCGGGTTATCCTGATTTTCCTCCATAAGCCCTGCGGGCTTGTTCCGAGGTCGTTTACTTGGACGGCACAAAATCAAGGGCCGCCCCATTGATACAATGCCGCTTGCCCGTGGTCTTTTGGGGGCCGTCGTCGAACATATGCCCCAAGTGGCCACCGCAGACGGCGCAATGCTCCTCTGTACGTTTATACCCGATCTTATAGTCCACATCATAGGCCACGTTTCCCTCTATGGCCCGATCGAAACTGGGCCAGCCCGTTCCGGAATCAAATTTGTGCTCTGCCTTGAATACAGGCGTACCGCAGCCTGCACAAACATATTCCCCAGGGCCCTTGTCCTTTAATAGGTCGCTCGTAAAGGCCGTTTCGGTCCCCGCCTGGCGCAGGACATAATATTCCAGGTCGGTGAGTTCCTTTTTCCATTCATCCTTGGTCTTGGTGACAGCGAACTTTTTTTCGCCCGTATCGGCAGTTTTGGCAGATGTATTTTTTTCTTGGGAATTGCCCTTACATCCGGTAAGGACCACACAGAGCAACAAAGCTATTTTTTTGATCATCGTAACTATTTTTTGGTATGGGATTGGACGTATAACTTTTATATTTCTTACAATTGAAAAGTACCTACGGATATTTCCACCGGAAGGTTTTGGGGATTGCTACCATAAAAAATCCCCATGACAATAGGTCACGGGGAGTAATTTTATAGGAAGGGCAAAAGATTAGTCCAATGCTATTTTTTGCACTTCGTTTTCGGAAACTCCCATGGTCTGCATTACAGAAGCTATATTGGATCGGTCCATTTTTGCCTCGGCATAATCCGCGGGCATAATGGCAATTCGAAACACTTGGTTATCCGTATCGCCGGATGGAAGGGTACCTAGGTCAAAATCCGATTCCAAAAAGATCCGAGCGTCCAAATAGGTGTGGTCATAGTTGTATTGCAGGATTCCTTGGTCCAGCAAACGGGTCTGTGGTAATAAACGCCATACGTCCACCGCCTCGCCCGCACTGTTTTCGGTCTGTTCCCAGAGGATATAGACCAGTACCACGTCCGATTCAAATACTTCCACCGTATCGGGGAAATTAAAAAGAAGGGAATAATCGTTGTCCGGGGTAAAATCGTCTTCTATTTCGTAGATGTTGCCCACTACGTTAACTCCGTCCAATCCGTCCACGCCATCACGACCATCTTCCCCATCACAGGAAATTATAAAAAGGGCCAAAAATGTTCCGAATATCGTACTGACTTTTTTCATACTGTATGTTTTAAATTGTTTGTCCTATTAACGGGGTCAATCCCCTTACTGTGGAATACGTTTCAAAAAGCGTTCCAAAATTTTTTTAAACGCCAAAATTCGGGAAAAGTTGTGACAATTGAGCTGCTCAAAACTTTTTCAAGGGGAAATAAGCGCGTTAAATGTTCAAAGTTGTTTTATATTGCAGTAAATAAAAATACATGCCAGAAGTTATAGCACATTCCCTATTTACGGATTTTGATATCAACCTATTTAAAGCAGGCAAACATTTCAGGCTTTATGAAAAATTGGGATCCCGCCCCATGGTGGTCAATGGGGTAAAAGGAACCTATTTTGCGGTCTGGGCCCCTACTGCACATGTAGTATATATTGTGGGCGATTTTAATTATTGGCAAGAGGACCATAAGCTGTTCGTTCGATGGGACGGAAGTGGGATCTGGGAAGGTTTTATCCCTGATATCGGCAAGGGAACCCTTTATAAATATAGGATACATTCCAATAACCAGGGCATCGTGACCGAAAAGGCAGACCCTTTTGCGAGGTATTGCGAACACCCGCCTTTGACCGCATCGGTGGTATGGGAGGACAAACATACCTGGAAGGATGCAGCTTGGATGGATAACAGAAAGACAAAAAACGGGCTGGACTGCCCTTATTCTGTATATGAGGTACACCTTGGATCCTGGAGGCGCAAGAATGGCAATGAATTCCTCTCCTATGTTGAACTGGCGGATGAGCTTGTCAGTTATCTGACAGAAATGAACTTTACCCATGTGGAGTTCATGCCGATCATGGAATTTCCGTACGAGCCCTCTTGGGGCTATCAGCTAACCGGTTATTTTGCGCCCTCTTCCCGCTTTGGGAAACCGGAGGATTTCAAATTCCTTATAGACAGACTGCACCAAAACGGTATTGGGGTGATATTGGATTGGGTGCCTTCCCATTTCCCCGAGGATATACACGGACTAGGTTGGTTCGATGGTTCCCATCTTTATGAAAACCCCGACAGGAAACGGGGCTATCATCCGGATTGGAAAAGTTTGATCTTTAATTACGGAAGGAACGAAGTGAGGGCCTTCCTGATAAGCAATGCGCTGTTTTGGTTGGATCAGTTCCATGCCGATGCGCTACGGGTAGATGCGGTCGCTTCCATGTTGTACCTGGATTATTCCAGGGAGGAAGGCGAGTGGGACCCGAACATATATGGGAACAACGAGAATTTGGAGGCCATCTCCTTTATCAGGGAACTGAACGAAGAGGTCTACAAAAGTTTTGATGGCGTACAGACCATTGCAGAGGAGTCTACCTCCTTTTCCATGGTTTCCCGCCCTGTAAGTATCGGAGGGTTGGGTTTTGGCATGAAATGGATGATGGGCTGGATGCACGATACCCTCGAATATTTTAAGAAGGAGCCTATTTACAGGAAGCACCATCAGAACGACCTTACCTTCAGCATGACCTATGCCTTTACGGAGAATTTTATGTTGCCCTTTTCCCACGATGAGGTCGTATATGGGAAACAGTCGCTACTTTATAGAATGCCCGGTGACGAGTGGCAACGCTTTGCGAACCTACGGCTTTTATATGGGTATATGTTTGCCCATCCCGGCAGTAAACTGCTGTTCATGGGCTCCGAATTTGGACAGTCGTCCGAATGGGATTTCCTATCCAGCCTGGACTGGCATTTGCTGCAGTACGATTTCCATATCGGCATACAGACCTTGGTAAAAGATCTTAACAAACTGTACAGGGAACGTCCGGCGCTCCATGAAAAACAGTTCAGTAACGAAGGGTTTCAATGGATCGATTACGGGGATCACGAAAACTCGGTGCTCACCTTTATCAGAAAGGGACACGATGCAAAGAACGATTTGGTGGTGGCCTGTAATTTTACCCCCATCCCAAGGCACCATTATAGAATGGGCGTAGGGAGATCGGGCAAACTGACCGAAATTTTCAACAGTGATATGCGCAAATACGGCGGTAGTGATGGCTACCAAAACGGAACGATCGGCATTTCCGACAGTCCTTGGCACGGGTATAAAAATTCTGCCGAAATAACGATTCCGCCATTGGGGGTCGTTATTTTTGCGTAATCCGTTTTTAGGAGTTGGAAAGTACGTAAAGAATGGGGAGTTGCATACTATCCGTTTGCGGATGAACGTTATTCAATTTTATTTGTTCAAAAAAACAATCAGGGCATGATCACCAATACCGAATTGGAATACAAAGGGAATCTTTATCCCAACCAAATAATAGATTTTAAAAGGGATACCGATAAACTATACTTTACCACGGATAACGGGGTGATTCTCGAGATCACCGTGTTAAGGGACAGTGCGCTTCGGTTCCGATATGCCACCGAGAATATCTTTGAGCCCGATTTCTCCTATGCGATCAGTGAAGATGCCAGTATTGGATACAATCAATTGGAGATCGAGGAAGCCGAAAAAGAGTACTGGATCACCACCTCCAAGCTAAAGGTCCTGGTGGACCGGCAGACAATGAGGATCCAGATCTCCGATCTTGACGGTAACATCATCAACGAGGACGAACTGGGGTTCCACTGGGAAGAGAATTACGAATACGGGGGCAATACCGTAAAAATGAGCAAGACTACCCAGTCTTCCGAAAGTTTTTATGGGATGGGCGATAAGGCCACCCATAGCAACCTAAAGGGTAAACGGATCAGTAACTGGGCCATGGACCAATATGCCTTTGCCAAGGACCAGGACCCACTGTACAAGGCCATTCCTTTCTTTGTGGGCCTACATGGCAATATGGCCTATGGGATCTTTTTCGATAACTCCTTTCGCACCACCTTCGATTTTTCACATGAGAGAAGGAACATCACCAGTTTTTGGGCGGACGGGGGCGAAATGAACTACTACTTTTTCTTTGGGCCCAAGATCCCACAGGTGGTAAAGGCCTATACGGACCTTACGGGGAAACCCGAACTTCCACCTTTATGGGTGTTGGGCTTCCACCAATCCAAATGGAGCTATTTTCCCGAAAGTAGGGTAATGGAGATCGCCAATAGGTTCCGGGAGCTGCGAATACCCTGTGATGCCCTGTACCTGGATATTGATTATATGGAAGGCTTCCGTTGTTTTACATGGAACAGGACCCATTTTCCCGATCCCAAGGGAATGGTGCGGGAGCTGACCGAAAAAGGGTTTAAGACCGTAGCGATCATCGATCCGGGAATCAAGGTGGACAAGGACTATTGGGTGTATCAACAGGGAATGGAGAGCGATTATTTCTGTAAAAGGGGCGATGGTCCCTATATGAGGGGGAAAGTATGGCCAGGGGAATGTAATTTTCCCGATTATACAAATCCCGAGGTACGGGAATGGTGGGCCGGCCTATACAAGGAACTGGTGGCCGAAATAGGGGTGAAAGGGGTCTGGAACGATATGAACGAGCCTGCGGTAATGGAAGTTCCCACCAAGACGTTCCCCTTGGACGTACGACATGATTACGATGGCAATCCTTGTAGCCATAGGAAGGCCCATAATGTATATGGGACACAAATGGCCAGGGCCACGTACGAGGGCGTTAAAAAATTTGCCTATCCAAAGAGACCGTTCGTGATCACACGGGCGGCCTATGCTGGGGCGCAGCGCTACACTTCCACGTGGACGGGCGATAATGTGGCCACTTGGGAGCACCTGTGGATCGCAAACGTACAGGTACAGCGGATGTGTATGAGCGGAATGTCCTTTATAGGCTCCGATATAGGCGGTTTTGCCGAACAGCCCAATGGGGAACTCTTTACCAGATGGGTGCAATTGGGGGTATTCCATCCTTTCTGTAGGGTCCACTCCAGTGGCGACCACGGCGATCAAGAGCCATGGTCCTTCGATAATGAGGTGACCGATATCGTCAGAAAATTTATTGAGATCCGTTATCAGTTGTTGCCCTATATCTATACCATGTACTGGAAATATACCAAGGAAGGTGTCCCAATGATCCAATCCCTAGTGTATTTTGACCAAGAGGACCCGCAGACACATTTTAGAACGGACGAGTTTATCTTTGGGGAGCAGATATTGGTCTGCCCGGTTCAGGAACCCAACGCCCAGGGAAGAAGGATGTACATTCCAAGGGGGAGATGGTACAATTTTTGGACCGAGGAAATGGTCGATGGCGGAAAGGAAAAATGGGTAGTGGCCGACTTGGACAAAATTCCCCTGTTTATAAAAGAAGGTGCCATTATCCCAAAGTACCCCGTTCAACAGTACGTGGGCGAACTGGAAATAAAGGAACTGATCTTGGATGTCTATTTTAAGATGGGCGTGGAAAATTCCACCGTCTATGAAGATGGCCAGGACGGGTACGATTATAAAAAGGGCCGATATAGCCTTCGGAACTTTAAATTAAGGGGCAAAGAAGATCAATTGATCATACAACAGTTCAAGGATGGTAGTTTTATCACATCCTATGAAACCATTAAGTTAAAATTGCACGGCCTGCCCTTCCAAATACGGAAAATTCAGGTAGACCATGAAACGGTGACCCTGGAGGATGCAAAATTGAACGGTAATAACATTATAGAGGTCAGCAAGGATTTTACGGAATTGAATCTCACGGCGAATTAATATTTTTTGTAATTTTCGCCTTCTAAACACAATGCGTTATGAAGAAGATATTTATTGCCATTGCTATCTTTTTGGGAGTGGTGGGCTGTAAGACAAATCCGTTTACCGGACAGCGAACGCTCAATTTTTACCCTAATAGCCAGGTCTTCCCCACTGCCTTTGCACAATACGATGCCTTTTTGGAGGAGAACAAGGTGGTGACAGGAACTGCCGATGCCCAAATGATCGACAAAGTGGGCAAAAGGATCGCGGCCGCTTCCGAGCGCTGGTTAACGGCCAACGGATATGCTGGCTATCTAAAGGATTATAAATGGGAATACAATCTGGTAAAGGATGAGACCGTAAATGCTTGGTGCATGCCGGGAGGGAAGATCGTTTTCTATACGGGCATATTGCCCATTTGCAAAGGAGAGACCGGTGTTGCCGTGGTCATGGGCCATGAGGTGGCGCACGCCCTTGCCGATCATGGGGCACAGCGTATGAGTGCCGGAACCCTACAGCAGTTGGGTGCCGTAGCTGGTAATGTGGTCATACAGGACCAGAGTACCCTGAACATCTTTAACCAAGCCTATGGAGTGGGCACCCAGTATGGGGCCATGCTGCCTTTCAGCAGAAGCCATGAGACGGAGGCCGACAAAATTGGGCTGCAGATCATGGCCATTGCCGGATATAATCCTTATGAAGCTGCGGAGCTTTGGAAGCGTATGAAGGCCAATAGCGGTGGACAGGCACAGCCCGAGTTTATGAGTACGCACCCCTCCAATGATACAAGGATCAACAATTTAACGGTCTGGGCGCCCGAAGCGGAGGCGGAAGCCAGGAAATTTGGGGTAACTTCCTTTCAATAAGATGTTGGATTCTGATTTGGTTACATTATAGATTTAAATGGAAAGCTGTCCTTTTTTGGACAGCTTTATTTTTTTAGGGATATGGCAGATATGGCATTGGTCAAGGGAAGTAAAAAACTATTGAACGCTTGGGCGTTCTATGATTGGGCAAATTCGGTATATAGCCTCGTGATTTCCTCGGCTATATTCCCAATTTTTTACGGGGCGCTCTTTAGGACGGCAAATATTGAAAAAGTGGTCATTTTTGGAGGTGAAATTGCACGCGCCCCACTGATCAGTTATGTGACGTCCGCCGCTTTTCTTTTTATCGCGATCATCACGCCCTTATTGTCGGGCGTGGCCGACTATTTGGGCAACAAACGGATGTTCCTTAAATTTTTCTGTTATCTGGGCGGGGTTTCCTGTATAGGACTGTACTGGTTCTCCCTGGACCATATCTATTTTGGACTGCTCTGCTACTTTTTTGGCCTGGTGGGCTTTTGGGTGAGTTTTGCCTTCAACAATTCCTATTTGCCGGACATCGCCTATCCGGAACAACAAGATGGTATAAGTGCCAAGGGCTTTTCCATGGGATATGTGGGAAGTGTCATTCTATTGTTGTTCAACTTGGCCATGGTAATGAAACCGGAGGTTTTTGGAATTACGGCCGACGGGGGTGAAGTGGCAGAGATCAAGGCGATGAAGTATTCCTTTTTAACGGTGGGGATCTGGTGGATCATCTTCAGCCAGTATACCTTTTACCATCTGCCCAAGGGGAACAAAAGGGAGGGGCCAAAGGAGCATATTTTTTTAAATGGCTTTAGGGAGCTTAGGACCGTGTGGGGACAATTGGGAAGGGAACTGCGCTTAAAACGGTATTTGGGCGCCTTTTTTATCTATAGCATGGCCGTACAGACCGTTATGCTCATCGCTACCTATTTTGGGGAAGAGGAAATCGCATGGGGTTCCGACAGCGAACGGACCACTGGGCTCATAACAAGCATCCTGGTCATCCAGATCGTGGCCATTGCAGGGGCAACGTTAACGGCCCGCGCATCCAATGCCTATGGAAATATCAGGACGCTTATCGTGGTGAACATCCTTTGGGTAGCGATCTGTATCTATGCCTATTTTGTGATAACCCCCATGGATTTTTACATTGCCGCGGGCTGTGTTGGGGTGGTAATGGGAGGTATTCAGGCCCTTTCCCGATCTACTTATTCCAAGTTCGTTCCACAGACCAAGGATACTACATCCTTTTTCAGTTTTTATGATGTGGCCGAAAAGATAGGTATCGTAATAGGAACCTTTATCTACGGGGCCATTGCCCAGTATACCGGAAGCATGCGCAGCGCCACTATCTTCTTGGCACTGTTTTTTGTGATCGGTGCCTTACTCTTGCTGAGGGTTCGAAAGGAGGATGACGGCCTTGGAAAAGCAAATTGATTAAAAATCCCGTTTTCCGAAAGGAAAACGGGATCGGCTGTGGTTACATGGCCAATTAGGGATAATAGATCGGATCGATCACCCCTTTGAAACGTCTCCTGAACCGGAGGATTTGGTATCTATCTTTTTTGGGTTGCCCCTATAGGAAATATCCCCAGATCCGGAAACACGTGCCTTTATCGACTCGGTCGCGGTTACCTGCATATCCGCCGAGCCCGAAATATTGGCATTTACGTTTTGCGCCTCCAGGCCATAGGCCTTTACATTGCCGGAACCGGAAACGCTTACTTCCAAATTATTGGCATATCCACTTAGTTCCATGTCGCCCGACCCGGAAATATTGGCGGAAATGGTTTCGGCCTTTACCGTCAGGACAATGTTTCCGGAACCACTTATGTCGGTTCTGAAATCACTGCTCTCCAAGGTTTTTTTGGACACGATGTCTCCCGATCCGGAAAGGGTAAGCCCATCTATGCTTTCCACGGGAATGGTAATTGAAATGCCGTCTTTCCAAGAAGAAGGGCTGAGGTTGACCCCATTTTCCACTTTTACGACCAAGTTCCCGTTTTTTACTTCCGTGACGATATGTTCCAAAAGGTTTTCCTCCCCTTTTAGGGTCAATTCGCCCTCCGATCCGTCTATCAGGGTCACGTCAAAGAATCCGGAAATGGAAACGGACCCATAATCTCCGGTGCTCCTTTCTTCGGTCACCACGTTGCCGTTGCCCTTTATTTTTTTGCCCCATTGTGCATTTAGGGAGGCTGCCATAAGCAGTACTAGACCCCACATAACTGATTTTTTCATGATTATTGTTTTTAGATATTGGTATTTGACCCACTAAGTGGAATTACTCGATAATCGAGATTTATTTTGCTCCTATGCCTGCCGCCAGAGGCGGGGGCGGACCTGCGTGGAAAAGTTATTTTAGTATTTCGCCATATGCCTCGTAAGCTTGCACCACGATTGTTGACGGTTTTTTAGTTCTTGGTAAATGAGACACTGCCATACTCGCTGCTGATGGATACGTTGTTGCCGCTATTGCTTTTGCCGTGGTATCCCTTATAATATTTTTCACTGGATTTTTCCTTGCTTATATTGATTTCAAATTCTTCCTTTCCACTTACACCGGCATATTGGGTAGAGATCTCAAAATCGAAATGATAGCCGGGGTGGTATCCTATCTTTACACCTGTATAGTCCGTATTTATCTGCAGGTTTCCGGCATCGGACGCCATTTGGTCGATCCTCAGGGAACCGTAATCGGCCGCAATATCCACATTTCCGTGAAGGGTGCCCAACTTCACATTTATATAATCGCCCCTGCCGAGAACATTCTTGGCCTCTCCCACCTCTATGTTGCCGTAATCACTTGCATACTCAAGATTTTCCATCTTCAGCACCGTGGCGTTGGTATAATCGGCTCTTATCTGTAGATCTCCGGCCTTGTCTATGGTAAATCCTGAATAGTCGGCGGTGATCCGGCCGCTGTTCATATAGCCGATACGGGATTTGGAGGTATAGTCAAAACTGAGCTCGTTGTTTCTGCCCATGAGCTCCCCAATGTCCAATCGTCCATAGTCACAACTGATCTTGGCAAAGCCGTCTATCCGGTCCAAAATGATGCTTCCATAGTCATTGCTGAGGTGTACGCTGTTTTTTACGGGGACCTTTATGATGTAATCTATCTGCATATTCACATTGGAATTGTTGCCCCAGTTCCAGCCCCAATTGCTTTTGCTGCTGTTAAAGACCGTGCGAGCGGAGACCATACTGCTGCCGGCCTCGAATTCCACGGTTATCTCGTCCAATTTTTTCTGCACCCGTTCCTCGTTGTTGCCATTGGTCTTGATGCGCACCTCTATGACCACCCTATTTTCGTTCCAGGAGGTAATGTTTAGGTTGCCATAGCTATTATCTATTTTCATCAGGGCATCGGAGTTTACCGTATACTCTTTTTTAATGGTCTTTTCCTTGGTGTACTTGCCCTTGGGCGATCCATCATTGGGGAACAGCGACAGGGGAGTTAAAAAAAGAAGGAATAAAAAGCTGTTGTATAATAGTTTTTTCATGGTTCCTGTTTTAATTGTGGACGTTCAAAGGTTTTCTAGAGAATACCTATGTCCTTGTTATTATTATTGTAATCCTTTATGGTCTCTATCTGTTCCAGGACGTCCTGAAGAAGGTCTATCCTGGTCTGGAAATTATGGATCATGGCACTTAGGATGAACTTGGTGTTGCCCCCGTTCAAAAGGTCCTGCTCCATTTTTTTATAGTCCCGCTCCAGCATTTTTAACTGTGCCATGGTATCATCTACGATCTTTTTGGTCTCCGGTGTACTCTCCTTTTCCATTTTTTTGACCTGTTCATTGATCAGGTTCGCAAAATAGAACTCCGTATTGGAGATTTCGGGGGAGATGTTGGCCACCTTTTCATCCATGGTGGGCCTGCTGTTGTACAATGTGCCCCCAAGCGCGAAGACAAGCGCCACCGAAGCGGCCACCAGATACGGTTTCCACCAGGCCCTACCATTTTTGGCAGTGCCGATTTTACCGCCTGGGGAATTTAATTTCTCCAAGAAACGTTTGCGGTGCCCTATTTCCGGTTCGTCCGTGTCAAAAGAGTCTCGTAGGTTCACAAAGAGCTCGTCCAAATTGTCCTTTTTCATGATTCCGCTGTTGTTAATTTTTTTCGTAAGCTTTCCTTTGCCCTGGATATCGTTGTCCGGCAACTGGCATAACTAATGTTCATTATGGTACTGATTTCTTCATAATCATATCCCTCGATTAAATGTAAGGTCAAAGAAATTCTGTAGCTGTCCTTTAAACGACTCATGGTTTCCATCACTTTTTGAGCCTTCAATTCGGTGATTCCATGATCTGGGGCAGCCCCATCATTATCTTCGACCTTGTACAGTACATCATCCAGATCAACCTCGTTCTTTTTTAGTTGTTTCCGGTAATGATGGATGCTTTTGTTGATGACGATCCGTTTCAGCCAGGCCCCGAAAGTGACCTCCCCTTTAAAGGTATGCAGTTTCGTAAACGCGTTCAAGAACGATTCCTGCATGACATCCTCCGCTTCGGCGCTGTCCTTTACAATGCGCAGGGCAGTATTGTACATCCCTTTGTAATAGCGGTCGTAGACTTCCAATTGGGCACCCTGCTTTCCTTGCAGGCACAATTGCAGCAAATCATCAATATGGTCTTTTTTGTGGCTCAAAAAGTATATGGTTTGTCTTAGAGATGAATCAATTTAAGGATTGTTACAGTTTTTCTGAAAATAAATTTTGTATTGGCACAACAATTGTTTTGTGATAGGTCAACTATGGTATCTTTTACGGGCGGAATGCCAATTGTTAAGGTTTTGCCCAAGATTCCGAACTAACATAAAAACTGGATTTCTGTCCATGGATGACAGAATGACCGAAATAAAAATATGGGGAAAGCTAATTTTTTGAATATTGACAGTATGTCATTGCACGGAATTGATGAGGAAGCGGAATTGATCCCGTTGATGACACCAGAGGATGAAGAAGAGATAAACAATGAGCTATTGCCGGAAACCCTGCCCATTTTGCCATTGCGCAACACGGTGCTGTTTCCCGGGGTGGTGATTCCGATTACAGCGGGGAGGGACAAATCCATAAACCTTATCAAGGATGCCAATAACGGTTCCAAGGTCATTGGGGTGGTTTCCCAAAAAGACGAGGAGACCGAGAACCCAGGGGTGAACGATATCAATACGTTGGGAACCGTGGCAAGGATACTACGGGTCTTGCAGATGCCGGATGGCAACACTACGGTGATCATTCAGGGAAAGAAACGTTTTGAGATCGCCGAAGTCCTAACCGAGAAACCTTATATGACCGCCACGGTACGGGAGACCAAGGAAGAACGGCCAAAGGTGGACGGGGAGGAATTTTTGGCCATCATAGAGTCCATCAAAGAATTGGCCCTAAAGATCATTAAGGACAATCCCAACATTCCGAGCGAGGCTTCTTTTGCCATTAAGAACATACAGAGCAATTCCTTTTTGATCAATTTTGTTTCCTCCAACCTTAATATCGGGGTAAAGGAAAAGCAAGATCTGTTGGAAATGCCGAACCTTCAGGACAGGGCCTTGGCCACCTTGAAATACATGAACGTGGAGCTACAAAAATTGGCCCTAAAGAACGATATACAGTCCAAGGTACGGACGGATCTGGACCAACAGCAGCGCGAGTATTTCCTGCACCAGCAGATGAAGACCATTCAAGAGGAACTTGGGGGGATATCCTATGAGGAGGAACTGGACGATATGGCCCAACAGGCCAAACAAAAGAAATGGAGCAAAAAGGTAGGGGAGCACTTCCACAAGGAACTGGCCAAGATGCAGCGCATGAACCCGCAAGTTGCCGAGTATTCCATACAGCGGAACTATCTGGAGCTTTTTCTGGAACTGCCATGGAATGAATTTTCCAAGGATAAGTTCGATCTTAAGCGCGCCCAGAAAATATTGGACCGTGACCATTATGGGCTGGAAGATGTGAAAAGAAGGGTACTGGAATATTTGGCGGTGCTAAAACTGCGGAACGATATGAAGTCGCCCATTCTTTGCCTCTACGGTCCCCCAGGTGTCGGAAAGACCTCGCTTGGCAAGTCCATAGCAAAGGCCATTGGTCGGGAGTATGTACGGATGTCCCTTGGAGGGCTCCGTGACGAGGCGGAGATCAGGGGGCATAGGAAGACCTATATTGGGGCAATGCCCGGAAGGATCGTACAGAGCCTTAAAAAGGCAGGGAAGTCGAACCCTGTCTTTATCCTGGATGAGATCGATAAACTTTCCAACAGCCACCAAGGGGATCCCTCTTCGGCCATGTTGGAGGTGTTGGACCCCGAACAGAACAACGATTTTCACGATAACTTTCTGGAAATGGGCTATGATCTTTCCAAGGTCATGTTCATTGCCACCGCCAATAACCTGTCAACCATACAGCCGGCCCTATTGGACCGGATGGAGATCATCAATGTTTCTGGCTATACCATAGAAGAAAAGGTGGAGATCGCCAAAAGGCACCTGTTGCCAAAGCAGTTAAAGGAGCACGGCATGGCCGAAACGGACCTGAAGATCGGAAAGCCCCAGTTGGAAAAGATCGTGGAAGGGTATACACGGGAGTCCGGGGTACGTACCTTGGAAAAGCAGGTTGCCAAGATGGTCCGCCACGCAGCAAAATCCATCGCCATGGAGGAGGAGTACAATGTAAAGGTTACCAATGAAGATATTGAAACGGTACTTGGCCCCCCAAGGTTGGAGCGCGATAAATACGAGAGCAACGAGGTAGCTGGGGTGGTCACTGGCCTTGCATGGACCAGTGTAGGGGGCGATATATTGTTTATAGAGTCTATTCTGTCCAAGGGAAAGGGGACCCTGAACATCACCGGAAACCTTGGAAAGGTGATGAAGGAATCGGCAACCATCGCCATGGAATACATCAAGTCCAATGCGGAGAGCTTTGGACTGGATGCCACCAAAATGGAAAACTACAATGTTCACATCCACGTACCGGAAGGGGCCACCCCAAAAGATGGTCCCAGCGCCGGGATAACCATGCTCACTTCCCTTGTCTCGCTCTTTACCCAGCGAAAAGTGAAGAAAAGCCTGGCCATGACGGGAGAGATTACCTTACGGGGCAAAGTATTGCCGGTAGGGGGCATCAAGGAAAAGATATTGGCCGCCAAAAGGGCCCGTATAAAGGAAGTTATCCTATGTGCGGACAACAAAAAGGATATTCTGGAAATCAAGGCCGATTACCTTAAAGGGCTAACCTTCCATTATGTTACCGATATGAGCGAGGTGGTGGCCTTGGCACTTACCGACGAAAGGGTGAAAAATGCCAAGACCCTCTAAGTGCCGATATATTTTTTCCAATAAACGTAAGAAAGGACAAGGGTAGGCATCGTTCCGCGCCCTTGTCCTTTATTTTTCACACCAGAAATATTCCCTAATAGGGGATTTCTGTTTATTTTTAGCACATGCAGAAAATTACGATTGCAATCGACGGATTTTCCTCTACGGGAAAAAGTACCCTTGCCAAACAACTGGCAAAGGCTTTGGGATATGTTTATGTGGATACCGGGGCCATGTACAGGGCGGTAACGCTATTTGCGCTGAGGAACGGTTTTGTGGGCGGGCCACAGGAGAACATAGCGGCCTTGATAAAATTGCTGCCCAAAGTAAATCTGAAATTTATCTTTAACGACGCACTGGGCTTTGCCGAAATGTACCTCAATGGCGAAAACGTGGAGAAGGAAATACGGACCATTGCGGTTTCCAATCATGTTAGTAGGGTGGCCACCATAGAGGAGGTGCGCTACAAATTGGTCCAGATGCAGAAGGAAATGGGTCGGGAAAAAGGGGTCGTCATGGATGGACGTGACATAGGTACCGTTGTTTTCCCCGATGCCGAACTAAAGATCTACATGACGGCTTCCCCTGAGACACGGGCCTATAGAAGGTATAAGGAGCTGTTGGACAGGGATGAGGCGATCACCTACGAGGAAGTCCTTGAAAATGTACAGAACCGTGATTATATCGATTCCCATAGAGCCTATTCCCCGCTGCGAAAGGCGGATGGGGCCATAGAGTTCGATAATAGCGATATGGGCGTGGAGGAACAGTTCGATAGGATCTACCACCATGCGCTAAGGGTCATTGGGCAGGAATAAAGAAAGGCGCCCTTTTGGGGCGC
This sequence comes from uncultured Sediminicola sp., assembly GCA_963974715.1. GTDB lineage: Bacteria > Bacteroidota > Bacteroidia > Flavobacteriales > Flavobacteriaceae > Sediminicola. The sequence continues at coordinate 142,471 of CAXBDK010000013.1, forward strand.
CCTAATCATTTGACGGGTGCGTTTTAGGGTACCCGCGGGCCCCAATTATGGATTTGGGATGATCAGCACCTGATTTGGTTTGATAAGGTCGGGATTGCTCAGCTGATCGGTATTTGCCTCGAATATCTTCTTGTACTTCATGGCATCATCATAATAGTGTTTTGCTATTTTGCTCAGCGATTCGCCGCTCTTTACCGTGTGGCGATGGTAGACGGAGCTATCGGCGACCGTAATGTCCGCTTTGATATCGGTAGGTTTTTCCCCTCCTATTTCCTTGATCCGATCCCATAAAAGATCTTTTTCATAGGGCGTTGCGGCCTGCCCCTTTATCTTCAGGGTGCCGCCTTCCTCACTAACGTCCCCATTTTTGATGCCCAGTTGTTCGCCAAGGGTAAGAACCCCTTGATATTTAGCCTTTACACTCATATTTTTCTCTTTTAAATGGTTATTGTTAACCAATTCAAGATACCACTATTTGACCTAATTTCCACCAAAAAAGGGCGAAAATAAATGGTGCATGGCCCCACTTGGGATCCTTAGGGTTTTAAAACTTTGTAAAACCGTTTTTTAGTTGTATTTTTGCACACCTTTTTACAAAGAGTCAAGAGGAAAAGGGAACGGAAAAAAGAATAAATAACAACTTCTGTAGTAATTGTTTAACTCTTGGATGGCTGCGGAATACAAATAATTGATCAGCAAATGGCTGAAGAAAAAACAACCGCGCAGGTAGATGAAACTACCGATGTCGCAACAGAAACAAAAGTAGAGGCCCAGGTACGTGATCCAAAGGAATTTTTGGAGAGCTTTAACTGGGAAAAGTACGAGCAGGGCATCGAAAGGGTGGACGACACCAAATTAAAGGAGTTCGAAAGCTTGGTTACCAAGAACTTTGTGGATACCGCAGATGAGGAAGTGGTTCAGGGAACCGTGGTCTACATTACGGACCGTGAGGCGATCATAGACATCAATGCAAAATCCGAAGGGGTCATCTCCCTGAACGAATTCCGATACAATCCCGACCTAAAGGTAGGTGATAAGGTAGAGGTGTTGATAGATATCCGTGAGGACAAAAGTGGTCAACTGGTACTTTCGCACAGAAAGGCCCGTACCATTATGGCTTGGGACAGGGTGAACGCTGCCCATGACAAGGAAGAAATTGTGAACGGTTTCGTGAAATGTAGGACCAAAGGCGGTATGATCGTTGATGTCTTCGGCATTGAAGCCTTCCTTCCAGGTTCACAGATAGATGTAAAGCCGATCCGTGACTACGATCAGTATGTAGGAAAGACCATGGAGTTCAAGGTAGTGAAAATAAACCATGAATTCAAGAACGTGGTGGTATCCCACAAAGCATTGATCGAAGCCGATATCGAAGAGCAGAAAAAAGAGATCATCGGCCAATTGGAGAAAGGACAGGTACTGGAAGGTGTTGTCAAGAACATTACTTCCTATGGTGTCTTTATCGACCTTGGTGGTGTTGACGGTCTTATCCATATCACCGATCTTTCCTGGAGCAGGATCAACCACCCCAACGAAGTGGTGGAACTGGATCAGAAATTGAACGTGGTGATCTTGGATTTTGACGATAACAAATCAAGGATCCAACTTGGATTGAAGCAATTGGAGAAACATCCTTGGGATGCCCTTAGCGAAGAGATCAAAGTTGGTGACAAGGTAAAAGGAAAAGTGGTGGTCATTGCCGATTACGGTGCATTTATAGAAGTTGCCGAAGGCGTTGAGGGACTTATCCATGTTTCTGAAATGTCATGGTCAACACACTTAAGGTCCGCACAGGATTTTGTAAAGGTGGGCGATGAAGTGGATGCAGTGGTATTGACCTTGGACAGGGAAGACAGGAAAATGTCCCTTGGTATCAAGCAATTGACCCCAGATCCATGGACCGATATCACTACAAAATATCCACTGGGGTCAAAGCATACCGGAATCGTTCGCAACTTCACCAATTTTGGTGTATTTGTTGAAATGGAGGAAGGAATTGACGGATTGATCTATATCTCAGATCTTTCCTGGACCAAAAAGATCAAACATCCGTCCGAATTTGTGACGGTGGGGGATACTTTGGAAGTGGAGGTTCTTGAACTGGACGTGGAAGGCCGTAAATTGAGCTTGGGCCACAAGCAGACCACGGTGAACCCTTGGGACAAATACGAGGATGAGTTCGCTTTGGATACCGTACATACCGGAACCATTGCCGAAATCGTGGACAAGGGAGCCACCATCAACTTCAATGATGACATCGTGGCATTCGTGCCAACACGTCACCTTGAAAAAGAAGATGGCAAGAAATTGGTAAAAGGTGAAGAGGCCCAGTTTAAGGTAATCGAATTCAACAAGGAATTCAAACGGGTGGTCGCCAGCCATACCGCAATCTTTAGGGAAGAAGAGCAACGCAATGTAAAGGCCGCCGTTAAAAAAGCCGCTGCCAGTGCCGATGAAGCCAAACCTACCTTAGGGGATGCGAACGAGCAACTACAGGCGTTAAAGGATAAGATGGAGGCTGCTGCAAAGAAGAAGTAAGCATTCTGTTTGTTCATAGATAAAAGTCCGGGTATTTTGCCCGGACTTTTTTTGTTCCCTACTTTGGGAACTATAATTTGCCGTCCCCTAAATTTTATTGGGCGGAAATCCCTATTTTTGTACCTCAAAAGATCCCGGCGCCCATTATGAGCCAAAAAGTACTACTTACCGCCAAAGAAATACACATTATCCTACATAGACTGGCCTGCCAACTTTTGGAGAACCACTTGGATTTCAATACTACGGTACTTATCGGCATTCAGCCAAGGGGGATATTTCTTGCCGAAAGGCTTACGCAATTGCTCAAGAAGGATTATGGGGTAAAAAAAATAGAACTCGGTTTTTTGGACATCACATTCTATCGGGACGATTTTAGAAGGGGCAACAAACCCTTGGAGGCGAGCATGACCAAAATTGATTTTTTGGTTGATGATAAGAAAGTGGTGCTTATAGACGACGTGCTTTATACCGGCCGTAGTATCCGGGCGGCGCTCACCGCCCTGCAATCTTTTGGAAGGCCCAGGGAGGTCGAGCTTCTTACCTTGATAGACAGGCGCTTCAGCCGACATTTGCCCATACAGCCAAATTACAGGGGCAGACAGGTGGACGCCATCAACGAGGAGCGGGTAAAGGTGATGTGGAAAGAAAATGATGGGGAGGACATCGTTTATTTGAACAGTAAATAATTAACACCGTACCAACAGTATCCCTTTTGGGAATACAGCCATCGGTACATTAGGAAGATAGGGAATATGGCCGAATTGAGCGTAAAGCACTTGCTGGGAATAAAATATCTTAATGAAGGGGATATCCAGCTTATTTTTGAAACCGCCGATCAATTTAAAGAGGTCATCAACCGTTCCATTAAAAAAGTGCCCTCCCTGCGCGATATCACCATAGCCAATATCTTTTTTGAGAACAGTACCCGTACCCGCCTGTCATTTGAGCTGGCGGAGAAACGGCTGTCCGCCGACATAGTGAATTTTTCGGCTGCCCAGTCGTCCGTAAAAAAAGGGGAGACCCTTATAGATACGGTCAACAACATTCTTTCCATGAAAGTGGATATGGTGGTCATGCGACATCCCAATCCCGGTGCCGGTATTTTTCTATCGAAAAATGTGAAGGCCGCGATCGTAAATGCCGGCGACGGTGCCCATGAACACCCAACACAGGCCCTTTTGGATTCGTATTCCATCAGGGAGCGGCTAGGGGACGTGGCCAATAAAAATGTGGTAATAGTGGGCGATATACTGCACTCACGGGTTGCCCTTTCCAATATTTTTGCGCTTAAGCTGCAAGGCGCAAATGTAAAGGTCTGTGGCCCAAAGACCCTGATCCCAAAATATATGGAATCCTTGGGCGTGGAAGTGGAGCCAAATCTTAGAAAGGCCCTCAACTGGTGCGATGTTGCCAATATGCTAAGGGTCCAGAACGAACGGATGGATATCAGCTATTTTCCGACCACCCGGGAATATACCCAACAATATGGGGTCAATAAGGCCCTTTTGGACAGCCTGGATAAGGAAATTGTGATCATGCATCCCGGTCCCATTAACAGGGGAGTGGAAATAACCAGTGACGTTGCCGATTCCGACCAATCCATAATCCTTCATCAGGTAGAAAACGGAGTGGCCATTCGGATGGCGGTCATTTATTTGTTAGCTTCGAAAATAAAATAGGAACGTATGATTTTTGACAAACACGGTTTAATTACCATAGTTTCGCAGGAAAAGACTTCCCTTCCTGTATTTTTGGAAAATTTGGACAAAGCCTATCCAAAATTAAAGAACGACCATATAATTATCGATCTTTTTACTTTTGATTCCTTAAAAGCCGGTGATATATTGGAATTTTTGCAGCTGTCGGATAAACACAGGGCTGCCAAAAAATCGTTCGTACTGGTAACCGATAAAGTAAACTATGAGTCGGTGCCCGACCGGATAACGGTCGTGCCCACCCTTCAGGAAGCCAAGGATATAGTGGAAATGGAGGAAATAGAACGGGATTTGGGAATTTAAGATGTATCATGGGGACATGCCGACACTTGTGTGCGGGTTCCTCCACGATTATCGATAGCCGTGATTTTCCGGACCAAAACAGTTCCCTTAGTGGGGAAGTGGGAAGATTTTTATTTAACTTGAAATGAAACTACACATCTTAGGTTGTTATGCCGCCACCCCAAGGACCCTGACCAATCCCACTTCACAGGTCCTGGAAATTAGGAACCACCTGTTTCTGATCGATTGTGGGGAAGGTACCCAAGTGCAGTTGCGGAAACACAAGATAAAATTTTCCAAAATCCACCATGTGTTCATATCCCATCTCCACGGGGACCATTTTTTTGGGTTGCCGGGACTGGTATCCACCTTCAGGCTCTTGGGGCGTAGGGATTCTTTGCATATACACGGCCCCAAAGGCATAAAGGAAGCCATTACCCTGCTGTTGAAATTGGGCGATTCTTGGACCGATTACCCGCTGCTCTTCCATGAACTTAATTCCAAGGAGCCCCAAACGGTCTTCGAGGATGGGAACGTAAGTGTGGAGACCATTCCGTTGGATCATAGAATATATACCAATGGTTTTTTGTTCAGGGAAAAAAGGTCCCCCTATCGCAAGCTCGATAAAGCGGCCCTGGAGCGATACCAGATAGATACCTGCTTTTTTCAGCTCATAAAAAATGGTGAGGACCATATACGGGAGGACGGTACCATAATTACCAATAAAGAACTGACCTTAGATCCGCCCGATCCAAAGAGCTATGCGTACTGCAGTGATACGGCCTATAGGCCCGCCATGGTGCCGCAGATCAAGGATGTGGACATATTGTACCATGAATCCACGTTCTTGGAGTCCGAATCGGACAAGGCGCTTAAGACAAGGCATGCCACTGCCCAGGAAGCTGCGGCCATCGCCCTGGCGGCGGGAGTACGTTTGCTGATATTGGGACATTATTCCACGAGATATGGTTCCATTGAGCTGTTCAGACAGGAGGCCATGAAGGTTTTTCCAAACGTGGAGCTCGCCGATGATGGACGTATGTTCACTTTTCCCTAACAGCCGTCATTTCCGGTTTTCTCAGGTCCGATTAAGGATATTTTCGGGCGTGTTCGGGGCAAATAAAAATGGACATACTTTTCGTGTTCTCCCTTCTTTTCCCCAAATTTGTTGAAAGGGGTGGCAGTACCCTTATAAAGGGTCAAGGAGATGCAAAAGGATTTAGGGAATTACAGGAAAAGTTACGAAAAAAGTGCCCTTATGGAAGGTGCCATTTCAGGGGAGCCCATGGAACTTTTTCAAAAATGGTTCTATGAGGTGGAAGCTTCGGAAGGGGTGGACGAGCCCAATGCGATGACCGTTTCCACCTTGGGCCTGGATGGTTTTCCGAAAAACCGAGTGGTACTTTTAAAGAAGTATACCTTTGAGGGTTTTATCTTCTATACCAATTACCAAAGTGAAAAGGGCCTGGCCATTGCGGCCGACCCAAAGGTTTGCCTTTCCTTTTTTTGGCCCAATATGGAAAGACAGGTAATCGTAAAGGGAGCGGCCGAAAAGATCGCGCCAAACCTTTCGGACGGTTATTTTGAATCCCGACCAAAAGGAAGTAAACTAGGGGCCATTGTCTCGGACCAGAGCCAAGTGATCGCTTCCCGCCAAGTCCTGGAGGAAAAGCTTAGGGAACTTGAAAGGGAATACGCCAATAAGGAATTGCAGCGGCCCGCATTTTGGGGCGGATATTTGGTCAGGCCGGTGTCCATGGAATTTTGGCAGGGAAGACCAAACAGGTTGCACGATCGGATCAGGTATAGTCTGCAAGAAGATTACAGTTGGAAATTGGAGCGTTTGGCGCCATAAAATGAAATGAAATGAAAACACTTATATTGATGAGGCACGGTAAATCCTCTTGGGATTACAGTGTGGAGGACAGGGATCGGCCATTACAGGAAAGGGGCATTGCCGATGCCTATCGGGTGGCCACTGCTTTTGCAGACCTTAATATCAAGGTGGATGCAGCTTATTCCAGTCCTGCCAACAGGGCCCTCCATACGTGTATGATCGCCTTGGAAACCTTGCATTTCCCATTGGAAAAGTTGGGCATCAACAAACAGCTGTACGACTTTTCTGGGAGTGGGGTGCTGGATTTTGTCCGGACCCTTGACGATAAAAATGAAACCGTCCTGATCTTTGGACATAACAATGCCTTTACAAATTTTGTCAATTCCCTGGGAAGCCTGCCCGTCGACAATGTACCCACTTCCGGTTTGGTACAATTGGATTTTTCAGTGGAGCGCTGGGAGGATATCAAAAAAGGCGTTACCCAAAGGACCTTATTTCCAAAACAACTTAAAAAATGATCAAATCCAGATACCAATATATCAATCGCGAAATAAGTTGGTTGCATTTTAATGAACGTGTTTTACAGGAAAGTGCCGATCCCAATGTCCCGTTGATCGAACGATTTCGTTTTTTGGGAATTTTTTCCAATAACCTGGACGAATTCTTTAAGGTACGGTACGCCACTGTAAAACGTATTGCCGATGCGGGCAAAAGTGGCAAAAGTGTCTTGGGAGGGGAGACCGCAAAAGACCTTTTGGAAGAGATCACGAAGATCGTGATAGACCAACAGACCAGAAGTCTTGGAATATTGGGCGATATTGAAAAGGAACTGGAGACCAAGAACATCCACATTATAAATGAAAGGGAGATAACGCCCGGACAGACCCAGTTCATAAAGGATTATTTTATACAGAAAGTCAGTCCGGTCCTAATGACCATCATCCTCAATGATCTGGCACAATTTCCGACACTAAAGGATACCGCGGCCTACTTGGCCATACGGATGATCCTGAAAAAGGACCCCAAGGATCCAAGACCGGGCAAACGGGCCATCCGTTATGCCCTGATCGAGATTCCGAAAGGGATAGACAGGTTTGTGGTGCTTCCCAGGGAGAATGGAAATGATTATGTCATTATCCTTGATGATCTTATCCGTTATTGTTTGGGCAGTATATTCAATATGTTCAATTACAGTGCCATATCGGCACATATGATCAAGATTACCAGGGATGCGGAATTGGATATCGACAACGATCTTAGCAAAAGTTTTATAGAAAAGATATCATCCAGTGTGGAGCACCGGAAGATCAGTGATCCGGTACGTTTTGTCTACGATAAGGAAATCGGAAAGGATACGCTCAACTTCCTAAAGGAGAAAATGAAGATAGAGGATACGGACAGCGTGATCCCTGGCGGTAGGTACCATAACAGGCGGGACTATATGGGCTTTCCCAGTTTGGGAAGGGAAGATCTGATGTACCAGAAGATAAAACCGCTTCCCGTTAAGGGATTCGGCCTCGAGGGCAGCCTATTCGATCAGATCGCGCACAGGGACTACCTTCAATATACCCCTTACCATACCTTTTCCTATGTGATCCGTTTCCTTCGGGAAGCAGCTTTGGACCCCAAGGTAAAGACCATAAAGATCACCGTTTATCGATTGGCAAACGACTCTCAGGTTACCGCATGTTTGATCAATGCCGTAAAAAATGGCAAACAGGTAACGGTTCAGATTGAGCTACAGGCACGTTTTGATGAACGCGCCAACATTGAATACGCCGAACAGTTACAGGCAGAGGGCGTAAAATTGATCTTCGGGGTCCCGGGACTGAAGGTGCACAGTAAAATATGTCTTGTTGAAAGGGAAGAAGAAGAAGAGATCAAGCGGTACGGATTTATAAGTACGGGAAATTTTAACGAATCTACGGCGAGGATCTACACGGATTATACGCTTTTTACGGCGAACGAACCCATTCTAAAGGAACTGAACATGGTATTCGACTTCTTCGAGACCACCTATAAGATCAATAAGTACAAACACCTGATCGTTTCTCCCCATTACACCAAAAAAGTGTTTATTAAATTGATCGATCGGGAAATAGAGAACGCCAAGGCAGGAAAGGAGGCCTACATCAAGATCAAGATGAACAGTTTTACCTCCTATAAAATGGTGGATAAACTCTACGAAGCCAGCAATGCGGGGGTCAAGATCCAGTTGATAATAAGGGGTATCTGCTGTTTGGTGCCGGGAATAAAGGACATGAGCGAGAATATAGAGGCCATCAGTGTGGTGGACAAGTTTTTGGAGCATCCAAGGGTCTTTATTTTTGGAAACAGCGGAGATCCCAAAATTTATATTTCCTCTGCCGATTGGATGACCCGCAACCTGGACTATAGGGTGGAAGTGGGCTGTCCGATCTATGATGCGCAATTAAAACAGGAACTTATGGATACTTTTGAAATTTCCTGGAACGACAATGTAAAGGCCAGGATATTCAATGAACGGCAGGATAATGTATATCGCAAGAATTCCCGTTTTAAGTTGCGCTCCCAATTTGTAATGTACGATTATTACCTCCAAAAACTAAATTCCTAGGGTCTTGAAAATAAAAAAACTGGCGGCAATAGACATTGGTTCCAACGCTATCCGGCTCCTGATCCAAAACGTAATCGAGGAGCCCGACAAAAAGACCCTTTTTAAGAAGAGTTCCCTTATCCGGGTCCCGGTACGTTTGGGACAGGATTCCTTTACCATAGGGGAAATCTCCGAGCGCAACGAAGAGAGGATGACGAACACCATGAAGGCCTTTAGACTTTTAATGGACGTCAATGGGGTGGAAGATTATATGGCCTGCGCCACCTCGGCCGTTAGGGAGGCCAACAATGGGTACGAGATCGTGGAAAAGATCTATGGGGCCTCTGGGGTAAAGATCGAAGTGATCGACGGAAAAAAGGAAGCGGCCATTATCGCTTCTACCGACCTCAAGCAATTGATCCAGACAGACCAGTCCTATCTTTATATCGATGTGGGCGGTGGAAGCACGGAGCTCACCCTTTTCGCCGAAGGAAAGATCAAGTTGTCCAAGTCGTTTAAAATTGGTACGGTCCGTTTATTGAACAATATGGTGGACGAAAGCAGCTGGAAATCCATGGAACAATGGATCAGGGGAAATGTCCAGGATAACGGCCCGATGAGCATTATCGGTTCCGGGGGAAACATCAATAAACTGCATAAGATGTCCGGAAGGAAGGAAGGGGAGTCGCTATCCTATATCTGGCTTAATTCCCAATATCATTTTTTACAACGAATGAGCTATTCGGACCGCATCACACAATTGGGCCTTAATCCGGACAGGGCCGATGTAATTATCCCCGCTGCCAAAATCTTCCTTTCGGCCGCAAAATGGTCCGGGTCCAAGAAAATACATGTCCCTAAAATAGGGCTTTCCGACGGGATCATCAAAACGATGTACTATTCCCAAAAATAAAATTCCCGAGTGGATCTACCCGTGTACCGTGCCCGTGTGGCCCAGTTGCCGAATAAGTTTCCCTTCGTACTCCAAAAGATTTTCCCATTTAAGGTCAACCTTCTCCCGCTCCCCATACTGTCTGGCGAATTTTAGGAACATGGTATAGTGTCCTGCTTCGCTCACCATAAGATTGTGGTAAAATTCGGCAAGTTCCCTATCCTTTAATTGCTCGGACAAAAGTCGGAAGCGCTCACAGCTCCTCGCTTCTATCAGGGCGGCATACAATAGTCGGTGTACCAATTGATCCGTGCGGCTCCCTCCCTTTGGAAAGAATTGCAGCAGCTGTACCACATAACCATCTTTCCTGTCCCTTCCCAAAATTTGGCCACGTGCTATGATTCGGTCGTGCACCATTTTAAAATGCCCTATTTCTTCGCGTGCCAAAGCCACCATTTCCTTTACCAGATCGGTGTATTCGGGAAAACTGACGATCAGTGAAATAGCGGTACTGGCCGCCTTCTGTTCGCAATAGGCATGATCGGTAAGGATTTCATCAATGTTTTTCTCAACAATATTCGTCCATCGGGGATCGGTGGGTAGTTTAAGACCTAGCATTTTCTTATATTTGGGCACAAAATTAAAACAAAAAAAATAGAGGGACCATATCAGCCGTTTTCGTGTCCATAAGTGGTACTGCCATTGTAAACGGTGTCTCCTTACGGCAAATTCCTTTGATAAAATGGCAACGGGATTTCTCTTTATCAATAATTATAGATTACGGACAAGAGTATGCTTTTTGAAAATGTAAGTGCCGAATTGGCCGAACAGGCCCGTATAAATTTGGACAATGATGGTTTTAAATGGATGGAGGAAAAAATAAAGGCTACGCTAGGGCTAAGGACTTCCAGAGATTTCTTCATGGCCTATAGCCTATTGGCATCCAAGCTGGATCCTGAACGGAGGCTAAAGCAGGTCCCCTCGGATTCTGGTACCGTCCAATATCTTTATTCACAAAAGGCTACCGTTTTACAGGTCGGCAGGGTATATTTGCTGGTATGCGCACTGGAAGCGGACAAAGATTTCTTCTCTCCAAATGTTGCCCGTATCATACAAGTGGCGGATACCGGGGAACTGGAAACATTTCTAAAATATTTGGTTTTGTTGCCATCTGCCGAAAATTATAAATATGTGGCGGTGGACGCTTTGCGGACAAATATAGCAACGGTATTTGATGCCATCGCTTTGAACAATCCCTATCCGGGTCGTTATTTTGATGATGCCCAATGGAACCAAATGTACCTAAAGGCCGCTTTTATGCAAAGGGACCTGGACCAGATCATGGACGTGGATAAGAGGGCCAACGGGGACCTGGCACGGATTATATCGGATTATGCCCATGAAAGATGGGCCGCTTCCAGAACGGTGGACCCTTATTTCTGGAGACCGGTGAGTCCCTTTTTACAAGGGCCATTACTGCAAGATATGAAACGATTGTTGGAAAGTGCCGACCCTTTGGAAAATAGGGTGGGGGCCATTTGTTGCTCCCTGTCCAAAAAAGAGGGTGCACAAAAATTGCTTTCCCAATATCCAGATCTTGAAAGGGAGATTACAGAAAATAAAATTAGTTGGAAAAATTTAAAATAAAAAAATGGAGGAGAAATTGATGATCATAGACCCACATGTACATATGACTTCCCGTACAACGGACGATTATGAGGCCATGGCCGCAGCAGGCGTGGTAGCCATTGTTGAACCTTCGTTCTGGCTCGGGCAACCTAGGACGCAGGTGGGATCTTTTCAGGATTATTTCAGCAGTTTGGTCGGATGGGAACCTTTTAGGGCCAGTCAGTTTGGAATAAAACACTATTGTACCATAGGCCTTAATTCCAAAGAAGCCAATAATGAGGCATTGGCGGAGCAGGTCATGGAACTGTTGCCCTTATATCTCCATAAGGAAAATGTAGTGGCCGTCGGGGAGATCGGTTATGATGACCAGACACCCGCGGAGGACAAGTTTTTCAGGATGCAATTGGAGATGGCCAAGGAACTCAACATGACCGTTCAGGTACATACCCCCCACAGGGATAAAAAGGCCGGAACCATTAAAAGTATGGAGGTCTGTTTGGAGCACGGTCTGGACCCTTCCAATGTGATCATAGACCACAATAACGAGGAAACGGTAAAGGATGTTCTGGACCGTGGTTTTATTGCGGCGTTTACGATCTATCCAAAGACCAAAATGGGCAATGAACGTATGGTAGAGGTCGTCCGGAAGTATGGAAGTACCGATATTATAGTGAACAGTTCGGCCGATTGGGGCGTCAGCGATCCGCTTTCGGTTCCCAAAACGGCTTCCCTGATGCTGCAGTCCGGCATCCCAAGGGAAGATGTGGTAAAGACATGTTACCGGAATGCCCTGCACGCCTTTGGAAAAAATGGTAAAATGAGGGAGGAACACTGGTTGGGGACCGACACCGTCGATCAACGGCAACTGTTCAACAACAATAGTGTATTAAGGGGACAGGCACCAAAAGTTGATGGGAATACGATCGTCTAAAAACACCGGCAAGCTTCGGGGATGCCTCATTTTGATGCGACCTGCAAATCTGCCTACGGCCGCCGCGGATATATTGACAGGTGCGGTCGTTGCCGGGGCGATTTACATAACATCCCCAGAATTGGGAACGGTCCATATGTTGGTTTCGTTGCTATTATTGGTAGCGGCCTCCATTTGTCTGTACGCGGGCGGGGTGGTGCTCAATGACGTTTTTGATCTTAAATTGGACCGTATAGAAAGGCCTGAACGTCCCATTCCTAGCGGAACTGTGTCCTTGTCCATGGCGATACGCTTGGGAAGCGCACTGTTGGTACTGGGGATCATCTTCGCCCTACTGGTTTCGTTCAAGGCTGCATTGGTTGCCCTGTTCCTGGCCTTTGCCATACTGCTCTATGATTCCTTGGCGAAACACCATGTGTTCTTCGGTCCATTGGTAATGGGTTCCTGTAGGGGCCTCAACCTGTTGTTGGGAATGTTCCTCTTTGGAATCCCACCTACACATTTATGGATCTACCTACTGCTGCCGGTCATTTATATTGCGGCGGTGACCTTGGTGAGCCGGGGCGAGGTACATGGCCGGAACAGGGACAACATAGCACTTTCGGGGTTTTTATATGCAGTGGTGATGGCATTGATCCTTATCCTAATGCCCAAATCCCCCCTAAACTGGGCATACGTGCTTCCATTTCTAATACTGTTTGCGGTAGCGGTCTATCGGCCCCTTATCACGGCTTACAGGATAAATTCCCCTCAAAATATTAAAAAGGCCGTAAAGGCGGGCGTGCTTTCATTGGTACTTATGGATGCCACGATGGCGGTAAGTGCTTCGATATGGTGGGTAGGTGTCATCATTATCCTGTTGCTGCCCGTATCCCTGTTTTTGGCAAAACGTTTTTCAGTTACGTAAATCATAAATGACAATGCACATTACAGAATCCATAGAACAGTCGTTCAGCGTTCCCTATCGTTATAAATTACATTTTACCGAAGCATTGTTCGATCAAAAGAACCCCTTGCTGGACCAGGTGATCGCAGGTAACGGGGAGTCCAAAGTATCCAAGGTCTTTTTTGTCATTGACGGTGGCGTGGCCGATGCCCATCCAAATTTGGAACAAAAGGTACGGGATTATTGCATGGCCTACCCTTGGATCCAGTTTAGGGGCAGTATGACCGTCATGGGCGGGGAGCAGGTTAAAAATGAAGCGGTACCCTTGGAAGGGGTTCTTAAGGCGATCAATGATAACAACATATGTCGTCATTCCTTTGTGGCGGTTATCGGTGGAGGAGCAGTGGTGGATATGGTGGGCTATGCCTGTGCGATCGCCCATAGGGGCGTAAAATTGTTGCGTATACCTACCACCGTACTTGCCCAGAACGATTCGGCCGTAGGGGTGAAGAATAGCATCAACTACTTCGGGAAGAAGAATTTTCTGGGAACCTTTGCCCCGCCGTTCGCTATTATAAACGACCGTAGTTTTCTCACCACCTTGGAACAAAGGGACTGGGTTTCCGGCATTGCGGAGGCCATTAAAGTGGCCCTGATAAAGGATGTGGACTTTTTTGTGGAATTGGAACGGACCGCAAAAAAATTGCGCGAAAGGGATATGGAAAGCATGCAATATCTTATCTACAGGTGTGCAGAGCTGCATATGCACCATATCGCCCAAGGGGGCGACCCATTTGAGAGCGGTTCTTCCCGACCGTTGGATTTTGGACATTGGGCCGCCCATAAAATGGAACATATGACCCAATATAGCATACGCCACGGGGAAGCGGTGGCCATTGGGATGGCCATAGATCTTACCTATGCCCAACTTATAGGGCTTATTTCCGAAAATACCCTTGGAAGGACCCTTACGGTAATGGAGGAAATGGGGTTCAGTTTAAAGTTGCCCATACAAGTAGATCGGATAGAAACACTTTTACAGGGTATAGAGGAGTTTAGGGAACACCTTGGTGGGCGTCTCACGATTACCCTTATTTCCGATATCGGCAGTAAGCATGACGTACACGAAATTGACATGGAAGTAATGAAGTCGGCCATAACGACCTTTCTATAATAAGAATCAAAGACCGGAAAAATGTTCGTCAAAGATCAGTACCATCTAAGTTATTGTACCAATATCCACCCAGGTGAAAATTGGGAAGCCACCTTTAACAGCATCAAAACGTATGTGCCGTATATAAAGAACGAGGTCTCTCCCGATCGCCCTTTTGGAATCGGATTGAGACTTTCCAACAATGCCAGTAGGGAGCTTGCATCTGGAGCCAATATGGAGATTTTTAAGTCTTGGCTTGCCGAAAAGGACTGTTATGTATTTACGATGAACGGATTTCCCTACGGCGATTTCCATGGAACCGTAGTAAAGGATAAGGTACATGCCCCGGATTGGACCGGTAGGGAAAGGGTAGAATATACCATACGACTGTTCCAGCAGCTAGAGGCCATTTTAGCACCGGGAATGGATGGAGGTATCTCCACCTCCCCCGTAAGTTATAGACATTGGTTTGCTACCGAACAGGCTACGGACGAAGCACTTACCATTGGTGCCCGCCACTTGGTCGAAGTCGCTGCTTTTCTCCATGAAAGGGAGCAGGCCTCCGGCTCCTATATGCACTTGGATATGGAACCGGAACCCGACGGGCTGCTCGAAAATACCAAGGAATTCATCGATTTTTTTGAGGATTATGTGTTACCGGTAGGAACGGCCTGGTTAAAGGAGAACTGCCAAATGGAGACCGATCTGGCCGTACACGTCTTAAAACGGCACCTGACCATGTGCTACGATGTTTGCCATTTTTCCCTAGCGTATGAATCGCCCGAACAGACCTTTCCGGCACTTGCGGAAAAAGGACTATTGGTGGGCAAGGTACAGATCAGTGCGGCATTAAAGATCATCTTTGAAGCGGGCAGGGAAGATCGGATATGGGAATCCCTTCAAATGTTCAATGAACCAACCTATCTGCACCAGGTAACGGAAAAAATAAACGGAAAGGTAAAGGTGTACAACGACCTGCCCGTTGTATTGGAGGGGAACAGGCAACATACCGAACTAAGGGCCCATTTTCATGTGCCCATTTTCTTGGACAGGTTTAACGACCTATATTCCACACAGGAACAGATTTTGGAAACCTTGGCATATCTCAGGAACCATCCGGTGTCCACCCATCTGGAGGTAGAGACCTATACCTGGGGCGTGCTGCCGGCAGACCTAAAAATGGATCTGGGAAAATCGATCGTCAGGGAACTCAACTGGGTAAAAGACCATTTGTAATGAAGAAGACCGTTGTATTGAACGTAGTAGGCCTTACCGAACGACTTATCGGGGAGCATACCCCTTTTATAAAGAAATTTTTGGAAGAGGGGAACCACGCCGCCATTGCTCCCATGTTACCCGCGGTAACCTGTGCTGTACAGTCCACCTATCTGACGGGAAAACTGCCATCCGAGCACGGGATCGTGGCCAATGGATGGTATTTTAAGGAGGAACATGAGGTGAAGTTTTGGAGACAGTCGAACACCTTGGTACAGGCCGATAAAATTTGGGATGTCCTAAAAAGGGAATTGAACGGGTTTAGCTGTGCGAACCACTTCTGGTGGTACAATATGTATTCCAATGTGGATTACAGTATTACTCCCCGCCCAAATTATTTGGCGGACGGCCGCAAGATACCGGATGTCTATTCCCATCCCCCGGAACTCAGGGACGAGCTTCAGGCATCCCTTGGCACCTTTCCCCTTTTTAGTTTCTGGGGCCCCAAGACCTCCATTAAATCCAGTCAGTGGATTGCGGATGGGGCCATTGCGACCGACATTAAATATAACCCCACCCTCACCTTGGTCTATTTGCCCCATCTTGATTATAACCTTCAGAGATATGGGCTGGACTTTGCGAAAATTTCTAAGGATCTGCGCGAGGTGGATTCGGTAGTGGAAAAATTGGTATCCCATTATAATGCCCAAGGGGATACCAACATTATTTTGCTTTCCGAATATGGGATCACCAACGTGGACCGTCCCATACATCCCAATAGGATCTTAAGGGAAAATGGATACTTGGGAATACGCGTGGAAAGAGGCCTGGAATTGCTGGATGCGGGTGCTAGCGATGCTTTTGCGGTGTCGGACCATCAGGTCTGCCACATATATGTAAAAGAACCCAACAATATTGGGAAGATAAAGGCCCTTTTTCAATCCCTTCAGGGTGTGGAAAAGGTGCTGACGGGAGATGGTATCAAATCGGCCGGACTGGACCATGATCGGGCAGGAGATATTGTGCTGGTGTCGGATGCCACATCTTGGTTCACCTATTATTTCTGGTTGGACGATGCCAAGGCGCCAGATTATGCGCGAATGGTCGATATCCACAAAAAACCGGGGTACGATCCCGTAGAAATGCTGACCGACCCCAAGGATATGTTCGTAATGCCAAAGGTGATCTGGAAGTTGCTTAAAAAGAAGATGGGCTTTAGGACATTAATGGATATTATCCCTCTGCAGGCCTCCCTGGTAAAGGGATCCCATGGAAGGATCACGGATAGTGAAGCTGATTGGCCGATCTTTATTACCAATGCCAAAAACATTCCTTTGAATACCAAAATTGGGGCTGTTGACGTTTATGGACTGATGCACCGTCATGTTACGGAACCCTGATAAGCGTTCAAAAAAACTTATAAACGTTCCAATTGGAAATTGTAATTTATGAAAACGTTCTTTAAGATTTTTTCCCTAGTTTTTTCAATACTTTTCCTGTGGGCGGCCTATGTTCAATATAACGATCCCGACGCCTATCTCTGGTATTTTATCTATGGCAGTGCGGCCTGCGCCTCGTTGTTGTTCTTTTTTGAAAGACTTCCAAGGATAGTTGGATTGGTGCTTTTTGGAATGTATGTTATAGCGGCCGTTCTGGACTGGCCTTCCCGTTTTGAGGGGGTGACCATAGGTGATGGCGATATCAAGAACGTGGAAGAGGGCCGGGAAGCGCTTGGACTGCTGATCTGTGGCGTTATAATGTTATTGTACGTTTGGCGTGCCGGAAAAGGGGGAAGGTCCTAAAAATCCAGGTCGAACTCTTTTCTCAATAGTTCGATGGCAGGGTTCTTTTCCCGAAGTTTTTCATACTTCTCTTGGGGCGTAAAGGCAAATTTTTTGGCAGTTTCCTCGTTCACGGTAATCTTAAGGTTGATAAAGTGGTTGTTCAGCTTGCCCTTTAGAAATTCCATTAGTTGGTACTGTTCCCGCTCCACTTCCTTTTTCATGGTGCCATTGGGAAGTTCGATCCAAATAATATGTTCCTTCAATAGTTTTGGAACATCGGTGTTAAGGTTGGAAGCCAGGATTTTTCTCCCCTCTGCATCTATTTGTTTTACAAAATCGGCCCAATGTTCCTGTAATTGTGCCTCGGTAAAAGGTTCCTTGGGCAGTTGCCGTTCGTCTATCTGTTCCTCTTTTTTGTTCAGTTGATGCTCCTTTTTGGCCTTAAGGCTGGAAATGGACAGTCCGGATACCCTTTTTCCTTGGGATGGGATCGGTAGGGAAGGTTGCGGGGTTGCCATTTCCCCTTTTATATTGTCACTATCCATTTGCGGTACGGTCTCCGCTGCTTTTTCGGGAATGGACGTAATTTCAGGGGCGGGGATAGTAGGTGCTACCGACGTAGGTGTTGCTGAAGGTTCCTGACTGTTTTCCGTAGCTCTCCCTCGGAAGTGGGAGGGAGGGATCAAAAAATGTTTCCCTTTAGATCCTAAAGGTTCAGATTTTTTTTTTTCACCATCGAAATCGATGGATGCCAGTTTCATAAGGGTGAGTTCCACCAGCAAGCGCTGGTTTTTGCTGCTTTTGTACTTGAGGTCACAATCGTTCGCCATGTCGATTCCCTGCAACAGGAAGGCTTGCGTGACCTTTTGTGCTTGGGCAAGGTATTTCCTTTGGGTCTCTTCCCCTACCTCCAATAGGGTTATGGTGTCCTGATGTTGGCATACCATCAGGTCCCTAAAGTGGGACGCAAGCCCGGAAATAAAATGGTGGCCATCAAAACCTTTGGCCAATGTGTCGTTAAAAAGTATCAAGAGGGCGGGAATATTGTGTTCCAACAAAAGATCGGTAGATTCAAAGTAGGTCTCGTAGTCCAGCACGTTGAGGTTTTCCGTCACCGCTTTCCTGGTAAGGTTTTTACCGGAAAAGCTCACGACCCTATCAAAGATGGAAAGTGCGTCCCGCATGGCACCATCCGCTTTCTGGGCTATGATATGAAGGGCGTCCTCCTCTGCGATTATCCCTTGGTTTTCTGCAATGTATTTAAGGTATTCGGCCGCATCCCTTACGGTGATCCTCTTAAAATCAAAAATCTGGCACCTAGATAGGATGGTGGGGATTATTTTGTGTTTTTCAGTTGTGGCGAGGATAAAGATGGCATGTTTAGGCGGTTCCTCAAGGGTTTTTAAGAACGCATTGAAGGCAGCTTGTGAAAGCATGTGTACCTCGTCTATGATATAGACCTTATATTTGCCGGTCTGGGGCGGTATACGGACCTGGTCGGTCAGGTTTCGTATATCGTCCACCGAATTATTGGAAGCCGCATCCAGTTCAAAAATGTTGAAGGCAAAATCCTCATCGGGATTTTCATTGCCCTGTTGATTGATGTTCTTCGCCAATATCCTTGCGCATGTGGTCTTGCCCACCCCCCTAGGACCGCAGAACAATAAGGCCTGGGCCAGATGGTTGTTGGCAATGGCATTGAGCAGGGTATTTGTAATGGCCTGTTGCCCCACCACATCCTTGAATGTCTGGGGCCTATATTTTCGGGCCGATACTACAAAAGGTTCCACTGAACAAGGGGTTTATAGGCAATTGGCCTTTGCTGGCCGATTGCCTTGCAAATATAAAAATAGCAAGGTATAAACGGGGAGGTTTTAGGGAGGGAAACCGTTTTTTTATCAACAATTGGGTTACCTTTGTGGCGAGCAGGCCACCTTATCGCTGCCGAAAGGGAGAGGAAAGTCCGGACACCACAGTGCAGTATAGCGGGTAATGCCCGTCCGTCGAGAGGCGAGGACAAGTGCAACAGAAAGCAGGTACAGGTAATGCTGTAGTGAAACCAGGTAAACTCTATACGGTGCAACGCCATGTAAATCAGTGTTCGAGGGCTGCACGCCCGAGCTGAAGGGTAGGCGGTTAGAGCCTTTGGGCAACCACTGGCCTAGATAAATGATAAGGCTCCCGATGAATTGGGAAGTACAGAATCCGGCTTATGGCCTGCTTTTTTTTAAGACCCTAAAAAGGTAACTTGGCAAGGTCCACGTTGCCCCCGGAAAGGATAATCCCTATTTTTTTCCCCTTAAAGGTTTTAGGTTCCCGTAACACGGCGGCAAAGGGAACCGCAGAAGAGGGTTCCACCAGTATCTTCATCCGTTCCCAGATAAGTTTCATTGCGGCGACTATTTCCTTTTCCTCTACGCGGACTATACTATCCACATACGACATGATAATGGGAAAATTGATATCGCCCAATTCGGTCCGAAGACCATCGGCTATGGTGGTGCCGCTTTGGTTGTGCTCTATTTTGCCTTCCTGCATGGAGCGATAGGCATCGTCCATGGCAAGTGGTTCGCCACCTATCGTGCGGCAATCTTTACAAAAAAAATGTGCGGCCAGTGCCGTTCCGGCAATAAGTCCCCCACCTCCAACAGGCGCCATTACGATCTGTAGGTCCGGAAACTCGTCCAGTAGTTCCATGGCCGCAGTTCCTTGGCCCATGATTACATCCATATTGTTGGATGGATGGATAAAGGTGGCCCCGTACCTATCTTCCAATTCCTTTGCTTTTTCCGCACGTGCCTCCAGGGTGGGGCGGCAGATGTACACCTTTCCCCCATACCCTTTTACGGCTTCCACCTTTACATGGGGAGCGTTTTCCGGCATTACTATATGGGCCGTTACCCCTAGGGATCTGGCCGCCAACGAAAGTGCCTGTGCGAAATTTCCGGAGGAATGGGTCACTACTCCCCGTTGTTGTTGCGCGTGATCAAGTTTTCCTATGGCGTGCAGGGCACCGCGCATTTTAAAGGAACCGGCACGTTGGAAGTTCTCGCATTTAAAATAAAGTTCTGCCCCGCTGTATTGGTCCAAAAGACCTGAAGTAAGCACAGGGGTCTTATGGGTGTGCCGTTTTATAAGGGCATGGCAGTCCAAAAGCGATTCTTTTGTTATGGTGTTCATGGATTTGGGGGCATTTCAAAAAAACTGAACCCACTGCCGCCATAACGCCTACCCTTGGAAAAATAATGGAGATGCGAAAGATCGGTATGTTTTGAATGCTCTACGATCAACATTCCATCGGGTAGGAGCATACCGCCCTGAAAGACCAGCTCCGGTATTTTGGCAAAGTCCTCAACGGCCATATCATATGGAGGGTCCGCAAAGATGACATCCGCCCGGGCGGGTGCCTTTTTTAAATAGGCAAAAACATCGCTTTTAATGGCCGTAATCTGGAAGTCGAGCTCCTTGGACTTCTGGTTGATAAATTTAATGCAGCCGGGATCTGCATCCACACTGGTCACCGAAGGGCATCCCCGGGATGCAAATTCATAACTGATATTCCCCGTTCCGGCAAAAAGGTCCAAAAAACTGATTTCATTAAAATAATAATGGTTGTTCAGGATATTGAACATTCCTTCCTTCGCCATATCGGTGGTAGGCCTTACGGGCAATTTTTTTGGGGCAATTATCAATTTTCCTTTATAGGTACCTGATATAATTCGCATTAAAGGGTGTTTAGTACTGTGAAGTCAATAGTTTCCTCTTTTGTGCCCTCCAAATGCGGTACACTGTTTCCGGGAATGAAAATGGTAATGTGCTTAACGTATTTATAACAGAGGGCGTAAATGGGATCGCCCTCCTCTATGGTCCCAAAAAGTTTTAATTTTATGGTCTCCGTATCCATTTTCAGTTGCTCGAGCGTAAATAGGAGGTAGTACATAAAATCTTCCTTGGTACGGAACTCATAGCTGTTGAAGAGCAGTAATTTTTTTTGTGAAAGGATGGTAATATCCATCTGTTCCCTGTCCACATAGACATAACAAGTGGGCTCTTGGTTGTTTTGGGGGGCATTTAGGAGCGATTCCACCATAATGGTAGCACTGTGCTTGAACTCGAATTCCCCAAAAAGGTCATAAATGTAATTGTTGATGTTCATAAAAGGAACGTACACGTTTACCATTTCGTGACTTTCAAGTTCATCATGGGCCAGTAGGTCGTTCGCCAAAATCTTGGCGTTGAACTTAAGGTAATTGGCCATTTGGTCCGTGTTATAGAGTGCCGATGGAACAAAGGTAAAAAGCTGGTTCCTATGGATCGCGATCACTTCCGAAAAGGTTGCCTTCGCCACTTGGTACTGTTGAAAGATCTCCTTAAGTTTATTTTGGAGTTCGAAGGGATTTACCTCCTTTTCAAAGTGGATTCGCTCAGAGGCGAGTATTTTATTGTCGATTGTGTCCAGCACACAAAAAGAAAGTCCATTCAAACTGATTTGAATGGACAACTTATTGTATTCTGAAGTGGTGTTCAGTAAAACGCTATTGTTTTTTCTTATTGTCATAAACTGGGGGCCAGTTACCATTGGTACTTACTTCGGTAAGGGAACCGACTTTAATTTCACTTCCGTTTACTTCCTCCACACTTTGTTGAACGTTCTCCCTTGCCAAAAGTTCCTTGGGCTGATCGGCCAATACTACATCCTTTTTGACCTTTGCTTCAAAGACAGGTGCCTTGTAACCACTTTTTTCAACGATGTCCGCCTTCATTTCGAATTTGGCGCCGTTACCATAGGGAACGTTCATCATTTCCTTGTATCGGGTACTGTTCTTGAAAAGGGAATCCTTTACGGAAACAAACCCTAGGGTGTCAACGATCTTTTCTTCCCTAAGCATATCAATTCCATATGTTTTGTCAAACTCCATATACGAAGTATCACGTTGCTGGGTAATCGTATATTTCCCAGTGTCCACAAAACTGATCAGGGCATTGAAATCGTTCGCATATTTTCCATTGGTCGATTTATAGGCTTCTTGGGCATTTCTAATATCCTTAAGGACGGATACAACTTTGGAAAAGCGCTGTTGCTTTACTTTGTTGAACTCGATCGGACCGTTGACCGAATTGTAAATTAGATATCCCAAACCGATACATACTATCCAAAGTAAAAGTTGTATTATGCTCTTCATTATTATAAATGTTAATTAAATTTTAGTGGTTATCACAAATCTACAATTTTTTTTTAATCACAAAAGTATTTGCCCTTAAAAATCATGATTATATTTGAGGTCACATGACCTTAAATACAGCCGCATCCTTTTACGCCATCCTCCGTGATAAATTCCCCCATGAACCTACCCTGAAACAGTCGGTTGCGTTGGAGAAACTGGCCAATTTTATACTTGCAAAGGACCATGGGAGCGTTTTTATGCTCAAGGGGTTTGCGGGTACGGGGAAGACCACCATTGTGGGTACCATTGTGGGCAATCTTTGGAACACCAAAATGCAGTGTGTTCTAATGGCTCCTACGGGCCGGGCCGCTAAGGTAATGTCCAACTATGCCAATACCCAGGCCTTTACGATCCACCGTAAGATCTATTTCCCGAAAAAGGAACGGGGGGGTGGGGTACAGTTCGTTTTGGCGCCCAACAAACACCGCAACACCATATTCATCGTTGATGAGGCCTCTATGATACCCGATACGCCAACGGATTCCAAACTTATTGGAAATGGGGCGCTATTGGACGATCTTTTGATGTATGTATATTCGGGGCACCAGTGCAAGTTGATACTGATAGGGGATACGGCCCAGTTGCCACCGGTACATTTGCAGTTGAGTCCCGCCTTGGACGAAAACCAACTTGCGCTGAACTACAACAAGGAGGTGATCATGATGGAGATGGACGAAGTGGTACGGCAAGCGGAAAACTCCGGTATCTTGGTGAACGCCACCAACCTAAGGGAGCAATTGCAAGGGGAATACTATGATGATTTTAAGTTTGATGTTTCGCCATATCCCGATATTGTACGGCTCCTGGACGGGAACGATATCCAAGAGGCCATAGATGGATCTTACGGACAGAACGGCAAGGAGGAGACCGCTATTATCGTCCGTTCCAATAAACGGGCCAACCTCTACAATGAAAATATACGGACGCGTATCCTATATCTGGAAAACGAACTGGCCGTCGGCGATTATATGATGGTGGTAAAAAATAACTATTTCTGGCTCAAACCACAATCTGAAGCCGGGTTTATTGCCAATGGCGATATCATTGAAATTCTGGAACTGTTCGCCATTAAGGAACTATACGGCTTTAAATTTGCCGAGGTCAAGGTCAAAATGGTGGATTATCCCAATCAAAAACCTTTTGAAACGGTGCTGTTGCTGGATACCATCCAAGCAGAGTCCCCTTCGCTTTCCTATGAGGATGGGAATAGGCTATACACGGAGGTAATGAAGGACTATGCGGATGAGCCCTCCAAATACAAGAAATTCCTGGCCGTAAAGAACAACAAATATTTCAATGGCCTGCAGGTCAAGTTTTCCTATGCCATCACCTGCCATAAATCCCAAGGGGGGCAATGGGATACCGTTTTTGTGGAACAGCCATATCTTCCCAATGGGGTGGACAGGGATTACCTGCGCTGGCTGTACACCGCCGTTACCAGGGCCAAAAGGCAGCTCTACCTTATCGGATTCAAGAACGATTTTTTTGTTGATGGGGAATAGATTATTTTTACCTTAAACAGTGAAAATGACGTCGGAAACCATTATCAGTATTTTTTTGGGAATCGGCTTGGCGACCTCGGTAGGATTTAGGATATTTCTGCCGCTCTTCGCCCTCAGTCTTGCCTCATATCTAGGGGCCTGGGACCTTAATGGCAATTGGGAATGGATCGGTAGCCTTACCGCCCTGATCGCTTTTGGGGTGGCCATGGTGGTGGAGATTTTCGCATATTTCATTCCTTGGGTAGACAATATACTGGATAGTTTTGCCGTACCTTTGGCGGCCATTGCGGGAACGGCGGTCATGGTTTCTACCATGACGGGCATGGATCCCGTGGTAACCTGGTCCCTCGCCATTATCGCCGGTGGAGGTACCGCAACCGCCATTAAGGGAACCTCGGCCACGGGCAGATTGGCCTCCACGGCCACTACGGCCGGCTTGGCAAATCCGATCGTATCCCTCGTGGAAACGGTAACGGCCATTGTGGTGACCGTCACCTCCCTAATATTGCCCGTACTGGCAGTGGTAATGGTCATAATAATCCTGGCGATCATCTTTTGGATCTATCGAAAGATCGGTCCTAAAAAAAACAACAGTCTTTAGACATCATTATGCAGCACCCTCAAATGAAAATTATAGCAATGATTCCGGCCCGCTATGCGGCATCGAGGTTTCCCGGGAAATTAATGCAGGACCTGGCGGGGAAACCGGTCATATTAAGGACCTACGAAGCGGCGCTTGGAACCGCTCTTTTTGATGAGGTGTATATCGTTACCGACAGTGAACTTATCCATAATACGATCATCGATGCGGGGGGAAAATCCATCAGGAGCATCAAGGAACATGATTGCGGCAGTGACCGTATTGCAGAGGCGGTGGCCAACATGGATGTGGATATCATTGTAAACGTCCAAGGTGACGAGCCATTTACAGAAAAGGAGAGCCTCCGGGCGGTCCTGGAAGTATTTAAGGAAGACCCGGAAAAAAAAATAGATCTGGCATCCCTGATGACCAAGATATCCGATTGGGAGGAGATCAAGAACCCCAATACCGTAAAAGTGATCGTGGACAGGGAGGGTTTTGCCCTTTATTTTTCCCGTTCGCCCATTCCCTATCCAAGGGACACGGGGGTAAATGCGCCCTATTACAAACACAAGGGCATTTATGCATTTAGAAAAACTGCCCTGATGGATTTTCATCGACTTCCCATGCTGACCTTGGAGGCGACCGAAAAAATAGAGGCCATTAGGTATTTGGAATACGGAAAGAAGATAAAAATGGTGGAAACCGATGTGACGGGAATAGAGATCGATACCCCGGAAGATCTTGAAAAGGCCAAAAGGGTATGGAAGTAGACTATGGCAATATTACCGTAATAGGATTTGATGCGGACGATACCCTTTGGGTAAACGAGACCTATTTTAGGGAGGCGGAAGAGGAGTTCTGCGGTCTATTGGAAGGATATGAGACCAAAAACCAGATAGATCAGGAACTTTTTAAAATGGAGATCCGAAATTTGGAGCTGTATGGGTATGGTATCAAGGGATTTATGCTGTCAATGGTGGAGGCGGCCCTGGAACTTTCAAATAATAAGGTTTCCCAAGCAACTATTACGGCCATTTTGAATCTAGGGAAAAGAATGCTGACCCATCCGGTCGAATTATTGGAAGGGGTGGAAGAGGTATTGGAAAAATTGCACAAGGAGTATCGGTTGATCGTACTGACCAAGGGCGACCTTTTGGACCAAGAGCGGAAACTTGAAAAATCGGGCCTTTCCAAATATTTTCACCATGTGGAAGTACTGAGCGATAAAAAGGAGGAGAATTACAAAAACCTTTTGGATCATTTGGAAATTCCGGTTTCCGAATTTCTGATGATCGGGAATTCCCTTAAATCGGATGTGCTTCCCATTGTCAATATGGGCGCCCAAGCGGTACATATTCCCTTCCATACCACTTGGGCACATGAGGAGGTGCCCAAGGAGCAGCAGGGCAACGGCCATTTGACCTTGGCAAGGTTGCAGGATATATTAACGTATTTAAAATAATTTGAAGACAAAAACACCACTGCCAACCATCCCGATCGGGACCACTCTGTACAGGAACTTTCCCATGGTTCCCAAAGTCATCTTTGGCAATGGTTGCCTGTCGCAATTGGGCGAAATCCTTTTGCCAAAGCGTAAGAACTCGGAGGCGCCCTTTATATTTCTGGTAGACGACGTTTTTGAGGGATCGGATCTGGTGGAGCAACTTCCATTGCTTTTTAACGATCAGCTGGTCTTTATTTCCGCAGATGAGGAACCAAAGACCGATCAAGTGGATGCACTGGTATCCCGTATAAAGGGCGAATATACTGAAATGCCTTCCGGTATTATCGGTATTGGTGGCGGTACCCTTTTGGATCTTGCCAAGGCGGTTGCGCTAATGCTCACAAATACGGGAAGTTCCTCCCTTTACCAAGGATGGGACCTCGTAAAAAGATCTGGGGTCTACCATGTCGGGATTCCGACCATCAGCGGTACCGGTGCCGAAGTCTCCCGTACCACCGTGCTTATGGGCCCTGAAAAAAAATTGGGCATAAATTCAGATTTCACCCCCTTTGATCAAGTATTGTTGGATCCAAATCTCGCAAAAGGAGTGGATAGGGACCAATGGTTCTATACGGGTATGGATTGTTTTATCCATTGTATAGAATCCCTTAACGGGACCTATCTAAATGCCTTTAGCCAAAGTTATGGCGAAAAGGCCCTGGACCTTTGCAGGGAGGTGTTTTTGGGAAGCTTGGCCCCTTCTGAATCACGGGAGAAATTGATGATGGCCTCTTGGCACGGGGGCATGAGCATTGCCTATTCGCAAGTGGGCGTGGCCCACGCAATGAGCTATGGCCTATCATTTCTATTGGGGGTGAGACATGGGATCGGAAACTGTATGGTGTTCCAGCATTTGGGGGAATTTTATCCAGAGGGGGTCGCACTGTTCCAAAAAATGAAAAAGAAACATGGAATTGTCCTGCCCACTGGAATTTGTTCAGATTTGGGGAACGATGATTTCGACACCATGATTTCAGTGGCCATGGGGCTGGAACCTTTATGGGAAAATGCCTTGGGAAAGGATTGGAAAAAGACCATCACGCCCCAAAAATTAAGGGGGATCTACGAAAAAATATAAATTGGGAGGGGATATATGAAAGCGTAAATAACCCCTTCCGGCCGATTACTGAAACCGCAATCGTGTGCAAAAGATCACTAGTTTATTTCCCATGTCTTTTGGGTTGGAAAATTGTGGGGACATTTTATGCAGTGGAAAAGTGGGGTGACCCTAATGTCCTATACCAATTGGATTTTCCCTGGGGAAATCCCATAGGGACCTGAATCCCCTTAAATGAGTCTTATTCCCTGATGCTCTGTGTCGAAGTGGATCAGGTTTTTCCCTTTGAATACCTTAGGGGCTTGCCCCGAGGTAGTTGATTTAGGAAATGGTTTTTTTAATCGCATTAATAAAGGGTGTTGTTCCCGGGTGTTCTGCGTCCGAAATGAATGGAGATTTCTTAGTTGGATAGCTCGTAGACTTGTCCCGTAGTGGATTTATAATCTTGGAAGCCACATCCCCAGCGTAGCTGCGACCGTCCCAATTACAATTCCTATAGTAATAAATAAAAGTAGAATAGAAAATACTGCTTTGATTAAGGGTGTGCGGGATTTTTTGGCCTGAAAATAAAAGAACACCACTAATTGTGGAAATACATATACAAATACAGACAGAGCATTTAAGAAAGGTCCTGTAAATGTTTCGGGATCAAACCCAACCGGGGCCTTAAAAATTGCCAGCCACAGCATCAAAAACACTCTGAACAGCCAAACACCACTTATGGCCAAGAACAAATGAACCGCCCATCTCTGATGATTGTCAATATTTCTTAGAAGAGCATTTTTAATGGTCAAAAAGGCGCATCCCAATATAATCAGCGCATTCATACTAATGACTACGGAGCCCACAGGCCCTCCCACAGATCCCTTGACCCATGTAAGATAAAGTCCAGCTATGCTTATAATAAATGCCGAAAAAATATAGATGCGGCCACTAACTCTATGGAAGATCGGGGCATAGCGTCGAAGTTGCGAAATAAGTTGCATAGGCCCCAAGATGGTAATAATCGCAGCTAAAGCAACGTGCAGACCGAATATTGTATTTCCGACTAAATCACCCTTTATATAGAAATTTGGAGTAGCTGTGTTCCATTTTTCAAAATTTCCCAACATAGTGGATTTCCAGTACAACATAAGGATATAATAGGCAAATAACATCTGCCCAATCCATACTGCTAAAAACCAAACCTTAACAATACTGTCCATAATCCTTGTCACAAGCACGGAGTATTTTTTTGCCATAAAAGGGATAATTATTTGGGCAAAAATATGAGGACGGCCAGCAAATCCACTTAACATTTGTTAGGAAATAGATCCCGTCGTATTCGACTAAGGCTTTCGGGCTTAATTCCCAAATATGAGGCAATATATTTGAGGGGCACATTTTTATTGACATTTGGCTTGCTATGAACCAATTTTAGATACCGTTGCTCGGCATTAAGTGTAGCCATATCGTTCATACGCTGCTTTTCTTCCTGCATTAGTTGTTGAAATAATTTTATTGTGTACTCTCGCTGTGTAATGCTGGTTTTGACCGACTTTTCCGTATCGGAATGGGCTATACGAAGCAATTCACAGTCGGTAATGCAGTGAAGGTTTTCGTTGCTTACTGTTTGATTGACGAAA
This sequence comes from uncultured Sediminicola sp., assembly GCA_963974715.1. Lineage (GTDB taxonomy): Bacteria > Bacteroidota > Bacteroidia > Flavobacteriales > Flavobacteriaceae > Sediminicola. Next base: position 171,404 of record CAXBDK010000013.1, read on the forward strand.
TGAAAATAGGATGTAAAAAATCTCGGACCCTCATTTAAGTCCACCGTTACTTCCTCTCCCTTTTCATTTATATGAAAATTCCGCATATGACCGGACACAATAAAGTTGTGATATTTTGGTATACTTCCCGCTTCTTCCAACAGGGTATCCTTGGACATGCTTATACATTTAAAATACATACGACATTGATTCTTGTCATGTTCAGGCATCTCAAGAATTTCCGCCACATATTTAAAGAGAGTTTCGTAGTAGTGGTTCATCGTGGTGAATTTTTCAAAGTAAGTTAATAAAATTCTGGAATGGAACGATGATTACTTTTGAATTCCGAGGACAGGATAGATGTCGGTCAGATGACGTTATTTTCCGAAAAGGAGTTGGACTCTCTTTGCAACGGTTACAGGTTTATTGGAAATTCAACTAACGGATGGGATATTCTTTTAAGTGGGCTGGGCATGGGCAAAAAAAATGTCTGGTGGGAAACCAACTTTTGGTACGTTCCCACGTTGGTCAAGGTGTCTAATTTGATGGTCGCATTAGATCATGGAAAAAACCCAAATTCCCCACCCTTCCAATATCCTGGTGGGTAGGAAGGTGATAAGGTCTTTACAAAGTAAGTAGCCGGATAAGTGGCCCAATAACAAATCTACATTTTAACCTCCCCCAATTTCCACTTGATTTCCTGTACCATTTCCGCTGGGGTCTGGTCTATGGAAACGGTAATCCCGTTCACGGGAGGGGAAAGGGTATCAAATTGTGAACGCAGTAGGCCAGGGGGCATAAAATGGTTCTTTCTTTTTTGCAACCGCTCCATGATCTGATCATAGGTGCCCTCCAGATATATAAAAACCTCTTTGTTTTCCAAACCCTGCTGTAGCAGTTCCCTATACGATTCCTTTAAGGCGGAGCAGGCGATAACAGCACCCTTTTCTTTGTTTTTTAGGGCCAAACGGTTCAGTTCCAAAAGCCAGCCATGGCGATCGTCATCATTTAGGGCGTGGCCCTCCTTCATCTTGGCCACGTTCTCGGGAGGGTGAAAATCGTCCCCGTCCAAAAAGGGGATATTCAATGCCTCGGCAAGCAATCGGCCGATGGTGGATTTCCCTGAACCGGAAACTCCCATTACAAAAAATATGGATCTGGTACTGGCCATGGTGCGCACGTGTTTTATTTCTTTATCGATTAAAGGTATAATATCCGTAAAAGGGGCCGAATGGGCAACCCAAAGGGTGTTTTTGTTTCTTTTGAACCAGGTCAGCTGTCGTTTGGCAAAACGTCTACTGTTCTTTTTGATTTCGGCAATGGAGAATTCCAGTGAGCATTTTCCTTCCAAATATCTAAAAAGTTCTTGGTAGCCTACTGTCTGCAGCGCATTCTGGTCCTTATAAGGCTGTAGGGATGTGACTTCCTCCAACAATCCTTCGGCCATCATCAGGTCCACCCGTTGATCGATCCGCTCGTAGATTATTTTTCTATCCGCCTGTATACCTACCGTTACGGTCCTGAAATCACGTGGTTTGCGATCTTTTCCCAAAAAGGAAGAATACGGTTTTCCGGTGCCCAGGCAAATTTCCAAAGCCCTTACCAGCCGATGTGGATTCTGGACATCCATGTTGGAATAATGCACAGGGTCCAACCGGGATAATTCCTCTTGTAGGGGAACAATCCCTTCTTCTTTTAGGACCAGGTTAAGTCCCGTCCGGTATTTTGGGTCCACTTCCGGAAAGCTGTCCAGACCTTTGGTGACCGCATCTATATAGAGTCCGCTGCCGCCTACCATGACCACTAGGTCGTTTTTTTGGAACAAGGTCTTCAGCAGTTGTAGGGCCTCACGCTCATAATCCCCTACAGAATAGTCATCCCCAATGCCGATATGTTGTACGAAATAATGTTGGGCCGTGCGCAATTCTTCTGTGGACGGTACGGCGGTACCTATCGCCATTTCCTTATAGAACTGTCGCGAATCGGCAGATAGTATCACTGTCCCAAAATGTTGGGCCAGTTGTATGGCAAGCCGTGTCTTTCCAATGGCGGTGGGTCCCACCACGCTGATAAGTATCTTTTCCATCACAGCTTACATCCACATTTATAGCAAAAATCGGCATCGTCCCTATGGCCTTCCGCGGCACAATTGGGACAGGCCTGGGTATTGGTATGCACCCTACTGGGCCCTTTGCCCGCCTTTGCGAACTCTACCGATACGATTCCAGTGGGTACGGCAATGATCCCATATCCCAAGACCATGATGATGGTGGCGATAAATTGGCCCCAATGGGTCTGAGGGGCAATATCCCCATAACCTACGGTGGTGAGCGTCACAATGGTCCAATAAATGCTTCGGGGGATGCTGGTGAACCCTGCGGCGTCACTTTCGATATAGTACATGAGAGTACCCATGATGACCGAAAGAATTGCCACCACATATATAAATACCGCTATCTTGGTCCTGCTGGACCGTAATGACTGATAGAGCAGGGAGGCCTCTCCCAAAAACTTTACCAATTTTAGGATCCTAAAGATCCGGAGCAGTCGAAAGGCCCTAATGGCCAGAAATATCTGGGATCCCGCGAAGATATAGGAAAGATAGAGGGGAATGGTGGAGATAAAATCGATGATGCCGTAGAAACTGAAGATGTATTTAAAGGGTTTTCGAATACAGATAATACGGGCTATATACTCCACCGTAAAAAAAATGGTAATGACCCATTCTGACATGACCAAGTACCGATGGTACTTCAGGTCTATTTCCCTGACGCTTTCCAACATTACCAAGATCACGCTCAAAAAAATCAGGATTATCAGGATAATGTCGAACCATTTCCCCTTGGGGGTATCCGCCTCATAGATAATTTCATGAAGCTTGTCCTTCCAGTTCCTGTTGTCTGATTTTTTTTCTGTCAAGATCGGGCGTTAAAGTTCCACAATTTTCTGGACCCTTCTCTTTCTCAGATAGGTCTCAATGATATGCTTGGCATTGGCATTTCCCTCCATGGGCGTAATGATCGATTCCAATATCTGTATGTTGTTCATCTGATGGTTAAGGTCAAAAAAACCAAACCCCTTAAAGGTACCATTTTTTATAAGGATTCCACTTTTTTCGCCCAGCTCCCTGCCTTTGTCAACTATGAGCATGTTTTTATGGGAAAGGGTATATTTTTCAAGCGCCTCTTCGACACGGGAATTATAGGATTGTGCAGGTTCCACCTGAATACAGGCTCCCAAGCAGTTTCCTTCCCCATACTGCGAACAGCTCGATTTGGCTTCCGATTGTCCGTTCAGTTTGGGGCACAGCCGGAATTCCTCGTTTAGTTTGTATAAAAAGTTCTGGGCAGAATGGATGCTGTTAAAGGTGGTCACCGGAATGCGCGTCGGGTGCGTCTTTAATGCTTTTAAGGTGGTGTAGCCATCTTTGTCCATGGTCGGATAAATTCCATGGGAAAAGAGTTTTGGATGCGAATACGGATTGTATTTGGGTTTATTGCGTCCTAGTTCCCCACTTTCCTTTAAATACGCTAGCAGTTCGGTCCCCGTAAGCTCATAGGTGACCCTTTTGGTCTCCTTCTGTATTTTTCGCGCACGGTCCCCGTTACCGGTAAAATGTTGGTTTACCCGCTTTTTAATATTGCTGCTCTTTCCCAAAAAGATGATTTCCCCATCTTTGTTATGCATGTAGTATACCCCTGTTTCGGAAGGCAGTTGTTCTACTATTTCCAATTGTGTGGGCGACAGTTCCCCTAAGGTCTCCGCTTTGGTGATTTCCTTGATGATGTCCTTGTCGGCATCCTTGGAAAGCAACATTTTGAACAACTTTAAGGTTGCTAGGGCGTCCCCATTGGCCCGATGCCTATCGCTTACGGGAATCCCAAGGGATCGCACCAGTTTGCCAAGGCTATAGGACTCCTGTTCGGGGATCAGTTTCTTCGCCAGATCTACGGTACAAAGGGTCTTCCGTTCATAATTAAAGCCAAGGCGGCGGAATTCTGTGCGAAGGATCCGATAATCGAATTGGGCGTTGTGCGCCACGATTACGGCACCATCCGTTATTTCCACGATGCGTTTGGCCACCTCGTGAAATTTGGGAGCGGTACGGAGCATTTTATTGTTGATGCCGGTCAGGTTTACCACAAAGGGCTGGATTTCCTTTTCGGGATTGATAAGGCTGATGAACTGATCCGTCACCGTATGCCCATCGAATTTATGGATGGCAATTTCGGTGATGCCCTCTTCATTGTATTTTCCTCCCGTGGTCTCTATGTCGAGTATTGCGTACATCTATCTTTCTTCAGCTTTTTTTTCAATGGTGGTTTCGTTCCCCAAAGATATCACTTCCTATCCGGACCATGGTGCTTCCTTCCTCCAGGGCGATCTTATGATCGGCACTCATGCCCATGGAAAGGACGGACAGGTCGGGCCAACCTGTCCTCAGTCGGTCAAAAATGCCCTTGAGTCGGGAAAATTCCCGTCTGATCTGATCTCTGTTTTCCGTAAAGGTGGCCATTCCCATCAGGCCCAGCAGTTGAACATGTTGTAACCGTAAGAAATCGTCAGAATGCAACAGTTCCTGAAGTTCTTTTTCGTTCAGCCCGAACTTGGTATCCTCCTCGGCGATGTGCAGCTGTAACAGATATGCGATGGTACGGTTGTTTTTTTTGGCCTGCTTGTTCAGTTCCTTCAATAATTTTAAACTGTCCACCCCATGTACGAGGTGCACATAGGGTGCCATGTATTTTACCTTGTTGGACTGTACATGGCCGATCATGTGCCACTCGATATCCTTTGGCAATTGTGACCATTTTTCGGTCATTTCCTGTATTTTATTTTCCCCAAAGATCCTTTGTCCGGCATCATATGCCTGTTGCAGGTCTTCCACCGGTTTTGTCTTGGATACGGCAACGAGCACCACCCCCTCGGGAAGGGATTCCCTAATCTTTGCTATATTCTCTTTAATGGACATTCGCGCTTTTTTTTTGTGCCATATGGCCGTGGGCGGTCATAGTTCGTAGATGGTGAGCCCACTTCTCAATTTAGGCTCAATATAAGTACTTTTTGGGGGCATTACCAAGCCGGCATCGGCTATCTTTTTAATTTCTTCGATGCCAATGGGCAACATGCCGAAACTTACCCTGAAATCCCCGCTATCCACTTCCGATTTCATGCCTTCCATGACGGATTTTTGAAATACGTACTTGATCCGTTCATCGTTTCTAAGATCTTTGATGCCCAGAATTGGTTCCAAAACGGTCCGGTACAATAGCTGTGTATCCAAACTGTCCAAAATATTCGCGGCCATGTTCCCCGAATCCCGAAACAGAAGGGAATAAAAATGGCCCTCCAGGTACATGCTGAACTGGTGTTTCCGGATAGGGGGGGACAGATGGTCCCCATGATCCGTTATATGATAGTCCCGTTCGAGTGCGGACATAAATCCTTGGTGGTCCAGGCCGTTCAGATCCTTTACCATTCGGATAAATCCTCCTATCCTGATTTCGGATTCGGGGATGAGATAGCTCATAAAATAGTTGGAAGGGGCATTCACGTTGGAGGACTTTTCCTTTTGATGCTTATCCGCCAACAGTACCGAAGAGGCGCTCCTGTGGTGGCCATCGGCAATATAGAGCGATGCCATGGACCCAAAGGCCGATTGCAATTGTTCTATGGTCAGGTCATCGGCAATGGCCCATAGGGTATGGGTTGTGCCATCGGCAGTGGTAAAATGGTACAGAGGTTCTTTTTCCCGTTCCTTGTTTAGGATGTGGGCAATGGTGGGATCGTGCGGATAGGTCATCAATACCGGTTCTGCGTTAAACCCTACGTTCTTTAGATATACCGCAAAGAGGTTCTCCCGTCGTTTTAGGGTATCCTCGTGTTTTTTGATCACATTGTTTCTGTAATCTTCCACACTGGTCGCACAAAAAAGTCCACAACATTCAAAGTCCCCCATTTGGGTGCTGTACAAATAAAATGATGCATTTTGGTCCCTTATCAGTATACGGTCTTCCAGAAATTGCTGGTATTTTTGCCGTATTTTCCGTAAGCGTTCCAAACCTGATATTTTTTGGGAGGTATTGTGTCCCGGATCTATAATGTGCAGAAAGGAAAAGGGATTTCCATCTAGGATGGCACTTCGTTCCAAGGCGCTATAATCCACATAGGACCGTGAAGCCAACTGCGCCGCCTTGTCCTTTGCAGGGCGTATGGCCCGGAACGGTTTTATAATGGCCATGCCTTACTTTCAGTTGAATTGGGCGGCCACCTTTTCCGCTTTTTTGGAGGTTGTGTAATCATAGAACCCCTCCCCGGATTTTATTCCCAGTTTTTTGGCCATGACCATATTTACCAATAGGGGGCTGGGGGCATACTTCGGGTTCTTAAACCCGTTGTAAAGGACGTTCAGAATGGAGAGGCACACATCCAATCCTATAAAATCTGCCAGTTGCAGGGGGCCCATGGGATGGGCCATTCCCAATTTCATGACGGTATCTATTTCTTGGACCCCTGCCACGCCATGGTGCAACGTTTCTATGGCTTCGTTGATCATGGGCATCAAGATCCTATTGGCCACAAACCCGGGGTAGTCCCTCACTTCGGTAGGGGTCTTTCCCAAATTAATGGAGAGGTCCATAACATCTTGGGTCACCTTGTCGGAGGTGCTGTACCCCCTGATTACCTCCACCAGTTTCATGATGGGTACCGGATTCATAAAATGCATACCTATTACCTGCTCCGGTCTTTTGGTGACCGATGCTATTTGGGTAATGGAAATGGAAGAAGTATTGGTCGTCAAAATGGCCTCCTTTTTACAGTTTCGGTCCAACGAACGAAAGATTTCCAGTTTTACCTCCAAATTTTCCGTTGCGGCTTCCACCACCAGGTCCACATCGGAAACCCCTTTTTCCATATCGGTACCGGTCTGTATGTTCAACAGGGACTTATCCTTCCCATGGGGAGAAAGAACCTCCTTTTGCACCATTCTTTCCATATTTTGCGCAATCGTCAACAGCGCTTTTTCCAGATTAGTGGGCGATACGTCCAAAAGGGTTACCTGATATCCGTTCTGGGCAAACACATGGGCAATTCCGTTTCCCATGGTACCGGCCCCTATGACCGCAATTTTTTTCATATTTTTTTAGGTTTAATGGTCAGATGTTATCCGATCGTAAACATATGTTCGGGTTTATGGGTGGTTATAGGGCTTGATACGTGTTCCCTCGCTTCATTGGCTCCTTGAAAAAGCCCAAGAATAGGCCCATGGTCTATTTATTAAAGGACGCTATGATCTGTAGGGCCACTTGCAGTGCCTTTGTTCCTTGTGCCAGTGATACTATTGGTACGGTGTCGTTGTTGATGGCCTCCGCAAAGGTCTCCAATTCGTCCAAAATGGCGTTATTGGCCACTATTTCGGGGTTTTCAAAATAAATCTGTTTTCGGTCCCCTTCGGCATTCTGCAACACCATATCAAAGTCGCCCAATTCTTCCGGTGCATCCTTCATTTTTACCACTTCCACCTTTTTTTCCAAAAAATCGACGGCGATATAGGCATCCTTTTGGAAGAAACGGGATTTTCTCATGTTTTTCAATGAAATCCTACTGGCCGTTAGATTGGCCACACATCCGTTTTCAAATTCGATACGGGCGTTGGCGATATCCGGGGAATCGCTGATCACGGCCACTCCACTGGCATTGATCTGCCTAACTTCCGATCGCACAACGCTAAGAATGGCGTCGATATCGTGGATCATCAGGTCCAGCACGACCGGGACATCGGTACCCCTGGGGTTAAATTCTGCCAATCGGTGCGTTTCGATGAACATGGGATTTTGGATCTTCTCCCGCACGGCCATAAAGGCGGGGTTAAAACGTTCCACATGGCCTACCTGCCCCTTGACCCCGTGTTTTTTTTCAAGGGCCAACAATTGTTCGGCCTCCGCATAGGTATTGGTAATGGGCTTTTCTATAAAGACGTGTTTCCCTTTTTCCATCGCTTTTTTGGCACAGTCAAAATGGGAAAGGGTAGGGGTCACTATATCGACCACATCCACCGAATCCATAAGGGTGTTGATATTGTCAAAATAGGCATACCCAAATTCGGCGGCCACCTTCTTGCCATTGATGGCATCGGCATCGTAAAAGCCGATCAGTTCAAATTTTTTGGATTCGTTCAATAAACGTAGATGGATCTTTCCCAAATGTCCCGCACCCAGGACCCCAACCTTTAACATAAAACTATTTTTGTCAAAAATAACGATATGAATCCACTCTTCAATGGAAAAAGGGACCGAGTTTTTTTGTGCACCCTATACAAGGATCGGTGCAGAACTTTTTTGAGGGGGACTGTATTAACCCCATAGTTTTTTTAACTTCGCAAAAAGGACCGCTTTCCATGTGCGCATTCCCGAAAGGATTTGGTAAAGGATGTAAAAGTGTGCCCTGATACCAATGATGACCAACTATAGGCCCTAGGCCACTGAACATAGCTTATTGAAAATGAACGATACCTTGAAACACCGCGGTATGCGGAACAAACTGGCAGAAATCCTTAAGGAAAAGGGCATTACCGATAAGAAGGTGCTGGAGGCCATTAGGACCATCCCGAGGCACTTGTTCCTAGATAGCAGCTTTGGGGACCATGCCTATCAGGACAAGGCGTTTCCGATAGGGGCGGAACAGACCATTTCCCAACCCTACACGGTGGCCTTCCAAACGGAGCTCCTTCAATTGGAGACCAATGCCAAGATATTGGAAATCGGGACCGGAAGCGGGTACCAGACGGCCGTCCTCTTGCATCTGAGGGCTAAGGTGTATACCATTGAGCGGCAATTGGAGCTCTATAAACGGACGTCCATTTTTTTTAAAAAGATGGGTTACAGGCCCAAAAAGATGGTGTTCGGAGATGGGTACAAGGGCATGCCCGATGAAGCGCCCTTCGATGGTATCATCGTGACCGCAGGGGCCCCTGAGGTACCCAAACAGCTAATGGCACAGTTGGCCATAGGCGGAAGGTTGGTAATCCCGATAGGTTCGGACGAACAGATCATGACCCTGTTCATCCGTCATTCGGCAACCGAATTCGAAAAAAAGGAATTTGGATCCTTCCGTTTCGTGCCGTTGTTGGAGAATAAGAATTAAGATATACTGACTCACTAAGTGGGATGTATAATGCTCCTAGCTTGACGACGGGGCACAAAAAAACCTTTGCGGATTTCCGGAAAGGTTTTTTGTATGTTCTGATGATATACATTCTTTATGGTTGTGGAGAATGCTTGCTACCGCTTCACTATAATTTGCTTTTGATACTGTTTGCCCTCTTTGTCCAGAATCTTTAAGTAATAGCTTCCCACAGGTAAACCGCTTATATCCAAAAGATGCTCTTCGCCCACTGATATGTTGTGAGGGGAAAGACTTTGTACCAAACGTCCGTTCATGTCGAAGACCATAACGGTATTTATAACGGTCTTTCCTTTAAACCCGATGCTCATCTGGGTACTTGCTGGATTTGGATGCACACTTAGGGCGTCCATTTCCTTTATTTCCCCTATGGATTTTGCCGATAAGGATGGCGAAACTTTTGATATGACCAGGTTGTCGTATGTAACGGTCCCGGGTGTCTGCCTGTTGTAGTTGCTGAATAGCCACAGGTCCAGGGTTGTGG
>CAXBDK010000014.1:0-120196 GCA_963974715.1 uncultured Sediminicola sp.
CTGGGGCTAGCCCCAGAGGAATTAAAACCTCAGACAGAGTTTAATTTACAGACCCTATTTATGTTATAAAATGCTGATAACCCTATGAAAATATGAAAGTCATCAGATTATTTCCTATGCCGGAAGTATATTATCCCTATTAAAAAGAATGCTGCATCATGGTGCCAAAGTTTGTTGATCCCTATTACTCCATAATTTTATTTTATGATTTGTTTGGTAATCTCCAAAAAATAAGCGGTGGATTGAAAACCATAATGAATGAACCAAGTAAAACACAAATTCTATACATTCTCGCTATCTAAAGAGAAAGATCATTTCCAAGGAAGCATAAATTTAAAGTAAGGTCACAAAAGGATTTCAAGTAATAAATATTTTAAGCTTTATGTAAATTAATATTCCTTCATATTTTCTCTATCACACTAATTAGTGATAAAGGAATTGTTCATTTACAAAATGGAGTAGGCTTTAATTAATGGTTAATGTTTTATTACTTTTTTACTGATTACACTTCCATCTTCCATAGTTAAATTGATGATAAAAATTCCCACTGGAAAAGTTGACAAATCCATTTCAAAAGAGGGTGCTCGGTGTACGTTGTCAAATTCCAGTAGTCTAGTATTGTTCAGACTAAATATTGCTGAAGAAATTACCACATTATCTTTTGGTGTTGAAACCTCCAATATTGCTACAGTTGGGTTTGGTGATATTACTATTCCATTTAATGATATTGAAGTATGTGGAGTTCTAGTTTCAAGAGTAGTTCCCTCATCATAAATATAGAGCTTGGATGTATATGGATCAGGTTCATTGCCTATGGCCGGTTTGGAGTAAAGACCTCCATTCAAGGTACAGAATATATCATTGACTTTTGCTGAAAAATCACTTCCATTTTTGATATGGACACCTGCTTTTATTGTAATACTTGTAGATGCCTCAAATTGTTTTTTCCCAGTACCAGAATCTATTAGAACATTACAACTGCTACCGCCCAATGTTATTTCAGTCCCACTAGTCATACTTTCTGGTGGAACTTGCGCGCAAATTGTTTTCATAAGCATTGTTTCATATTCACTTACTCCTTGAAGTAAATTGGCTAAGTTATAAATATAGATTTCGCCACATCCAGGGTTTGAAACAATATAGTATTTATCACTTATTGAAATCTCGTCACCATATAAATTGTTGATTTGTGCAATATCTAAGGGCTTGTCGTAAGGGTTTATTACATCCTCTATGGAACTATCTTGTAATGAAGATATATTGAGAATCCTATTCAAATTAGTACCACTTTGTTGATGAATGGTGCTTCCTGCCCCATACCTGCCTATTAATACAATATCCCCTAAGGTCTTAACCCTGTATGGTAATGAAGCTCTAATGAAATCATAGTTATTATTATTTGCAAGTGCAGACAATGTTGTAGTCGTATTGTATGAAACACTGCTACCTGCTATTTCATAATGGGCTATCTGTGCAACATCGTTTGTGGTTTTAGTAATATACAAATCCCCATTTTCAGAAATCGAAATATCTCCAGCAAAACCAAGGTGTTGGTCGTAGATTGGAGTTTGTCCCCAAACTCCATTGGTTTTCTTTAGAACTTGAAGTCTTGATGTGCTAGAATCAAATCCTGAGGAAATTCTCAATATGGCCAAATAGTTTCCTTGAAACGCCGCACGTGGATAAATATGATAATATCCATTGGGCACCAAAGAAAAATCCTGTGACAACTCATATTTATTAGTACTATTATTGAAATCAAAGGACATAAACCTATAATCTGTCACTAGAACAATTTCATCATTTGATAAATAAACGCTTCTTAAATATTGACCTATATACTCAAATTGCAATAAACTATAGATTCCGAAATTGTCTTTTTCATAGACCGCCATGAAGGGATATATTGAAGAAGAGCCCTCAACCCTAACCTTACCGGTAATTAATATTCTATCTCCTTGAATCCTAACAATATCCCCAAAAGTATGTACGTACCAATGGCTATAGGTAAGATGGTTTTCCAAATCTTGATCATATTTACCGAAGAATCCTGTTTGAAAAACCGAACAATCTTCTCTAATTGTATACACATCAATAAATCCTCTTTGCCCATCTGATACGACTAAAGTATTACCATCGTTGTCAATAGAACTTCCATAGGAACCACCACTCTTCCTAATTCTATAGCCCAAGTCATCCTGTTTATTGTTGGGGGAACAAAATTCTCCTGGAGAACCTCCCCCTCCCGAACTATCAGGTTCCACACAGGCAACTGGTGGCGCAACGGTGTTGACCATTGCACTCCTATATAAATGAATCATGTCCCTCATTCTTTCTACCTGACCAGATGTAAAAAAATTATAACAACTATCGGTGTTATAGTCCATAATGTTCTGGACCGAAGTAGTATCATTGTTTTGACAATCCTTTCCTGTACAGTTCTCCGTATTTAAATTCGGCTGATCGGAAGCAGGGCCTATGACGGGTTCGGTATCACAGACTTTATCACCTTCGGTACTACAATTATTCTCACCGCACTGGGATTCGAAGGTGTGAAAAAGACCCAACCAATGTCCCACTTCATGAACAGCCGTAGCACCAAGGCCAGCATAGGAATCATTTGTCAAACCAAAACTTCTGTAATTGATTACGACTCCATCTCTTATATTAAGTTGGTTGTCATCTGGAGCAGGAAAGTTTGCATATCCATAAAGAATCCCATTGGAATTCCATTCTTCAATATCTGCAACCCAAATATTCAAATATTGCTGGAATGGAAAAGCTCCTGTTGTGTTCTTTTTAATCTCATAGTCGTGAGCTGTTAAATTTCCTTGGGAATCGAACGGTATATAAGAGTTAAACAACGTTTTATATCTATAAATTCCAGTTGTGCTATTACCAAAAACATCCCTTTCCGCCAAACAGAATCGTATCTTGGCATCAACTCCCAGTGTGTTGTTATTTGAATAGAATTCATTAAGCATTCTAATTTGTTCATGTACCCTTTCATCTTCGACATTTCGATCAATTCCAACAAGTTCACCTTTATGTAAAATATGAACAACGACTGGAATGGTCACTACCCTATTAGGGTCAAGACCAGAACTTGAGGTTTTGGATGTCAAATAAGATGATTCTGTTAAATCTAAGGTGTTTTGCAACCCTGGGTTTGCTGTTAATACAGAAGTTCTATACTCATCGAACGAACAACGTTTATGGGGTATTTGGGCGTAAACACCTAAAACATTCAATGTAAAAAGAAAGACCAAAAAGTAATTTAGCTTCATAGGTTATTTGGTAAGTTTTTTTAACGATAAATATGTATTCTCACTTTTGAGGATCATAAAACCTTTTTCAAAATGGGTTATAGAATAGAGAGTCTTTTTATTATCACTAGTAATGATGATTTCATTTTTATCAGATAAAGACCAATTTCCCTTTTTCGTTTTATTTCTTCCATTGAACGTCCACGAAAAATCCCTTTTGAAAAAGTACAAGTCCCCAGTTTGAGAGTATGGGTTTGATCTATATTTGTTGTTTGTTTTTGCCCAAGTGGTCCATTTGCCAATTATGCCTTCTGTTGATATTGGTTCTTGTGAAGTATCTTTGGCCGCTTTTTGGGTTATTGGGCTTACTATTTCAATGGCAGAAATATTTGGTTTAGATTTCATCATAAATCCAATTAATAGTACCGTAAAGAAATAGTGAAAAGGCATAATATGTCTTATCTATTTTGCTTTAAAACTTGGATGTCATCCTGCAATTGAATGTTTTGTCTTTTCAGCTCTTCAATCTCCTTCTGTTGTTGAATTGTATACAGCATAAGCTCTTCGATTTTTTGAAGTAGCTTGGCGTCCATTTCGCCAAGGTTGACCCCGTTTTCCTCAACTTCAATAGCACTAGGTATGTCTTTAAGGTGGCCTTTTTCAGCAATATGGTTTTCAACCTCTTTTAATGTCGGTAAACTATAGTCTTTCTGAAAAACGAAATCACTCCAAGTCCCTACCTCCACTATGATTTCACGAGCTCCTATCGAGCCTTCTACCTCTAACCTATGCGAACCGGTATCTGCAGTGCCTATACCAACACTGCCTCCATCACTAGAAGGCCGAATGGTCATGGCAAGTTTCGGAGTGCTAAAACCATATTCTGTATAAAATTTCAACCCTGTAGTATTGTTGGTCAACTTATAGGCCTCGATTTTTGGGCCTTCGGTATTTGAGAAACCAAATTGCATCGAGGCAGTTCCATTACTATCACCAGAACTATAGGAGTTGTTCCGAATCAACAATGAGGGAGCACTACCCTCGTTACCCGCTACTGTCAATGTACTTGTTGGGTTGGAAGTTCCTATTCCTAATCGCCCCCATTTCCACTTGGTTTGATTGTCATGGCAAGTTTTGGGTCGCTAAAACCATATTCAGTGTAAAATTTCAACCCTGTGGTATTGGTGGTCAACTTGTAAGCCTCGATTTTCGCTGCGCCGTGGTTGGCCCATGAAAATTGTAACGCTGCCGTGCCTGTTGAACTTCCAGAATTGTAAGAGGTGTTCTTTATCAACAAGGAGGGCGTGTCCGAGTCAGCACCGGACACCGTTAGCCTATTCGATGGACTTGATGTTCCAATACCTACATTACCAGTTGTAGGAAAGGTATTTTGTGCATTAAGTAGAAAGGGAAGTAATAGAGAGAAAAATAAATACTTTGTTTTCATAATTCTAGATTAAGGGTTCTTAAAATTAAAAAGCGTCCGACGTACTATTATTTCAAGGGCCATTATCAAACGAGAATTCCGGTAATAGCTGTGCTCAAACATTTCACTGTATATTGGAACGTAGTACTTACTCTTCAAGTTGAACTAGTTTTGATTTTAGAATTTCTATTTGAATTTGCTGCAATTTATTCTGCTCATTCTGCTCTATCAAGTAAAGTGTCAGTTCTTCTATCTTTTCTAAAAGTTTCATGTTCATAATGCCAAGTTCCACCCCGTCAGCTTCCATGTCCTTAGCCGATGGAATATTGGACAAATGACCATATTTACTGATATGGGACTTTACTTCTTCCAAGGACTTAAGTTTGTATCCATCCTTAAAGACATAGTCTGGGGCGGGAACGGAAAGATCAACTTTTACCTCCTCGGCATGAATTTTACCTTTAACTGTGAGTTTAGAATCAGGAATCGTGGTTCCTATACCCAAATTACCATTTATTAAAGACATGTAAGTTTGAGCACTATTACCCCATGATTGAATATTATTGTGCGGATCTCTTTCCCACCAGGTCTTGGTATCAACATTTGGTGTTGAATATGAATTGTCTATACTTATTGCATTGTGCAATCTTCCAGTCAACCAATTATTACCACTAGCATCCCGAACTATCCAAGTGCTTTCGATGAAATTGTTGGAGGTTCTGCCTTGGATTCGGGTCAAAATTTGATAATTTCCTGGATTTTCACCTAATAAATCGGATGTTGTGACATGGAACTTGGCCTTAGGGTCAATTGTACCAATACCAACTTTACCGTCGGAAGTTAAGCTCATGATATTTGTCCAAGTAGTACTGTTGCTTCTACCTTGAAAGTTCAATAATGTTTCAAAACCAGGATCCGAATTAACAAGCCGATGACCAAAACCATTTCCATAATTGGACGATGTCCAAGTGATGGCTTTGTTGGTTAATGCATTTGCATTCAGGTTGTCAAACGAAGTTGTCTGACTCCAAATAATCAAAGGAGATGAGAATAAAAGGGATAAAATACTATTTTTCATAGTTCAAAATTGTTTTGATGATTAGGGTTTGTCATAGGTAATTAATGAACTGTGGCTTAGACGAAATGAAAACTCTCATTTTATAAGTATTTTGGGGAGACTACAAAGAGCTACATGTTGATATAAGAACTAGAAACAAATTATACTTCAATATGCCTATTTATTATTAATTGGTTTTAAATCCTTCAAGAAAATGGATTTTTAGTAAGTACATTGAAAAAAGTAAATTATAGATATTAGTATTAATCCTAAAGAATGTAAATATAATTTTTTTCTAAATAAATATACTAGAAATATCTTTTGTAAGAAATTAAATATGAAATATTTTTGTAACACCTACAAAACATACCCAACACTTCGTTAGGAGGCGTTTTAATCCTAACTATTTTGTTACAAGATTTCTAATATCCTGTTCTAAATTCAAGTTTCAATACATTCCCAAATCTTACCATAACTTACCTGCGCATGGATCCTGTCCGGTTTTTGTAGTGTTCCGGTAGATAAGCGTAAAGCAAAAACCGGTTAGGGCGCATCCTACTTATGATTTGGAATTCTCTTCTCTTCCTTAATCCAATTCTGGTAGTTTTTGTAATGTTCCGGATATTGGTCAAAATAGCTGTTAAGTTCAGATATCGTGGCCTGCTTCCCTTCGGAAAATGCCCTTTCCTGAAGTTGATCCATTCGAGAAACCCGAAATACCAAATAGCCCATGATAATCAGGGAAATCAACCAAATGGAATAGTGAAACCAAAGTTGCAGTTTTGGGACTACTCTTGCATTGGACAATTGTTTGTTCATTCCTTGTATTGCTTCTTGAATTCTGGAGCTCTTGGCCTGTTCAGTACTTAAATGTTCTTTTAGGAGATACTCAATTGGTGTGGTATCGGGCACTACTTTTATATTGTCCACATTCTTGGTCAGCTTCTGAAGCTTATCCAAAGAGGTATTGAACCCATCCAGCTCATCAGTGAGCAGTTCCATTACTTCATCCAGTTTCTTATATCCCATAGTTTTGAATTTTAAATTCCGATTCCCGTATCGATCGCCTTCTTTATAATGTTCTTCGCCAAACTCGTTGCGAGGTTGGCACTCATTTCCACGCTCTTCCCTAACAACCGGACCGACTTTGCGGTTTCCTTATGCTTTCCAAGGGTATTGTTCATATTGAGCTGCCCTATTAGTTTTCCTCCGGATATGGAGCGGTGCACTTCACTTCCCTTTAGGTTTACTCCCTTGTATTCAAATCGAAACCCTTGAAGCTTGTTGGATTTGTTGATACTTGGAATAACTTTCACTTGTTCTGCTTTCATGGCTTTGATATAATCATCCAGTGTTTTTGGCTTTTGGTTCTCCATAACCTTTTGGTGTATGTTCTTTATATTCAATCGGGTCTGTTTGGTATCCAATTCCTTCTCTAGATTCACCTCCTTTACCGTGGTGAGCCCCATTTCCTTGGCCACATTTTCAGCTGCAAGTTGACTTCGTTTTCCTATGAAGCTATCATTGTAAGCCTTGCCATCAAATCCGATACGGTTCACATACAAATGCACGTGGGTATGTGCTTTGTCCCTATGCACAAATGCGATGGCCTGGCGTTCCTTTAACTGCATCTCTTTGACAAACAGTTGGGTCATTTCCTTAAGCCGTGACTTACCCAAGTTCCTGCCATCTTCAGGGGTTGGACTCAGGATAAAGCTCATGGTATTCTTCTGGCACCGGTGGTTCTGTTCCTGTAGGAGCTTGAACTCCTCGGTGACCTGTTTGGGATTGTTTCCTGCCACATGTTGTCTAAAGACCACCTCGGCATCTTTTTCCTGATTCCAGCCATATTCCATGTTGGTACCTGTGTTCGCTATGGATTTGCCCTTGCCTATCATTTTTTAAAATTATAAAGGTGTTGCCGTATTTCCTCGGCAAGTTGAGTGACCTCATTGGATAAATTTGGATTCCGTTTCTTAAACATATTACTGATACTGGTAAAGTTGTTTTTGTACTTGACCAGGGTACTGTAGCATTCGAGTTGTTCCGGGGTAAGTCGTTCAATGATGGTATGACCAAAAGCAGCTCTCCGACAATATTCGGACAAGCTCATTCCTGCCCGAGCTGCTCTTTTTTTAAGTAGCTTCTTCTCATAAATGGAACATCGAAATCGGATATAGGACCTTTTCATTTTTTGAATTCTTTGCAACCTTCGGGAGCAAAGCAAGATTGTTTTTGTGATAACAAAAACACATCTTGCGTTTGCTGCCCATACGAAAGTTTTGCACTACCAATTAGACATTCGTTAATGTCCTTATATCCGTTGTATAATGGCGATTTGTCAATACAATTCTTTGAATAGTTTATAAAGTTTCGGGTTGCTTTTTTACCAGTACTATCATTGTCCAAATAGAGTTCAATATGGTCATACCCAGCTATGATTTTCATCGCCTTAACAGCAAATGCCGTGGAGTTGAGTACCAAGAAATCATATTCTGACTTCATTTTTTCATAGCTCTCCAGGATAGATAATAAGTCAAACATCCCTTCAGTAATAATCAGTCCATTCTTTTCATTATTGATATGAGTGATATCCTTTGGGGAAGCGGAATTCTTAAAGTATCTGTTTCGTAGTTCCCATCCGCTAGAATCGTTTTTTAACCCAATAGCAAAGTAGTTTCTGCCTTTGAATTTATAATGTACCTCTTTGCAATACAGGGAGGCCGTGGCCATGGAAATTTTACGTTCATGCAAATACTGTATCAATCCGAAGTGCCGAATAGGTCTGGCATATAATATCTCGATGGTATCCTCATGTTCCTTTTCAATAGAGGGTTGCTGTTGAAAAGAAAAAGAGATTTGGTCCTCTTGGATTATTTTCAGGGCTTCTTTGACTGAGCTATTTGTAATTTGGCAGATTAGGTCAATGACATTACCTCCTTTACCTGCTCCATGGTCGTACCATCTATTGAGTTTCTTGGACACCTTGAAAGAGGCTTGGGTTTCTGTCCGCAGCGGACTAAGAAACCAAGCTTCTTTCTCACTTGAGGTGGTAGGAAAGTGCCCGAGTTTTGCCAGCGCTTTTTCGATGGGAAAAGCTCGGGCTCTTTCACAGGATAAGCTGTTTGTTCTTTTTTTTTTCATAAGCACTCCTTTTTTGTTTAATTTTTGATATTTTGATGACAATCTATTGTAACACCAATATTCACAGTACTTCCCATGTCATCAAAATTTTCATCACTTCATCATTTTTATGTTTTTAGTGCATCCTACTTGTCATCATTATTTATTTTGATGATCAAATGATGATATAATGATGAGCGTCTCAGCTCCCATTATTCCCGCATCCAGCCTAATCCGTCATCAATTCATCAAAATTTTCCAGCAAAAAGGATTTTTCCACGGTAAAATATCGACCCTTGGCTTCCAAAAGCTGCATAGAGGCATCTTGCCAAATCACTAATTTTTGATAACTGAGGGTATTGTCTTTGTTCTCCAGTTTCCAATCTTTTTTCAGCAACCGTCTTATTTGGGTCATGTCCGTCTTTATCCGTGTCCGATTTAATAGCTGCAAGGCGTCCAATGGACAAATATTGATTTCATTAAGGTCAAATTGTTCCATAGCAGCAAGCATTAGCGTTGCCAATTCCTTTTCGACTCTATTGCGGTTGTGCTGCACCAGATTTTTCAGAGCATTGGTTCTAATCTGTCCCGGTGTAAACCACATGCGTGTGGTGTGCTTTGTGGTAAGTTGGCGTTCTTTTAAAAAATAGAGAAAAGCCGGTATTTCATTTATGAGCATTTCCAGAAAATGGGTGCTCTCCTTCTTCAACAATGGAATTTTCAAAACCCAGAACCGGGTTTCATTTCCATCGATTTTTATAAAGTTATCTTCATTGTTACTGCAGAGGATAAACTTACCAAAGAATTCCACTTCCCTTTTGTCTTTGCCCTTGGCTTCCAGTTTATTGATGTTCGTAGTACTTAGGTATTTGATACGTTCGGTAAGCTCTTCCTTATTGAACAGGACTTCATCAATACAAATAAGCAGTTTATTCGCCCAATCGGCATTAAACTGGCTACCAAAACTATCATTGGTCAGATACGTCAGGTTATTGTCAAAGATGGCCTTGAGCCATTTTAGAAAAGTACTCTTGCCTGTGGACCGCTCCTTGGAAACCAGACATAATATGGGCAACATCTGTACTGGTTTGGTATAGAGCAATTGGAGATAGTCCAGTCCTAGATCATAGTGCTTTCCGAAAATATGCCGGATAAAGATCAGGGAGGTTTGCAAGTCTCCCTGTTCCGGTTCCTTACCCAATGAGGAATAGGTGTTATAGAAATTTAGGAATTCCTGTTTAAAATCGATGTGATTTGGAATACAAGTGAAGCCGTCATACTTGGGCACCTTGCTTAAGTAGTCCTTCCCATGGTCTTGTTTAATGGTATGCTCACTCCAAGGGACTAAGTACTCATTGAAATGACCGGATATGGTCGGGGCTTTAACCAACTTATAAAAGGTGGTGCCCACACGGATATAGGGTATCTGTTTCATAGGGATAGTTTTAACACCTTAAGACATTAAGGTGTATTAATATGTACTTGTATGAAAGTGTTACCTAGTGAGTTTTATGGTGCTTGGTATCGGACAAGGCCTCGACTTCAATGTCATGTTTTGACTTCTGTTTATTTTGAAGTAACCAATCCACAAGTTTCTTTTTATCAAAAAAGAGCATCTTGCCGTTGGGCTTTGAGTGTGGAATCGTTCCCGAGGCTGTTAGTTTATATAGGTAGCTTCTGGAAATTCCGGTATAGTCGGAGGCTTCATCAAAGGTCAAAACTTCTTTGTTTCCGATCAACAGTTTTTCTAAACGATCTAATCGTTCCAGTATTAAAATAGTGTCCATTTTTAATGTTTTTTTGGATTATAAAATGAACAAAAGCGCTTTTGTTTTCCCTTATGAGACTATGGAAGTAAAAATATAAAAAGTGGATATTGATAGAAGAAATAACTTCAATAAGTTATTCACAAACACTTGATAAACAACATTTTAAAATAATTATAATCAAAATTTATGAACTAGACAGACCTATAATTTTCTTTGGCATATTATGATAACAAATGGCATCAATTATAATTGAGGTCAAGGCTGGCATTTGATGGAATCTAAGAGTTGTTAACAATGAAAAAGAAGATGCTCAAGAAAAAAAAGAATTTAAAACGCTGATTTATAAAATTGGTTTTGGTTTAAGCATGTAGATATAAACCATTAAAAAATCAATGGTCATAATATGTTATCAATCAAATCAATACGCTTTAAATCTCAATTACAATCAATTGATATTATTTAATATGAACCTTTCAGATAAATAAAAATGTTGTACCTATGTTGTACCCAGTCTATTTTTTAGAAATAAAAAAAGGGCTTCAATCTCTTAAAGCCCTTGTTGATACTGGTAGCGAGAGGGGGGCACGATCCCCCGACCTCCGGGTTATGAATCCGACGCTCTAACCAACTGAGCTACCTCGCCATTGCTTTTTTAAGCGGCTGCAAATATAGTTTAATTTATTCCCAATCAAAATTCAAATGCTAAAATTATTATAGGGCATTTATTTTTTTATCATGTGGAATTATATATATTGTCCGCCGAAAACATGACAAGAATGAGCGACAAAATTAAATTTGAAGTGGAGTTTGTAATACAATCCTCCCAATCCCTATTATATCAATATATATCAACGCCTTCGGGCCTTTCCGAATGGTTTGCCGACAATGTGAATTCCCGTGGGGAACTGTTTACCTTTATCTGGGACGAATCCGAGGAGGAAGCCAAACTTTTAAAGCGCAAAAGCGATGAATTCGTCCGTTTTACCTGGCTTGCAGCTGGCGACGATAGTTATTTTGAAATGAAGATCATTGTGGATGAGATTACCTCGGACGTTTCCCTTTTCATAACCGATTTTGCCGAAGCCGATGAAGTGGACGAGTCCAAGATGTTATGGGAAAACCAAATATCCAGTCTTAAACAAGTTTTGGGATCCTCCTAGGGATTTTAAGGCTTAAAACAATACCTTTGGGCCTTGAATTTTCAAGGCTTTTTTTATGGTGAACTTTAATGGGGACCTACTTCCCGATAATACTCCTTATCTGGACCATAATAATAGGGGACTGCGCTATGGCGATGCCCTTTTTGAATCGATACGGGTGGTGAACGGTAAGATTTTCTTTTGGGAAGATCATTATTTAAGGCTGATGGCTTCCATGCGCATCCTTCGCATGGAAATTCCCATGGATTTTACAATGGAGTTTCTGGAAGGGGCGATAATGGGCGCCATTTCGGCCAACGGCTTGGAAAAAGGAGCGGCTAGGGTACGGTTTTCCGTGTTTAGGAACGATGGGGGACTTTATCTTCCCGTGACAAACGATATTTCCTATATTATTGAAACGGGACCTTTGGATTCGCCATTTTTTACGCTCGGGCAAGGGGCGTACGAAGTGGAACTGTTCAAGGATTTTTATATAAATCCCGATATGCTGAGCACCCTTAAGACCAATAACAAGATCACCAACGTATTGGGCAGCATTTTTGCCAGTGAAAATGGTTATCGGAACTGCCTGTTGCTCAATACACGTAAAGAGGTGGTGGAAGCCCTTAACGGGAATATTTTTCTGGTACGGGACGGGCATATCAAGACCCCTCCCAAAAGCGATGGTTGCTTGAACGGGATCATACGCAAGAAACTATTGGAACTTTTGACAAAACTACCGGACTATACTTTTGAGGAAGCGTCCATTTCCCCCTTCGATCTACAAAAGGCCGATGAACTCTTCATTACCAATGCGATCTTTGGGATAAGGCCCATTACCAAATACAGGAAAAAGGAATTCGGGACCACGGTCGCGCTAAACCTATTGGGCAAGTTGAACGCTGCTGCCCGTTTGGGAAGTTAAGACCTGTGCGAGGAATGGAAAAAAATGATTTGGCACCTCATTTTCGGGGATAAGAAGGCCTATACGCCATAATCCCCTAGTTTAGATTGGGATTTTCGGGCGAATTGGACCAGAGTAGGTAATTGCCGCCCAATTCGATCATCTTTTCCTTCCAAAATGTTACGGGCGACTTGTGGATGATATCACTTTTGTATTTGTTCCTTACCACTACCCATGATCTGGAATTGAGCTCTTGGAGCAGTTGTAGGGAATTCCATCCGGAGTATCCCAAGAAGAAACGGATATCCTCCTCGGTAATGACCAGACTGTTTACCAGGTCCACTATTTTTTCAAAATTGCCTCCCCAATAGATACCGTTGGAAATCTCGATACTGCCCTCTACCAAATGGGGCACCTTATGTATAAAATAGAGATTGTCCTGTTCTACCGGCCCTCCATTGTAGACCTGCAAGGGCACACTTATTTCCGTGATAAGCTCATTGATACTGTACTCCAAGGGTTTGTTGAGTATAAAACCTACGGACCCTTCTGTATTGTGTTCCGCCAAGAGGACTACGGACCTGTTAAAGGAGACGTCCCCGGTCAAACTCGGTTCTGCGATAAGAAGGCTTCCTTTTGTTGGTTCTAGGCTCACCATGGAGGGTCGGTTTTTATTAAAAATAAGACAAATTCCCTTGAAAACAAAAAGACACCCCTATTAAGGAGTGTCTTTTCTCTATTTTATTGATATAAATTAGTTTACTGCACTGGCCAATTCGGCACCTGCTTTAAACTTTACAACTTTTTTAGCTGCAATCTGGATGGTTTTTCCAGTTTGTGGATTTCTACCTTCCCTAGCTTCCCTACTGGAGACGGACCAAGATCCGAAACCTACCAAAGAAACCCTACCACCTTTTTTTAGCGATCCCTCAATGTTCCCCAAAAAAGATTCCAAAGCTTTCTTTGCCGCTGCTTTTGTGATGCCAGCGTCTGCTGCCATTGCATCGATTAATTCTGTTTTGTTCATAATTGAATTAAATTAATTGTTGTTAAAATAATTTTTAGACTGTAACAAATTTATACGGATTTGCGGTTAACACAAGTAAAATCAAGGGAAATGCAGGTTTTTGTTAATAACTTGAAATCTTTGTTGATAAAGTAGGGCTTTTTTTACGTTTCTCGCAGCCCAATGATACCAAGGGTTTAACGAACATATGCATTTTCCGAGAATTTCATCCCGTTCAGAACGTCCGTTGCGCCCATTTTCTTTTTGCCGGGAAGCTGCAGTTCCAACAGGTTTATAAAACCGCCCTTTACCGCTACCTTCAGACTCTTTCTACTAACTACCAACCGCCCTGTTTCGTAAAGATGGTCCCCTGCTTCCATGGTGGCGGAATACACTTTTAGCAACTGCGGCCCCTCCCCATCGTATAGGGTGGTCCAAGCCCCGGGGTAGGGACTGAGTCCACGAATATGGTCATAGATCTGTTTAAGGGACTTGTTCCAATCAATGGCGCAGGTATCACGGTGTATCTTATGCGCCTGTTTTAAGGGGCCATCTTCCGTCTGTACCTTCGTTTCCACCGTTCCAGATGCAATTGTTTCAAGGGTCTTTAACACCAGATCGCCCCCCAGGACCATCAAACGGTCATGAAGGCTACCCGCAGTGTCCTCCATTGTGATCGGGACGGTTGCCTGTAGGATTATTTCTCCGGTGTCGATCTTATCGTCCAAAAAGAAGGTGGTGGCACCCGTTTGCACCTCTCCGTTCATTATGGCCCAATTGATCGGTGCGGCGCCCCTATAATGCGGCAGGAGGGAGGCATGTAGGTTAAAGGTGCCCAACGGTGGCATCTCCCAGACGGATCTTGGCAACATCCTAAAGGCCACGACTACTTGTACATCTGCCTTTAGGGCCCTTAGGGAATCCAAAAAATGCGGGTCCTTTAAGTTGGTGGGCTGCAATAGGGCCAACCCCTTGTGCGCTGCATATTGTTTTACTGCCGATTCCTGTAGTTTTCTGCCCCTTCCTGCCGGTTTATCGGCAGCGGTAACCACCCCTACCACCGAATGCCCATCCTGTAGCAGGCGGTCCAATATGCCCACAGCAAAATCCGGGGTCCCCATAAACACGATCCGTAATGTTCCCATTTCAATTTTTTTTATACTCGTTTCTGTTTGTCAACGTTATTTTATCTTCCTCCAATAATTGCTGTAGGACCCTCAGTACCGTTTCTTCCCTGTAGGGCAGCGAAAGAATCATCGCCCTGGAGGATTTTGGCCCACTATCCAGCAAAGCTAGTATTTCCTGTTTTACCAATTGCAGCACATCCCGATCGACCCCTCTTTTTTTTAGACAGACATCACATTGGCCGCATTCGTCGCCCTCTTCCCCAAAGTAACCCAATAGCTGTTGGTTACGGCATACGGCATCGTTGTTGATGTACGCCAGCATACGTTCAATATTATCTATTTTCATCTGCTGCTGTTCCCTAACCTTATCGGCGAAAAGGTTGATCGTTCTCCCATCTTCCCGGGGAACCAGAAAAATGAGTTCCAGATCGCTCTCCTGTGCATTCATAACGATGATGCCATCGGTTTGCAGACGCTCCAATACCACTAAGACCTGTTGTTCGGCTACGTTCGCTTTTTTAGCGATCAGATGGGGGTTTACGGTCACGGGATGTTCAAAAATACCGCCATAGGTCCGTAAAATTGTTTTAATGATCGGGGCCATGGGAAGATGTCGATCCAAGTAGGAGAAAATTTCCGCTTTTTGGGCGGTAAACTGCACTGTAAGTTTCCGGGCAAAGGATTCGGAAAGGGATATGACCGAATTCTGGTCCAAGACCCTGAGGCCGTTGTAGGCCAAAATGGGGTTCAACTGGTAGGCATCGCAGAATTTATTGAAGTGCAACTGAAATATTTCCTCCGGGGCCTCCCCATAGGCTACCTGGAAATAGTTGTTCAGTTTTAGGTAGAGCAATTTTAAGAACGGTACATCAGGGAGCACCCCCAAAAATTGCTTCTTTAACTGAACGGCGTCGGCTGGATTGGTGATGAGAACGGCCTTGGCAGCTTGCCCGTTCCTTCCTGCCCTCCCAGCTTCCTGATAATAATTTTCAAGGCTGCTTGGAATATGATAGTGGACCACCAATTCTACGTCCGGTTTATCTATGCCCATTCCAAAGGCATTTGTGGCAACCATGGTAGGGACGGTATCGTTAAGCCATAGGTCCATTTTTTTCTTCTTATCCCGCTTTGGTATTCCCCCATGGAAAAAGTCGGCCCGATGGCCCATGCCGTTCAGAAAATCGGATATTTCCTTGCTTGCCCTTCTGCTTCCCACATAGACAATGGCACTTTTCCGCAGTTTGTGGAAATGTTTTTTTAACAGGAACCGCTTGTCCTCATGCCGGACCACGTTAAAAGCGATGTTCGAACGGGCAAAGGAATCCTTAAATACCGTTGGGTTCAGTAGGCCCAGATTTTCCATAATGTCACGGGCCACTTTAGGGGTGGCAGTGGCGGTAAGTGCGATCATGGGGGACTGGGGCAGCAATTCCCTTAAGAGGGCACAGTTGCGGTAGGCCGGTCTAAAATCATGTCCCCATTGGGATATACAATGGGCCTCGTCTATGGCGATCAGGCTTACTTGCATCTGTCGGATCCTTTCCTGCACCAGGTCCTGTTGTAATCTTTCGGGGGAAAGGTATAAGAACTTATAGTTGCCATAAAGGCAATTGTCCAATAGGTCCATTACCTCCCTATAGGGAATTCCCCCCGTAAGGGCAATGGCCTTTATCCCTTGTTTCTTTAAGGTGTCCACTTGATTGTTGATTAGGGCGATCAAGGGCGATACCACTATACAGATGCCCTCCGATGCCAGTGCAGGTACCTGATAACAGACCGATTTTCCCCCACCAGTTGGCAATAGGGCCAGCACATCCTGTCCCGAAAGCACTGAGGTCACTATTTTTTGCTGGGAGCCCCGGAAGTTGGAAAAACCCCAGTATTTTGATAATATTTTATGGGGGTCTTTGGGCACGATCAATATTTTAACGACGCTAGGATAAAATTACACCTTTCCTCCACTCCGTATTTAGGAACCGTAATGATGCTATGACCAAACTGTTGATATGCTGATTCCAGGTGAGCGTGGATACGGAGCGATTCCCCAAAACTTTCAAAACGCTCACTGTCGGCCACATAGATTTCCTCCCAAGGGGGCAATAAAAAGACCTGATCGTAGCTATGGTCCTTACAAGCTTGTAAAAAGGTATCGTCCACCTCCTGTCCAAAGCAGTACATATATGCCACTACGTCGTGAATGCCCCTGTCGAAAAATACGGGGTCATGTTTTTCGTGCAGGGCCTCGTTATATTGTGCCATCCGTGCACGAAGTATCCTGCGATTGAATTCCAAAGGGTCTGCCACCGACAGGATTGGATTGGTGGTAAAGGAGGAGATGCCCTCTTCCCTTCCGGTTTCGATGGTCATGGTCCGGATCACCTCATGTTGGCAGAAATATCCCTTTTCCTCCAAAATTCGGATAACGGAGGTTTTTCCGGTACTGGGGCCGCCGGTGACAACAATTTTTTTTGGTTCCAAAAAATAAGGTTTATAGATACAAAGTAATGAAATAGGCACTAGACTAAAAAATTGCAAAGGTTGCTTTATATTTGCAAAAAGAACTGAATGGACACTGAAAAGTCGGACGAATTTTACAAAAAGCTGAAGGCACAGCTGGAGGAGACCAGCAAATGGCCCTCGGTCTATCTCTACAAGTTTATCGTGCCCAGTAAGGGGAACGGTATCCCGACCATACATGGCATATTCGATAATACGGGTGCGGTGATCGAATCCAAGCTATCCAAGAACGGTACGTATACCAGCCTCAGCATTACCGTGGACATGGAAAACCCCGATGCCGTAATCGCCAAATACAGGGAAGTGGGAACCATAAAAGGGGTAATATCCCTATAAAATAGTATTTGTGCCATAATTTTGCTAATTTGCACCTTTATTGCAATACTTCACGTAGCACATAATAGTTTAAGCAAAATATTTTAGATTGAATCTAGTAGAAAACATCGAGTACAATACTGAGCGTTCCAAGCTCATTATTCCCGAGTACGGCAGGCATTTCCAAAAAATGGTGGACCATGCGGTCTCCATACAGGACAAGGAGGAAAGGAACAAAGTGGCACAGGCCATTATAAGTGTAATGGGAAACATTCAGCCGCATCTTAGGGATGTGCCCGATTTTCAACATAAACTTTGGGACCAGTTGTTCATTATGTCCGATTTTAAATTGGATGTGGAATCACCTTACCCCATTACCAGCAAGGAAGTACTGGAACAACGCCCCGAGCCGTTGGCCTACCCACAGAATTTTCCAAAATACCGCTTTTATGGCAATAACATCAAAAGGATGATCGATGTGGCCGTAAAGTGGGAAAAGGGCGATATGAGGGATGGCCTGGAATACGCCATTGCCAACCATATGAAAAAATGCTACCTGAACTGGAACAAGGATGTGGTGGACGATACGGCGATCTTTAAACACCTGTACGAGCTAAGTGACGGACAGATCGATCTACAGGGCGAGAACCTTACCGAGAGCGGCCAGTTCCTAAAGAACAGGGTTGCCAAGACCCCGAGGACCGTAACCCCCAAAAAGAACCAAAGAACCAATAATAACCGCGGCAAGAAACGCTACTAATATTTCCTTTTTACATGGGAACATTTAAGATTGAAGGTGGTCACCAACTCCATGGGGAAATCATTCCACAGGGAGCAAAGAACGAGGCACTACAGATTTTATGTGCGGTACTGCTCACCCCGGACGAAATTACCATCAACAACATTCCTGACATAGTGGATGTCAACAAACTCATCTCCCTTTTGGAAGATTTGGGCGTAAAGATCCAAAAGAAAGGAAAAGGCTCCTACATCTTCAAGGCGGACGATATCAATCTCCAATACCTGCAATCGGAACAATTTAAGGAGGATGGCCGCGGTCTACGTGGTTCCATCATGCTCGTTGGCCCTTTGTTGGCTCGTTTCGGTAAGGGGTACATACCAAAACCTGGGGGGGATAAAATCGGTAGAAGACGGTTGGATACCCATTTTGAGGGACTTATAAAATTAGGGGCAAAGTTCCGCTATAACAAGGAGGAACTTTTCTATGGCGTAGAAGCCAAAAAATTAAAGGGCACCTATATGCTCTTGGACGAGGCCTCCGTAACGGGAACCGCCAATATTCTGATGGCGGCCGTCCTTGCGGAAGGGGATACCACCATTTATAATGCCGCCTGTGAACCTTATTTACAGCAATTGTGCAAAATGCTCAATAGAATGGGGGCAAAGATTACCGGGGTAGGATCCAATCTCTTAAAGATAGAAGGGGTCAAGAAACTGGGGGGCACGGAACATACCATGCTTCCCGATATGATCGAAATCGGTAGTTGGATCGGCCTTGCAGCCATGACCCGCAGCGAGCTCACCATCAAAAACGTCAGTTGGGACGATTTGGGGCAGATACCAACGGTTTTCAGGAAACTGGGAATTACACTGGAAAAGAAAGGGGACGATATTTTTATTCCCGCACATAAGGACGGTTATAAGATACAGAATTATATAGATGGGTCCATTCTGACCATTTCCGATGCCCCATGGCCGGGACTTACCCCCGACCTTCTGAGCATTATCCTGGTAATGGCCACCCAAGCCCAGGGAGAAGTGTTGATCCATCAAAAAATGTTCGAAAGTCGTTTGTTCTTTGTGGACAAACTAATAGATATGGGGGCAAAGATCATTCTCTGCGATCCCCATAGGGCCACCATTATAGGTCATGATTTTAAGTCCACCCTAAAGGCCACCACAATGGTCTCACCGGATATTAGGGCAGGGGTTTCGCTATTGATCGCGGCATTATCCGCAAAGGGTACCTCTACCATACACAATATTGAACAGATAGATAGGGGCTATGAAAATATAGATGAGCGTTTACGGGCCATTGGCGCCCATATCGTTCGGGTATGATCTTCCTTTACAGCAAATAAAAGGCAACCGATGAGGTTGCTTTTTTTGTTTTCTAGGTTATCGTTATCAAGTTATGTCGCAGCGGAGCTGCTTAGTTATGGAGTTATGTCGCGGCCCTCGCCGCTAAGTTATGAAGTTATGTTGCGGCTCCCGCCGCTAGGTTATGAAGTTATAGATTCCAATTTAACCGAGATATCCTGTGAGGTTACGTTGTTATGTTAAGTGAGAACTGTACCAAACCCAATTATGCCTTACATCCCATTGGAAGAACATATGCCCGGAATTACGGGACTTTTGGAATATCGACGTGATTCCGCGGAACCCATTCGTGAGCTCACCCAAATATTGTTAAGAGGACCTTCATCACTTTTGGAGGCTGAACGGGAGCTTGTTGCGTCCATTGTTTCCTATGACAATTTGATCGGTTATTCGAATGCTGATAATACTTCGCCACTAAGGCGGGTAAAGGCATATCAGGAATTTTGGCACAGTTGGCGAACCTTTCATCCGTCTACGGAAAAGAAATAGAAAGTTCCATTGATAAAATCGATTAGTATTGATGATTGTTAGTTTAAAGCTGAACAAGCAGGCCCCAAAGAAAAACCGCCGTCCATAAAAATGTCCTGATACGGTTAAGGGATACCAACCGTTTCGCACTATGTATGGGATCTACCCCTAAGGACAGCTCCCTGTGCAGGGGCACGAACTTCATAAAGGTAATGCCCCAGATCACTACAAGTAACATAAAACTGCCAACCGTATATAAACCGGGGCCATAGAACAATTGTAGAAAGGCCACAAAAAGTTGTAGACACATTAAGGGCATTACCAAATATGAAATACGTTTGGTATAGGAGCTGTGCCATGAAAGCAAATTCTCTTTTGAATAGGACAGAAACCCGGGATATACCACTAATTGGACCATCCAGATCAGGACCAAAAGCCCTGAATCCAATAAAAGTCGCAGTTTTTCCAAAAGCATTATTTTTCTGTTAAGGTACCATCGGGGAATTTGGCGAACCGTCCCTGTTCCCTAGGGTGTACATGGTCGGGAGTGGGCCATGGCCATCCCCCAAATTCTGTTTCCCTATATTCACGCATTGCCTGTTCGATCTCATTTTGGGTGTTCATTACAAAAGGTCCGTACTTGGCAACAGGTTCCGAGATGGGCCGCCCCTGTAACAACAAAAGGTGGGCTTCCACATTGCCATTGGCCAAGGTGGCATCTTCTGTGGACACAAGCGCTGCGCCTTGGCCCTTCCTTATGGTTTCGTTACCTATTGCCACATCCGATCCACCATACAGGTAAAGGGAGCGGTTTACGACATCCTTGGACTGGGGAAGTATCAATTTGCTACGGGGATCCATTTTTATGAGCCATATGGCCACTTCGTTAATGGGGTCCGCTGCCCAGGAATCGGGTGCCGGGGCCGGGGCTTCCCGTTCAGCAAAGGTGCCGGCGACCAATTTGACCGTAACGCCTTCCGTTTCCACGACGGGTATGTCCTCGTTCCAAAGCATGGAAAAATGGGGGGCTACCAATTTATTGACCTTGGGAAGGTTCAACCATATCTGGAATAGTTCCAAGGTATTTTTCTGTCCCGTCTCCAGTAAAGGGAACATCTCAGCGTGCTGCACCCCTTTTCCGGCCGTCATCCACTGTACGTCACCCTCCCCAAAACGACCTGCAGCCCCTAAGGAGTCGGAATGGTCACAATAGCCCGTATTCGCTATGGTGACGGTTTCAAATCCTCGATGGGGATGATATGGAAATCCGGGTACCTTTTTGCCATGGTACATACTCCATCCATCCTTGCCCGTAAAATCATTGCCCAGATTCCTCCCGGCCAAGGAAGTGGCAGGTCCCATATCCTCGTTCCCCTCCGGAAAATGGTCCAGATTGTGCACGCAGAACAGAAAAGGGTCCTGGGTGGGCCACGGAAAACCGAGGGGGAATATTCTTTTAACCGAGTCTGTCATGTCCGTTTTATTTTTGAAAGAATTACATCCCGTTCAATGGGCCTTATTTCCGATGCTCTGCGTCGGGGCGGATTAGATTTTTTCTTTTGAATATCTTATTTATTTGCCTTTGGATAGTTGATTCTCCATTTTTTCGAGCCGAACTTATATCCCTCCCAAGCTGTTGGGGCCGCAATTTCCACCATTTGATCCATCCCATACCGCTCCATAAGTTCGGAGGCTGCTATAGGGGACCGATCATAGATCTTTCAATGTTTTGCATCGTTCACCTCTATCCAATAACCTTCGGGATCCTTTAGGTAGATCTGGCGAACCCCATCCGCCCGTACCGTTACGGCATTTTGTTCTCCCGGCCAATCTTCATAGGATATTTTCCATTTGTTGAGATTTTCTATAAAGCCGTCCAATTTCTGGGTAGAAAGGCAAAGGTGCATGGATTTATGTTTTTTCATATGCACCGTATCCTTCTGGATCAAATGCAACTGAGAGTTGCCCTGTAGTACGAACCACCGAAATCCTGGGGAATTGCTCGGATGTGGTATTTCCTTTAACTTCAACACTTTTTCATAGAAATCCCCGCTTTTTTGAAGATCGTTCACGATAAGGGAAGAGTGGTCTATACCGAAATTAAAATCTTGGGCGGTCAAGAAATTCAGGCATCCACAAAGGGCCAATAAGGGAAAAAATTTCATAATATAAGTATCGTTTAAGGCGTACAAGATACTTAAAGTACCTATTTAATTTTCATTAAATAGGTCTTATTTTTTTGGATACTTTACATCAAGAATAAAAAAGCTTTCCCCTTTGCCGGTACTGTTTGCCGCCCATTGGGAGAGGATTTTTATTCCAAAAGTCCATGGCTACAGGGACTTGCCCCAATCCTTGATCCTTTGAAATGAAAGGTGGGTCCACAAGGTCGGAGCATACTAAATCTCGATTATCGGGTAAATCTCCCTTAGTGGATCAACATTAAAGGCATCCAACTTCTTTTTTTTGTTAAATTTAATGATTACATGATATTGGGGCAACATCCATAAGGTAGTATTGCCCTAGTTAAAAATAAATCCCTCTGATGAAACAGTACTTTCCCTTTACCTTTCCCAAAATCTGGTTTTTTACCTGCAAGACCTATTCAATATTGTTATGGCTACTGCTTTGCTGCCAATGGGCCATAGGGCAGGAGGGAGGGGGACCATGGATACACTCCCATAACGATTACCATCAGAATATACCGTTCTGGAAAGCGTTTTCAAGCGGACTGAACACTATAGAGGCGGATATTCACTTGGTAAAAGGAACGTTATACGTAGCCCATGACCGGAACGAGATTCTGGAAGATCGCACCTTGGAAACGTTGTACTTGGAGCCCATGGTCACGGCATTGGAAAGGGGATTTGGGAAACAGGCAGTCATAAACCTGATGGTCGATATTAAATCGGATGCCGTTCCCAGTCTAAATTCGCTTGTTCAGCTTTTGAAGCGGTACCCAAAAATAATCAACAGCGATCGGTATCGGATCATTGTTTCCGGCAGTAGGCCCGATGCCAATACCTATCACAGCTACCCGGATTTTATATATTTTGACCATCAGCAGCTCGATAACCCAATGGATGCCAAGGATTGGGAACGTGTTGCAATGGTAAGTCTGCCATTTGGGGCCTACTCCGAATGGAACGGCAAGGGAAGGCTGACACATACGGACCTTGACAAGGTAAAGGAAACGATCGCCAAGGCCAAACAATTAAAAAGACCGTTCCGTTTTTGGGGCACGCCCGATTCCAAAACGGCCTGGAGGACCTTTGTGGAACTTGGGATGGACGTAATCAATACGGATAGGCCCTTTGAATGTGCTTCCTATTTGGAAACACTTTCCGAACAGAAGGTGCGAAATCAGATCGTTTCCGAAATATACCGTCCCACCTTTAAGAACGATGGAGGTAACGGTCCCGTAAGAAATGTAGTGCTGATGATCGGGGACGGCAATGGTCTGACACAGATATCCGCAGCGGTTTTGGCAAACAAAGGAGCGCTTACCCTTACACAATTAAAGAGTATGGGCCTGGCAAAGACGCAATCGGCCGATGATTTTACCACGGATTCGGCAGCGGCGGGCACCGCCCTTTCAACCGGTGTCAAGACAAATAACAGGGCAATAGGAACGGATACGGCGCTAAGGTCCATTCCAAATAGTATGGAACGATTGAAGGAGTGGAACTTTCGAACGGGCTGCATCACAACGGATGAAATAACAGGGGCCACGCCTTCGGCATTTTACGCCCATCGCATAGATCGTTCGGAAACCTCGGGCATTGCCGAAGATCTCCTGAAGAGCGAGCTAGATCTTTTTATGGGCGGAGGATCTTCCCAATTTGTGGCAACGGCCCTTGAGGATCGGTTTAACATCTTCCATTCCCTGGATGCCGCAACGGCCGCAAACGAAGAGGAAAGGGTAGGGGTCTTTTTCGCTACGGGCGGTGTGCCATCGGTTTTGGACGGCAGGGGCAACCTACTTGCAGAGGCCACAAAATGGGGCCTACAATTTCTAGGGTCCAAGAAAGATCCATTTTTTCTAATGGTGGAAGCCGCCCAGATAGATAGTTTTGGCCACGCCAACAACACTGCCGGTGTCATTGCCGAAACGATCGATTTTGACAGGGCCATTGCCGAAGCGATCGCTTTTGCCGACAAGGACGGGGAGACCTTGGTGATCATCACGGCCGACCATGAGACGGGTGGATTTTCCATTCCCAGTGGGGATAGTTCCTCAGCGACTGTTGAAGGTGCCTTTTTTAGTGATGACCATACTGCGGTAATGGTGCCCGTATTTGCCTATGGCCCCCAGAGCGACAAGTTTATGGGCGTTTATGAAAACACTGCCATTTTTCAGAAGATCATGGAATGTTTAAAGAGGGGGCAATAGCGACAGGGTATCCCATGGAAATGGTCCATTCCAGAATATGGGAATACCATTTTATTTAATTCGCCACTCTGAAGATACCGTGCTGTTCTTGTGCCAATGTCTTTCCATTTTCACATATTCCAGCCCATTTTTATGGAAGGGAAGGGAAGTCGGCGCAAAACCCAGGCGTTCGTAAAATCCCATCTTGTCCTTTCTTGCATCGCACCAAAGGCTAGCTACGGTCGGATGCTCCGATATAATGGAAAAAAGTTTTAATAGGAGCGCAGTGGCATGGCCTTTTCCCTGTTCCGACCGTTCGGTGGCCAATTTCCGGAACTGTGCGCTATCCCCGTTCATAAAAAGGGAAACTACGGAAACCAAACCCTCCCCGTTATGGAGTCCCAAATGGATCCCACGTTGGTCCTCGGGAAGCTGTACGAACGCTACAGGTCTATCGGGCCACATTACCCTATGACGTAAGGACCATGTTTCGGGAGCAGTTATGTATTTTATTTCCATTGTTATGGGAGCGACCAGATTTTTATTTGGTATGGTTCTATTTTTTAAAAATAAAATAAACGGCCAGCACCAAAAAGACAAAGCCCACAAAATGGTTCCATTTAAATGATTCCCCTTTAAAGGCGAGCAAGGTAAAAATGGTAAACACCACCAGGGTAATGACCTCCTGAATCACTTTTAGCTCCCATAGGGTAAAGGGCCCGCCATTGCCCTTATAACCGATCCGGTTTGCCGGAACCTGGAAAAAATACTCGAACAGTGCAATTCCCCAACTGATCAGGACAATGGCAATAAGGCCCAACTTTTGGAACCATTTAAATTCCGCAAATTTAAGATGGCCATACCAGGCCAAGGTCATAAAGGTATTGGAAAGCACCAATAACAGAATGGTGACAAAGGATTTCATGTGCTATAAAAGACTTTTTGGTTAAAGTAAACGAAGTAAGGTGGTTTTTTACCCACTTCTGTATTTGATCATAATTTCCTTAAAAAGTTCCCCTGTGGTCGGGGGGGTGTAAGAAATGGCATTGGCACCCGCTTTTATGGCCTGCAGTATGCTTTCGTCCGATTTTCCCCCTGTGGCCAAAATGGCGATATCGGGGTTTATGTCCCTTATTCGGGCTACGATCTCTGCGGTACGCTCCGCTCCAGAGACGTTGAATATATCCACTCCGGCTTCTATCCGCCCCTTTATATCGTCCTTTTCGGAAACGATGGTAATGGTGACCGGAATATCTATTTTATCCTTTAAACGTCTAATGAGTTCATTGGGGGCAGGTTTGTTGAGCACCACTCCCAAGGCACCTTGAAATTCTGCCTGCATGGCAAGGGCTACGGACCGCTTTCCTGAGGTCATTCCCCCTCCGACCCCACAAAAAATAGGTTTGTCAGCGGCCAATATCAATGCATGGGATATCATTGCCTGAGGGGTAAAGGGATATACGGCAATAATGGCATTGGCATTGGTATTCCTTATAAGCGCTACATCGGTCGAGAAGAGAAAGGATTTTAAAAGTTGGCCAAAAACACGGATACCGGAACATTTTTGAATGCTTTCCGGAACTTCCACAATATTGTTTCTCAGCTTACTGCCAAAGGATGGGGGCTTTTTCATGATCTCCTAAATTGTAAACGTTCTTGGGAACACTACCGCTAAGATAAATACAATTTTGGTCCTTTACATTTATTTCTTGGGCCCACCATAACGGTCTGTCGGAAATTGCTCCCCGGTATATAGTTCCTAAAGTGAAAAGGAGCTACCGATAAGGCAGCTCCCCTAAAACAATACATTAACTATTTCTTTATTTTTGTCCCACCGGTGGCGGTCCGTCCGGTACGATCGCTTTATAGATTTCCTCCCCTTTTCGCTCCCTGTATTCGGCTTTTACCTTTTCCACCAATTTTGGGTTCTCAAATAGGTCCACCATGGTCATGCCCAAGGCTTTTGCGGCGTAGACCATTCCTTTATGGCCAATATCCATACCCGCACAGGCGACCACTGCCCAAGAATGCCATGGAGTTCCTTTAGGTGCCGTGGTCACCCCAAGATTTATATTGGCCACGTTCCAGCTCACATCTCCCACATCCGTGGAGCCGCCACCATCATTTTCCCTGGTTTCTTCCAACGGGGTAATGCTGCTGTCCATTCCTACTTGGGGTTTTCCGGTGGCCTCCTGTATCTTTTTTCCAAATTCCGTTTCCTCCGCGGTATAGGTTATGGGACCCAAAAGTTCCAGGTTTTGTTGCATGATCTCCCCTCCGGAACGGTTCACCAAGACTTCATAGATCCCCGAGATCAGGGAAATCTTGTAGTCCACATTTGCCATGATGGCAGCTCCTTCCACCATTTTTTGGAGTCTTTCGTACACGGGCATCATTCCACTTCTTTTGGAATCCCGTACCCTTACCCACAGTCGGGAATAATCGGGCACCACGTTCACTACCTGGCCACCGTCCTGTATGTGGTAGTGTATTCGTACCGTTGGTTTTATATGTTCCCTGTAATAGTTGATGCCGTTGGTATAGATTTCCAGTGCATCCGAGGCACTGCGTCCGTTCCAAGGATCTGCGGAAGCATGTGCTGCCTGCCCAAAAAATTCCACCTTAAAGTCCACCAGGGCAAGGGTACTCTGTACATCTGCCTTCGTTTCTGCGCTGGGGTGCCAGCTAAGGTTTACATCCACATCGTTCCATAGGCCTTCACGGACCATCCAAATTTTTCCGAAAAACTTTTCCTCCGAAGGGGTACCGAAAAATTTGATGGTTCCTTTTATCTTACCTTGTTCCATAAGTTCCTTTGCGGCAATGGCGGCACCTAGGCTGGCCGTTCCAAAAAGGTTGTGGCCACAACCATGTCCCGCGGCCCCGTCGTTCAAGGCCTCTTTGGTAGGCTGCGCTTTTTGGGAAATTCCCGGGAGGGCATCAAATTCTCCCAATATGCCAATTACCGGGGATCCACTTCCATAGGTCGCTACAAAGGCGGTGGGCATGCCCGCAACGCCCCGTTCCACGGTAAATCCTTGACTTTCAGCATAATTTGCAAGTTATGCGGAAGAGTTTTTTTCCTCGAACGCTGTTTCCGCCAGTGCCCAGATGGAATCGCTAATAGTCGTTAATGCCGCTTTGTGCCGTTCAATGGATTACACTATGGCTTTTTTGCCAGTGGGCAGTTTTTGGGCCAGTACCGAAGCCGTAAGAAATAATGCCAGGATAGGAATTGTTTTTTTCATAAAAAAATATATTTGTGGTTGGTTTTCAAGGACCTTAATGGCCCTTGTTAAATATAGGAATAAAAATTAGGTGGATTATTTTTTCTTGGGAAAGACCCCATACTGCGGACTTAATTGGAAAGGGCCTCTTTGTAGGCGCTCAAACAACGTTCCCTTGCCATTTTATGGTCCACCATTTTATCCGGATACCCAAAGCCCTGGAGTTCCGGTATCCATTTATTGATATAACTTTTATCCTTATCGAACTTTTCCACTTGGGTCATGGGATTGAATATGCGGAAATAGGGTGCCGCATCCACACCGGACCCTGCGGCCCATTGCCAATTGCCCACATTGCTGCTAAGTTCATAATCCAACAATTTTTCCGCAAAATAGGCCTCTCCCCAGCGCCAGTCGATAAGTAGGTGTTTGCACAAAAAGCTCGCTACCAACATCCGCACCCTATTGTGCATGTAGCCGGTCGAATTCAGTTCCCGCATACCGGCGTCCACTAGGGCATAGCCCGTTTGACCGTTTTTCCAAAGATCGAACTCACGTTCCTCGTTACGCCATTCCATTCGGTCATATTGGGGCTTAAAGGAACTGTTTACGGTATGTGGAAAGTGCCAGAGTATCTGCATGAAAAATTCTCTCCAGACCAGTTCGCTCCAAAAAGTGCCGTTTTTTTCGGCCAAGGCCCTTTTCATTATACTTCTTATGGAAACCGTACCGAAACGAAGGTGCGGGCCTAATTTTGAGGTGCCATTTTGAAGTCCGGGAAAGTTGCGGGTGCTTTCGTATCGCTGAATAAGTGAGGAAGTTAGGTCGGCATCCAATACCCTTATTTCCGATTGTTGAAAGCCCAGTTGTTCCAAGGTGGGAAAGGGGAGGTCCTTTTGCTCCAATAGATTTTTTAAATAGGGGGCGGTAGTGTGTTCATCCAAAAGGGAAGGTGAAAAATGCTCCCTCCATTTTGTGCGATAGGGCGTAAAGACCACATATGGATCCCCATCGGCCTTTACCACTTCATCCTGTTCAAATACAACCTGGTCTTTAAAGGTATGGAAACCGATATTCCGTTTTTCCAGCATTTCGGCAATTCCCTCGTCCCGTTTTTTGGCATATGGTTCGTAATCCCTATTTGTATAGACAGAAACTATCTGGAACTCCTGCATAAGCGCAGAAAAAACTTGCTGGGGAAGATCGTGGTATACCGCAAGCGATCTTTGGTGTTTTTCCTTTAATTCGGCGTCGATCCCTTGTAGCCGTTCCATTATAAATTGGACCCTTGGATCCGCACGGGGTAGACGATCCAATATTTCGGGATCAAAAATAAAGATGGGCAGTACTGGATGCGGTGCCTTTAGGGCGGCCAACAGTCCCACATTATCTTCGAGACGCAGGTCCCTTCTAAACCAAAAAATGGAAATTTTGGAAGCCATATTTCTTTAGTTTATGTTCAAGGTAGAGATTCCACCGTCCACTCCAAATACCTGTCCCGTGATCCACTGACTGTCCTCCCCCAATAAAAATACGGCCATACTGGCTATATCGACGTCCTGTCCTATTCTTTTTAGGGGGTGCCTGTCCGCCATAAGTTCCCTTTTTCGCTCATTGCCCAACAATCTTGAGGCTAGGGGCGTATCGACAAGGGAAGGTGCGATGACGTTAAATCGTAGTTTTGGGGCATACTCGGCCGCCATGGCCTTCGCAAAACCTTCCAGCGCTCCTTTGGAAGCGGCAACACTGCTATGGAACGGCATTCCCACGGACGCAGCCACCGTACTGAACAAAACAAGGCCCGACCCATCGGCCATTTTTGGAAGTACTGCCTTAAGAACTTTTACCAGTCCAAAGAAATTGAGTTCCATATCGGATTGAAAGGTTTCAACCGATAAGTTCTTAAAAGGCTTTAGATTGATGCTTCCTGGGCAATAAACGAACCCGTGGATAAGCTCCGGCAGCTTCCCGATATCTAACGAATCTACGGTGCTGTCAAATGGAATATGCACCACATCAAGGTCCTGAAGTCCTTCATTGCTCCTGCAGGCCGCAAGGACTTTATAGGTAGGCGACAGTTTTTGCGCGATCGCCTTCCCGATCCCGTGTGATCCCCCTATCAATAGTATATTTTTCATATCATTTTAGTAAAATGGTTAAGTGTTCCAGTGCGTTGTCCAACTTACCGTTTTTAGAAAGTCCTAAAAAGGAGTTCCTTTTGAGCCCCGGGAATTTCACCAAAAAGTTCCTTTAATCGTTGCTCGCGATACGTAAAGATTTTTAAAAGCTGCTTTTTGACCAATAAGGGGTGTGCCAATTGACCGAGTATGCCAAAGGGAAGTTTATAATCGATGATATCCTCCATTTCCGTTCCTCCCGGAATTTCTTTTAAAAAGTGCTTGTGGTGCCAAAGGGCATAGGGCCCAAAACGCTGTTCGTCCACAAAGTAATTACCATGGCTGACATGTGTTATTTCGGTGACCCATTTGGTGGTGTACCCCGGAAATGGGGAAACCGTATATTGTATGATCTGCCCTGGAAACATAGACCTCCCGTCACCCGAAAGTATATGGAATCCCATCGCGGGAGGGGTAATGATCTTTAGATTGGCAGGGCCGGATAAAAATTCCCACGCCCTTTCAGGGGAAATGGCCAATGATTGGCGGGAGCGCAACTGATACATTTTCATAAACATCGTTTATACAAAGGTAGCATCAAATTGTTTAAATTAAAATAAAAAAACTTAAACAAAATTTTTAAGGGAACTATTTTTCTTATTGGGTCGACTTCTTCCTGTTAATAATGAAGTGATTTAAACTTTTCCCAATTGGATAAAAAATTGCCCTCTTTTTGCGGGTGCGCCACCTGGCCCCTTCCCTAAAAACAGCCACTGGCTGTTTTCTTAACGTTCGGTCCTATCTTTTTTGAATTCCGTCCGCCTGAGGCGGGCGCAAGTCAAAAAAGCCTTCAATTAGACTAAAAATGGCTAATTTTCACTTCAATCAAAAAAGTTTAAATCACTTCAATTAATTTTGCACTGATGTGGAGGCGATAAAAAAATTCCACCGATTAATGTTATGAAACGATACGTGCTCCTTTTATTACCGTTGTTTGGCAGTTGGGTCGCAACCGCCCAATTGACCGTAGTCGAAAAAGGGGCTATGCCCGCCCTTGCCCAAGAGAGTTCGGGGCTCATCTTTCTTGGAAACAAACTGGTCACCCATAATGATTCGGGAAACGCCCCACAACTTATGGAAATCGATACCACTTCCCTTCAAATTACTAGAACGGTTACCATTTTAAACGCAGAAAACATTGATTGGGAAGATATAGCCCAGGATAACCAATATATTTACATTGGGGACATTGGAAACAATAACGGTAATAGGAGGGATTTAAAAATTTATAAGGTGTCAAAATCGGATTTTGCCCTTCAGGACGGGTTGCAGGCCGAGGAGATACGTTTTTCCTACAGCGATCAAGTAGATTTCATCGCTGCCCCCAATGCGAGCGATTGGGATGCGGAGGCGCTTTTTGTTTTAGGGGACCAATTGGTGGTATTGACCAAACAATGGAACGGACAGGGCACCGTTGCCTATTCGCTTCCGAAGGCCCCTGGGACCCATGTGGCCAGTAGGGTGGGCGAATTGGCGGTGGGGGGACTGGTAACCGGTGCCAGTTATAATGAGGCTACGGAAATGCTATATATAATAGGTTATTCACAAGCGCTTATCCCTTTTGTACATCGGGTGGGAGACGTACGATCCGACAACGTGTTTGGGGGAAATAACGAAAAACTATCTTTGGGGCTTGCTTTCCTGCAGGCCGAAGGTATAACGGAGGTGGGCCCCAATAAGTACTTTATATCTTCCGAGACATTTAATAGTACTAGCCCGCCCATTTCGTCCGAGGGCCGCCTTTTTTCATTTGATACAACGGATTCTCCCGTAGACGGGGAGACTCCAGATGAAGGGAATAGTGACATCCTGTTGTACAGGAGTTTGGGCTCCCGCGAACTCAACTACCAGTTGGAAGGGGAAATTGAGGCGATGGCCATATTCAATGGAAGCGGACAGCGGATCCAGTATAAAAAAGCTGCGCAATTGGAAGGAAACACTATCGATCTTTCCCCTTTGCGACCTGCCATTTATTATCTCACCTTCTACTTGTCCGATAAGATGGTGTCGGAACCATTTTACGTGAACTGACCTTTTAATTTAAGAAATTATTAACATTTACGGGACGCTTTATAGGTAATTTTACGGAAACGAATAAACCATATCCAAATGAAAAAATCAGCACTTTTATGCATTGCAGTGCTCGCATGTTTTACCGTGCAGGCACAGATTGTGACCCCACAACCCAGTCCCGCCTCCAAATTGGAGCAGAAAGTGGGACTGACAGACGTTGTAGTTGAATATTCCAGGCCCTCTATGAGAGGCCGTACCGTTTTTGGTGATCTGGTTCCGTACGATGCCATTTGGCGTACCGGGGCCAATGCAAGGACCGTGGTCACCTTCAGCGATGATGTTACCGTGGATGGGCAACCCCTAAAAGCCGGTTCCTACGCCATTTTCTCGAAGCCGGGAGAATCTTCCTGGGAAGTATTTTTCTATACCGAAACCGAAGGTGGCGGTACCCCTGCGGAATGGGACGAGTCCAAAGTGGCCGCCAAAACGGTAGTGGAGGTGTATCCCATGCCTGTGCCCATTGAAACCTTTACGATCACCATTGATGACCTGACCAACAGTTCCGCCGTTTTGGGGATATTATGGGAAAAGGTATATGTTGGGGTAAAGTTCGAGGTGCCCACGGATGCAGCCGTGTCGCAGGAAATAGAAAGGGTAATGTCGGCCAGTCCCACTGCCAACGACTATTTTGCGGCGGCCGTATATTACTTCAGTGAGGACAAGGAGATCACCAAAGCAAAGGAATGGATGGATAAGGCCATTTCCATGACCGACGAGCCAGCTTTTTGGCAATTAAGGCAACAATCTTTGATCTTGGCAAAAGCAGGGGACAAGAAAGGGGCCATTGAAGCGGCAAAGAAATCCTTGGCCGGTGCAGAAGCTGCCGGAAATGCGGATTATGTGAAGATGAACAAGGATTCCCTAAAGGAATGGGGCGCTAAATAATCAGTTTCCCCCAAAATAAAAAACGCAACCGTCCAGTTTTGACGGTTGCGTTTTTTTATGTGTTTCCTTCATCTAAACGGAAGCCGTTATAATACCCGTAAGCTCTCTGCTGCAATTTCGGCAGTGATGTCCCTTTGTGGCATTCCGAACATTTCATACCCTACCATAAATTTCTTTACCGTCGCAGAGCGCAGTAAGGGCGGATAGAAACTCATATGAAAATGCCACTCCGGATATTCGGCATTGGTAGGAGACTGGTGTATGCCCGCAGAATAGGGAAAGGAAGTCTGGAACAATCGGTCGTATTTTTGGGTAACGACCTTTAACTGTTCCGCAAAATCACCTTTCTCTTTTTTTTCCAAGAGACCTATATGTTGGACCTGGCGTTTGGGCAATATCATAATCTCGTAGGGCCAAACCGCCCAAAAGGGTACCAAGCTCACAAAGGTGTCGTTCTCAAAGACCAATCGATCCTTTTTTTCCAGTTCTTGGGCCGTATACGCCTCAAGAAGACTCCTGCCATGACGGTCAAAATAAACCTTTTGGGTCTGGGTCTTTTTTAGGACCTCGTTGGGAATCGACTTCTGCGCCCAGATCTGTCCATGTGGATGGGGATTGCTACAGCCCATTATTTCACCCTTGTTCTCAAAAATCTGCACATGTGCAATATCGGGATTCGCCCGCAGGTCCTTATATTCTTTTTGCCACGTACTAATGACCTCTTCGAGGGAAACGATGGACATATCGGCCATTGTTTTTGAGTGGTCCGGAGAAAAACAGATCACCTTGCAGATCCCTGTTTCGCCCTCCGCTCTTAATAGGCCTTCCACATACTCGAATTTGGAACTGCTGGGCAATAGGGCCCCAAAGTCGTTTTCAAACACATATGTTCCTTTGTAAGGTGGATTTGTTTCGCCGTTTATCCGTGTATTCGAGGGACAGAGGTAACAACTGGGATCATGGACCTGTTTTTCAGGCGCACTTGCGGTCTCCCGCTTTCCTTGCCATGGTCTTTTGGTACGATGGGGGGACACCAAGACCCATTCCCCTGTAAGGATATTGAAACGTTTATGTGGTTCGGTATTAAAATCTAATTTCATTGGTCGAGTACTTTTTTGGAAATGGGCATCATTTGCACACTGTCGCCAATTTCCAGATGGTATTGGGTAGCTGTTATGCCCGTTTCCCGTTTATAGGCCGCTATCATATTTTCAACGGCCTGCAATTCATGTTCGTCCTTTATAAGGTTGATGGTACAGCCGCCGAATCCGCCTCCCATCATCCGCGATCCGACCACTCCTTCTTGCTGCTGCCCGATAT
Source organism: uncultured Sediminicola sp. (assembly GCA_963974715.1). Taxonomy (GTDB): domain Bacteria; phylum Bacteroidota; class Bacteroidia; order Flavobacteriales; family Flavobacteriaceae; genus Sediminicola. Next base: position 34,293 of record CAXBDK010000014.1, read on the forward strand.
CCACCAAAAAATCAATTTCAGGAGTGGTTATTTCGTAGTCGGCCGACATGGAGCGATGTCCTTCCAGCAAGATGTTGCCCACCTCTATGGCATCACCGCTTGACAGGGCCTTTACCATTCGTTGTACCCTACCGTTTTCCCTTAATACATATAAGGCCCTTTTATGGTCCGTGACCGATACCCTGTCCCTTACCATATCCAAGTCCAAAGGGGTAACGTCCCTAAGGGATTTTACGGAACTTTTGGTCTCTGCAATGGTATGTACCACCCGCTCGCACGATCTTCTACGAAGATTGTATTCCGAATCAACGGCCAGTTCGTGTTTGATGTTGGAGTTGATGAGTATCCAGCTATATCCCTTTAGATTGATGGGAATATAGTCATGGCTCAGATCCTTACAATCCAAGAATAGTGCGTTTCCCTTTTTCCCGTACAGTACGGCATACTGGTCCATTAGGCCGCAGTTAAGGCCTATGCGATGTTCGGCAGCCTGGGCGATCAAGGCTATTTCCGTACGTGGAATCCCAAGGTTCAGCTCTGCCGATAGGGCATAGGTAAAACCGCAGCAGAGCGCGGCGGAGGAGGAAAGTCCGAATCCGATGGGAATATCCCCTCCAAAAACGCAATCGACCCCCTCCAATCCATATTTTTTTTCCTCTAGAATTTCGATGATGGCCTGAAAATACTTTCCCCAGAACGATTGAAAAACCGCCTTTTTCCCATTCAATCCAAACGAAATTCTTTCCGGTTCGTTCAGAAATGCTTCCACGGTAATGGATTGCGAACTGTTTTTTCCGATGGCAAAATAAAGGGATTTTTCAATGGAAGCGGGAAGTACAAATCCCAAGTTATAGTCCGTATGTTCTCCTATGAGGTTTACCCTTCCGGGCGATTTGATACGCTTTGGATCTTGTCCGTAATTCTCTTTAAAGTATTGTGTTACCTTTTCTTCTGTTGTCATAAAAAAGTCGATAAGTACTGCTATTCCCTTTTTTTTTTGGGGGGAAGGATCCTGCCTTTAAGGGGACACAACCAATATCCTACATACATTTGTTCCCGCCCGTAAAGAAGTTAACCCCCACGCGACGTTTAAACGTACAAATTACGTTTATATTTTTGTATTATGCCATAAAAGGATCTTTAGATTTCAAAATTGTATCCCTTGGATATCAGCAGTTCGAATTTCGCTTTTTTGAAACAGTACAGAAAGGCTCCTTTTTTGGAACCTGACTTGTCCTTTTTGTTGGTTTTGGTAAGGATGTCCAACGAGAGGATCTTTTTACGAAAATTTCTTGAATCCAAGGGACGTTGATAAATGCATTCGTACAAGGTCTGTAGTTCCGGGATGGTAAAATACCTTGGAAGAAGATCGAAACCGATTGGCCTGTGTTTGGCCTTGTTTCGAAGGGCCACAATGGCATCGTCCACCATCATCCTATGATCTAGGATGAGTTCGGGTATCCCATTTAGGTCAAACCATTTTGCATCGTATTTTTCCACATGCTCCAGATCAAAATCATCAATTCGGATAAGGCTGTAGTGCGCTATTGAAATCACCCTTTCCCCTGGATCCCTTTGTACGTCGCCATAGGTCCCTAGTTCCTCGAGATATATATCCTCCAGACCGGTACCTTCCTTTAAGATCTGTTTGGCACCGTCGGAGATGGACAGATCGTTCCTGATAAACGCCCCAATAAGGGACCAAGATCCCTTTAAGGGCTCGACCTTCCGCTTAAATAAAAGGAGTTTTAGATTTTTGGAATCGAATCCAAAGATGATACAGTCAACGGCCACCAAGATTTTTTGTTGTACGTTGTAGATTAGGGCCGTATTGATCAATTTGGAATTATCCATCGGATGAGTTTATTGCAAAGGGGAATTTGGGGTCGGTTCTATATGATAGGCCAAGGCCATAGAGAGGAAAGGCGGAAAGGGTCCGGTTCCCATGGTAGGGGCATTATCCCTTTCCCCTTCAACGGATGACCAAACCGGAACCATAAATACCCAAAAGTCCTGGCTGGAAAGTTGCATGTAATCGGGGAGAATATCCATTAGTCTGACGAGCATACCCATTTGATAAAAATTACATATTACGATTAAAAACCATCGACCAATTTTTTTGGCCTATAATGTTACAATTACCACAATTCCCTTCCGCGGCGGTACGGACCTAAGTGATTGGAATTGGTCAGGCCTTGATGGGCGGATTTTTCAACAGTCGATCGAACCCTTCCAACAAATATGCCAAGGCAATGACCAGGCCACACCCAAAAGCGTTGAGCCATAGATATGACATCCATTCGTAAGACCATCCGATAATGACCACTACCTGTGTAATGATAGCTGCCACAAAAACGGCATTCCCTTTTACGAACTTCATAAAGAAAGCGATGAGGAATATCCCCAGTACATTCCCGTAAAAAATGGAGCCAATGATGTTTACCAACTGTATCAGGTTATCGAACAAGTTGGCCACACAGGCAATTATAATGGCAATTACGCCCCAAATCAAGGTGAATATACGGGAGGCCTTTACATAATGTTCCTGTGTCTGCTCGTTTTTTCGGTTTCTTTTATAAAGGTCGAGGGCCGTAATGGTGCCCAGGGCGTTCAGTTCGGATGCCGTTGACGACATGGCGGCGGACAGGATGACCGCCAATAGTAACCCCACAAGTCCCTTCGGAAGATAGTTCAGGATAAAGTGGATAAAAACATAATCCTTGTCGTTTGTCTCCACGGTGCCGTCCGCTTCCTGGATCATTGCTTTTGCCGCGTCCCTGTTACTGCGTTCCTTTTCGTTGATCGAAATGATCTGTTGTTTTGCGTGGATGGTGGCATCGTATTCCTTGATGTCCAAAGCGGCCGAGTATCGGTTCTGGGCCATCTTTTTTTCAGTTTCAAGGGCCGTATGGCCTTCTTCCAATACCTTATAATCGTCGGCCAGCGGCGACTCCATTATTGCATTGGTGGCCGCAGGGTTAAAATTGAGGGGGGAGGGATTGTACTGATAAAAGACAAATACCATGACCCCTACCAGAAGAATGAAAAACTGCATGGGAATCTTTAATAGCCCGTTAAAAATAAGGCCCAATTGGCTTTCCCTGACCGATTTTCCCGAAAGATATCTTTGTACCTGGCTCTGGTCCGTTCCAAAATAGGCAAGGGCCAAAAAGAGTCCGCCCGTAATCCCGCTCCAAAAGGTATACCTGGTCTTTGTATCGAGTTCAAAGTTCAGGATGTTCAACTTGTTGCTGGCCCCCGCAATCTTTAAGGCTTTACTGAAGGTAATATCGTTGGGAAGGTACCCCAAGATAAAAAAGAACGCAATGAACATGCCCGTCATGATGATGAACATTTGTTGCTTTTGGGTGACGCTAACAGCCTTGGTACCGCCCGAAACCGTATAAATGATCACCAGCACGCCTATGATGATGTTCAAGGTTCGAAGGTCCCATCCCAGCACTGCGGAAAGTATGATGGAAGGGGCGTAGATCGTTATCCCCGCCGAGAGCCCCCGTTGCACCAGGAACAGCATGGCCGTTAGGGTGCGTGTCTTTAGATCGAAGCGGTTTTCCAAGAGTTCATATGCCGTATAGACCTTTAATTTGTGATAAATGGGTACAAATACGATACAGATGATGATCATGGCCAAGGGAAGACCGAAATAGAACTGTACAAATCCCATCCCATCGTGAAAGGCCTGTCCCGGGGTGGACAGGAAAGTGATGGCACTTGCCTGTGTAGCCATGACGGAGAGCCCAATGGTCCACCATTTTGCCTCGTTGCCCCCCAGCACGTAATCATTTACATTTTGGCTGCCCTTGGTTTTCCAGACCCCATAACCCACTATAAACAATAAGGTGCAAACCAGTATGCTCCAATCCAGTGCTCCCATATTATTTGTTGGATGTCATTATGAAATAAAATATGATGATATACACTATATTGATAATGACCACCAAAGAATATTCCTTTTTCCACTCGAATTTTTCCCTCATGGCCTTTTTTTAATAGGGGATTCTTGATTTTGATCGGACGCTCCCAAAGATAACATATTTGCAAAGAGTTTATAGGCCCCCGAAACCCCTTCGGGCAGTTCCCGGAAAAAACTCAGACCGGTATAGATATAATGCCCCTTTCCATAGGATGCGGCCAAAAGGCTTCCTTGGGATGGGGACTCGCCTTTGTCGTGCATGGAGAGGATAGGGGTGAACTCCCCTCCCCATTGGTCTGGAAAGTACAGACCCCTTTCCTGAACCCACCCCTTAAAATCCGCTTCCGCAATTTTATTGGGGTAATTCACCAGATCATGGTCACTGGCCAGGATGGTAATGGGTGAATTTTCATCGGTGACCCTGTCCCTGGATACCCGAAGGGGGTAGGGGGCCAAATTTTCAAATTCGAGGCCGTTCCTGCCCGCCGTATTGTACTGTACGATCAAATTACCGCCATCTTTTACGTAATCCAATAGGAACTTTTGTTTAAATCGAAGCTCATCCACTACGTTATAGGCCCTTATACCGACGACGATGGCATCAAATTTTGATAAGGATCCTTCCTGTATTTTAATGGGGTCGATGTAATCCACTTTATATCCTATCTGTAGAAGGCTTTTTGGCACCTCGTCGCCGGCACCCATAATGTAACCGATATTTTCACCGGCGCGCCGTATGTCCAGACGTACTATCTTGGCCTTGCTGGGCAGCAGTACGGATTGTTTTGGGATATGGTCATAATTGATCTCTACCAGTTCTTGATCGTACTTTATGCCTTCCACTACGGCAACGGCCGTCAATTCCCCCTCACTTTCCCCTTCAGGTGGTGTTATGGTAAAGTATACCGTGGTACCGTCCCCTTTTTGGGCAATGTTAAACGGGATCTCAGCAGGGGACACCTGCCAATCGGATGGCACTTTCAGGGATAGGCTACCAGAAACTTGCTGTTTTCCGGCCTTTATCTTTACTGGAATCCTTTTGGCACCGCTTTCCGCAAAGAGCAGTACCTTATTTTCCAGAAAAGTGGTCACCGGTGGAAGTATTTCAAAGGGTTCCTGTATCTCCCCCTTGTCCGGTTTGGCATAATGATGTACCACAGATCTGGACAGGCGGATAGGTACCCCCTCCATTTCCAGATCGAAATTGACTGTAAACGCCTTTGGGGTTTCCGGTTTCCCTATCAACATGGGATCGGTCACCTTATAGGTTCCCAAGGTCCCCTGTTCGTTCAACCAATAAGGACTGGTATAAGCCGTGTTCTGGGGAACCACAAGGTCCATCGTAAAAGTTGTTTTTTTATTGGGGAGCAGTTCCGTTACCACTTCCTTCCGGGTTCCGGTAGGGGCGATCTCTACCTTTAAAAGGGATACGTTGGCACCACTTCTGTTAAGGGCCTCGATCTGGATTTTTAAGGCACTTCCAGGGCTGGCACTTCCCGTATCGGTGGTCGCTTCCAGATAGAGTCCACTAACCGCCGTTATGATTGCCTCCAATTCCTTGGTCTTGATCGTTCTCCAATGATCATCGGGGTTCTTCTGCAACAGCTTGTACGCTTTTAATAGTTCCGATACGTGTACGGAAGGATCTTTGAAATTAAAATTTTTCTCCACCCCGTAAAGGATGTCCCCAATGGCCTTTCCCTCTGGTATTCGCGACCAGGAAGTGTCTATACCGTCAAAGATGTTGGATCTGTCCTCGGGCATATCGCCCTTCAAGAGTTCTATATATTCCTTTTCAGATCCCCTGTCGGAAATACGCCCAAAACCCTGGCATAGGTGTTGGCTACTGGCCAGAGAGGCTATTTCATTATTGGAAATGCCCTTTAGGGGATAATAGACCCCGACGTCAACGGACAACATTTTCGATTTATCGGCCTCCTCAAATTTGGCCTCACTGCCATAGAACCACCAGCTGGTATTGAAGAATACCCTTTTTGGCTGCCAAGGACGTACATTTTCCAATTGGGAAGGATAGGCCTTTTGGTCATTGGCAATGTCAAATGCCTCAAGACTAAGGATCGCCGATGAAGTGTGGTGCCCATGGGTGGTACCTGGTGATCGGTGATCAAATCTATTGATGATCACATCCGGTCTCAAATTGCGTATCACCCATACCACATCTCCCAGTACCGCTTGCTTGTCCCAGATTTCCAAGGTCTCATCGGGATGTTTGGAGAACCCGAAGTCGTTTGCCCTGGTAAAGTACTGTTCCCCGCCATCCACCCTTCGGGCCGCCAACAGTTCCTGTGTTCTTAGAACGCCCAATAGTTCACGGAGTTCCGGCCCGATCAGGTTCTGTCCCCCATCACCTCGTGTAAGCGATAAATAAGCGGTCCTTGCTTTGGTTTCATTTGAGAGAAAGGAGATGAGACGGGTATTCTCGTCATCGGGATGGGCGGCTATATAAAGGGCCGTTCCCAGAAAATTGAGTTTTTGTACCGAGTGGAAAATATCGGCGGAAGAGTGTTTCTTGGGCAATTGTGCAAGGACATTGCTGATACAAAAGAGCATTCCCGCACAAAATACCGAAAGCTGGCGCATATGGTTATACATTAGTTGGCATTCAAATATAATAAAGATCGCTGCCTGAAAACGACCTATTTACAACTTCTTTAACATCCTTAAACGCTCATACTTCCATCATCCTCAAAATCTACCTGTTTTTCGATCAATACCACGCCCTTTTGGAGAAAGAGGTTGTTGGGGTATGTGAGCAGTTCCCCATTGTCCTTAATGAGGTAAACATGAAAGGCCTTTATGTCCAAAATTATGGCCTCTTCAGGAAAATCCTTATCCAAGATCCTGATCCGGTCCCCTATTTTAAAGGGGAAAGAGAAAAACAGGATCACTCCGGCCGTAACATTGCTAAGAATGGACCAAATTGCAAAAAGGGCCACGCCCAAAACGGCAAATACCGACGAGAACACCACCCCGATCTGTTGGAATTCCACTCCCCAGACAAAAATAAGGGCACCGGTCCCGAGCATGGTAAGGCCTACCGAAACATATTTGATGATCAATCGTGTCCTGGCCTGGTGTATCTCCCCCAACTTTCCCACCTTCCGGATGGTCTTGGTAAGAATGAACTTGGTAAAAAGGAGCACGATGATACAGATAAGGCTTCCCAATAATTCCGTTCGGTACTCCAAAATAAAATCCCTCATAAACTATAATCCTAAACTGTCCCGCAAAAATAGGTCACTGTTTCCGTTCTGTTGCCAATAAGGTGTTTTAATTCTTTTCTTTTTAACGGCCGTGCTGAACAAAACTTTTGCCTTGGTCCCAAATCCACTGGGATAGGACTCCGTCCACCGTTCTATCCCATGTGGGAAATCGGTCGTAAAATGGATCGCAAGCGACCTTTCCAATTGGGGGTATATAACGGTATATACGCTTATGGAGTCGGTGGTTGTAAGGGTTGCCATGGCCTCGTACCCTTTTAGTTCCTTATGGGAAAGTCGGGTATACTCCAGGGATGGGATCATTTTAATGGTTCCGGTGGGCAGTAATGCCGTATCGATTCGGATCTTGTTCCAGATTTCATCCTCCAAGTGGGCAGGTTCCAATTGAAAGTTGCGGTCCCCCTCCGACTCAAAATAGGAATGCGACCATATTTCAAATTGCTCCCTATTATTCAGTTGCGCATATACATGTCCGCACCATTCCTGAACACTGTTGGAAACTTTTAGGGCGTGTCCCTCCCCTTGGACCGGATGAAAACTACTGCTCATAATGGAATACGGATAGATGCCGGTAAGGAAATTCTTGGTGGTATTGAGCTTTAGTACGGGAACGGCACTGCTATCGGGATTGTCCGCCTTTACTTGTTCGGCGGCCGAGAAGGGCTCCGTAACGTATACCAGAACGGAATGCCCGTCCCTAAGCTCCCCATATCGTGCCTGTGTAAGGGTATAGGAGGTAATTTCGGCCTCCCCGGAATACCAATATTCCTTAAATTGCTTTGAAAGTGGTTTTTCCCCTTGCCCGGTGACCGTTTTCGAGGCAAGGGGATCTGGGGGGCTTTTGGGGGCATGGGGGCTTTCCTTACAGGAAACCGCCAAAAGGAGCAGTGGGAGCAGGGGAAGACGGGAGCATAACATTTTATTCAGTTCCATATGGCGGCGCTTTTTGTAAAATTACCCAAAATGCATCAGCCAACCATGTCCATTAACGTTTTGTGGACCAAATGGGTAGGAAGTCCGACCACATTTGGATGGGAACCCTTTATTTCCTCGATGCCAATGAGCCCTATCCATTCTTGGATACCATATCCGCCCGCCTTGTCATACGGACCGTAATTTTCAATATAAAAATGGATCTCCCCTTCAGTAAGGGGCTTAAAGCGTACATGGGTTATACTGCTAAAGGTTTTCTGCTTTGCAACAGTGGTAAAACAGACCGAAGTGATTACCTCGTGCCAATCATTGGAAAGCCTGGTGAGCATGTTATGGGCTTCGGCGGCATCCGATGGTTTGGCCAGGGATGCCCCTTTGTGCCATACCACGGTATCGGACGTTAACAGGATATCGCCCTCTTTCAGGTCGCCCTGAAACGCCGCCGCCTTTAATTGGGCAAGGTATTCCGAAATTTCCCCTCCTTTGAGGGATGGTGGGTAAACTTCCTGCACCTCTTTTAAGCGGATTTCGAAATCCAGTCCCATTTGCTTCAAAAACGCCTGCCTTCTGGGTGACGCCGAAGCAACTATGAGCGTATGGTTTTTTAGTAGTTCGTTCAACATATATCACCCTAGTTTTGCATCAAAATTGGTCTCCCAGTGTCCACGTACCTTTAGGACCTGTTCCATGACATCCCTGATACATCCCTGTCCACCGTTCAGGTGCGAGATGTATTTGCATACTTCCTTTACTTCCGGTACGGCATCCTGTGGGCAGGTGGGCAGGGCCACCAATTTCATGGGGAGGATATCGGGAAGGTCATCCCCCATATAAAGGATGTTGTCCGGTGATATTCCATACACATCCATATATTCCTTAAGCGGTTCATCCTTATAGTGGGCGCCCAGATAGATATCCGTTACCCCCAATCCCTTAAATCGGTTCCGGACACCTTCATTGGTACCTCCGGAGATGATACAGACATTGTATCCCAGTTGAACGGCGGTCTTTACGGCATAGCCATCCTTGGTGTTCATGGTACGGAGCATTTCGCCAGTGGTGGTGATCATGACCGATCCGTCGGTAAATACGCCGTCCACATCAAATACAAAGGTGGTAATATCCTTTAGGTATTCCTTATAATTCTTTGTCATGGGTTTCTTTTATTGAACCGCTAAGTAAGGAATAAATTTCCTTATGCGTCCTATTTTGCAGAAGGGACAAGTGTTTTTCCATGGTTTTCCCATCGTCCCTAACGGCAGGCCCCGTTTGGGCCCTTTCAGGGGAAATTTCGGTTATTTTTTGGGCGGTTTCCCGGATGAGCGGTAGTAGGATGGTAAATGGAATGTTGTTCTTTGCACATAATTGGGCACTAATCCGATAAAGATGGTTGGTGAAATTATTGGCGAACACGGCGGCCAGATGAAGGGTGCTACGCTGTTCGGAGGAAAGTACCGACACCGAACCGGAAAAGGAACCGCCCAACCGCTTCAATAGTTCAAGGTCCTTTTTTGTGCCTGCCTCCACACAAATGGGAATATCCGAGAAGGAAATTTTTCTTCCCTTGGTAAAGGTCTGTAGGGGATAGAATACCCCCCTTCTGGCATTCATGGATAATATGGAAAGGGGCATTGCCCCAGAGGTATGCACCACCATGGCATTTTTATGTTGGAGCTGGGCAGCGACCTCGCCAATGGCCCCATCGCTAACCGCAATGATATATATATCTGCATCCGCAATTTTTTTGATATCGGACCGTACGGGGACCTCTTTTTCAAATTTTGCCAATTCCCGCTTGTTGCGCCCTGCCATTTCCACAATTTGTACCAGTGGATTGTCCAAAAAAGCACCAAATAGGTGACTTGCCAGATTGCCCGTACCAATGATTACAATTTTGATCATGATCAAAAATACAAATTATGGAGCAGCAACTTAGTAAATAATTAACAAGGTTGTTTTGCTTTTTAAACTGGTGGTAGACCTGTAAAATCATAAAAAGACCGTAATTTTGCCTCCTGAAATCAAACCTTACCTCCCGATGACGGATCTTCTTAAAAAATTCTTTTTTTCTACCCGCTTAATGGCCGTGCTTTTTATACTTTTTGCAACGGCATTGGCCTTTGGTACTTTTATAGAGAGCTGGTACAGTACGGAAACGGCAAGGATATGGATATATAATACCACTTGGTTCGAGGCCATCATGGTATTTTTTGTGATCAACTTTATAGGGAACATCCAACGGTATAGGTTGGTGCGAAAGGAAAAATGGCCGGTATTGGTGTTGCACCTTTCATGGATACTTATCATCATCGGGGCCTTTGTGACCAGGTATATCAGTTTTGAGGGAATGATGCCCATTAGGGAAGGCAGTTCCGAAAAAGTGTTCTATTCGGACAAGACCTTCCTGACGGCTATGGTGGATGGGGAAGTGGGGGGAGCGCTGCAAAGGAGAAAATTTGAGGACGATCTGATCGTAACCCCGGAAGCCATCAAGTCCACCCTCCCTTGGAAGTTCGATTTTAAGGGCCAGGATTTTTCCATTTCCTATGTCGGTTTTATGAAAGGCGCCAAGGAGGGCCTTGTTCCCGACGAAAATGGGGAGGAATTTTTAAAGATAGTGGAGGCCGGTGATGGGGACAGACATGATCACTTTTTGGCCAATGGGGAAGTGGCCAGCATCCACAATGTGCTTTTCGCCCTGAACAAAAAAACGGAAGGTGCCATCAATATCTATGTTTCGGACGGGAATTATACGATAGAGTCGCCCTTTGAAGGCAACTTTATGCGGATGGCCGATAAGTTCCAGGGCCAGCTTTATACCGATAGCCTTCAGACCTTACAGCTGCGATCGCTCTACAATACCGCCGGAATGCAGTTTGTGATCCCCGATCCGTTGATGAAGGGACGCTACGATATCGTTCCCCTACCGGCGAACGAAGTGGACAAGACCTCACAGGATGCACTTATATTGGATGTTACCTCAAAAGGGGAAACCGTGCGGAAAAAAATATTGGGGGGAAAGGGCAGCTCCAATTTCTCCGAAAAATTCGAGGTAGGGGGACTGCAGTTTACCTTGGCGTACGGCTCCAAGGCATATGAACTTCCGTTCCATGTAAAACTGAACGATTTTATTGCCGAAAAATATCCGGGCACCGAGAAGGGCTATGCTTCCTATATGAGCAAGGTGACCGTAGAGGACGATCGGCCGTTCGATTATGATATTTTTATGAACCATGTACTGGACCATAAGGGGTACCGTTTTTTTCAGTCCAGTTTCCACCCCGATGAAAAGGGGACGGTTTTGTCCGTGAGCCATGATTTTTGGGGGACATGGATTACCTATATAGGGTACTTCCTGTTGTACATAGGGCTTATGGGGATCATGTTTTTTGGGAAGACCCGCTTTAGGGACCTTGCCGACTCCCTTGAAAAGATCAAGGAAAAAAAGAAGGCCATGGCCTTGGTACTGGTACTTGGCTTTACGCTGGCCGGCCATTCCCAAGAGAGCAGCCATGCACACGAGGGTATGCCATCTGCAAAAGAGGTCGATTCCATCCTATTCGCAAACGCCGTTTCCAAGGAACATGCCGAAAAATTCGGGGAACTGGTGATCCAGGACGATGGGGGCAGAATGAAACCCATAAATACCTTTGCGGCCGAACTGTTGCGAAAATTGAGCTTCCAGAACGGTTACGGTGAATTGGATCCCGATCAGGTCTTTCTGTCGATGATGGCCAATCCTTCCCTTTGGTACAATACCTCCTTTATCGCGCTCGATAAAAAGAAGCAGAACGATAGCATCCGCAAAATAATTGGGGTGCCCACGGGACAGGAGTTTGTAAAAGCGACGGATTTTTTCGAAGAGAACGGACAGTATAAATTGGCCCCTTATCTGGAAAAGGCCTATGCCACCAATACGCCCAATAAGTTCGAGCAGGATTTTAAGGATGTGGATCTGCGATTGGGCCTTTTGAACAGGGCCCTGGGCGGCGAAATAGTAAAGATATTCCCCTTATTGAACGATCCCAACAACAAGTGGATATCGGCAGTGGAATTCAGGTCTGGCAACTTTCAGGTAAGCGATTCGCTCTACGCCAATTTTATCAGGAACGCCATACCCTATTACCTGATGTCCCTTGAAAACGCCAAACGTACGGGAGACTATTCGGAACCGGACAAGTTATTGGAGGCTTTTCGAAAAAACCAACAGAACCATGGTAGCGAGGTGTTGCCCTCGCAGAACAAGATCAAGGCAGAAGTACTTTATAACAAGCTGGACATCTTTAATACGTTGTATAAATATTATGCTTTGTTGGGAATTGGCATGTTCCTCTTATTGGTCTTTCAGATATTCAGGGACCGTGAAATTTGGAGAGCGGGCATTTACTTCTTTAAGGGCAGTCTCATTCTGCTCTTTATCTGGCATACGGCAGGTTTGATCTTTAGGGCCTATATTTCTGGACATGCCCCTTGGAGCGACGCCTATGAGAGCATATTATATGTGGCATGGGCCACTATGGCCATTGGGCTTGCCCTGGGGCGCAAGAGCGATATGACCATAGCGGCGACCGGATTTGTGGTATCCATGCTGTTATGGATAGCCCATCAAAGCTGGATAGATCCTTCCATTGCGAACCTCCAGCCTGTTCTTGACAGTTATTGGCTCATGATCCATGTGGCGGTCATAGTGGGCAGTTATGGGCCCCTGACCGTGGGAATGATCTTGGGGATCGTTTCCCTTTTGCTCATCATCCTTACCACCCAAAAGAACCGGGAGCGTATGGAGATCAATTTAAGGGAGCTGACCGTTATCAACGAACTTGCGCTCACCACCGGTCTTGTAATGCTCACTATCGGTAATTTCCTGGGCGGACAATGGGCCAATGAAAGTTGGGGCCGGTATTGGGGATGGGACCCGAAGGAGACCTGGGCACTTATCTCCATCATGGTCTATGCCTTTGTAATACACTCAAGATTGGTCCCGGGAATGCGCAGTAGATGGCTCTTTAATTTTATGTCGATCGTTGCTTTTGGCAGTATCATGATGACCTATTTTGGGGTCAATTTTTACTTGGTGGGACTGCACAGTTATGCCAGCGGGGACCAAGTGATCACCCCTACCTTTATCTGGTATACCGTGGCAGGGGTCCTTGCCTTGGGAGCGCTTAGTTATTGGCGGTTTGGGGTACATTACAAAAAGGAATAAATCTTTGCGTTTATAATTCCTATGGGGACGTATATCCGTATTTTGTAACTTAGTCCCACCAAGTGGGATGTACGGTGCTCCGATCCCGCCACAAAGAACAGTATGGCCATTTGCCGTAGGCCACCCGAGCGTTTCCCAAGGTTGTTGAGAACTTGGAACCGGTGGAGGGGAATTAACAATTTAGCTCAGAAAACAATGAAGGAAAAAAAAGCCATTGGATTGAATACGATCTGTACCCATTTTGGGGAATTGGGGGACGAACGGTTCAAAGGGGCCATTTCCCCCCTTTATATGAGCACCTCCTATGCTTTTGAGGATGTGGACGTAAAAAGGTACCCCAGGTATTTCAATACGCCCAATCAAGTGGCCCTTTCCGAGAAATTGGCCGCTTTGGAACATACCGAATCTGCGATGCTTTTCGGAAGTGGGATGGCGGCCATCAGTACTTCTTTAATGGCCTTTTTAAGGGCGGGCGATCATGTAGTGCTGCAAAAGACCCTATACGGCGGGACCTATAACCTGGTCACGGAGGAATTCCCCAAGTACGGCATCGAGTTTTCCTTTACTGATGGACTGGACCGCGAGGATTTTGAGGCAAAAATACGACCCAATACCAAAGTGATCTATATAGAGACGCCTTCCAATCCCTTATTGACCATTACCGATCTAGGGGCGGTTGCCGACCTATCAAAAAAACACGGACTGCTGTCCATGATAGACAATACCTTCGCAAGTCCGGTCAACCAAAATCCGGCCGATTTTGGAATCGATATCGTGATCCACAGTGCCACCAAATATATGGGCGGGCACTCCGATATTTTGGCAGGTGCCGTAGCAGCATCCAAGGAACATATGGAACGTATATTTCAGTTGGCCAAAAACTTTGGGGGCAGTTTAAGCGATTATACCGTCTGGTTGTTGGAGCGAAGCATAAAAACAATGGGTATACGGGTGCGGGCGCAAAACGAGAATGCCATGCGGATGGCCAAGTACCTTGAGGGAAACGAACATATAAGTGCGGTATATTATCCAGGATTGGAATCCCATCCGGGACACTCCTTGGCGAAATCGCAAATGAAGGGGTTTGGGGGAATGCTTTCCTTTGAACTGAATGAAGAATTTAACGCCTCCCAATTTCAAAAATCGTTACAGCTGATAAAACCCTCCATGAGTTTGGCGGGAATAGAAAGCACCGTCCTATCGCCCACCTTGACCTCGCATTCGCTCTTAAGCGCAAACGAGCGTGCCAAACAGGGCATCTCTGACGGACTGATCCGTTTTTCGGTCGGGATAGAAGAAGTGGAGGATCTGATATCGGATATTGAACAAGCCTTGAAAACGATGGGGTCCTAATGATCCTATCAGAAAACAACTTTCTAAAAGATACCAATTGAAACTAGACATTTTAGTATTTGGTGCCCATCCCGACGATGCAGAGCTTGGAGCAGGCGCGACCATTGCAAAGGAAGTGGCCAATGGCCGTAAAGTGGGGATCGTAGACCTGACCAGGGGCGAATTGGGCACTAGGGGGTCGGCCGACATTAGAGATCGGGAAGCCGCTGCCGCTGCCAAGATATTGGGGGTGGAAGTAAGGGAAAACCTGGAATTTGCGGATGGATTTTTTGTGAACGATAAATGGCACCAATTGCAGGTGATACGGATGGTTAGAAAGTACAGGCCCGACATCGTGCTCTGCAATGCCATTGAAGATCGGCATATAGATCACGCCAAAGGGGCCAAACTGGTAAGCGATGCCTGTTTTTTAAGCGGATTGGTAAAGGTGGACACCCAATGGGAGGAAGGTGACGGATGGCAGGAGCCATGGCGACCAAAACATGTTTACCATTACATTCAGTGGAAAAATTTGGAACCTGATTTTGTGGTGGACGTAAGCGGTTTTATCGAAAAGAAAACAGCGGCCATCCTGGCGTATTCCTCACAGTTTTTTGACCCCAACAGCAAGGAACCCGAAACACCCATTAGCAGTAAAAACTTTATTGACAGCGTAAATTATAGGGCCAGAGATCTTGGAAGGTTGATTGGGGCGGAGTATGCCGAAGGCTTTACCGCAGAGCGTTATGTGGCCGTTGAATCCCTGTCCTCATTGCGCTAACCTACATTTTTATACCTGTTCTTGGTCTTGGGAAGTGTGAAATAAAAACAACTTCCCTTTCTGGGAGCACTTTCTACCCAGAGGGTACCATTATTTTTCTCTATCATTTCCTTACATAGGGAGAGTCCCAGCCCGGTACCTTTTTCGTTATTGGTCCCATAGGTCGTCAGGGTGGAATTGGGATTGAATATTTTTTCCTGGGTCTCCAGGTCCATTCCCACTCCGGAGTCTCTCACCGAGATCAACCAGTAGGTGGTCTTTTCCTCGGCATCAATGATCACCATGCCATTTTCAGGGGTGAATTTCAGGGCATTGCTCAGCAGGTTCCTTACCACAATATCTATTTGGTCACCATCGGACCAGATCAGGGTTTGGAAAGCGAGCTTATTGATCATTTTGATGGACTTGGTCTCGGCGATCTCATGTAATAGGTTAAGGTTGTCCTGCACAATTCCTTCCAGGGAAACGAGGGATGGTTTTGTAACATCGCCCTTCATCTGGGTCTGGCCCCATGACAACAGGTTGTTGAGGGTGAATGAAATATGGTCAATATCATTGCGTATTTTTGGAATAAAGCCCCAAAGTTCCTCCCGTTCCAGATCACCGTCCTTAAAGAGTTTTAAAAGGCTCTGTATGGCACCTATGGGTCCACGCAGGTCGTGGCCAATAATTGAAAAAAGCTTGTCCTTTGTGCCATTGATCTCCTTTAGTTCCGTTTCCCTGTTGAGCAATATCCTTTTCTGTAGCTGCAACCTTTTGGTCATCCTTTTGGAGGCTTTTCTTCCATTGAACGCCACTATGGACAAAAGGATAAAAATGATAAGGGCGGCACTGGAGAGGTAAATATAGTTTTTCTGTTTGGCAAGGGCACGATTGTTATCGCTGATAAGCTTGTCCTTTTCCATTTCATAGTTCATCCGTATCTTATGGACCGCTATGATCTTTGAGTTTTTGTTTTTTATCAAGGTATCCTTGATGGAAGTATAGGTTTCGTGGTATTTAAGGGCGGTATTGCCATCACCTGTGGCTTTTGCCAATTTGTAAAGGGTCTCGGAACAGTTTTGGATGGCGATCTGTGATTGTATCTTTTCGGCCTTTTTCATGGCCTCATCGGCATATTTTTGTGCCAATCCATAATTGTGCAATCCCAAATGCGCCTGTGCCTTCCCGTTCAGAAGGTCGATCTTTCCCCTATTGTCCTCTATTTTGGAGTGCAACAGCTCACTTTTGTCATACCAGTACAGGGCCGTCAGATACCGGTTCTGGTGGAGGTTTATACGCCCTTTGGTCTCATAGGCGTAGGCAAGCCAGTCCAGGTTTTCCACTTTTGTAAATATGTCAATGGCCTCATTGATATTTTCAAGGGCCAGATCATATTTTTTTACGCTCATATATTCGAACCCTATATTGGCATATACCTTTCCGGAAAAGAAAAGGTCTGTTTCCCCTTCACAAAGGTCCAGTCCCTCCCGATAGCTTTTCATGGCCAGTTCGTGGTCGTTTATTTCCGAATATACCACCCCTAGGTTCATTTTGTAATTTTTCAGTTCCGCTTTCCTGCCCGCTATGCCGGCAAGGTCTATCGCTTTTGTATAGGTGGCGAAAGCATTGGCATAATCGTCTTTATAGAGGTAGGCCACGCCCAGATTGTTCAGGGCCTTTAATTTGATATCGATCGAATGGGTGGCCTCCGCGATTTCTATGGCATTGTTGTTGAACTCGATTCCTTTATCGATATCGCCGGTGTTCAAGTGGTAGAACCCAATGTTTATATAGGAACGCGCCATCCCGTTCCGATAATTCATTCGTTCACTTATGGTGAGGGCACGATTGGACAATAGCAATAAACTGTCCGAATTGGTAAAACCCAATTTGCTGCCAAGGGCATTTAAAAGATTGATATATAAGGTGTCCCGTGGATCAAAATTCTCCCGATCGGTCAGGGCCCTTAATTCCTTTTTAAGGCTGTCCTGTTCCTGTAGTTGACCGTACAGGGTGCCGGTCTGCCATATCATTGAAAAGAACACCAAGGTCCTTCCAATAACTTTAAAGGGCAATTTACCGGGAACCGATCTTTTTAGGAACATTTCATATTAAAAATTATTCAGGATAAATTTAATGGCGAATCGAAAATTAGGCTAATTAATGTTGTGAAATGTTCAAATATGTGTGTTTTGACCACGTAAATGTGTATTTTGTCGATTTTCACAAAATAATGGGGCCTATCCTTTTAAAATAAGTAGTATTATTCTTACATTGTAAATTATGTGATTTTACGGTCGGAGGGGAGGGAAAAGGAAAAGATGGTCCCTTTTCCTAAACTGCTTTGCACTTGTATACCGCCCTTGTTTTTTTTAAGAATTTCCTGACAGAGTGCAAGCCCTAGTCCGGTGCCCTTTTCATTGTGGGTTCCGTAGGTGGTAAACGTTCCCGTTCCATCAAAAATACGTTGCTGTGTTTTAAGGTCCATTCCCACACCCGTATCGGCAACCGCTACCGTAAGGGTTTCACCTTCCCGTTTGGAGCTGATGGTGATCTTACCGTTATCCTGGGTAAATTTAATGGCATTGCTGATGAGGTTCCTGAGCACGATTCCCAGATGCTGGGCATCTGCCCATACAATGTCCTTTTCCGAAAGCAGGTTTTGAATTTCAATATTTTTATTGGTGGCCATGTCCTTTAACAACATAATATTCTCCTCGGCCACTTTGTGCACATTGACATCCACTGGATCGATCGTGGCGCCCTGCATCTGTGTTTTTCCCCAGCTCAACAGGTTGTTCAGCGTAAAATGGATATTGTCAACGTCCTTCTGTAGTTTGGGTGCAAATTGGGCAAATTCGGCCTCGCTTATATGTTTGTCCACATATAGTTTCAAAAGTTGGTTCAGGTTGTTCATAGGCCCTTTAAGATCGTGGCCGATGATGGAAAAAAGTTTGTTCTTGGTATCGTTTATTTCCCGAAGTTCTTTTTCACGCTCTTGAAGTTCCTTGTTCAATTTTCGTTCCACGATCGTGCTACGCCGTAAAAGCACCACGATCACCGTTAGTCCCACAATCCCCAATAGGAATATATAGATGTACCGCTTTTGGGAGGAAAGTGTAGCCTGGTTTTCGCTGTCGATCTTTCGACGGGATTCCTCAAAGGCCATTTTCTCACCGTACATCATTAGGGAAACTTTTTTGTCCGTCACGGACAGGGAGTCCGATATCTTTCGGGCCACTTCCAAGTGGTGCAACGCCACCCCATGATCATTTTTCTTCTTGTATATCTTGTACAGTAGATTGGAACTGCGCTCCACACCCGCCATGAACCTGATGCTTTCGGCAATCGCTAGGGATTCTTTTGCCAGGCCCAGGGCGGTTGCTGTATTTCCCAGGCCAAAGTTGGCTTCCGCCAGACCCCGCAATACGTCCGATT
This sequence comes from uncultured Sediminicola sp., assembly GCA_963974715.1. Taxonomy (GTDB): domain Bacteria; phylum Bacteroidota; class Bacteroidia; order Flavobacteriales; family Flavobacteriaceae; genus Sediminicola. The sequence continues at coordinate 53,141 of CAXBDK010000014.1, forward strand.
TTCCTTTTTTGTCCTGAAGCCCCTCGTGGATCTTTTGGCTCTTCTTGTAATATTCCAGTGCCCGCCCGTGTTCGCCCTGTTTTAAATATATCCCTCCCTTGGTGATATAACTGAACGCCAGCCACTCGGAAATTCCCTTTTCCTCAAATGTGGCAATGGCATCATCTATATATGCCATTGCTTTGTAATATTCGCCCGTATTGGAATGCAGGTACCCCAAGTTGCTCCTGGTTCGGGCAATGCCCACCACATCGTTCAGCCCTTTTGCCAGCTTTAAGGCCTTATCGTAGTATTTTATGGCATTGTCATAATCTTTTAAAATGGAATACAAGGTCCCTAAGTTCATCGATATCTTGAACTCGTTCTGGTGATCGGACATTTGATGGGCTATCCCTATGCCCTCCATATAGGTCTTGTAGGCCTCTATATAGGCCCCATCGTAGAAATAGCATATGCCCTTAAGGTTTAGGGCCTTTAGCATCAAATCGTTCCTGGAAATTTCCTTTGCTATTTTTATGGCATTTCCTGCATGTTCGAGACCTTCGCTTACCTTGCCCATAAAAATCCCGTTGGAACCCAGGTTGATAAGGGCATGGGCCTCCCCATAGCGATAGCCAAGATTTTTGCTGAGCTCCAATGCCCTTGTGGAAAGTAACTGTACGCTGTCCCTATTGGTGTACAATAGCTGGTATCCCAATTTATTGAGCAGGTTTATATAGGCCGTGTCCTTTGCAAGGGAGCCTTCTTGCCTTTCACGCTGGCCCAGCTTCCGGTACAACTGTTCCTTGACCGGTTGCTGTGCGATCAGGGAAACCACAGAAAACAAGTTGGACAAAAGAAAAAAAAGGACCGCCCTACCTATTTTTTTGGTCGATTCTTTTATAGGGGAACCATGTGCCATAATTACCGGGCGATATCAATAGAACAGGACATTTCCATTTTTGGGAGATGCAGGTATAGTGGTTATCGGTAGTGAAATTAACTAAAATTCGCATACTTAAAATAATTATTTCCACAATTTATAGGTTGCGCCCATGTTTCATGTGATATATCAAATAAAACAAAAAAAGAAAATAATTTGCTTTGACGTAAAGTTAAAAAAATTTACATTTGCATCCGCTTATAAACGGTGGTTGTAGCTCAGCTGGTTAGAGCATCGGTTTGTGGTACCGAGGGTCGCCGGTTCGAACCCGGTCTTCCACCCAAAAGCAGGACCCTGTCAACTTTGACAGGGTTTTTTTATGCTTTTTAATAGGTATTAGGTTAGGATACATAGGCCTTTTGGGGGATCCTAACCAATTGTTGTGTTTATGCAAGATTGTCGTTAACCTATAAAGGAAGAACTCTATATTTTTCACACCCCAGAACTGAGCCCTAATAACTTAAACTTGGCCCCTTTCAAATTTTTCACTCCCTTCTTTCTTTGGCCCATCACTTGTTATCTGTTAAAATCGGTATTCGTGAACCTCCTATGTCGGTGTGTTTTGCCCACCGAAAAGAAAGGAACGATTTGTCATTTGACGAACGAAGGACATACACACGCCCTATTAACGTACCCAGACCTATTAAAAACCAGATCTCCGTTCTTTCATTTTACTCAAGTAATTATTATTGTTTTTTAACGGTTTTCGTGAATCTTCGATTTAGCTCATTAATTAGTTGTTTGTTCAAATAGGTATTTGTGAATCTTCGATTTCTTTGCTTGTCCAAAGAAAACGAAACAAAAGAAAGGACACTTCTTCGCTATGAAATCCTAAAATCAGGGATTTTAGGACCGAGGACATGGCCTAAATTTTCTCCAAGGCTTCGAAAATTATTAACGGCCATGTCCTCTTTCCCACGGAAGAAGATCACCTGTTATTGTATCTTTTCCTAAAACCAAAAAAAATCTGGACACAACTTTTGAGATCGATCCCTTTTGGGACTGATTCGTAGTTCCGCTAAACGAAAAGCCCCACTCTTGGGAGCAGGGCTTTCATCAAGATGTTTTTTTTGCTTATTCGGCAGCCTTGTCCACGATCAAACGTGCCTCCCTATTTGCTATTTCCCAAGCGGTATGGAAAACCAGTCTGCTGCGGTTTTCCAAAAGGTCATAATTGATCTTATCGGGCGTATCCCCCGGCCTGTGGTAGTCATCGTGCGTGCCGTTAAAATAAAAGATAATGGGAATGTTGTTCTTGGCAAAATTGTAGTGATCGCTCCTGTAGTAAAAACGGTTGGGATCGTTTTCATCGTTATAGGTGTAATCGAGCTCAATATTGGTATATTTTTTATTGATTTCTTCCGAAAGTTCGTGCAGTTCGGTGCTCAATTTATCGGAACCGATCAGATAGATATAATTTCTTTCGCCCTCCCTTTTGGGGTCTATCCTTCCGATCATATCTATATTAAGATCGGCAACGGTCCGTTCCAATGGAAATATGGGATCTACATCGGTATAGTACTGGGAGCCCAAAAGTCCCTTTTCTTCCCCGGTCACATGAAGGAATACGATCGATCTTTTTGGGCCGTTCCCGGCATCGGCCGCTTTTTTAAAGGCTTCGGCAATTTCCAGCATGGAAACCGATCCGGAGCCGTCATCATCGGCACCATTGTTGATCTCCCCATCCTTACTTACCCCGATATGGTCCAAATGGGAGGAGATGATCACGTATTCCGTTGGTTTTTCCGATCCTTTAAGGATGGCTACCACATTCTCGGAGGAAACTTCCTCATTTTTGCTCTCAATGGCCATATCCACGGAGATGGGCAATGTCTTTGGGGCGGATACATCCGCAATATTCGGCAGAAGGCTTTTGGCAAGGGTCGCATTGATGAAAAAACTGCTAAAGCCCTCTTCTTGCTGGTTTTTGAGTCCCATTCTGCCACTGTCGTTGGCGAGCATATATTCATAGCGGGTCTTGAACCGATCAAAATTGTCCATATCGTAGTACAATACGGCCTTGGCACCTTTTTTGGCCGCCACTTCCATCCGTTTTCCGATGGACTCGGACATATTGCTCCAAACCGATTTTTCTTCAGATCCGGACAGGACGTAGGTGCCATCCTCCTTTTTCGGTTCCCCGGATTTTATCAATATCAGCTTTCCTGTAACATCCACATCCTTATAGTCCGAATACCCTTCTTCATCGATCCCGTACCCTACGAAGACGACCTCTTCGTAATTCCCTTGGGCCACGGAAAAGGTTAGGAAATCTTCCCCTATGGCGTGCTCTTGGCCATTGATCGTCATCGTTCCGGTAGGCAGTTTGCTCATTTCCAAGGGAACATGCTGAAAGTAATCGCCGTTTTCCTGTGCGGCGGGTATTCCAAGTTCCTTATAAAATGCCTTAAGATATTCTACGGCCTTCTTTTGGCCTGGCTGCCCTGTTTCCCTTCCTTCAAACTCATCGGAGGCGTACGTGTACAGAAGCTCTTTAAGCTCCCCTTCGGTAATGCTCGCCGCATAGGTGCTTGGGTCCGCCGTTTCGGAACTGCTTTCACCGTTTCCTGAAACCGTCTTTTGGGAAGAATTACAGGAAAGCGCCAATCCGATAATCAAAAATGCTATTTTTTTCATTCTAATACTGGAATTATTTTTTGGTAGTCAAAAATAGTGAAAAAATCGGGCTTGTAAGGTCTGGAAAAAAAAATCGTGCCTTGTCGCCAGCTCCCTTTAAAAGACAGGTAGGGCGGCTCCATTTTCGTCATCAATCATATGGGGCACAATTTTTACCATTGACCACCAAATGTTATTATGGATTCTGAAAAAGGATGCTTAAATTTAGGAATCCAATCAATGGGGACCCCACATGGTCCGCTCATGATCAAATTTTTATTGAGAGCCACCTATTTTAGATCCGACTGATATTTATCAGGATAGGGACCTTGGAATAAAACTATTTTTGGGATTCGATTTTTGTTCGGACAAAAAGTAAAAAATAACCTTAGCAGCCCATATGGAGTTTTTGGATTATTATAAAATTTTGGAAATTGACAAGTCGGCCACCGAAAAGGATGTCAAAAAGGCGTACAGGAAACTTGCTAGAAAGTACCATCCTGACCTGAATCCCAACGACAGGGAGGCCGAAATAAAGTTCAAACAAGTAAATGAGGCCAACGAAGTCCTTGGCGATCCCGATAAACGAAAGAAATATGACCAGTACGGGAAGGATTGGCAGCACGCGGATGAATTTGAGAGGGCCAAGGCCGCGCGATCCCAAGGTGGCGGATATACCCGGGGACCTAGTGGAAATAGGCATACGACCGATGATTTCTCCGATTTTTTCAACAGTATGTTCGGAGGGGGAGGTCCAATGGGCGGGGGGAGACAGGTAAAATTTAGGGGACAGGACCTAAATGCCGAACTGCGACTGGGACTTATGGATGTCTACCAGGCCCATAAACAGACCCTGACCGTAAACGGAAAGAATATCAGGATCAGCATTCCGGCTGGGGTAGAGAACGGACAGACCATTAAAATAGCCGGACATGGCGGAGCAGGGGCAAACGGGGGGCCCAATGGGGACCTGTACATTTCCTTTGCCATACGGAACGATACCGTCTTTACCCGGGAGGGGCCCGATCTTTTTGTCACCGAGCAGATTCCACTTACAACCGCCGTACTGGGAGGGGAGATTACATTGGATACCCTAAGTGGTAAGGTGAAACTGAACGTGAAACCGGGAACCCAGAACGGCACCAAGGTGAAATTGAAGGGCAAAGGGTTTCCCATCTATAAAAAAGAAGGGCAATTTGGAGATCTTTATGTGACCTATACGGTAAAACTGCCGGATCGATTGAGCTCGGAACAAGAGGAACTGTTCAGGGCATTGGCCAGGACGGACCTTTAAAAAGAAAGTTATGGAAAGCGAATTATATATCACTATAAGCGAGTTTTGCAATAGCCATCAAATAGAGGAATCCTTTGTAATGTCCTTGCGGGAATATGAACTGGTGCATTTGAGCATTATAGGGGACCAACCGCACATCCATCAGGAGGATTTGCCCAAACTTGAAAAAATGGTCCGTCTAAACCAAGAGTTGGGAATTAATTTGGAAGGTTTGGAAGCCATTCATTTTATGTTGGAACGTATGGAGGGAATGCAACGGGAGGTGCGGTTGCTGCGGAATAGGCTAAAGCGTTTTGAACCATAAAATTTGCCATTCCCCCGGTTTGGAGGTTACGGGAATTGCGATGGACGGATGTTGAATATCGCAAAGGAATTTCAATAGTGATATTTGTCATTTTTTTGAGGGCCAGCGGAAAGTAGCTTTGTCAGCCCTGTATAAATGTGTCAACAAAGACCGTATATGAACAGAATCATAACCATCACCATCAACCCCGCATTGGACAAGAGCACCAGTGTGCACGGCATAAGGCCACATGAAAAATTGCGATGCGAGCCTCCCGTATTTGAACCTGGAGGAGGGGGAATCAATGTGTCCAGGGCACTGAGAAAATTGGGTTCGGAGTCGTTGGCCATGTACTTGGCCGGCGGGCCAGCGGGTACCTATCTCAGCAAAATGCTTGCACAGGAGGGGGTTGTCACCAAAGAAATAGCGATTGCGGATTGGACCCGGGAAAACTTGGCGGTCACCGATTCCACCAATTCGCAACAGTACCGATTCGGGATGCCGGGACCCCATGTTCAGGAAAGTGAATTGGGCAAAATCCATACAAAATTGGAAGCCTTATTACAGAAAGACGATATTTTGGTGGGAAGCGGTTCCCTTTGCCCGGGGGTGCCCATCGATTTTTATGCGAATATAGGGGACATTGCCCGAAAAAAGCAAGCCAAGTTCATCTTGGATAGCTCAGGAGAACCGCTTCGTTCGGGGTTGGGATCGGGCGTATTCCTCCTAAAGCCAAATTTAGGCGAACTCGGCTTTCTTAGTGGGGTGGAATCGGTTTCCACGGCCAATATGGAGGCGATGGCCATTCGATTGATAAAGGAAAAAAAATGCAAGGTGATGGTAGTTTCAATGGGGCAAAGGGGTGCGCTATTGGTAACCCCCACAGAGATGGAGTATGTACAGGCGCCTACGGTGCGCCAGAAAAGTACCATAGGTGCGGGCGACAGCATGGTCGCGGGCATGGTGCTGATGCTGTCCAAAGGCGGTAGTTATGGGGAAATGGTACGTTATGGGGTCGCCTGCGGGACGGCCGCCACCATGACGCCTGGAAGTCAGTTGTGCAACAAAAAGGATGTGGACAATCTTTACGATTGGCTTTTGGCGAACAGAAACCCCAAAAAGAAAATCCAATGACCGCAATGTAGATCAAGATCAAAGTCAGGCGGACAAGAAATTTAGATCTATCAACTTGGCGGATCCGGCTTTGGATTTACATTAAAAAGGAAAGTCAACACTTGGAGCCAGATCGCGAGGTATACTAAGTCAAACCAAATAACATTTCGGCGCACATGTCGGAACAATACAAATCCACTTGGTGGGTCAAAATTTATGAGCAAAGCTATTTATATCGCCACCACAGGTCCCAATAGTGGAAAATCGATCATTTCGTTGGGCCTGATGCAACTATTGTTGGGAAGGGCCGCCAAAGTCGGATATTTTAGGCCCATTATAGACGATTTTCCACCGGATGGGATGGACAATCATATCAATACCATGATCTCACATTTTGATCTGGAACTTGAATTTTCGGACGCCTATGCCTTTACCCGCAGCCAGCTAGTACAAAAGCTCAACCAGGGCAAGGAGGATGAGATCATTGGCACCATCATCGGAAAATACAAGGAACTGGAAGGGCGGTTCGACTTTATTCTGGTGGAGGGTTCCGATTTTTCAGGGGAGGACAATATCATAGAATGGGACATCAATGTACTTATGGCCAAGAACTTGGGCATTCCCACCCTTATTCTCTCCAGTGCCGTGGGGAAAAGTATGGCAGATCTTATAGGAAATCTTTGGATGGCCTATGATTCCTTTAAGGAAAAAGGGGTACAGGTACTGGCCGTAGTGGCCAACAAGGTACAGGAAAAGGATTTGGATGGGGTAATAGAAGGCCTGCGAAAAAATTTACCGACAGAGGTGTTGGTCAACGCGATCCCCTTTCAGACCGTCCTCTCCAATCCCACCCTAAAGGAAATCGTGGGTCAATTGGATGGAAAGGTCCTTTTTGGAGAGGATTTTTTGAACAATCAGGCCGGTTTTTTTAGTGTAGGTGCCATGCAGTTGCGCAATTATCTTACCCATTTAAAGGAGGATAGCTTGGTAATAACCCCAGGTGATCGTGCCGATATCATTCTTGGCGCACTGCAGGCCAATGTGTCCGCCAACTATCCCATGATATCGGGAATAGTGCTGACAGGGGGATTGGTTCCCGAAGATTCCATCATAAAACTTATTGAAGGGCTTTCGGAAGTGGTACCCATCATTTCCGTTCAAGGGGGCACTTTTTCCATAACCAATAGGATAGGGGATATCAAACCCAGGATGTACGCAGGCAACCTTCAGAAAATTTCGACTTCCCTGCAGATGTTCCAAAACCATATCTCGGTGGAAGCCTTGGCCGAAAAGTTGATCACCTTTAGGGCCATTGGCATCACCCCCCGGATGTTCCAGTATAATTTGGTACAAAGGGCAAGGGCGATAAAGAAGCATATCGTCCTGCCTGAGGGAAGCGATGAGCGAATATTGATGGCAGCGAAGGAACTGGTGGACTCCCAAACGGTCTCCATTACATTGTTGGGAGATCTTACGGAAATCGAGGAAAGGAACCTACGGTTCGATATAGGGCTGGACCTTGCCAAGGTCACCATTATCAACCCTACCACATCCCCTTATTTTGAAAGTTATTCCAACACCCTCTATGAACTGCGCAAACACAAGAACGTGAATTTGGCCATGGCGAGGGACCTGATGGAGGATGTATCCTATTTTGGCACCATGATGGTCTATATGGGCCACGCCGATGGAATGGTCTCGGGAGCGGTACATACGACCCAGCATACCATTAGACCGGCCCTGCAGTTCATTAAGACCAAACCTGGCATTTCCGTGGTTTCCTCCGTTTTTTTTATGTGCCTGACCGATCGTGTCACCGTTTTTGGCGATTGCGCCATTAACCCTAACCCCACGGCGGAAGAGCTGGCCCAGATAACCATCCTCTCCGCGGAAACCAGTTTGGCCTTTGGGATAGAGCCCAAGGTGGCCATGTTGTCCTATTCCTCGGGCACCTCCGGTATGGGCGAAGACGTGGACAAGGTCCGGAAGGCCACCGAATTGGTAAAGGAACTTAGGCCGTCCCTTAAAATAGAGGGCCCCATTCAATACGATGCGGCCGTGGACAGCAAAGTGGGGAAAAGTAAATTACCGGATTCGGAAGTGGCGGGTCAGGCGAGTGTCTTTATCTTTCCGGACCTGAACACGGGCAACAACACCTATAAGGCCGTACAGCGGGAAACCGGTGCCCTGGCCATTGGCCCGGTACTGCAGGGACTTAACAAGCCCGTAAACGATCTGAGCAGGGGCTGTACCGTCAGCGATATCTTTAATACCGTGGTCATAACCGCCATACAGGCACAGGGACTTTAAGAAGATAAGAAATATGAATATTTTAATTTTAAATTCAGGAAGTTCCTCCATAAAATATCAGTTGATCTCTATGCCCTCCGAGAAAGTATTGGGGCAGGGAACGATGGAAAAAATAGGATCTACCGATGCCATTTTTAAGTTCGGGACCGCTACGTTTTCCATGGAGGAAATCCTTTTTATTAAAGACCATGATCATGGACTGCGTAAAATGGTGGACATTTTAACAGATCCGGATAAGGGCATAGTGGAACGGGCCGGGGACATCCATGCCGTGGGGCATAGGGTGGTACACGGGGGCAATTTATTTTCGGGACCCACCTTGGTGGACCAAAAGGTAAAGGACGATATACGAGACCTGTTTACGCTGGCTCCCTTGCACAACCCCCATAACTGGGCGGGAATCGAACTGGCCGGGAATATTTTTGAAGGAGCGGTGCAAGTAGCTGTATTTGATACCGCATTTCATCAGACCATGCCGTCAAGGGCCAAAAGATATGCACTTCCCAATGCCCTTTTTCTGGAACATACCATACAGGCGTACGGCTTTCACGGGATCAGTCATAAATACGTTTCCGGTCTGGCCGTGGAATATCTCGACAAAGCTACCTCGAAGGTCATTTCGGTTCATTTGGGAAATGGTTGCAGTATGACCGCTGTGGTAAACGGGCAGAGCATGGACCACAGTCTTGGTTTTACACCGGCCAATGGCCTTATCATGGGTACGCGCAGCGGGGATATAGACCATTCGATCATTTTTCATCTGGTTCATAATTTGGGGTATGCGCTTAAGGAAGTCGAAGACTTGTTATTACGGGAAAGCGGAATGTTCGGACTTACGGGATTTAATGACCTAAGGGATGTGGAAGCCGCCGCCGCTAAAGGGGATGAGGAGTGTCTTTTGGCCCTGGAGATGAACGCTTACCGTATAAAGAAATACATAGGTGCCTATGCCGCTGCCATGAACGGACTGGATGCCATTGTATTTACTGCCGGAATCGGGGAAAATTCCAGTACCCTTCGTAAACTGGTATGTGATCGAATGGAATATTTGGGAATTATACTGGATGCCGATAAAAACGTACAAAAATCCATTGGTATCCACGAAATAAATACCTTGTCTTCCCCTGTTAAGATTTTGGTGGTCCCCACAAATGAAGAACTGGAAATTGCGAGGCAGGCCTTTGGCCTTGTGAAGGGCGATCAAGTATCGTAAAAACTGTTCCAAAGAGGATTTACTTCCCTTGTGGGCAATTGTTTCGATTCCCATAAAATGGGTCTTATAGCAGATGCTATGCATTGAAGAAGATTTGGTTTTTTTCCTTTGAATACCTTGAGCACTTGTCCCGAGGTTGTTGACTTTTGGAACATTGATCCTTCAGAATATCATATATGAAAATAGGTTTGGCATTGTCGGGCGGGGGAGTACGGGGCATCGCCCATATTGGGGCCATAAAGGCCTTGGAGGAGGCGGGGATCCATCCTACACATATTGCGGGCACGAGCGCAGGCGCCATTGTGGGGGCCCTATATGCGGGCGGGTATAGCTGTGATGAAATGCTGCATTTCTTTAAGTCGGTACAAATATTTTCCTTGAACACCTACGCCCTTCATAAACCGGGATTCTTGGATACCGAAAAATTTTATGAAAGTTTTAAAAAATACTTTCCAACAGACCATTTTGACCATTTGGAAAAATCGTTGCAGCTAACGGCCACCAATATCCTGGAGGGAACGCCAACGGTATTCAAAGAAGGTCCCTTGATCATGAAAATCCTTGCCTCTGCGGCCTATCCCGGCGTTTTTACACCTGTAAAGATCAACGGGGAGTATTATTTTGATGGGGGATTGCTGAACAATTTTCCCGTTGATCTGTTAAAGCCCTACTGTACCACCATTATAGGGGTCTATGTAAATCCATTTGAAAAGGTAGCGATTACGGACCTAAGGCATTCGTACAATGTAATGGAAAGGGCCTTACGCATTAAAATGGCCGATGAGCCCCTTTCAAAATTCAGGGACTGTGACCTGCTCATCAGCCCCATGAGCCTAAGGATGTACGGCACTTTTTCCTTAAAGAATGCCGATGCCATATTTCAATTGGGTTATGCAGCTGCCAAAGAATCCCTATTTACCCAAAAAGGATTGGAATTTCCATAATCCACGATACCGCAGCATGTAGATCTGCCCCTTGGGGAGTGAAAGGGCCAAGTCATCCCTCCCTTACCGACAACTTTTTAGAATAATCTTGAGACCACTATTTCTTGGTTATTTACCAATCGGCCAATAATGATTAATAATCAAAAAAAATGATTTATATCATCCATCAAAACCGTGCTCCGAAATAATTTTGGCCATAATCGTATTTATAAAAACAATGATCATGAAAAAAATTCCAATTGCGATGCTCGGGGCATTACTGTTGCCCCTTTCCCTTCTTTCACAAGAAGTGGGGACCGATCCAAAGAACCATGACAATTGGCAGGTCCGAATAAGGGGACTGGCCATTGCACCCGATGAAGATGCCTCTATCGAGTCCATTGGAGGCGAAGTGGATATTTCCACGGCCGTTATCCCTGAGCTGGATTTTACCTATTTTTTTACGGAGCACTGGGCAGCCGAACTAATTTTGGGAACTTCCAAACACGATGTGGAGGCAATTGGGACTGCAGCTGGAAACATGGATTTGGGGCATGTTTGGCTCTTACCGCCTACCTTGACCCTGCAGTACCATATTACGGGCCAGAAATTACGGCCCTACCTAGGTGCGGGGATAAATTATACCCTTTTTTATGGATCGGACGAAGGTCCCGTAGCCGACGGGGTGGATTATGAAAATAGTACAGGTCTGGCCCTACAATTGGGCGTGGATTATGAACTGGGAAACCACTGGTTCTTAAATATGGACCTAAAAAAGATCTTTCTTTCCACCGATGCCACAATAGATGCAAACACGGTTTTGGGAGCCACAGTAGGGGCAGAAGTGGATATAGATCCCCTGCTTGTGGGAATAGGACTGGGTTATAGATTCTAGGGAGTATTTACCAATAGGGATTTCTGGATTATGGTATCCCGTTGGTCAATGTTCAAAAATTCTTGGGACAAAGCATATTTGATGAAATTAATAAAAGAGAGCGGCCCAATAGGACCGCTCCCTTTTTAAGCAACCTACATCACAAAATTTCTGGCAATCCTTCAAAAAAGGTACTGACCATTCTCAACCTTGTGACAAAGATAAAGATGGGATGTGGGGTCCACAGTAACATTTGTTACAAAGGGGGCAAGTGTTCAAGGGGCGGACAGATTTATTATTTCAGAAGTTTTATATGGTTCCTGTAGAGCACTATCTCCCCCAATTTCTCCAGTTTTTTTAGGAGCCTTGAAACCACCACTCTGGAGGTATGCAGTTCATAGGCAATTTCTTGGTGGGTATTGTAAATGGAAAGGTCCTGGGTTACACGGGCCTTCTCCCTTAGATATTTAAGGAGCCTTTCGTCCATTTTTAGAAAAGCGATGCTGTCCACCGTCTGGAACATTTCATTTAATCTGGCATGATAGCTTTGGATGATGAAATTTCGCCAGCTGTGGTACCTGGACATCCATTCCTCCATTTTTTTTACGGGCACCATTATAAGTACCGAATCCGTTTCGGCTATGGCCCTGATTTCGCTTTTTGCCTGCCCCATACAACAACTGAGCGTCATGGCGCAGGTATCCCCGCGTTCCAAGAAATACAATAACAGCTCGTCCCCGTCACTATCTTCCCTTAGTATTTTTACCACACCCGATATCAAAAGGGGCATGGACCTGATATAATCGCCTATTTCCATCAGTTTCTGTCCCTCCGGAAATTCCTTTAGGGTGCCCACATTTTCGATTTCCAATATAAGGGCCTCTTCAAAAACCTTTCCGTAATTTTCCCGGAGCAGGGCGATCATATTGTCCATTTCGTTGAAGTTGGTTTTATTGTCAATTATTTTTTTGCAACAGTAGTTGCAGGTTGGCCAGTAACATCAATTCGGATTTATTTTTACCGGCAAAGGAAGAAGCTATTGAATGGGCCGTTTCCATTATAAGCGATTTGATCGTGTCATCGAATTTTTCACTGTGATCTCCATAGAATTCCTTGAAGCTTTCAAAATGGGTCTCTGCATCGCCTTCGGCATCCATCAAGTAATCGAACACTATTTCAATTTGATAGGCGGCATCGGTACCGTAATCATCCTCAGCTTCATCCAGATCAAGCCAATATTCCTTTACGGCTTCCTTTAATTTCTGTATTTCCACAGGTTTGACGACATTATCGGCCATGGCAACTGCATAGAAAAGCTCCCCCAGTGCCTGGTAGAAACTGCTCGTCCATTTTTCTGAATACAACATCTTGTTATTTTTAGGATTATATATGTCAAAGATACCATTCTTCCGTATTTTTTTCAGGGAAATCGTTAGGCCAAAACTTCCCGTGGCTTTTGAATATATTGCCAAAGTGGGGTATGCTAGAAAAGCGGACTGACAATTGTCATAAACCAGCATGTATGGAAACCTTAATTTTAAGGAAACCAATATTTTTGCCATGAAATCAGTTTTGATACCTACCGATTTTTCTTCCAACGCCATGAACGCGATACATTATGCCGTACAGTATCTCAAATACGAGCGTTGCGATATCCTATTTATGCACGCATATGGCGATGAGGTGTACGCAAAGGGGCCACATTTGGACAGGGAACAGTTTGACGATTATAAGCAAAAGGTGGCAACCGATGTGGAAACTTCCTTAACATCCCTCTTGGCACAGTTACGGGAAACCTCTCCCAATCCCCGACATCGTTATAAACAGTTCGCTGTTTTTGGTTCCCTGATCGATTCGGTAAGTGACCTGGTAAAGGAAAAAGATATGGACCTGGTCATCATGGGCACTAAGGGACATACGGGCGACAGGAACATAACCTTTGGTTCCCAGACCCTTCAGGTATTGAAATATGTCCAAAGCCCCGTTCTGGCGATTCCGGAAAACGCAGCTTATGTCAAACCAAAAAAAATCCTTTTCCCCACGGATTATATGGTCCCCTACAAGCGAAGGGAACTAAAAATGCTGCACGACCTCTGTATTTGTTACAGAACGGAAATACATTTTTTATATCTTTCCAATTTTGACAAGCTGAGCCGAAGACAGGAAGATAACAAATTGTTCTTGGAAGGTTCCCTGCCGGACCTGGACCTCGTTTTCGAGAGGGCGTACGGAGCGGATAGGGCAAAGACCATACAACAGCGTCTGTCCCTTCAAGATGTGCAGATGTTGGTGATGGTAAATTCCCGACATTCCGTTCTGGAAAGTATTTTGTACCATTCCACCATAGATCAGCTGGGATTGGACCTACATGTTCCTTTTTTGGTCATGCAGAACATTCCGAGATAACGGTTATGGAACGGCTTTGAAATATCGAACCGATTTTATAAATTTTAATGGCCAACCTTCCCAAAATTAAAAGATCATGAAAAAAATTCTGGTGCCCATCGATTTTTCGGAGAACGCCATAAACGCATTGGAACATGCACTGCAACTCTTCGCAACGGAAGAAACTATATTTTACCTTGTTAATACCTATACCCCGGCCGTATATCAATCCGAATACTTGGTCTTTAGTCCCGGACAGATAGGTCTGGGAGATATTTATAGGGAAAATTCCGAAAGGAATTTGATGGATTTAAAGGGTAGGATGGTGGAGAAATTCAAGAACCCCTTACATACCTTTGTGCCGCACCCCGCATTTAACATACTTGTCCAAGAGGTTATTGAAACGGTTGAAGTGGAAAAGATACAGCTTGTGATCATGGGCACCCAGGGGGCTACAGGGGCCAAGGAAATCTTATTGGGAACCAATGCCGTGCACATCATCAAAAAGTGCCCCTGTCCAGTTTTGGTGATCCCTACAGAAATGGCCTATAAACATCCCAAAAATATATTGTTCCCCACCGATTATGAGGTAGCATACCTCAAATTCAACTTGGCCCCACTTCTCCAGATCGCCCGTATTTTCCATTCCCATATTTCCATACTGCACATTACCGGGACCGAAGGACTTACCGAGGAACAATCGCGGAATAAATCCGATTTGGAATCTTTGCTGAACACTATCGAACATAGTTTTCATGATGTGGCCGATCAGGAACTGCTTACTGCCATCTATCTTTTTCAGGAAGAACATGACAGTGACCTACTGGTGATGATACAGAACAAACACACTTTTTTTGAGCGGCTTTTTATGGAACCCGTCATCAAAAAATTGGGTTTCCATCTCACGGTACCATTTTTGGTATTGCCTCCAGAATAGAAGGATATCGGGGAATCCCATGTCAAAAACTTCAGATCGGGCTTACCGGCATATGGTGGGAAAACCATAAAAACCTTTCTATGCAGGTCCGTCCGTAAATCGCGGGACTCTCAGGGAAGGCTGGGAACATCCTAAATCTCACGTAATGGGCCAAATCGGCTACCAACACTTTTAAACATTCCAAAATTAAAGTTTTTTAAACGTGCACAAATCTCACAAAAAACATTTGGCGCTGCTCACATAATGCCCTATGTTTACGACTGGAAATTTTAAAAAACCTCATTTCCTTTTGCTATAAAGGAAAAAATATGGGGTAGATTATAGTAATAAAGGAGTTTTAATGGATAATTTATTTGATGTTACCCATAAGGTGGTTGTCGTGACGGGTGCCGGTGGGGTACTGGCCGCGGCCATATCCGAACGTTTGGCCGCCTCAGGGGCCACGATGGCATTGTTGACGAGAAAGCCCGAAGAAATCAAACCCTTGGTGGAGGGAATAGTGTCCACAGGTGGAAAGGCCAAGGCCTTTAAAACGGATATTTTATCCAAGGATTCCCTGATGGAGGTACGTAGGGAAGTTTTACAATGGGCCGGGAAGGTAGACGTGCTCTTGAACATCGCAGGTGGAAACCTTCCGGGTGCGACCATCAAGGAAGACCAACGGATCTTTGATATTTCCATGGAGGACTTTGACAGGGTGATGCGGTTGAACCTCAATGGAACAATATTGCCATCATTGGTATTTGGCGAACTGATGGCAGATCAAAAACAAGGGAACATCATCAATTATTCCTCCATGGCGGCCGACAGGGTATTGACCCGTGTCGCAGGCTATTCCGCTTCCAAGGCGGCCATGGAAAACTTTACGAAATGGATGGCGGTGGATATGGCGATCAAATTTGGTGGGGCCATCAGGGTGAATGCCATAGCGCCCGGTTTTTTTGTGGGGAACCAGAACCGATCTTTGCTTATGAACGAGGACGGTTCCTATACCGACCGGGGAACGAAGATAATAAACAACACGCCCATGGGGCGTTTTGGAAATGCTGAGGAACTAAATGGGACGGTCCAATTTTTGTGCAGTGATGCGTCCAAGTTCATTACAGGGGCCGTAATCCCTGTTGATGGAGGATTTAATGCCTATAGTGGGGTATGAGTGCAGATCAAATAACCATGGAACCGACCTGGAGATGGTATGGCCCGAACGATCCAGTGTCCCTTGATGATATAAAACAGGCGGGCGCCACAGGTATAGTGACCGCCCTCCACCATATCCCCAACGGGGATGTATGGCCCATACAGGAAATCGAGAAAAGGAAGCGCAGCATTGAGGACAAAGGGCTTGTTTGGTCGGTGGTGGAGTCGGTCCCCGTGCACGAAGGGATAAAGACCCGTAGCGGACATTTTAAAAGGTATATAGACAATTACAGACAAAGCATGGCCAACTTGGCCAGCTGTGGCATACAAACGATATGTTACAATTTTATGCCCGTGCTGGACTGGACACGTACTTCCTTGGACCATAAGATGCCCGATGGTTCCTTGGCCCTGCGTTTCGATGCCTTGGCCTTTGCGGCCTTCGAACTGCATATCCTAAAAAGGCCAGGGGCGTTGGGAGCGTACGCGGATGAAATACAACAGCGCGCCTTATCCTATTATGAATCGCTGGACGAGGAAGGAAAACTAAAGCTCACCAACAATATAATTGCCGGGCTGCCCGGTGCGGAAGAAGGGTATTCACTGGAACGGTTCCAGCAGGCGCTGGACACCTATCAACATATTGGGCAGAAGGAACTGAGGGAAAATTTGATTTCCTTTTTAAGGGAAATCATTCCCTTGGCCGAGGAAAAACAATTGCGAATGTGCATCCATCCAGATGACCCTCCTTATGGCATACTTGGACTGCCCAGGGTGGTGGGCAGCATGGAAGACCTGGACCATTTGTTCACCGCGGTTCCCTCCCTGAGCAACGGGCTCACTTTCTGTACAGGCTCCCTGGGGGTGCGGGCGGACAACGACCTCTTAAAAATGTTCGATAGCTTTGCCGAACGCATCCATTTCCTGCACTTGAGAAGTACACAACGGGACGAACTGGGAAATTTTTACGAAGCCAATCACTTGGAAGGGGATGTGGACATGTACGGGGTGGTCAAAAAAGTGGTGCTGGAACAACGGCGAAGATCGGCCCAAGGAAGAGCCGATAGTTCCATACCCATGCGACCGGACCACGGACACCAAATGTTGGACGATCTGGTCAAAAAATGCAATCCAGGCTACTCTGCGATCGGTAGATTGAGGGGACTGGCAGAATTACGCGGACTTGAAATGGGAATCAGTAAATCAACCTAGGGAAGGAACGGCACAGAAAGGCAGTTATTCTTTTAGGGGAATAGGTAAAAGGTTTTAGCTTTTGAAAATAAGGAGTTGAAGGGTACTGCTTTCATGCTTACAGAATTTGGATCAAACGTTGGTGGTCGATGGATGTAGGTCTGTTCCCTTTTTAAGGAGTGTTTCGAAATTAACTTTAAATAAATCATCAGTAATGCAAAAAAATTCTTCCCCGGTCATTGTCTCTAAAAAGGTAATGTTGCCATTTATTCTCATCACCTCGCTTTTTGCCCTTTGGGGGTTTGCCAATGCCGTTACCGATCCGATGGTGCAGGCATTTAAAAAGGTACTCGAACTGTCAAACTCCCAGGCAGCTTGGGTACAAATGGCATTTTATGGCGGTTATTTCTGTATGGCTTTGCCCGCTGCCCTTTTTGTCAGGAAATACTCCTATAAAGTAGGGGTACTGATCGGGTTGGGGTTATATGCGGCTGGGGCGCTATTGTTCTATCCTGCGGCAATTACGGAACAGTTTTGGTTTTTTTGCCTTGGACTGTACGTGCTAACGTTCGGATTGGCCTTTTTGGAAACGACCGCAAATCCTTATATTCTGGCAATGGGATCTCCGGAAACGGCCACACAGCGTCTAAATTTGGCACAGGCATTTAACCCGGTAGGTTTGATAGCCGGCCTCTTGGTAGCACAGCATTTTGTCCTGAAAAAACTGCAATCCGATGATGTGGCCGATTTTACGGCACTATCGGAGGCAAAAAAAATACTTATAAGGACCTCGGACCTAATGGTAATCCGTGATCCGTACGTAGTATTGGGATTGGTGGTACTTGGCGTACTGGTGTTGATCGCAGTGAGTAAAATGCCCCAGGCAAAAGGGGATGGGGTCATCCCAAGTGTAGTGGACACCTTTGCTTCCCTTGGAAAAAATACAAAATACGTGATGGGGGTCCTTGCACAAGTGCTGTACGTGGGTGCCCAAATAATGTGCTGGACCTATATTTACCAATATGCGGAAGGAAAGGGGATCGACAGTGACGATGCGGCCAACTACCAATTTATAGCCTTTGTACTTTTTTTGGTGGGCAGGGCCATCGGTACATATCTATTAAGGACCATTAGTTCGGGAAAGCTTCTTATGTATTTTTCCATTTTGGCCGTCGTTTTTTGTTTGGGTACCATATTCCTTGACGGTGTCATCGGAATGTACAGTCTGGTAGGGGTTTCTTTTTGCATGTCCCTTATGTTCCCCACCATTTACGGTATTGCCCTAGAGGGACTGCAGGAAGAGGAATCCAAGATTGGAGCTGCGGGATTGGTCATGGCCATCGTGGGGGGCGCCCTAATGCCTGTCCTACAGGGAACCATCATAGATGTTGGGGGCGTAGATGTGAACGATACCCTGATTATGGGCGTTTCGGAGGTGAACTTCTCCTTTGTACTGCCATTGGCCTGTTTTCTCTTTATTGCGTGGTACGGGCGGAAAGTCCATAAAAAATATAGGGTCTCCTAAGGTGTATGGGCAGCTACGATCTATATATTTAGGTGCCCTAATGCCTGATAACATATGACCTAATTTGGCAGAAAAAAACCGGACGGACTGTAACGTTTGGTTTTTTTTATTGTCTTTTCCCAAACGCATCCATAAAACCGGCCGATGCCCATGGGAAAACGTCATTTGTTATTTTGCTTTATAATCTTGTCGGTCGGCTTCGTGGAGGCACAGGATACCATCCAACCGATCCTTAAAAAAATATATACCACGAAACCCCTAGAAAATGTCGCAATGCCCGTTTTGGACGGCCTCTTGGACGATTCCGCCTGGGATGTTGTAGAATGGGCCGGGGACTATATAGAGAACAATCCAGATGAAAATACACCACCCAGTTTTCAGACCAAATTTAAGATTGTCTACGATTCCGATTTTTTGTATATAGGGGTACGCTGTTACGATAAACAACCTGATTCCATAGTAAGGCGCCTATCGAGAAGGGATGGTTTTGAAGGGGATTGGGTGGAATTCAACATAGACAGTTACCACGACAAAAGGACGGCCTTTTCCTTTACCATCACGGCTGCTGGCGTAAAGGGAGACGAGTTTATTTCGGACAATGGCAATAATTGGGATACGAGCTGGAACCCGATCTGGTATGCCAAAACGAACCAGGATGGTGAAGGGTGGACCGCAGAGCTAAAAATACCCTTTAGTCAGCTGAAATTCGGGAAATCAGTCGAACAGATTTGGGGCTTGCAGTCCACCCGGCTCTTTTTTAGACGGGAGGAACGTTCCCTATGGCAGCGGAAACCGGTGGATACCCCGGGATGGGTGAGCGAATTTGGGGAGCTTCACGGGCTGATGAACCTTATTCCCCAAAAACAATTGGAAATCCAGCCTTATTCGGTGGCCAGTCTCAGGACGTTCGAACCCGAAGGGGGCAACCCTTTTCAGGATGGGAACGATTCCAAGCTCAGCACCGGATTGGATGCCAAAATAGGCATTACGAACGACCTGACACTGGACCTGACCATCAATCCCGATTTTGGACAGGTAGAGGCCGATCCTTCTGCCATTGCCCTGGACGGGTTCCAAATATTCTTCGATGAACAACGGCCCTTTTTTGTGGAGAACAAGAATATTTTTGATTATGGGGTATCCCGCTCGGAAGCCGGTAATACCTTTGCTTCCGATAACCTCTTCTATTCCCGTCGGATCGGTAGAGATCCGCAAGGTTTTCCGGATATCCTGGAAGGGGAATATGTGGAACAGCCGGAAAACACCCCGATTCTTGGAGCGGCAAAATTTAGCGGAAAGACCAAAAATGGCTGGTCCATAGGAATTCTGGAAAGCGTTACCGCCAAAAGATCTGCCACTATAGATAACCAGGGGAATCGGAGACGGGAAGAGGTGGAACCTCTTACCAATTACTTTGTGGGAAGGGTCCAAAAGGATTTTAATGACCGCAAAACCTACATTGGTGCCATTTTAACGGCAACAAATAGGGATAAACTGTCGCCAGGCCTCGATTTTCTACATACGGCCGCCTATAGTGGGGGAATGGATTTTAAGCACCAATGGAGCGGTCGGGACTGGTACTTTGGGGGCAATTTGCTTTGGAGCCATGTCAAGGGCAGTAGCAATGCCATTTTGAACACCCAACGTTCCATCACCCACCTTTTTCAAAGAGTGGATGCCGATTACCTGGAAATCGATCCGGACCGAAATTCCCTTAGCGGTACAGGGGGCAACTTCCAGCTGGGAAAAATAGGGAACGGCCATTGGCGGTTTGAATCTGGGGCAACGTGGAGATCCCCGGAATTTGAACTGAACGATATAGGGTTCCTAAGACAGGCCGATGACATAAGGCATTATACGTGGATCGGGTACCAGACCCTAAAGGCCGACAAAAATTTTAGACGGGTCGGCATCAATTACAATCATTGGAGCGTTTGGGATTTTGGGGGAAACCACAATAACCTTCTATTCAATACCAATAGTTGGCAGAATTGGACCAATTACTGGTCCAGCAATTTGGGGCTTAACTATGAACCCATCAAGTACTCCAATTTTGCCCTTCGCGGCGGGCCCAGGCTCCGGTTATCCCCGGGACTAAGGTTCTGGAACGGGATAGGGACCGACAGCCGTAAAAAGATCCGCTTTAGCCTATATCATGAAGGGTCCAGGGCAATGGACAATTCTTACCGATCCTATACGTTGCAAATGGGCATCACCTATCAACCCATAAACCAATTGGGTATATCGGTAACGCCCGAATATGGGACCTACAACGATAAACTACAGTTTCTGGACAATGTGGAAGTGGAAGGGGAGACGGTATACCTTAATGGAAATATTTCGCAAAAGACCTTTAGCACCTCCCTTCGACTCAATTATACCATTAACCCCAACCTTACCGTCCAATACTGGGGACAGCCCTTTATCTCGATAGGAAGGTACGACAGCTTTAAAAAAGTGATAGATCCGTTGGCTAGGGACTTTAATGACCGTATTTATACATATGGCGATGATCAATTGTCAAAATTGGACGATCGATATCAAGTGGATGAAAATAGGGACGGATCTCCCGATCTTTCATTTTCGGATCCCGACTTTTCCTTTGTACAGTTCAGGTCCAATCTGGTCCTTCGATGGGAATACATACCGGGCTCCGAAATCTTTCTGGTATGGTCGCAGGACATCACCCGGTCCGGCAATCCGGAAGAGGGTCTATTGGAAGGATTGGAGCGGAATATTTTTGGGAACCACAAGCCCCAGAATATATTCCTGATAAAGGCTACTTACAGATTTGTACTATAAGCAGGGCAGAAAACCGAAATGGGGGCGATCATTTCACATACCATCAGTAATTATTGGAATATTTCCATATTATTGGATTATATCCTATATTTTGGTAGTTTTACGAACAAAAGATGATGGCGGAGCTATTTTGTTTGCTGGAGGTGGTGACCACGGGCAGGGGTATTGGTCAACGAAAATTGTTGGAAATATGTGCAATGCGATTTACGGGGAAGATATGTACACATAAGTTTCGTTCCCTATTAGATCCACAAGTTGCCTTATCATCCTATGTGATGGAATCTACGGGATTGGATGATGATATGCTTAGGGGACAGCCTTTGTTCGGGGAGGTTGCCGAGCAAGTATGGAATCTTACGGAGGGGGCCCTATTGATTTCAAGTGATGTTCATTTTCACCATATGGTGCTACAGCATGCCTTTTCGGAAGTAGGGCTTCTGTTTAATGTGCCCAAATTTTCGCTACCTGTTCTCTGTAGGAAATTGATTCCGGGTTTGTTGTCCTATCGGATGGATTATGTGCTTTCCACATTGGGAATTCCTTGGGACGGGGAAGATGGGGCCGAAGCAAAGGTAACCGCCATGTCCGTTCTCTTGGGTCGCTTATTGGATCTGGACGAAGACCGAAGGGTCATCCATAGCCGTTCCTTGATCGGGAAAAAAACCTTTTCGCCTCCCGAACACCTTGAACGGTATGCTTTGGAGCGACTTCCCCCGCTACAGGGTGTCTATTATTTTATGTGCAATAAAGGAAATGTCCTGTATGTGGGCAAATCAAAGAACATAAGGAAAAGGGCAATGGACCATTTTCGTTCCGCAAGGTCGAGTGAACGCGAGCTCTGCAAAAGGACTTATGATATCCATTTTGAGGTAACCGGGAACGAACTTTTGGCCCTGCTCTTGGAAGCGGATGGCATACAGCAATACTTACCGATCCATAATACCCTTCAGAAAAAAATACGCCTTCCGTACCGTATCGTTTCAAGTTCGGGTCCCAAGGGAATCCTACGAATATCCGTAAAAAGGTCCGTCTTTTCGGATTTGGGGCAGACATCCTTTTACAATAGGGCGCAAGCCCTACAAAAAGTCGGGGAACTCTGTTTACGGTTCCAACTTTGCCCGATTTACTGTGGATTGGGGAAGGATTTTATTAAAAACAGCAATAATCGGGAGTGCCCCTGCGGGGGAATATGTTCCGGAAGGGAAGAAAAATACCGTTACAACAAGAGGGTCATGAAGGCAATTTCCGTACTGGAAGGGCTATCGGACAGTTACATCATCCGGGAGAAGGGCCGGGGTAAAAATGAGGATAGCTTTGTATTGGTTTCCGAGGGACGTTATAAAGGCTTCGGTTATGTCCCAAAGGAAGAAGGAATTTCCCATTTCGGGGAATTCCATAATTTCTTGGAACCACGATCCGATACCAACCACACATCGGCAATAATACACAATTATCTTCGTAAAAATCCTTATGCGGTGCTGATTGACAAGGAAGGCAATCGAATCGTGCCATAACCAAAATGTTGGGTGCAAAAATGGTGGGAATCCTAATGCCTCTTGGATCGACAAGGTCTGGATGAAATTATCTTTTTACTACACCTAGCGCAAGCCAATATCTTCCAGTACCGTGTACAGCAGCAGTATAATGGATATCGCAATACAACCAAACCCAAAAATTAGATCGAACCGTTTTCTCATATGTTCCATAGTGGCCATCAATCAAATGCAAAACCCGTTACCAAACGAAATACAAAAGCATAGACAACTATGCAGAACATACTAAAACTAAAAAAGGCAAATGCCTTAAAATAATTCCGCAATAGGTAGTTTCCTATGTTCCTGAAAGTGTCCAGGTAAATTTCCTTAACAAGTAAAACTGTCTTCATATGGTATTGTTTTGATTTCCCAAAGATGGAAAGTTTTCGGACCGGCCCTTCAAAAATTCGTTTATCCGCCACAAAATAAGAACAACTGCCGTGCGGCCTCGTTTTATCGAAAAAACGGGCATTTGGACGGACGGTAAAAACTGTTACGGATATTTTCCATCCATAAAGCCCGCTAGCGGAGCGGATGACAAAAAAATAAACGGCAAGACTGTAACCTTTTGTAAATTCCAGACTATATATGGATGAAACCTAACGTAAAGTCTTTTGGAAACATTGACGGATGAAAATTTGATGATGGACGTGGCAAGGGGAAACCTGGATGGCCTAAAGCTCCTTTTTGAGAGGCATCATATGCATGTCTTTAATTTTCTCTACAAAATGACGGGCGACCGTATGCTGAGCGAGGATATTGCCCAAGACGTTTTCTATAAGATCATGAAGTACCGGACCTCCTATAACAATGGCAAGTTCGTTTCTTGGCTTTTCACCATTGCCAGAAACAGTCTGAACACCCATTTTAGGAACCAAAGGCATACAGACGGGGATATGGACCAACTGAACGAAGTACAGTTGCAAGAGCCAGAGGGGAGGGAAGAGGAGTTTTCCCACCTCCATAGGGCCCTGTCCAAGTTAGAAGCTTCGGACCGGGAATTATTGCTATTGAACCGCTTTCAGGAAATCAAATATGCGGAGCTTGCGGAAATGACGGGTAGTACGCCGGGAGCGATCAAGACAAAGGTAAGCAGGGCATTGGGCAAATTAAGGGAAATTTATTTTGAAATAATTTGAATATGGAAACAGCACATATCAAGGATCGGTTGGTGGATTATCTGGACGGAACGCTGGAAGCATACCAACGTGAAGAGGTGAGGGCACATTTGGAAAGCTGTGCGACCTGTTCCCAGGAACTGGAGGAACTGAAAACCATCCTTTCGGCATTTAAAAATGAAGCAATGGAAAGGCCTTCCGCCTCCCTGCGAACCAACTTTTATGCCCTTGTGGAAAAGGAGAAGGAATTGGACACCAAGGTGCTTCCCCTTCAAGTTGGAAAGGGCAGGAAAACAAAAGAATGGGCAATGGGGGGCGTACGGATGGCGGCGGGAGTGGCCCTGTTGGTGGGCGCCTATTTTTTTGGCAAATACCAGGAAGGGAACACCAATATGGAACAGATCGGCAATCTGCGGGCGGAAACCTTGGAAGTAAGACAAACGGCCATGTTGTCCCTAATGGAGAACGCCTCCGCCAGTAAGCGCATCCAGGGGGTAAATTTCATCACGGAGCAGGACAAATTGGATACGGAAATAATAGGGGCCCTTGCAGATAGGATGTTGTACGACGAAAACACCAATGTACGGTTGACGGCGGTGGAGGCGTTGGGAAAATTCACTTCTTTCGGGCAAGTAAAGGACGCTTTTATAAAGGCCCTAAAAACCGAGAAAGACCCAACGGTACAGATAGCCATTATACACACTTTGGTCAGGATCCAGGAAAAACGGGCGATTGCGCCGATGCGGGATCTTTTGGACCAAGAGGACACCCAACCCTTCGTAAAGGAACAGATAGAATCATTAATTCCAAGTATTATATAATCATCAAAAAACGAACAGTTATGAAACGATCAATTGCATTTTTAACGGTATTTGTACTGTCCACCGGCCTTTGGGCACAAGGATATACGCACTCCCTCGACGGTATCAAATGGGTAAAAATCGAGTCTAAGTCGGACATTGTGTTAAAAACCCATTCCAAGTCACAGTTGCTGATAAAGGGAAAGACCACGGACCCTATTCCCGAGAAGGCAAAAGGATTGCGATTGGTAGGGGACGACGGAACCGATAATACCGAGGTAGGTTTTTATGTATTCAAGGACGGGAACGACCTGATCATCCGAAACCTTCGGAAGATGGACGGGGGCTCATCGGAAATTTACCTGCCCTCCAACCAGAACATTTCCGTAAACAGCAAAGGTCTGAACGATATGGAGATTACCGGTTTTAGTGGGGAAATAGAAGCGAGCGCCGAAGTGACGGGAAATATTACCATTTTGGAGGCCACGGGACCCATTACCGCCAATTCCAATACCGGAAATATCTCCGTAACCTTCAACAAGGTGAACCAAGCGGCGCCCATCTCCATTTCGACCGCCACCGGGGAGGTCGACATTACCCTTCCCACCGATACGCCCGCAGATCTTTCCCTGCAATCCACTATGGGGGAAATATATACGAATTTTGATCTGAGCGTACCGGATAAAAACGGTCTAAAGGCCGTATCCACCCAAAAAATAAATGGGGCGATCAATAAAGGTGGGGTCAAGATCAATTTGAATTCGGCCACAGGGAATATCTATTTAAGGAAAAAACAATAAAATAACCAACTATGAAAACACTCTTAATTGCCCTATTATTGGGACTTTGGGGCCTTAGTGCCCATGCGCAAAAGACCATTGAACGAAATATCGAATATGGAAATCGCACGATAACCATGGATGTTAAGTTCGCTTCGGAAATTGAAGTCAAGACTTGGGACAAACCTACTATTTATTTTAAGGCGGACCTGACCACTGAAGATGGTAAATACTTGGATCTTTATAAATTGGACATTGATGAGGGGGGCGCTACCATATCCATCGTTTCAGATCCCGTCCCTATTTTTAAGGCATTTCAAAAGGAGAGGGACGGAAACGGTTCCAATAGTAAGAACGGTTATTGCTGTTCAAATTTCGAATATACCTTTAATTATACCCTGTATGTTCCCAAAAATGCGGTGTTCAAAGTGAGCAGCATCAATGGAAACCTGAAATCCGATCTGGTGGAGGGGCAGTTCAGCGCCGAACTTATAAACGGGAACATCGATATTAAAAAATACGCTGGCACCTTGGACCTGAATACGATCAACGGCGAAATAGACCTGATAATGGTCAACACACGCCTTAAGGCCGAAACCATACATGGTAATATCTTTGCGGACGAGCGACTAAAATTCGCTTCTTCCAAGGATAAGATGATCGGACAGGAAATAGAGGGCGCCACCGACAATGCGGTACATAAGCTTAAGCTGAATACGATCAATGGCAATATGTACCTAAGAAAGGAACTATAGGGTGGAATTGTAAATGTCCCCATTCATTAAAATTAGTGACGCAATCACCTATATAACGCACGAGGGCTTGCACAATGGCCAAGATCGTTTTATCTTTATGGTATCCTAATCGGGGTGCTTTTATAAAGTAAGGGCTGAGATCATACCCGTGGTATTCGATGGATAATGCCATTGAAAAAATAGGATAGCAAAGGGAACTTAAAATGTGAAATATCATTTTGGTTCCCTTTGTCCTTTAAAAGACATCCGATCAATGGCCATATTCGGGATCGCGACAACTTATAAAGAAAAAAGAGCCTGGAAGTGGTATGGTCCATTCCAGGCTCTCTCAATTGATAGGGATGACCTAACTTACCGGAAATGATCCTATTGTCAAATACCTCCCCTTACTTTACTGATTTTTTACAAAGGTTTCCTCCCGGATATAATATTGTAAAGAATTACGACTACGGCAATTACTATTAAAATATGCAGTAAATTACTGGTAGCCAGTCCCGGAACGATATCCAATAGACCCAAGACCCAAATAACGATACAAATAACGGCAACGAGCCAAAGCAGACTTCTCATAATTAATGGTTTAATTGTTCCCCTCTAAGATAGTAAAGTTCTTATAAATTGTTAAAATTATTAGCGAAAAAGATGGAATTTGATAAAAAATATTTGAATCCTATTTTATTAGATCATTTTATTTGTTAAATAGGTCAAAACATAAAATAGTTTTGCTGTATCCGATGCCGAACCATCATATCAGATGTACCCTGTCCACAAATTCAGAGATCGATTTTTCAAGCACCGTCCGCAATTGCAAGAAACTGGAAGGCTTGGTAATATACCCATTGGCTCCCAATGACATACTTTCCTTGATGTTCATTTCAGAGGAGGAGGTAGAAAGCATGATTACGGGAATATGTTTGAACTTGGCAGATTCGCGTATTGCACGAAGACAGTCCAAACCGTTCATCCCCGGCATATTAAGATCCAAGAATATAAGTTCCGGAAGGTTGAGGATGCTACCCATTAAATCTTGCAACAAATTTTCGCACCTATCATATCCTGTCATGGAAATGTTCGGAAAACTTTCCTTTACGGCATCTTCAAATAATACCCGATCATCCTCATCGTCCTCGGCAAATAATACACCTTTGTAAAGCTTCTGCATACCAGTTGTTTTTACTCGGCGTACCTCATGGGTCCAAATGGTGCTCCAAAAGAATCCCGTTGATATTCCCGAACATCAAAAATATTCATTATCATTATTGTTGGTTAACGGTATTGCCACATACATTAACAAATTAGGACTTATTTTTATCGCTTTTAATTGTATATAACGAATTTTTATTTTTTTTGCGCCGATTTTCAACGGATACTATTTTAACCAAATAAATATCAATGGACATTTTACATGTTAAATCCTTGCCCTTGGCAGAAGTCATTAGGGACCTGGCATCCGAATTTGGGGTCGGGTACACATCTTCCTGCAACCGATATGTGGTACAGCTACCGGAGACGGTCGGTGCCGGACATATTTTTGGGATCAACTTTGCCTCTGGTCTAGGAATCATCCACTACGACTGTACCTTTTTAGAAGATGTGGAAATACATTTTACAGTGGATAAAACACATCCACTGAAATTTCTTTTTTGTCAAGAAGGCGCGGTGGACCACCAATTTCAGAACGATAACGTGGCGCATAATATAGAATTGTACAAGAGTGCCATTGTGGCAAGCAGTGCCTTCAACGGACATATCCTTAAATTTAAGGCAAAATCCAGGACCGTGCTTTCCAGTTTGGAAATAGACCGACTTGTGTTCCGGGATTATATGGATTGTGAACTTAATTCGATGAACGCTCAACTCAGAGAGGTTTTTACGGATATCAATGCTTCGAAGACATTTTATTACGAGGGATTCTACAGTCTGGGTATGTCCAAAATATTTAAGGAGATCAACGGATTTTCGGGAAACCTTATATTGGAAAGAATGGCCTTGGAAGGGCATACATTTCAGATTTTGGCCCGACAGATGGAACAGTTCGAAGATGATATTTCGGAAGAAAGTAAACGTTCGGTCTTTAGAAGGTCGGAGATACACCAGATAGAAAAGGCCCAAAGAATGATCAAACAGGAACTTTCCAACCTTCGGCCCATTCCTGAAATTGCAAAGGAGGTCGGACTGAACGTAAACAAATTACAGCAGGGCTTCCAACAATTGTACGGTCGCACCGTAAACGATTTTATAATGGAAACGCGGCTTTCTACCGCTTCCACGCTTCTGTTGGAGACCCAATTGAGCATTTCGGAGATCATGTACAGGATAGGGCTCAACAGTCAGAGTTATATTTCAAAAATATTCAAGGACCATTACGGACTGTCACCTTCCGAATTTAGGGAAAGAGCTTATAATAAGGATAATAACAAATAGCATAGTACCTCGGAGCAAATTCGCGAGGCGTATTGTGATAGATAAATTGGACAAAAAATGGAGCACGAACACTATAAAATACCACAGAACACACGGATTGGCCACGTACATTTAAAGGTAAGCGACCTTCAAAGATCTCTGGATTTTTACTGTGGACTGCTTGGCTTTCGGATAACTACAACCTATGGAAAAGAGGCCGCTTTTATTTCGGCGGGGGGTTACCACCACCATATCGGTCTGAACACATGGCTCAGTAAAGATGCACCGCCTGCCAGCAAAAATTCGGTCGGACTTTTCCATACGGCCATTCTGTATCCGACGCGAAAAGACTTGGCCATTATCTTGGATCGATTGAAAAGGGAGGGATATCCCTTGACCGGAGCGGCCGATCACGGAGTGTCCGAAGCCCTCTATTTAAACGACCCCGATGAAAACGGGGTGGAGCTGTATTGGGACCGGCCCCACGAACTCTGGCCCCGGAAGGAGGACGGGTCGTTGGAAATGTACACCAGGCCCCTTGACCTTTCCGACCTATTGCAAGAAATAAAGGGTTGAACTTTCTAATTGGGATCTACTCTATAATCGAGATTTAAATGCTACGACGCCCGCCTTTGGCGGGTTATTTTAGTTTTCCTTCTTAGGCCTTGCGGGCTTGCTACGAATTTGGTATGTATTTTCAAATCCCTATGGCCACTTGAATATTTTTGGGAAGGATCGATACGGAGACCTTGTTTACCTTTCCAAAAGGTTCCCCGTCGATCTGAAGGCTGATGGGAATTTTGGATGTAACCAAGGCTTTTGTGGTCTGTACGATCTCTACAAATTCCGGATCCATGTCCGTATTGGACATAAGGGTCTTTAAAATCTCCATGATGTCGAGTTTCTTGAATATAAGCACTTCGAATTTACCATCGTCTATTTTTCCATCCGGGTTCACCATGGCACCTGTGCCAAATTTCTTGCTGTTGGCAAAGGCCAACATGACCGCCTGCACGGTCCTGGTTTCCCCGTTGGCCTCCAATGTGAGCTCATATGGGGTGTCGGTATTTACTAGGGTAGGGATGACGTTAAGGGCATATCCAAAATAGCCCCTTATGGTACTTTCGGAATAATTCTGGATCAATTCCGCATTTATCCCAAGATCACTGATATGGAGCCCGAAGGTATCGTTTATAAGAAGGGTATCCACCCAAGTGGTCCTGCTGCCGAGCGCGATCGGAATGGCCTCCTCAATTTCAGGCGGCAGGTCAAGGTCAGTTGCAAGTCCATTGGCAGATCCGGCAGGGATGATGCCGATAATCGGCTTTTCGCCCTGTAGCGCCTCGGATATCAATTGTATGGTGCCATCGCCGCCCACTGCCAGAATCCTGTCGGGCCCGAAATTATTGGCCACCGACCCCAAATTCTTTAGATCTTCCTCTCCGGTGGTATTGAATATTTGGATCGTATCCTCCTTGGCCAATGCCAGCTTTATCCGCTCCAAAATTTCACTTTTGTCCAGATCGCCGGATATCGGATTTACAACAATTAGAATTTTCTGTGGATTTCGTGCCATGGGGGTTTTTTAAAATACCTATTTTTAAAGTTAATCAATTAAAGGATGGATCGATGAAATTAAATCTCAAAAATTATAGGGGGTATGCCAATGATCAGGGGATTATTTTGTTCGGCCATGTTTTTAAAAAAAACACTCCCGATCAGTACTCTTTGGAAGGGAGGAAACTTCGATATGCGCTTTCCGTGCTGCGGCTTTTCAATATAAGGACCCTTGGCAATGTGGAGGTGACCTTACGGTTCAAGGATATCGTACTTACCACCAAGACCTTGGATGATGGTTATTTCAGGTTTTCGGTTCCCTATAGCCTGCCCTTGGAAAGCGGATGGCATTCCTATTCCGTTTCGGTGATGCACGCAGCAGGGGAACTAAGGGCGGAAGGGGAATTTTTAAAACCATATCCGGGAAATTACGGACTGATTTCAGATATTGACGACACCTTTTTAATTTCCCATTCCAACAATTTTATATTAAAGATATACCTTCTGCTTACCAGGAACATGAACAAGCGCAAGTTTTTTGATGGGGTGGTGGAACACTATCGTTTGCTGGGCAAGGCAGGCAGAAAGGAAGGGCCCGACCACAATGCCTTTTTTTATGTTTCCAGCAGCGAATGGAACCTTTATAATCTTATTTATGGATTTACCAAGATACACGATTTTCCCAAAGCGGTCTTAAAGCTAAAGAACATCAAAACCGGATTGGGCGATTTTCTCTTTACCGGCAGCGGGAGCCACGACCATAAATTTTATAAGATCAAACACCTTCTGGAATTCTATCCATTGTTACGTTTTGTGCTATTGGGGGACGATAGTCAGCAAGACCCCTATATCTATGAAAGGATCATAAAAATATTTCCCAAGACGGTGGTAGCCGTTTATATAAGACAGTCGGGAAGAAGGCCAAAAGGCAAAATTGTTTCCCTTATGGAAAATATGGCCGATATGGGGGCCGAAACCTGTTATTACCACAGTACCGTGGACGCTATGGCACATTCCAAGGAAATAGGTTTGCTACCGTTGTATTAAATAGGTCGGATGGTGGGGAGGGGTACCGAAATCGCGTATTTTTTTATAGGTTTTGGTACACGGCATTTTCCGAATTGATGATGTCTATGGGCAAGAGTTTTGTTGAGGGTATTTCCTTATTAAAAAGAAAATGCTCCACTAAATGCGCCACTCCGAGATATGCCTGTCGTTTGGGGTTTTGGTGGATCAGAAAATCGATCGTGCCGTTCCTTAGAAATCGGAGGTTCTCCTCCAAGAGGTCATATCCGACCAGGGCGATTTTGGATAAGCGATCCGCTTCCAGCACACGGGCCACCTTGTACGCTTTTGAAGTGGTCACAAAAATCCCTGTAAGTTTGGGGTGCTGCTTTAGGAAAAGAGGCAGATCTTCGGCAAAGGAAGTATTTTTAAGCTTTACGGTTACCAATTCGTACCGTCCTTCCACTTGGGAAAAGTAGTCCCTGAACCCTTTCTCCTTTTCTTGTATGTGCACCGCGTTCTTAAGCACTTCATCTATATGTACAATGGCCAAAAGACCTTCCCGTACCACGGAATTTAGAAGTTTGGCGGCTACCCGTCCGCTCTGTACCAGATCTTGCCCCACAAAACTGTTGATATAGGGAGAGTCAACATGACTATTAAAAGTGGTCACCAGGATATTATTGGATCGGTAGTCCGTTAGGATGCGCAAGGTCTCCTTAAAAAAGATGGGCACCAAAAGTACCGCATCGGGTTTGGAAAGCATCACCTTGGAATTGGTTTCCAAATACAGTTTTGGGCTGTCCGGTGGGTAGAGGAAATGGGTGACCGTTACCTTGAACTGTCTAAACTCTTCCATGGCCTCGGCAATGCCCAGTAAGGCAGGGGACCAATAGGGGTCCATGGAAGGGTCGGGCATTACCACAATTATGGAATAGGTCTTATTGTTCTTTAGGTTGCGGGCCATCAGGTCGGGCTGGTAGTCTATCTCCCGAAGGACGGCGTTCACTTTTTCGAGCGCGTTTTCCGATACCCTTCCACGTTTGTGCAGGACGCGATCAACGGTACCCTTGGAAACGCCTGCCAAAACCGCTATATCCTTTATGGTATATTTTTTTTCCATGATGCAAATATAACAAAATGGGAAAAGGGATCTGAAAAATGTGCTCGAGAACACTTTTTTGGTGTGTTCGAGCACATTTTTGTTCCAATTTCTTTGCCATTCCATTTTTTGAATATACATTAGCTAAAAGCAAGTCCATTTTAGATGTTGGGAACTTGTCTTTTTATCTTACAAATTATAATGGAAACAGATACTATCAACCTTCAGGGAACCATTACCTCCATTGCCCCGGGGCGCACATGTCTTTTTGGGGATCATCAGGATTACTTGGGCCTTCCGGTGATCGCTTGTGCCATAGACCGCTATGTAACCTTGGAGGCGGTTCCGAATAACTTGAATGTCTTTAGGCTGGATATGGCGGATATAGGTGAAGTCAGGGTAATTGGCGTTGGCGAGGCCTTCCCGAACTTGGCGCCACGTGATTATTTTGCCTCTTCCTTACGGGTCCTGGGACGTTATGGCTGTATTCCCGATAGGGGATACGATATTACCGTGCGGGGCAACATCCCCATCAATTCCGGCACCTCCAGTTCATCGGCGCTTTTACTGGCATGGATCAACTTTCTTATAAGGGCGTTCGGCATCCGAGGGGAGGTTGGGCCGGAATTGTTATCTGTTTTGGGCCATGCCTCGGAAGTCGTCGAACACGGGGAGCCTGGAGGAATGATGGACCATTTTAGCATTGGTGTCGGCAATATTGTTCATATCACTACCAGCAAGCCGTATTCCTTTAAGGTAATAGGCACTCGTCTCGACGGTCTGATCACGGGCGTTTCGGGAGTGCCGAAAGAAACGGTCGGATTGTTGTCGCGCGTAAAGGGCAGTGCACTAGCTGCCTTGGACACCGTAAGCACCAACTTTTCCGATTTCGACCTCCATACGGCCACGTTGGATGATATGCGAAGATTTAAAAGTTGTCTGAAGGCCGATGCGACCCCCTATTTTGAGGCTGCCATAAAAAACCACCATTATACCGGGGAAGCCCTTAAGGAATTTGAGGGGGGCGACCCAGATCCCCTCCGGTTGGGCGAGCTGATGAACGACCATCATGCCGTACTAAGAGATCTGTTGAAAATTACGGTACCCCGCATAGATAAGATGGTGGATGCAGCTCTTTATGCCGGGGCATATGGGGCCAAGATAGTGGGGTCCGGCGGCGGTGGAAGCATAGTGGTTTTGGCGCCTCCCAAAGCCAGGGAACAAGTCTGTGAGGCCTTGATGGGCGCTGGGGCCAAAGAGGCCTATGGAGTAAATGTGGATAAAGGGGCACGAATTATAAACTGATTTATTAAAGAAAACAAACATGCATACCAATTTGATCATTTTAGCGGGAGGGGCGTCTTCAAGAATGAAGAAGGAACCTTTGGAAAAATTGAAGGACCTGACCGAAGAGGAGATTTTACAGGCCAACAAAAGAAGCAAGGGCCTTATTGGTGTAGGGCCCAACGGAAGGCCCTTAATGGATTACCTATTGTACAATGCCAAAATGGCCGGGTACACCAATATAACGGTGGTGATAGGGGAGCAGGGAGACCTTTTTAAGGAATTTTATGGCAGTAGGGACAAGGATAATAATTTTCACGGACTCAATATATCCTTTGCGGTTCAATATATTCCCGAAGGGAGGGAAAAGCCCTTTGGAACGGCCGATGCCCTTTTGCAAGCAGTAAATTTTTACCCTGAACTGAATTCCGGATCCTATACGGTCTGCAACAGTGACAACCTTTATTCGGTTCGGGCCCTTTTGGCCCTAAGGGAAACGACTTCCCCAAATGCATTTATAGCCTATGATCGGAGTGCCATGGACTTTCCGGAGGAACGGATTTCCCGCTTTGCGATCGCTGCCTTGGACAAAACGGGCCAATTAATGGACATTTTGGAAAAACCCACCCCTGATCAGGTAGAAAGGTTCAGGGATTCGGAAGGAAAGGTACGTGTTAGTATGAACGCCTTTAAATTTAACGGCCCGATGTTCCATCCATTTTTGGAGGCCTGTCCCGTACATCCCGAAAGGAACGAAAAGGAACTTCCCACGGCCCTCCTGAACATGGTGGGCCGGCATCCCGGAACTACCTTGGGAATACCCTTATCGGAGCATGTTCCGGACCTTACCGCCAAAGAGGATATTTCCGAAGTGAAGATCTTTTTAAAGAAACATTATCCATCGTTGGAATGGTAGGTAAGTAACCTATCGGAAAAATTGAAAAGGAATAGAATTGAGAACCATCATAAATAAAGCAATATGTTAAGGAGCAGCACGGACAAAGCTACAGGATTTGAAAAAAGATTCGAAAATATCGGGACACTTGTTTTTGATAATTCTACAGAGGCATCCAAAGCTGTGGCCAAGGAAATTGCACAACTTATAGAAAATAAAAGGGAAAAGGGGGAACCCTGTATACTAGGTCTGGCCACGGGTTCCTCACCCAAGGGGCTATATGCGGAACTGGTAAGGATGCACAGGGAAGAAGGCCTTAGCTTCCAAAATGTTGTTTCCTTTAATCTGGACGAGTATTATCCAATGCAGCCCGATTCCATCAACAGTTATGTGAGGTTCATGCATGAACTGCTCTTTGACCATGTGGATATACTTCCCGAAAACGTCCATATTCCGGACGGAACCCTTTCCAAGGAAGAGATTGCGGCCTATTGCAGCAATTGGGAGTCCAAAATTGAGTCAATGGGGGGTATCGACCTTCAAATACTCGGGATTGGGGGAAATGGACATATTGGCTTCAATGAATCGGGATCCCTTCAAAACTCCAGAACGCGATTGGTGGCATTGGACCATATTACACGATTGGCGGCAAGTAAGGATTTTTCGGGTCTAGGCAATACCCCTAGAACCGCCATCACCTTGGGTATTAAAAAGATAATGGAAGCTAAGCGGGTCATCCTACTGGCCTGGGGAGAAGGCAAATCGGCAATTATTAGGACCGCCGTGGAAGATGGGGTGACAAATCTGGTACCCGCATCCTTCCTTCAGGCCCACAACAACGTCACATTTGTCCTGGATAGGGAAGCAGCGTCCAAACTAACCCGGATCAATACCCCTTGGCTCGTAGAGAAAGTGGCGTGGACGGATAAGATGGTCAGGAAGGCCGTACTGGGATTGGCACTGCGCCTACAAAAACCGATCCTCATGCTCACCGATGCGGATTATATTGAAAATGGCATGAGCGACCTATTGGCAGATTCAGGTCCTGCATATGATATCAACATCCAAATATTCAATTTGCTACAGAATACCATTACCGGATGGCCGGGCGGAAAACCCGATGCGGACGATTCCAAACGCCCGGAAAGGGCTTTTCCGGCCCAAAAAAGGGTTATCATATTCAGTCCCCATCCCGATGATGATATTATAAGTATGGGAGGAACGTTCATCAGGCTGCACGAACAGGGACATGAGGTGCACGTAGCTTACCAGACATCGGGAAACATTGCCGTTGCCGACAGTGAGGCCCTTCGTTTCGCTAATTTTGTTTGCGATTATAATACCAAGTTCGGACTGGACAATACGGAGGCTTCGGCCATTTATGGAAAGGCCAAATCATTTTTGGAGCAGAAGAAATCAAGTGATGTGGACATCCCTGAAATTCGTTATATAAAAGGTCTTATCAGACAAGGTGAGGCCCGATCCACTTGTCACTTCGTAGGGTTGCCCAATGATCGTATCCATTTTATGGAACTCCCATTCTACGAAACCGGTACCATTGAAAAGAAGCCACTGGGAACGGAAGATATCCAGAGAACGATCGATCTCATCAATGAGATCAAACCACATCAAATATATGCGGCCGGTGATCTGGCAGACCCACACGGTACGCACAAGGTATGTTTGGATGCCGTATTTGCAGCGGTAAGGTCCCTAAAGGAAAAGGACTTTATGAAAGATTGTTGGGTATGGCTTTACAGGGGAGCTTGGCAGGAGTGGGGAATGGATGAGATAGAAATGGCGGTTCCCATGGGACCAGATCAGGTGCTGCAAAAACGGCATGGCATTTTTAAGCACCAATCGCAAAAGGACGGTGTGGTATTTCAGGGGTCTGACAGTAGGGAGTTTTGGCAACGGGCCGAAGATCGGAACAGGGAGACCGCCGAAGAGTACGACAGATTGGGATTATCGCACTATGCCGCCATGGAGGCTTTTGTCAGATGGAAGTTTTAGGGTGATGGGACCGTCCTTATTGCCTATGTTCAATGTATTGGCCACAATGGCCATATGGAAGGGATGAATGGAATAGCAAAATAATAATAGGGAAGGATTCCCCTGAATTTTTAAACAGGATCGAGATGGAAAATAGGGAACATATCGAAGTTATATTTAAGGAGCATTATAGGGACTTATGCGCCCTTAGCCATTATTATATACGTGACATGTCCGAATCGGAGGACATTGTCCAGGATGTTTTCGTGACCATCATTTCCAAGAATAGATGGGATGGGATTTCCGATTTTAAAAATTATTTGAGGATAGCCGTCAGGAACGCCACTTTTAAGAGAATGGAAAAGGCCAAAAGAAAAGGAACCGTTCGGGAAAAAATAGGGAATCCCTTAGCTTATAACGACCTCACAAGGGAACAGGAAATGATCATTATGGAGAAAAAACTGTTGCTGTACCGGGAAATAGAAAAATTGCCCGAGCAGTGCAAAAGAATTTTCCTGCTTTGCTGTTCGGAAGGGCTTAAATACCGTGAGACCGCTGAGGTAATGGAAATATCCGTGAACACTGTTAAGACACAATTAAAAAAAGCCTACAAATACCTTAGGGTTTCCCTTTATAATATCCATATTCTTGGAATGGTTGGCTTTTTCTTTCCCTTTATTTAACATTTAATTAAAAAAGTCGGAAATCGGTTCACCCTCTTTTAAAAGTTTTGGGTCTCTATAAAAAAGGCAAACCCCTTAATACCGAACCATGCAGGAACCAACTGATCCTTCACAAAAATTACGGGGAAGCCTTTCCACGGAAGAGGAGCTATTATTGCAAAAATGGCTCCGGGAATCACCAAAGAACAGGGAGATTTTCGAGCAGTTTCAATTACTGAACGAAAAAGGGCTCGATTTTACCGCTTATTCCCAGTTGGATGCAGGGGAGGGATGGAACAAGGTAGTGGGAAAGCTGGACAGAATGAAGGAAAAGCGACGGATCAGATCTCTTGTTCTTTTCAGTTTAAAATATGCCGCCCTTCTTATTGGTGTGCTGGCCATTTCCGTAGCCATTTACAGGGAATCGCTGTACAAGGAAACTTTAGTGCCCGCCGATTATGATGTCATTACCTTACAGTTGGAAGATGGGAGTGTTGAAATTTTGGATTCGAACGGGAAATCCGTAATCAAGGATCGCCAGGGAAAGGCAGTTGGGCAGCATACCGGTAAAAGTATTCAATATTTAAAGGGAAGCGAGACGAAGGCGGCCAACGGTAAGGCATCCTACAATATCCTTTCCGTTCCGTATGGGAAACAGTTCCGGGTTGCCCTGAGCGACGGCACCAACATACATTTAAACGCAGGCTCCTCCCTAAGGTATCCAACCCATTTCGAACACATGGAAACAAGGGAGGTCTTTTTGAAGGGAGAGGCTTTTTTTGAGGTCGCCAAAAATGAAAAGGTTCCCTTTTTTGTACATGTTGACGATATGAAGGTTAAGGTAGTGGGAACAAGTTTTAATATATCCAACTATGCGGACGATAATGCCATGAGTACGGTACTTGTTGAAGGGGCCGTGCATCTTTTTGGGCCGGACAGTATTTATTCCCATTCATCGGGACATAAGCTCGTTCCGGGCCAGATGGCCGTTTGGCAACGAAAGAAAGGGAAGGTAAGTGTGAAAAATGTGGATACCCAGCTATATACGGCATGGATCCAGGGCAGAATGGTCTTTAGAAACAGTTCTTTCAAGGATATAAGGATCAAACTGGAACGTCAGTACAATACCCCGATAGAGAATCATTACGCATTTCTGGACCAGCAA
This sequence comes from uncultured Sediminicola sp., assembly GCA_963974715.1. Taxonomy (GTDB): domain Bacteria; phylum Bacteroidota; class Bacteroidia; order Flavobacteriales; family Flavobacteriaceae; genus Sediminicola. The sequence continues at coordinate 91,718 of CAXBDK010000014.1, forward strand.
GTATTTAACGCCACCTTTGACGGGGAAACCTTGGCAGAGGTGCTGGACTCCTTTAAGGAAGATACCGCTTTTCAATATCAATGGAAGAACGATAAGATCATTATTACCCCACCCTAAACTTTATATATGAAAAAAATGAATCGGTCAACAACCTCGGAACCAGCCCCCAAAATTAATAACGGGGAATTGAAGTAACCTTTCGGGACAGGCAAAGAGCAATTAAGCCTCGCCCAGTGATTAAACCATGAAACCATGGGCCCTATCGGGCCCTGGATATAAAAAACCAAAAAAATTATAAACTAACCCTTAACCAAACAAATGAAAAAAAGAGATACGTTCCCCGGGACCACGCCTGGCGTAAGATCGAATATCGGAATCAGATGTACATGTTTGTTCCTAATGATGATCATGTTCCAGACCCACGCCAACACCTATGCACAGAACACAAAGATCAGTTTGGATATGGAGAAGGTCAATATTGAAAAAGTACTGACAGAGATCGAATCATCCTCCAAATTTAAATTTTTGTACAATATCAACAAGATCAACGTTCAACGCATCGTATCGATCAAAGTGGAGGACGAACCCATAGCTACCGTTCTCGACCGGCTTTTTACCGATACCAATATCGATTATTCGATCAAAGGAAGACAGATCATCCTAAAACTTCTTCCCGTACCCCCCAACACCCAAAATTCCGGGGCCAGTATAGGTAGGCCTTTGGATCAGGACGATGTGCTTATCAGGGGTACGGTTTTGGACGAAAACGGACAGCCCCTTCCAGGGGCCTCTGTGGTGGTGCCCGGTACCGGCAACGGTACCGTGACCAACTTTGATGGGGAATACGAAATAACGGTCCCGAGGGAAACAACTACTTTGTCGGTCTCCTATGTGGGGTACCTCCCGCAGGAAATTGCCATAGCGGGGCAAACGACCATCGATGTTTCCATGGCCCCCGATACCACCAGTTTGAACGAAGTGGTGGTAGTGGGATATGGAACCCAGCGAAAGAAAGATCTTGTAGGTGCAATCTCATCGGTCAAGAGTGAAGAATTGGTGCTGTCCTCAACCCCCTCGATAGGTCAGGCGCTACAAGGTAGGGTTGCAGGTCTTCAGATCACGCAAAATAGTGCACAACCTGGGGGAGGACTTGATTTGCAGATCAGGGGAGCGGGATCGATCAATGCAAGCAATCAGCCTTTGATTGTGGTTGATGGTTTCCCCATAACCGACTTTCAACAGCCTGGTAGCGGGAATATCTATGATGGAGGAACCCAAAACATCCTAAATTCTTTCAATCCCAATGATATTGAATCCATCGATGTATTAAAAGACGCAAGTTCAACAGCCATTTATGGGGCGAGGGCGGCCAACGGTGTCATCTTGATAACAACTAAAAAAGGAAAAACCGGAAAAGTGAAAGTAGATTACTCTACGTCTTTTTCCTACCAGCATTACAACGACGATTATGATGTATTGGAGTTGCAGGAATGGATGGAGTTGCGTAATGATGCAGCTTTTGAAAACTGGGCATTTTTGAACAGGGTCGCACCATATAGTACCAGGACTTTGGAAGAGGCCATTGCCAATCCCGTGAACGGTGTAGCGTTCTCACGATATTACTCCGATGAGCAGATCAGGAATGCAGGTACCGGCACGGATTGGCTATCGTTGGTAACTCGTGATGGAAGTATACAGCAGCACAATATCTCTTTACAAGGAGGTTCTGAGACCACCAAATATTATTTGTCCGGTAACCTGTTCGAGCAAAAAGGAATTCCTAAAAACTCCGCTTTTGAGCGTTCTTCATTGCGCCTGAACATAGATCAGAAAATTAATGATCATTTAAGCTTAGGCGTTAATTTGACCATGAGCCGAATTAATAATGACAATACCCAGTTAGGGGACCAGCCTTTTGAAAATTCGGGAATTATCAGATCTGCCATTCAACAGAGCCCCATCATTGAGGCGATCGATGAATTTGGTAATTATCCCACCAATCCCGATAATGCCGTGGAACCCAATCCTTTTTCATTGCTTACCATTTCCGACAAAGGTGTAATCGATAGGACACTATCAAATTTCTATTTGGAAATGAAACCTATACCAGGGTTGACCGCTCGTGTTCAAGCTGGGATCGATCAGGGAAACAGTAGCAGGAATACGTACCTGCCCAGAACTACACTTAGGGGCGAACAGGTAAATGGACGAGCCTCTGTCAGTTCAAATCGCAAGGATGATAAACTGTTGGACATTACCTTAAACTACACCAAAAAAATATTGGAAGACCACAGCTTGAACGTACTGCTCGGTTATTCGCAGCAGTCGTTCAAATCGGAAGGCTCCACGGCGGGCAATACCGATTTTATTACGGATGCTTTTTTATGGAACAACCTTAATGCGGGGGCAGGGGTGAAAACATTGAGCTCCACTAAATTGGAGAATAATTTTGTATCTTATTTCGGACGTTTGAATTATGTCTACAAAGATCGGTATATTTTCACGTCAACAGTAAGACGGGACGGTGCCAGTGTTTTTGCCGACAATAATAAATATGGTCTTTTTCCTTCGGTTGCGGTAGGATGGAATATGGCAGAGGAATCTTTTATCAAATCCAATACTTCTTCCATATCCCAATTGAAATTTAGGGTAGGATATGGGGAAACCGGAAATGCGGATATTGGCGGAAACGCTTTTGCCGCTTATTCTGCCGGGCCTTCTTATTTAAATCCGGATGAGTCTATTTTAATAGGTGTTTTTGCATCGCGACTTGCAAATCCAGATTTAAAGTGGGAAACGACCAAAGAATTGAATTTTGGTTTGGACTTTGGGTTTTTTGAACAGCGCATATCCGGATCGATCGAAGTTTTTGATAAGGAAATTTCGGATTTATTACAATTAAAGCCCATTAATTCCTATAATGAAATAAATACGGTTTGGGCCAATGTGGGCACCACGCAGAGCAAAGGGATCGAACTTACGTTGAATACGGTAAATATCTCCACCGAGAATTTTACATGGAGCAGTACCTTGAATTATTCAAAATACGACGATCGATGGAAGGAACGTGCCGAAGACTTTAAACCCTCAGTTTATGAAAATGTGGACGATCCCATCAGGGCACAATTTACCTATTTATCGGACGGTATTATGCAAGCAGGGGAAACGGTACCGGCGCAGCCGGACCTGTTCCCGGGCCAGATAAAACTGAAAGATGTCAATGGGTTTCAAAGGGACGGTGCAGGAGATCCCGTTGTGGATGAAGATGGTGTATTTCAAAGGACCGGTGAAGCGGATGGGATAATCGATGAGGCAGATATCGTCCTCATTGGATCTTCAGATCCTGATTTTATTGCAGGTTTCAGCAATACCATGCGTTACAAGAACTTTTCGTTGAACTTTAATTTTAACGCAATGTTTGGAAGGCAAATTGTAGATCAGACCGATTTTGCGTACGGGGTGACCGCTGTGGGGGTCGCCACCAATGGTAGAAATGCGCTTCGAAGTGTCCTTGATCGTTGGACACCAGATAATCCTTCGACCACCAGACCTGCCTCCCATTATGGTTTTTCACAGTATGACTCGGGGGATTTCTTTCTGCAGGATGCCTGGTTTGTACGGCTTCAAAATGTCTCTTTGTCATATGCATTGCCAGCTAAGTGGTTCGGAAAATATATATCTGGGGGCAACATTAGATTGGATGGACAAAATATCTTCGTGATCACTCCCTATGACGGTATTGATCCTGAAACTGATGCATATACTGCTGCATATCCGAACGTAAGGACATATACTATCGGTCTGGATTTAAAATTTTAAAAAATCAAAATATGAAAAATACAATAACATATCTGCTCGCCTCCTTTATGATGCTATTGGCCGGTTGTGATCCGGAACTACAGTCAATAAATTACGATGAGATCAACCCCAGTATCTTCCCCGCTTCCGAGGCAGATGTGGAAGCACTGGTAGTAGCTGCTTATTATCCGCTTAGAGGGGGATATTCAAATGGAATACATGCCACTGCGGAAACTGGACTGATGTTTACCTTGGATGCCACAACTGAAATTTTACAGGGAGCTTTCGGTCAGCAGCAGCAGGCCACTCTTCACAGTTATAACCCAACGTCAACCGCCTTTACCCGCTACTATGACACATTTTATAACCAGATAAGCTCAATGACGCTCAGTATCGACCGTATTGAAAATTCCGATATAAATGAAAATATCAAAAAGGCAGGAATTGCAGAAATCAAATGTGCCAGAGGCTTTTTGGCGTATGAACTTTTTGATATGTACGGTGGATTGGTAATAGCTCCATTGGAAGTGCTCCAAAATCCATTGGTCGAAAATCCATTGCCCAGGTTGACGGAACAGGAAACCGTAAATTTTATCGAAGCGGACCTTCTGGATGCGGCTGCAGATTTACCTCTCCCCGATCAGGCGGTATATGGTCGCTTTAGCCAAGGATTGGCCCGAATGCTATTGATTCGTCTTTATCTACATCAAAAAAGATGGGCTGATGTGGAGGCACAGGCAAATTTGATCATGGACATGAATTACTATGAACTAGATCCTGATTATGTGGGATTATGGCAGGTTACACCCCCATTGGACAGTAAGGAAATCATTTTTACCGTTCCTGCCGATTATGCAGGGACCAGCGAAAACCAATGGCAGCTTATGGCTGCTCCCAATAACTTTCCCGGAGTTAGTGGATTTGGTACGGTACAGAGTTCTTGGCAGTTTTATGACTCCTTTGAACCAAATGACATTAGAAAAACAAACCTTATTGCAGAATATACAGGTACCGATGGAGTAACTTATAATAGGTCTAATCCTGCTCAATTTATGCAGCTTGGCCCTATTCCATTAAAAATTGGATTAGATCCCGAATTGCCCGGTCTGACGACCATAGATATGATTATCTACAGATATGCTGACGTTCTCTTATCAAAAGCGGAAGCATTGGCGAATAAAACGGGTGTCCCAACACAAGAGTCGATAGACCTTATAAATGAAGTTAGGGCAAGGGCCACCCTCGATCCGATAGAACTAAGTGATTTTGCTGACATAGATACCTTCAACACAATGATTCTTTTGGAACGCTCCCATGAGTATTGGTGCGAAAACGGACAGTATAGGGCCGACCTTATACGTCATGGCAAGTATACAGAATACGCCAATGAACTAAACGGTGTTGCTAGCGAAAGTGAACCTTATAAAGCCCTATTTCCATTTTCCTTGGCCCGAATCAGTGAAGGGAAGGGCAATTTTAAACAAAATCCAGGATATAATTGATTTTGGTCGGTAAAATGTTCAATTTTTTAGAAAAGTGATAATATTCACAAGAAACGCCATATTGAGGAAAACAGATGGAACCAATGGATAATAGAAGAAATTTTATAAGAAAATCGGCCATATTTGGTACCGGCATCTCATTAATGCCAGGTTTTACATTTGGGATGCATGCCAATTCGGAAAAACTGAAAATAGGCATGATCGGGGTTGGCCTAAGAGGTACAAACCATTTGCAAAACCTTTTGTTGCGCAGCGATGTGAGCATTACGGCCATTTGTGATCTTGATGTGGCAAGGACAAATCTGGCCGTTGAAAAAATGGTTGAAAAAGGGCATAAAAGACCTATGGTCTTCGGAAAGGACGAGTATGATTATAGGAATCTCCTTGCCTTGGATAATGTGGACGCCGTTATTATTGCCACTCCCTGGTTATGGCATACGCGCATGGCCAAGGATGCCATGAGGGCCGGAAAATACACTGGCCTTGAAGTTTCGGCGGCGAACACCATGGAAGAATGCTGGGACCTTGTAAACACCCATGAGGAAACCGGTACGCACCTGATGATTTTGGAAAACGTGAACTACCGAAGGGACATCATGGCCGTTCTAAACATGGTAAGACAGCATGTTTTTGGGGAATTGGTGCATTTCCGTTGCGGATACCAGCATGATCTTAGGCATGTAAAGTTCAATGATGGAAAGACCGCCTACGGAAAGGGCGTGGAGTTCGGGGAAAAAGGGATTTCAGAGTCAAAATGGAGAACGCAGCATTCCCTTTTACGAAATGGGGATATTTACCCTACCCATGGGGTGGGACCCATTGCCGTCATGTGCGATATCAATAGGGGGAACCGGTTAATGACGCTGACCTCTACCGCATCCAAAGGGGTGGGACTACATGATTATATCGTTAAAAATGGTGGAGAGGACCATCCCAACGCCAAACTGAAGTTCAAGTTGGGCGATGTGATCACGTCGACCATAGAGACCGCTAACGGCGAAACCATATTGGTCACCCATGACACCAATCTTCCAAGACCGTATTCATTAGGGTTTAGGGTACAAGGGTCCAATGGACTGTGGGAGGTTGATGGCAATAGGATCTATGTGGAAGGAACCTCGGAACCGCACGAATGGGACACCGCAGATTCCTGGTTACAGAAATACGACCATCCCCTTTGGAAAAAATATGGGGAACTGGCGAACGGCGCAGGCCATGGCGGTATGGACTTTTTTGTCATCCAGGCCTTTGTGGAATCTGCCAAATTAAAAATAGCGCCCCCAATGGATGCCTATGATGCGGCGGCATGGAGCGCCATTACACCGCTGTCCGAGGCATCCATTGAAAACAATGGGGAACCTCAGGACTTTCCTGATTTTACAAGGGGCAACTGGGTAAAAAGAAAACCTTACAACTGGATCAAGGACGATTATTGATCGGTACAAATCCTAAAAACACTTATTATGACATATAAAACGATAGCACTTTTATTCCTTGGGATTATTTTAAGCTGTGGAAGCGATAATGGTTCCGAAGAAGAAACGGAAGAACCGATCGACGATACCCTCAGCACCATAAGCTATAAGGCATCCAATGAAATATTTGCCAATCCGGAACGGGGATTTATGCACTTATGGAGTGTGCCCTCGGAAGGTTCGCCCTTGGATATGGCTACCCTTGAAAACTTAAAGAACGAAAATGTTACCATTATAAACCGACTTTATTATTTGGAAGCGTTCAAGGAATCCGACCTAAGTGCCGCCCAGCTCGATTTGATGACAACCGATTTTGAACGGTTACGGGCCACGGGAGTAAAATGTATTTTGCGTTTTGCCTATAACAGCGACCCCGAGGATACGGATGCACCACTTAGTAGTATTGAAAGGCATTTAGATCAGTTAAAACCTGTTTTTGAGTTAAATGCCGATGTGATAGCGTTTGTGCAGGCCGGGTTTATAGGCTCTTGGGGCGAGTGGTATTATACCAGCAATAATTTGACGACTCCGGAGAATAAAAAAGCGGTCATCGATAAATTACTGGAGGTGTTGCCAAAAGACATCAAAATCCAGGTAAGAACGCCCCTGTATAAACAAGAAGCCTTTGGTACCTCCACGCCTATGGACGGATCAGTGGGTTATGGCAACAGTGATCTTGCCCGTGTTGGGTTCCATAATGACTGTTTCCTGGCCAGTGTGGACGATTATGGAACCTACCAGAATGTAAGTGCCGAGAAAAATTATATCAGCAAGGAAGCTCTTTTTGTGCCAACCGGGGGGGAAACCTGTCCCCCTACCGGGGTGCCCATTGCCAGTTGCAATACCGCAGAAACGGAAATGGAGTTTTTAAAATGGACCTATTTAAATCTGGATTATTATGGGCCTGTGCTTCAGGAATGGAGAAACAACAGCTGTTTTGATGATTTTCAAAAAAGGTTGGGATATCGACTTCTACTAAAAACGGCGCGTTTAAAAAAGGAAGCGACCGTAAATGGTAGTTTTGAACTGGACCTTAGTATGGACAATGAAGGATTTGCCCCTGTTTACAACTCTAAAAATACGTTTTTGGTATTTAAAGCCGCCGACACGGGAACGCTGTACAAAAAAGCATTGGCACTTGACGTAAGGAAGGTAATACCGGCCATGGATCTGGAAATAAAGGAATCCGTAAACCTTTCAGGTATTCCGGCAGGCTCCTACCAACTGTTCCTAAAGATAGAGGACAGTGCCGACGCCCTGTCCGACAGACCGGAATTTTCCGTTCGTCTGGCCAATTCGGATACGTGGGAAGTCTCCACGGGTTCCAACGATCTATTACATACGGTAACCATTGAATAACCAAACTAACCCTAAATAAAAAATTATGAAAAAACTAAGAATTTTATATTTTTTCATCGCCTTTTCCTTGCTTGCGGGTTGTGGATCTGACGATAATGAAGTGGCCTCCGAAGGAGGGATCGTTGCCGATTTTTCGTTTACCAGTGACGGGAGTACCTTTACGTTTACCAACCTTTCGGAAGGGGCAACAAATTATAGATGGGATTTTGGAGATCTGAACTTTTATTCTTACGAAAAAGACCCAGTATATACATACTCCATTAAGGGAGGGGAACTATTGGTTTCTTTAACGGTAACCAATGAAATGGGACAGGAAGCATTTATTACAAAAACCATTTCCGCTCCCATAATCATAAATGCTGATATTGAAATAGACGGTGATTTTGAGGATTGGGAAGTAGTTCCGGTATCAAATGAATTTATGGCGGCAAACCTCACCATTAAGAAGATGAAGTTTTATACCAAAGGTCCTTTGATAAATATTTATTTGGAAGGAGGTCCCAATATGGAACTGCCTGTCATCGATCTATTTTTTAATACGGATGGTGATATGTCCACCGGTTACAACGAAACTTGGAACATTGGTGCGGAATTTTTATATGAAGGTCCTCCGGTAATTCCTGGATGGGGTTCATTTTATGACCATGTAGGTCCGGGCAATGGATTTTCCTGGAATGCAATTACTACCGAAGGCTTTAAAGCTTCAGGGGTTATCATTGTTGATGCGGAGACCAACTCTGTGGAATTCAGTATACCGAAGAGTCTGTTCGGTACGGTGGGGGATACGGTGGATTTTGGGATGTTCGTTAATTATGGAGCGGAAATTTATCCAGATCGGGACGGGGCTCCAATTACCATCGAAATTCAAAAATAAAGCACTTTCTGACAAAAGTACAATTTGGAACTAAGGTCTAAAAGCCTTGGTGAATTCCGTTAATCTTCCTTAGGGTTCGCCAAGGCTATTTTTGAATTTTGAAAGCCATTATTTCAAATCTAATGTGTTCCAATTTTGTGTTAGGGAATACAACGCGAAAACGTTGCCCTGTTGACGCTTTTACTAGGTTATGAATAGTTCCGGCGATGTTTTATATTCATAAACTTCATAAATTCCGAACATTGAACAAAAGGTTTTATATCCCAGATCGATTACAGTCCATTGATATCCTAAGGGGATTTGATATGCTCATGATCATTTTTTTGGATCGTTTTTTTTACAGTTTGAACCAAGGGGCCGAAACCCCGTTCACAAGGGCATTGGCGACCCAATTTGAACATCCCGAATGGTTCGGTTTTCATGTATATGATATGGTCATGCCGCTCTTTCTTTTTGTGGTAGGGGTGGTCATTCCCTTTTCAATGGAAAGGAGGGTAAAAGAAATGGACCATCAATGGAAATTATACCCGCATATCATTAAACGTTTTGTGCTGTTGTTCATATTGGGATGGATAGTACAGGGGAACCTACTGCACCTGGATCTGGATAAATTTCAGGTTTTCAGTAACACCCTTCAGGCAATTGCGGTCGGTTACCTTTTTTCATGTATGGCCTATATCCATTTGGGCAAAAAAGCAAGGTATGTTTTTTTTGCGGCCTGTCTTATGGCATATGCACTTTTACTGGAATTCGCCATTGTTCCTGGAATTGGAAGGAGCGAGCTGTTGCCCGATAGGAATATTGCCCTCTACATCGATCATTATATTTTCGGCCGTTTTGATGATGGGTACCAATATACGTGGTTCCTGTCCGGATTGGGGTTTATTGCAACAACGTTATCCGGCCTTTTTGCCGGGGAAATGCTGCGATCCCATCTACCTCGACAGAAAGTGGCCATAAACCTTGTACTCGTTGGTATTGCCGGTATTGCCTTGGGCCTGATACTTCATATTTGGCATCCCATTGTAAAGAAGATCTGGGACAGCTCCTTTGTGCTGTTTTCTTCCGGGATATGTTTTTTGTTGATGGCGCTTTTCTACTGGATAGCCGACATAAAAGGGCATACGAAATGGGCATTTCCCTTACGGGTCATCGGTATAAATGCGATTACCGCCTATGTGCTTTCCCATGTGATCGATTTTCCGCAAATAGCCAATTACCTACTGTTCGGTTTTGAACAATACGTGGGAGGTTACTATGAAACGTTGAAGACGATCGGCGGTTTTGCCATTCTTTACTTGTTGTTATGGTATATGGATAGAAATAAAACCTATATAAAGATATGACGTGCCAGGTGTTGGCCCTTGGCGCAGCGCCTGTACGACAAAGGACATAATTGGGAGGACCTGATAAAGTTGGTTCCGTCGCCCCAAAGAGATCGGTAACCTTTCCTAAGAAAACATGGAAATACAAAGGAAAGCCTATTGGGGCGGGCGCAACATTGAAATTGAAGCGGGCATATCGGATATCCCCACACCCAGGAAAATATGATATCCAATTTTAATAGGGGAGTTTTAGGCATTGTTCAAAACAATAACGGATAGCTATCAGAAATGGATATGTGGCTCGGAAGACGCCAATTTCCTACATTTATTATGTATTTAAATTACTTTGGCCCCAATTTGGATTTCCTTTAAAATCCATTAAAACCAACAATAAGATTACATTAATTTAATAGGGCATCATCGGGGATACACTAACTTTTCCCCATGAATTCTACAAAGGCAAACGCGCTGGCTTCCGATCTTTGGCCGCAGGTAAAAAATGGGGATCGATCTGCTTTATATGACCTTTATGACCTGTTTTGGCAACAATTGATCAAGAAAGCCCATAATGTGGTGCGCGACGGGGAACTGTCCAAGGATATTGTCCAGGAAATCTTCATAGATCTTTGGGAACGACGGGACACACTGGAAATAAACGATTTTGGTGCCTATATAGGAACCGCGGTAAAATACAGGTCCCTCTCCTATCTAAAAAGGAAACGGCTAAAGGTCGTGCACTTGGAGGTACTCGATCAACTACCGGAATATGGGGAAATGCCCCAAGGGGAAGTAAGCGATCTGCAGGAAGAGATAGAAAGGGCCATTGGTCAACTGCCCAGTGCATGCCAGAATATTTTTAGACTTAGCAGGTACGTACACCTCTCCAACCAGGAAATTGCGGATGAATTGGACATTTCCAAGAGGACGGTGGAAACCCAGATCAGCAAGGCACTGCGATTTCTTCGTCAACAGGTCCTCTCCATCTTTTGATATCCGCTCAATTTTAAGCGTGCACATTACGGAAACGTTAGGAACATTATCCTAACGTTAAGTCTGTAACGTGCGGTACGTGTGCTATCCCAATACGGATACTTACCCATGAAGACAGTACAAAGATGACGGAAAAACAATTTCAAAATTTATTGGAAAAATACCTGCACGGGCAGGCCGATAAAAAGGAGATAAAGCTCGTGGAGGATTTTTATCGGGCGCTACAGGATGAAAACCGGGCCGACCATCAATGGCTTGCTGGACAGGAAAAAGATATCAAGGATCAGGTCAAGGCGCGAATAGATAGGAGCATTGGAAAAGACATCTTCCGTAATAACAGAAGGAATCTTCTAAGGGTCGCGGCCGGCATTGCGGTCCTTGTAATGTGCTCTTTGGGCTATGTAACCTACCAAGGAACGGATGGTAAGGAAGTGGAATATGTACACTTGTCCACCAATGATGGAAAACGAAAGACCATCCGCTTGGATGATGGCACCCAGATCAGATTAAATGTCAACAGTAGGCTGGATTATCCAAAAAGTTTTGATAACAGTAGGGAGCGTAAGGTATTCTTGGAGGGGGAAGCGTTTTTTAAAGTCGCCAAGAACGTTAAAAAGCCATTTGTTGTAATGTCCAACGGATTGAAAACAAAAGTGCTGGGTACGCAGTTCAATATCAATGGCAATAAGGAAGAGGTCAATGTATATCTGGTGGAGGGAAGTGTGCAGGTAGAGGCGGACACTACCATAAAAATTCTGGAACCTAATCAAAAAGCGATCTATTCCCCGATACAAAAATCCATTGGCATATCAAACCCACAACAACAACAGGAACTTGCCTGGATGTCCGATACGTTCACATTTCAAAATGAACCGTTGGGGGAGGTGGCCAAAGCGGTGGGGAAACGTTTTAATGTGGAAATATATTTTAGGGAACCCGGCATCAAGGAAAAAAGGGTGACCGCCCATTTTGAGCACCAAAGCTTAAATACCATTCTAATTTCCCTTACAAAGGGCGGGGATTTAAAATTCAGGACCAACGATAACCAAAAAATAGAGATTTATGAATAGATAAAATGAAAAAAAAGGAAGTGCGCCAACACTTCCCTAGATCAAAAACAACTTGATAACATGCATCGTGAAACACAATTTAAAAAGCAGTTCCTATAACAATCCAAAGTGAAATTATGAAAAAAAAATCTTTTTACTATAAATTATTTATGCGGATTTCGACCATTTCCATTGTAGTAATGCTCAGTATGACCAATTTATTCGCCATACATGAATTAAAGGCCCAAAGGTTGGAGGAATATGGAATACGACTGAACGAAACCCAATATACCTTGGGCAATATCATTGCTCTGATAGAACAAAAGACCAATTTTAAGTTTACCATCTATGAAAACGAGATAGATAAGGAAAGGATATTCATCCCGCTTCAAAAAGATCAGACGCTGTTGGAGCTTTTGGAGGATATTTCACGGGCCGAAAGCCTTCGTTTCTATAGGGTAAACGATCTGATCAGCATTACAAAGTTCAAATCCAAAACAAAGATGCCCAAGCCCATCGTCATTGATCAGCTGACCATTACCGGAATGGTGGTGGACGAAACTGGTGTACCATTACCGGGTGCATCCATAAGCAATGGAAATTCGGGCAAGGGGACCATAAGCGATTTTGATGGAAAGTATTCCATCGAAGCGGTATTTGGCGATATCCTTACGTTTTCATATATGGGTTTTTCAACACAGGAAATACAGGTAGGTGACGATCTTACCATAGATGTGGGCATGAACTTGGAATCGTCCAAACTTGATGAAGTCGTTGTTATAGGCTATGGCCAACAACAGAAAAGGGATGTGACGGGATCGGTCTATTCCATTTCGGACGGCAGTATCCCCAATGATCCCGTGCAATCTCCCGATAAACTTCTTAAAGGCAGGATCCCAGGTGTTTATATCGCACAGAATTCAGGACAGCCTGGATCGGCCACTACCATACGTATCAGGGGAGGGACATCCATCAATGCGGGCAACAACCCATTGTTTATACTGGATGGGGTACCTTTGGATATCTCTACGGAAAATTCTTCCTCAGGAATCGCACAGGGCGGTCCTCTGAACCCGATGGCAAGTATCAGACCGGAGGATATCAGTTCGATAAGCGTGCTGAAAGATGCATCGGCCACGGCCATATACGGATCAAGGGGCGCCAATGGGGTGGTTATCATCACCACCAAGACGGGTGCAAAGGGAAAATCGTCCGTTACCCTGACCACCAATATGGGAATCCAGGAAGTCAGGAAAAAAATCCCATTGTTGAACGCAATGCAGTTTGCCCGTATCAAAAACGAAGCTTTTATCAACGATGGGGAGGAAGCACCCTATACCGAACAGGAAATAGTCGCCCTAGGCGAGGGAACGGATTGGCAGGAGGAGGTTTTCCGTACCGCAGTTTTACAGAATTACAATCTTTCCCTGTCGGGAGGTGGTGATAAAACGCGCTATTACGTTTCTGGGGCATACGCCAAACAAGAGGGCATCATTATCAATTCGGACCTTACGAACTTTAATTTCAGGGTCAACCTGAATACCGACATCAGTGATCGGTTCAGGATTGGCAATACCCTTACCCTGAACAGGATAAACACCAACATAATCCGTTCCAGTACAAAGACATCGGGGTCGGATGCGGGAATCGTGAACGGCGCCATAATGATGGATCCCACCCTTACGATCTACAACCCGGATGGAAGTTATGTACGAAGAAGCGATGCGGATACCCCCAACCCCGTGGCCACGGCTTTGGAAGTGACCAATAAGGTTGAAACTTCCAGGGTTATCGACAATTTTTTTGGGGAGTACGACCTTACGGACAATCTGTCCTTCAAGTCCACCCTGGGCATCAATTACTTGAACAACCAAGAGAACTATTTTAAGCCCAATACGGTCTTTATTGCAGGGAACGAAATAAATGAGGCCGCCGTAGGTATTTTAAAAAGGGAGCACTGGATCAATAGCAATACCCTTTCCTACGTAACCAACTTCGGCGGCAAACACAACCTTAACCTGTTGGGGGGATTTTCCGTGGAGGGAACAAGGGCCGAGTTATTACGGGCCGGAGCATCAAATTTTCCCAATAATATGTTGAGGGAATTTGACCTTTCGTCAGGGACCGTATTCAGCGCACCACGGACCAACAAGGAAACCTCCAATCTAATATCCTATTTGGCAAGGGCCAACTATGGTTTTAACGATACCTACCTGATCACGGCTTCTGCCCGTTACGATGGGTCCTCCAAATTTGGCAAAGGCAACAAATATGGTTTCTTTCCCTCCGGGGCCCTGGCATGGAGGGTATCCAATGAGGACTTTATGGCATCACAGAACCTTATAAGCGACTTAAAGGTAAGGGGCAGTTATGGGGTCACGGGAAACCAGGAAATAGGCAATTACCAGTCCCTTAGTCTTTTATCTACCGTAAACGTCATTACAAACGACCAGGGAAGAACGGGGATTTACCCCAGCAACATAGGAAACCCCGATCTAAAGTGGGAAACCACTGAGCAATTGGATATGGGTTTGGAAATGGAGTTCTGGAACGGGGCATTGGCGCTAAACGCGGATTATTATAAAAAGACCACAAAGGATCTATTGCTAAGTGTGCCCGTGCCATGGACGACAGGCTTTGAGACTGCCTTGGTAAACCTTGGAAGGATGGAGAACGAGGGCATAGAGCTGGCGGTGAGCTCCAACGCCCTGCAAATTGGTGCCGCAACCTTCAATTTGGAACTGAACATTGCGAAGAACCGCAACAAAATACTCGATTTGGGGGGGACGAACCAATTTTTTGTGGAGGATTCGGCCATTATCGTAAAGGAAGGGTTGCCCCTTGGCTCATTTTATGGCTTGGTGTTCGATGGTATCTTCCAGACAGTGGAAGAAGTGGACAATTCCTCGCAGACAAATGCCCGTCCCGGGGACGAACGTTATCTAGATCTGAATGGCGATGGGGAGATCACTGCCGAAGACCGTAGGGTGATCGGAAATGCCCAACCCGATCTGATAGGTGGATTTGCCGCCAGCGTGGCCTATGGGAACCTGACGCTCTCCACCAATTTCAATTATGTGATCGGGAATCAGATCTACAATAAGGATAGGGTGGACCTGGATCGCCCCAACGGCACAAAGAACAATAGTACCAGGGTGCTGGATCGATGGACCCCTACCAATCCCGGAAATAACATTCCACGTATTGGTAGTCCCTTTAGCTTTTCGGATAAATACTTGGAAGATGGCTCCTACCTGCGTTTGCAGGATGTCAACCTTGCCTACCAAGTGCCCACCAACGTTTTGGAGCAGATCAACCTGAAAAACCTGACCCTGTCGCTCAACGTTCAAAATCTGTTCACCATCACCGATTATACAGGTTACGATCCAGAGGTAAGCGTAAACGGTCAATCTACTTTGTCGCAGGGCATTGACCAAGGGGTCTACCCAACGGCAAGGACATTCACCTTGGGGCTTCAAATGGGCTTTTAAGGCCGCGGATAATGTATCAATGATAAAATAACAATATAAACTGGACGATAATGAAGATTTATAAAACTATAATTTTGGTTTCACTGAGTATTTTTTTATGCTTTTCCTGTGAGGGCCTGTTGGAAGAAAATCCCGAAAGCTATATTGGCTCCGATCAATTTTTTAAGACGGGAGAAGATGCGCTCTCTGCCGTGTACGCCATTTACTCGGATCTAACGGCCAACCATAGCCGGAACATGTACATCCTTAATTCCTATACCACGGATGAGGGAACCGGGGAGCCCGGCAGTACAAATGAACTGGAGGATTATGTCTTTGACAGCACCCAGGGCACCGTTACCGAATTTTGGAAAGACCATTATAAGGTCATCAGCAATGCGAACGTGGTCATTGAGGGCATCGTTCCTATAGAGATGGACGAAACCCTAAAAAACAACTTGTTGGGCGAGGCCAGGTTCCTTAGGACGTTGGCCTATTTCCGCTTGGTCCGTTTCTATGGGGATGTCCCCTTGGTATTGTCGCCCACAAAATCGATCGATAATATCAATGTGGAGCGGGCGCCCGTAAATTCGGTGTATGCACAGATTGTGGAAGACCTGGATTTTGCGGAGGCGAATTTATTGCCCCAAGAAAGAACTGAGATCGGAAGACCCTCGAACGGTGCCGCCACAGGTTTGTTGGCCAAAGTGTACCTCACCATGCAAAACTGGGAAATGGCGGCCCAAAAATCCAAACAGCTGATCGATAGTGGCAGTTATGGGCTTATGGACGATTTTTCGGAGGTATTTACTCCCGACACCCAGAACAATAGGGAGAACATTTTTGTGCTCAATTTTAAATCGGGCATGCCAGGGGACCAGCAGTTTGAGCTGAAATATTACCTTCCTAGGGATCTACCAGGGGCCAGGGGTCTTAGTCGCTACCACCCCACCACGGAAATCTATGAAAGTTACGAAGCCAACGATTCCAGGAAGGACTGGACGTTTTTCACCTCCTATACCTATGAAGGGGAGACCTATACCTTTGCGCCCCACTGGCATAAGTTTATGGACTATAGGACGTTGGGCAATACGGACGACAATGACACCGATGTACCGATCTTGCGGTATGCCGATATCCTTCTTATGTATGCGGAGGCCCTCAACGAAATGGGCGGCCCCACCTCCGAAGCCTACGCAGCGCTTAACCTTGTCAGAAGACGGGCGTTTAAGGTGGAAGACAGCACATATGACCTTGAGGCACTTACCGAGGAGGGATTTAGGGAGGCGGTCTGGAACGAGCGAAAACTGGAGTTTGCCGGGGAATGGCAACGTTGGTTCGATCTAAAACGTACGGATCGGTTGCTTTCCATCAAATCGGCCATGCTGGGGCGCCAGGTTCCGGAGCGTTACCAATTGCTTCCCATCCCACAGCGTGAAATGGACGCCAACCCTAACTTAAAACAAAACCCCGGTTATTAAATAAAACTTGCGGACCATTGACCCAAAAGGTGGACCTAAAAATTTAAAGCGATGAAACGAATATTTGGAAAAGTACATTTTATGTTGTTCCTATTTACAATGGTCTTTGGCCATACACAGGAACCAAGGGTATATAGGGCCCCGGTATATGAAGAGGGATGGGACGGTCCCACGGTACACCCAAGCCATATCATGCTCAATTTAGGGCAAGATCCCGCTACTACCATGAGCGTTACGTGGCGGACGAGCGCCGATATTGACCATGGCTTTGCGGAAATTGCCAAGGCCACGGCGGCCCCCAAATTTTGGAGGACGGCCGTTACCCTTGAGGCCGATACGGAACATTTGGATGCCATGGATATTGCCCTGTCCAATGTAAACGCCAATTACCATTCGGTCACTTTTGATGATTTGGAACCCGATACCCTATATGGTTATCGGGTAGGGGATGGAAACCATTGGAGCGAATGGATCCACTTTAGGACAGCCTCGGCCACTCCCAAAAAATTCTCTTTTTTGTATATGGGGGACGTTCAGAACAATATTTTGGAACTCTGGTCTCGACTCGTCAGGGAAGGGTACCGCAAGGCACCGGATGCCAGGTTCATTGTCTACGCCGGGGATCTGGTCGAAAACGGACAGAACAGTCAACAATGGAGCGAGTGGTTTCAGGCCGGGGGTTGGTTGCACAGTATGCTCCCTTCCTTTCCGGTGCCGGGCAACCACGAATACAAAACCGATAAAAAGGATGAGAAAAAACTATCCATTCAGTGGAAGCCACAGTTCACCTTACCGGAAAATGGTCCCGAAGACGTAAAGGAAACCGCATACTATTCGGATTATCAGGGAGTGCGTATGATCGGCTTGAACTGTATGGAGAAATGGGAAGAACAGGCCATATGGTTGGAAGAGGTGCTGAGGAACAACCCTAACCAGTGGACATTGATCACCTTTCATTATCCCATATTCTCGTCGTCCTCGGGCAGGGACAATAAAAGATGGAGGGAGCTGCTAAAACCCATTTTTGATAAATATAAGGTGGACCTTGTCCTGCAGGGACATGACCATACCTACGCACGGGGAACGGCCAATAACATAGGGACCGGTGTTACCCAAAGGGACGATTTTACGGGAACCGTATATGTGGTCTCCGTAAGCGGCGGCAAAATGTACGATTACAGGCCGAATTGGGATGATTATGACGCCACCCGGAACAGAATGGGGGAGAATACCCAATTGTTCCAGGCAATCACCGTAGATGGGGACAAGCTCGCTTTTGAATCCTATACGGCTACCGGAGAGCTGTACGATGCCTTTACCTTGATCAAAAACGATGACGGGCCCAATACCATCCTGGACATGAAGAATAGGGCGGTGGCCGAAAGGAACCATCATAATACCATATCCTATTATGATAAATTGCCATTGGAAATGGAAAAGGCATTATTGAAGAAAAACAAGGGATACACGGTAGACCGTGTAAATGTCTATGACAATGAGGAAAAAAAGATATTTTATGAGGTACGACTTGTTAAGGGCGAGGACACTTTGATGTATATTTTGGACGAAAAGGGGAAGGTTTTGGAGGAAAAAAAATAAGGTTCCGGTCATATCCGAAAAAGACAAGTACGATCTACAATTTATATTTACATCGAGGTGCCACAGCTTTATGGTCAAAGAAATCAAGTGGTCGTAAGATCGAAAGGCTGTCCAAAATTGTTTGGGCAGCCTTTTTTATAACCTTTTTCATGCGGACATTAAAACGGCGATCCGACCACTTCAAAAAGAATATATGTTGCCGCTAATTTGAAATTTCAACTTCATGGCAATAAAGGTATCCAATGGCGTAAACGATGTTCGGTACGCATTCAAAAGATTGGTTTTAGGTCCTCGGGACCACCAATTTTCTACTGGTTTTCCTGTATATTGACGTTCGACTGTTTATTTTGACAAGGGGATAATGTATCTTGGTATCCGTTAAAACCCAAACAAAAGATCGGATGCGTTTTGTTTCTTTCTGCATGCTGTGTATGGCCCCCTTTTTTCTCATTGCGCAAGACCCTAGGGAAAAACGGATCGATAGCTTGGAAAATGAACTAGATCTTGCCAAGGTCGATACCACAAGGGTCAACTTATTGTGCCTGCTGACATATGAATATGGGGGGCTGGATTCGTTAAAGACCTTCGATAGGGGCTTCCGGGCCCTGAAACTTGCAAAAAATATAGATTACCTTAAAGGAATGGTGGATGCGCATATCACCTTGGGCGGGGGTTATATGGATTATTTTGATCTGGAAAAGGCAGAGGCGCAACTGACAAAAGGGAATTTCCTGGCCGACAAATTGGTAAAAAAGGACTCATCCAAAGCCCATATGGCATTGTGGATGCGCGGCCGGTATAATTTGGCCATCAATTATGGTTATAAAGGGGAACATGATAAGGAGATGGAATATACCATGAAGGTGGTTCCCATCGCCGAGAAACAGGGCGACAGTATTTTTTTGGCCAAGATCTTTACCAATTTGGGTATCAATAATTTCAATAGGGCCGCCTATAAAGAGGCATATGGGTATTTTAGAAAGAGTGAAAGTTACTATCGCGATCCCTATGCGAACAAAGATTTTTTGTTCAACCGTATTTCCTTTTCCAATGTGCTGTACAAGTTGGATTCCCTGGATAGGATGAAGTCGGTTTTGGAACAGGCCGAAACCCTCTTGAAACGATATCCAAATGAGCTGGACCTGCAGTCGTACCACACCCAAATGGGGACGTATTTCACGGCGGTGGAAAAATATCCCCAGGCTTTTGCCGCCTTTGATAGGGCCAGGTCGATCATTGAAAAAAATAAAATGCACGGTCATTTGCCCGGTCTTCTTCAGAAGTACGCCTTTGCCTACGAAAAAATGGGAAACCATCACATGGCGGCCCGTTTAATGACCGACTTTCTAAACAGTGCCATCGACTCCCAAAATGGGATCAACATTTTCCAGGCCCATTACAAACGATCCCAATACGAAGCCGCCGATGGGAAGTTTGAAGCGGCCTATAATGATCTGCTAAGGGCCGTGGACGTATATGACAGTCTGGAAATGTTGGAGAGCAATTCCCGGATAAAGCAGTTGGAACTTGAATACGAAACCACCAAGAAGGAAAAGGAGATACTGGTACTTCGGAACAAAAATGGCGAAGCGGCCCTAACCCTGGAAAAAAAACGTTCCCAGACATATTTAATGGCGATCACCATCGGAACATTGGTCTTCCTATTGTCCGTAGGGTACCTGTTCTATAGGAACAAAATGCGCAACGCACGTAGAAAGGAGCGGGTTCAAAAGGCGGAGGTAGACCTGCTTAAACAGGAGCAGCAGAACAAAATTTTCTCGGCGATGATAGAGGGACAGGAAAAAGAACGCAAACGCTTGGCCATCGACCTGCACGATGGACTGGGGGGAAGGCTCTCGGGGATCAGTATGAAACTGTCCAAGCTAGAAAAGGAGAACCTTCCGGACCCCGTTAAAAAACATTTGGGACTTATCCACAACGATTTAAATACTTCTTTGGGGGAACTGAGGGGAATAGCGCGCAATCTGATGCCGGAGACCTTGATGAAATTTGGTCTGGAAGCGGCCCTTAAGGACTATTGCAGTAGTATGACCACCCATGATACCAAGGTTACCCTACAGTTTTACGGCCCGGAAACCGGAATGGACCATAGCGGGCAGGTAACCGTCTACCGAATCATTCAGGAGCTTATCAACAATGCCGTAAAACATGCCAAGGCCACTGAGATTTTGGTGCAGTTCATAAGGGAAGGCAAACATGTGAACGTGACCGTGGAGGACAACGGAATTGGATTTGAAGCACCCGAAAACGACACTGAAAGCGCAGGTATGGGGCTTAAAAATATAAAGACCCGTGTCGCGTACCTTAAGGGGGCAATGGATTTCCAGTCGGTCATCAACGAAGGGACCAGTGTTAATTTTCAGATAACCGTATAATGGAAGCACAGGAAGCCATACACATTGTCATTGTGGACGACCATCCCATGGTCTTGGAAGGCCTGCGTTCCCTCTTGGGGGATGATGAAAGCATCCGAATAAGCGCATGTTTTACGAATGCCACGGAAACCTTGGCGTATTTAATGGCCAACAGAGTGGATGTAATCCTGTTGGACGTGAACCTGCCGGACATCAATGGCGTTGAAATGGGAAAAATGGTACGCGAAAGACACCCTGCCATTAAAATATTGGGCCTTAGTACCTATAGCGAACCAAGTATCATCAATCAGATGATAAAAAACGGGGCAAAGGGCTATCTGCTAAAAAATGCCACCGCCGATGAACTGGTGAATGCCATCACCCAAATTTACAATGGCCATTTTTACTTTGGGTCCGAAGTACAGAAGATACTGGCCGATTCCGTTAGCCAAGAGGGAAGGGATACCCCAAAGTTGACACGGCGCGAAAAACATATACTACAGCTCATAGCCGACGGAAAGACCACCAATGCCATAGCGGAGGAACTATTTATAAGTCCCCTGACGGTAGAGACCCACCGTCGCAACCTCATGCAAAAAATGGAAGTTTCCAATGCGGCCGCCTTGGTAAAGGTAGCCATTGAAAAGTCGTTGCTACAATAGGAAAGGGTAAAAAATACTGGTATTCGGGTATTTTTCAGCATCTGTATTCGTCCTAATTTTGAGGTATAACCTTTAAAGCGCGATTTACAATGAAAAAAGCTACAGTGTTTGCCTTATTGACAATGGTTCTGGGAACAATGGCACTCAATGCCCAAACGGATTATAGGACGGCAGTGGGACTCGGACTGGATTTTGGGTCCGGTTTTACCTTTGTAGGGCCCAGTGCCAAGTTCTTTTTGGCAGAGGAGCATGCCGCACAGGCGGAAGTAATGTTCGAGGACGGTATTACCACCATTACCGGCCTTTACCAGTACCACGGTGCCATTACGGGAGCGGACGGACTTAAATGGTTTGCGGGTGCGGGTCCCTCCATACTGTTCTTTAAGGGAGGGGAAAATGAGTTCGCCATTCGGCCCACCGTTGGACTGGATTACAAGATCAATGGGGTGCCCCTTGCTTTCTCGTTCGATTGGAGGCCCGTGGTAGGGTTGGGGGACCTGGAAAATGAAATGGGAGCCTTTGGCCTTGGATTTAGATATGTGGTCAATTGATCTAACCTCCCATTGGTCCTTATGGGCCGATTCTTGAAAACCCTTGGAGCAATCCAAGGGTTTTCTGTTTTTATTCGGTTTATCTGTGAAAAGTGGATGCCCAAGTACGCCCCAAAATTATTTTTTTGTTAAAGTATTCTAAACATCATATTTTTTATATATTCGCTAAATCGGTTTAGTAATTCGATTTACTAAATCAATTTAGCTAATTATTAACAAAACAACTTAAATGAAAAAGCAACAGAAAAAAAGCAATTGGCAGCGAAAGGTGGGAAGGGCCCCATCCATGTGCCTTACATTTTCCAACAAACTCCTCATGGGAATGTTGGCCTGTTTCGTATGGGTTCCCTTAATGGCCTCCAGTACTTTGGCGGTCAATATGGAACAGCAACCCATAGAAATCGAAGGGACGGTTACCGATGCAGGGGGGGTACCGCTTCCCGGGGTCACCATTCAGGAAAAGGGGACGCAGAACGGGGTAGTGACCGATTTTGACGGGAATTATTCCATTACCGTTGCAGCGGAAAGCAGTATTCTGGTATTTACCTATATCGGCATGCAAAAAGTGGAAAGGACCGTAGGAGCGGACCGCACCATACCAATGGCCATGGAGGAGGAAACCCAGTCTTTGGAAGAAGTGGTACTGATCGGGTACGGAACCCAAAAAAGACGGTCAGTAACCACTGCGGTATCCAAAGTGGACGAGACCGACTTCAACCAAGGGGTGGTGACCTCCCCAATGGACCTGATCCAAGGAAAAGTGGCCGGACTTTCCATAACAAGACCTGGGGGGAACAACCCCAATTCATCGGCTTCCATACAGTTAAGGGGCGTAACTTCCATCACCGGCTCCAATAATCCCTTGATCGTGATCGATGGGATACCCGGAGGTAACTTGGACCTGCTTCAACAGAACGATATTGAATCCTTTGATGTCCTAAAGGACGGTGCCGCCGCGGCCATTTATGGAACAAGGGGTACCAATGGGGTTATTTTGATCACTACCAAAAAAGGTACCAAAGGGGTCACCTCCTTTAATTACAGTACCTATCTATCCAAGGAATATGTAAACAGCAAGCCCGATTTTCTTTCCGCGGAGGAATTTAGGGGGGCCATAGCCGATGGGCTCATTTCAGAAAGCAACGATCTGGGCTATTCCACGGATATTTTTGATGAACTGGTAAATGAGTCCAACCTAAGCCAATACCATAACTTTGTCGCTTCCGGTGGGGGTGAAAAAGGCACCTACAGGGCTTCCCTTTATTACAGGGACCTACAGGGGATCGCTTTGGAGAATGCCAGGACCGAATTCGGTGTCAGGGCCAGTTTTAACCAGAGTGGATTGAACGATCGGCTCCACTTTCAGTCGAGCATCGCCACCAACTTTAATGACGCCAACCTATTGGGCGGTGGACAATTTGGAATCGTGACCGATTGGAACCCAACTGCCCCTATATATGCTCCCTATTCCAATGAAGAAGGGGGACTTTTTAATCAAGGACGTTATGGTTTTTACCAGCCACAGAATGGTTACAATCCATTTTCGGAATATGCCAATCGATTTAACGAAAGACAGCAGCAGACATTCTCTGGAGATGTTAAACTGAGTTATGAGTTTATGGAAGGGCTTACCGGTTCTGTTTTTGGATCCTATCAGCGAAATACGTGGAACGATCGACTTTACAGGTCTACCGAAGATTATCAGCAGTACAATCCGGGAAGTGAATATAGGGGTACGGGATATGCCTATAAGTCCAATTTCTTGGAATATACCCGTACGATCGAACCAACGGTAAACCTTACGCGGGAATATGGGGAGCATTCCTTTGACCTTTTGGGAGGTTATAGCTACCAATACTACACGCAGGAATCCTATTCCATGGATAACAGTGGTTATACAACTGATGGTTTTGAGGACTGGAACTTTGGATCGGGCAATGCCATAACGGATACCGATCTTCCACGACCGGATCTTCAAAGCTTTAAAGAGGACAATACCCTGATCGCCTATTTTACGCGATTGAGCTATTCCTATAAGAATCGCTATTTTCTTCAAGGTTCGATCAGGAACGAGGGCTCTTCCCGTTTTGGCGCCAATAACAAATGGGCCAGTTTTCCAGCGATTTCGGGAGGTTGGTTGATTTCTGACGAACCCTTCCTAAAGGATTCCGATCTGGTTTCCAACCTTAAGCTTCGTGTGGGCTATGGGGTAACGGGCAACCAGGCCATTCCCAATTACCAATCTCTTGTAACCCTTGGCACAGGAGGAAAATATCCTGTTTTTCTGGAAGGAGCTGATGCAGCTACTTACTACCAAACGTACGGGGCCAATAAAAACCCGAATCCAGATCTAAAGTGGGAAAACAAAAAGGAAATCAACGTGGGACTTGATTTTGGGTTATTGGGCAACAGGATATCCGGTGCCTTGGATCTATATGACAGGACCACCGAAGATCTATTATTGGATTATACCGTTCCCCAACCACCATTTGTACAAAGTAATATATATACCAATGTGGGTACCATTAAAAATAGCGGGGTGGAACTGGCCGTTAATGCCGCCATCATCCAATCCGATAACTTTAGTTGGACGGCCGACTTTGCGGGCAGCTACCAGAAAAACGAACTGAGTTCCCTGTCGAATGAAACCTATATAGCAAGTGAAATATTTGGGGGTAACATCGGAAACCCCGGAAATTTAGGGGACGCCATCAGAAATACGGAAGGGGGACCGATCGGGGATTTTTACGGAAAACGTTTTGCAGGCTTTACGGATGAGGGCGAATGGCTGTTCTACAAAGCGGATGGTTCAACTGGTAGGGTGGATGAAATGACCGAAGAGGACAAGGCCGTGATAGGGAACGGACTTCCCAAATTCTACGCTTCGCTCAGCAATACCTTTAAGTACAGGAATTTTGACCTTACCGTGTTCCTTAGGGGAAAATTTGATTACGACATCTTGAATACGGTAGATCTTTTCTATGGCAATCCTACTGCCCTTCCAGGAAACGTATTGACATCCGCTTTGGGCAAATACAGCCAAATAAGCGAAGCGCCCCAGTATTCGGATTATTACCTGGAGAAAGGGGATTTTGTAAAAGTGGACAATGTGACCCTTGGGTATAATTTTAAACTAAAGGACAGCAGTCCCTTTTCCGCACTGCGCATTTATATGAGCGGCAGGAACTTGGCAACCATGACCGGCTACAGCGGAAGGGATCCGGAGATTCAGGACACCGGACTCTACCCAGGTGTGGACGACCGTAATTTTTATCCGCGGACCATCACCATGACCGCAGGAATCAATGTAAACTTTTAATCTAAAAGGAATGAAAAAATTTAAAGAACTATCAAAAGTAGGGGTGTTCCTCTCGGCCTTTTTTATGGTCGGATGTACCGATCTGGATGAGACCACCTATAGCGAACTGTCCTCATCCAATTTTTACAACAACGAGCTGGAAGTCATCCAAGCTACCCTTCGACCATTTACCCATATGCAGGCCTGGTTGTCCTATTCCGGTCAAAGCGGCTATTACTATCACAATGAACTGTCCGCCGATCAGACGGCATGGCCGCAAAAGGGCCGACATGGATACGACAATGCCGATCATATCCGACAGCATTACCATACATGGACGGACCAAGAGAGCCGATTGCAGAATACCTGGTCCCTTATGTGGACAGGGCTTGGTTTTGTAAATTCGGCCATAGAGAGCATCGAGCAGGTAGATGCGGAAGCAATAGGGGTTACGGAAGCCCGATTGGAATCCATTATCGCCGAATCCAAGATGCTCAGGGCCTATCATTATATGAAGATCATGGACCTTTGGGGCAATGTGCCCATTGTGACACAAGTGGGAATACCACAGAACCCCGAAACGCAAGATCGTTCGGAGGTCTTTGCCTTTATTGAGAGCGAACTGCTTGAAAACGTGGAGAAATTACAGCCGCTTTCACAACAACTTTTGGGACGGGTCTCCAAGGCGGTAGGTTATGCCATGTTATCGGAACTCTACCTCAATGCGGAAGTTTGGTCGGGTACGGCAAGATGGGAAGACTGTATCACCTATTCCGATAAGGTGATCAACGGGGAAGGGGGCGCCCTTAACGGGACCATGGCCCTTGATCCAGATCCCCTGGGCCCGTTCAACAATACCAACACCCTTTCTCCCGAGAATATATTTCAGTTCCCGTTCAGCAGAAAGGAAGGGTTCGGATATAGCTGGGGCAGTTTTTATATGGGCTTCTCCAATATGTCACCGGCCTTGGACGTAAATTACGCTGGCAACAACGCCTTTGTGGTCGTACCATCGGCTTTTGATGCCTATCGGGAAAACGATATCAGAAAACAGGAATGGTTCCTTTTTGGGCCTCAGTTCCGTTACGGTACCGACGAACCTATTCTGGGATCCGAGGAATACAATGGTCAACCGTTCGAGTATGTCAACAATATCAGAAGGAACAGCGAAGGCCAGACCGGTGAAGGTTCCATGACGGATGGGGAGGAAAACAGCGGGGCCCGTTTCCATAAATACCGTTCCGGAACCCAGGATGATGAGAACTATCTTGAAAATGATTATATCATCTACAGGCTTACCGAGATGTATTTCAACAAGGCCGAAGCGCTTATGAACCTGAATGGGGGAGTGGCCACTTCCGAAGCGGTGGAATTGATAAATGCCAGCAAATCCAGGTATTTTACCCCGGAAGATTGGGCAACGGAAATGTACGATTCTACCACCCTTACCATGGACGAGCTATTGGCCGAAAGGGGCAGGGAATTTATATTCGAGGGAAAACGGAGGACCGATTTGATACGTTTTGGTGCGTTTACCACCGGATCTTGGTGGGACCATGACCCCACTGGCGACGAAACCAGAAACCTGTATCCCATTCCATACCGTCAGGTGCTTTCCAATCCCAATTTGGAGCAGAATCCGGGATATAACTGATTGGAATTTTGGCATCCCAATACTGAATATAACGGCCCCCTCGATCGAGGGGGCTTTTTTTTTGTGCTAAGCGCTCCATATGAATGGGTGCCAGCATTTCCGTTATTGACATAAATAACGGTTCAAATTGAACTGTTGGTATAAGTTGAATACAAGGCTGCACTGGGGCACGGATTGCAAATCCGTGCCATCGGGGAGCCTCAAATGTACTACAAAAGCAGTAAGGAACAATAGGCATAGCTTGACATCATAAATTGTGATATCAAAAACAGTAATGGTTTAAGCAAATGGCAATAAAATATCAATTATCTTTGTTCTGGATATAAATCAAGTATCATGGACCTTAAGAGTGCCCTAAATAAATACGTGAGTGTTTCCCCTGATATTCTGGGCGGTACCCCCGTGTTCAAAAACACAAGGGTCCCCATCAAAATATTGTTCGACTATCTACGAGGCGGCGATAATCTCCAAGAGTTTCTGGAGAACTATCCCACGGTAAAAAAATCCTTTGCACAAAAAGTATTGGAACTACTGTCGGTTTACCTTACCGAAATCGAGACTGGAAATGAGACTGCTGCTTGACGAGAACCTTCCCAGAAAACTCAAATACCGTTTTAGCGAAGCCCACGAAATACTTACCGTTCCGGAAATGGGATGGAGCGGTATAAAGAACGGCGACCTTTTAAAACGCATGCATGAAAAGGCCTGACCGTACTTTTGAGCGTGGACAAGAACATGAGCCACCAACAGAACCTGCAAAAACACAACGTAAGTTTATTGCTTTTTGAGGCGAAAGATGCCCGATACGGGTCCCTTGTTCCCTTTGTGGAAAAAGTAGAGCAACTATTGGAAAAGGGAACGATCCCGGGGCTTACGATCATAAAATAGCCGTACTTGCCCACCAGTGAAGCAAATCAAATGGCCTTGTTGTTGAAACTACAACCCGATGGCGCGGATTTGTACCTTAAATCCGTAAGTCTAACAAAACGCATCTTAATGGTAACAGTTTTGTTGTTT
>CAXBDK010000015.1:0-98380 GCA_963974715.1 uncultured Sediminicola sp.
GTAAGTCAAAAACCGAATTGTTCATTAGAAAATT
This sequence comes from uncultured Sediminicola sp., assembly GCA_963974715.1. GTDB lineage: Bacteria > Bacteroidota > Bacteroidia > Flavobacteriales > Flavobacteriaceae > Sediminicola. Next base: position 35 of record CAXBDK010000015.1, read on the forward strand.
TGCGAGAATCTATACGCCTATTGTGGTATTCTTGGCGATTGGATTAACATTTTTGCCCTACTTTTTTGTGGATGATTATGCTTTTAGTGAATGGTTATACAGAGCATTGATATTCTTGGTCATTTCCTGTCCGTGTGCATTGGTTATCTCTATTCCGTTGGGTTATTTCGGTGGATTGGGAGCAGCTTCAAAAAATGGTATTCTGTTCAAAGGCGCATCGTATTTAGATGAAATGACAAAGGTAAATACCGTAGTTATGGACAAAACGGGAACCGTGACCAAAGGTGTTTTCAAAATCAAGGAAATAAAAGCAATTGACTGGGAAGAGCCCGAATTTATGAAATACCTAATGGCAATGGAAGAACAATCCACCCATCCCATTGCCAAGGCAATTATGGAATATAAAGCTGATGGCGAAGATTTTCAAGCTTCCGAAGTAAGGGAAATAGCAGGAAAAGGTTTAAAGGGAACAGTAAACGGCAAAACCGTATTGGTTGGGAATAAACCATTGATGACTTCAAGTAATATCAAAGTTCCATCTGAAACCGACAACATTGTTGAATCCATCGTAATGGTTTCCATTGAAAACAAATTCGCTGGCTATGTTATCATTGCAGACGAATTGAAAGAAGATGCCCACGAAGCCATCAAACAAATTCGAGAATCTGGAATTTCCAAAATCATAATGCTTTCCGGCGACAAGGATTCCATAACCCAACAAGTGGCAAAAGAAATGGGCGTTGATTGGGCAAAAGGCGGATTGTTGCCAGAAGACAAATTAGCCGAAGTGGAAAAACTGATGGCAGAAACCGACAACAAAGTGGCGTTTATAGGCGATGGCATCAATGATGCACCAGTATTGGCAGCGAGCGATGTTGGTATTGCAATGGGCGGCTTGGGTAGCGATGTGGCCATCGAAACGGCAGATGTTATCATCCAAACAGACCAACCTTCCAAAATAGCAAGAGCCATCAAAATAGGTCGTTCTACGCGCCGAATTGTTTGGCAAAACATTGGACTGGCATTTGGTGTAAAAGCAGTGGTTTTGGTTTTGGGCGCAGGAGGTTTGGCGACGATGTGGGAAGCCGTTTTTGCGGATGTTGGTGTAGCTTTGTTGGCTATATTGAATGCCGTTAGGTTGCAGAAGATGAAGTGGAAGTAATAGACCAAATATCAATCAAATCGGCACTTTGATGTCAGAAAATCGGAGAATAAAGCGTTTTAATAAGCGCAATAAAATTGAGCCCAAAAATAATGATGTTTCTAATAGAGATAAAATAATTTGGGTTGGCATTATAATAGTAATTGTTTTGTTAACCCTTTTTTTGTTGTTATTACAATTTTTAAATGCGTTTATATCTATTTAGATGCAACGATGTTATAAAAGATTATTTAGAAATAACTAAAATGGATGTATCAAAAACAGAGAAATAAAAGAAATAAGAAAGTTGGTAAAGCGAATAATCAAATCACAAAAAAAGACAAGTTCAATGGAATTCTTGCAATAATTTTTGTGGTAATATCCGCCGTGTTATTGTACTATTTTGTGCTAAAAGGGAATATTCATAAACATTAACTGTTGTATAGACTATATTATTCATAATGGTCCGTTCGTAGTGAAACAAAAAAATTTATTACTCTCGATTACGAATACGCTCGTCCCTAACTTCAGCATAATAGCCCGACATTTTATAAGATTTGGCGTGCTGTGTTTGCTTAACAAAGGATAGGGTCAGTTTAATCATATAAGGCGTTTGATGATGTTGTACAATCACAGATTCAGTATCATATTCATTTTGTATGGGGTCAAAATGTTTTACTTCCAGTTTCTTTTGTTCTTCATAAATATTCGATTTTTTGACCCATTGTTCCAGCTGAAAATCAGTTACATTATCCGTAGAATAGATAGATTTATTAGCATACAAACAAGTTAAAATATTTAAATACTCTATATCTTTTTCATTCATTGGAATGTCACTGAATTGTTTTTTGTTTCCAATTTTGTAGACTTTTGGGTCATACATTATTAGCAATAAATCTGGCGCTAATGGGTAAAAAATCTGTAATCCCTTATTTGCCATTCCATTATGTCCGAAGGGAAATTTTCTTGATTCCAAAAACTGATTATATTTCGAAATAGGATTGTCGCTTGTTATCAATTCATTTAATGTAGTATTTCGAATTAGCTTGATTTGCATATCCATCATCATAGGTAGACTATTGAGAAGTAAGTCAAGTTTTTTTTCTATTGCATCTTCGTATGCAAAAAAATGAGTATCATAATCAAAATTCTTAAATTGAGGTTCGAACTTCATTGCCGTTTTCATAATTGTATCTATCATATGATTAAAATCTTCAGCATTCGCCTTGGTGCGATACGCTTGAAGAAGGACAAATAGCCAAATAAGATAATAATCGTCAGATTTATCCTTTGGCAACACTTTTGTTTGTACCACCCTATTTAAAATTAAAGAGCTCTGATTTTCAATAGTCCCAAACCATTCTTCCCATTCCAAATCTTTGCCATAGAAATAATCTTCTTGGGCTTGTCCTTCCAAATCCGCTTTTTGGATGATTCTGCCAGTCTCTTTCAAATATAGCTTAATCTGTTTCTTGGTATCAATTAAGCTGAAATAGCGTAAATAAAACTTTGGGACATAGTGCTGTTTTTTCTTATTGGCCATTACGAAAAATTTATTTATGCTGTAAAAATATGAATGACATATTTTAAGAAAAACAAAAAGCTAATTCATTTTATAGATTTTGCTTACATAAGCCATTGCAGCCCATTCCCCTGCTTTCCGCAAAAAGCTACATTCCGGAAAAAGAGCTTCACTACAAAGGTCTTGGACACAACTACAAAGCTTCCGATTTCCATTCCACTTGTCCGCCAATTCCCGAAAAAAATCGGGAAACGGTCAAACTCCATTCCCAATCTCCAACTTTGAAGTTAAGTCCGCTTAAATCCTACTCAAAGATAAGTACAGTTTCATAACCGTTCAGCACATTCCCCTACATTCCGCGAAAAGCTGCATTCCGTGAAAAGAGCTTCCCTACATAAGTCTTGGACACACCTATTGTTTTGCTTCTTTCATTCCGTTAACCCGAACCGCTGCGCTGGTTTGGGACACTTTATTCCGTTACAAAAAATAGGTAAGTCCGCCAAAAAGAGCGGAAAGCCATCGGCTCGATTTTCTTAACAGGATTTTCGGCGAAGTCTTCTTGAGCCTTCACTCGAAAATCCTTAAAAACCGAACCGCCGTCTTGCAGATTTTAAGGGGTTTATAATGGATAAAGCCTTTGTTGTTTTTCGGGTCGTCGAAAAACAGGCACGACATAACCAATTCTAAATTAAACCCAACTGCTCACCTCGCTTAACTTCCCGTACGCTCGGGTCGCAACTGGATTTAAAAGAATTGCTAATGCCCTTATGGAACTTGTCAAGACTATACAAGTTTTAGTGAAAAATAAGGTTTCTACTTCCTTGAAATTCCAAGGAATTTACTACGTCGCAAACACACCTGATTTTATCCCAAAAAGTCTGGACAAAACCCACTCTATCCATTGTGCGGTGCACAGAAGAAAAGAACAAACACCCCTTAAAATTTAATCTGTTTTAAATCAATAGGGGAAATATAAATCACTTAAATATTTTATTATGAGTACTATTAAAAATCACGTACAGTTAATTGGAAACGTTGGACAAGAACCAACCATTACGAACCTTGAAAGCGGAAAGAAAGTAGCCCGTTTTTCAATCGCAACAAACGAGTATTACAAAGATGCAAAAGGCGAAAAGCAAACGGACATCAATTGGCACACCGTAGTTGCTTGGGGCAAGACTGCCGAAATTGTAGAAAAATTTGTAGGTAAAGGCAAAGAAGTAGGAATAACAGGAAAGTTAAAAACAAGAACCTACACCACAGACGACGGAAACCAACGCTATGTAACGGAAGTTGTAGCCGATGAAATCCTTTTGTTAGGAAGTAAAAACGACAAGTAATCTAAAAATAAAGAGGGCGTTCCTCTCGAAAGTTGCGCCCTCTTTTTCATTATTCACACATTAAATATATGACAATGAAAGCACAAGTTAACGAAATAAAAGAGCGATTGCAATATTTTAGTGGAACAGAAATGTTCTACCAAATCCCATTATTAAGAACCCGATTTACTGACGGATTGAAATATTTATCCGAAGTTGCTGAATGTTTTTGGCTCATTACCGATACATCCGTAATCGCAAAAAGTCTGATGAACCGAAGCGAATTTGTAACCATAGACTTTAAAAGATTGTCCGAAGAAAAACAAGATTTTACAGGCTACGAAGCCGAAATTATTTACACCGATGGCAACGATACTATTTTAGAAAAACACGGCTATCGTGTAACCGATTTTCCATTGGATGAACTGCGGTTATTTTTTGTGAATGATACGCTGATGTTACCTAGCGAATATTAAATTTTCAAATTATGATTTACATTAAATTTCAAGATTTGAGCGAGGAAAAACAAGAGGAACTTTTACAAGTTTCTAGGGAACACGTTACACATCTTTTTGGGGAATCCATAAAAAAGTATGTAGAAGAAACTGGGGCAGATTATGAAAAATTGATAGATGAAGAAATGATTAAAAACCTATACTCATACAGTTATGTTTTCAATATCTGAAACTTTAAAGTTTTATTTAAAACACCTCTGAATTTTCAGGGGTGTTTTTATATGTAATCAATACCAAGTCAATAAAAATACGTATCTTTATTTCGCTGAAATTCAGCATACAAATTTAAGTAAGGTTATCCACTTTTCGACTTTCGCCGATAACCGTACACATCGAAAAATAACATATCGGAAAATCATTTTCCTAAAATGGCAATCAGCTTTTTGAGCTGGATTGTATGGATTTTTGTTCGCCTGTGGCGAACGAAAAGGAATAGCAAGAGGGTAACACGCTGCGCGATGTTTCGGATTCCTTTTCGTTTTCAAATAGCTGATTATCAGCGATTTGAATATATTTTAATTTCCTGACAATCAGAGATTTGCGACAAATGGGCTGTAAATGCCCATTTTTAGGGAAGATTTTGCGACAAATCGGCGAAACATGGACTCATTTATTGGAATTAGATTTAAAAAGGAAACTGCAAAACGTTTCCAGACTTTCTCACGCACTTACTTCAAATCGCACACCGAGGCAATGGCTACGATGCTCGATTTTTTCTTCTATAACGAAATTTCGCCAAAGGAAAAATTAGGTCCGACAGGGCGAACTATCGAAGCAAAACTTCTCAAAAGAATCAATGCCGTAATTGCTATTATGCGAGACGTGGAAAAGACACAGACCAAACCTACGGTGGCGATGATTCAATCACTTTTTGAAACAGAAGAACCCACCAAGAAACCCCTAATAGTTGAAAAGAAATATGCCGAAGAAAAGAAGGAAGTACGCTTTCGCGAAAAGAAAAACCAAAGCAACCAACTCTAAATATTTGAACTATGTACATCACAATAACACCCCAAAAATTAGGTGGCGCTTACAGTCAAAGTTCAGCGGATTTTGTAGGCTATTTAGAGAAAGAAAATCAAGGGTTGGAACAACAAGATGTAGAACATTTTTTTAACCAATATGGCGATGAAATTACCGCTGAAGAAGTGGTCAAAGAAATTGATGGAAACACCGCAAAATTGAAAAAGAAAGAACCTAAGTTTTATTCGATTACGGTCAGCCCGTCAAAGTACGAATTACGAAAACTTCAGAATAATAGCCAAGATTTAAAAACCTACACGCGTGAGCTGATGAAGGATTATGTCACCAGCTTCAATCGGGAAATCAATGGACGACCGATTACGATAGACGACATAAAATACTACGCCAAAATTGAGCATCAAAGAACTTTCAAGGGGACGGACTTTCAGATAAAAGAGAACCAACCTTTCGCCACAAAAATACTTCAGCTCAAAACGGATATTCGAAATATTCAAGATGGACGAGCAGAAGGGAATATCAAGAAAATGGAAAAGGAAATTGCCAAACTGGAACGCCAAGCGCCACATCAATCCCGAGGCGTCGGGAGAAAACGGATTGTCCAGGGAATGCCAAAAGATGGAAACCAAAGTCATATCCATATTATCGTAAGCAGAAAAGACGCTTCAAATTCTATAAGCCTTTCCCCAGGAAGTAAGCATAAAGCTTCGGAAGTTGAGATGCACGGTAAAAAGGTAAAGCGAGGTTTTGATAGAGATACCTTTTTCGCGAAAGCGGAAAAAACCTTCGACAAGACTTTTGGATATAACCGCAATTTTGCCGAGACCTATAAGGCACGAAAAGATTTTGTAAAAAATCCTAATCTCTATTTTGCCGCCTTGATGAAACTACCGGCAAACGAAAAGGCATTGGCGTTTAAAATGATGGCGAAAACGGGATTGCCTGTAGTACCCAGTATTCCTGTAAGTCAGGCACAAATCGCGCTTCGGGTTTTCAAACGCTTACGGCGTGGTGCGGAAATAGCAATTAAATCAAGTTCCATCGGAATATAAGTAGTATGCAGATAGATAATATTTTAACGACACTTTTAATTATTGGTTTTACCAGTACTGTTTTCTATGCGATGTTTCGGGTAAGTAAGTATGCGTTTTTATTAAATATCACTTTGCTTTCATTGCTCGTTTTCTATGTTGCTGCTGGAAATGAATTAATATTCATTTTGTTGTATCTAGTTTGTCCGCTACTATTAATTAATACAGGACTATACGTTTTTCTGCATAAAACAGAAAGCTCGCAAAATGGCGATAGTAAATACCAAGTCAATTTTGCTACTACCAAAGGAAATTTCAAATTGGATAATATCAAACGTGGCGCATCCGTCATCGGATCCGCCGGAAGCGGAAAAACCGAAAGTGTCGTGTATGGCTTTTTAAAACATTTCCGTAAACAGCGCTTTTGCGGAATCATTCACGATTACAAAGATTTTGAACTGACCGAAATGGCGTACTCACTTTTTAAAGATGGCGATATTCCGTTTAAGGTCATATCCTTTGATAAAATCATCCATAGGGTAAATCCCATTGCGCCACGCTATTTAGAGAACGAGGAAAGCGTAAATGAAGTTTCACGGGTACTAATCGAAAACCTATTAGAACAAAGAGAAAGTGGTACAACAGGCACAACGAAATTCTTTAACGATGCAGCTGAAGGTTTGATTGGCGGATTGATTTGGAAACTGAAAACCGACTACCCTAAATATTGTACACTACCGCATTTGATAGCGATTTATCAACACCTAGATACAGATAGCCTAATTCAATTTTTGGAAACCAACACCACATCAAGAGCGATGGCAGATGCATTTATTAGCGGTAAGGATTCTGAAAGGCAGACCGCTGGTGTGAAAAGCACTCTGGCAAATGCGCTTAAACGAATAAGTACACAGCGTATTTTTATGGCACTATCCGCAGACGAAGTGCCATTGAATATCAATAGCGAAGATAATCCTGCGGTCATTTCAATAGTCAACAACCCAAAATTTGAAACTTCGTATTCGCCTGTTATCGCAACCATTATCCACACCATTACCAAGCAAATGAGCGTGAGAAAATCAAAACCATCATTTCTATTAATGGAAGAAGCGCCTACAATCCGTTTGTTGAATATGCACCGTATTCCGGCTACCTTACGTAGCTATAATATTTCTACGATTTACGTGATGCAAGACAAAATCCAAAACGATATGATGTATGGGGATAAAGCGAGTAAAGCAATTTTAAGTAATCTTTCCTATCAATTCTTCGGAAAGGTAAATGACCCAGACACCGCCAAATACTATGAACGTTTTTTTGAAATCATCAAAGACCCAACAAAAAGCATTAGTCGTGGGCATAACTTGGATTTTGACACACGAATTACGACTGGAGAGAAAGAAATTCCAAAAATTAGAGCGGATGTTTTCTTTCGGTTAAAGCAGGGCGAGTTTATAACGTATGCTGATGGAAAGGATAAGAAGGTGCAGTTTAAATTAGCCGACATTCAAAGGGAATTTCCAAAGGAAACTAAGCAGTTTTCTAAGGCTGATTTGGAGGCTAATTTTGAAAGGGTTTATGAGGAAGCGAAGTCGATATTTAAATAAATTAAAAGCCATACTTATCCTTTCTAAGCCTAAATGCCTTTTCACCACCTTCCATTACTGAGGTAATTTCATTCTTTATATCTCTTGCATCAATAGCGCCCTCTGCCTTAATTACACCTCTTGTTTGTGAACTAGCATCCTTGTAATCACAGCAGACAACTAATTCAGCATCACCATTAACGACTAAATTTGCATTATGGCTTGTAAAAATTAATTGCCTTTTCTTTTTAGCATTCCAAATATTCCGTATAATCGAGTCGATAGCTCGATTATCAATATCGTCCTCTGGCTGGTCGATAAGCAAAGGCATTCCTGGTTGATTTAGTAGAACTGTGAGAAGTGCAGTAGCTTGTTGTCCAGCAGATGCATCTTGAAAAGGAATTTCATCACCGAGCTCATTATTTGTAGTATAAAAGAATTCAGGATTAAATTCCAATTCTATTGCCGATAATTGCAACCAATCATCGGTTGAAATTTTGGATTGAATTTTTAGTTTGTGGTCTACGGTAAAACCTACTGAATCTAAGATTGGCGTTGCAGGTAAATCTTCTGGATTATCTTCCTTTAGCTTAAATTCGGCTAATAGTCTCAATTCTTCGGAAACGGATATAAATTCAGAAATTGGGTCTGCTTTACTGCGAACATTTTCTAATATTGCATCTATTCGTTCTTCTCTTATTCGCGTTCCTTCGAGTATTGACCGCAGTTTTTCCTTAAAATTTGCAAGATTGATATTTTTGGTAACTACTGCTTTGATTAGGTTGTTAGACAAATCCGTAAAATTAGTGGCTTGGTCGTTTAAAACACGAACTTTTTTAATATGCAGGTCTTTCCATTCTTCTTTGTAGGCGTTATAATCGTTCTCAGGATTTCCAAGCTCTTTAATCACAGATTTTCTCTCAGCAACTAAACTATTAATCTCAGCCAGTCGGTCTTCTAGCTTTTTTATATTTGATAATTGCTCTTGACTGGATTGAGACTTGCCTTTGGCTGCCTCATATTCAGAATTAAATAAGGTTTCCTTTTTTTCCCATTCTTCGACAATTTCATTGTATGACTTCAGTCCGTTTACGCTAAAAACATCCTTCAATTTTTGAACAGCATCGTTGATATTCTTGAATTTTGAATTTATTTCGGTATCGAGCTTAATAATCAAATCCTTGTTTTCAACATTATCAAGAAAGGGTTTAATAGGTTCTGGGTATAACTTCAGTAATTCTATAAGTTCGTCTGTTTTGGAATCAAAAAGGGTAAGTTCAGAATCAGTATTTTCTATTATTGTCTTTTCTAACTCAAATTTTGATTTTTTATCAATCGTTTTTTGGTCGGCTTCTGAAATACCTTTCAACGATTCGCGAATAACCTTAACCTGTCCAGTAATAGAACTTCCTTCAATATTAAAATTGGCTATCTCATTCTGTACTTTTTTCTTGCGTACCAGTTGATTATAGGCATTTTTTAGCTTTAAGTTGGTTTCATCTAAATTGTATGAGATACGCTCTAAACCACTTTTTATAGGTTGCTCAATAAATCGCTTAAGTTCTTCTGTCTTAACGCCAACATCGCTTAGTTGTTTCTGACTATATGATTGGATGGGTAATACTTTGCGAATATCCTCTTCACTAACTTTTTGAAATTCGGTGTCCCCAATTTTCAACAGTATTTCCCTGCTTGCAGAATTTCTTTTCACAATATGCCTTACATCATTCTTGACCATTGTAATACGCACTTCACCTTCTACAGCAGTCAAAGTTTTTCTTATAAGAGTATCTCTGCGATTCTGAATAATATCTAACTCTTCGTAGTTACCGATTTTTACGGTTTGGTCGCACAAACCCCATCTGATGTATTCTAATATAGTTGACTTGCCTGTTCCTCTTCCACCAATCAATGCATTGTATTGTTGATTGAATTTGATATTAAAACTTCCCAAAAATTTTGAATTTGTAACATCTATCCCTTCAATAAATATTTGTGGCATTTCAGGTTCGACTTGGGATATTCTAGATTCCTTGGCTAAGCACGCTTGTCTAATTGCCTCTGCGGTAGGTTCTGCCCATTTTACCCAAGTAGAATATTTTCCAAATTCTCGTCCATCTTCATATCTGTTGTCAGAGGTGGACACGAGACCTATACTCTTATTGCCGTAATTAACGTCACCACCATTAACTTTATTTTGATATCCTGATTCTTGAGATATTTCCTTATCAACATAACCACCAACACAGGGCATCTTTATATAATGCTCTTGGAAGCCCTGACGAATGATTGAATGCTGACCACCTTTTCCAACGTTGGGAAGTACTATATACCTACCTTTACAATAGTTTACTTCTTCCAAAATTTTATGAAGCTGTGAAAGGTTGTTAATCACCTCTTGGGAAATTCTTTGAGTTTGAACTGTCTGCCTATCGTATTTGTCCGTAGCTTGAATACCGATAAAATTTAGAACAGAATTAAGATGTACGTCTTCGAAATCAGCATCAAAAATTATTATCACTTGACTGGCCGGGTTGGAAAGGCTAAGTTCAATACCAGGAAATACGGTCACCATTTTTTCTGGTTCACCAATTAGTTCGTGAATTGCGTTCTGCTCTTTAGCGACTTTCCTTAAATGTTGAACAAACACCACATCGTGATGGTCTGTCATCGCAATAGCGTTAATTCCGGCGTTACTAATTTTATCTAAGTATTCCTTGCAAAATTGTTCACGATTCTCGTCGATTTGTTGCTTTTCAATTTGTGTTAGGTCTGCTATTTGCTCAGCGTTTACACCAAAACGAGCACCTGTCCAAGCAATATCCCTTGGGCTATGTACTTGAAAATCACATCTATAAAATTTTGCGCCTTTATCCATAAAAACTGTTGATTTTTGAAATTGCTAAAGTTAATTAACATTTAGAAGATTTTAACATTTCAGCGTGGTTTAGTTTTTAACAAACATTTTCCTGCATTTAAATAGTGATACTACCAAAGTCCAAATCCTTTAAAATCTTCCTTCCTGTAAGATTTACTATTTGAGAAAGTTGGCTTTTTAAAATACCCTAATTCGTCTTGCACTTCCTTCGCGTGTTTAATAAATTCTTCACTCATTTCAGGAATATAATGAGAGCAGATATCATAAACATCTTGTCCATCGCCATTGCTTCCAAAACCAATACCAATAACCATTTCTATTGTTGGGTTTTCCATTCTGGCTACCATACATCTTAATTCTAACTCATTTTCTTTACCTTCCCAGTTCTTAGGTGTTAAAGGCATAAAAACATAACAATGTTTAGCACCCTTTAAAGGCCTTAGCATTCTAGCACTTAATTTCCTTTGAATAGCATTATCCAGTATTCCACCTAGCTCTATTCGATTTATTCGAGATTCTAGATTAATAACTCTAATAGCTTCCTCGTATTCATTCCTAAATTTATCTGACGTTTCTTCGGAAATATGATAGTCGTGCAATTGAGCAATCATATAATCCCAAATTTTACTTTGAGGTAAAAGTGCTTGCCACTCTACGTATTCTTTAGATGCTACATAAGATTCCCATAAGCCACCATCTGATACTATCGCATCAGTTTTTTCATCAACATCAAGACCAGTTTGGATGTAGAAAGCAAGAAAATCAGACTCTTTAGGCATTGAGAAATATTTTCCTTGCAGAAATTGCACTTTGTCAGTAAGATATCTTGTAAAATCTGTAATGGTGTCCAATTCACTCAATAGGATAGAGGTAGATTCTTCATCAAAAACGTGAACAAAGCCTTGACCAAATTCCCCATACGGTAAGGGGAATGTGTTATCACTACCAAACGCTATCGCAATCCTAAAAATTATTCTCTCGTTTTTCGGTGGCAGGGAAATCTTGTTTGTTCTATTTTTTGCATAAACTTCGTTAGCAGTTTTAAGAAAGCGTTCAGCACCATAAATTTGTTTTGCTGAATCTTCAACAGCTTTTTTTACCCATCGCTCATATTGCACTTTTTTATCCGTATGACTAGATACCCTAATATCCTTTACCGAAATTATTAAAATATAATTGCCACAGATAACCAAAACATCACACAATTCTTTATTCTTTTTACCAATAGGGTTAGGGAAATTCCAAAAAGGAAGAAACGATTTTTGGCATAAGTCGGCAACATATTGTTCAGATGGTGTCATTAAAAAAATCTGGATTTCAAATTTATTCTAACAAAGAAAGAATAAAATATGATTTACGAATTTAAAAATGCTAGGTACTTTATCATATGGGGCAAAACCAATGTCCACAACTTAATATTATTATCTTTACAGTCAGATTTTATTTGAATTAATGACCGAAACAAACCGTATAGAATACAAAAGAGAACTTACCGATGGACTCGAAAAAGAGGTCATTGCTTTTCTGAACTACCGCGAAGGCGGCATTATCTATATCGGTATTAATAAGGAAGGAAACACGTATGGTTTGGCTGATGCGGATGGCGACCAATTAAAAATTAAAGACAGGTTAAAGAACAATATCCGTCCTTCAGCTTTGGGTCTTTTTGATATTGTAAGCGAAGAACAAGATGGCAAGAATATCCTGAAAATCATTTTGGCAAGCGGTCCAGAAAAACCGTATCATCTCAAAAAATACGGGATGAGCGAAAAGGGTTGTTTCATTCGTTTAGGTTCAGCTGCTGAACCGATGCCGCAAAAAATGATAGACGAGCTGTTTGCTAAACGTACCCGAAATTCCATCAGTAAAATTAAAGCTGGTCGACAGGATTTAAGCTTTAGCCAGTTGAAAATTTATTACGAGGAATCGGGATATTCCCTTGGTAAGGCATTCGCAAAGAACCTGGAGCTACTTACCGAAGATGGCGCTTTCAACTATGCTGGCTATCTTTTGGCAGATAAAAATAATACTTCTATTAAAGTTGCCAAATATTCAGGTAAAACCCGAACCGACTTGATAGAGAGCAACGAATATGGTCACGAATGTTTACTCAAGGCTACAAAACAAGTGATAGATAAAATTGCGGTCGAGAACAAAACCACTACAAAAATCACAGCCAAAGAAAGGCAACAAGCCAACCTTTGGAATCCCATAGCATTGCGCGAGGCCATTATCAATGCCTTTGTGCACAATGACTATACAAACGAAATAGTTCCAAAGTTTGAAATTTTTGCCGATAGAATTGAAATCACATCGGCAGGCGGTTTAACAGAAGGGTTGAGCAAGGAAGAATTTTTCGAAGGATTTTCAGTCCCACGAAATAAGGAACTGATGCGAATTTTTAAAGATTTGGATTTGGTAGAACAATTAGGTTCGGGCATCCCTCGTATTTTGGAACATTACGGCAAAGAGAGTTTTGTCTTTTCGGATAACTTTTTGAGAATGACGTTTGTTGCTAAAGAAACTGCTATTGAAGAAGGTGGTGTAAGAGGTGGTGTAAGAGGTGGTGTAAGAGGTGGTGTAAGAGGTGGTGTAACAAGTGATGCAATTGATGCAACTGAAGCTATAACCACAAGACAGAAAGAAGTTCTTAAACTTATTGCTGCAAATCCTTCCATAACTTATAATGAAATAGCTGAAGCTTTACGTATTAATGAATCTGCTGTTGGAAAGCATATTACAGCTATCAAGAACAAAGGTGTTTTAATACGCCAAGGAGGTACACAGGGTTATTGGCAAATCAATTTTGAAAATAAACAATAAAAATTGTTTATTTAAAAAGGCCCTTTATCCCTCGGTCCATTATGCGTAACCTTCCATTGTCCATCTTCTTTAACCAGTTTAAAAACACCGGCTTTTGGGTCGTAAGCGGTGGAATATTTTATCCAGGCAACCTCGCCATCCATAGCTTCATCGACCACTTTAAAATCTGTGTCTGAATCTTTATCTTCAGTAAACATTGCTTGAATGCTTGAAAGGTTTGCATAACCTTCCGCAGTAGTGTGCTTTTTTAAGGTGGCATCATCGCCGTGATAGAAACTTTCAGCAACAGTTTTGGCTGTTTCAGAAGGCGAAAGATTCTTGCTTTCTGAACACGAGAAGAATAATAATACGAGCGAGCAACTGATTAATTTTTTCATAACGTTATTAATTTGGGTTATTGATATATCTATGAGATATTTTTAATTCGATATTACGTTCGCCGTCATTTTCGTGCAGTTCCAAAATTGCCCTGCGGTCATTGGACAATGAAAACTTTGGTAGTACATATACAAACCGAACCGTTTCATTTTCTGCGATTTTAGAGGGCAGATTTTGACTAAACAGCGGTTCTTGATACAGACGCTGTAATGACTTTCTTTTTCCTTTCTGTCTGGTTTCAATCGATAGTTTTAAGAAATTTAAATCATAATCCAGAGTAGAATTATTCCTAATCTCGATAACGAAATAAAGTTCCTCCGTATCAAAAACAATATTCTCAACGCTCAAAACTATTCCTTCGGTTCGCTTTTTAATCCTATCTAAACGCTGTTTTCTTTCAAGTAGATAAGAACTAAATTTTTGATAATAATAATCTTTGTTATCAATACCACTTTCGGTAGAAGCAACCGAAACAGAATCCTTCATTATTGGTTTTTCATTCCCGATGCTTGCTGACATCGGTATGAAATAATTGTATTTGGATAAATACTTTTTATACACTACAATATACGAAAAAATTGAACCATCTCTATTGATTACCAATAGATTACTTTGCTTTCCAGGTTTGGCTTGCAACAAACCCAAATAGTTTTCTTTTTCACGGTTGTACGTAAATATAAAATTGTCTGCGCCAGTTATTCCTTGGCGAATAGGCTCTGGAAAAAAAAGCGCAACGTTTTTAGTATCATTCGCATAGATGGTATCTATAACGATTGTTTTTTGTGCAATAGTTTGTGCCGAGCATAATTGAGATGCTAAACTGCACGCAACTAATAAGGCTGAAATTAAGATATATTTTTTCATAAGAATGAGTTTTTAAGAACCTTTCAAGGCTCATAGTTTTGGTTTTAGAATGAGTTTATAATTGTTCAACACGGTCACTTTTACGCTCCGATTTTTGCGTTTTAGGATTTTTGTGATACCGCCAACTTCTGGAACACTTGGAATATTGATGTCGCCAATAACATCATCAAAAACTTCAGTCGTGACTTCTGCCCGAAAGTTGTTCTCAACATAAATGCCTTCGCTTCCATCCTGCAAATCGAAAGCTTTGAGTTTGGTGGGATGATGCTTAATATTCTCGATTTCTATCAAAGCACGATTGGGCTGAAAACTGATAAATCCAAAAACGAGTGTGTTTTTTGGCATTTGCTTATTATTAATCATCGCTTCATTGATAAGGCGCATTCTCAATCTGCTATTTGCTTTAACTACTTGGTCGCCATCAACGACCACGTATATGGTTTCATCTGTGTTCCCTATTACTGAAATGTCGTTTGGCTTGGGCGAGGCAGCAAAAAACAGTTGATGTTCCAGACCCAATTCTTTGGATTCAATCTTCTGTTCCCTCTTTATTTCTGCGGAATCAACTTCTTGAATTTTTTTAGGTGCTGTTCTTTTTGAACCAATATTCTGATAAGCCACATCAGAATATTTGATTTTCCCTGCGGAATAGATGCTGTCCACGATACGTTCTTTTTCACGTTCGGGCAAATCTGCGTCATAAAAACCGAGGGAATCAATCAGTTTTTCATCGTAGATACTCGGAGCGTTCGTTTCACGAACTTCCTTTAAATCATTGATGGCATCCAGTTTGGAATCGTACTCTTTTTGATTTTCTTCCAAAGCCGGTATTTGGGTCTGTTGAAGGTTTTCAGTTTCACTTTCATCATCGCCCATAACCATCACGGAATAGGAAATTAGAAATATGAAAATCACAGCTAACACAGCGGCAAAGACAATTTTATTCTTTTCTATTTTCATTAGAGTTGTTTTTTAAATGCCCATTATGGGCTCAATTTTCATTGTTCAATTTTTTTAAGGAGTTTTCAAAATAATTGGTTATCAATAATCCGTGCGGATTATTGGGAAAGTTTCGGTCAACCATAATCAAGTTTCCGGTTGAAACCAATTCATAGGTGTCGATGATTGAGCCACGATTGATTTCGAAAATGGTAGTAGTCCTAAATCTATAAACGCCGTTTGTTTCCTCAATTTGGGAATTGATGCTCAATACTTTTTGGACAAGGGAGAATTGTAACAATCGATTATAAACGCCATCCGCTCTCTTTTGACGATATAAATTATCCACGGAACTATTGCCCAACCAAAGTGCTTTTTCGAGATTCTTTTCATAATTACTTGCATCGATATTGTAGAAGTAATTATGGAACAGGTCCAAGTGTGCTAAAGCTTCAACCCTGAAATTTTCCTTTTGCGTTACAAGCTTCAAAGGGATAATACTGCCATCGGTATTGATTGCGAATGCGCTGTTTAAAGATTTTTTATTGGTATTGAATACCATCCAAATCGAAAATGTACTGGTAAGCGAAGCGCAAACTACAACTGCCAAAACGATGAATCGATTTAGTTTTAGGACATTATAGATATTTTTATAAGGTGTTTTCATTTTGTTTTGATTAATTGGAAAATAGTCTCAATGTGAATGATGTCGCACGCCTGTATAGCTTGAACTTCAGAAATACTATGAAACCGACCGAACCTAATTGAACAACAGGCGCAAAAAAGCCTTGACCTACATCGGTTCCAAAGAGGTTATTCCAAAAGTTTGTGTTGATTTCCGTATATAGCGCATTCACAAATACATTGACCAAAAAGAAGGCTGGCACAAGCATATAGACCGCAGCATACAATTTGAAGAAATTATAAGCCAAAGACCGGAATTTCTCAAATACAGCTAAACTGATAACCAAAGGGAAAAATGCTTGCATAATTCCTAAAAGAAAGAATCGTTCTGCCAAAAAGAGAGGATAAATAAATAGGTCTAAAATCCATAGGATGATGCCAATGATAAAAGCAAAAATTTTAAACCCATAAAGAGGCGTAACCAAAGCTTCGTAAAGTAAAGTCATTGCATTTTTTGCAGCATCTATTAAATTCACATCTTCTTCTATAGGAATATCCTGCATTTGCAATGGCAATAATGCTGGGGCAGTTCCTCGATATTGTGCTTCTATTGAAACCAAGATGCTGTCAAAAAAGCCTAACACTTGTGTCGAAAATATGACCAAAACCACTATTGCAAAATTCTTCGCCAATTCCCCAGGACTCAATCCCCAAGTATAACCGTCTTTGTCCGCAATGCCCTCATTGTATTTTTTAAGGATATTCACAAGAAAAAACAGAACAGCAAGCGTTTTCATTCCCGCAATTGTGTATTGCGAAAAGCTGCTGCTCTGTATAGTCTGGAAAACCGTGTCGATATATTCCAATCCAATCCCTAAAATGATGGTTGCGGTCATTAGTATTCTGTTTCGCGGTTATTGATTTTATCCTGCATTTTTCTGAAGGAAATAATATCCTTGTAGCGTTTGGTCTTTGCTTTCACGTTAGAGACCATTTCTTTTGATTCGAGTTCTTTTTCCTTCAATATTTCCGTACGTTCTGCATCTGTCATTTTTAAGAAATCACTGGATAAAATTTCATCTATAAAATCCATTGTGTCCAAAGAGTTTTCGACGATGGCACTAAAAGATTCCGAGACCCTTGCAACTTCATCGGGTTTGATGTAAGGGCTATCAAGAATATCTCTTAAATCATCCTGCATCATATTGATTAAGCGTTGATTGTTCCGTCCAATTTCCCGAACGGCATTCAATTGTCTAACCACATCATTGACCTTCTCAATATTTTCTTTGGCCTTTTTCATAAATTGAACCGTCTTGATAATATTTGAAGTTTGCTTTCCCGATTCTATCAGTTGTTTTACCAAGCTGATAAAATTTGTGTTGTCATAAGTGGGCATTCCTTGTGCAGCAGCATTGCCCGACATAATTAAGGTCAAGGCTACTGTCATTGCTAAAATTTTGATTTTTGTCTTCATAATATTATGTTTTAGATGTGAATTGAATTATTGCTTTTTGCATATCCTGATGCTCATTGTAGAGCTTCATTATTTCTTCGTTTTCTTGTCCATCGGTCAAGTAAGCGGCATAGACTTCCTTTGGAACTTCGAGCCGAAAAATATTACTTTCCCTACCGATTTTAATGAACATTTCGGTGTACTTGCGTGGTCCTGAAAGGTTGTTTTTAATGGATTTTAATTGATTCAAATCGTGGCTTGAAAGATTGAGGCGTTTGACCAATTCGGCATAACCTTTTTCATTATTAAGACTATAGATTACTTGCGTATTCTCAAGGATGCTCGCCGATGTTGAATTGTTCGGAAGTTGATTGATGGATTGAAGAATGATACCAATGGCACCGTTCTGTTTGCGGATTGCCTGATAGTAGAACTCCACACTTTCAAGAACGTTCTCGAATTTCAGTTGCTTGGCGAACTCGTCAAACAGGATGATTCCTTTTTCCGCTCGGTTTTTCCAAATCGTCCGTTGGATGGCTGACTTAATCAGCTTCAACATAACGGACAAAATTTCTTTGTTGTCCTTTACTTCATCCAGTTCAAATACTATCAATCGTTTGTCCTCAATTTTATAGGTCTGGTCTTCACTTACCTCAAAGAGGAAGCTGTATAGACCATCGCCAACATACTCCGACATTACGTGCAGAAAGCCAGTAACATTGAAGTAGTCAGGATGGATTTTAAGTTGATTCAATAGGTCTTTTTGATTGCTCTCTATAAACTGATAGAATCCATCCAAAGAATGATTCTCGGAGGTGCTATCGTAGTAATAGCGCAATATCTTTTTGACTGAAACGGACTGTGCCTTTGTGACTTTTAAATCTGAAGCGAACAATTCAAAAAGGAAAACGGATAGGTCTTCCAATCGTTCCGGTGTTAAGTCATTTTGATGGCTGATATAAAAAGGATTTATGCCAAGATTCTTTCCACTTTCATAACGAAGCACAGTATATTTTTCAGGATAGAGTTTTGCAAATTTTGTGTAAGAGCCACCCAAATCGATAATGACCAAGCGAACCCCACTCTCAAAATATTGACGCAGGATATTATTGGCCAAAAAGGATTTGCCTTCGCCTGTTGGGGCAAAAATAGCAAAGTTGCGTGCCTTGATGCGTTTCTTGCGTTCGTCCCAAACATCCTTTAAAACTGGAATGTTATGCTCACGGTCGTTGAAAATGATTCCGGTGGAATCCGACTTGTAATTCGTATTGTTTATGAATAAACACAGTGAGTGTTTCAAGTCGGTCACATACATATCCGTATTACTAAAATTGGAAGAAAAGCAGCAATAACTGTTAAGTATATAATTCTTCCGTTCCTCGCCTCTTGGGTAATATGGAATGATATCCAGTTCCTTGAATTCGGTCTTGATTTTAGAACCTATCCGACCTAAATTTTCTGGGTTTTTATCCCAATAAATGATATTGATATGACCACGGATAATCCTCGAATTATCATCGGCATTTATCTGGTCAAGAATGTGTTTTATTTTGCCGAGAACGACTTTGTTCTGCGAGCCAAAATTTGAGCTTTTGTTCAATTCCTCAACCTTCTTGTCAAGTAGCTTGCGCCACTTTTGTTTGTCATCCAAATAAATGATTTGGTTGACGATATGGTTTTCATTAAACGTAAGCCCTAAGCCATCAACAAACCCTTGATGAAATACAAAATCGTCAGAAGTGAATTTCTCATTGGTTTTGCTACTCTGTACACTTTCGCCAAAGCACAGTTCGCTATTGATGGCAAGGGCATCAAAATAGTTTTCGCCTATATTGACGCTTTTCTTTTCAAGTAAAATATCGGTGTCAAATCCTTCATTGAACCCATTGAAATAAGAACTGGTCAATTCTTGTATTTGTTCTGCGACGAGCGGAACAAGTTCAATCTTCCGACTGTTATTGATAAAAGAAACGGAATCACTTACCGAACCGACAAAACTCTTTACGCTATCATCCAATTGTTGAATAATGTCCTTGGCAACCTTGCGGAGCGGATTGACATATTTTGGGTTGTTCAATGCTTTGTTCTTGGTAAGTATGAAAAACAAGAAGCAACGATGTTCCATATATTCACGTCCCTTAAAATGGTCGTGGGTTGCCTTTTCCAAAAAAGTAGAGTTGGGCAGTCGCTCCGAGGTATAGGATTTTTTGATATAGATGTCCTGTTTGTGGACGACAGTTCCAACGGACAAGGATTTTAATGCCTGAAACCAAGCTCCGTGCAAATCTTCAAAATCCTTTTCTGAAAGAGAATAAATTTCAGGTAATATCCCTTCATAGCACAAGACGACGTTGCCATTATTGGCAAAGATGATATTGTCCTGAATATCCGTAATAGGGCGATATGCTGAAAGGTTAATCTTATTCATAATCAAAACCAGAGGTTTTTTTATTACTGATAATTCGTGGAAAGGCTTTCGCCATTTGAAAAAGTTGTGGATTGTGGGTCAATTTCGACAACGCTACATAAAGGGTCGCATTGAAAATCAGTATGCCAATAATCATCATAAAACTGAAAGAGAATATGATGATTAAGAGTGAAGCAATAATCGATACCATCATTAAGGCAAACAGGGAGATGGGCAGCCCAAAAATGACCGCCCTTTTCCTGATGTTCTTATAGACCTCGAACCGTTTCATTTAGACAACGATTGAGATTAGGTAAGTAAATATTCCTACTACCGCACCAGCGATAAGTACAAAGACAAGAACCCTTGTTATACCTTTTTTAAGGTCGGCATTTTCGCCAAAGAAATGTCCTGCATTGAAGAGGAAACCTACAAGAAAGATTACACCTAATATAATGGGGAAAATTGTCCTGATGGTATCGGAAACATCATTAACGGAATCTTCAATACCTCCAATCTGCGCAAAAAGCGAAGTGGAGAATAGTGAAATAATAGTTGCGAAATAGTTTGATTTTTTCATAACGGAACAGTTTTAATTTTATGTTGTTTTCGTTTGTGGAAATTTACATATATTTGTTTACAAATAACTGATAATCAAATATTTGTGAATAAAATATTATTTGATATTGTTTGATTTCCGTTGCTATTATTTGGCATCAAATTATATGATTTTCAGAAGTTGAATTGTTAATAACCCAAAATTTGAAAATGAAAAAAGTGCTCAAAAACGTCAGTTTTGTCATTTTGGTTCTAAAAATGTGCATCATTTTTGGACAGGAAACAGTTACTCAAAAAACAATCGTTATAGATGTTGGACACGGTGGAATTGATTCTGGTGCAATCGGAATAAATGGAATTCAGGAAAAGGATGTGGTTTTGTCTATTGCTATGGAAATATTAAGAATTAACGAACAGTTAAAAATGCCACTTAACATCTATTTGACGAGATATAGTGATACGTTAATTTCGCTATTGGGCAGAACGAAATTGGCCAAGGCTTTAAATGCTGATTTGTTTGTGTCTTTGCATTGCAATCATTCCCATAACAAAAAAGCAACTGGTGTTGAAGTTTATGCTTCAAAAAAGCAGGGCACATTTTCTAAAGAATCTGTTTATCTGGGCTATTTATTTGAAAAGGCTCTCTCTGAAAAGATTGGTTATAGAAGTAGAGGTGTGAAGTTTGCGAATTTTCAAGTGTTGCGAGAAACTGTTGGTTATTGTCCTTCGGTGCTTTTGGAGATGGGTTTTTTGAGTAATAGGGATGAAACACAGCATCTTACAAAGGAAGAAAATGTGCTTGCGCTTTCGCTGTCCGTTTTAAATGTTTTACAAAATAATAAATAAGGTTATGAAGGAATTATTCATAGAAATTACTAAAAGCATCAAACAGCTTTTTATAGTTCTCTTCGAAGAGATTAAAGAATTAGTGCAGCACAAATAAAATAATTTGTATAACCAATATATAAATTGTAATATTGCAATGAATTAATATAAAGCATAATGGGATTAGCCAAAACGGAAATGTTCACAGACAAGCAAAACCAAATTTCGGTTTTTGCAAAAGCATTTGGACATCCTGCACGAGTGGCAATCCTGCAACATCTTTTCAAAATTGATGCTTGTTTTTGTGGCGATTTAGTAAAGGAAATCGGTTTAGCACAACCAACAATTTCACAACACCTGAAGGAACTAAAATATTTAGGCTTGATAAAAGGAACAGTTGAAGGAACAAGTGTTTGCTATTGCATAGATATCGAAAACTGGACGGAAATGAAAGAAATTATGTCCGATTTTTTAGGACAGGATTTATTTCCAAAAGATGAATGTTGCTAAAAAATTTGAATAAATTAATCGTTTTATTGCGATAATAGAATGTAAAAAACTTGATAACCCCATAATTATGAAATCAAAAATAGCAATTCCAATCGTAGCAGTTTTGCTTTGCTTTCAGCAAGTAATTCAGGCACAAACGCTCAAAAGCAAAATTCAAAAATCAGTAGTCGAAATTGGCGAGACATTCCCTGAAATCCCAATGGACAGGCTAAAGTATCTTGACCAAATTTGTTTTTTATTATTCAAAAAGTTAGAAGACAGCACAAAGGTTGATGTGCTATTTCTTGATGAGACCAATCAAGAAATTAGCCAACTTGCAATGATATGGCTTCAAACAGGTATGTTATATTATGGACATAGCGATATGTTCAACATCCAATCCGCAGGCTTCTCGCCCAAGATTAAAGCTATGCCAAAACTTGCGGAATTAAAGGAATATGGTTTCAGCATAAGTAATACGCGCGGGGAAAACCCAATGTCCTATAAGATTGACTTCGGTTCTGGCAATTGGACCGTATATCCAAAATCTTTTCAATCCTTAAATTTAAACAGCAAGACTACTTGCAATATATATCTGGAAAACTTATCTGACGACGAGACTAAAAACAACATTGAATTACTTTTTTCAGATACATCAAGCATTCCAAAAGAAATGCTCTATATGGCAACGCGAATAAACAATCTATTGCAAACAAAACAATAAAATTAAATTTATGAAATTATCACAAATCAAAGCCCAACTTACGCAGTTGGATAAAATCGCATTTCAACTACCAAATGGCGATTTGGTACCAAATCACTTTCACGTTACCGAAGTGGGCAAAATCACAAAACATTTCATTGACTGTGGCGGAACCGAAAGAAAAGAGGAAGTTGCAAATTTTCAACTGTGGAACGCGAACGATTATGACCACAGATTGCATCCTAAAAAACTGTTGAACATCATAGAGCTTTCCGAAAAAATATTGAAAATAGGCGATTTGGAAATCGAAGTAGAATATCAAGCAGATACGATTGGAAAATTCGGACTTAATTTTGACGGAAGGAATTTCTTGCTGACATCTAAACAAACCGACTGTTTAGCTAAAGACCAATGTGGTATTCCCACAGAAAAACCCAAAAAGAGATTATCTGAAATTCAAACCGCAACTTCTTGCGCACCAGGCAGCGGTTGTTGTTAAACTTTAAAAAGCTATAACTATGAAAATTATCCTGTTTAGTGATATTCACTCAAACTTACCTGCATTGCAGGCCTTTTTTAACGATGTGGACAAAAGGGATGCAGACGCCATTTACTGTCTTGGCGATTTAGTGGGCTATAATATTTGGCCAAATGAGGTTGTCCAAGAAATAAGAAAAAGAAAAATTCCAACAATTGCGGGAAACTATGATTTTGGTATAGGCAGAAAAAGTGATGATTGCGGTTGTGCCTACAAGACAGATGAAGAAAAAGCAAATGGTGCGGTTTCTATTTCGCTGACCAATGAATTGATAAACGATGATAACAGAGCCTATTTAAGAACGCTTCCAGCACACATTAAAGTGGAATTTAAACTGAATGATGACCAATTGAATTTATTGTTGGTGCACGGCAGTCCACGAAAAATAAACGAATATCTCTTTGAGGACAGAGCTGAAAAAAGTATGATACGGATAATGGAACAAGCCGATGCGGATATAATGTGTTTTGGACATACACATAAGCCATACCACAGAACTTTCAATTCAGCAGATGAAAAAACACCACATTTTAGACACGCTATCAATATTGGTTCAATAGGCAAACCAAAGGACAGCGATAACCGAGGTAGCTATGCTATTTTGGAAATCGACGAAAACGCTTCTGTTTTGGACAAGGACAGTATTTCGGTAAAATTTGTAAAATTTGAATACGACATTGAGATAGCAGCAAAAGCGATTGAAGACAGTATTTTGCCCAACAGTTATGCTGAAAATTTGAGAAACGGATATTAAAACCTCGTAAAAATGAAAACCTCTAAAAACTTATATTTTTCCAAAGAGCACACTTGGATAAAAATTGAAAACGAAACCGGAACGGTTGGGATTACCCCCTTTGCCCAAAGCGAGCTTGGGGAAATAGTTTATGTTGACCTGCCCAGCATTGGCGAAGAATTTAATCAGGACGAAGCTTTTGGCTCGGTCGAGGCATTAAAAACGATTAGTGATTTGTTTATGCCTTTAAAGGGCGAAGTGACTGCCACTAATGAGGATTTACTGGAAAATCCAGCGCTTGTAAACGAAAAACCTTTTGAGGAAGGTTGGATGATTAAAATAAAAATTGAGGATTTACAGGAACTTTCAAATCTTTTGAGCGAAGAGGACTATCAAAAAAACATCGAAAAATAATATGGCCAATAAAAAATTAAGCTTTTTCGACAGCTACCTAACATTATGGATTTTTATAGCAATGGCATTGGGCGTGGGCATTGGTTATTTTGCACCATCCTTTCCAGAAATAGTCAATTCCTTCAGCAGCGGTAGTACCAATATACCCATTGCCATCGGCTTAATTTTGATGATGTACCCGCCTTTGGCCAAGGTCAATTATTCACTCTTGCCAAAAGTTTTCAGAAATACAAAAATCCTTTCCATTTCACTTATACTCAATTGGATTATTGGTCCTGTTTTAATGTTCGTTTTGGCAATCACTTTCTTAAGAGATTATCCCGAATATATGGTTGGACTAATTTTAATTGGTTTGGCTCGTTGCATTGCTATGGTTTTGGTTTGGAACGACCTTGCGGAAGGCAGTAGCGAATATGGCGCAGGATTGGTTGCCTTGAACAGTATTTTTCAAGTATTTGCTTATAGTTTTTATGCCTGGATATTTATTACCGTCCTTCCGCCTTATTTTGGATTTGAAGGAGCTATTGTAGATATTTCAATAGGAACTATTGCGGAAAGTGTAGCGATTTATTTAGGTATTCCTTTTGTTATGGGAATTTTGAGCCGACTTATTTTGGTAAAAATCAAGGGCGAAGAATGGTACACCCAAAAATTTATCCCGACTATTTCGCCAATTACATTGATTGCACTTTTATTTACGATTGTAACAATGTTTTCTCTAAAAGGCGAACTCATTGTAAAAATTCCGATGGATGTCGTGATTATAGCAATTCCCTTGCTTATCTATTTTACTTTAATGTTTATCATTGGATTTTTCGTTACCAAGGCAACAGGTGCAGAATATGACAAGACAACTTCCGTAGCTTTTACGGCAGCAGGAAATAATTTTGAATTAGCTATTGCAGTTGCAATAGCAGTTTTTGGACTGAATTCAGGACAAGCATTTGCAGGAGTAATTGGTCCATTGGTTGAAGTTCCTGCATTGATTTTATTGGTTCGAGTTTCATTTTGGTTACGGAAAAAATTCTATACATAATATTTAGAATAGGCGCTTTTTACTTCCGCTTATCCGCAGCTTTTGTATCAAAAGCAATCAAATTAAACAGTTCCCGCATCCTACTACGTACACGATTGCCGTAGCGTTCTTCCAGTTCTTCAGCATTAAGATTTGTGGTTGCGTGAGTTTTAATTTTATGTTTAGTTTGAAGGTAAAGCTCGTATCGAGACAATAGCACTTCGCCCATTACGTTCAAATCCTTTCCGTAGAATCTGCCAGACGGTTCAACGCCTAAATCGTCAAAGCAATAGAATTTGGTATTACCAAATTCCTCGATAGTCTTAAATCCCAAATGATTGAAGCTAAACGCTACGTTTCGGCAAGGAATCATTTCATACGGCCGTTGCATAGGCACGATATGGCGCAAAAGTTTCATTAAGCTGGTCTTTCCGCAGCCTACGGGTCCAGAGAGCAAGATACCTTTATCGATGTCAATTCCGTAAGTTTCACAGTTGTCTTTATCTTTTATGAAGTAGTAACAGAGCTTTAACAAAATATCCTTATCATCGTCATAAATCCTGAACTTTTCGCCAAACAATAATTTTCCTTTGGCATTCAAGTAAATTAAAATTTTCGGAAAATCATAGAGGACACTTTTGCCATCAAACTTTCCGAGCGAGTATTCCACGCCACCTTCGGTAATTTTAGAGGGGTTGTCCATAATCCTTGTTTTTAGTGGTTCGCAAGTTGTCCTTGATTTGGGACAGTTGTTTTTTGTTTAGATTGTTTTCCTTGTCGAATAATTCAGTTCTATCCATCCAGTTTTTGGCCAATGCTTGCCAGTCGCGTATTGGTTTTCCGTCGCTTGTTTTCCAATCGTTCGATTCGTAATGGTCGAAGAATTTTTTTCCTTCATCAGCACTAAAACCTTTTTCAATAAAAAAATCAATAACGGCCTGCCTGCCCTTTGGCTGTTTTATATTGTTTACTTGTTTGGTATTGTTTATAGTAGATACCAACGCTTGTCCACTCACGGGACGGTGCGAGTCCACTATTTGTCCATTTGTGGGATGGTAGTGTTCCTCAAGCGGTACACCTTTGGGATTGTACTGTTCCGCAAGCTGTTCTAATATGGGATTGTACCGTCCCGTATCAGGTTCATCACTTGTCCCAATAATGGCCATCTTGATTTTACTGCCTTTGTATGGATTGTTTGAAGGAAAGTAGGATAAGTATAACCACGAATCTAAATCAGTTACGCATCTGTGATAGGTGGATTTAGAACCAATTTTGGCAACTCTCATTAAATCTCTGCGGTTCACATAGAATTCATCCGCAAAACGGCAGCTATTCCATTCCTGAAATAGTGCCATATAGAGAGTTATATGAGTGGGATTTAGGCGGTCATCAAAATAAAACTTTTCAAAAGCCGCATTCAGTAGCTTTATATAGTTCATCGCTTACGAATTTGCATCGTGTTGAACACGATTTGCATTCATCACATTTTGAATTTCATCGGCATCATAGTATAAGATACCACCCATTTTACTATAAGGTATTGTACCATTGATACGAAGCGTTTGAAGAGTCCCTGGACTAACTTGCAATAAGTCCATAACTTCGGAAGATTTCAAATACTTTTTCAGTTTTCCGGTAGCTTGCTTGGAAAGAAGATTTTTAATGTCATCGAGCAATTCCATTTTGAATTCCCGAAGGTCGTCTGTGGTAATAATACTTGTCGGCATAATAGAACGGTTTTAAAGAAAGGGACTATCACATCGTTGTCAACCAATATAATAGCCCCTGACTTGATTTGACTTTCGTTCTACAAATTTGATGAGTATTAATTGATTTTATTCCCCAGTCCAACCGAACTACGGTAAAAATTTAACATCTTGATATTTGATAGCTTTTGTAGTGTTTTTGACAGTTGTAAATTGAAAATGGTGTGCAAAATCATCCCAAATAAAATGAATAAACCGCCAAAAAACAAAAGACCGTAGGTCAACCGGAGTACGGTGTTTTTTATAAGGAAATTATTAAGCTATTCTTCGGCTTTATCCATCTGTGACAATAGTGCAGAAGAAAGCTCATCCAAAAATTTTGTGCGGCTTACTTTGCGGGATTTGATTTCTGAATATGTTTTGTAGAAATCACCCAAATCGTAGTGGAAGATGTGTTGAAGGGTTGTCGCAATTTCTTTTATATCGACATTACCGTTGTTGATGGCGCGATTTGAGTGTAAAGCGTAAACCAATTCGGTTAGGGCTGTTTTTGAAGCTGTCCATTTTAATGACGAAATCTGGTCAAAACCATTGATTTTATTCTGTAGCTTTTTACCATTTTTCCACAAACGTTTTTGCAGATAGTCTATAAACTTTTGATAAGCCTTTACTTTACCAAAAAGCATATCCCTTGCAGTACTAAATTCAGGGTCTTGAAAGTAAAATTTAGAATAGGTAATGATATAAGTGTCTAAAAAGTCACGGATAAAATATTGTTGGTCAAAATGTGTGGAATTCGACTCTACATAACGAACGAAGTCCATATTGTAGAGAAAGAACTTATTGATTTTATTGATTTTTCGTTTGGTGTATTTTTTTTGACTGTCCTCATTCGCTTTTGGAAATTGAATCTCAAATGAGCGAACTTCTGAATAATAAATTAATGGGCCTAATGGTATTTGCTTGATATTCTTAAAAAAATCAATTTCTTCATCCAAGGTTTTGAAGTTGTAATCTATGATTTTTTTTCTGAAACGGTTTAGAACATTTCTGCACAATTTTATGCAATTTTCAGATAATTCAATAACATCTGTATGCTTGAGCTGAAGCTTTTCCAGTTCATTTAAAAATACGCTTGATATGTCTTTGAAATCCAAAATCATCCTATGAATCAGTTTTTTGACTGTCTCGGAAATCAATTCAGAAATCGCTAAAAATGGCGTATTATAAGTTTATCCACAAGTATATTTGGGAATTAATTTTTCCAGAGCTTTTTTTCTAAAGTTAAGAATTTAAGAGAAAAAGTTGAGTTAAATTTGTGCGTATTTATCTACGGAATCAATGTATATTAATACGCTTATCACAATTATAACGGTTTAGAGAACTATTTTTTCTTACTACTGAATCTTTTGGCAAACTCGGTTCTATTTCTTACGTTCGTTTTTTTGAAGATATTGGATGCGTGTTTTGACACAGTGCTTTTGGCAATAAATAAATCATTGGCAATTTTCTGATAGCTCAAATTACTTAATATGGACATTGCGATTTCTATTTCCCTTCGAGTTAAGTTGCCATAGATAATTTTCGATTCATTTACTTTCTCTACGTGTTCTTTATTGAACAAAAACACTTCGTACAGTTTGTTTTTGTTTTCCAGAAAGAATAAATATCTATCAGTTTCAATGATGGTAATGGCATAAAATGCAGAATTCATTACTGTGAATGTTATCCATTGATAATCGCCAATAACCGTGCAAATAGGTAACAACGCAACTGCACTCACACTTATAATCGATAATTTGTTACGTCGTAAAATAAATTTATTCGGATTTACCGGATTTGAAATTCTTCGATAGAAGAGCATCAAAAAGAAAAATGCAATAATTGATATAGGGATGGTAAACAACAGCCTTGAAGAATCGATTGAGTTTGTGAAATAATAGGGTATTACAAAGAGTAGAACAAAACTTCCACCAGCAACAAAGGAAAGATTCCGAATGGACGAATGAAATTTTAGTACTTCGATATCATATTCTTTATAAAGATAATACACAATGTAAACGCACAACGTAATTGCTATACCGTAGGTAATGATATATTGAATCAAAATTGGTCCAGGAAAATCATCGATTGGAAGAAAACCGCCAGAAAGATTATAAGCGACAAAAAGTAAACCTAAATAAAGAAATCGATTCAGATTACGATTTGAATTGAGAGCTTGGTAAAGTGTAATCAATACAATGACAGTATCTATCAACAGATAAAAGAATGTTGTCCAGTGTATCGATGTATTGAACATTGTTTTTAATCATTTTCTCGCTCAAATCTATTGTTATCAATATTTTTAATCACATTGTCCCAATTAAAGACTTTCCCGTGCATTGCTATATAAACACCTTCATCTAATTGTTGCAGTGATGCAAGGGCATATCCAAGATTAAAAGGTGCATCTGTATAATTTACTGTACCCAAAATAAAAGAACCAACCAGTACAATGGTTTTTTTAAGATTTAGTTTGCCCAAAAACCTGGCAGTTTCGGCCATTGTGTAAGTTCCGTGGGTAATCAGAATTTTATTTTCTTTTGATTGAATGATATTATCGACTAAAAGTTCTCTATCCGCACCAGTGATATGCCTACTGTCTTTATCAAAAAGGGTTTCTATCTTATATTCGAAAGAAATGTTCGCAGTTTCCAAAAAATTGGAAATATCAATTGCGCGCTGTCCAGATTTATCTTCAGCATTTTGATATTCCAGACCACCAATGGTACCGCCAGTTGTAAAAATCTTAATCATAAGTGTGATTTAGAAATGACCAGATATATAAAGTTACCATAACTTTTTGACAGTTGGGTAATTTATTGTTGGTTGAATGAGACTTAAAGTAAAATATCTATGAATTACTGACAGAAGTTTTCGCAGTTTGGGAATAATTGGTCAATTTATCTTTAAGCGCCTTCATATCATCGCTTACTTTCTTGTCAATTATCTTGGCGTAGTGTTGTGTGGTTTTAAGAGATTTATGACCGAGCATTTTGCTCACAGATTCGATGGGCACACCATTTGTTAACGTCACCGTTGTTGCAAACGTGTGACGAGCAAGATGGAAAGTTAGGTTTTTGTTTATTCCGCACAGGTCAGCAATTTCTTTTAAGTAGGCATTCATTTTTTGATTGCTCAAAACTGGAAGCAAGAGTTCGCTATCTGAAAAATCAGGGCTTTCAGCATATTTTTCAAGTAAAGCTTCTGGAATTGATAAAATAGGAATATTGCTTCGTGAATCCGTTTTGCTTCTTTTGGTTTTTATCCAACGTTCACCCGTAATGCCAAGTACAATATCGTTTTGGGAAAGTTTTTTTACATCGGCATATGCTAATCCGGTAAAGCAACAGAATACAAAGATATCCTTGACTTGGTTTAAACGATGGATTCCAAATTCTTTTTCAACAAGCTTTTGAAGTTCCTTTTCAGTCAAGAATTCTCTGTCAACAATTTTGAGTTTAGCTTTCCAATGTATGAAAGGGTCTTTATTTATCCAATCGTTCGCATAAGCGATTCGAATGATTTTCTTAAAATTTGTAATGTACTTTATAGCTGTATTGTGGGCACAATTTCTTGTGGTTTTGAGGTAATATTCAAAACCAGTAATAAATGTATGGTCAACATCCTTAACCGGAATGTCTTTTACATTGTATTCTTTTGAGATATAATCTTTAACGTGTTTTCTGGCAGTTTTATAACGTTCAGCTGTACCCGCAGCAAAATCTTTACCTATTAACTTGTCAACCTTATCGTTATGTTCTTGAAAAATTTCCAATAGCATTTTTTGCTTAATATCTTTTCCCAGATATATATTTTTGATTTTTTGTGCCGTTACAGAAGCATTTTTTTCGGAAAGTTGTTCTTGAATCTTATTGAGTTTGGTTCGTATTGAGGTCATATACTTGTTCAATTCACGAACATCAGAGGTTGTTCCTCTCATCTTGCCAGCTTCAGAATTCCATTTAGTTAATAAAACTTTACGTTTTATACTAAACTCACTTCTTTTTCCATTTACAGTGATTCGTGCATAAATAGGGGCATTGCCGTTTTTATCGATGTCGTTTCCTCGTGGATAAAATAATATGGAAAATGTAGTTTGCATCGGTGCGTGCTTTTTGTTATCCTTAAAGATACAAAAAATAATGATTCAAAAATCATATAAATGCTTATATAGCAACATTTAACCAATAATTCGGTGCGTAAAATGAATTAAAAAAAACCGCACCGAATACCGCACTTTTTATTTGATATTAGATGATTTTGTTTGAAATTGAAGAAAATGAAAAAAGCCGACAAACATAGTGTTTATCGGCTTTTGGTGGAATTTGGTAAATTCCCAGCGGAGAAAGAGGGATTCGAACCCCCGGAGGTGTGACCCTCAACAGTTTTCAAGACTGCCGCAATCGACCACTCTGCCATTTCTCCAATATGTTTTGCGGGCAACCCCGCTGCTACAGCAAGGTAAGGTTGCGTAAGCGGCTGCAAATATAGGAACCTTTTTTGTATTCCGCATGAAATTATAGTTTTTTTTGACCTAAAAGTTCTCCCGTCTAAAGTCATCATCCAGACCCATCACAATGTGTTAATAATTTCCAAACGGCCCCCATTCGATTAGGGACAAAGGGAAAATAGGGTTAAATTTGTAGGGGCGATTTCATGGACCAGCAAAAATAATGTACCTTCGGAAAGGGTGCCGCAACCTTTTCCGTTTTATCGTATCCTAGGTACCATGTAATGCCCTTTATGTCCTTTCTTTAACCAATGAGCGAAATGGGTGATAGTATCAAAGATCTGCAATGGCGGTACGCCGTTAAGAAGTTTAATGGCAACCGCTTACTGCCCCAAGAAAAAATAGAAAGGCTAAAGCAGGCCTTTAACCTTACCGCCACTTCCTATGGTCTACAGCCCATAAGGTTGGTGGTCCTACAGAACAAGGAGATACAACAACAATTGGTACAGTATTCCTATGGGCAACAACAAGTGCTGCAGGCATCGCACGTTCTTATCATCTGTATAGAGAAATTGGTTGACAAGGAGTTTATAACCAATTACTTCCAAAGGGTGAAAAAAATCAGGGATACCAGTGACCAGATCTTGGATCCCTTCAAGGCCGCGCTCATCAACACGTTTTTGAACAAGGACGAAAAGGATATTGCCCAATGGGCCACCAACCAGGCCTATCTTGCCTTGGGAAATTTATTGACGTTCTGCGCCATGGAAGAGATAGATTCCTGTCCTATGGAAGGATTTGTTCCAGAGGCCTATGACCATTTGCTGGCCTTGGACCAAAAAGGCCTAAATTCCGTTTTGGTATTGCCCGTGGGCTACCGTGCGGAGGACGATATGTTCGCGGCCTTTAAGAAAGTAAGGCGCCGACTAAAGGACAGCATCATCAATATTCAATAACCGCCCGCTCTGTAGTCCAGTACTGCTCGAACGGGTTCTTTTTTATAATCTAATCAACGATATACGGTATGCCGGGATTTGAACTTTTTGGGGACAAAGAAAGAAAGGAAGTCAACGATGTACTCAATTCTGGGGTTTTGATGCGTTATGGGTTCGATAATAATAGGAATGGCCACTGGAAGGCCAAGGAGTTGGAACGTGCCCTGGCAAAACGTATGAAGGTAGATCACGCCCAATTGGTGAGCAGTGGTACGGCGGCCCTTACTGTGGCCCTTGCCAGTGCAGGGATAGGGATCGGCGACGAGGTGATCTTGCCCACCTTTACCTTTGTGGCCAGCTTTGAAGCGGTCCTGTCACTGGGTGCCGTACCGATCTTGGTGGATGTGGACCAAAGCCTCACCCTAGATCCCGTAGCGGTGGAAAAGGCCATTGGAAAACGTACCAAGGTTATCATGCCCGTCCATATGTGCGGTTCCATGGCGGACCTAAGGCCGTTGAAGGCACTTTGTGATAAATACCAGCTCTTGCTGTTGGAGGATGCCTGCCAGGCCATTGGGGGCAGTTATGAGGGAAAACCCTTGGGAACCTACGGAGACCTTGGTTGTTTTTCGTTCGACTACGTAAAGACCATAACCTGTGGGGAAGGCGGGGCGGTGGTCACCAATAATGAGGTCTATTATAGAAATGCCGATCAGTATTCTGACCATGGGCATGACCATAAGGGAAAGGATAGGGGAGCGGAGGACCATCCCTTTCTAGGGTACAATTACCGCATTTCCGAACTGCACGCCGCCGTGGGCCTGGCCCAGTTGAAAAGGCTGGACAGCTTTTTGGAGATACAGAAAAAGAACCATACCATATTAAAAAAAGCCTTGCAGTCCGTGCCAGGGATCACTTTTAGGACCGTTCCCGATAAGGGGGTGGAGAACTATTCCTTCTTAAGCTTTTTTCTTCCGGATGAAGAAACAGCGCAGAAAGCGCACAGTGCACTTTTAGCTGGGGGAGTGGATGCCTGTTTTTACTGGTACGACAATAATTGGCACTATCACCGTAAATGGGCCCACCTAAAACATTTAAAGACCCTTAGCTATCTTCCCGCAAAGGTGTACGACTTTTTGCCGAACTACGACAAGGCCGATTTTTCCCAATCGGACCATTGGGTGGGCAGGAACATATCCTGTCTTATCAAATTGGGGTGGGGCAAGGAAGAAGTGGAACAGCGGGCCGTAAAGATGAGGGATATTCTGGTAAAGGAAATGCATTACAAAACTACCGAAAGGTGAAGGCTTCGGTAGTCCTGTTCCATATCTATTTGATCAATAGTTAACGTACTCGGCTATGGTAAGGCCATATCCGACGATGCCCACCCTTTTGGTCTGGGCCGAATTGGTGAGCAACCGTACCTTACTAATGTTCAGATCGTGCAATATTTGGGCTCCTACGCCAAAGTCCTTGGCATCCATATCTATTTTTGGGGCCTTAAAGATGCCCTTTTTCTGAAGATCCTTAAGTTCTTCCAACCTGCCCAAAAGGTTCATGGCGGGCAATTCTTGGTTGATAAAAACAATGGCGCCCTTCCCTTCATTATTGATGGCGTTGAACATCTCCTCCAGCTTTTTGTCCGGATTGTTGGTAAGGGTTCCCAAAATATCGTTATTGACCAAGGTAGAATTGATCCTGGCCAATATTTTCTCGTCTTTGGACCAACTTCCCTTGGTGAGCGCAATGTGTATCTGGTTATTGGTGGTCTGCTTATAGGCCCGTAACCGGAATTCCCCGAAGCGGGTGGTAATGGTAAAATCCTCCTTCTTTTCAATAAGACTGTCGTGCTCCATCCTATAGGCCACCAAGGCCTCAATGGAGATGATCTTTAGGTCGAACCTTTTGGCCACTTCCATCAATTGGGGCAAACGGGCCATGGTGCCGTCCTCGTTCAATATTTCCACTAAAATCCCCGCGGCGTTCAATCCCGCAAGGCGGGCGAGGTCAATGGCGGCTTCGGTGTGGCCCGTACGTCTCAGCACCCCGCCACTTTTTGCCCGTAAGGGAAAAATATGTCCAGGTCTTCCCAGGTCATGGGGC
Source organism: uncultured Sediminicola sp. (assembly GCA_963974715.1). Taxonomy (GTDB): domain Bacteria; phylum Bacteroidota; class Bacteroidia; order Flavobacteriales; family Flavobacteriaceae; genus Sediminicola. The sequence continues at coordinate 35,010 of CAXBDK010000015.1, forward strand.
TTGGTATCGGGCCTGACCAGGGCCATAATGGTCTTGGCCCTATCGTGGACGGATATGCCCGTGGTACAGCCGTGACCGATAAGGTCCACCGATACCGTAAACTGGGTCTGGTGCAGTACGGTATTGTTCTTTACCATCATATCCAGTTCCAGTTCTGCACAACGTTCCTCGGTCAGGGGGGCACAGATCAATCCGCGGCCGTGCTGGGCCATAAAATTGATCATTTCCGGGGTTACTTTTTCCGCGGCCGCTATAAAGTCGCCCTCGTTTTCCCGGTTCTCATCGTCCACAACAATGATCACCTTCCCGTTCCGTATATCTTCAATGGCTTCCTCAATGGAGTTAAGCTCGATCGTATTTTTCATAACTAGTTGCTGATCTTGATTTTGCCCTTCATTTTCTGAAAGAGCTGTTTAAGGAAATCCACTACATTCCCAAAGCCCATCAATCCCTTGTCCTCCGTGGCCCTTTTCGTCAGGAATACCCCCAAGGGCAACATGATAAGAGTGGAGAGCCAAGCCCCGAGAACGGGGGGGATATTGCCTTCTTTGGCATAATTGCCCGCAAATACACCAATAAAATAATAGGTAAGGAAAAGCACAATGGCAATTACCATGGGCAGTCCCAATCCCCCTTTTCTAATGATGGCCCCCAAGGGCGCGCCCACAAAGAAAAGGATTATGCACGCCAGGGCAAGGGCATATTTTTTATGTAACGAAAGGATGTGCAGTCGGTATATCTTGTACTTGTTCTGCAGTTCGTTCTTTTTGCCCTCAATGGAGTTTAAAAGGCTACCGGTAGAATTTTTTGCCGAGTTGATCAATTGCAGTTTTTGCCACTCCTGATAAAGCCCCATGATATTTTCTATGGGCGGGATGTCTCCCAAATTATCACTTTTGTTGTAAAGACTGTCCTTTGCCAAAAGGGTGCTGTCGCGTTTGGGGATTGCCACGGGCGCAAATGCACCCATTCTATTGACGGTACTCTTGGAAAAGGTCCTGACGGTCTTTAGATTATCTTTGCGCAGGGAATCGATGTCCTTGTTCAGACGGGAGATGTTCTTCATTTTGTCCGTACTGATGTCCCGCTCCTCGTCCATGTCCACATTGTTGAGTTCGGAGAGATCTATGTTCATGGTATAGGTGCCAAAGTTCGCCTTCGCAAAGGGATGTTTTTGGTTGGTATTATTGCGGTCCTTCACATCCCTATAATAATGACCATCCTTGAGTACCAATTGTAGTATTTCCGAATCCTCACTGCTCACCAGTTCCCCTGTCTTTGCCTTGATGACGGTACTATTGATGTTGGTGGCCGTCTTTTGATGGATGATCACGTTTTTAAGGAACCGGTCGTTTTCCCCGTACTTGCTGTCCACCTTGATGTTCATGCCCGTTCCCTCAAAGTCGCTGAATACGCCTTCTGCAATGGCCACGGCCGGTTTTACCTTGGCAATGTTCCTTCGGAGGTTGTAGATTTTTTGTTCCGATGCAGGTATGATGTTGTTCGCAAAATAAAAAGTGACCCCGCCCAAAAACACAATGAAGACGATAAGGCTCCGCATGGCCCTTTGCAGGGATATGCCCGAGGCCTTCATGGCAGCAAATTCATAGTTCTCCGCAAAACTGCCAAAGGTAAGGATGGATGAAAGCAGCACCGTTAAGGGCAGGACCTTCTCCGTAAGATTTGGCATGAGGTAAAAAAGAAATTTGCCAATGATGACAATGTCCAGACCTTTTCCGGCCAGATCGTCTATAAAAAGCCAGATCGTCTGAAATATGAAGATAAACATCAATATTACAAACGAACTGACAAAATTAAAGACAAAACTCGATAGGATGTAACGGTCTAAAAGTTTCAATGTCCTAATTCCTGATTATATAATACCCTTCGTTCTTATACTTGCCTTCGTCAAAAGTAAACAAGGACTTGGACAAAGGCTGGTCCGTTTTGAAAGAATTAACGGTAATGGTGGTCTTGGTCCCATTTTTGCCCGTCTGTATAAGCTTGTGTATGTGTTTCGTGCCCACATCCACTCCCAACAAAATGGACTTTATTTCAGAATCGGTGTCGATCGGGGTCAGTTTTACATACTGTATCTTTCGGCCGTCCGCATTCTGTAGGATGTCCCATTCATAGGTATGCCCCTGTTTATAGAAGGTAAGCATTTTGGAAGGGGTGACCGAATTTGTGTCGTCCGACTGATTTTCTATGGTGACCTCTTCGTTCTCGGGAACAATGGTATACACCTTTTTTCCATCAAAAAGCTGCTTTGATCCCATATAGTTGAAAAGGTACTTATCGCCCTGCAGGGTAACATCCCCACGGGTTTCCTGGTTGATGTTCGCCTCCGTGTTCTGCAGGCTGTGCTTGAATTCTATAAATATATTGTCATAGCCCTGCACTTTGTTGTAAACCTCGTCCAAAAGTGCCTTTGCCTTTGCGGATCCCTGTCCAAAGGAAAACGTACAGCACAATAATATAACTACAAATACCAATTTTTTCATGTTCTCTTATTTTAATTCGTTATCCAATAATTCGTTGAGCGAGTGCATGTCCTGGATCAACACTTGCCTCGCTTTGCTCCCTTCAAAGGCGCCCACTACTCCGGCCGCCTCCAACTGATCTATGATCCTTCCCGCACGGTTGTATCCCAACTTAAGTTTGCGCTGAAGGAGGGAAGCCGATCCCTGTTGTGCGATCACCACCACTTCGGCAGCTTCCCGGAACATGGCGTCCCGTTCGGATATATTGTAATCAATAGCTGTGCCAGATTCGTCGTTGCCCACGTATTCTGGCAATAGGTAAGCATCGGGGTAGGCCCTTTGTGCCCCAATAAATTCAGTGATCTTTTCCACTTCCGGGGTATCCACAAAGGCACATTGGATCCGGGTGACATCGTTCCCCTGCGTAAAGAGCATATCGCCCCTCCCGATCAATTGGTCCGCCCCTTGGGTGTCCAAAATGGTCCTGGAATCAATTTTGGAGGTCACCCTAAAAGCGATCCGGGCAGGGAAGTTGGCCTTGATGATACCGGTAATGACGTTTACCGATGGCCTTTGTGTGGCAATGATCAAGTGGATGCCGATGGCACGTGCCAATTGTGCCAAGCGTGCTATGGGGGTCTCCACTTCCTTGCCGGCGGTCATGATCAGGTCCGCAAACTCATCGATGACCAATACGATATAGGGAAGAAATTTATGTCCATCGTTCGGATTCAGTTTCCGCGCCTTGAATTTGGTATTGTATTCCTTTATGTTTCGTACCATTGCGTGTTTCAACAGTTCGTAACGGTTGTCCATTTCAATACATAGGGAGTTCAGCGTATTGATCACCTTGGCATTGTCCGTAATGATGGCATCTTCCACATCCGGTAATTTTGCAAGAAAATGCCGCTCGATCTTGTTGAAAAGGGTAAGTTCCACTTTTTTGGGATCTACCAGGACGAATTTCACCTCTGCAGGATGTTTTTTGTATAGGAGGGAAGTAAGGACAGCATTCAGTCCAACGGATTTTCCCTGACCTGTGGCCCCTGCCATTAACAAGTGGGGCATCTTGGCAAGGTCCACCACAAAGGTCTCATTGCTGATGGTCTTTCCAAAGGCGATGGGCAACTGCATTTCAGCTTTTTGGAACTTGCTGGAAGCGATCACCGAACGCATGGAGACAATGGTGGCATTTTTATTGGGTACCTCTATCCCAATGGTCCCCTTCCCGGGAATTGGGGCAATGATCCGAATGCCCAAGGCGGCAAGGGAGAGGGCTATATCGTCCTCCAGGTTCTTTATCTTGGATATCCGAACCCCCGCATCGGGCACTATTTCATAAAGGGTCACCGTAGGCCCTATGGTTGCCTTGATCTGGGCGATGCCTATTTTATAGTTGCGGAGGGTCTCCACGATCTTGTTCTTGTTTTCCTCCAGTTCTTCCTGGTTAATGGTAATACCACCTCCCACACCGTGCTGGTCCAATAGGTCCAAGGTCGGAAATTTGTAATTCCCCAGCTCCAAGGTAGGGTCGAACTCCCCAAAATCGGCCACCAGTTTATTGGATAGCAGTTCATTGTCCTCTGCCTCTTCCGTAATCTTTTCCACTTCCATGGCAATTTCATCTTCCTCCCCCGTACCATCCTCGGATTGGGCTATTTCCATTTCTAGGGAGGTATCGTCCAAGTCCGGGTTCAGGGGTGGAATGTCCTTTTTATGGGTGTAGGTATCCATGGTGATGGGCACTTCCTTTTTATCGAAAGCGGGTGTGGGGATCGGTTCGTCGCCATGGTCGACCTTCGCCTCGGAGGGCTTGGATTTGAATTCGGCCGCTATGGCGCTTCTTTTTTCGCCCACGAAATTCGCAATGCCCTCAGGCGTAAAATGGAACAGGCGCACCAGAATGATGACCAATCCGAACAGCAAAAGTAGAAAGACCCCTATCTTACCTGCATAGTCCTGAAGGAAATCGTTCATTTCATATCCCACCTGTCCGCCCAATAAGGGGCGTTCCTCGGCAAAAAATCCCATGGTAATGGCTATCCAGATAATGAACACCGATCCCCATATCCATTTTCGCAAGAGGCCCTTCTTATCCAAGCTCAGAAATAGATAAAGTCCCGTGATAAAGAACAGGAAGGTAAAGATAAGGGAGGCGAGCCCAAAACCTTTGTAGACAAAGAAGTGGCTAATACTGGCCCCGAATTTGTTGAGCAGGTTCTTGGCCTCCTTGTTGCGATCGGCAAACTGTGAAAGTAGGCTCTGGTCGTCCTGCCAAGTAAAATAAAAGGAGATAAATGAAAAGAACAGGGCAATGCTGAAGAGCATCAACAAACTTCCCAAGATGATCTTGTTCTGCTTGGACAACTTGGTGGAGAACCTTTTTTTGGTGGGTGAAGGCCTAGTTTTTTTTACCTTTTTTGCCATTAAATCTCAAATTCTTGTGGGCTAAATTACAAATTTAACAGGGAAGCCCATGGAACAATCCCCTTAAAAAATTTTGGGAATATAAATGATCAGGCCTACGATGGCGGAAGCGATGGAAACGAACATAACGGCCCCTGCCGATATATCTTTTATAAAACCGATCTTGGCATCAAATTCGGGCTGTATGTAATCGGCCATTTTTTCGATGGCGGTATTCAGCCCTTCCACGCCCAGTACCAAAGCCATGGCAAATATCTGCAGGATCCATTCCACGGGTGAAATCGCGAAATAAAACCCGGCGGCCGTGACAAGGATCGCTATAAAGACCTGAACCTTTATACTGGCTTCAGTACGGACCAGCAATAGGGCACCGCGCAGCGCATACCCCACGGCATGTGCCCTATCTTTCCAAAATGGCTTTTTAGGCATTGTGCAGGGCCTGTAGGGCGGCTTGGTAATCGGGTTCGTCCACGGTTTCGGCAACCTGTTGGTTGTAGAGAACCTTTCCTTCACCGTCCAGGACCACTACCGATCGGGAGTGTAGGCTTTTTAGGGGTCCATCCACAAATTCCAGTCCGTAGGCCTTGCCAAAGCTACCTTCCCTAAAGTCGGATAGCATAATGACATTCTCGATTCCTTCGGCCCCACAGAAGCGTGCCTGTGCAAAGGGAAGGTCTTTTGATACACAAAGGACTACGGTATCGTTGAGACCTGTGGCCTTTTTGTTGAATTCCCTGACCGATTGGGCACACGTACCTGTATCAATACTTGGAAATATGTTGAGCACCACTTTCTTCCCTTTAAAATCGGCTAGGGTAGCTGGTGAAAGATCTGTCTTGGTAAGGGTGAAATCGGGGGCGGTACTTCCCACTGCGGGCAGTTCCCCGGAGGTATGCAGCGTATTTCCTTTAAGGGTAACTATCGACATTGCAAACGTTTTTAAAATTCTTGGTGAAATTATAAAATATAAAGGTGATATGTAAGGATTTTGGGAACAAAAAAGTCCTCCCGTTTCGGGAAGGACTTTCCAGTGCCGTATCAAAGCATCATATCCTATTTAGGGTTATGGAACAGGAACGACCTATGCGCGCCCCATTTCCCTATTTATCTATGGACCCTAGTACGCGCTGCATAAACTGGTTGATGGCCTCTTTTTTGGGAGTACCTTGCCGGACCGCCTTTGCGACTTCAAGGGCCCCGTACATATTGGAGATCAGTTCCCCAAGCACATCCAGTTCCGCATCTTTTAGCGATGGGACCTCCGTCAGGGATTCCAAGGTCTCTATCGTTTCTATAAGATAGTCCTCGTCGTTCTCCTCTATAAAGTTCGTGAGGTGTTTAATTATGGGCAACTTCACTGATAAGGTCTTTAAGAAGGTCGTACTTATTGGTCTGCACCTGATTTTTAAGGATTCCGTTGCTAAAGGCGGCAAAAGTGGGCAGATTGTCCACATTGGCCAACTTTCGGGATTCAGGGAATTTTTCCGCATCGGCGATGACGAAGGTGATATTGGCATTCTCCACCGCCTCTTTTTTGAACTTTGGCTTCATGATCCTACAATTGCCGCACCAGCTGGCGGAATATTGGACCACCACATTTTTATGGTTGGAAACCAATTCCTGCAGATTGTCCTGTTCAAGTTCTAATACCATATTGCTATATTTTTGATTTATTAATATTCCCAGTTCCAAGATCACAAAAGGTCGGTCTTATTTGGGACTGTTTCTCCGTAATTGCCGAAGGGCCCCAGAATTACCAGGGCCCTTTAAAAGCTGTTATTAATTGGCGTGGGTGGAAAGGTAACTGGCAACACCGTTTCTGTTGGCAGCCATGGCATCCTTGCCTTCTTCCCAGTTTGCGGGACATACCTCCCCTTTTTCCTGTACATGGGTATACGCGTCCACCAAACGTAGGTACTCGTTCACATTCCTTCCAAGTGGCATATGGTTGATACCTTCGTGGAAGACGGTTCCTTCCTCATCGATAAGATAGGTGGCCCTATAGGTAACGTTGTCACCTTCAACTGTCACTACACCGGTCTCCTCGTTAAAGGTCTCGTTGCTGATGTCCAAGATGCCCAAGGTGGCGGCAAGGTTCCTGTTGCTGTCGGCCAAAATTGGATAGGTGACCCCTTCTATTCCACCGTTGTCCTTGGCGGTGTTCAACCAAGCAAAATGTACCTCTGCCGTGTCACAGGAGGCTCCTATTACCAAGGTGTTCCTCTTTTCAAATTCCCCCAATGCGGCCTGGAAGGCGTGCAGTTCGGTAGGGCATACAAAGGTAAAGTCCTTTGGGTACCAAAATAAAAGTACCTTTTTATTGTTGTTCCTTGCTTCCTCCAACACATTGAGCTTAAAAGTATCTCCCAATTCGTTCATCGCGTTTACTGAAAGGTCTGGAAATTTTTTTCCTACAAATGCCATATTCTTTATTTTTTTTAATGTTGATTTCTAGTACAAAATTACACCGAAAACCCGGGGTAGGGAAGAAAGGGAATTGGAAAAAACTATGGGTAGATAACTATTGCGAATGCCGCTAACGGAATGCCCTCAAAATTGTCAGGTTGACATTTGTGCTGTATCATTTATAGCGGGTTCTCAATAGGGGGACATTCAAATTGGACAATTCCCAATAAGGATTTTAGGTATTTTTTCGATAGAGGATATTGAACCTATAAAAAAGCGATCAAAAGGGGCCAAAAGGGCATTTTGGCCGCACATTTTTTACGCCAACTTAAAGTTCGGTCCCATATTCCGCTCAACAAATATTATTGTGCACAATCATTGGCGGGTACATCAGGGGCGACAAGTTGTTTGATCTTGATCCTAAAGGCGGCGAACACCAAGGTGGTTATGGGGCTAAGCCAGTTGAAAATGGCATAGACAAAGTAATCGGCTACCCCCACGCCCAATACACCGCTGTGATAGGCGCCACAGGTATTCCATGGTACCAATACGGAAGTCACCGTACCGGAATCTTCCAGGGTCCTACTTAGGTTTTCAGGGGCCAGTCCACGGTCTCTGTACGCTTTTGAGAACATCTTCCCTGGGACAACGATCGCCAGATATTGATCGGATGCAGTCACGTTCAGGGCCAAACAGCTGGCAACGGTACTGGCAAATAGGCTGAAGGTCGATTTTGCCATATCCAACAAAACTTTGCTTATCCGGGCCAGCGCCCCGATGCCATCCATCACCCCGCCAAAGACCATGGCGCAGATGATCAACCAGATCGTGCCCAACATGCCGGCCATTCCCTTGGAGGAGAAAAGGTCGTTCAAAAGGGTATTGTCCGTTGGGACCGATATATTGATGGTGATCGCATCCATGATACCCTTATAGGCAGCTTCAAAGGAAAGGGTTTCCGCACCCGTTATCCCCATCACGATGCCCGGTTGGAATAGGAGGGCGAACACACCCCCCAATAGGGTTCCCACCAAGAGCGCCAATAGGGGTGGGGCCTTTTTAAGGATCAGGAGGACCACTGCGATGGGGACGAGAAACAACCATCCATTTATGTTGAAGGTAGCGGCAATGGAATCCATAATGGCCTGGGTGTCGGCAGTCCCAGTGGTATCCAGGTTAAGGCCGATGACGATAAATACCAATAGGGTGAGGATAATGGTCGGGGTGGTGGTGAGCGACATATAACGGATATGCGTAAAGAGATCGCCACCGGCCATTGCAGGTGCCAAATTGGTCGTGTCGCTAAGGGGGGACATCTTGTCGCCAAAATAGGCGCCCGACAGAATGGCACCGGCCGTCATGCCCATGGGTATGCCCAAGGTGTTTCCGATCCCGATCAAGGCGATCCCCACCGTTGCCGAGGTGGTCCAAGAGCTCCCCGTGGCGACGGATATGACAGAACAGATGATCACACATGCTGCCAAAAATATGGTAGGGTTGAGTACCTGCAATCCGTAGTAGATCATGGAAGGGATGATGCCGCTGATGAGCCATGTGCCCGATAGGGCGCCCACCATTAATAGGATGAGGAGCGCACCCGTGGTGGACTTAACATTTTCGGCGACCTCGGCCAACATTTTATCATAGGAAACCTTGTTGAAGACCCCTACGATGGCGGCCACGGCGGCCCCGAGCAAGAGGATAAATTGATTGGAGCCACTAAGGGCACTGTCACCATATACAAATACATTATAGGCAAGCATGGCGATCAAAACCACTACGGGTATCAGTGCCTCCCAAATGGACAATTCCCTATTTTCAATGATACTTTCATCTTTTGGTCCGGAAGGTTTTATTTCTTCGCTCTGCATGTAAATGGTGTTAGTTACCTCGTAATATTACGATTTTGACCTCTGTCGTGCAAGTGTTTTTATTTTTGGATGCCTTCCGAGATCGGGGCATTCGTAATTCCCAATTGCAACATACACGCTTTCATGATGCTATAGGTGCGCTCTATATTGTTGTCCAGCCCGATGGAAAATCGGATCAGCCCCTCCGAAAGGCCCATTTCCTTTTGTTCGGAAAGGGGAATCTCGGAAGAAGTGGATGTTCCGGGGGCGCTAAAGAGGGTTTTATAAAAGCCCAGGCTTACCGCAAGGTACCCAAGGTTGCGTTCCTGCATACGTTCCATTAGGGCATTTGCGCGGTCCAAAGTGCCAACGTCCAAGGTCATAATACCGCCAAAACCATAAGGTTCCGTCATTTGTGCTTTCATCGTTTCATGTCCGGGGTGGGAGGGAAGGCCCGGATAGACCACCCTCAGTCCGTCCGATTCAAACCGTTCTGCCAAGTATTGTGCATTGCTACTGTGTTTTTGGATACGGATATGCAGGGTCCGCATGTTTTTTAGGATGGAGGCGGCCCTCAGACTGTCCAAGGTACTGCCCAATAACATGCCCGCCCCGTTGTTTACATCCTTAAGGGCCAAACAGAACTCCCTTGTGCCACAAACCGCACCGGCCACACAGTCGCTACTGCCATTTATAAATTTGGTCAGGCTGTGGATAACAATATCGGCGCCCAGTTTTACGGGGGCCACGGAAAGGGGACTAAAAGTATTGTCCACCACCAATGGAATGCCATTTTTTTTGGCGATGGCCGATAGCTCCCCAATATCGGCTATTTCCAATAGGGGGTTGCTCACGGTTTCGCAATAGATCATTTTGGTATTCGGTCCAATGGCCGCTGCAACTTGCTCCAAGCTGGTGATGTCCACAAAGGAGGTGCCGATCTCGAACCTTTTAAGGAAGTTCTTTAAGAAGGCATAGGTACCGCCATAAATGGTCCTACTACAGACAATATGGTCATTGGCACCACAAAGCTGTAGGATGGTAGCGGTAATGGCACCCATACCGGATGCGGTAACATTGGCTGATTCCGTCCCCTCCAGCGCGGCCATGGCCTCCCCGAGATATAGATTTGAAGGGGATGAATGCCTACTGTACAGGTAACAGCCTTCCGTGTTTCCCTCAAAAGTATCGAACATGGTTTTTGCCGAAATAAAGGTATAGGTGGAGGAATCTGAAATAGAAGGGTTTACCCCTCCAAATTCCCCAAAATATTGTAGGTCCTGAATACGGTCCGATGCGTTGTACTTCATTTTTAGGTGTGTGTTTAAAATTAATTAAAATTACAAATAATCGGATTGTTTATCAAATGGTATGGGTATATGGTGAATATAAATCTAAAAAATTGCTATATTGTAGTTTATTAACCGGTTCATGGGGGCTTACTGTGCCCAAACCTGAAAATAATTCGTTATGGAATTGGACAACGTGGATAAGCAACTGCTTAGATTGTTACAGTCGGATTGTAAGAAGTCCACTAAGGAATATGCCCATGTACTGGATCTTTCGGTAACCGCCGTATACGAACGGATCAAAAGGTTGGAAAGAAATGGGGCCATTACCTCCTACGTGGCCTTGGTGGACAAAAAAATGGTGGAACGTGCCTTTGTAGTGCTGTGCCATGTAAAACTGCTACAGCACAGTAGGGAATTTGTGATACGGTTCGAAAAGGAGATCCTAGAACTGGAAGAGGTGGTGGAATGTTACCACATTAGCGGGGACTATGACTATATATTAAAGATCCACGTTCGGGATATGGATGCCTATAGGGATTTTATGGTGCTGAAATTAACGGCATTGGACCATATTGGAAGTACCCAGAGCGCCTTTGTGATCTCCGAGGTAAAACATACCACGGCCATCCCTTTATAGGCTCCCATAATAACGGAACTTTAAGGATGTTGGAGGTTCCTAAACCGGAAATTAGTGTTAATTTTGTGTAGTTTTTAAAAAAATAAACAAGAGTTATGGGTTTATATGATGTAGCCATTATTGGTTCGGGTCCCGGAGGGTACGTAGCTGCCATCCGTTGTGCACAATTGGGAATGAAAACGGCGATTATTGAGAAATATGCCACTTTGGGGGGCACCTGTCTCAATGTGGGCTGTATTCCTTCCAAGGCCTTGTTGGATTCCTCACACCATTATGAGGATGCCGTAAAACATTTTGAGGAGCACGGAATAGAAATTCCTGGGGAGATAAAGGTGAACCTTCAAAAAATGATCGCTCGGAAACAGTCGGTCGTCGACCAGACCACCAAGGGCATCCAATTTTTGATGGACAAGAACAAAATAGATGTATTCGAGGGAGTGGGCAGTTTTAAGGATGCCACCCACATCGATATTAAGGATAAAAAAGGGAAAACCCAGACTATTGAAGCGAAGAACACCATTATCGCTACAGGTTCCAAACCTTCCAACCTTCCTTTTATTAAACTGGACAAGGAACGCATCATAACCTCTACCGAGGCTTTGGAACTAAAGGAAATCCCCAAACACCTGATCGTGATCGGGGGAGGGGTGATAGGCCTTGAATTGGGACAGGTCTACAAACGACTAGGTTCTGAGGTAACGGTGGTTGAATTTTTGGACCGGATCGTTCCCGGAATGGACGGGGGACTCTCCAAGGAGCTTTCCAAGGTCCTTAAAAAACAAAAGATGAACCTGAGCGTTTCCCATAAGGTCAAATCCGTTACCCGAAAGGGCAAGGAAGTAATCGTGACAGCCGAGGATAAAAATGGCAAGGAAGTGACCTTTACGGGCGACTATTGCTTGGTGGCCGTGGGAAGAAGGCCCTATACAGAGGGACTTGGACTGGATGCTGCGGGCGTGGAGATGGACGAACGGGGCAAGGTAAAGGTCGACGCTCATTTACGCACCAACGTTTCCAATATCTATGCTATTGGCGATGTGATCAAGGGCGCCATGTTAGCCCACAAGGCCGAAGAGGAAGGCACCTTTGTGGCCGAAATTTTAGCGGGCCAAAAGCCCCATATCGATTACAACCTGATTCCCGGGGTAGTCTATACCTGGCCCGAAGTGGCGGCCGTGGGCAAAACGGAAGAGCAGCTAAAGGAAGCGGGCATCGAGTACAAAGTGGGGCAATTCCCTATGAGGGCCTTGGGAAGGGCACGTGCAAGTATGGATATCGATGGCTTTGTTAAGATTTTGGCTGACAAAAAGACGGATGAAGTCTTGGGGATCCATATGATCGGGGCCCGTGTGGCGGACTTGATCGCGGAAGCGGTCACCGCTATGGAATTTAGGGCCTCTGCGGAGGACATATCCCGAATGAGCCATGCGCACCCCACCTATGCCGAAGCGGTAAAGGAGGCTGCCTTGGCGGCTACGGACAACAGGCCTTTACATATTTAAGACCTTAATATTTAGCTATCTGATAAAGCCCATCCAACAAGCGATGGGCTTTTTTTATGGGAGGAACGAAGCATTTTCCTAATCCACGGATGTAAATTTTGTGCTAAACTTTTGAAATGTTGACGGGTTTTTATACGCCCCGTACGATATGGCAATTTTAACATTCGGGATGGCCTGCAAAGTAAAGGACTTGCAACTTCCAAAAAGTTGCCATTGCGTTCCATTTCCCACCATACGGGCTCCTCCTTTTTTTGGGCAATCGTGCAAATTGTATAGGTGAACATTGTTAAAAATAGAACCGTTTTCATCATTTCATATCTACGAGGTACATATTTGGATAAGGCAAAATTAGATTTAAACTCAAGACGATCCTTTAATTCCATTGCAACTATTTCTATTTTGATTTATCCATAAGAAATTTGATAGCGTAACCTAGTATTTCATCATCGTTTGCTTTTATCCCCTCCACGGTCTCATTTACTTCGATATCGGGCTGGATCCCCTTGGTGAATACAACTACGCCATCCGGCTGGACCAGGTGCATCCCGGTCCATTTAAATTTTAGACCGCCTAAAAGATTTGTAAGATTGTAGTTGCCGTTTGCCCCGGCAGTTGGTTGACCAATGATCGTACCCAGTTTGTATGCCTTAACGTAACCAAGCAGTGACTCACTGGCACTAATAGCCTCTCCGTTTGTGAGGAAAACGATGTTTTTATCTCCTAAATAAGGTTCGATAGGCTTTAATTGCCAACCTGCCCCAAGATATCCCGTCCGATCTTGATTGGGATAGATATTTAAAGGAATCTTCATCCAATTGCTTGCGGTATCATTTGTTTTAAGTAAATGGGATATAATTTCCGGTGTAATATATGGATATGCCCTAAGGTCGAAAATCAAATTGTCGGCTTTTTTTAGTTGGGGAATTAGGGTGGTGAATGCCTCCATATTGTTCATGCCCAAATGGACATATTTGGTGTCATCCGATATGTCGATAAAAGATGGCCTATAGTTGTTTTTCCGTCTTCCGTCATTATAGAATGTATCTGTATAGACCAGCTTATGGCTGGTGCCATCCACGGTAATCCGAATGGTATCCCCCATCTTTCCGATAATGGATTCCTCCTTCAATCGTCTGTTGAGCCACCCCTCTGTTCCCGCGGATATCCTTGATCGGAACCTATCTAAAAAAATATTGGGATTTTCCCCATTGATCTCGGAAATAATGTCCCCTATCTTGAAGGTAAGGTCCTCTTTTATGATATTGGTAATTACCAGCTGGTTTTCGACGACCTCCCAAGCGATGGGAAGCATTCCTCTTTCCTTTTCATAGCCTTCAATAAGGGCATGGCCATCTTTAATGGCTGCCACCATTTGTTCAAGGGTCTCAATATGCTCTTGAAGGTCACTATCCCGATATGATTTTTCCAACGCCTTCCTCAGTTCATTATCCCAATCGATGGATATTTCCTTCAAATAGGGAAAAAAATGCTCCACCACATTATAGACCAGTACGACGTTGCCAATTCTAAAATCAAGTGTGTTTTCGTCCATTCCAGTATTTTCCACTTTTTTCTTAAAATTCTGGAAGGTGTTGTCAAGAAATGGTTTGGTCAGATTGTCATCGTTTAAACAGAGGCTTACGGGCATGTTCAGGTAGGTTTTGTCACCTAACTTTCTAATTATTTTTTCCCCCGGTTCCGGGATTTCTTCAAAAATATTCTTATGGATTTTTTGGATAAGGGAATCCTTGAACATTATGACCAAAGATTTTTCTGGGATGGACTTACCTGCTTTAATAAGGTCATATCCCGATCCATCCTTATCCCACGCCATCTCGTTCCCTAATTCATCTTTTAATGCTATAATTTTCTCCTCCTTGCTTTCCGAATCTTGCACAACATTTAAGGAATAGTCCTCAATTACAAACGCTCCTTTTCCTTTCAGCGAAAATCCATAAGAAATATCGGCTGCACTTGTATCGACAACAGTTTCAATTTTATATTCGGTAACATCACCAGTGCTGATCGGATTTCTGGACATTCCGTTAAAATAGAGACTGACACCTTCTTTGTCCTTGATATGCAGACGAAGCTGGCCTGTACCGGGGGACCCCGCATTCATCCGGACCTTGGCCGAAAACCTGAGCAGTTTTCCGATATATTCTTTCGCGTCCAGTTTTCTCATGATCGTTCCGAGCTTCGCTCCCTTACTTTCACTTGATAGTGCATTAATGCGCAAACTATAATAAACCTTGGCGGGTTCTTCTGAATTTATGCCCAGGCCTTGATGCTGCCAATAAGTTCTGGGACATGTATCGTTGTGGTTTTCAATGGACAAAATCGGTTCTTCTTCGTGAAAAGATACCGTCGGGGCCACGTCCTTGTACAAATGGTCCAATATAGCGACAATGGAATCCTTGGAGGTATGCTCTCTAACGTATTTGGAACCATAAATGGCAAATTTCTCCCAATCCAGTTCACTTGCCTGATCACTGGGGTGAAAATACCTGATGGCTCCAAATGATTTTGCGAACGACACTAAATTCTCCAGTTCTTCTGGAGGTAAAGGTTTTTTTTCTGGTTTTTGTCGGTTACCGCAACCCAAAATGAGCAGTAATAACAATAATGTTCCAAACGATTTCATCATGGCTGTCTTTGTTATAGTATTCATATGCGCGCGGTGCGGATTTACTTCCCACATCCTATTGAAAATCGAACAAAACAGGATCCGATGGACCAGTTCTATTTTTAGGACCGAAAACCGAATCATTATCCTTAAACAGGTTCGTAGTCTTTATTCCTTCATTATTAGGTCGATCGCCTTTTCCAGCAGTTCATCATCGATTATTTTAAGCTGCGGTCGACCAAGTACTTTGAAAACCGGAATTCATATGTACAATCCCTATCTAAAAATAAAGGTTTCCACAGCTTAAAATATATAATATCGGCGACATATCCGTAAATTTTCGGTGTTTTTTGGTTTCTTAAAAGTATTTCGGAGAGATTTCAATCCTAAAACTTGCATTGTTCTTAAATCGTCAAAAATGGAATCTGAACCAGAAAATAAGAACCGTACAAGAAAGTATTTGGTCAGACCTTAAGCTAAAGCGTTTTTCTATTTATATTAAATGAATCTTACCCTATTCATCCAACTTTTGTTGTCTTTCTGCATAAATAAGAAGGAACATGGTTACGCAAATGGAGTAAACGGTTAAAAAAGGAACGTTGGACCATTCTTCACATGACCGTCTATTTTGATTTTCTATTGGTACGTCGAATTTCGAATACCACAACTATATAAACTACCAATAGGGGCAAGGAAAAGACCATTGAAATACCTGTTAATAGTGTAAGGACCGCATAAGAGGCATCATGGGGCGTTGGATTTCTGACACCTCCCATAATTTCAAAAACCGCCCTATGCACATTTAAGACCGTTAAGGAAGAAATGATCAGAAATATAGGAAGTAAGGTCACTAGCACAATGTTTCCTGAGTCCAACCTCGTAAACCGTTTTAGAAAATAAAAAAGCAATGAAAGTCTCCAGGCCGCAACGATGGCAAGAAACCACACATTTATGATATTCGCGGTCGAAATGGAAAAAAAACGTTCCACGGGAATGGCATAAAAGATGGCAGGGAAGGAGGTAAGCCCGATAAAAGTGAGTACCGTAAAATAGTTCCAATCCTTCACTTGGAACGGTTTTAAGATGAGCCAAATAAAACCTGCCAGGACAAAAATATAAATGACCGAGCCAAACCCCAAATGTTGCAGGATATTGGCACCACTGTCGTCCCAATAGCGTCCGATACCCACGATCCAAGTTCCCAAAAGACCGGCAAAAAAATGTTTTTTGCGGAAGAGCAGCATTTCTTCCCGTGTCAATTTAAAGGTCAGAAGCCTTATGATCGTGTCAAATATGGTCATTTTTAAAAAGTTGTTTGTTTTTTAGGGTCTGTCGGAACTTCATTTTTCGCTCCTGTACCACATCAACTGCATAAATGGCCGACATCAGCTCCTGAAAGCTGTTCTCCAATTGCTGAACCGAAAAATTCTTTGGATGAAAATTTACATCGAACAAAGTGCACTTATCCCAGTAATTATCGGTGAGCAAGCGGTCTTCACTTTTTAGCTGATTATAAAGGTCCGTTCCAGGGAATGGGGTCAGCAACGTGATCTGTACCTCTGATAGATTGCTCTCTTTAATAAATTGCTCGGTTTCTTTAAAGGTATCCATGGTGTCTGTATCAAAACCCAATATAAAACAGCCATTTACGGAGATGCCATAGGATTGGATCTTATCGATCGCTTTAAGGTAATTGTCGAACTGCCTGTATTTCCAATCGTTCCGGTCGATCCCTTTTAGTCCGTTCGCCTGGGTTGTCTCAAAGCCGATCAATACCTGTGCGCAATTGGAGGCCGCCAACAGCTCCAGTAATTCGTCATCATAGGCGACGGAGATGTCCGTTTCCGTGAACCATTTTATTTTGTATTTGCCAAAAAGTCGTAATAATTCTTTTGACCATGCTTTGTCCACAAAAGTATTGTCGTCGGCCAGTTCAATAAATGGCCTGTCCCACACTTCTAATATTTTATTGAGCTCTTTTTCAATTTGAGGAATGGGTTTCTTCTTGTAGTAACTGATGGTCCTCGAGGCCGCACAAAAAGTACAATGTAATGGGCAGCCCCTTGTGTCCTGTAAGGTCAGTCGGTTGTATTTTGAAATATCCAGCAATTCGTATTTCGGTACTTTGGAAGCGTTGAAATGGAAGGTATAATTAGAATTGGTAATTGAACTATAATAAGGGTTGTAAGGTGCCATTGGCATAATCCAACAGTAGCCTTTCCCAAATATACTCCCCTTCTCCTTGGATCGCACAGTCGGCAAACTTCATTGCCTCCCCGGGCAAAGCCGAAACGTGCAGTCCCCCGATGACCGTTGTGATTCCATTTTCCCTGAAGCGTTGGGACAGGGCATAGGTTTCATTGATCCTTGCGGTGAGCGAGGAAAAAGCAATAATGTCCGGATGTTCGGCCTCTATTTGAAGAATTTCAGCTTCGGAATAATCGTCCAGCTCCTTCTAAATGACTTCCCAATTGTCCGGTGTGTGTGCCGCAAGCGTTAACTGGCCCAAACTGGGAAGGCTGGCGATTACCTTACTTCTGTCCACAAAACCGGGTAGCGTAAGGCCCAGTTCGAGCAGGTTTTTATTGTTGACCTGTACACCGCTCATTCGAAATTGCGAATGGGTTGGGAGCATTACTGGTATCCTTCCAAAAATGCGGACGGTTGGCCAACCAATCCTGTTCCTTGGGAACCCCATAAAAAAGCACGAAAAGGTGATTAGTTTTTAACCACCCGCAACAATCTTAACACCGCTATCCATAGCCGGAACGCAAATTCCTTCACCGCTCTCAAGCTGAATAAGGACCAAGATTCCAATTGTCCCGCAACCAGCTGCCTTATTTCGGAGAGTTTCAGTTTGATGTCGGCCTTGTTCCTTTCATAACGCAGGGCCCCATAGGTACAGGCGATCATAAAGGCAATGGCACCCGGTACTATGATGGATGGGGGCAGCGAATGGTGCAGAAATGCGTATAATCCCAGTCCCGTCAAGCTACCGTACAAGATCATATAGTGGACTACATAAATGGAAAGGGTGCTGGATCCAATGCTGAGCACCGTCTTGTTGGTCATAAACCTACGCATCAACATGAAAAGACCGAATACCACAAAAACATCCCCAAGCCTATGGAGCAGAAAATTATTGAGGTAAAGGTCGGCAAACAGTTTTGAGCCCGTGGTCTGTGACAGCCAAAGCACTAGGTTGGACGATTGCGCGATAAGTAGGTATCCCATAGCGAATGCAATGGAGATAGCGGAGGGATATAAATATTTGAAATCCTTGAAACGGGCGAACATCAGTGCCAGAAAAGAACCAAAGGTGGCATAACCGAACCAAGGGAAAATAGTGAATACCGATCCGTTAACCTTGGTCAGATAATTGGCCAAGAATTCGGGCAGGTACGTATGCCCCATCGTTTTGTACTGCGGTTCCAGCACAAAGAGCACCAAAGTGGTAACCAGAAGGACCAAGGGGAACACAAATTTCCGTTTACCGCTGCTAAAGAGGTAGATACCAACTATGCCCAACAGGGAAAGGCCTATACAATGCAGTACGTCCACCAAATAAAAGGAGCCGTATATTTCCCCGTTTAGAAGGCCAAAAAGGTTGGTCCGCAACAGATATCCGATAAATAGGAGCTGCAAACCCCTTTTAATGCCCTTTTTTACCCGAGGGTTGTCCCATCCGGTCTCTGTACCCTTTATCAATAAATAGGTAAATATAAAGCCGGATACCGTAAAGAACACTGGGGCGGTCACTCCCCTAAAATACTGCCAGATCCCAAACACCATATTGGAACTGTCCCGATATATGGGGTCCAATAACCCATCCACAAAATGGCCCTGCAACATCATCAGAATGGCCCAGGCACGCATGGCGTCAACAAAGTATAATCGGTACTTATTATTTTTCATTAAATAGTCGGCTATCCATTACCCTATATACTTGTAAAACAGGTCGTCTGGATGTTCTCGGGGGCAAAATTAGATAAAATCCTCGCAATTCAATCTATTTTGGGGTATTTTCGTCAAAAAAATATACCACGTTATGGCCAAGGTGCTGGCATTTGCCGGAAGCAATTCCTCCAAATCCCTGAATTTTAAATTGGTGACCTATACCGGCGGACTTATTTCGGGGCATTCGGTGGAATTACTGGACATGTCGGAATGGCCATTTCCTATGTACGGAACCGACCATGAGCGGGAACATGGCATTACCGATTCCCTCACCACATTGATGCGGCACATCCAAAATGCGGATGCCCTTATCTTGTCCGTCAACGAACACAACGGCGCCCCTTCGGCCTATTTTAAGAACGTGCTCGACTGGTTATCGCGAATGGACCGCAAATTCCTGGATGGCAAGTCGGTGCTCCTCATGTCCACTGCCCCGGGCAGGATGGGCGGCAAGTTTTCATTGGCCATTGTTGAGCAGCTGTTGCCAAGGTTCGGGGCCGTAGTGGTCGGCAGTTTCGTGCTCCCGTTTTTCCATGAAAACCTTGATATGGAAAAGGGCATTACCGATAGCGGACTAAAACAGGGGCACCAAGAGGCCCTGCAACTATTTTTGCAAGCCCTTTAACCCGAAGTCCGTGCGAACCATCATCTCCCATACGGTCTCCGATATCCCTGCCTTTAAGAAAGGGTTGTTACAATGGGCCCAACAGTTTCGGGAGGTGGTCTGGCTGGACAGTCATGGGCATACGGATAAATACACTTCCTTTGATGGCCTGTTGGCGGTAGATGCCCATAGCACCCTGTTGACCGATGGTCAAAACGCCTTCGAAGAGCTTACGGCGTACCGTAAAAATACGGACGACTGGCTTTTTGGGTATCTCTCATACGACCTTAAGAACAATCTGGAGCAACTTACCTCCACCAATTTCGATGGATTGGGGTTTCCCGCCCTACAGTTCTTTCGACCAAAACGAATGGTCAAGATTGTGGATGGAAAGGTGTTGTTCATGTACCTAGGGGAGGTGGCCGGGGAAATCGAACGGGATCGGGAGGAAATCGAAAAAACCATGGAACGGACCATGGATGGCGACATATCCCAAAGACCCCTTCAAGCAATTCCACGTATGGATAAGGAAGAATACTTGGATAGGGTGGCGCAATTGTTGGCCCATATAAAGCGGGGGGATATTTATGAGGCCAATTTTTGTCAGGAGTTTTTTGTGGAGGGATACACCTTGGATCCCTTGGCCGCCTATTTTAAACTGATGGATATCTCAGAACCACCCTTTGCCACGTATTTAAAACTGGGGACTGGATATGCACTGTCCGCTTCTCCGGAGCGTTACCTGAAAAAACAGGGCATAAACTTGATATCGCAGCCTATCAAGGGTACAAAGAGGCGTTCCCGGGATGCAAGGATGGATCATGAACTGGTCCTGGAACTTTCCGCGGACCCAAAGGAACGTGCCGAAAATATAATGATCGTCGATCTGGTACGGAACGATCTTTCCAAGACGGCCGTCAAGGGCAGTGTACAGGTGGTGGAACTGTGCAAGGTCTACACCTTTAAACAGGTACACCAAATGATCTCCACCATCGTTGCGGATGTAACCCCTGATCAAGATCCTGTCCAAATCCTCAAGGGGACCTTTCCGATGGGCAGTATGACGGGCGCCCCAAAACTATCGGCCATGAAAATTATAGAAGGCCTGGAGCTGACAAAAAGGGGGCTCTACAGCGGAGCGGTCGGATATTTTACCCCAGAAGGGGATTTTGATTTTAATGTGGTCATCAGGAGCATCCTCTACAATGCTTCCAAAAAATATATTTCCTTCTCCGTGGGCAGTGCGATCACGGGCGGTTCGGTTCCGGAAAAAGAATTTGAGGAATGCCTTTTAAAGGCAGCGGCCTTGCGTGCTGTGTTGGAAGGGGCTTAAAAGTAGGCACCGATTTTCGTAAGGCAGGCAAAAGTTTTTAAGGTTTTCCTTCATATGCTCTACGACCGGCCCGAAAGTTGCGGCAAGGGGGAGGCGTGGCCGGGAGAAGTTGGTAGGGACAGCAACTTTAAGTACATTTACATCGTGTTACAAACGTTTAAAGATCACCTGGAACTGGTATTTCCAAATTTGTTGGAAAGTCCGTTTTTATTGGCGTGCAGTGGGGGGGTGGACAGTGTGGTGCTGGCTCATCTCTGTGCGGCGTTGCGGTTGGATTTTAGCTTGGCACATTGCAATTTCGGACTTCGTGGAGTGGAGAGCATGGATGATGAGAACTTTGTACGGGACCTGGCCAAAATAATTGACAAAAACATCTTCGTTGAGCGCTTTGATACAGCTGCTTATATAAGTAAAAACAAAGTGTCACTTCAAATGGCCGCAAGGGATTTGAGGTATGCTTGGTTTCACCGGGTAATGGAAAAAAACGATATTCCCACCTTGGTCACAGCGCACCATGCGGATGATAATTTGGAGAGTTTCCTGATCAATCTTTCAAGGGGCACCGGTTTGGACGGCCTTACAGGTATTCCCCATAAAACGGATACCCTTTGCAGACCGCTCCTGAAGTTCCAAAGGGAGGATATCATGGACTATGCCCTGAAAAACGGTATAACGTGGAGGGAGGACCGTACCAATAAGGAAACAAAATACCTTCGGAACAGGATACGACATCAGATCGTGCCTTTGCTGAAGGAACTGGGGCCTGGTTTTATGGACCGATTTCAGGATACACAGGACCATTTGCAACAGACGGCAGGGATAGCGGGCGACCATATTGCCGATATCAGGGGACAGCTCTTTAAAAAACAGGGCGATACCGTGTTTATCTCGATTGATGGGCTAGGGAAACTCTTCCCTCAAAAAGCGTATTTGTACGCCCTCTTCAAAGACTACGGATTTTTTGATCATCGCGAGGTGGCAAGCTTGCTTTCGGCCATGGGCGGAAAAGAACTGCGCTCCAGTTCCCATCGTTTATTAAAACATAGGGATCATTTATTGTTGCGGGAAATTAGGGAGGAGGAAGAACGGGAATACCGTATACTGGAATCAGATAACCATATTGAAAAGCCTTTCCCGCTTACCCTAAAAGAAGTGGATTCCATGGACGGGACGGGCAGGGACATTTTATATGTGGATAAAGAAAGGTTGGTCTACCCCCTGATCGTAAGAAAATGGAAAAAAGGAGACTACTTTTATCCCTTTGGAATGCGCGGACGTAAAAAGGTGGGCAAATTTTTCAAGGATACGAATATGGACCGGTTCAGCAAACAGGATCAATGGTTGTTGTGCTCTGGGGATGAGATCGTCTGGATCATTGGGTTACGTCCCGATGATCGGTTTAAAATTGTCAACACCACAAAAAAGATACTTAAAATCAACATAGGATAATGAAGCAGGTTCTAACGGCGCTATTGTATTTGGTCACCCTATGGACGGGGGCGGCACAAATTGAAACAGATCCAGTGGTCTGGTCCCATGAAGTCAAAAAAATCTCCGATGTGGAATATGAACTGGTATTCCGGGGGGACATTCAGCGGGAGTGGCATATTTACTCCCAATTTACGCCCGAGGGCGGGTCCCAGCCAAGTGAATTTACCTTTGTGGGGGCAGGGGAGGACTACGAGCTTATCGGTAGTGCCAAGGAAAGCACGACCCTTACCGAGTATTCGGATATTTTTGGGGTGGACGAGGTCTTCTTTAGGGATCGAGCTGTTTTTACACAGCGGATAAAACTGTTGAAACCCGAGGTGGACCAATTGGAAGTGGGCCTGTTTTACCAAATATGTAAGGAGGTATGTATCCCCAAAGATGAAATTTTCAATATTTCCCTGAAC
The DNA here is from genome assembly GCA_963974715.1 of uncultured Sediminicola sp. GTDB lineage: Bacteria > Bacteroidota > Bacteroidia > Flavobacteriales > Flavobacteriaceae > Sediminicola. The sequence goes on from CAXBDK010000015.1 coordinate 58,022, forward strand.
GGAAAGGAACTACTGCTGACCGAAAAGGTGGTGGACCAAAGGAGTTTGGCCTTGAGCGGGGCACTGGAAATAGATTTACGGAATAGGGAATTGTTGAAGGGGAACCAAAGCGATATTACTGCGGGATCCGGGCTGTGGATGATATTCGGATTGGGCTTTTTGGGGGGATTGATCGCTTTGCTGACGCCCTGCGTCTTTCCCATGATACCGCTGACGGTCTCCTTTTTTACCAAAAGGGCCCAAAATAAGGCCAAGGGCATCACCAATGCCATTCTCTACGGCCTGTTCATTGTATTGATCTATTTTCTGCTCAGTCTGCCTTTCCATCTGTTCGATTCGGTGGACTCCCAGATTTTGAATACCATTGCCACCAATGTCTGGTTGAACGTTTTTTTCTTTCTCATTTTTATATTTTTCTCCTTTTCCTTTTTTGGGTATTATGAACTGACACTTCCCAGTTCTTGGGCCAACAAAATGGATTCGGCATCCTCCAAGGTGGGCGGGGCATTTGGTATTTTCTTTATGGCGGTTACCCTCGCCATCGTATCCTTTTCTTGTACAGGGCCCATTTTAGGGGGGCTTTTGGGCAGTACCGCTCTGGCCGATGGGGACGTGGCTACCAATCTGACCTTTGGCATGCTGGGATTTGGCATTGCCTTGGCATTGCCCTTTGCCCTTTTTGCCCTTTTCCCTACTTGGTTGAATTCCCTTCCCAAATCGGGCGGATGGATGACCACCGTAAAAGTGGTGCTGGGTTTTCTGGAACTGGCCCTGGCCTTTAAGTTCCTCTCCAATGCCGATCTTGTGGGCAATTGGGGCATTTTTAAAAGGGAACTGTTCCTTGGGATCTGGATAGTTCTGTTCCTGCTCCTCGCCCTTTACCTGTTCGGAATATTTAAATTTCCGCACGATCCACCAAAACAGCGTATTTCCAAGACCAGAAAAGCTTTGGGCCTAATTAGTGGTGTTTTTGCCGTTTACCTGGTCTTAGGGCTCTTTAAACAAACCGATTTAAAATTGTTGAGCGGCTTTCCACCCCCTGAATTTTATAGTGTTTTCGAACAGCCTAGCGACTGCCCCCTGGGAATCGACTGCTTTAAGGATTTTGATGAGGGAGTGGCCCATGCAAAAAAGGTGAACAAACCAATTCTACTGGATTTTACCGGTTGGGCCTGTGTCAACTGTAGAAAAATGGAGGAGACCGTATGGTCAGAACCTGATATCTTCCCTTTATTGAAAGAGGAATTTGTGCTCATCTCCCTTTATGTGGACGATCGGAAGCCCCTTCCCGAAGGGGAACGCTTTGACTATAAATTTAAATCGGGCAGGGTAAAATCCATTGGTACGGTGGGACAAAAATGGGGCACTTTCCAGACCCTTAATTTTAATGCCGCTTCCCAACCTTATTATGTCCTGCTCTCCCCCGAACTGGAAGTGCTCAACAGCTCCATACAGTATACCGATAAGGATACGTACCGGAACTGGCTAAAGGCCGGACTGGAAAATTACCGGGCTTCCAAAGCCACTGCTCCGTTCGATATATCAAAAAACTCGGACCTTTACAAGATCCGATAGTCCTGAATATCGGTCAAAGAGCCACTTAAAATAGTTGTTGATAAAAATTAACAAAACATTGGGTAGATTATTTACGTATCCCTGATTTGGAATTTGTGATATGCACCTGTGTTTTTTCGCCCCTTTGTTTTAAAAGTTCTTAATTTTCTCCACTAATCACAGTATGGAGATTGGGGTCTACGGAGTTCCCTGAAATTATGGTACCATCACGGGTAATGCCCTTTTTTATCCACCAAATATATTCTATCTTTCTAAGACTAAACTGTCAATAAGATTGAAAAGAAGAAAAATAGTGCTCTGGTCGGTACTCTTGTTGTTTGCCGTTGGCGCCCTTGCCGTGATCATTTTTATTCAAGCGTTAAAACCCACCTATGACGGCACCAAAGAGCTGGATCATATACAAAAGGAGGTACAGGTACATTTTGACACTTATGGCATACCGCATATTTATGCCGAAAATGAACGGGATGCCATGCGCAGCCTGGGGTATGTCCATGCCCAGGACCGATTGTGGCAAATGGAACTGCTCCGGCGGGTGGGCAGCGGAAGGTTGTCCGAAGTATTCGGTCCCGACATGTTGGGAACCGATAAATTCTTTTTATCCTTGGGAATCGACGAAGCGTCCCGCAAAACAGTTTCTTCCCTTGCTGCCAATGGAGAGGCCAAGGAGCTCTCCGAAGCCTATCTGGACGGGATCAACCAGTTCATAGCCGAGGGTCCCACACCGGTGGAATTCATTCTTACCGGGTTGGAAAAGAAACCGTTCGCCCTGACGGATATTTACAATACGATAGGGTACATGGCATTTAGCTTTGCCATGGCCCATAAGACCGATCCCCTACTTACCAATATTCGGAACAAATTGGGACCGGCATATCTGGAGGATTTTGAGATTAGGCCCGATTCCACCACCATTTGGATTCCTACCTATCCCCGATCCCTCTCCGATTCCATACAGAACGGAGTGGTCGTGCAATTGGAAAGGGCCTTAAAAGGCTTGCCATTACCGCAGTTCATAGGAAGCAACAGCTGGGTATTAGGGCCCAAAAAGACAAAAAACGGGCAGGTGATCTTTGCTAATGACCCACATATCGGTTTTTCCCAGCCTTCAGTTTGGTACGAGGCGCACATAGTGACGCCCGATTATGAAAAATACGGATATCACATGGCAGGAATTCCCTTTCCCCTGCTGGGCCATGATCGTGCACTGGCCTATGGTCTGACCATGTTCGAAAATGATGATATCGATTTTTATTACGAGAGCACCAATCCCCAAGACAGTACACAGTACGCTACAAAAGAGGGCTGGAAAACCTATTCGGTCATCACTAGGTCCATTAATGTAAAGGATGGGGACCCAGTTGAATTTAGGTACCGTACAACGGAACATGGACCCGTTCTAAATGGGGTGCTGGACGAACTTGAGGGTTCCAGGGACATTGCAATGTCCTGGATCTATACCAAAACCCAGAATAAGGTTCTGGATGCCGTATACGGTATGAGCCATGCGAGCACCATGGAAGAATTCAGCACATCCCTCAAGGACATCCACGCCCCCGGTCTTAATGTAATGTACGGCGATGCCCAGGGAAACATTGCTTGGTGGGCCTCTGCCAAACTGTATGAAATGCCCAAAGGGGTCGATACGAAATTTATCCTAAACGGGGCAAACGGGGAAGAGGAACCGTTACGGTATATGGATTTCAGGGAAAACCCCAGGTCCATCAACCCTCCTTGGAACTATGTATATTCAGCCAATAACCAGCCCGATTCCATAGCGGGCAACCTTTATAGGGGCTATTACCTTCCACAGAACAGGGCCAAACGCATTGTAGATCTTTTGCAGGCCAAGTACAAATGGGATAGGGAAGATGTGGCCACCATGATCACCGATGTTACCTCCTCGGTGAACCCGTCCATTGTACTTAACTTGGCAAAAAATATGGATGTGGCCCAAATGTCAGCAGATCGGGTGGGAGAACTTGACCGACTCAACGCATGGGACGGCAGTTATCCCCTGGACGGGGTGGAAGGAACCATTTTTCACAGATGGGTCTATTTTTTCCTAAAAAACACCTTCGGTGATGAACTGGGTGATACCCAATTCGACCAGCTTCTCTCCACCCATATCCTCAAGAGAATGATCGCACCTATGGTCACCAAGGAAAATTCCATCTGGTGGGATGATATTACGACAACCGGCAAGGCAGAGACAAAATCGGAGATCATCATGAAATCCTTTGATCAGGCAATAGGTTCCTTGGAAAAGGAATTCGGCACCGATCCGGAAGAGTGGACATGGGACAAGGTACATACAGTGGAACACGAACATCCAATAGGTAAGGTGGCCCTATTGCGTTCCTTTTTCAACATAGGGCCGTTTCCTGTGGTAGGTTCTAGGGAGGTGATCAATAATATGGGTTTTTCTTACGATGAAAGTCTTCATTATACGGTCTCTTCCGGACCCTCGACCAGGAGGATAGTGGATTTCTCGGATGTGGAAAACAGTATCAGTATATTGCCTACCGGCCAATCCGGTAATCCTTTCAGTCCATATTACGAAGACCAGGCGCAAATGTTCGTCAGGGGCGAGTTTCGGAAAATGATGATGAACAAGGAAGAGATCCTGCGAAATTCGCATAACTTGTTGACCTTCTCGCCCTCCCATCGACCTTAGAACAGGCCATCTTTCTTAGAACCACACCTATAAAAAGGAAACTAATTGTAGGAAAATTACCCAAAAATAAAATTTCTGTTTATATTTAGGCATAACCGGAGATTTTATTCCATGCTCACAAAAATTTATGGCAGTGCCGTATTTGGGGTCGATGCCTCTACCATCACGGTGGAAGTAAATATTGATAGGGGTATTGGCTACCACTTGGTAGGTCTTCCCGACAATGCCATCAAAGAGAGCAACTTTAGGATCGCTGCGGCCTTAAAGAACAATGGTTTTATGATTCCGGGCAAGAAGATCACCATTAATATGGCCCCTGCCGACATGCGGAAGGAGGGATCTGCATATGACCTTACCTTGGCCCTCGGCATCCTTACCGCCTCCGATCAGATCAAATCCAACGGTATCACCGATTATATCATAATGGGAGAGCTGTCCTTGGATGGGAGCGTACAACCGATCAAAGGGGCCTTGCCCATAGCCATTAAGGCCCAGGAAGAAGGGTTTAAGGGATTTATCCTTCCCAAGGAAAATGCCAGGGAGGCGGCCATAGTCGACAATTTGGAAGTCTATGGGGTCGGCAATATAAAAGAGGTCATCGATTTTTTCCATAAAGGGGAGCCATTGGAACGCATGGAAATCGACATAGAGAAGGAATTTTACAAGAGCCTGGATTTCCCGGAATTCGATTTTTCGGAGGTCAGGGGGCAAGAAAGTATAAAACGATGCATGGAGATCGCTGCGGCCGGCGGGCATAACATCATTTTGATCGGCCCCCCAGGGGCGGGAAAGACCATGTTGGCCAAACGGTTGCCCTCCATTCTTCCGCCAATGACCTTACAAGAGGCTTTGGAAACGACCAAGATCCACAGTGTGGTGGGCAAGATCAAGAACATGGGGCTGATGAACCAGCGTCCCTTTCGGAGTCCACACCATACCATTAGTGATGTCGCCCTGGTCGGCGGGGGCGCCTATCCCCAGCCCGGGGAAATCTCCCTTTCGCACAATGGGGTCCTATTTTTGGACGAACTGCCCGAGTTCAAACGGGGCGTATTGGAAGTGATGCGGCAACCCTTGGAGGATCGGGAGGTAACCATCTCAAGGGCCCGATTTACGGTGACCTATCCCAGTAGTTTTATGTTGGTCGCCAGTATGAACCCCAGTCCCAGTGGTTATTTTAACGATCCCGATGCTCCCGTTACCTCTTCCCCTGCGGAAAGGCAGCGTTATCTGGGGAAAATATCGGGTCCCTTGTTGGATCGGATCGATATCCATATAGAGGTAACACCCGTGCCCTTTGAAAAATTGTCGGAAGACCGGAAAGGGGAGAGCAGCCTGCAGATACGGCAGCGGGTCACCCAAGCGCGGGAACTGCAGACACGGCGGTTTTTGGAAATACCAAGCGTGCACTACAATGCGCAGATGAACACCAAACACATCCGAAATTTCTGCAAGCTGGACAGCGCTTCCCTGGAACTGCTCAAAAATGCGATGGAACGGCTGAACCTCTCGGCCAGGGCCTACGATAGGATCTTAAAGGTGGCCCGCACCATTGCCGATCTTGAAAAGCTGGCCGACATCAATGGCAGCCATATTGCCGAAGCCATTCAGTACCGAAGTCTGGATCGGGAAGGTTGGTTGGGGTAACGATCTTCATTACCCAGATCATTTTAAGTACTATATCGCCTTTAAATTGATTTTTAGCCCTTCCACAATGCCGGTGAGGTTCTTTACAGTATCCTTTAAATGGTATTTTACCAATACATCGGGGATCCGTATGGTCGTAAAACCATTTTTAAAACTTAGCATTGCTTCTTCTAGGTCCTTTATGGCCTGTTCGTGGGAAATGGTCTCGTAATTGGATTCGATCTCGATATTCAGCTTCACCCTTGAAATGGCGATGTCGATGGACCTCCTACCGTCCCACCACTCCAAGGTAGGGTGGAGTCCCGCTTTTTTAAGGGCGTAATATAACTGCACCGCTTCCAACGGCGTATGCTTGGTTTTTATGATTTTTTCGATACGGTCTATATGGGCATTACAAAGTGAAATCCCTAAGGTTTCCATAGAATAGGTCCGTTCCGAACGGTCCAGTTCCGTGTTACATTCCAAACAATTCATTCAAGTAGGTTAATATTAGGTTCGGGAGTACTATAACCAGATTTATTTTGGAATAGTATATGCACATGCCCAGTTTTAGATGAACGGTAAATTTTTAGATGAAATACACTGTTTGTGGTAGACCAGTGGATATTCTGGGGAACATCTTTGGACGGACACCCGGCATAGTTCGCTATTTGATGTCCAAGCGGATTTTTATTGAAATTGTGTACATTTAGGGAATGAAGCAGCAACCAATATCTATGGTACACCATTTGTTTGGAACTTTGTGGTCACCGGTCGCAACGCCCGCTAACAAGCATGCGCTTCGGAAGCCCTCACCCATGTGGATTTTCCCCTATGTGGTTCGTGCATGTTTTGTGAAGGGTACAGACCGTAAAAATGACGGTCCTTGTTTCGTAAGGTTTGCGCCGGAATCCTTAAATGCCCTTCCTTATCATGTTTAGGAACATGGGCCCGGGTGTACTCGTTGCGGCCGCCTTTATCGGGCCGGGCACTGTGACTGCCTGTACCTTGGCCGGGCTGCACTTTGGGTATGCACTTTTATGGGCCATGGGGCTTTCCATGTTGGCGACCATGGTCCTGCAGGAGATGTCCGCCCGACTGGGCCTCATTTCACAGAAAGGTTTGGCGGAGGTCATCAGGCAACAGATCGGGAAGCCTTTTTTTCGCTATCTGTTTCTTGGTATCATTCTCTGCGCTATTGTAATTGGGAACGCCGCATATGAAGGTGGAAATATCGGTGGTGCCGGCTTGGGATTGGAGGCTGTTATGGGCCCCACTTATTCCAATTACCATCCTTTTGTCATAGGCGCCATTACCATCTTGCTATTGGCGGTCGGAAATTACAAACTCCTGGAAAAGGTACTGGTATCGTTGGTCATTATCATGAGCATTTCCTTTCTCCTTACCGCCATGGTCACAAAGCCCGATTTTTTTGGTATTCTTAAAGGTTTGTTCGTTCCCCGACTACCCAAGGACAGTATATTGACGGTCATCGCCCTGGTAGGAACCACTGTGGTACCCTATAACCTGTTTTTGCACGCTAGCTTGGTAGGGGAAAAATGGAAACGCACCGAAGATCTGAAAATGGTAAAAAGGGATACCTTTGTCGCTATCTTGGTCGGGGGACTCGTCTCAATGGCGGTGATCATTGCCGCGACCACCATACCCGTAAAGGACCTGGTCTCCGTTTTGGACATGGCCAAAAGTCTGGAACCGTTATATGGCAACGCTGCGCGCTATTTTATGGGGGTCGGACTCTTCGCGGCCGGCATTACTTCTGCCATAACGGCCCCTTTGGCAGCTGCCTATGTAGCGCAGAGCTGTTTTGGGTGGCAAGGAGGGATGAAGGACCCAAGGTTCAAGTCCGTTTGGTTGCTGATCGTTGTCATGGGCATGCTTTCCCTTAGTTTGGGTATCAAACCCTTGGAAGTGATCAAATTTGCACAGATCGCCAATGGAGTTCTCCTGCCAGTGGTAGCTGTTTTCTTGGTCTGGGTGGTAAATAGAAAGGGACTGATGGGCATCCATAAAAATACGCCCTTTCAGAACGTTTTGGGTATCCTCACAATTGTAATGTCCCTTTTCTTGGGACTTAAAAGTATATTCAAGGTTATTGGAACTTTTTAATGGAAAAGATCTTTATAGATATCAATTGCGATGTAGGGGAGGGCCTGGGAAATGAAAAAGAGCTGTTTCCACATATCTCCTCGTGCAATATTGCCTGTGGTGGACATGCGGGAGATGTGGGGACCATGGGGGAAGTGGCCCTTCTTGCCCTATCCCATCATGTACGCATAGGCGCACACCCTTCCTATCCCGATCGTGAAAATTTTGGTAGGACCTCCATGGATCTGTCCCCCTTGGAACTACGGAGGACCCTTGGGCAACAGATCGACTCCCTTATTGGGGTATTGGAAAGGGCGGGAGCGACCCTTGATCATATAAAACCCCATGGGGCCCTTTACAACGATGTGGCGAAGGATATTTCCAAGGCCAAGGCCTTCCTGAAAGCGGTAAGCCCATATAGGGAGTCCGTATTCCTGTACCTCCCCTATGGTTCCGTGGTGGCCTCTGAGGCACGTTTCCAAGGTTTTAAGGTTCAATTGGAGGCATTTGCGGATAGGAACTACCTTTCCGATCTTTCATTGGTTTCCAGAAAACGTTCCAATGCAGTTATTGAAGACCGAAAGGAAGTGTTGGCGCACCTGATAAGGATGGTAAAAAACGGGGTGGTGCGGACCTTGGATGGCACCGAAACCAAGATCGTGGCCCACACCTATTGTATTCATGGTGATACCCCGACGGTTTTACAAATATTAATGTATCTTTCGAAAGAATTGCGCAACCATTTGATCTTTTTAAAGAAGTGAACAGATTCCCCCTCTCCATCCGACCCTTTGGCGCCTACGCCATATTGATAGAATGGCCCGAAAAAGTGGATACTTCCATTTTGGAGGATATCCTACAATTTTCCCATCGCTTACGGACCGAACACCTACAGGGAAAGCAGTGGGAACTGGTACCGGCCTATAATTCCCTGACCTTGGTACATTATGGCGGGGACCTTATATTTGGGGAATTCAAGCAGAAATTGGAAGGATGGTATTCTGAGAAAAGTAGTACCGTAATGGCCGACAGGTTACTATGGCGATTACCTGTCTGTTATGAAAGCGAATTCGGTCCTGACTTGGGGGAGGTCTCCGAAAAATTACAAAAATCCGTTCCAGAGATTATTTCCCTACATACCGAAAACGTGTACACCGTATACGGAATAGGTTTCCTACCCGGTTTTATGTATTTGGGCGGATTGCCACAAGTATTGGAAGTGCCAAGGAAATCGACACCCAGACTTACGGTCGCCAAGGGATCTGTGGGATTGGCGGGAAAACAGACGGGGATCTACCCTCAGGATTCTCCCGGGGGATGGAACATTATCGGAAACTGTCCAGTACCTATGTTCAATGCCAATAGCGAAAATCCCTGCTTTGTCAATGTGGGCGATCAGATCCAGTTCTATGCCATAAACCATTCCGAATATGAACTGATGACCATTCAAGGAGAGGTGGGGATTTACCAACTTCAAAAAACAAAACTGCATGCTTAAGATACTGAAGCCCGGATTTTTTACCACCGTACAGGATGTGGGCAGGTTGCACTACAGGGACAAAGGGGTGCCGGTGAGCGGGGTTATGGATTCCTTTTCCCTTTCCATGCTCAACATGTTATTGGAGAACGATGTTCAGGCCGCAGCTCTGGAAATAACCATGACCGGGCCCAAATTGCAGTTCGAATCGGACAGCTATATAGCAATGGGCGGGGCAAATTTTTCCCTCACACTGAACGAAAGGCCCCTTCAAAATTTTAAAGTGTACAAAGTGGCCGCCGGCGATATACTTTCCTATGGAAAATTGGAAAAAGGATTCCGAGGGTACTTGGCCATAAAGGGAGGCTTTCGCACCCCACTGATATTGGGCAGCCATTCCTATTTTATACCACTGACGGCTAGCGACAGCATAAAGGAAAAAGCCTGTATCCCCTACAATGAGGTAAAAAATTTTGCGCCCAAGATACAGGAACTGAAGGCCAATTCCCTTTTAAAGGAAACGGTATTGGAAGTATATCAAGGGCCGGAATACGACTTGCTGACAAAAACTAGGTTGACCACCCTGTTCTTTAACGAGTTTACCATTGCGAAGGAATACAACAGAATGGCCTATCAGCTTTCTGAAACCATCGAGCCCCATGAGGTATCGATACTCACCTCGGCAACCCTTCCAGGAACGGTACAGCTTACGCCTTCAGGAAAATTGATCATCTTGATGAAGGACGGACAGACCACTGGAGGTTATCCCAGGATACTACAGCTCTCGGATAGGGCCATTTCCATTTTATCGCAGAAAAGGTTTGGGGATTCCATCTCGTTTAAACTGATAGGGTAGGCTCATATCAGTAGGACCATTTTTCTTTTCCCGCAGATTCTTGCAGATCGGTCGCGGAGGTTACCGCAGAATATAAGATCGGCGTATATCAGCGGTTTTAGATCGGCGCACATCAGCGGGACCATTTTCGTCCCCGCAGATTCTCGCAGATTGGTCGCGAAGAGATCGGCACATCAGCAGGACCATTTTCTTTCCCCGCAGATTCTCGCAGATCGGTTGCGCAGATTACCGCAGAACATAAGATCGGCGTAGATCAGCGGTTTTCAGATCGGCGCACATCAGCGGGACCATTTTCGTTCCCCGCAGATTCTCGCAGATCGGTCGCGCAGATTACCGCAGAACATACGATCGGCGTAGATCAGCGGTTTTTAGATCGGCGCACATCAGCGGGACCATTTTCGCTCCCCGCAGATTCTCGCAGATTGGTCGTGCAGAGATCGGCACATCAGCAGGACCATTTTCTTTCCCCGCATATTCTCGCAGATTGGTCGGGCAGAGATCGGCACATCAGTAGGACCATTTTCTTTCCCCGTAGATTCTTGCAGATCGGTCGCGTAGATTACCGCAGAACATACGATCGGCGTAGATCAGCGGTTTTTAGATCGGCGCACATCACCGGGAACATTTCCTTCCCTGTATACTTGCCAATTAAGGACTATAAAATGTAGTCAATAGGGATTATAAATATACTGAATATGATATGGATAATGATTTTAACATATTGACAATCATTATATTAAAACTATAATCTGGATATTGAATTTAAACCATGCCCCATTGTTATAAAGCTATCGTTCATGAAAGATTTATCTTTGGGAGTCGATACAAACCAAGAATTGAAATAAAAACTTTAATGGAACTTAACAAATACAGTAAGACCGTAACACAGGATCCCACATTGCCGGCCGCCCAGGCCATGCTGCATGCCATCGGTTTAACGGATGAAGATCTGAAAAAACCTTTGATAGGCATTGGCAGTACGGGTTACGAGGGGAATCCGTGTAACATGCATCTTAATGATTTGGCCACCTATATTAAAAAAGGTACCGAAAATGCGGGATTGATCGGATTGATATTTAATACGATCGGCATTAGTGATGGCATATCAAACGGTACACCGGGCATGCGCTATTCCCTGCCTTCCAGGGACCTTATAGCGGATTCCATGGAAACGGTAGTGGAAGGGATGAGCTATGATGGGCTGATTACTGTGGTGGGCTGCGATAAAAATATGCCCGGCGCCTTAATGGCCATGTTGCGATTGGACAGGCCTTCCATTTTGGTGTATGGCGGTACCATTGCCTCGGGCTGTCACAATGGAAAAAAATTGGATATAATTTCCGCCTTCGAGGCCTATGGTCAAAAAGTGGCGGGAACCATCGATGAGACTGAATTTAAGGAAGTGATCCATAAAGCCTGTCCCGGGGCAGGGGCCTGTGGTGGAATGTATACCGCAAATACAATGGCTTCGGCCATAGAGGCTTTGGGCATGTCGCTACCCTTCAATTCTTCCAATCCGGCGATTAGCGATGGAAAATTAAAGGAACAGGAATCCATAAAGGCAGGGGAGGCATTACGACTCTTGTTGGAAAGGGACATCAAACCTTCCGATATCGTCAGCAAAAAATCTTTGGAAAATGCCTTTAGGCTGGTAACCGTCCTGGGAGGATCCACCAATGCGGTTCTTCACTTTTTGGCCATTGCAAAGGCGGCCAAGATCGAATTTACCTTGGAGGATTTCAAAAGAATTAGTGACAATACACCGCTATTGGCAGATTTGAAACCCAGTGGAAGATATTCCATGGAGGAATTACATGCCGTAGGGGGCATTCCAGGGGTATTGAAATATATGTTGGACAACAATATGCTCCATGGCGACTGCCTAACGGTAACGGGAAATACCTTGGCCGAGAACCTAAAGGATGTACCTCATTTAAAGGAAGGGCAGGACATTATAAGTACGTTGGCGAAACCTATAAAGGAAACGGGGCATATCCGCATTCTCTTTGGAAACTTGGCCACAGAAGGGGCCGTTGCCAAAATTACGGGAAAGGAAGGCCTTTACTTTAAGGGCACGGCCAATGTCTTTGATGGGGAAGATGCCGTAAACCAGGGAATTAAAAACGGCAAGGTCAAGAAAGGTGACGTGGTGATCATTCGGTACGAAGGGCCCAAAGGGGGACCGGGAATGCCGGAAATGTTAAAACCCACCTCTTCCATTATGGGAGCGGGACTGGGAAAAGATGTCGCTCTGATAACCGATGGTCGCTTTTCGGGCGGATCTCATGGTTTTGTGGTCGGGCACGTAGCTCCAGAAGCACAGGATGGCGGAAACATCGCCTTGGTGCAAAATGGCGATATTATCACCATTGATGCAGTAAACAATACCATTGATATTGAAATTTCAGAAACGGAACTCCAAAATAGGAGGGCAAAGTGGACAGCGCCCCAACTAAAGTTCCAACGTGGGGTCCTTTATAAATATGCAAAGACCGTATCATCGGCATCCAAAGGCTGTGTTACGGACGAATTTTAAATTTAAATGAAGTCAAGGGCTATCCTTGTAATATATATCATCGATTTTGTTGGCAATAATTACCGACAGATCCCTTTACCTAGCAAATCTTTAGGGTTATGGAAACAGTAAAAGAAAAGAAAAGAACAGAACAAAAGCAGGCCGCCATCAAAATAAGCGGTGCCGAAGCCATTATACATTGTTTGTTGGCCGAAGGTGTAGACCTTATTTATGGGTATCCGGGCGGGGCCATTATGCCCGTCTACGATGAACTTTATAAGTTTCAGGACAAACTTGCCCATATCCTTACCCGGCACGAACAAGGTGCTACCCATGCTGCACAGGGATATGCAAGGGTATCCGGTAAGGTAGGTGTGGCCATGGCCACTTCCGGTCCGGGCGCGACCAACCTGGTCACTGGATTGGCGGATGCCCAGATAGACTCCACCCCAATGGTCTGCATTACCGGACAGGTGGCCCGTCACCTTTTGGGTTCGGACGCCTTTCAGGAAACCGATATTATCGGCATTTCAACCCCTGTAACCAAATGGAACTATCAGGTGACACAGGCTTCCGAGATCCCCAAGATCTTGGCCAAGGCATTTTATATAGCAAGGTCGGGACGCCCTGGTCCCGTTTTGGTGGACATCACCAAAAATGCACAGATCGATACATTCGAATTCAGCTATGAGCCCTGTACGGGGGTAAGGAGCTATAATCCATCGCCCAAACCCGATATGGAATCGATCAAAGCTGCGGCCACGTTGATCAATGGGGCCAAAAAACCCTATATCATTTTTGGCCAAGGGGTCATTTTGGGCAAAGCCGAGGCACAGTTAAAGGCCTTGGTGGAGAAGGCGGGGATTCCTGCGGCATGGACCATTTTGGGGCTTTCCGCCATGGATACCGACCACCCCCTAAATGTCGGAATGGTAGGCATGCACGGCAATTATGGTCCCAACGTGCTTACCAACGAATGTGACGTATTGGTGGCCATTGGAATGCGGTTTGACGACAGGGTTACCGGAAACCTGGAAACCTATGCCAAACAGGCAAAGGTCATCCATTTCGAGATAGACCCTGCCGAGATCAATAAAAATGTAAGGGCGGACATAGGGGTATTGGGCAATGCGAGGGAAAGTTTGGACCTTTTACTGCCCCTGATCGAAGCCAACAGCCATGAAGCATGGCATGCAGAGTTTAAGGAGAAACATAAAGTGGAGTTCGAGAACGTGATCAAGAACGATATTCATCCCACCAAACCGGGACTTACCATGGGAGAGGTGATGGAAGAGATCAATAGGGCGGGCAGCAATGATTCCGTCATCGTTTCCGATGTCGGCCAACACCAGATGATCGCGTGCAGGTATGCCAAGTTCAGTCGCACAAAAAGCAATATCACCTCTGGGGGATTGGGAACCATGGGATTTGCCCTTCCTGCCGCCATTGGCGCCAAAATGGGCGCTATGGAGCGGGAAGTAGTGGCAATAATCGGGGATGGGGGCTACCAAATGACCATTCAGGAACTGGGGACGATCTTTCAGAACAAGACCCCGGTAAAAATTGTGGTGCTCAACAACGAACATTTGGGAATGGTGCGGCAATGGCAGGAACTGTTCTTTGAAAAAAGATATGCTTCCACCGTAATGACCAATCCCGATTTTGTAAAGATCGCCGAAGGATATCATATTAAAGCACGGAGAGTGGTACAGAGGGAGGATCTTAGGGAGGCCGTTTCCGAAATGATGGCTTCCAAGGAGGCATACTTCTTGGAGGTGAAGGTGGAGCAGGAGGACAATGTATTCCCGATGATCCCAACAGGTGCCTCGGTATCCGACATACGGTTAAAGTAAGGCCCGGCCCTCATGAACGATACGAGCATCAAGGATATCCCCGTGATCCATCCCGAAATTTGGCGAAGGTCCCAAGAAATTGGGTTTAACATGCCCTCCGATATTTATACGGGCTCCTTGTTAAAGACCCTGATCGCCTCCAAGCCCAATGGGAAGTTCTTGGAAATGGGGACCGGTACCGGACTTGCCCTATCTTGGATGGTGGACGGTATGGATAGGCATTCCAAGCTTATTACGGTAGATAACGACCCAGGCCTGATTGGGATAGCACAGGAATATTTTAACGGGGATCCACGATTGGAGTTTGTCTGTACCGACGGCAATGCTTGGATAGGTGACTACAAAGGAAGCCCGTTCGATCTGGTCTTTGCGGATGCTTGGCCAGGGAAGTACAGCCTTCTTGAAAAGATGTTGGAACTGGTGAAAATAGGGGGTTTTTATGTGATTGACGATATGGCCGAACAGCCCAACTGGCCGACCGGACATGGGAACAATGTGGCAGAACTGATTTCCTATCTCGAGTTTAGGGAAGATTTTTGCATTACCAAAATGAACTGGTCGACAGGCGTGATCTTGGCAACCAGAAAATTTTAATGAGTTTAATCAACCTTGTACAAGGTTTTATATAATTGGCATGGAAAAAGAATGGTTTACCATATCGGTATACTCCGAAAACAATGTGGGATTATTGAACAGGATCTCTGGTATTTTTTTAAAGCGACACATTAATATAGAGAGTTTAAATGTCTCAAAATCAGAAATTGACAATGTATCAAAATTTACGGTAGTGGTCTATACCACGGATTTGTGGGCAAGGAAGATCGTGGGGCAGATCGAGAAGCAGATAGAGGTGATCAAGGCCTTTTATCACACCGATGACGAGACCATTTATCAAGAATCGGCCCTGTTCAAAATATCCTCCCATCTGTTGTTCGATGAACGGCAGATCCAAAACATCATCAAGGAGAGCAATTCACAGATCGTGACCGTGGGCAGGGAGTTCTTTGTTTTGGCCAAATCTGGCAGACGTTCGGAAATAGACGAAATGTACAACAGTATCAAACCTTTCGGTATAATGCAATTTGTACGGTCTGGCAGGATTGCCGTCAGTAAATCTGAAATGCAGATCTCTGCACTTTTGGAACAGTTTCAATCAGTAACCAATTAATATCACCCATTAAAAAAGAATTTAAAAAATGACAAATTATTTTAATACGCTATCATTAAGGGAGCAGTTGACCCAGTTGGGAAAATGTAGGTTTATGGAATCCACGGAGTTTTCCGATGGTGTGGATGCCCTAAAAGGAAAGAAAATAGTGATTGTGGGCTGTGGCGCCCAAGGTTTGAACCAAGGATTGAATATGCGGGACTCCGGACTGGACATTTCCTATACACTTAGGGAAGCGGCTATCAAGGAGGGTCGACAATCCTATAAAAATGCCAAGGAAAACGGATTTAACGTGGGTACGTACGAGGAATTGGTGCCCACAGCCGACGTGGTGATCAACCTCACCCCCGATAAGCAACATACCAGTGTGGTTTCCACCATTATGCCCTTGATGAAGAAAGGGGCGACCCTTTCCTATTCCCATGGCTTCAATATTGTGGAGGAAGGAATGCAGATAAGGGAAGATCTTACCGTGATCATGGTGGCACCAAAATGTCCCGGGTCGGAGGTAAGGGAAGAATATAAAAGGGGTTTTGGTGTACCTACCCTGATCGCCGTACACCCCAACAATGACCCTGAGGGCAAAGGGTTGGCACAGGCCAAGGCCTATGCTGTGGGCACCGGTGGGCACAAGGCCGGTGTCTTGGAATCCTCTTTTGTGGCAGAGGTAAAATCCGACCTTATGGGCGAACAGACCATACTTTGTGGCCTGTTGCAAACGGGATCGATCCTTTGTTTCGACAAGATGATCGAAAAGGGCATCGAACCTGGTTATGCCTCAAAATTGATACAGTATGGGTGGGAAACCGTTACCGAAGGATTGAAATATGGGGGGATAACCAATATGATGGACCGACTGTCCAACCCAGCAAAAATAAAGGCTTTTGAACTGTCGGAAGAACTAAAGGATATCATGCGCCCCTTGTTCCAAAAACATATGGACGATATTATGAGCGGACACTTTTCCAAAACCATGATGGAAGATTGGGCCAATGATGATAAAAACCTGTTGGGATGGAGGGCCGAGACGGAAAATACCGCTTTCGAAAAAACAGCGGCCGCCAATGTCAGCATTTCAGAGCAGGAATATTATGACCACGGCGTATTGATGGTGGCCATGGTAAGGGCCGGGGTGGAACTTGCGTTCGAATCCATGACCGCTTCAGGAATCATTGCGGAATCGGCCTATTATGAGTCATTGCATGAAACGCCCCTGATAGCCAATACGATTGCCAGAAAGAAATTGTTCGAGATGAACAGGGTAATCTCGGATACGGCGGAATATGGATGTTATCTGTTCGACCATGCGTGTAAACCGCTTTTGTCCGACTTTATGAAAAAGATCGATACGGACGTGATCGGTAAAAAATATGCCGACGGTAAAGGCAATGGAGTGGACAATGCCAAGTTGATCGCCGTCAACAAAGCGCTTAGGACACACCCCGTGGAAATTGTGGGAAATCGTTTGCGCGCTTCCATGACCGCGATGAAACCTATCGTATAGGCCATATTAAAGGTAGTATATAGTGCAGTCGGCTTCTTGACATAACGATCAGGAAACCGACTGTATTTGATTTATGCACTTAGCGGGATTTAATGGGCCGAGGTTGAAATGTTTTTTGGTTTTTCGCGCTGTGCCCGGCGATCCTGTTCCGTGGCTGTTAATGGAATTTGGCCTCTTTAGGTCGACGTAATATAGTATTTGTAAATGACTTCGTATTTCCCAAGACTAGAAGATATCAAAAAGGCGGCCGCGGTCATCCGCCAAGTGGCCGAGGTGACCCCTCTTACACATAGTATCCGGTATTCCAAACAATATGGGGCCAACATCCTCCTTAAACGTGAGGACCTACATCGTGTTAGATCGTATAAGATACGTGGGGCCTTTAATAAGATATCTTCCCTTTCAATTCAGGAAAGGACAAAAGGGGTGGTCTGCGCCAGTGCCGGAAACCACGCCCAGGGAGTGGCTTTTGCATGTCACCATCTGCAAATAAACGGAACGGTATATATGCCCTCGGTAACGCCCAAACAAAAGGTGGAACAGACCAAAATGTTCGGTGGCGAGTGGGTAACGGTCATATTGGAAGGGGATACCTTTGATGATGCCTCCAAAGCTGCCAAAAAGGTCTGTAGCGAACAGGGGAGGACCTATGTGCATCCCTTTGATGACCCCAAGACCATTGAAGGACAGGGAACAGTCGGATTGGAGCTTTTGGATCAGACGGATCGACCCATCGATTACCTTTTTGTGGCCATCGGAGGCGGGGGACTGGCTTCGGGCCTAATAGGGGTCTTTAGCGCGCTATCCCCAAATACCAAAATAATAGGCGTAGAGCCCGAAGGGGCGCCTTCCATGAAAACATCCATGGAAAATGGCGTCAATACGGAACTGCAGCAGATCGACAAATTTATAGACGGGGCAGCGGTCCAACGGGTGGGGGACTTGACCTTTGAAATTTGCCGCCACCATTTACACGCCATGGTCACCATCCCCGAGGGGAAAGTTTGTCAGACCATTTTGGACCTGTACAACCGTGATGCCATCGTGGTGGAGCCCGCCGGTGCCCTGACCATTTCGGCCATGGACCTGTTTAGGGAAGAAATTAAGGGCAGGAACGTTGTGTGCATCGTCAGCGGTAGTAACAATGATATCACCAGAACGCCCGAAATTAAGGAAAGGGCCCTATTATATGCCAAACTCAAACATTATTTTATCATCCGTTTCCCCCAACGCCCAGGTGCCCTACGGGAGTTTGTCGTGGAAATATTGGGACCGGACGATGATATC
The DNA here is from genome assembly GCA_963974715.1 of uncultured Sediminicola sp. Classification (GTDB taxonomy): domain Bacteria; phylum Bacteroidota; class Bacteroidia; order Flavobacteriales; family Flavobacteriaceae; genus Sediminicola. The sequence goes on from CAXBDK010000015.1 coordinate 76,666, forward strand.
ACACACTTCGAATATTCAAAGAAATCAAGTAAGGAAAATGCCCCGGCAATAGTAGGGGTGGAGCTGAAAAGTCCCGATGACCTGGCACCTTTGATGGCAAGAATGAAGGAAAAGAACTTTTTTGGCGACTATCTCAACGATAAACCAGATCTTTTCCAATACCTGATCTGATGTGAAGGGAAGCTTTCCGTTATAGGTGATTGTCCTGTCCTGATAGTAATATCTTATGGAAGCCTTCCTTATTTTGATATCAGTTTTCGTAACTTTGTAATGGGTAAAATAAATACTTGAACCCACTTTTTTAACGGGAAAACCATATGAACACCATGACCGACATACCTAAGGACTATCAGATTTTAGAACCCATCCACCAAAGGACCTATTTGGCCGATGGTGAATTAAAACAGTGGGAAGGCACTACAACAGAGGTCTATTCCACTATCTCATCCACAGACACATATTCCCCCACATTATTGGGAAGTATACCGGATATGGGGGAGGAAGCGGCTCTGGACGCCCTTAACGGCGCTTTAAAGGCCTACAATCAGGGACAGGGCGTTTGGCCCACCATGAGAGTGGGCGACCGTATAGAATGTATGCAGAACTTCGTCAAAAAAATGGAAGGGAAACGGGAGGAGATCGTCAAATTGCTGATGTGGGAAATTGGGAAATCGCTTCCCGATTCCCAAAAGGAATTCGACCGAACCGTTGAATATATCTATGATACCTTGGAAGATTATAAACAGCTGGATAGGGACGCGGCCAAATTCCAGAAGAACGATGGGGTATATGCACATATCCGAAGGGGACCTTTGGGAGTGGTCCTCTGTTTGGGACCATACAACTATCCGTTGAACGAAACTTTTGCACTGTTGATCCCTGCCATAATCATGGGCAATACCACTGTATTCAAACCGGCCAAGCATGGGGTGCTCTTGATCACTCCCCTGTTGGAAGCTTTTAGATCGTCCTTTCCCAAAGGAGTAGTGAACATTGTTTTTGGAAGGGGCAGGGCAGTGGCCAGCCCCATTATGAAATCGGGCAAAGTGGACGTGCTTGCCCTAATAGGGAACAGTAAATCGGCCAATGCCCTACAGGAACAGCATCCCAAGAGCAATAGGTTGCGATTGGTTCTTGGATTGGAGGCAAAAAACCCCGCCATTGTACTTCCGGATGCCGATTTGGATCTTACCATTGATGAATGTATCGCGGGAACCCTATCGTTCAATGGACAGCGCTGTACCGCTCTGAAGGTGGTGTATGTGCACGAGGAGATTACTGCCGAGTTCAATAAGCGCTTTGCGGCCCAAGTGGATGCCCTTAAGTTTGGCAACCCATGGGAAAGTGGCGTAAAACTGACCCCCTTGCCAGAACCTGGAAAACCGGATTACATACAAGAGCTCATAGATGACGCTGTGGCAAAAGGCGCTAAGATCCTCAATAAAAAAGGGGGGCAGCGCACCGAGAACTATATCTGGCCGGCCGTGCTGTATCCCGTTACCAAAGAAATGCGGGTGTATCAGGAAGAACAGTTCGGACCGATCATCCCCATACTGGCCTTTAAGGATATAGAGGAACCCTTGGACGATATGGCCGAATCAAACTATGGACAACAGGTCAGTTTGTTCGGCAAGGATGTATACGCCCTGGCACCTTTGATCGATACTCTTGTTAACCTGGTCTGCCGCGTAAACCTGAACAGTTCCTGTCAAAGGGGCCCTGATGTGTACCCTTTTACGGGCCGAAAAGATTCCGCCCAGGCAACGCTTAGCGTGCACGATGCGCTTCGTTCCTTTTCCATACGGACCTTTGTGGCTTCCAAGGACAATGAGCTGAACAACGGCATCCTAGAAAAATTATTGGAATCACGGTTATCCAATTTTATCAGTACGGATTATATTTTATAGAGAGCACTTTGCAACACCTTATCCCCATGGCCCGCTGAGGGCCATGGGGATATATGTTTTTAGGGGCAACAGATTCCGGCAAGGGCATAAATGGACATAAAAGGGTTAAAAAACTATAGGTTTGGGCAATTGTTTATTGGTAATTTTGCCGAGCAGGAATATGGGGGCGGTCCGAGAGGGGTTTTGTAAAGTCCAATAGCTGAAAGCAAATACAAGATCGCTCCCCAATACCCTCCGACACGGGACGTCGGAAATAAAGAAATTCCACCCAGTGGAAAAACAAATGGAAAATATGATTTTACAGCCATCAAATAAAAAAGCCCTCATGGCCCTAGCGATCGGGGGTTTTGGAATAGGGATGACAGAATTTGTGATCATGGGAATTCTACCGGATGTGGCATCCGCACTGTCGATTACCATTCCGGAAGCGGGACACTTCATAGCCGCCTACGCTTTAGGGGTAGTGGTGGGAGCGCCATTGTTGACCGGGATAGGTGGCAAGATGCCGGCCCATAAGGTCCTATTGTACCTAATGATATGGTTTACGGTCTTCAATACCCTATCGGCATTCGCCAATAGTTACGGCACCTTATTGGTGGCCCGGTTTCTTTCCGGATTGCCCCACGGGGCCTTTTTTGGCATTGGTGCCGTAGTGGCAGGAAAGCTTTCCAGACCGGGGAAATCGGCCCAGGGCATAGCAACCATGTTTGCGGGGCTCACCATAGCCAACGTGATAGGCGTTCCCATTGGGACCTATTTCGGGCATCATTTTAACTGGAACCTATCTTTTATACTGGTCGGCTTTGTGGGTATAATTACCTTGGGCAGTATCTATTTTTGGATGCCCAAGTTGTCCAAATCCTCCACGGAGGGCTTTAAGGAGGATGTAAAGGTGTTCAAGCGTATGGAACTGTGGGTCCTGATCATTCTCACCACCGTGGGTACCGGTGGGTTTTTCGCATGGTACAGTTATATAGCCCCTTTGATTACCGACGTTGCTGGACATCCGCAGAATGTCGTGGGCTATGCCATGATATTGGCCGGTCTTGGGATGGTCATTGGAAATTTTTTGGGAGCCAAGATGGCCGAAAAGTTGGCGCCCATGCGGGCCATAGTTGTCAGTCTGCTGATGATGGTCGGGGTACTGCTCACCAACGCCTTTGTGGCCCATGATCCAGTGGCCGTTTTGGTCATGACCTTTGTGATCGGGATCATTGCGTTCAGTGTGTCCACCCCTTTGCAAATGGCCATTATCAATGCATCCAAAGGTTCGGAAATGTTGGGCTCGTCCATGAACCAAAGTGCCTTTAATATGGGGAACGCTTCCGGTGCCTATTTGGCCGGATTGCCGATAGCCATGGGATATGGCTTTACCTCTTCCAGTTTTGTGGGCGCCGCTTTGGCGAGTTCAGGTATTGTGATCGCCGTGGCCATTATCTTTGCAAGAAGGGAACGAAGGGCCAAGGAAGCCAAAAGGAATATGGCCTATAACAATTGTTCGTGACCATATATAAATAAAGTAACGGCCCCCTTACGAACCTAGTTTGTAAGGGGGCCGTTCCGTAAAAAAAAGTGCGATCAGATGTGTTTGGCAAGCCAATCGCCCACTTCACTGGTTTTATGGGATTTCCCATTTTCGGCAAGATCTTCGGTAACATATCCTTCAAGTAGGGATTTGTTCACGACCTCCCTTATAGCCTTTGCTTCTTCCACCAAGTCGAAATCCTCGAACATCATTGCGGCCGAAAGTACGGTCGCCAACGGATTGGCAATGTCCTTTCCTGCGGCTTGCGGATACGATCCGTGAATGGGCTCGTACAACCTGTTCTCGGTGCCTATGGAGGCGGAGGGCATCAACCCCATGGAACCGGAAATTACGGAAGCTTCGTCCGTAAGGATGTCGCCGAACAGGTTTTCCGTGATCAATACATCATAGGAGTTGGGCCACTGTACCAAACGCATCGCCACAGCATCCACGAATTCATAGGAAACGGTCACCTCCGGATATTCTTTCTCCATTGCTTGAACGGTTTCCCTCCACAAACGGGAGGTCTCCAATACATTGGCCTTGTCCACACAGCACAATTTTTTGGACCTTGTCATGGCCAGTTCAAAGCCTTTTCTGGCAAGGCGCTGTACCTCGTGCCTTTTATAGGTACAGGTGTCGAATGCCGTATCGCCATTGTCCAAACGGCCCCTTTCGCCAAAATAGATCCCACTGGTAAGTTCCCGAAGGATAACGATGTCCGTTCCTTCGATCCGCTCCCTTTTTAAAGGCGATTTATCGATCAGGGAAGGAAAGGTAAAAGTGGGGCGTACATTGGCGAAAAGTCCCAGTTTCTGGCGCATTTTAAGCAGACCTTGTTCCGGACGGACCTTTGCCGAGGGATCGTTGTCATATTTCGGATGCCCAATGGCCCCGAACAATACCGCATCTGCGGCTTCACAGATGGCATGGGTGCTATCGGGATAGGGATCCCCACAATCATCTATGGCTGCCGCTCCTGTAAGCGCGGGCGTCCAATGGATCTGGTGCTGGTATTTTTGGGCTATGGCATTACATACTTTAACGGCTTGATCCATTACTTCCGGGCCAATTCCATCTCCGGCCAAAAGGGCGATATTTAATTTCATCTGAATAATTTGGTTTTATGCCGACCCACAGGTCGGAACGGTTTAAATAATGTTCAACATTTTTTCGGTGGCCTTGATGGCCGAAACGGTCTGATCGGAATCCAGTCCCCTAGTGGTAAATTCCCTTCCATCGTGTTCCCAAGTGATGGAAGTCTCGCAAAGGGCATCTGAATTACTGCCGGGAGGGATCCTAACGGCATAATCGATCAGGTTGGGAAGTCCCATCTTTTTTGCTCGGTATACCTTTCGAAGGGCGTTCATAAAAGCATCGAACTGCCCATCGCCCTGGGAATGCTCCTCATGGGCTTCCCCATTTATTTCGACATTAAGTGTCGTGGAAGGTTTTAGTCCCTTGGAATGTGTAAGTACATAGGATTTTACAAAGACTTTCTGCTGGAGGGACTCGCTGTCCAGAACGTCCGAAATAATATAGGGAAGATCCTCTTTGGTTACCCGCTCCTTTTTATCGCCAAGTTCAATGATCCTTTGGGTGACCTTCTTCAGTTCCTCATCGTTTAACGTAAGTCCCAATTCCTGCAAATTCTTCTGGATATTGGCCTTGCCCGATGTTTTTCCCAGCGCATAGCGGCGTTTCCTTCCAAATCTTTCGGGCAAAAGATCGTTAAAGTATAAGTTTTTCTTGCTGTCTCCATCTGCATGGATTCCAGCGGTTTGAGTGAATACGTTATCCCCAACAATAGGTTTGTTGGCCGGAATCCCAAAACCGGTAAAGGCAGAAACCAGTTTGCTTACTTTGTAAAGGGAGGGTTCCTTTACCGAAATGGCGATATCGGGCATAAAGTCGTTTATCACGGCCACCACGCTTGCCATTGGTGCATTTCCCGCACGTTCTCCCATTCCGTTTACGGTAAGGTGCAGCCCGTGGCAGCCGCCCCGCAGGGCCTCCATTACGTTGGCAACGCTCAGGTCATAATCGTTGTGGCCATGGAAATCAAAATGTATTTTAGGGTACCTACTGACTATCCGTGATATAAAACTATAGGTTTCGGTATGCGTAAGCACGCCCAAGGTATCTGGTAGCATGACCCTTTTAACGGGCTGGTCGGCCAAAAAATCAAGGTATTTAAAGACATATTCGGGGGAATTGCGCATGCCATTGCTCCAATCCTCCAGATATACATTGGTCTGTATGCCCTTTTCGAGCGCCGTTGCTATGCTTTCAGAAATTTCCAAAAAATGCTGCTCGGGCGATTTTTTCAATTGGTGGGTAAGATGGTTAAGGGAGCCCTTGGTAAGCAGGTTCTGCACCTTTGCCCCCGCATCGATCATCCATTCAAGGGAAACCCCTTTGTCCACAAAGGTAAGTACCTCAACACGGTCCAGGAAGGATTTCTCCGCGGCCCACTTCGTAATCTGTTGTACGGCTAGCAGTTCCCCATCCGAAACCCTGGCCGAAGCCACCTCAATACGGTCTACCTGTAGTTCTTCCAATAAAAGTTTGGCCAAGGTCAACTTTTCGGAAACTGAAAATGAAACCCCGGAAGTCTGCTCCCCATCCCTTAGGGTGGTATCCATTATTTCAATTTTTCTTTTTTTCATCAGGTACCCATAAAATTTGGATCGGACACTATCTGGAAAATTGGTTTTACCAGATGGGCCCAAATTCGGTTAAGGTTTATCCTTTTTACAAAGGAAGGTCTCTGGAGAACTCGGTGATCTCGCCCTTCATGTTCAGGAGGTAATCGATATCGTCAAAACCGTTCAGCATATTGCCCTTTTTATAGACATTGATGTCGAAAGGTTCCCATTTTCCGGTCGATAGCAGGGTGATGCGCTGTTGTTCCAGATCGATTTCCAATAGGGTTTTGGGGTCCTCTTCCACGGCGGTAAAAATATCTTCCAAAAAGGCGGCGCTCACCTGAACCGGAAGTACCCCCACATTTAGACAGTTGTTCCTGAAGATGTCGGCAAAAAAGCTGGACACCACGGCCCGGAAGCCATAATCATATACGGCCCAAGCCGCGTGCTCCCTAGAAGATCCGGAACCGAAATTTTTTCCGCCCACCAATATCCGTCCGGAGTATTTGGACTGGTTCAGTACAAAATCCTCTTTAGGGGACCCGTCGGGATGATAGCGCCAGTCCCTGAAGAGATTGTCCCCAAACCCTGTCCTTTCGGTAGCTTTTAGGAAACGTGCCGGGATTATCTGATCGGTGTCCACGTTCTCTATGGGAAGTGGTACCGCTGTACTTCTGAGTATGTCAAATTTATCGTAAGCCATTTTTCTTTTTTTGTGGTTGTATTCTTAAAACAATTCCCTTGGATCGGTCACCTTTCCCGTTACGGCCGCGGCCGCGGCCACCAACGGACTGGCAAGTAAGGTCCTGGAACCGGGTCCTTGCCTTCCTTCAAAGTTTCTGTTGGAGGTGCTCACCGCATACTTGCCCGCGGGAACCTTATCATCGTTCATCGCAAGGCAGGCGGAACATCCCGGCTCCCTTAGTTCAAAGCCCGATTCGGTCAGTATATCCAGGATACCCTCCTCTTTAATGGCCTTTTCCACCTTGTGGGATCCCGGTACCAGCCAAGCCGTCACGTTATCCGCTTTTTTCCTTCCCTTGACGATGGAGGCAAAGGCCCTAAAATCTTCGATACGACCATTGGTACAACTTCCAAGGAAAACAAAGTCGATCGGTTTGCCTATCATGGTATCCCCCTCGCCAAATGCCATATACTGAAGGGATTTTTTATAGGTGGCCACGCCCCCTTCCACTGCTTCCGCATTGGGGATGTCCCTTGAGATGCCAATTCCCATCCCAGGATTGGTACCATAGGTGATCATGGGTTCGATATCCGACCCTTTAAAGACCACCTCCTTGTCAAATATGGCCCCTTCATCGGTAAACAGGGTCTTCCAATAGGCCATGGCCTTATCCCAATCGGCCCCTTTTGGGGTGAATTCCCTTCCTTCTACATAGTCAAAAGTTTTTTCGTCGGGAGCGATCATGCCACCTCTGGCTCCCATTTCAATACTGAGATTGCAGACGGTCATCCTGCCCTCCATACTCATATTCTTAAAAACATCCCCTGCATATTCCACAAAATAACCGGTGGCCCCGGAAGTAGTGAGCTGTGAAATGATGTAGAGGGCAACATCCTTGGGCGTAACACCTTTGCTGAGCTCCCCTTCAATGGTGATCCGCATACTTTTGGCCTTCGCCTGCATAATGCATTGGGTAGCGAGTACCATTTCCACCTCGGAGGTACCGATTCCAAAGGCAATGGCCCCAAAGGCCCCGTGGGTGGATGTATGTGAGTCCCCACATACAATGGTGGCACCCGGTTGTGTAATGCCGTATTCGGGACCCACTACGTGTACGATCCCATTTTTTTCATGGCCAAGCCCCCAGTAGGAAATTCCATGTTCCCGGGAGTTTTCTTCCAGGGCACGGAGCTGGTTGGCGGAAAGGGGATCTGCTACCGGCAAGTGCTGGTTTATGGTGGGGGTATTATGGTCGGCAGTGGCAAAGGTACGCTCGGGATGTTTTACACCGATACCCCTACCCTTAAGGCCCAAAAAGGCTACAGGACTGGTCACCTCATGGATCATGTGCCGATCGATGAACAGTACGTCCGGACCATTTTCAATTTTTCTCACCACGTGGGAATCCCACACTTTGTCAAACAATGTCTTTTTCATCTGTAAATTTTTACTCACTAAATGAGGTTTATTATGCTCCGAGCCTGTCATGGGTCTCCCGCCGGAGACGGACGTGCGTCGAAATGTTATTTATGGTCTTCGGCCATGTGCCTCTTGAGGGTTGCGACCACGACCTCGTCTGTCGGGCCACGTTTTGGGGCTTTCTCCCGAATTCCCTTACTATTTTTTAGGTGGCCTTGTTCGGATGGCAAATTTAATTAACATATCGCACATAATGACTATGGCCATCTGTTTGAATTACGATGTCCAACCTGTTCATTTGTTGTATTTTTTTGTGGTGGGGCCAGTGATATCGTGGATTTGGGCGGAATTACGACAAAGGTAAAAACCTGTTTTTCACCCGATCGGGTAGTTGGAAGTGCCGGTCAACTGATATAGTTCCAAATATTCTTGTACTTTACCACCTGTGCATAGGTGAACTTAATGATACGGTTTTCTTCCCTGTCCAGTAATGGGTCTTCCCTAAGGATTTCCATGACATGGTAGCGGGCCGACTTAAGGATATCATTGTCCTTTACGATATCGGCTATCTTTAGGTTGAGCACCCCGCTTTGTTGGGTGCCCATCAGATCCCCGGGCCCCCTTAATTTTAGGTCCACCTCGGCAATCTCAAAACCGTCGTTCGTACCCACCATGGTTTCCAGACGGGTCTTTGCCTCTTGGGAAAGCTTATGGCCTGTCATAAGGATGCAATAACTCTGCTCGGCCCCGCGGCCGACCCTTCCCCGTAATTGGTGCAACTGCGATAGGCCGAAACGCTCCGCGCTCTCAATGATCATCACCGAGGCATTGGGTACGTTAACGCCCACTTCGATAACGGTGGTGGCCACCATGATATTGGTGATCCCCCTTACAAATCGATCCATTTCATAATCCTTTTCCGCAGCTTTCAACTGACCATGAACAACCGAAATCTGGAAATCTGGCAGCGGAAATTCCCGTACCATGCTCTCATATCCATCCATCAGATCCTTATAGTCCATCGCCTCCGACTCCTGTATCAATGGATAGACGATATAGACCTGTCGTCCTTTTTTTATCTCTTCCCTAATAAAAGCGAATACCTTAAGTCTATTGCTGTCATATCGATGTACCGTCTTGATCGCTTTCCTCCCAGGGGGCAGTTCGTCGATGACCGAGATATCCAGATCTCCATAAAGGCTCATGGCCAATGTACGGGGTATGGGGGTAGCGGTCATGACCAGGATATGGGGGGGCATCTGGTTTTTATGCCATAACTTTGATCGTTGTGCCACTCCGAACCGATGCTGCTCATCTATAATGGCAAGCCCAAGGTTCTTAAAGAGCACCTTGTCCTCCAAAAGGGCATGGGTTCCGACAAGTATGTGCAGTTCGCCATTTTCCAATTGTTCATGGATGGTCCTTCTGGCCGATTTTTTTACCGATCCCGTTAGCAGTGCCATGTTTATGCCCAAATCTCCCAAGAGTTCGCTTATTCCCGTATAATGTTGGTTGGCCAAGATTTCCGTGGGGGCCATCAAACATGCCTGGAATCCGTTGTCTATGGCCAATAACATGGTCATTAGCGCTACTATGGTCTTCCCCGAGCCAACATCGCCCTGCAGCAAACGGTTCATTTGGGCATTGCTGCCCAAGTCGGCCCTTATTTCCTTGACCACCCTTTTTTGGGCTTCCGTAAGCTGAAAGGGCAACCGTTTATCGTAAAATTCGTTGAAGAACGACCCTACCTTATCAAACGGGAATCCCTTTATTTTCTGCTTCCGAAGCATTTTTTTAAAGATCAATTGCAACTGCACATAAAAAAGTTCCTCGAACTTTAACCGATATTGCGCCTTGGCCAGCAGTTCATGGCTTCCAGGAAAATGGATGTTGGACATGGCCGTTTTTTTATCGAGCAGCCCCAATTTTTCCCGCAAGGGCGCCGAAAGCGTTTCCATAAACCTTCCTTGGGTCTCCAGAAACAATTGTTGGATCAACTTGTTGACGACCTTATTGGTGATCCCTTTGTTTGCCAATTTTTCGGTGGAGGGATAAATGGGCTGCATGGCAACGGCCCTGCCCTGTTCATGCTCGGAGAGCAGCTCCATCTCGGGATGGGGCATGGAAAAGGACCCGTTAAAATAATTGGTCCTTCCGAAGATTACGTAGGCCAGGTTAAGTTTAATATGTTCCTTGATCCATTTCTGTCCGCGGAACCACACCAGTTCCATTTGTCCCGTATCGTCCACAAAGGTGGCCACCAATCTTTTCCCTTTCTTTTGTTCCACCTCCTTTAGATGAACGATCTTCCCCACTATCTGAACCTCCGACGAATTGCGTTCCAACTCGCGGACCTTGAGGTAACGTGACCGATCTAGGTACCGGTTGGGGAAGAGGTTCAGCAGGTCCTGATAGGTATGTACGCCCAGTTCGGACTGTAGTGTTTCGGCCCTATTGGGCCCCACACCTTTTAGGTATACAATAGGGGTCTGAAGGATATTGGCATTCATCCGACTAAAATAGTGGTTCCATGATACAACTGCAACAAACCAAATTTCTTATTTTGGCAGTGGTTTTGTCAACAAACCATGTATGGATAGATTTTTTTTACCCTTCTTTTTAATGGTATCCGTCCTGCTCACGGGCCAACAGCAGCACAAAGTGGATTTTAGAGATGCCAAGGTGGACATTTTAGTGGACCCCATAAAAAAACAGGTGGAAGGCACTGTGGTCTATTCGATAGATATTCTAAAACCAGTGGATTCCATTTTTTTGGATGCAAAAGAAATGCAAATTTCCGGCGTTCTGCTCAATGGTAAAAGAACAGCTTCCACAGTGGACAATGATCATATCATAATCCATCACAATTTTCGGCCCAACAGGACCTATATCCTAAAACTACAATATACCGCACATCCCGATCAAGCACTTTATTTTTTGGACTGGGAACTGCAAGGCGGCAACCCACAGGTGTGGACGCAGGGTCAGGGGAAATATACCAGCCATTGGCTCCCCAGTTTGGACGATATGAACGATAAGTTGGTATTCGACCTGAAAATAGGATTTGCCAAAGGGTATACGGTGGTGGCCAATGGAAAGCTGTTGGCTACTGAGGAAAACGAAGGAGTGGTCTACTGGTCCTTTGACATGGAATCGCCCATGAGCAGTTATCTGCTCGCCTTCGCAGCGGGCAATTACAGTTTCCAAACTATGGAGTCTGCCTCTGGAATATCCTTGGAACAGTATTATTATCCGCAAGACAGTCTGATGGTAGAGCCCACTTATAGGCATAGTCAACGGATATTCGATTTTCTCGAATCCGAAATAGGGGTGCCATACCCTTGGCAGGACTACAAGCAAATTCCAGTGAAGGATTTTTTATATGCAGGTATGGAAAATACGGGCACCACCATCTTCTCCGATGCCTATATCGTGGATTCCATTGCTTTTGTGGATAAAAATTATGTAAACGTACATGCCCATGAACTGGCCCATCAATGGTTCGGAAACCTTGTTACAGAAACCGATGCAAGTAACCACTGGTTGCACGAAGGCTTCGCTACTTATTATGCATATCTATCTGAAAAAGAAATAATTGGATTCGATCACTTCTATTGGAACTTGTACGGTACGGCCAAACAATTGCACCAACTTTCAGAAAAAGGACAGGGCGAATCACTGCTGGATCCCAAGGCTTCAAGTGCCACCTTTTATGAAAAAGGGGCCTGGGCCCTTTTTGTATTGCGGGATTTAGTGGGGGATGATGCCTTTAGGTCAGCGGTCCAAAATTACCTCCAAAAATTCAGGTTCAAAAATGCCACGGTAAATGATTTTATGGAAGAAGTGGAAAAGGCCAGTGGGAAAAATATGGCTCCATTTAGGGAGAAATGGCTTATTGGAACGGAATTCCCCATGGAGACCGCCAATGAAATTTTGGGTCGGCAATCGCATTCCCTGGCCACTTTTTTTAAATTTCAAAGGGAACTGATCACCAGTAATGGAAAGATAGGGGAGATCGTTTCAAAATATTGGAAAGAAGGGCTCACTATGGAAGCCAAACGGGAGATCATCCATAATTATGGAAGGTCCCTCAGTGAGGACTTCCTAAAGAAGGCCCTACAGGACGAGGATGTTAAGGTTCGGCAGGCAGTCGTCCAATCCTTGGAAAAAGTGACCGACAGCCTGCGGATACCGCTTACCGAACTCTTGGATGACCAAAGTTACATTACCCAAGAACAGCTACTATATAAACTATGGGTGCATTACCTGTTGGAAAGACATGGCTATCTGGACGCCCTGGACGGGGTAGAGGGACTTCCCAACAAGAACGTTCGGTTGTTATGGCTCACCCTTGCGTTGATCACAAAGGATTATCAAGAAGGAAAAAAGGCGGAACACTATCGGGAATTGATGGACTATACCTCGCCCAAATACCCATTTGAGGTACGCATGTTGGCCTTTCAATATATTGGGGATACAGTGGGCTTTTCGGATAGGGCCCTGCTGAACCTTGTAAATGCCTGTACCCACCATTCTTGGCAATTCCAAAAATTTGCAAGGTCACAATTGGATGCTTTTATGGAAAATGCCAGTAATAAAAAACGGTTGATACGGCTTCGGGAGGAACTAAATGGCCCAGATCTACGTTATCTAAACAACAAACTTAGGGACGAATGAGGGCAATGGTAATTTCCGGAGGTGGGAGCAAAGGTGCCTTTGCAGGTGGGGTTGCGCAATACCTATTGGAAGAACAGCATTACAACTACGGACTTTTTTTGGGAACCTCTACGGGAAGTCTATTGATTTCGCATCTCGCCTTGGACAAGATAGAAAAAATAAAGGAAGTCTATACAAATGTGGACCAGAACAGCATCTTTAGCAATTGTCCCTTTGTCATCCATAAGAAATATGGAATGGAAACTATTGGGATCAACCATTTTAATGTGCTCAAAAATTTTTATCGGGGCAGTAAGACATTTGGGGAAAGCCTTAATCTGTTGGAGTTGATCAAAAAAACATTGACCGAGGATGAATTCAGGGAGCTGCAACAGGGGCCAAAGGATATTGTGATCACGGTTTCCAACCTTTCCCTCAACCAAGTGGAGTACAAATCCATTAAGGAATATAGCTACGGTGAATTCTGTGAATGGGTCTGGATATCCTGTAATTATACCCCTTTTATGTCCTTGGTGAAAAAAGATGGGTGCGAATACGCCGATGGGGGACTGGGAAGTATGGTGCCCATTGAAGAAGCGATCAAAAGGGGGGCGACCATTGTGGATGCGATCATCCTTCAGACCGAGATCACCCATCTTAACCGGATGCCTTCCAAAAATGCCTTTTCCCTGCTTACCAATATGTTCGCCTTTATGCTGGACCGTATCGAGCACCAGAACATCCGTATAGGGAAATACGTGGCCAACCACAACGATGCCATCATCAATTTTTATTTTACCCCCACGGTACTCACTACAAACTCCTTGATCTTCGACAAGGAAAAAATGACCAATTGGTGGGAAAGTGGCTATAATTTCGCAAAATACAAGAATTCGGAAATAAACCAAATAGAACCTGAATGAGAGCATTGGTAATAAGTGGTGGGGGCAGTAAAGGCGCCTTTGCGGGCGGAGTGGCCCAATACCTTATGGAGGTGGACAAACGGGAATACGACATTCTGGTGGGCACTTCCACGGGTAGTCTGCTTATTCCCCATCTTGCCACCGGCAATATAAAGAAACTACATGAAATTTATACCAACGTAAACCAGCTTTCCATTTTTAGCCTGAATCCCTTCGTGGTCAGGAAAAAAGAGGACCGGGAATACGTAACCATTAACTTCCTCACCACTTTTTTACAGTTTGTAAAGGGGAAGAGGACCTTTGGAGAAAGTAGGGCGCTAAGGCGTACGATCAAAAAGAATTTTTCTCCCCTTGAATACCAACATATCCTGGATACACATAAAGAAGTGGTGGTAACCGTATCCAACCTTTCCAAGAACAGGGTCGAATACAAGTCGATCCAGGACTTTTCCTATGATGAATTCTGTGAATGGATCTGGATTTCCTGCAATTATATCCCTTTTATGTCCCTTGTCACAAAACATGGTTTTGAATATGGGGATGGGGGCCTTGGTTGTGTGGTTCCCATTCAGGAGGCCATAAGAAGGGGGGCGACGGTAGTGGACGCCATTATTTTGGAGTCCGAGAATATGGAACACAATAAAGTTTTGGGCAAGAATCCTTTTTCCCTTATGTTGAGCATATATGGCTTTGTACTGGACCAGATAGAATATCACGACATTTCGGAAGGGATTTTGGCCGCCAAACACAATAAGGTAGAGCTCAACCTTTATTATACACCTACCAAACTTACCGAAAACTCCCTGGTATTCAATAAGAAGTTAATGAAGAAGTGGTGGATCCAGGGCTTTGAATATGCAGAAAAAAAAGCGGCTGAATTTAAAGGAATGGAAGTAGGGGAGGCCCTACCATAATTCCCCGATCTCTTTTTTTACATAAGAAAGTGCCGTTGCCGAGGGACTTTGTTTGTCCATCGTCTCGTTCAGGATCTGCTCCCTTAACTTGTCGGCAGAATCGCCATGGCTCATGGCTACACTGCGGATGGCCTGTATGGTGGCATTTTTGGAGGCCTTTATGACGTTCCAGCACTCTTCCGTAATATAGATCTGTTGGGAAAGGTTGTGTTCAAACTCGTTTTCGATGTTCTTGATGAGCAGGTTCTCATAATCCGCCTTGTTGGTGGACAGTGGAGCGACGCGGACCACCAAACTTGTAATGGAGATACGTTCCAAGAACAGTGCCATCCTTTCGTATGCCTGCAGTCGTATGGGCAAGGTGCTTTTCTGTGATTCTTTGTGCAGAAGGAACCTTCTCCTGCCTTCTTCATTGTTGGTGTGCAACCTAAAAAAATAAAAAGCTACCGCACCGGTCACCACTGCTGGCATTAAATAGGCAAAAAGTTGGAAAATTTGGTCTCCGGTCATTTCTTTTGGCTTTGGTTATGCGTTTAAAACGAAGGATTTTTTGAATTAGTATTCCAAGAAAAAAGTGATTTTTTGCATTCCATAAAAATCATCTTAACCGAGGCATGCCCATAGTGCACACAAAGGGGAGATTCATGAGTGCACACAAAGGGGAGATTCATGGCCGGACATATTGGGAAAAATTTAAATCACTTTAATTTGCCCCCTTTCTTAAATCTTCCCTCACTTTAAAATAAAATGCGTCAAATTTTGGATGCAACCTTATAAAGGTTGTTGTCGACGGCCCCATTTTTCCGAACGCCTTTAGGTCGGCAGGGGCAACACCATAGGTATCGATGAAACTGTTGGCCACGGACGCCGCCCGTCTGGAAGCTAGGTCCAGACCATCCTTGTCGGGCGTTTCAATTTCAATGGTAACCGCCATATCGGGATGGTTATTGATCACCTTCGCCATCTTTTCCAGCGATATTTCCGCATTGGCCTCCACAGCATAACTTTTGGGATCGCTGCCAAATAAAAATGTGGGTTCCAGTAAGCTGGAAACTGCCCCTTTTTCAACCGTAATATTGGCATTCTCTCCCAAGCTTTGTTTAAAGGAGGATAGTATCAAAAAGGCAATGGAATCATTGGCGCTGAACTGGTCCGTGATACGCCTTAACTGTGCCTCTTTTGCCTTTAGGCTCTCCAGGGCATTACCAATATTCGTCGATTTTTCCATGGAAGCGGCCGTAAAACTTTTTAGGTTGTCCATTAAGGCAATATTGGCCTCCTTTGTTTCCATAGCCTGCTTTTCAAAGGCCTGGGCCGTTGCCAAGCTTACTTTTTCATTTTTTTTGGACTCGATCAATTCCGCCTTGGTAATGGCCAGTTCCGACTTCAGTTCCTCCATTTCCGCCAATAGCTCTTTTTTGTTCTGTCCTTGGGCAAAATGGACCGATAAAACAAGTGATAACGCAAGTAAAATAGCTTTCATAATGCTGATCTAGGTTAAGTTCCTTTCAATTTTACAGATGCAAATATAAGGGCAATTCCAACAAAATGGGATAAAAAACAAAAACTTGGCGCATAATTCAGACAGTGTTCCCCCGCACGGGTATACAGCCCCATCATAGACATGGTAACATGTTATTGGGAAGGGTGCAATAATATCCAAGTAAGCCCGGCCAGCCGGTTTTTGGCAGGAATTCGGGGCCATATGCATGATAAATCCCCTTTAGGGGGACAATCAATTTCCTAAATAGTCAAGGCTCATTTCGGTGAGCGCCTTTACCCCCAATAACATTCCGCTTTCATCTATTTGAAAATCGGGGGTATGGTGCGGAAAGGCTTGTTTGTTGCCGGGCGTCATTCCGCCCAAAAAGAAAAAGAACCCGGGCACCTTTCTTTGGAAATAGGAAAAATCCTCTGCTCCGGTAACGGCCTTTTGCACCACTACTTTTTCATCGCCGGCCACCTTTGTCAGACTGGGCAGCATCTGAGTCACCAGTGCAGGGTCGTTATAAGTGATTTCCGTGCTGTTGTGGATTTCTATGGTCGCATCCCCTCCATACGCTTTGGCGATGGCGGGCACCATTTCCATCATGCGCCTATTGATCAATTCCTGCATATCATAGTCCAGAGTGCGGATGGTTCCGATCATTTCGGCACTTTCCGGGATGATGTTGAAGCGTACCCCGCTGGTGATTTTTCCAACGGTAATGACGGCCGCTTCCTTGGTAAGCTCCGCTTCCCTGCTGATGATGGTCTGTAGGCCATCTATGATCTTTGCACTGATCAAAATGGGATCCACTCCCGACCATGGCTGTGATCCATGGCTCTGTTTGCCCTTGACGTTGATCACGAACCGTTGGGCGGCGGCCATGACCCCTCCCGATTTGTACCCGATCGTGCCCACGGGTGTGGCGGAGCTGATATGGAGTCCGAAAATGGCATCTACCTTGGGGCTGTCCATTACCCCTTCTTTGATCATCAGGGCAGCTCCCCCTTCTTCTCCAGGTGGTGGACCTTCCTCCGCAGGTTGAAAGATGAATTTTACCGTTCCGTTTATCCGGTCCTTATTTTTGGATAGGATCTCTGCTACCCCCATTAAGATGGCGGTATGGGTATCATGGCCACAGGCGTGCATTACGCCCACTTCCTCTCCCATAAAGTCGGCTTTCACGGTCGATTTAAATGGGAGGTCGTTCCGTTCCGTTACCGGTAGCGCATCGATGTCGGCCCTCAACGCTATCACCTTCCCAGATCCCTTCCCTTTTAATATGCCCACCACGCCCGTTTTGGCAACTCCTGTCCGCACCTCGATCCCAAGAGATTTTAGATGCTTTGCTATTTTCTCCGCAGTCTTGAACTCCCGATTGGAAAGTTCGGGATTTTGGTGGATGTCCCGCCGCCATTCCACGACCTTCTTTTCAATATTTTTATAATCCTCCTCGAGATCTGGACCTTGGGCCATAAGGCCAAGGGAGCAAAATAATAACATGAGCGTAGTTCCGTTCTTCATCTGTAGTTGGTTTTTAATATGTTGGGTAGTTTATAATTTTAGGATGACATATCCTTCCCCGTCCAATTGCAAAAGGGCCGACATTGCGGAAAGGGCCACTTGGGTTCCAGTTTGTAGTTCCTCTTTGGCAAATCCCCTTGCGGCAGCCGATTGTCCGCAAAGTATTACTTGTACGTCGGCTTCCAAAAGCGCCTTTAAAAGTCCGGTGTTGGGATTGTCCATGCCATATTCCTTTTGATAAGCGGTATCCGAAAGAACATCCTTTGCCGCTTCATTGTGGACTACCACGGCCACGTACATTCGTTCTTTGGGAATTCCGTTCTGGGCGTGCATGTTCAGGAACCTTGCCGCCGTCTCCATACTTTTGTTGAGGCCGGTCGGTGTATCCCCACTTTTATAAACATCGAACACCACCTTTAGTTCCCTATTTCCGGTAAGGATAAAATCCGGCTCCCTGACCTCATATACCTCCCCGAATCCCTTGATGATCGGACCATCATTTTTGGACTGCGCACAGGCGCCCATGACCAGAATAAAAAAGCAAAAGATTAGGTAATTCCTGTGTTTGTACATGGTGGGTCATTATTTCCTAAATATATTAAAAAACACAAAAGCAGCGGTTGTATTGTTCATAATTATTCAAGTCCTAATTTTTGGATAAGGCAATTTATGGCTAAATTCACCCCTCCTTAAGGATCTACCGTCCTGGGGCAAGCCCACAAGGTATGCAATGGGAGGGAACCTTAGTGCTTTTCGATGCCATGCGTCGGGAAATAAGGACCCCTACAATGGGATTTAAAACCGAAACGACACATTGGAAAAATATCTAAAAGTACTGAACGATGCCCAAAAAGCGCCCGTGCTCCACAAGGATGGGGCATTGATGGTGATAGCGGGCGCCGGTTCGGGAAAGACGCGCGTGCTCACCTACCGAATTGCCTATTTGATGGACCAGGGGGTGGACGCGTTCAACATTCTGGCCCTTACCTTTACCAATAAGGCGGCACGTGAGATGAAGAAGCGGATTGCCGAGATCGTGGGCAATTCAGAGGCAAAGAACCTTTGGATGGGAACCTTTCATTCCGTTTTTGCCAAATTACTGCGATTTGAGGCAGATAAATTGGGATATCCCAGCAACTTCACCATTTATGACACCCAGGATTCCCAACGATTGATTGCCTCCATTATCAAGGAAATGGGACTGGATAAGGATATTTATAAATACAAGCAGGTACAGAACAGGATTTCTTCCTACAAGAACAGCCTTATTACCGTAAAGGCTTATTTTAACAGCCCTGATCTGGTGGAGGCCGACGCCATGGCCAAACGTCCCAGGACGGGGGAGATCTATAAAAACTATGTGGATCGTTGCTTTAAGGCGGGGGCAATGGATTTTGACGACCTTCTCCTCAAGACCAATGAGTTGCTAACACGGTTTCCGGAGGTGCTGATGAAATACCAGAACAGGTTTAAATATATTTTGGTAGATGAGTACCAGGATACCAACCATTCCCAATACTTGATCGTAAAGGCACTTTCCGACCGGTTCCAGAATATTTGTGTGGTGGGCGACGATGCGCAGAGCATCTATTCCTTTAGGGGTGCCAATATCGATAACATCCTTAACTTTCAAAGGGATTACGACAATGTGGCCGTTTACCGACTTGAACAGAATTATCGGTCCACCCAGAATATTGTGAACGCGGCCAATTCCATTATAGCGAAAAACACGAATCAGTTGGAAAAAGTGGTCTGGACGGCCAATGAGGACGGCCCCAAGATCAAACTGCACAGAAGCGTTACCGATGCGGAAGAAGGAAGGTTTGTGGCCGAATCCATTTTTGAGAACAGGATGCAGCACCAATTGCCAAATGGGAATTTTGCGGTACTGTACAGGACCAATTCCCAGTCGCGCTCCATTGAGGACGGCCTGCGCAAAAGGGACATTCCCTATAGGATCTATGGTGGACTTTCATTTTATCAGCGCAAGGAAATAAAGGATGTACTTAGTTACCTTCGATTGGTATTGAACCCAAAGGATGAAGAGGCCCTGAAACGGATCATAAACTTTCCGGCCAGGGGCATAGGACAAAGTACGATGGACAAACTCCTCCTCGCCGCAAACCACTATGGTAGGTCCATCTTTGAGGTCATGGAGAACCTGGACAAGATCGACCTAAAGATCAATTCGGGAACGAAGAGAAAATTGGAGGATTTTGTGAATATGGTAAAAGGTTTCCAGATAACCAATGAAACCGAAGATGCCTTTGGTATTGCCGAACATGTCTCCAAAAAGACAGGGCTCCTTCTCGAATTTAAGAAGGACGGGACCCCGGAAGGAATTGCCAAAATGGAAAATATTGAGGAACTGCTCAATGGAATGAAGGACTTTGTGGAAGGGCAGAAGGAAATAGCCGATGCCACCGGAAGTTTGGCCGAATTTATGGAGGATGTGGCACTGGCTACAGATCTTGACAAGGATACTGCGGACGAGGATAGGGTAGCGTTGATGACCGTGCATATGGCAAAGGGGCTTGAATTTCCCTTTGTCTATATCGTGGGAATGGAAGAAGATCTTTTTCCGTCCGGAATGAGCATGAATACCCGAAGCGAACTGGAGGAGGAACGAAGGCTCTTCTACGTGGCCCTTACCAGGGCCGAAAAACAGGCATACCTTACCTATACCCAGAATAGGTACCGTTGGGGAAAATTGGTGGACGCGGAACCCAGTCGGTTTTTGGAGGAAATTGACGAAAAATTTATGGAGAACCTTACTCCAGTGGACAATTACCGGTTCAAATCCCTGATCAATTCGGACATTTTTGGGGATGTGGACAAAAGTAAGTTACGACAGATAAAGCCCATTTCCGGAACGCCGCCTTCCAGCCTGCGCCCGAACGAGCTACAGTTAAAGAAGCTACGTAAACTGAAGCCCGAACTGGCCTCCCCTGTGGGAAACAACAATGTGGTGGATCCAAACCTTGCCGAGGGAAGTCTGGTGAACCACTCCCGTTTCGGTAGGGGGACCGTGCTAAAGATCGAGGGGATGGGGAACGATAAAAAGGCGGAAATAAAATTTGATAAGGGGGACATAAAAAAACTTTTGCTCCGATTTGCTAAATTGGAAGTCCTCTCTTGAAAATTCGTATAAAATGGCGGAATTTATAAAAATATATCCCGAAAATCCAAATCCCAAAGAAATAAAGAGGGTGGTGGACGTACTCCGAAAAGGGGGGCTCATCATTTATCCTACCGATACCGTGTATGGTCTTGGCTGTGATATCACCAATACCAGGGCATTGGAGCGGATCGCCCGTATAAAGGGCATAAAACTTGAAAAGGCCAACTGGTCCTTTATCTGTGCCGACCTAAGTAATCTATCGGATTATGTACGCCAGATCGATACAGCAACCTTTAAAATTTTAAAAAGGGCCCTTCCCGGCCCATATACTTTTATCCTCCCCGGGAACAATAACCTGCCAAAAGAGTTCAAGAAAAAGAAGACGGTAGGGATTAGGGTGCCCGATAATTCCATAGCAAAAGCCTTGGTGGAAGCATTGGGAAACCCCATTGTATCCACTTCCATACGGGACGAGGACGAACTTTTGGAATACACTACCGATCCGGAACTGATCCTTGAAAAATGGGATAATTTGGTGGATGTGGTGATCGATGGGGGATACGGGGGCAATCTGGCCTCCACCATAATAGACCTTTCCGAAGGGGAACCCTCCGTAGTGCGCGAGGGCAAAGGGAGCCTTGATGTTATTTAATTGGGCCCTTTCACCACCATAACGATAATTTATATGGTAGGCGGAATAAATCTTCCCAAATCCGCAGGAGCGCCAAGCCAAGGTAGAGACGTACTATAGTACATCTCAAAATATACAGACGTACTAAGGATCAGTCCCAAAAGTTATGTTCGGATCTATATTTGGATTGGAGGGAAGCCCCATTAACGGGCGATTTTCTTCCATGGCATCGGTCCCGGAAATCCCTTCCGATTTTCGGGACCACATAGTGAAGAA
>CAXBDK010000016.1:0-97263 GCA_963974715.1 uncultured Sediminicola sp.
AGGGCACGGTTCCCATAGGGAACATCTTTGTCATGGCCGTATGCAACGGAATTGGGTAAAACGAAACAAAAGATGGGACACTTCTTCCCTATGTGGTCCCGAAAATCGGAAGGGATTTCCAGGACCGATGCCATGGCCCACATTTTTTCCAAAGCTTCAAAAATTCTTGACGGCCATGCCATCCCCACCACGGAAGTTGGATTTCTTCTGCCCGATAAAACAGTTTACTACAATAATTTTTGGGCAACCTCTTCCCAATTGTTTACACGCTCATACCCTTCGGTATGCATGTTATGTGGGGAGGTATACAAAATTTTCCTTCCTTCGAAAAACTCGAGGTTATAACTGCGGTCATCGATCAAAATATCACCTTTCAGTATATGTTTATTACCACATAAAATGCGATTCTTCCAATGTATAAAAGGAAAATGTTCATCCAACCAATCGCTCTTTTCCCTTAGTGAATTGGGAAACTGCATGGCCGCAGAGGCTATATAGACCTCATATTTTTCCGTAAGCTCCTTAATGACCCGTTGACTGTCCCCTATAGGCTTGAGATTTCTAAAAAAACCATCGGTACAGGCATGTTTTCTTATAAATTCCTGTCTCTCGGCCGGAACCATTTGCCATACTTCCTTGCCCACGCATTCCTCCAGGGTAAGCATCTCTTCGAATTCCGTATTATACAACTCCAAATGCGCACCGTACGCATCGGCAAATACTTCGTCCATATCTATAAATAACGTCATATCAAAATGTTTCTTTAAGAGAAATAGAGGGATTTATTGGTAGGATGGAAATGTTTCCATAGAGCCTCCCATATTCTCCCCAATAGTTCATTTTTTTGTATTGAACAGGGCCTGCATGATGACCTTGATCCCATAAAATCCGAGGGCAATGGCCGAAATCGCCAAAACCAGTCCCAAAATTAGAACCGGTAAATACAGGGGATGTTCTTGGTTCTTAAATGCCTGGTAGATGGCAAATGGGGCCGAAAACATAAGTAAGACCGTATATCCCAAAAATTTTAATCCCCTTACCATTTGTGTTTTGTCCGTATGCATGTTCCCTTTCAATTGTTTTTTCAAAAGTAAGGATTATAATGTATATTTAGAAAGGACGGGGCCAAATGGTCGGGGAATGCCCCTTACCCTCCAAATAATACCAAAGTGCCCTAACATGAATTTTTTATTGATACCGGACAAGTTCAAAAATTCCATTTCGGCCAAAGAGGTTTCCGCTGCTATTTCGAGGGGATTGGTAAAAGTGTGGTCACAATGCAATATAACCGCAATAGCGGCATCGGACGGCGGCGATGGCTTTTTGGAAGCCATCCAAAAAAGCCAGAACCTGGAGGAACGTTCGGTAGAAACGGTCGATCCATTGAGCCGCCGGATCATTTCCCCTTATTTGTTCGATGGGGCCACAAATACGGCCTATCTGGAACTGGCCAATACTTCAGGAGTACAACTTTTAAAGGAATCCGAACTTGACATAATGAATGCCTCTACCCTTGGTACGGGTATTATGATCGGAAAGGCCATTGAAAGGGGAGCACGCACTATTTATTTAGGGATCGGGGGCAGTGCCACCAATGATGGGGGAATGGGCATTGCCCATGCACTGGGGTACCGATTTCTGGACCAAATGGGAAATATGCTTTTGCCTGTTGGCAAAAACCTTCCTAAAATTTGTGGGATCGAGTCCACCCAACTTTCCGTAGAATTGGACCATGTGGCTTTTTTTGCCGTTAACGATGTCTCCAACCCATTGTATGGTCCCCATGGTGCTGCCCATGTCTATGCCGAACAGAAGGGAGCTAAAAATGATGACATGGACATATTGGATAAGGGATTGGAAAATTTGGCAAAAATTGTAAAAAAAGATATTGGCATCGATATGGCAAAGAGCCCCGGGTCGGGAGCTGCAGGGGGAGCTGCTTACGGATTGGGGGTATTCTGTAGGGCAAAATTCATAAAGGGGACCGATTTTATATTTGAAATTGCCGATGTGGCTTCCATTCTGGAAAGCAATAAAATTGACTATATCGTCACGGGTGAGGGAAAACTGGATAACCAGACTTTTGAAGGAAAATTGATAAAAGGTGTCATGGAACTGGGACGACGATACCAAATTCCCGTTATCGCAATATGTGGAAAGTTGGAAGTGGGGGCCGAGCTGCCAAGAAAATATGGAATACTGGATGTGCTTGAAATCCATCATTCTGGCCAATCTTTACAATACAGTATGGAAAATGCCGCTATCCTGATCGAAAAGGAAATCTACACCTATTTTCTGGATCTACCCAAGACCGATAAACATCACAAAATATGAATATTCTCATAGTTCTTTCAATTGTTGTCCTGTTCATTATCCTTGCCAGCGTAAAATGGAAGATACATCCTTTTTTTTCCCTAATCATTGCGGCCGTGGCCGCTGGGGCCATGTTGGGACTGGACGGAAATAAAATCACATCTTCCATTGCCGGGGGGTTTGGACAGACCCTGTCCAGTATCGGACTTGTAATTGCCTTTGGCACCGTAATAGGTGTCTTTCTGGAAAAGATGGGCGCCACTACAATTTTGGCGAATGCATTACTGGGATGTACAGGACTTAAGAAATCTCCCTTGGCGATGAACATTGCCGGTTTTGTCATTTCCATCCCCGTTTTCTGCGATTCTGGATTTATAATCCTCTCATCCATCAACAAGGCTTTGAGCAAAAGAACGGGAATGCCCTTGATCCTTTTTTCAATTGCCCTGGCCACTGGACTGTATGCTTCACATGTATTCGTACCGCCCACCCCGGGACCCTTGGCGGCGGCGGCTGTTGTAGGTGCCGATTTGGGATTGGTTATGCTCTGGGGCCTTGCCGTGGCCATTCCGGTTTCATTGACGGGATATTTCTGGGCTTCCTTTATTAGCAGTAAATTGACCATTTCGGAAATTACGATCAGGAACCCGGAAAGGGAGACTGGAAGTACGGAAAATGTACAAAAGGGTTTGTTGAACTCCATATTGCCGATAGTGGTACCCATAGTACTCATTGCCCTCAAATCCATTGTGGAATATCCTGGACTCTTTACGGGGGAGGGGTTCTTCTTCGCTACCATTTCATTTTTTGGCAATCCGGTAATGGCACTATTGACCGGGGTCGTTCTCGCATTTTTGGGAAGTCGGTCCTATTCCGCCGATACAAGAAATGAATGGGTGGTGCATGCACTCCGGGAAGGGGGGACCATCATTCTGATCACAGGGGCGGGCGGCAGCTTCGGCAATATATTAAGAACAGTGGACATAGGAAGTTTTGTGGACATGGATCCCAATTTTCAGGTCGGGGGACTCTTAATGGCGTTTGGGATGGCAGCGATCCTCAAAACCGCGCAGGGAAGTTCTACGGTCGCCATAATAACAACGGCCGCCATAATGGCGCCAATGCTGGAATCCTTGGGACTGCAGGGAGCTATCTCAAAGGTGTGTTCGGTTCTGGCCATAGGTGCAGGGGCAATGACCGTTTCCCATGTAAACGACAGCTACTTCTGGGTGGTCTCCCAATTTTCTGGAATGGATGTGAATACTGCATTGAGGAGCCATACGGCCGCTACGTTTTTTCAGGGTATCGTTGGGCTCGTAATGGTGCTTGGCATACAGCTATTGTTCGGGGGGTAAAGTTCCTAATCGATGAATAGGGTCAGTTCATTTCGTTCCGAAAGTGAAAAATAACCATACGCATAATTATCGGGGTTGGTCCTGTTCACCATATTTCCGCGGAGGGTTGATGGAAGGGTCTGAAATGGCCCGCTACCGTTCTGTCCGCTCTGCTCGATCAGAAGGGTCATATAATCGTGGTATTGCCGGTCCACACCATTTATCCGGACCGTTATTTCCTGTCCGGGATCTAGATCTTCATAAAAATAAGAAAATACAAACTGTTCCCCTTGATAAAAGCGGTCTTCAGTCGTAAGATATAAATTAAAATCAAGGTCAAAAAGATAGTGGTCGTCCCGTGACCCGTTGTCGGTAAATTTAACGACAATTTCGGTTTCCTCACCACTGAAAAGGGTTCCATCTCCCTGTTGTACCTCGTCCAAGGGAACGGTGGGGATCAACGTTGCGGTACCCTCGTAGGTTTCATTACCACTGATCACTGTGAGTACATATTGGGAAAGGAATTCCGGGTTCCATTGGTATTGGGTGATATAGGCACCAGAATCGCCAACTTCAATAAAGTTGTGCACTTCATCGGTGGTGGTATTTGTAATATAGACAGTGGCATTGTTCACCGGGGGATTTCCCGTATCGTAGAAAGGTGCAGAAAGACTAAGGATTACCGCCCCTTCGGTTTGGATTTTCCCAGCATTAAAAGTGGTCGCAAAGCTGGCATCGATCACCAGCCGGGGATCGGAATCGGGAAGTTCCAGTTCCACAACATCCTCACAACCTACATAAATTATGGATAATAACAGTAGACAGCAGTTTTTGAAATCCATTTTTTAAAGTTTGAAATTATAGGTCACGGAAGGAACGATTCCAAAGATCGCTGTTCTAATGGACTCGTTCATCCCATTGTTATTGTTGCGTTCAAAGGCAATTGATGCGGCATTTCGCCTATTGTAAAGATTATAGATGCCAAATACCCATTCCCCTTTCCATTTTCTATTTTTGTTCTTTGGGGGCAGAAAGGTGGCGGAAATATCCGCCCTGTGATAGGAAGGCAATCTATCTGTATTTCTTGCTCCATATATGGGTATTACCAGTCCTTTATATGAAAACTGGCCCGTTGGATAGTTGGTGGGCTGACCGGTCTGAAAGATAAAGTTACCGTTCAAGCTCCAGCTTTTATTTAGTTCCATAGAAACATTTAGCGAAAAGTCATGTGTCTTATCGAAAGAGGTTTGGTACCAGTCACCTCCATTTATACCGGGTTCACTGGCGTTTCTACCAGGAGTGCGCTGTTCGGATCGGGATAGGGTATAGGAGGCCCAAGCATTAAATTTATCCATTTTTTTGCGCAGCAGGACCTCCCACCCATAGGCCCTAGCTTCCCCGTTGAGGATTACCTGCTCAATGGCATTGTTCGCAATAAGGTCTGCCCCATCAATATAATCAATCCTGTTTTGAATCTTTTTAAGGAAAATTTCAGTTTCCACAGAAAGGCCCGTTTCGGGAAGATCTTTAAAGTAACCAATGGCGTATTGATCTAATATCTGCGGTTTTATATAAGGTCCGCTGGGTGCCCATACGTCCAATGGGGTTGGGGAACTGGTATTGGAGATGAGGCTTAGATACTGGGCCAGATGATTATAACTTGCCTTAACGGCGCTATCATCACCTAGGCTGTAGGCCATGGATAACCTAGGTTCCCAAGTATTGAAGCTGGCCAATTGATCAGATCGTGCATACGATTCGGTCCCTGTGGGGGTTGCTTTTTCATAAAGTTGGTAGGTTTCGTTAAAGATTACGGGAAGGCCGTTCGGGTACTGGTTCAGACCGTCTTGCCCGAGTCGTACAAAATAACTCCATCGAAGTCCGTATTGCAGGGTGAACCGATCGGAGATTTTGTGTTCCGCATCCAAATAAACCGCAAACTCGTTCGCAAATTTGTCAATTAACTTTTCGGGAAGGATTCCTGAATCTTCCCGATTAGGCTCAATTTCCCCAGGATTGAATTTATAATGGATATTGCTGAGACCATAATTCAATTGGAAGTCGTTGGAGATATAATGCTTAAAATCATACTTCACATTAAAATTACGTATGCCGGAATTCCATTTAAATCCCACAAAATCCAAGTCCAGGCCATAAAAGTAATCCGAATATATCATGGAGAGGTTGTTGAACAGTTTTTCCGAATATAAATGGTTCCACCGAAGATTTATGACGGAATTGCCATATACGTTTACAAAACTTTCGGAAATGCCCAAGACGTCCCTTCCAAAATAGCCGGACAAAAAAAGGTTGTTGTTTTTGTCGATCTTATGGCTGACTTTGGTATTCAGGTCATAAAAATAGGCCTGGTTGTTGTTATCAAGGAGCGGCAGGAACAAATGTGCATAGGAGGCTCGACCTCCAATTAGGAAAGATCCTTTATTTTTCAAGGTGGGCCCTTCCACGAGCATTCTGCTGGACACCGCTCCCAGTCCGCCATTGATTTTGATTTCCTTACTGTTGCCCTCTTTTTGATAGATTTCGAGTACAGAGGAGATCCTGCCACCGTATTTTGCCGGTATGCCGCCCTTGTACAGCTTGATATCCTTGATGGCATCAGGATTAAAAACAGAGAAAAACCCAAATAGATGGGACGAATTAAAGATGATGGCCTCATCCAAAAGAATCAGGTTCTGGTCTACCGCCCCGCCCCTTACATTGAACCCTGATGCACCTTCTCCGGCACTGGTTACACCAGGAAGCAGTAAAATTGATTTGATGACGTCCGCCTCGCCCAGTACCACCGGTATTTTTTTTATGGTACCGGCGTTCAACATACTCACGCTCATCTGCGGTTTCCGCAGATCTGACCTTTCATTGTCCACCATTAATAGTACCTCTTCCAGTTCCTCTGCCTCCCCGGTCATTTTTATATCCAAGCGTTGGTTTTTATCCAGAAAGATAACGCGACTCTGATCTGCATACCCGATATAGCTGATTTCCAATCTATAGGTTCCTTCGGGTAGGGTTATGGAGAAGAATCCGTACTCGTTCGTTACAGTGCCAGTCCCCAACTCCGGAAAGGCCACGGTAACCCCTATAAGGCTCTCATTGCTCGATCCTTCACTTACCTTGCCGCTAATCGTATATCGCTGCTGTGAGAACAGGTTGGAAAAAAGGAAGAAGCAGCCAAAAACGGCAAGAAGCAAATTTTGTGGCATTCGAAAAGCGGGTTTCTGTAAAAATAGCCAGAAATAGTCAGGATGGGAAATAGTAGGATAGATAGTTGTAGGACGTGATATTAATTAAAACAGGCCTACATAATTAGCAGGCCTGTTTTAAGAAGGGAGCGTTTTCTTAAAGGCGCTCCAAAAGTTTGTTCAAGGTGGTGCTTGGACGCATGGCCTTATCCATAAGGGATTCATCGGGCAGATAATAGCCCCCAATGGTTTTTGGACTGCCTTGGTCCGCTGTCAGTTCCTTTAAGATCACGCTCTCCTTTTCCTTGAGTTGGGTCGCAAGATCGGTAAAGATGTGTTTCAGCTCTTGGTCGCCGTTTTGGGCGGCAAGGGCTTCGGCCCAATAGAGGGCAAGGTAGAAATGACTTCCCCTATTGTCAAGTTCCCCTACCTTACGGGAGGGTGATTTGTCGTTATCCAAAAACTTTTCCGTTGCCAGGTCCAGTGCTTCCGCGAGGACCAATGCCTTGGGATTCCCGTTTTTCTCGGAATAGTGTTCCAAGGAAACGCCCAGAGCAAGGAATTCCCCTAAGGAATCCCATCGCAGATGGCCCTCTTCCAAAAACTGTTCCACATGTTTTGGGGCGGATCCACCTGCCCCGGTCTCAAACAATCCCCCTCCGTTCATCAAGGGAACGATGGATAACATTTTGGCACTTGTACCTACCTCCAGAATAGGAAAAAGGTCTGTAAGATAGTCCCTAAGAACATTTCCGGAAATGGAAATGGTATCCTCGCCGGCCTTCAACCGTTTCAGGGTAAATTCAGTGGCTTCGATAGGCGATAGGATTTTAATGTCCAGATCCGAGGTATCATATTCCGGAAGGTATTTTTCCACTTTTTTAATCAGTTCGGCATCATGTGCCCTGTTTTTATCCAACCAAAATACGGCCGGGGTCATGGTGGCCCTGGCCCTTGTGACCGCCAATTTTATCCAATCCTGTATGGGGGCATCCTTTACTTGGCACATTCTCCAGATATCCCCAACTTCTACGGCGTGTTCAAGAAGTATTTTTCCACTGTTGGTATCCACTACCTGTACCTTACCTGCAGCATCCATTTCAAAAGTCTTGTCATGCGAACCATATTCCTCTGCTTTTTGGGCCATTAGACCCACGTTTGGGACCGTTCCCATTGTCGTGGGATCAAAGGCCCCGTTTTTTTTGCAGAATTCTATGGTAGCCGTGTAAATACCGGCATAGCTGCTATCGGGAATTATGGCCTTGGTATCCTGTAGCTCCCCTTTGGAATTCCACATTTTTCCTGAACTCCTGATCATGGCGGGCATGGATGCATCCACGATCGTATCGCTGGGTACGTTCAGGTTTGTGATTCCCTTTTCTGAATTGACCATGGCCAAAGCCGGACCCTTTTCCATTGCGGAACGGATATCGGTCTCTATTTCCTTTCTAGGGGCTTCGGGCAATTCCTTTAATTTGGTCAAGAGATTTTCCAGTCCGTCGTTGGCATTGATGCCCAGTTTTTCAAAGGTAGCTTGGTGTTTTGCAAAGACATCCTCAAAATAGGTCCTGACCGCATGGCCAAAGATGATGGGATCGGAGACCTTCATCATGGTGGCTTTCATATGAAGTGAGAAGAGCACACCTTTTTTCTTGGCATCCGCTACCTGTTCCCTTAAAAAGGCCAATAAAGCCTTTTTTGACATAAGGGTGGCATCTATGATCTCTCCGGGCAGCAGGGCGATACCATCCTTTAAAATAGTTTTGGAACCATCTTCCTTTTGGAGTTCCACCCTTACGGAAGTGGCACCATCCAACGTAAGAGATCTTTCATTGGACTTAAAGTCGCCCCCGCCCATAGTGGCCACGTGCGATTTCGAGTCGGGACTCCATGGTCCCATGCTATGAGGGTTCTTTTTTGCGTAGTTTTTAATGGCCTTTGGTGCCCTACGATCGGAATTGCCTTCCCGCAGAACGGGGTTTACGGCACTTCCCTTCACTTTATCATATCGTGACCGAATTTCCTTTTCAACCGCTGTTTTGGCTTCATCCGGATAATTTGGAAGGGCATATCCTTTTGACTGTAGCTCGGAAATGGCATCCTTTAATTGGGGAATGGAAGCGCTGATATTGGGCAATTTTATAATATTGGCCTCTGGCGACCTGGCTATTTCGCCCAATTCGGAGAGGTCATCGCCCATTCTCTGTGACGGTTCCAAAAAATCTGGAAATATGGAAATGATCCTTGCTGCAAGGGAGATATCCTTTGTCTCTATGGTTATTCCGGATGTATTCGTGAATGATTTTACAATGGGAAGAAAGGAGGCCGTGGCAAGTGCCGGTGCCTCATCGGTCTTAGTGTAGATTATTTTTGGCATTTCTTATATGTGAGTTTATTTAAGCGCTGCAAATATACGATTTTCGACTTGCTTAAAACCCTGTAAGACACTAAACTTTATTGCAAATGTAAACGGTCGTGACCGTTTTTGTGATATCTAAAGGGGGGACCGTAACCGGACTTGGTCGGTGTAAATAACAAAAGCCATATCATTGTATAAATACATGATATGGCTTTTTAGAAATAGCTTCCAAACTTTTTGTTCCACATTGGATGTGAAACGGCAACCCTTGATTGCATCTGTGCCACTATTTCAGCGTTTGAAACGGTTTTCATGTCCAGTCCAAAAAGGACGGCATTACAGTGTTTCTCCTCGCTGTGGTATTATTTTCAGTACATCGGACGGACATAGGCCACATCCCCGTATTTGAAAACAACGTCTTGATCGTGTTGACATTGCCAACCCTTTCAAGCGACCTTCCATTGAAACGGTCTAAACCTTTCTTTTCAAGTCCCACAACAATATAAAGAACGCAGCTTTATAATGGTTGGTAAAAACACTTTGGTCTTTACCCTTTAACCATACCCCAATATACAAAAAAAGCAGGGGTACCGCAAAAATGCAAGAAAATAAAAATCAACAGGTTATGAACCGGGGTAATCAACAATTGTTAATAACGAAAAAACCCACCGTTGGGTGGATTTTTAATTTTATATGGGGGAAATTAAGATCTAACTTCTTTGATCCTGGCTTTTTTACCGGTAAGTTCCCTAAAATAGAAAATCCTGGCCCTACGGACTTTCCCTTTCTTGTTCACTTCTATTTTCTGCAAGGCAGGCATGTTTATTGGAAAGATACGTTCTACCCCAACCGTGCCGGACATTTTACGGATCGTAAAGGTCTCTGTGCTTCCAGTTCCCTTTCTTTGGATAACTACCCCCCTGAAGAACTGGGTACGGGTCTTTTCACCTTCCTTGATCTCGTAATAAACCGTGATGGTATCTCCTGCGGAGAACTTTGGAAAATCCTTTTTGGGAACAAATTCGTCTTGAACAAATTTAATCAATGATTCCATTTTGTTTGCTTTATGATTTTGGTTTTATAAAATCAACGTTCACGGAGATCGCCAGAGGTTAATTTTAACAGGTTGCAAAATTACTTTTTTAATTATAATACACAATATATTTAGGATATTTTTTTAATGAAATGTCCTGAATCTTGTTATTCGAGCAAATCGGGACGTAAGAGTTCGGTCCTTTTATAGGCCTGGTCTTCCCTCCATTTTTCAATTTGCGGGAAATTTCCGCTCAAAAGAATTTCGGGCACCTTTAGACCATTGTAATCTGCAGGTCTCGTATATACAGGCGGTGCCAGCAAATTGTCCTGGAAACTATCGGTGAGCGCAGAGGTCTCATCGTTCAGGACCCCCGGGATCAATCGTATAATGGTATCGCATAACACCGCCGCCCCCAGTTCCCCACCGGATAGGACATAGTCGCCAATGGACACCTCTTTGGTGATCAGCGTATCACGGACCCTTTGGTCCACCCCTTTGTAATGACCACATAATATGATGATGTTCCCCTTCAAGGATAGCCCATTGGCCATTCGTTGGTTCAGGGTCTCACCATCGGGGGTCATATAGATGATATCATCATAGGACCTTTCGGATTTAAGCTGTGAAATACACTTGTCAATAGGGGCTATCATCATTACCATGCCGGCACCTCCGCCAAACTGATAGTCGTCCACTTGGTTATAGCTCAGATCGGTATAATCCCTCAAATTATGAAAATGGACCTCCACCAGCCCTTTCTCTACCGCCCTTTTCATAATGGAGGCCTCAAATGGACTTTTTAAGAGTTCTGGCAAGACGGTAATGATATCGATGCGCATTTTTTGGAAACTTCGTTTAGAAGGGCCAAAGATACTTTTTTAATCCCATTGTTGGGCCTTCTTCCCCAATGCCCCAACATGGAACAACGAAAGATTTTAATCAATTTACAATTTCTTGTCCTTATGTCGGGAATTAATTTTAAAAGCGCTAGGGACCGGGCCTTTCTTTGACAGATTGTTTAAAAAGTTTGTGAAGGCGGCTAAAAATAAAAATGAAGCCCGATCGGGCTCCATTTTTATTTTGTTTTTTTGTGCTTGTTGATCTCGTCCTGCAATTGCCTGCTGATCTTTTGTTCCCTTTCCAGGGCCCTTCTACGATGGTCCTCGTATTCCACTTCCAGATCGGAAAGTCCCGCCTTTGCCTCTTGGGTAAGAACATTGCTCTGCCTGAATTTGTAGATAAAAAACAACAATAAGAGTAAGAGTCCACCAATAATGGTCCAAAGAATAAAATTATAGGTCACCTTGGAAACCATCAATCCCAAAAACGACATATTATCCTTTTCTTCCGATACGGCCGCAAGACTATTCGTGGTCTCCTCCAGCTTTTGGTTCAGGGACGATATAGTGGCCTCATTGGCATCTATAGTGGATTTAAGTTCGGAGAATTTTTTATTGGAGACGCTTAGGGTATCCAGAACATTCCCCATTAATTTTTCGATATGGGTAAATTTTACAACTTCATACCTGATCCCGTTCGCATTGTAGTTTCCCGATTCTTCCTTGAGGTATTCGAACTGACTTTTGATCGTTCCCCCGTCCAAGGAGGCTTTTTCAGCCTCCGATTCCGCTTCCTGTGCAAATTGTAAATTAAACGCCAATAGGGACATTACAATAAAGAGTGCTCTAAAAACTTTCATTTATGTAATTCTTCTTGTTAATGATTAATGTGGGACTAAAGTAAATTAATATTCCCACAAAATGAAAAAATATTGGATTTTACCAAATAAGACCGTCCGTAACGGTTCAAATCTATATACGCTTAAAATACATGGGCGGACCATTTCCGAGGGGATTTTATGACCGGAATTGCGCTGATACCATTAGTAATATGTAAATCTCCTTACCTTGGAGATGTACTTGGCCAATCGGACCACTTGGTGCGAATAACCATATTCGTTATCATACCAAATGTATAGTACAATATTCTTTCCATCTGCCGATACGATCGTGGCGGTGCTGTCATAGATACAGGGCGCATTGGTCCC
This sequence comes from uncultured Sediminicola sp., assembly GCA_963974715.1. Taxonomy (GTDB): domain Bacteria; phylum Bacteroidota; class Bacteroidia; order Flavobacteriales; family Flavobacteriaceae; genus Sediminicola. Next base: position 12,290 of record CAXBDK010000016.1, read on the forward strand.
TATGATGTCAGTTGATACCAGTTCATTGTCCAATGAGAACTTTATCTGCTCTACCAGACTGCCCTCAAGGGCATACTTTTTTACAATGGTGTTCAGCCCTTCTTTGGTAGTCCTGTTCTTGACTTCCAGGTTTAAAATTGCCAAAGAACCATTGGGAACGGGCACCCTAATGGCGTTGGAGGTCAGTTTTCCCTTTAAATTGGGAAGCGCCTTTCCCACGGCACTGCCCGCACCGGTTTCCGTGATGACCATATTAAGGGCCGCCGCGCGGCCCCTTCTATACTTGCTGTGCATATTGTCCACCAGATTCTGATCGTTGGTATATGCATGTATCGTTTCAATATGCCCTTTTTTTATGCCCAGGGAATCTTCCATAACCTTTAGGATCGGCGTAATGGCATTGGTTGTGCAGGAAGCGGCGGAAAAAATCTTTACGGTATCCGGGGAATATTCCAAATGGTTTACCCCGTGTACAATGTTGGGAACTTCATTTGCAGGGGCCGTTAAAAGGACCCTCGAAACCCCTTTGGAGGACAGGTGCCGGGAGAGGGATTTTGCATCCCGAAGCACTCCCGTATTGTCGATGACCAAAGCCCCGTATATCCCATAGGCCGTATAATCGAGTTCCTCGGGCTTTTCGGCGCCGATCATATGTACAGTGGTCCCATTGATCAAAAGCGCATTCCGTGCCGAATTTACCTCCACCGTGCCCTTAAAAGGCCCATGGACCGAATCGGTACGTAGTAGGTCGGCACGTTTGGCCAAGATTTCGGGGGTCAGCTTTCCCCTTGTGACAATGGCCCTTAACCTGAGCTGGCTCCCTTTTCCGGTCTTTGCCATAAGTTCCCTTGCTACCAGTCTACCGATCCTTCCAAATCCGTAGAGGACCACATCCTTGGGCTGTATTTCCCTGGTATCGCCCGCTCCCTTTAATCTGTCCATTACAAAGGCCCGTACATTGTGGTGTCCGTGTTCATCGGAATGGAACTCATAGGTAAGCTTTCCGATATCCAATTTGGCAGGGGGCAGGTTGATGTCGTTTATGGCGCGGAGCAGTTCCACAGAATCGAAGATCGATATCGGTTTCTGCACAAATTCCCCGGCATAACCGTGGAGGTTGATGATGTCGCTTACGTTTTTATCGATTACCTGGTTTTTGAAAAGGACCACTTCGATGGACTTATCGTACCAAAGGTCACTAATGATCTTTATGAATTCGGTAGTTGCCTTTCTGCGGTCCGCTTGAAAGGCCAGCTCTTTTTCGTAGGTTGTGTTGGCGCTCATTTTAGATTGTGAAAATAGGTTGTTTTTTTTCAAAAGTATATATTTCAAACGATTTCGTAACGCTTTTTGGCCATAAAAAAACGCCCCGAAGGGGCGTCTTTGAATTGTGTTTTTAACATTTATTATTGGAATATCAACCGTTCCCGTTCACCTCTTTCGTTGATCATGGTGATACTTGTCTTCCCGTACCTGGAAATATTTCCGAACAGGGTGTTGGCATCGTTGATGTTATTGATTTCTTCCCCATCAAGCTCTAAGAGCACCTTGCCCTCTAGGCCGTATCCCCTATAAGTTTCTGGGGCGCCGATTATCTTGACACCTTTTTTGGTCCGGAACTTTTTTCTATCTTCATCGTTCAGGTTTTTTACCTCTAGACCCATAACGGGCAATGTCAATGTTTGCCTTTCCTTTAGGGTAACAGGTATTTCCAACAGTTCCCCATCCCTGTCGATGGTCACCAAGACCTCGTCCCCTGGACGTTTGGCGGAGAGATAACCGATTAGATCTGGATATTTGTGGATGACTATTTCATCTACCTTTTTTAGGATATCCCCTGACTGTAACTTGGCATCATGGGCCCCGGAATCTTCCTGCACACCATCTATATAGACCCCATCAATTTCATTGATGCCATTTTCAATGGCATACTCCGTATTGAGGCGGGGTATGTTAATGCCCAAAATAGCTGTTTGCACGATACCATATTCCATAATGTCTTCCACAACCTTTTTCGCAATGTTGCTCGGCACTGCAAAGGAATAGCCCACATAGGATCCCGTTTGGGAGGTGATTGCCGTGTTGATGCCTATAAGATCGCCATTGGTATTTACAAGAGCCCCGCCACTGTTGCCCGGGTTCACCGCCGCATCGGTCTGTATGAACGATTGGCCCCTACCTAGGTCTCTCGCCTTGGCACTCACAATTCCGGCAGTGACCGTTGATGTAAGGTTAAACGGATTGCCCACGGCAAGCACCCATTCGCCGATCTTTGTATTGTCCGAATCCCCAAAGGCCAAATAGGGAAGTTTATCGGTGGCGTCGATTTTTAGGAGAGCGATGTCGGAATTCGGATCTGTGCCCACCAAGGTGGCATTATAGGTCTTGCTGTTGTTCAGTGTTACCTGTAGTTGGGTCGCATTGGCAATGACATGGTTGTTGGTCACGATATAACCGTCAGAGGAGATGATCACCCCTGAACCGGTACCTACCTGCGGCCTTTGACTGCCCCCTGACCCGTACAGGAATTCCATTATGTTCGACGGACCATCACTGACCGCCAAGTTCTTAACGTGTACCACGGAATTTACGGTGCTCTGTGCCGGAACTGTAAAATCGACCTCATTGATGCCGGACCCTTTGGCAGAGGTAGGGGTAAGGCTGGTCTGAAAAAATGAATCGCCCGGATTGTGAGTCACCACCGCATAATCCGTTTTTTCCAAGAATAATTTGTAGGAACCTAAAGTGACGGCTCCGCCAAAAATGGAAACCAATAATAAAGTGGCTATTTTTTTCATATTGATAAAAACTTTTTACTTTCCCCCAAAATTAATGCATTTATGTATGGATTATATGGGTTTAACGACATTTTAACTGCTAAAAAACCCTTAATAATATGCTATATTTGTGACCTGTACAAAGCATATGAAACTTACATTTTTTAAATATCAGGGAACGGGAAACGATTTTGTAATGGTGGATAACCGGACAGGATCCTTTCCCAAACAGGAAACCGAACTGGTGGCCCGTTTGTGCGATCGGAAATTCGGTATTGGGGCAGATGGGCTCATCCTTCTCGAGCATGGTGACAATGTGGATTTTCGCATGGTCTATTACAATTCAGACGGTAATCCAAGCACCATGTGCGGTAATGGTGGCAGGTGTTTGGTGGCCTTTGCCAAATTTTTGGGTATCATTCGGGACAAGGCCGTTTTTGAGGCCGTAGACGGAATCCACCACGCAAGCATAGATGGTGATATGGTCAGTCTTCAGATGCAGTCGGTAACTGAGGTGCACGATAAGTCTAAATACCTTTTTCTGGATACGGGATCCCCGCACCATGTTCAATTGGTAGGTGGTATACACGATCTGGACGTGGCCAAGGAAGGGGCAAAATTACGATACGGACTTTATGGGGCCAAGGGAAGCAATATCAACTTTGTCGGGGAAGGTGAACGGAATACTTTTTTCGTACGCACCTACGAAAGGGGCGTTGAGGACGAGACGCTTTCTTGTGGTACGGGTGTTACCGCAGTGGCGATCGCTATGCACAAATTGGGAAAGACCACTGGAAACGAGGTGTTGATCAATACACTGGGTGGATCTCTAAAAGTGCATTTTGTTATGGACGGGAAAGGATATGACAATATATACCTAGTGGGCCCTGCATTGCAAGTTTTTAAGGGAGAGCTGGAATGGTAAGCCTAAAGGGGAATACGGTTTTTTTAAGGGCGCTGGAGTCGGAAGACCTGGCATTTCTCTACAAACTGGAAAACGATCCGGCCATGTGGGAAATAAGCGGGACCCTGACCCCATTTTCCAAAGATGTCCTTAAAAACTATCTCGATAATGCACATAGGGATATTTTTGAGGCAAAACAATTGCGGCTCTGCATATGCGATTCCCAAGGGAAGGCGATCGGATTTGTGGACCTTTTCGATTTTGACCCACACCACCAGCGGGCGGGAATAGGGCTGGTAATCTTGGAAGAAGGGGAACGAAACAAGGGCGCAGGTACGGAAGCGGTACAACTTATGGTAGATTACACCTTTTCACATTTGCGGTTGAAACAGTTGTTTGCCAATGTGCTGGCCGGAAATGAGGCGAGCATCCACCTCTTTCACAAATTGGGTTTCCAGATGGTGGGAACCAAAAAGGATTGGATCTATGGTAATGATGGGTTCAAGGACGAAATAATGTTCCAAAAAATAAATAGCAAATGTACATAAGAAAGATTTTATTGACCATTGTCCTACTCGGACTGGTGGTGGGCGGTGTTTTTGCCTATAAGGTGTATACCGCGGTTTTTTCGCCGAACACAAGTTTTAACAACGGGGAAGCATTTGTTTATATTGAGTCGACCGACGACTTTGCCAAGGTGCGGGAAAAGATGGCCCCATTGGTAAAGGATATGGGCTCCTTTGAAGCCATCGCCAAGCGAAAAGGGTATATCTCCAATGTAAAGGGAGGGAAGTACCGGATAAAGAAGGGGATGAACAATAATGAAATGGTGAATTCCTTGCGGAGCGGCAATCTGCCGGTCCGTGTTTCCTTTAACAACCAAGAGACGCTTGGTTTATTGGCAGGACGGATCGCGGCCCAATTGGAGCCGGACAGCATCGCTTTGGTGGACATCCTTTCCGATTCTACTTTTTTAAGGGCAAATGGTTTTTCCCAGGAAAACCAGCTGGCAATGTACGTCCCCAATAGCTATGAGTTTTTCTGGAATACATCGGGCGAGCAATTTCGGGAGCGGATGCTAAAAGAGTACCAACGGTTCTGGAACCAGGAAAGACTGGCGAAGGCAAAGGCGGTGGGGCTCACCCCATTGCAGGTTACGGCGTTGGCCTCCATCGTACACAAGGAAACAGCCATGGTACAGGAAAGGCCCAGGGTTGCGGGAGTTTACCTGAACAGGTTGCGGGACGGAATACCATTACAGGCAGATCCCACTGTTATATATGCCCTTAAACTGCAAAGCGGAAATTTTGACACGGTCTTCAAAAGGGTCCTATATAAAGATCTGGTAGTGGACTCCCCCTATAATACCTATAAATATCGCGGTCTTCCCCCCGGTCCCATTGCAATGCCGGATATCAGCGCCATTGATGCGGTGCTCAACTATGAAAAACACGATTATTATTATTTTGTTGCCAACGTCGAAAATTTTGGGTACCATAAATTTGCCAGGACCCTAGCGCAACACAATCGCAATAAAGAGCAATATGTGCGTTGGATCAACTCCCAAAAAATAAACAGATAATCCCTTTTAACTAAATTTTGGCACCGCTTGTCCAATAAAGCACAGTTTTAAGATAACGTTAAGCCTCCCTACCGGAAATAGGTCGTATATTTGCCGGTAGAAATTTAAGCACCTCTTTATCAAGAGGGTAAGTCTTAAGAAATCGATAATATGAGAAGATGGATAAACATCTTTTGTCCGCTTATCATGATATTTATTTTAACGAGTTACGGATTTAAAAGGGCCACCAAGAGGGTTGTGGCCGTTCCGATGACACTTAAGGTAAATGAACCTACTGAAGTTTTGTTCCCCAAAAACAAAACTATTATTTATCCTGTTATGGTTGCGCCTCCCTTTCTGGGAAGTTCGTACATTGGATTCAAGGAGGCCTTGGCCTTTAAGGAATCAAGAGGTGATTACTTCATTACGAATACAATGGGATACTTGGGAAAGTATCAGTTCGGAATCGGGACGCTTCAATTGATGGGGGTCTACAATGCAACCCGCTTTTTAAACGATCCCGTATTGCAGGAGAAGGTATTCCACACCAACATTGCCCGGAACAAATGGATTTTACGACGGGATATTGAACGTTTTGCAGGAAAACGTGTTGGTGGTGTAAAGGTAACGGAGTCAGGTATCCTTGCGGCCGCCCATTTGGCGGGTGCCGGCAATGTTAAAAAGTACCTTAGGTCGTATGGGGAATTCGATGTCAAGGATAATTTTGGCACCAGTATTTCCTATTATATGCGAAAGTTCTCAGGGTACGACATTTCCAATATTCCCGCGATCCGGAATCCTAGGATCTGATTTTTTTACGAACGGTTTAGGGCCTTGGCATTTATTTGCCAGGGCTTTTTTATGCGTTCAAAATAAAGATGGAGGGTCTTTTGTGCAGGTCCACGGTAGTCCTTTGCCATTCCGCCACGCTTTTGGTAGCTATAAATTCACTGGGTAGGGTAATATCGCACGCAACACAGAGCATGGTGGATGGGGATAGGGTCTTCAGTAGTTCCGCCAACAACTTGTCGTTGCGGTAGGGCGTTTCTATAAATAGCTGAGATTGATGTTGCTCCCGTGATATTTTTTCCAGTCGTTTTATGGCACTCTTTCTGGAAGCACTTTCAATGGGAAGATAGCCGTTAAAGGCAAAACTTTGACCGTTCATGCCACTTGCCATCAATGCCAGTAGAATGGAAGAGGGACCCACCAAAGGTACTACCCTGATGCCTTTTTCATGGGCCAATTTCACCACTTCCGCACCGGGATCCGCTATACCGGGACAACCTGCTTCCGAGATGATCCCCACATTGGATCCTTGGAGACAGGGGTCCAGAAAAGATGGAAGGACCTCGGCTTCGGTATATTTGTTGAGCAGTTCTAAATGCAGCCCGGGTTGGGACTTTTTCGAATTTATTTTTTTGATAAAATGTCGTGCGGTCTTTTCATTTTCCACAATAAAGTGGTCTATGCTTTCAATGGCCCTCTTGATGGAAATGGGAAGTACTTCCAATGGTTCGTTGTCCCCTAGGGTAGTGGGGATCAAAAAAAGTTTCCCTAAAATGGGTGCGTTTCCATCTTCCATACAGTGGTTTAAGCATTTTAATTGTGCGACAAGCGGTTCGCAATGGCGTCACAGGCCTTGTCGATCAATCTGTACACTTCTTCAAAGCCTTCGTCCGCATCGTAATAGGGATCGGGCACTTCCTTTGTGGAAAGGCTGGTCTCCTCCAAAAGCAGTTTTACTTTTTTTATATCCTCTTCATTTTTTGCCAAGGAGATGATATTTCTGTAATTGCTCCTGTCCATGGCGTATATCAGGTTAAAATCCCTAAAATCCTGTCTTGAAAAGCGCCGAGAACGTTGGTCGTTTATATTGATGCCATGTTTTTGGGCGACTGCTATGGACCGCTGGTCCGGCCTACTGCCTACATGGTACCCCGCGGTACCGGCAGAATCGACGAGGATCTGTTCTTGGTCAATTTTGCTCCTTAAGATGCCTTCGGCCAATGGCGACCTACAAATGTTCCCTAGGCAAACCATTAAGACTTTCGTTTTCATTGCAATACCTACGAGAATTTTTTGGTTAGATCGTCTATGTATTTTTTGAACTGTTTATCGGTTTCCGCAAGGTTGTCCACGGTTTTACAGGCATGCAGTACAGTGGCATGGTCCCTTTTACCTATCTGTGATCCGATGCTGGCCAAGGAGGCCTTGGTAAATTTTTTGGCAAAGAACATGGCCAGTTGACGTGCCTGCACTATGTGTCTTTTGCGTGTTTTGGACTGTAGGGTCGCAACATCCATCTCGAAGTAATCGGAGACCACTTTTTGGATGTAATCTATGGAGACTTCCCGTTTGGTATTCTTTACGAATTTCTCCACCACCTGTTGGGCAAGCTCCAAGGTAACCTCCTTTTTGTTGAAGGAAGATTGGGCGATAAGGGATATAATGGCGCCTTCCAGTTCGCGTATATTGCTCTTTATGTGTTTGGCGACATAATCGATGATATCATCCGGCATTTCCACCCCGTCCCTGTACAGTTTGTTGCGAAGTATGGAGATTCGGGTCTCGTAATCGGGACTCTGTAATTCCGCCGAGAGGCCCCATTTGAAGCGGGACAAAAGACGTTGCTCTATGTCCTGCATATCAACGGGTGCCTTATCGGAGGTTAGGATGACCTGTTTTCCGTTTTGGTGCAAATGGTTGAAAATATGAAAGAAAACATCTTGTGTGCCCGATTTTCCCGATAGGAACTGTACATCATCTATGATGAGGACATCGATCAACTGATAAAAATGGATAAAATCGTTCCGGGTGTTTTTCTTGACGGACTCGATATATTGCTGGGTAAATTTCTCCGCCGAAATATAGAGCACCGTCCTTTCCGGATATTTGTCCTTGATCTCTACCCCAATGGCATGTGCCAAATGGGTCTTCCCCAGACCAACCCCGCCAAATACCAACAACGGGTTAAAGGAGGTGCCTCCAGGTTTATTGGCTACCGCCATTCCTGCGGAACGGGCCAACCTGTTGGAATCACCTTCCAAAAAATTGTCGAAACTGTAATTGGGATTTAGCTGGGACTCTATTTTAATATTTCTGATTCCAGGAATTACGAAGGGGTTCTTCAATTCCGGATTTTTCGATTTGATCGGAACATCCAATTCCTGGGGAGCCACATGTACACGATTGGAACTGGGTATCCTCTCCGTAAAGGGCTCCCGGTTGCCATAGGTGTTTTCCATTTTGATGATATACACCAATTTGGCGCTCTCGCCCAATTCCTTGGTGAGGGCAACTTTCAGAAGTTTTACATAGTGCTCTTCCAACCATTCATAAAAAAACTTGCTGGGAACTTGGATGCTTAGGGCATTATTGGATAACTTTACTGGTTTAATGGGCTCAAACCAAGTTTTGAATGCCTGCGGTTGGATATTATCCTTGATAAAAGCCAAACAATTGTTCCATACGGAATGAGCAGTAACATTCATTTTAAAAAATTATCTTATTTTGTTGGTTAGTGATTTTGTTCGTTTTTCAATCGTTTTGCCCGTGTTCTCAGGCTTAATAAAGCAGGACAAATATGTGAACAAAATATCTAAAAAAAAAATCAATTGATATTGAATTATCCCTTTTTTTTTCTCATGTTGTGACCTTACTTTATAGCTTTTAAATATATCGTTTTTTGTTTTAATTATATGGTTTTAAATGAAATTTCTTTTAGGGTCCGGTATTCGGAAACGGACCAAATGGGCGTCGTATACCACGGCAATTACGCGCAATATCTGGAAATGGGAAGGGTCGAATGGCTAAGGGCGCTAGGGTTTTCTTACAAAGGCTTGGAAGCTATCGGTATAATGTTGCCAGTGATCTCCCTCCACATAAATTTTAAGAAATCGGCGGTCTATGACGATCTTATTACCGTGGCCACAACCCTTAAGAAAATACCCTCCGTCAGAATCGAATTCGACTACCAAATTTACAATGGGGAAAAGGAGATTTTAGCGGAGGCCAATACCGTTTTGGCCTTTGTGGACATGAACACCAAAAGGCCCATGAAGTGTCCTTCCAATATTTTGGAACGTATTCACTTGTAGTGTTCCTTCTACCTTCCTTTCGGCCAGACCAAGTCTTGTTCTTTTCACACGATACTATTTCTTTTTAAGGATCTTTACCGGATACATCGCATTGAAAAGGTCTTCGATTTTGGCGGACTCACTTTTGCGAACCGAGATGGTCATGCCGCACTTCTCGGTCATAGTTTGGGACACGAGGGTTATCTGCGACTGTTTGATACTGCGCATTACACGGTCCATATCCTCATAACCGAATTCCAGTTCAAAGAGCTGTTGTACGGTTTTGTCCATTATAGTTGATGCCTCCAAGGCCATTTGCGCAGCGGTCCTGTAAGAGGACACCAAACCGCCCACGCCCAATTTTGTACCCCCGAATATGCGAACCACCGCTATCAGGATATTGGTCACGCCAAAGGCCTGTATCTGTCCATAAATGGGCAATCCGGCCGAATTATTGGGCTCCCCGTCGTCCTGGGCCCTGTACCGTGGCTCCTCCACGCCAATTTGCCATGCATGGCAGACATGGTTGGCGGCAGGATATTTTTTCCGCAGTCCCTCTATATGGGGCCGTACATCCCCTTCACTGTCCAAAGGAAAGGCATACCCGATGAACTTGCTCTTTTTTTCCTTAAAAAGAACCGGTCCAAAGGGTTCCGTAATCGTCTTATAACCGTCGTTCTCCAAATCCATAATTAGGAAAATGCCACCATTAAGATACTGCTTACCGCAAGTACGATCCCCAGCCAGTTTTTTATCCTCAATTTTTCCTTGAACAGTAGGATTCCCAAAAGGGTCGATACCAAGACGGTGGCCACATTGTTGATGGTGAATATGGAGGCGCTGTTCAGAATCTCCCCTTCCAGGGCCCTCAATAAAAAGAACAGGGTAAAAAAATTAAAGATTCCCAGTACCGTTCCGGCCAATAGGTTTTTGGTGTTCACCTTTATAGGGTGCCCTACGGACCTAAAGAGGATCAGCAAAAATCCGGTGCACCCTGCGGCACCAAATACCGTAAGTGAAAAAAGTAGAAAATCCCCCTTGGCCATATAGGCGGCCTGTAAATACTTAATGGCGGCATCAACGAGGCCAGAACCCAAAAATAACGATATGGGAAGTATAAGGTTAACCGACTTTATCTTTGCCTCCCCTTCCTTTAGGGAAACAAAATACACTGCCAACAAGGCAATCAGTATACCCACGACCTTTATAGGCCCCAGGAGCTCACGGTAAAGTACCACTCCCAATAATACAGGTACCACCAAAGACATTTTTGAGACCACCGAGGCCACCGAAACACCTATTTCCTGTGCGGTCTTGGCCGTAAGTTTAAAGACCACAAGAAACAATGCGCCCAGTGCAAGCGTAGGTAAAAACCATGGTTTGCTTGGAATCAGCCCCAAATGCAGGGGGCCATTGTGGAAGAAGCCAGCGCAGAGGGCCGCTACAAAATAATTGGTCACTATGGCATAAAAGGTCTGCACCCCATGTTTTGAAAACAATTTGAAGATCACGAAAAGTGAACTGGAGGACAGGATGCAGAGGGTCAGGTCCATGTCTACAGATGGTCCTTAATGGAGGTAACGTCCTGTTCGCCCAGCAAAAGGTGCCAGCTTTTGATACCCAACGTTTTGGCCGCCTCGGTATGCTCTTTTGTATCGTCCACAAAAAAGGTTTCGGAAGGATCCAGTCCGTTTTGCTCCAGTACAAACTTAAAGATTGCGGTATCGGGCTTTCTATATTTTATTTCATGGGAGAGGTAGAACCTTTCAAAGCAATTTTTGAACCTCAAAAAGCGCTCATTGCCCATTTGATCGATAACCTTTTCTATATGAAGGGCATTGGTGTTGCTCAATAGGAAAAGTCGATAGCTGCCTTCCGATGCCAGATTTTCTATAAATTCCAAGCGATGTTCCGGAAAATCAAGGATGATCGAATTCCACGCCTTTTTGATTTCGGAAGTGGGTACCTCGGGAAATAGAAGGCCCATTTTTCCCAGGAAACCATCTGAATCCATAGCGCCGATCTCATAGGAATTGAATAGGGATATGTGATCGGGTCCCAGATCTGGAAGTCCCCATTGGTACATTGCCCGTAACGGTGCCATCTTATCGAGGTTTATAAAGATATCCCCAAAATCAAAAATCAGATTTTTTAACATTTTCAACTATTTTTAAGGTATCCGTTACCAGCTGTCTTTCCATTCGTAATTTTCCGGTGATGGAGGGGGCGCGAAGCCCTTCCATAAAATAGGATTTCCCCGTGAATATACGGGCCTCGTCCCAGAGATTACTGTCCATGAATGTCCTTAAGGTTTGCGCTCCCCCTTCCACCAGCAGACTGATAATTGATTTTTTATGGAGCAGTTCGCATATCTGTACCGCCAGGTCCCGTTCAAAATCCATGGTAACATATTCCAAGTTGGGAATTTTCTGCTTAGGGGCTTCCCGTTGCGTTAGCAACAGCGTTGGTATGCTTCCATCCATAACGTGGTATGCAGGGCCGATTTTAAGGTCCCTGTCCAATATGACCCTTAAGGGCGGTCTTCCGTACCATGTTCGGAGGTTCAATTGAGGGTTGTCTTCCAATACGGTATTGGTGCCCACCAGAATGGCCTGTTCTTCTCCCCTCCATTTGTGTGCCAACTGCCGGGAAGGAGGAGCGGTGATCCAGTACGGTGCCGGTTCTTCCTGTCGTACGTTTTTGGTGGGAGCCAAAAAACCGTCAGGGCTCTCTGCCCATTTCAGGATCATATATGGCCTTCTTTTTTCCATAAAACAAAGGAACCGTTTGTGGTGTTCCCTGCACGCATCTTCCAGGACCCCAACGGTTACCTCGCAGCCGGCTTCCCTCAATTTTCGTATCCCGTTGCCCGCAACCTTTTCATTTGGATCGGTAATCCCGATCACCACTTTGGGTATCCTGTTGCGTACGATCATATCGGCACAGGGAGGGGTCTTTCCATAATGGGAACATGGCTCCAATGTAACATATAGGGTACTGCCGCGCAATAGGGAAGGGTCCTTCACCGAATTGATGGCATTGACTTCTGCATGTGGTCCCCCGAAGGGATCCGTAAACCCTTCCCCTATGATGGTGTCTCCACGCACCACAACGCTCCCCACCATGGGATTCGGAAAGGTGGTCCCCAACCCATTTTTGCCCAATTGGATGCAGCGCAAAATATATTTTTCGTGTATCTTCACCCCACAAAAATAGAATTTTAAAACATACTTTTTCGGAAAAATGGGCACAGTGGCGATCAGGGAGATACGGCAGGAAGATAATGTGGAGGTGGCAGGAATGATCCGTCATGTCCTTGTGGAAATGGGCGTCCCAAAAGTGGGTACCGCCTACGCCGACAAGGCATTGGATAGTATGTTCGAAAATTATAATGTTCCCAATGCCGATTATTTTGTGGTGGTAGAGGATGAAGAGATCATTGGAAGTGCCGGTATTGCACAATTGGAGAATTTTGAAGGCAACGTATGTGAACTGCAGAAAATGTATTTTACCGAAAAGGCCCGGGGCAGGGGCTTGGGGAGCATCATGATGGCAATCTGTCTGGAAAGGGCACGGGCATATGGTTATGGCAAATGTTATTTGGAAACTTTGCCCTATATGGAAGCGGCACAAAAATTATACAGAAAAACGGGTTTTTCGTATCTGGATGGCCCCTTGGGCGATACGGGCCATTATTCCTGTACGGTATGGATGCTTTTGGATTTATAGGAGGATGGACTTAAAGGAGATAAAAAATATCTTTCACAGGGAACTGGATGCGTTTTATGCAAAGGAGGAGGTGGACAGCTTTTTTTATATGATGGTTGAACATTATTTGGGGATGCCCCGTTTTGTTCTGGCCCTGCAGCCGAACACGATTATAACCAAAGAAAGGGAGCAGCCTTTATTTGAGGGCTTGGCCCAGTTGCGGCAATTTAGGCCCATACAATATGTTTTGGGCAAGGCACACTTTATGGACATGGAATTTAGAGTGGATGAACGGGTGCTTATCCCCAGGCCCGAGACGGAAGAACTGATACGTTGGATATTGGACGAAATCCCTTCAGATGCGACCCCCAACATTCTGGACATTGGGACGGGAAGTGGTTGCATTGCCATTGCCCTGGCAAAAAATGTGCCCGGGGCCCATGTATATGCCTTGGATATTTCGGGGCCGGCCTTGGCACTCGCCACCCAAAATGCAAAGGACAATGGGGTGTCGGTGGTTTTTATGGAAGAGGACATCCTGAATACCGGCTCACTTCCCTTGAAGTTCAATATCATCGTATCCAATCCGCCCTATGTACGTTTGTTGGAAAAAGGGCAGATGGCACCCAATGTTCTCCAATATGAACCTGAAAGCGCCCTTTTTGTGGACGATGAGGATCCACTATTGTTCTACAGGGAAATAGCGACCTTTAGTGGGCAGCACCTCCTACCGGGAGGGGCCCTTTATGTTGAGATCAATCAGTACCTTGGGGAGGGTACCGCACAGCTTTTTCGGACCAAGAACCTTTTGGAAGTGGAGCTACGGAAGGATATGTTCGGAAACGACCGGATGTTGAAAGGAACGATAAGGTAATATGTTGTGATGTTGTACGATAGCATTCTGGAAGGTATTCATAGGCCATCGGGAAAATAATCAAGCAGCGCGCCGGGGGTCGAAAAAATAACCAGGTTTTATGAAAGCAATAGTAGTATTTTGTGGCAGCAATGAGGGCAAGGACCCAGTGATGGGGGAGATGGCCTACGGACTGGGACGTTACCTTGCCGAAAATAAGATCGACCTTGTCTATGGTGGGGCCAGAATAGGGATAATGGGTAAAGTGGCCCAGGGCGCCTTGGACCATCGGGGAACCGTGATCGGCGTGATCCCGGATTTTCTGAAAAGCAGGGAAGTATACCATACAGGGCTCAGCAGGTTGATCGTTACCGAAAATATGCACCAACGCAAATTGGAGATGCACGAACTTTCTGATGGGATCATAACCTTGCCCGGGGGCTGCGGTACCATGGAGGAACTTTTTGAAATGGTGACCTGGGGGCAATTGGGACTGCACCATAAGCCAATAGGAATCTTGAACATCAACGGATTTTATGATTGCCTGCTCCAATTCCTGGAGGAAACGGTACAAAAGGGATTTGTAAAACAAGAACATTATAATATGCTGCTCGTGGAGAGTAGCATTGAAGGCCTCTTGGAAAAAATGGGCGACTATAAGCCGCCCAAAACAACAAAATGGATAAATAAAGACCAAGTGTAATGGATAGCAAGGAGAAACTGGAAACACTTCGTAAAGAGTTAAGGGAACACAATCACAATTACTATGTGCTGGACAGCCCAACAATAAGTGATTATGAGTTCGATTTAAAGTTGAAGGAACTTCAGGCGTTGGAGCAGAAATATCCGCAATGGGCCGATCCCACCTCCCCCTCCCTTAGGGTCGGTGGGGGAATGACCAAAAATTTCGAAACGGTCGTGCACGACCACCGTATGTATTCGCTTGAAAACTCCTATTCAAAGGATGACCTGGAGGACTGGGAAAAACGCATACAAAAAAATTTGGGTGACGTACCAGTGGAATTTGCCTGCGAACTGAAATACGATGGGGCTTCCATCAGCATCACTTACGAGAACGGAGTATTGTTAAGGGCCGTTACCCGAGGGGACGGATTTCAGGGAGATGACGTTACTACCAATATAAAGACCATCAGATCGGTGCCCTTGCGGTTAAAGGGCGATTTTCCCCTAAGGTTCGATGTTAGGGGCGAAATTGTGCTTCCCTTGGAAGGGTTTGCGAAAATGAACCAAGAGCGATTGGAAAATGGGGAGGAGCCCTATATGAACCCTAGGAACACGGCTTCCGGCAGCTTAAAGCTTCAGGACAGCTCCATTGTGGCCCAACGACCTTTGGAATGCCTTCTGTATGCGGTTGCGGGCTTACAGCTTCCGCTCCAAACACAGTTTGAAGTCTTGGAAAAGGCCCGTAACTGGGGATTTAAAGTGCCCACGGCCGCAAAATTGTGCAGGTCCACGGAGGAGGTCATGGACTTTGTGGATTATTGGAACGTGCACCGGCATGAACTGCCCTATGAAACGGATGGGGTCGTGGTAAAGGTGAACAACCTTAGGCATCAGGAAGAACTGGGATATACGGCCAAATCCCCCAGATGGGCGATGGCTTACAAATTTAAGGCGGAAACGGCTACTACGGTGCTTCAGGAAATCACCTATCAGGTAGGAAGAACGGGAGCCATTACGCCAGTTGCCAACTTAATACCGGTCCTGTTGGCCGGAACCACCGTTAAAAGGGCTTCCCTGCACAACGCCGATCAGATTGCCAAATTGGATATAAGGGTAGGGGATACCGTTTTTGTGGAAAAAGGGGGCGAGATCATCCCGAAGATAGTAGGGGTGGATTTTACCAAAAGACCTCAGGATTCGGAGCCTACCATCTATATAGATCACTGCCCCATTTGCAGGGCGCCCTTGGAAAGGAACGAAGGTGATGCCAAACATTTCTGTACCAACCATTATGGATGTCCCCCGCAGATCACGGGACGTATCCAGCACTATATCTCCAGAAAGGCGATGGATATAGAGGGTCTGGGTGGTGAAACAGTGGAGCTTTTGTTCAGGCAGGGCCTTATTTCCAATTATGCGGATCTGTACACCCTTACAAAGGAAGATCTGTTACCTTTGGAGCGCATGGCCGAAAAATCTGCCGAAAATTTGTTGCAGGGGGTGGTTGCTTCTAAAAAAATTCCTTTTGAAAGGGTTTTATTCGCATTGGGGATTCGCTTTGTAGGGGAAACGGTCGCCAAAAAATTGGCAAGGGCCTATAAATCTGTCGATGCCCTTATATCTGCCACAGTGGAAGACCTATTGTCCGTCGATGAAATAGGCCAACGTATCGCCGAGAGCGTGGTCCAATTTTTTCAGGATGAAAATAACCTGTTGATCATATCCCGCTTAAAAAGCTATGGTGTTCAAATGGAACTGTCCACCGATCAGCTCGAAAACAGGACGGAGGTGTTAAAGGGACTTTCATTTGTGATTTCAGGGGTATTCGAAAAAATGGGAAGGGACGAACTTAAAAAAATGATCGAGGACAATGGAGGCAAGGTAGCATCCTCCATTTCTTCCAAAACATCCTTTTTGGTGGCCGGGGAAAATATGGGGCCCAGTAAAAGGACCAAGGCCGAAGGGCTCAAGGTTCCCATTATTTCCGAGCACGACTTTTTGACCATGCTGGAAACTGCCGCCCTTTAGTGAAGGAGATAGCAGGTGGGGTGCCTTTCCCGCTTTTTGCATTATAGTCCATGGGCGGAACCTATCCTCGATCGGTTTCTATGATCAGGTCAAAATCGATTTCGACCACATCTGAAATTACGATCAAGCCGAATGCTTTTTTAGGTGCTTCGAGGTCAAAATCATTTAAATTGACCGATAGTTTGCCCGATACGCACAGTTTTTCCGTTCCTTGGCATTGTATGGGAATGGAATAGGATTTTTCCATGCCGGCAATTTCTATGGATACCTTTGCCGTATGGGATCCCTGTGGCAGGTTTTCCAATTGCAGTTCCAATAGACTCAACTGTATCTTAGGGTGTTCGGAAGATTTAAGTAGGTTCATGAAATCCCTATTGATCGCCCTGCCACCACAATCAAAATATCCGTTATAGAGGGGAAGCACTGCTTTGTTAAAAAGCAATTTCCCGTTTTGCTTGGAATATTCTATGGTGATGGGTTTGGTCAACTGGGCTGCGTTAAACCCACATTTGAACTTGTTCACATTGGAGCTTCCGGAAATGACCAGTCTGCTTTCGGGAGAGATTTCCACTTGTTTTTCCTCGGCACTGTCCGTCGGAGCGAACGACAACAACCCCAAGAATGATATCAGATAAAGAATCGGTCTTTTCATGTGTCCGTTGTTTTATAAATGGGAACAGATCCTTGGGAACACTTGGATTTTCAATGTTCGTCAAAAGACCTGCTCCCATATATTTGATAGATGTTTTTATGTTGTCCTAGAAGCCAATGGCAGCTTCCAACATCAGCCCCTTGAACTTTCCTTCATTAAAAATGCTGGTGCTGCCGTAACCATCATACTCTTGGTTTACATACTCGATCTTGGCAAGAATGTTCTTGGTAAGGAACCATCCTGCTCCCAGTTGTAAACGGGTAATATCGATTTCCTCGCCAGTGGCCTCTTCGGAACCTACCTTGTTGTAACGGCCTCCGAAATAGAAATTTTCATCCTTTCCGAAACGGTAGACCAATTCCCCTGCAAATTGGTTGGCGGTCCTCTTTTCCAATTCCGTGGACGCTTTGCCGGTAGCGGTCTCTATGGTACCAAAAAACTCAAGGCCCTTATATTTTACGAATGGATTGAACATAAATGCACTGATCTGGTTCCTAAGTGCGGGATTGTACCTTCCGGACCTGAAATTGGCCGAAGTGGTGGCATCTACGTTCTCCATGACCAAATAATACCTGGAACCGCTCCTGTCCGCAGCGTACAGATAGGAATTGGCCACTTTGCCCGTATTGTAGACAGATCCGGTAATGCGTATCCTTAGGTCGTCGTCCAACTGTTTGTCATATCCTAATTTGGCAAGGAAGGAAGCCCCGCCACTGTCGGGATTGGCCACATCTTGGTTCAGTTTACCATTGGTAAATCCCACCATTCCGATGAACCCACTTCTACGATAGTACAGTTCGGCGCCGACTTCGGTGGTAAAGGCATCCATGATCAGGTTGCCCACAAAGGGGTTGTGCAGTGTTTGGGCGTTGTCGCTCCTTCTGAAATGGGCATCCCCATAGTTGTTTTCCATATGCCCGATTTTAAGGGTAGTGTATTTCATCAGGTCTTCCATAAATCCCTCCTTGATAAAGTCCAACCGGTCAATTTGTAAATAACCGCCCTTTACATAGGGCTCGGGATGGTGCCTTGAGGAAAGATATGTCCTTAAGTGCATGCGCACCCCATCGGCCAGGGCCACATCAAGATCTAGGTTGGCAGTGGCAAGATTAAAGTTGTACCCGATTTCCTTGAGGGCCACACTGCCCGAATTTTCATGGTCCACAGCTTGGAACTGTAGGGTAGAGGCGCCCCCGATGCGGACCTTTACGCCATCAAAGGTAGAGGTGGAATCCTTGGGACTTTCAAAAACGTTGATTCCGTTTTTATCGGGTTGTCTGTAGTTGTCCAGGTTTCTGTTCTGGGCAAAAAGGGTGCTTGCGGTCAATAACATGGCCGAGAAGCAAACGAACGATATGGTTGTTTTCATAATGCTTAGGTGTTTACTATTTATTAATGGGTTGCTTTTATCGTGTACTTTATTACAATTTCATCGCCTGTGGTGATCGTTCCCAATAAGGCTTTGGGTGGATCGATCTTAAAATCGGTCATGAGCATTTTCTTGGATCCGGTAATGGTAATGGTATTGCCATTGATCTGCAGTTCAACGGGCAGTTCCACCGGTTTTTGGACCCCGGCAATGGAAAGGGTTCCAAGGATTAGAAGGGAGTGAACGGTATCACTTTTTTTTACGGAGGATTTAACCTCTTTCAATGCAAATTGTATGTTCTTATGGGTGTCGGTCTTAAGGGCCTTATACGTGTTTTTGTCCATCCCGCCCTTGCCGCTTTTTAAGCTTTCGGCCTTTACCGTGATCTCCAATCCTTTCAAAAGAAGTTCACCTTCCTTGTCCAGGGTGAGCGTGCCGTAATAGGTTTCCGCTACCTCTTCCCAATCGTGTAGGCTAGAGGTGCCGGAAACCGTTAGGGAGGAGTTGGTATTTTGTATTTTGTACTGCTGGGCACCCAGTGTTCCGCAGAACAGAATGGATAGCAGAAACAGATGGACTGTTATTTTTAAAGGGCCGTTTAATGTGGACATAGCTGTTTGTTTTAGAATATGGACCAAAGTTACGGGTGCACGTTTCCTTAAAATATGAGATATATCATGTAAGGCCTTTTAGGGAGGTTTTCTTGTTAAAAAGATCTACAAGGAGTAATTTTGGCCCTTAACTGCATAGATCGGAAGTCCCCGATCCATTGGTATACATAGACGATAGGACAAGGTATCGTTGGACGGGCCTGATCGATGACCATACACTGAAAAAATGGAACTACCTAAAAATATGGATGAGTTTGGGGGAACTCTCAGGTTACCGACTCCCCCGGATGTTTGGCCGGGCGCATTAAGGGCGCTGTGGTACGATGGGAAGGGAGAATGGGAAGCGGCACACGATATTGCCCAAGATATGATGGGAAAGGATGGCAGCTGGATCCATGGATATCTGCACAGAAAGGAGGGTGATCGGTTTAATGCGGGCTATTGGTACGGAAAGGCCGGCAGACCCTATCCCAACGTGGGTCTGGAGGAGGAGTTTAAGGAACTTGTACGTCACTTCCTAAAGGAATAACGTATAGGGCACTTCAATTAACTTCCTGTCCTTTAGGCAATGGCAGCTAGTGTAAAGGTACGTCCTTGGGATGTTCAGGGATATCTATACATTTATGGAGATACCCTCGGCACCTAGGTACTCGCTTTTGTCGAAGTAAAAATCCACCCGCCCTAGATTGATGCCAAAGCAACCTACTTGGTTGACGAGGACCTTGCGGCCCATTTTGTTCCGGACTATGGTGGGCCGTTCCAAAAAGGTGTGGGTGTGCCCACCGATGATCAGGTCTATATTGGCGGTGTGCGCCGCCAAGGTAAGATCGTCCGGTTTATTGGTGTTTTCATAACTGTAACCCAAGTGCGACAGGCAGATGATCAGGTCACATTTTTCCTTTTCCTTTAAAGTGGCACTGATGTCCTGTGCCACTTCGATCGGTTCCAGATAACGGGTCTCCCGGAACAATTTTTTGGTCACCAGTCCCTCCAGTGCAATGCCGAGCCCGAATATTCCCACCTTAATGCCGTTCAAGTTATAAGTGGTGTAGGGCTTTACATGTCCGTCCATTATGGTATTTGAAAAATCATAATTGGCAGAGAGGAACTGGAAGGAGGCATGGGGCAATTGGGCGTACAGCCCTTCGATCCCATTATCGAAATCGTGGTTCCCTATGGTGGCCGCATCGTACTTCAGCATGCTCATCAACTTGAATTCCAGTTCCCCTCCATAAAAATTAAAATATGGGGTTCCCTGAAAAATATCGCCTGCATCCAATAATAGGGTGCTGGGATTCTCCTTTCGTATTCGTTCGACCAAGCTGGCCCTTCTTGCCAATCCGCCCATATTCGGAAATTCGGAATGATCTGGGGGAAAGGCGTCTATGTGGCTGTGCACATCGTTGGTATGAAGAATGGTGACCTGCTTTTTGGCGTTTGCGGTACAGGAATCAAGGGTAAGTCCCCCTAATCCAACAAAGGCGGATGAAGCTGCGGTGCGTACTATAAAATTCCTTCTTTTCATTTTTTTGTTGTCATGGGCCAATGGCGAGGGTTACTTTAATTTCATAAAACGTTCGTCCACGACAGGGGCTATGGTGTCCACTTTGTTCAAATAATCGATCATGGCGTTCCTAATAAGGTAATCGGTATCGGTAAGGCCTACGTTCTCCCCAAAGAAATCCATCTTGTCGCCCCCACTGATCAGGTAATTGGACGTGGCCACATAATAGGTCCTGTTCTCGTCGAAAGGTTTTCCCTGTATGTTGACCGATGAGAGGCTGTCCCCCTGATCCAGTACGATCTGTATGCCCGAAATGGGGTGGGGCTTGCTTGCACTTATCAAAAAAGAGACCAGTTTTCGGACCGCACTTGCGGGAAGCTCCGCGACTACGATATTATTCTCAAAGGGCATTACCTCGTACATGGTGCGGGCGCTCACCTTGCCGGCCGAGATGGTCGAACGTATGCCCCCGAAATTGAGGAGTACAAAATCAAGTTCCTTCCCGGTCCTGCTCTTAAAAATAGGTGCCGCCTGGGCAAGTACTATGTCGGCCATCAAATTTCCCGCACTGCTGTTACGTTCTCCATCTTCTTTGGAGATTGTCCTTGGCGCATAGGCAAGGGTACTGTCCAACACTTCGTCTATCCGGTTCCTGTAGGGCGCCACAAAACGATCGATAGAATCTACGGCGGGTATTTCCGCACTTATGGGTAGTTGTTCGGCATCGATTTTTATCAAGGTGGAATTTGGCTGCCTACAGGAGCCAATAATTATAAATGTTATGAATATAACAAAATGTTTTATTTTTAAATCCATTATACTGCGTATCTTCGTACGTAAATTGACGGTAGATTATTTACATTTGTAAAAATGTAAAAATACATGTTTTTAAAGGGTATAAAAGAAAAATTTAAACATAAATCCGGCCGCAGGCACCTGCAGCAGGAATTAAAAAAGCCCTTGAAGGGAATCGACCGAAAAAAAGGGATTTCCGCTGTAGCATGTATCGTAAATCTGGACCAGTTTTCGGATACGGATGCCTTTTATGGACTGGCAAACGAATACGGACTGCAGCCCAATGCCATTAAAATAATAGGTTATAAAGAGCTGTACGATAAAAATTCCCCTTATTCCACCCCTGTTTTTTCGGATAGGGACCTGGGTTGGGGCGGAAAGATAGAAAATGGCTATGTGCTTGAATTTTTGAACAGGGAATACGATATCCTGATCAATTATTACACCGAGGACAAGTTGTTGCTGAAATTGATGACCTTAAAGACCAGGGCCCGCCTTTATGTAGGGTTCGGGGAAGTGGACAAAAACTTGAACGATCTGATATTGAATATGCCCATAGCCGATTTTAAATTGTTCTCAAAGGAACTGGGGAAATATTTGAAGGTACTAAAAGAAATAGGATGATGGAACATTTAGTGGGAACCGGAGTGGCATTGGTCACTCCTTTTACGGAGGACCGTTCCGTTGATACGGAGGCCCTGGTACGTATAGTGGATTATTGTATAGAAGGAGGCGTTGACTATTTGGTGGTACTTGGTACCACCGGGGAGTCCGTTACATTGGACAGGGACGAAAAACAACTTGTAATGGACACGGTGGTACGTGCCAATGCGGGAAGGTTGCCCTTGGTATTGGGGATAGGCAGCAATTACACCGATGCCGTGGTGAAAGAATTAAAAGAGGTGGATCTGTCCGATTTTGAAGCTGTCCTGTCCGTTTCGCCCTATTATAACAGGCCTACCCAAGAGGGGATCTACCAGCATTTTAAGGCAATTTCGGAAGCTTCCCCAAAGCCTGTGATCCTGTATAATGTGCCAGGACGTACCGGCACAAGTATGTTGCCTTCCACCAGCCTTCGCCTCGCAAGGGATTTTGAAAATATTGTGGCGATCAAAGAGGCCTCGGGCGACATTGGACAGTTAATGCAGCTTATAAAAGGGGCTCCGGAGGGTTTCCTGGTTATTTCAGGGGACGATATCACGGCACTGCCGACCGTATTGGCCGGTGGGGCAGGGGTCATCTCCGTGATCGGCCAAGGCCTACCCGCCGAATTTACAAGGATGGTCCGATTGGGGCTAGAGGGCGATGTTACTGGAGCGTACGCGCTACACTATAGGATGATGGATGCCATGTACCTTATTTTCCAAGAGGGAAATCCGGCCGGGATCAAGGCAATTTTCGAACTCCTGGGACTTTCCACTGCCTATGTGCGACTTCCCTTGGTGGAGGCCAGTGAACAGCTACGCCAGCAACTGGCGGGTTTTATAGGAAACTTTTCCAAAATACCTGCCTAAGAAAATTGGGGAAGGGATGGACATTGGGCCGGACTACGTTAAATCTTCGCTAAAAGGAATGGGAATCAAGGGTCGTGGAACTATATTTAGCAAAAAAAAATGTTTTTTATATCCACATGGAATTCCTAATTTTGCAAAATGTTTTTAAATATGCGGCAACTTCCATACCTTTTGATACTTGTTTTTATCCTAGCTTCCTGTAGTGAGTACCAAAAGGTGCTCAAGAACGAGGATGTAAAGGCAAAGTATGACCTGGCCGAAAAATTCTATAACGAAGGGGATTACAAAAGGGCCAATAGGCTTTTTGAGCAAATAGCCCCCAAGTATGTGGGAAAACCCCAGGGAGAACGGGTGATGTTCTTTTTTGCGGATTCCTATTTCAAGATCGGGGACTACAACTTGGCGGGATATCAATTTGAACGGTTCCTAAAGTCCTATCCAAAAAGTGATAAGTTGCAGGAAGCCGCTTTTCTGGGCGCCAAGAGTTATTACGAACTTTCCCCGATATATTCCGTCGATCAGACCGATACGGACAAGGCCCTGTCCAAGCTACAGGTTTTTATCAACACCTATCCAGATTCCGAATATTTTGACAGTGCCAATAAAATGGCCAAGGAACTAACTACCAAAAAAGAAAAAAAGGCCATCGAGATCGTGGCCCAGTACAATAAATTGAGCGGGTTCGATTTTAGTTTTTTGACCCCCGCCATAACCGGGGCCGATAATTTCCTGTCGGACTATCCCGGATCTGAATTCAGGGAAGATGCCCTGTTCTATAAATTTAATGCCACCACCCATATGGCCCTTAACAGTTTCGATAATAAAAAGGGGGAAAGGTTAAAGGAGGCACGTGCGGCACATGTGGCGCTGATAAAATATTATCCGGAAACCAAATATGCCGGAAAAGTGGCGGATCTGTTACAACAGATCGAAAAGGAGTCACAGAATTTTTCCAAATAAATCAAGTTTACCATGAATATGAACGATCTTAAAAATTCAAAGGCCCCTGTTTCTACCGTGACCATCAACAAAAACGAGTTCGATGCACCTACTGGAAACATCTATGAGGCAATTTCCATTGTTTCCAAAAGAGCGGTACAGATCAATTCCGAAATCAAAAAGGAACTGTTGGAAAAATTGGAAGAGTTTGCGACCTACAGCGATAGCTTGGATGAGGTCTTTGAGAACAAGGAGCAGATCGAAGTTTCCAAGTTCTATGAAAAACTTCCAAAACCACATGCTTTAGCGGTAATAGAGTGGTTGGACGATAAAATTTATCACAGGAATACGCAGAAAGACGTTTAGGCTATGTTGGGCGGTAAAAATATCCTTCTGGGCATAACGGGAGGGATAGCTGCATATAAAACAACATTCCTTGTCCGTTTACTTATAAAGGCTGGCGCCAACGTTAAGGTCATCTTAACGGAGAGCGCCAGTTCTTTTGTTTCCCCCCTTACCCTTTCCACCCTTTCCAAGAACCCGGTGTTGACCTCCTTTATCAATTCGGAGGATGGCAGTATTTCTTGGAACAACCATGTGGAGCTCGGCCTATGGGCGGATCTGATGATCGTTGCGCCCGCAACGGCCAATACGCTCTCCAAAATGGCAAATGGGATCTGCGACAATCTTTTAATGGCGACTTACCTATCGGCAAAATGTCCGATCTTTTTTGCGCCGGCGATGGACCTGGACATGTATGCACATCCCACGACAAGGGCATCCTTCAAGACGCTCGGTTCTTTTGGCAATATTATCATACCCGCCACTAGTGGGGAACTGGCCAGTGGACTGTATGGCGAAGGGCGTATGGCGGAACCGGAAGAAATCGTCCGGTTTCTAGGGGAATTTCTTATAAAGGGACAACCGCTCTATGGTAAAAAAGTGCTGCTAACGGCGGGTCCTACCTATGAAGCAATAGATCCGGTACGATTTATAGGAAACCACTCCACAGGGGCCATGGGTTTTGAACTTGCCAAAACAGCCGCCGCACTGGGTGCCGAAGTGGTGTTGGTATCCGGGCCCTCCAATTGTTCCATTGGGCACCACCCCATTTCATTGGTACAAGTGGTTTCGGCCGATGAAATGTATCAGGCCGTACACGAATATTACGCCGATATGGATATTGTGATCTGTGCAGCGGCCGTGGCCGATTACAGACCTGAAAAGGCGGCCGTGCAAAAGATCAAAAAAAATGAACCTTCCCTGACCTTGCAACTTGTAAAGACGAAGGATATCCTGATGTCCTTGGGGCAACGGAAGAAACAACAGTTTTTGGTGGGGTTTGCGCTGGAAACGGAAAACGAGATCGACAATGCCAAAGGCAAATTAAAAAGAAAGAACCTGGATGCCATTGTCCTGAACTCCTTAAACGACAAGGGTGCAGGATTTGGGGGCAATACCAATAAAATTTCCTTTCTGGATAAGGATCTACGGTTAAAAACGTTTGCATTAAAGACCAAGGCGGCAGTGGCCTCGGACATTTTAAACGAAATAATCCAAAGGATCCATGCGTAGTTTTTTTGTAACCACCATCTGCATGCTTTTTCTTATACAGATAAAGGCACAGGAACTCAACTGCCCCATCACCATAAACTCGGATCAGGTAGGGCAGACCAATCAGCAGATTTTTAGGACACTGGAGCGCTCCCTGAACGACTTTGTCAACAAGACCAAGTGGACAAATAGGGTCTATGGGGAACGGGAAAGATTAAATGCCAGGATGTTCATTACGGTCTCGGAATACGAATCCAACAGGTTCAAGGCAAGTATACAGCTACAATCATCACGACCCGTCTTCAACACTTCCTATGAAAGTCCCGTATTCAATTACAAGGACAACCAATTCAATTTTGAGTATATAGAATTTCAACCCTTGGTATATAACGAAAATGTTTTTGAATCCAATTTGGTAGGCGTTGTGGCCTATTACGTTTATATAATGCTCGGCCTGGATGCCGATACCTTCTCCTTGGAGGGAGGGAACGATTATTATAGAAAGGCCCGGAACATTGTTTCCCAAGCTCAGGGAAGTAGTTTTGCGGGATGGAGCCAATCTTCCAATGAGCGTACCCGTTTTGAACTGGTGGACAATCTCATGTCCAATACCTTTAGGGAATACCGAATAGCCATGTACAATTATCACAGAAAAGGGCTTGATATCCTGGCGGACAACAATAGTACTGGGAAGCAAGTGATCGCTGGTACCATGAGGTTACTCGAAACCATGGCAAAAAGAAGACCGAACGCCTTTCTTATCCAAACCTTTTTCGATGCGAAATCCGATGAGATCAAGGATGTGTTTTCGGATGGCCCCAAAATGGATATAGTACAGCTAAAGGAAACCCTGACATCCATTGCGCCCCTTTACTCCGGTACCTGGAACGAAATAAAATATTGAACTCCATTTTTTTCAGGGTGGAATATAAATTATCTTTACGGGTATAATCCAGATTACCTTGCTTACGACCATCACCATTAAGAATTATGCACTTATAGACCATTTGAACGTGTCGTTCACCGATGGTTTTACAACTATAACCGGGGAGACGGGGGCCGGAAAATCCATTCTTTTGGGCGGACTGTCCCTAGTACTGGGAAAGCGCGCAGATCTTTCTTCCCTTAAGGAAAAGGATAAAAAATGCGTTGTGGAGGCCGAATTTGACATTACCAAGTATGGCTTGGAGGCTTTTTTTAATGAAAAGGAACTGGATTATGAACCCAAGACCATTTTAAGGAGGGAAATACTGCCCAGTGGAAAGTCGCGGGCCTTCGTCAACGATAGTCCGGTAACGTTGGATGTCCTGTCCTATATTGGGGACCGTTTGATAGATGTACATTCCCAACACCAGACCCTTCAGCTTGCAGAAGATGATTTCCAGCTGAAAATAATTGATGCCCTGGCCGATAATACCGCCCTTTTGGCAAGGTATTCGGAACAGCTTGGAAAGATGCAGATAAGCAGTAAAGAACTGAACAAACTTATAGCTTTTCAAGAGAATGTAATAAAAGAGCAAGAATACAACAGTTATCTTTTGAAAGAACTGGAATCCGTGCCGCTGAAAGAGGGAATGCAGGAGGAACTGGAAAGTCAATATGCCCAACTCAGCAATGTGGAGGCCATCATGGAACACCTCTCCCGTGGAAACCAGTTGTTGAACGATGAGCAGATCGGCATCATGACCCTCCTGACGGAACTGAAGCAGCTTTCCAATAAATTGGCGGGTTTTGGTACCCAGTTCGGTACCCTGAACCAACGTATCCAATCCGTTTTTATAGAGATGGACGATCTTTCCGGGGAACTGTTCAATCTATATGGGAACATGGAAGCGGATCCCGAACTGCTGGAGCAGGTCAATCACAAGTTGCAATTGCTCTACGACCTCCAGAAAAAACATCAGGTACAGGAAATTTCCGAATTGATCGCCATACGGGAAAGCCTGTCGGAAAAAGTGTCGGACGCAGAAAATATAGGAGACCGTATCAAGGCCAAAAAATTGGAACTGTCCGCTATTGAGCGTGGACTTGAGGGAACGGCAGTGGAGCTGCGAAAGCGCAGGGAAAAGGTATTGCCGTCCCTTAAAAAACAATTGGAGACCACCTTGGCTTCCTTGGGAATGCCCAGCGCCTCCTTTAATATTGCGGTGGGCCCGGCCACCACTTTTGGGAAAAAAGGAAAGGACAACCTTACCTTTTTGTTTTCAGCCAACAAAGGTACCGATTACGGCCCGCTAAAAAAGGTGGCTTCTGGAGGCGAACTTTCCAGAATCATGCTTACCATCAAATCCATATTGGCCAAATACGAACAGTTGCCCACCATGATGTTCGATGAGATCGATACGGGGGTCTCCGGCGAGATATCTTCCAAGATGGGTTCCATCATGAAGGAGATGAGTGCCGATATGCAGATTTTTTCCATAACCCACCTTCCACAGGTAGCCTCCAAGGGCGACCATCATTTTAAAGTGTTCAAGGAAGAGGGCAGTACGGAGACCCATACCAATATGAAAAAATTGTCGTCCGAGGAGCGGGTAGTGGAGCTGGCGGGAATGTTGGGAGGCAAGGAGCTATCGGAATCTGCCATTGCGCACGCACGGGAGCTATTGAATCCCATTTAATGGATCATACCCAGGTTCTGCACTTTTGTAATAATGTTTCTTCCTTGGAATGGCCCGTAGGCTTGTGCCAAACTAGTTGGATTGAGTTATTTTAAATATCTTTGGCCAATATCAATCCTAGAAAATAGAATGCAAATGTCATACAACTTGTTAAAAGGTAAAAAAGGAATCATTTTTGGGGCACTGGACGAGAATTCCATAGCATGGAAGACCGCTGAACGGGTACATGCGGAAGGGGGCACTTTCGTACTGACCAATGCGCCCATTGCCATGAGAATGGGTCAGATCAATGAGCTTGCCAAAAGGACCGGTTCCGAGATCGTGCCGGCGGATGCAACCAGTGAGGAAGATCTGGCCAACCTTGTTTCCAGATCCGTTGAAATTTTGGGGGGCAAACTGGACTTTGTGCTGCATTCCATTGGGATGTCGGTCAATGTTCGTAAGGGCAGGGCCTATACGGATGAAAAATATGATTTTACCGAAAAGGGTTGGGACGTTTCGGCGCTTTCCTTTCATAAGGTCATGCAAAGCCTTTATAAGGCGGATGCCATGAACGAATGGGGCAGTATCGTGGCCCTTACCTATATGGCAGCTCAGCGTACGTTTCCCGACTACAATGACATGGCCGACAACAAGGCCTATCTGGAATCGGTGGCCCGGAGTTTCGGGTACTTCTTCGGAAAGGAAAAAAAGGTGCGGGTAAATACCATTTCCCAATCGCCTACGCCCACTACGGCCGGACAAGGGGTAAAGGGATTTGATGGCTTCATCAACTACGCCGAAAAAATGTCGCCTCTCGGAAATGCTTCCGCACAGGATTGTGCCGATTATACAGTTTCCCTCTTTTCCGATCTGACCAAAAAGGTTACCATGCAGAACTTGTTCCACGATGGTGGTTTTTCAAGTACCGGGGTGAGTCAGGAAGTGATAGAACAATTCTCAAAATAAAAGAATTCAATAGGATAAAGAGCCATCCCACAAAAAAGGATGGCTCTTTATGTTTATTACCAGAACGTATGAACCTGTTTTTCTCCATAATAGTACCGGTATATAACAGACCCGAAGAAATAAGGGAACTGTTGGAAAGTCTAACGGCACAGACCTATGCGCGGCCATATGAGATCGTGATCGTTGAAGATGGTTCCACACTTTCCTCCAAACCGGTAATTGTCGAATTTGCCCACCGGCTTCCGATCACCTACCACGAAAAGGAAAATACTGGTCCCGGAAATTCCAGGAATTATGGGATGCAGCTTGCCAAGGGAAATTATTTTATCATATTGGACTCGGACTGTATCCTTCCGGAAACCTATCTGGAAAAGCTGCAAGTTTCTTTGGATGTTGATTATACCGACTGCTTTGGGGGGCCGGATGCGGCACACCCCTCCTTTTCAGTTGTACAGAAAGCAATTGATCATACCATGACATCCTTTTTGACCACAGGGGGCATTAGGGGAGGTAAAAGATCTGTAGGAAAGTTCCAACCGCGCAGTTTCAATATGGGTATTTCCAAAGAAGTCTTCGAAGCGACAGGGGGATTTGGAAATATCCATCCAGGTGAAGATCCGGACCTTACTTTTAGGATCTGGAAAAAGGGATTTAGGTCCAAATTGATTTCGGACGCTTTTGTTTACCACAAGAGACGTATCGATCTTAAGAAATTTTATGTACAGGTACATAAATTTGGAATGGTCCGGCCCATATTGAACAAATGGCACCCCGGAACCGCCAGATTGACGTATTGGATGCCCACGCTGTTCTGTTTGGGACTCTTGGGTGCGATTTTGCTCCTCTTCTTTGGGATTGGGATCTTTCTGTGGCTTTACATTTTGTACTTTGGCGTACTCTTTGTGGAGGTATTGGTGAAAAATAATGATCCGATGATCGCCCTGTATACCTTGGTAACGGTTATGATACAGTTTTTCGGATATGGGTACGGCTTCCTAAAATCGGTTATATTGATCAATCTTGGTACTAAGGATCCACAGGAGCTTTTTCCAAAATTATTCTTTAAAAGAGCTGTTGCATAATGGAAAAAATAAGGAACATCCTCCAAAGGAGAAAGGTAAAAGTATTTTCGCTCTTTTTGTTATGTGCCGCCATGGCATGGTTTATCAGCAACCTGTCCGAGCAATATAGCAGTACGGCCAAGTTTAAGCTGCTCTATGTAAACGTGCCGGACAGCCTGCTCTTTAGGGAGTCATCCAAAGACCGTTTGGAAGTAAAATTGCGTACAAGTGGTTTCCAGTTCCTGCGTTTCAATTTTATGGGGAAAGAAATCGTTCTGGACCTTTCGAAGGTCCAGAAAAAAGGAAATACTTACTTTTTGCCCCAAGAAGAATGCCGGTCCCAGATAGAACGTCAACTAACGGATTATATAACCTTGTTGGAAATAGATGAGAGGGAACCATTGTCCTTTGATCTGTATCAAAAGCATTTTAAAAAAGTGCCCATCATTTCCCAAGTGGAAATGGAATTTATACAGAACCATATCCTTGATGGGGAGGTAGGGTTGGAACCTTCCGAGGTGACCATTTCGGGTCCCAAAAACGAAATTGACAGTATCGGCAGTGTGCGTACCATTGAGCGTACCTTTACCAATATCACCTCCAATTTTTCCGCAAAGGTTAACCTTGTCAAATCCGATAAGTTGAAGAATACGCAATACTCCACCAATAATGTCCGCTTGACCGCCAAGGTGGCCAAATTTTCGGAAAAGATGATGGAAGTGCCGGTAGAGGTGATCAATCTGCCAAAGCAATGGGATATAAAAACGTTCCCCAATAAGGTCTCCCTGTTGTGCAAGGCAAAGATCAATATCCTGAAGGGCCTTGATGGCAGCGACTTTAGGGTGGTGGCCGATTTTTCCAAGGTAGGCGACAGTAGTGGCTCCATTATGGCCCTGGAGCTGAAAAAGCGGCCCGCGGAACTTTACGATGTTAAATTGATCGAACAGGAAGTTGAATTTATCCTAAAGAAGGAATGATGGTAGTTGGGCTTACCGGGGGCATCGGAAGCGGAAAATCGACCGTTGCAAAAATGTTCGGGGATTTGGGCGTTCCCGTTTACGATTCGGATAGGGAAGCCAAAAAGATCATGGCATCCTCCAATATGGTGATCGCTTCCATAAAGGCTCTTTTAGGGGATAACGCCTATAACAATGGTCAACTGGACACACAATTTATAGCCCAAAAAGTCTTTGCCGATAAAAATCTTCTCCAAGCATTGAACCGTATTGTGCACCCTGCCGTCAAGGAACATTTCAGATCATGGGCACTCCGGCAAAAAGGAGCTTATGTTGTTCAAGAGGCCGCCGTTATCTTCGAGAACGGGACACAGGACCGCTACGACCGGATCATCTTGGTAAAGGCGCCCGAGGAGGTGCGAATTAAACGGGTACTGCAAAGGGACGGGACTAGCCGTGAGGCAATAGAGGCACGTATCCAAAATCAATGGAACGACGCGGACAAGGAAGGTCTTTCCCATTTTGTGATCAACAATGTCGAATTGGGGGAAACGCGTCGCCAAGTAGCCCATATCCATGGCCTAATCCTTAAGGAATCAGCGGGATGGGACAAATTTTAACATATTTGTTAAGGTTAGGTTAAACGTACAATCCGCTAAATGTTAAATTTCTAATTTTGCACCAATGAACAAGAAGTTATTTGTGCTCCTCGTCATTTTAATGAGCTTGTCCCTCATCGGGATCATATTCGTTCAGGGATATTGGATAAAAGGCTCCGTGGATGATAAAGAAGATCAGTTTTCAAATGCGGTGGCGGATATTCTGAACAAGGTAGCCGAAAAAATAGAGAAGCGGGAGATCAAAGATTACTCCGATAGATATGTAGATCTTAAGGACAGTATTGGAAGACCAAAGGATTCGCATTTCAGGAATTTCTTTTTTGTGGACAGGGATGTCAATTCCAATGAGATATTGTTTTATTCACATGGGATATTAGAAGAGGATTACACCATAGCTTCCACGTTCTTTGACAATGACATAGGGTCGGACAGTACCACCTTAAAAAATTTTACCAGCAAACGTACCAAGACCATCTTCCGGGAGGATTATGGCCTGGATGGAAAACAGTTCAAGCTGAACCCGGTACAAACGATCCAAAAGATCGGGGGACTGTCCGCCATTGAGAAAGCGCAGTTCGATGATGTGTTCCGGGAATATGCCAAAACGGTCCCCATCCATAAAAGGGTATCCAAACAGGAACTGGAACTGCTCTTGGATAGGGAACTCAAAAATAGGGGCATAGATATTGATTATGAATATGGGGTCTACAGCAATGGACTGCCTACCAAGGTGAAATCCCGAAAGTTTAAATTTGGGGACGCTACCTTGTACGAAGCGCCTATTTTTGTGGATAGCGACGGTATTTCGGATTTTTCACTTTTGATCAGTTTCCCGAAAAAGAAAAGGTTCCTGTTCAGTTCCATACTCGGTATGGCACTGTTATCACTGGTCTTTACCCTTATCATCGTTATAGCGTACAGCAGCGCTATCTATCAGCTGATAAGACAGAAGCAGATTTCGGAAATAAAATCCGACTTTATCAATAACATGACCCACGAGTTCAAGACGCCCATTGCTACCATAAACTTGGCGGTAGAGGCCATAAAGAACCCAAAAATAATTGAGGATAGGGAGAAGGTGTTCCGTTACCTACAAATGATCAGGGACGAGAACAAACGCATGCATGCCCAAGTGGAGAACGTATTGCGCATATCCAAACTGGAAAAGAACCAATTGGACATCACCAAGGACAGGATCGATGCCCATGATATCATTCAGGATGCCATTGCCCATGTGGAACTGATCGTAGGGGATCGAGGAGGATATATTAAGACGCACCTGAACGCCGAAAGGGCGGAGGTGTTGGCCAATGACATGCATTTTACCAATGTAATCGTAAATATTTTGGACAATGCCATCAAATATTCGCCCAATGCGCCCAAAATAGATGTGTTTACCGAGGTAGTCAAGAACAGTATAGTGATCAAAATACAAGATCAAGGGGCGGGAATGAGCAAGGCGGTATTGAAAAAAGTTTTTGAAAAGTTCTACCGGGAACATACCGGGGACATTCATAATGTAAAAGGGCATGGTCTTGGACTGGCCTATGTAAAAAGAATAATGGAAGATCACCAAGGAGAGGTCTATGCGGAAAGTGAACGCGGAAAGGGAAGCACTTTCTATATTAAACTCCCTTTAATATAAAAAAATATGGATACTGTAAATAAGAAAATATTGTTAGTGGAAGACGATCCGAACTTTGGAATCGTTTTAAAGGATTATTTGGCCATGAACGACTTTGATGTGGTCCTCGCCAAAAATGGAATGGAAGGTTTCGAGAAATTTAAAAAGGATAATTTTGATGTATGTATCCTGGATGTCATGATGCCCTATAAGGATGGGTTCACCTTGGCAAAGGAAATCAGGGAAAAGAACGAGCATATACCCATTGTCTTCCTTACCGCCAAGACCATGAAAGAGGATGTCCTAAAGGGATATAAGGCAGGAGCGGACGATTACCTTAATAAGCCCTTTGATTCCGAGGTGCTTTTGATGAAACTAAAGGCCATACTGCAGCGAAAGGGAACAAACGGACTTGCCGATAGTAAGAAATTCGAATTTAAGATCGGTAATTTCCAGCTCAATTCCAAACTACGCTTCCTCAAGTTCAAAGAGGAGGAAGCAATCAAACTATCGCCCAAGGAAAATGAACTGTTGCGTCTCTTGGCGCTGCATGAAAACGATCTGATGCCTAGGGAGCTTGCCCTTACCAAAATATGGAGGGACGATAACTACTTTACTTCCAGAAGTATGGACGTCTATATAGCCAAATTGAGAAAATACCTTAAAAAGGATGAACTGGTCGAGATACTGAATATTCACGGCGAAGGGTTTAGGTTGGTAGTTAAAAACGATTGACGCATAACCCCATAATTTTATAGGACCGCCCAGTAAATTCTGGGCGGTTTTTTTTGATGACAACATCCGTTTTTCCCTTGGAACAATAGCGGAAAGACTTAAAATATAGCTGGATTCCAACCATTTTCCTCATTTGCCAAAATAATTCGGTGATTTTTTAAAACCCTCCTCTTTAATATTTCGTAGGTATCGGTTCAACAGTAATTATAAAAACCTATATACTATGAAAAAGAACAGCTTCCAATTGGCCAAATATGGCATTATGGCCTGCCTCCTTGTTTTAATAGCCTCCTGTAAGGACGATGACGATAACTCCATGGTGGATGTTCCCACCTGTTCTGACGGTATCATGAACGGGGATGAGACAGGAGTGGATTGCGGGGGATCCTGTGATGATTGTGAACCGGGAATGGAACTGGGCAGGCGTACAGAACTTTTTGTTACCAATACGGTGGATGGAAAGATAGCTAAGTACAGCATTACCGGGGATTCGTTGGTGACCTTTGGTACGGTTTCCACATCTGCAGAAGGGATTTATTATGATAAAGAAAGCGATATTGTGGTTCAGGCCTCCCGCTCGGGACTTCAATTGGAAGCCTATTCGGGAATCGGTGTCTTACAAACTGATACCGATCTGCCAGTTGCGTTTAACAGTAATGCCGATCTGACAAGTCCCAGGGCCTTGGCAGTAAACGGGGATACCTATGTAGTGGCGGATAACGATTCACATCAATTCTTCGTCTATACCGCTACGGGCAATGGCTTTACCCTTACAAACACAGTGGATGTACCCTTCCCGGTCTGGGGAATTACTTTTAAGGGTAAGGACCTTTATGCCGTGGTGGACATTTCCAGCGACTTGGCGGTATTTTACGACTTTTCGGCCAATTTGGTGAACGGGACCCTTATGCCCTCCAAACGTATTACGGTTGAAGGTATAGTGAGGACCCATGGGCTGGCCTATAGCGCAGCCGATGATCTTATGGTGATGACGGATATTGGGGATGCCGCCAATACTTCCGATGATGGTGGATTCCACCTTATATCCGATTTTTCGGAGAAATTTGATGCCCTGTCCGATGGGGAAACACTTACCATGGACATGCAGGTCAGGGTAGCGGGTCCTTCAACCTTCATGGGGAATCCCATTGATGTGGCCTATGATTCCGAAACCGATGCGGTATATATTGCGGAAGTGGGCAATGGGAAGGTTTTGGGCTTTACGTCCATAGGAAGCGGAGGGGATCTGGCCCCTACCTTTAACAAAGATTTGGAAGCGGCATCCTCCATACACTTCTCCAGTGATGAGACCGATGGCGACCTGGGAATGGAGAGTATGGGGCAGCGCACCGAACTGTACGCCACAAGTACATCAAATGGAAATATAAGCGTATACGATGGAATGGGATCATTGGTCAAAACGGTGGTCACCGGTTCCACCGCTTCGGAAGGGATCTATTATGGTGCCATGGAGGATATTGTGATCCAAGCTTCCAGATCTAACTTTTCCTTGGGCTACTATACCGATTTTTCCACCTTATCCGACGGTGTCACGGCGGCTCTTGGTTTTGACAGCGGTGCAGATTTGGCAAGTCCACGGGAAATAGCGGTACTAGGGAATAAGGTAGTGGTATCCGATACCGATATGCACCTGTTTTTTGTGTATACCTTTAACGGATCTTCCTTTACGCTTCAGAATACTTTTGATCCAGGCTTTAATGTCTGGGGGATAACCTTTATGGGAGACGACCTATTGGCGGTGGTCGATAATGACAGTGATCTTGCCATCTTTACCGATTTCCTAGAAAACACGGTCGATGGTTCCCTTACGGCAGATAAGCGTATAACCATCGAGGGCATTGTAAGGACCCATGGTATCGATTATAGTGAGGCCGATGATGTTCTGGTAATGACAGATATAGGTGATGCCGCCAATACGACCGATGATGGTGGATTCCAGATTACCCAAGGTTTTAGGGCCAAACTGGATGCCCTTTCCAATGGAGGTACCCTGGCCCTTTCGGAACAGACCCGTGTTTCCGGTCCAGCTACCTTAATGGGCAACCCTATAGACGTAGCATATGACCATAAGACCAAGACCGTCTTTATAGCGGAAACCGGCAACGGTAAGATTTTAGGGTTTACCGACGCGCTATCGGCCACGGGAGATGTGGCCCCAAGTATAAACAACGATCTAACGGCAGCCTCTTCGGTCTACCTGTACAACAATTAATCGTTAACAGGAACGGGAACGCTTGGGCATTTGTCCCCCTGTTGGTTGACAATTTCAAAGAGAATCCGTGTCCATAGCGGATTGGTTTTTAGGTTTATTGGGAAGGGCCATTGCTACTGCAGTGGCCCTTTTTTTATACTGAATTTGAAAATCTAGAACAATCTGGTCAAGTTATTACTCCGTCATGGTGTGGTAGACGTTCTGCACGTCATCATCCTCTTCAATTTTTTCCAGAAGCTTTTCCACATCGGCGGCCTGTTCGGCGTTCAGTTCTTTAGTGATCTGTGGAATCCTTTCAAAACCGGAGGAAAGGATTTCAAAGCCCCTTGCCTCGAGTTCCTTTTGGATGGAACCAAAACTTTCAAAGGGCCCATAGATCAATATGCCATCCTCATCGGTAAAAACCTCTTCCGCCCCAAAATCGATCATTTCCAGTTCCAGTTCCTCTGGGTCGATTCCCTCCCCGTTGATCCTAAAATTGCAGGTATGGTCGAACATAAATTCCACGGAACCTGAAGTTCCCAGGCTGCCGTTACATTTATTGAAATAACTCCTGATATTGGCAACCGTCCGTGTGTTGTTGTCCGTGGCCGTTTCCACCAAAATAGCGATACCATGGGGGGCATAACCCTCAAAAAGCACCTCTTTATAATCGCCCAAGCTTTTGTCGCTGGCCCTTTTAATGGCGCGCTCCACATTATCTTTGGGCATGTTGACGGCCTTGGCATTCTGGATGACAGCGCGTAACCTGGAATTGGAATCTGGATCCGGCCCGCCTTCCTTTACGGCCATTACGATATCCTTTCCAATACGGGTAAAGGCCTTGGACATGGCCGACCAACGTTTCATTTTACGTGCCTTTCTAAATTCAAAAGCTCTTCCCATTTCTATGCTAGATTATTGATCCAGCCGCAAATTTAATAATTTTTGATAGTGCTGCAAGTGCACGTTTTAATCACTTTCTATAATGTCCTCGATACTGGCGGCAAGCTTAAAGTCCTTGTCCGTTACACCGTCCGCATCATGCGTGCTGAGGCGAATGGTAAGGGTATTGTACACATTGGTCCAATCCGGATGATGGTTCTGCGACTCACATTCAAAGGCGATACGGGTCATTATGGAAAAGGTTTCCTTAAAGTCCTTGAACTCAATAGTGGTCTGTATGGCGTTATCGTCATAGTCCCAGCCTTCCAGTTTCTCCATTCGCTCCGTTATTTCAGCTATGGTCAATTTTTTCATGGCTCCATTTTTTAGTAGGGCTAAAATACAATTTTGATGGCCCAAAAATGAAGGTACGCCCTAAAATATGCCCGATCATCCAAAAATATGGTGATCTATTACATCCTGATATCCCAACTGTAGGTTTTTGGGCAGTTTATTGGATTTGGGCAGGACCGCAAGATAGCGGTCCTCATTGGAAGTGAACACCCTTTTGAACACAGGGTTGTAAAGGCCTATCTTTTTTACGATTTCGGTCACAAAATCTTCATGGTGCACCAGATCTGTGCTGCCCAAATGGTAGATTCCGGTCCTGTTCCGGTTGATCATATAATGGATCTGTTGGGTCAGTCTGTCATCACTGGTAACGTTCATTATCAAATTGGGAAATACCTCCAATGGCTCCTTATGGGCCAGCAGCTCCTTTATTTCCTTGATCCTGGGGGAATTGTTCCCAAAGATCATCGGCACCCTTATAATGGCCATTTTTTCAGGTGGCAGGCGTAGCAACATGTTCTCTATCTTGATCTTTAGCCTACCATAAATGCTCATCGAAAGGGTTTTGTCATATTCATAGGAGGGGTATTTGCTGTAGGCATCAAAAACATTGGCGGAGGATATAAAATAGATCCGCCCTTCATTTTTTTCCAGATATTCCATCATATGGAGGTGTGCCTGTACCTGGGAAGCAAAATCGCCCCTAAGTGCCGAGATGATCAGCTGTGGACTTATCGTTTCCAATAGGGGCACAATGTCGTCTTCCTGTAGGTCATATCTATGGAACTTCTGGTTACCAGCAAAGGTTCTTCCAGAGGTAAAATAAGTGCAATGGGTATCAAAATAGGGGTGTAGTTCTTTGTAGAGGGCATTGCCCACAAAACCGCTCCCGCCCAAAATAAGGATTCTCTTTATCTCCAACATTAAAAAATTGACTGCCCGCTCATTGTGGTAAGTTTCTCCAAAGCTACCATTCCCAATTCGGAATTTCCCTTTGCATTGAGGCCCGGAGACCAGGTGGCGACGCAAAATTTATTCGGCAAAAGGGCTACGATCCCCCCACCTACACCGCTTTTTCCGGGAAGGCCCACTTCAAAAGCAAATTCCCCTGCCTCATCGTAAAACCCACAGGTAAGCATTATGGCATTTATTCTTTTTATCTGATTTTTGTTCAGGAACCTGCATCCCCTAAAGCAAGATCCAGCGTTCATAAACATATAAAATGTACTGCAAAGTTGTTTACAGGACATTTTGAGGGAACATTGGTGAAAGTAAAAATCCAGGACCTCATCCGCTCCATTGTTGATATTGCCATAGGATTTTAGCAGATTTACTGCCGCCCTGTTTCTAAAACCACTATCTTTTTCCGATTTGGCCACCTTTTCGTCGTAATCGATACTGTTGTCGTTCGTCAATTTCCGTACGTATTCCAAAAAATCCTTTTTGGGATTTTCTAGGTGGGTGACCAATATGTCTGCCACCACCAATGCACCGGCATTGATGAGCGGGTTTCGGGGAATCCCGTTTTCGTGTTCCAAAAGCGACAGGTGGTTGAAAGGATCACCTGAAGGTTCCACATCCATACGTTCCCATAATGCTTCATCAACAATACCATAGGCCATGGACAAAGTAAGTACTTTGGAGATACTCTGTATGGAAAAGCCTTCTTCGGAATTGCCCGCCCCATATTGGTTGCCCTCCATATCCATAAGGTGCATTCCAAATTTGCCAATATCCACTGAAGAAAGTTCAGGAATATAGGATGCCACGGTGCCCCGCCCATGTGTCTTTGAACAGTATTGCGAAATGTGGTCCAGTATTTCCTGATAATCGATCATTTTGCCCACAAAGGGAGGTTTAATGGTTCCGACATGTGTGCCGAAATGTTGATTTTAATTATCCGCTATATGGCCCTAGCGCTGGTTGACCTTGTAAAAGGGCAATTTTACTATGGTGGCGGGAACGGCATTTTTTCGTATCTGTATCAATATGGTGGTGCCAATGGCCGAAAGAGAGGTAGGAACATAACCCATACCGATTCCCTTTTCCAAGGAGGGGGACATGGTCCCGGAGGTCACCCGACCGATGGTATTTCCATCTGCATCCACAATGGGATAATCATGCCTTGGGATTCCCCGTTCGTTCAGTTCAAAGGCCACCAATTTCTTGGATACCCCATTCTCCTTTTGATCGGCAAGGGCGGCACTGTTTACAAACTCCTTATTAAACTTGGTGATCCAACCAAGTCCCGCCTGCAAGGGCGAGGTACGATCGTCTATGTCATTTCCATAAAGGCAATATCCCATCTCCAATCGAAGGGTATCCCTTGCCGCCAATCCGATGGGTTTGATCCCGAATTTCTTTCCCGCTTCGAACACACGGTTCCATACCTGTTCCGCTTCAGCGTTTTTGCAGTAAATTTCAAATCCCCCAGATCCCGTGTATCCCGTGGCCGAAATGATGACATGTTCCATTCCGGCAAAATCGGCTACCTTAAAATGGTAAAAGGCAATGTCGGAAAGGTCTACCGAAGTAAGGGCCTGCATGGCCTCCACTGCCTTTGGTCCCTGTATGGCCAGAAGGGAGTAATCTTCCGAGATATTCCTTAGGCCCGCATTGAAATTGGCGTTGTACTTGGAAATATGGGCCCAATCCTTTTCAATGTTTGAAGCGTTCACCACCAGAAGGTATTTGTCGTCCCTTAATTTGTATACGATCAGATCGTCCACGATACCCCCTGACTCATTTGTCATGCAACTGTACTGGGCCTTACCGTCCACCAATTTGGAAACATCGTTGGAAGTGATATATTGCAAAAGGGAAAGGGCATTGGGACCTTCCACCAGAAACTCGCCCATATGGGAAACATCAAAGACGCCCACACCATTTCGTACGGTCTCATGCTCTACGCTGACGCCCTCGTAGGAAACTGGCATGTTGTACCCTGCAAAGGGCACCATTTTTGCGCCCAGTGACCGGTGTATTTCCGTAAGTGCGGTATTTTTCATAGTCTTGGTTTTGTCGGCAAATTTATTGAAAATTAATAGATACCCCCGTTAGCGGGTCCCAATGTTTTGCACAAAGTATTGTTAAAGGCCATAGGCTTGCAACTTTGGGGAATTCGGGTACTTGTATTACGGATTATTATTTATTTTCGTGTATCCGTAAAAATGGTATTATGAAAGCAATCTTAGTCCTTGTACTTTTTAATTTTATAGTCTGCTTTGCCCAAGACCAGCCGACCGACTTTTTAGACGCTACCTTCCATAAGGAGCGAAGGGAAAAAGTGCGGGAAATGATGCCCCCCAACTCTGTGGCCATATTTTTTGCGAACGCCGAGCGGAACAGGGCCAATGATGTGGACTATATATACCACCAGGATCCAGATTTTTATTATTTAACCGGTTATAGGGAGCCCAATGCGGTACTTGTGATCTTTTCCGAGGGGCAAAAGGATGGCGAAGGCAATGAGTTTGATGAAATGCTGTACGTGCAGGAAAGGGATCCAAGAGCGGAACAATGGAACGGGAAACGTTTGGGTGTGGAAGGGGCAAAGCAACAGTTGGGCTTTGAAATGGCCTTTAACGGAAGTGAGTTTAAAAATTCAAAGATCGATTTTAAGGCTTTTGATAAGGTGCTGTTCTTCGATTTCGAGAATGATTACAGGGATACCAATGACAGTGCCGATCTTTTTGATATTATAAAGACCTTTAAAATACGGACCGATTATCCGTCCGATTATAATGCCAGGGAACAGCAATTGTACGGAATGATCACCTCCACGGATATTGAGAACAGTGCCAATGTGGCCCAAACATTGGGCAGGTACCTGAATTATTATGAGGACCTTAAATCCAATGATCTTTTGAACGCCTATGTTCAGGCCGAAAATGAAGGTTCTAGAAAGGAGATACAAGAGAAGGTCAGGTTAAAGTTACAGGGCAATAACCTCAATTCATCCATTATCGGGGAGATAATGAATACCCTGAGGGAGACCAAAACGGAGGAGGAACTTGTATTGTTGAAAAAAGCGGTTGAAATTTCGGCAGTGGGACAGATGGAGGTGATGAAGGCCATGCACCCGGATATGTCAGAAACGGAAATACAGGGGATACACGAATTCGTTTATAAAAAATACGGTGCGGAATATGAGGGCTACCCTTCCATTGTGGGGGGAGGCAACAATGGCTGTATCCTTCATTATATCGAGAACAACAAGCAAAAGGTCGGTCATGATCTGGTCCTTATGGACTTGGGTGCGGAATACCACGGTTATACCGCCGATGTGACCAGGACCGTTCCGGCTACGGGAAAGTTCAGTACGGAACAGCGGCTTATTTATCAGTTGGTGTACGACGCACAGGAAGCGGGAATTAAGGCAAGTGTAGTTGGGGCCCCTTTCCAGGCACCGGGAACGGCTGCGTCCAAGGTAATTGCAAAAGGGTTAATGAAGTTGGGCATTATAAGCGATGAATCGGGGGCAAAGCAGTATTTTCCCCATGGCACTTCCCATTACTTGGGGCTGGACGTGCACGACAAAGGCACTTATGGCCCATTAAAGGAAAACACGGTCATCACCGTGGAGCCGGGCATCTATATCCCCGAAGGAAGCGAATGCGATAAAAAATGGTGGGGCATAGCGGTCCGTATAGAAGATGATATCCTTATCAATAAGAACGGTCCCGTTAACCTGTCCGAAATGGCCCCAAGGAGGGTTTCGGAAATTGAGGGACTCATGGCCAAGACAAGTGCTTTGGACGATTTTAAACTGCCCACACTGGATTAAGTATCTTATATGGGGAGGCTTTGGAGCGATGTGTCCATGGCCGTCTTTAAAAAGTGGCCACCTAGCAGTTTTTGCCGCACTTTGGCCACATTTCGGACCATTTGTTGGTATAGCTCGGGATCCAGGTTTTGCAGGGTGTCGTCCAGTTCTTCTAGGGATGAAATGAAGATACCCAGATCGTGCTCCCGTATAAAGTCGGAGATGGCAGCCTGGTCCCATATGATCACCGGAAGGCCGCAGAGCAGATAGAGCGAGGTTTTATGGGGATTGTTATAAAGAAGGTACTTGCCAAAATCACCGGCACACTCATTGAGGGAATTTCCGTTCCAAACAAGTCCAAAGGAACCTTGAATGTTTTTTGACACCTT
Organism: uncultured Sediminicola sp.; assembly: GCA_963974715.1. GTDB lineage: Bacteria > Bacteroidota > Bacteroidia > Flavobacteriales > Flavobacteriaceae > Sediminicola. The sequence continues at coordinate 54,989 of CAXBDK010000016.1, forward strand.
ATCGGGGGAGAAGGAAATCCTATTATTTCATTAATTTGCAACAATGGGATATAAAAACAATACAAAATCTTAATCGACCAAGGAGATGTTATTTTTATTTTCTCCCATATGTCGTTCGAACTTGTTACTAGGTGGGTAACTTTAACGCCCCAAATAAGCGCCCAGTCCTTCGTAATCGGAAATACGTATCGACTTCTTTTCCGCTCCCATCAGCGCTATTATTTTTTCGGGGAGTTCTATGTTTTCCCGTATGGTTTCTTCCACGGTATCCAAAAATTTGACGGGATGGGCGGTCTCCAGAAAAATACCGTAGGTATCCGGATGGGTTTCCTGAAATTTTTTAAGCCCCAAATAACCCACTGCACCGTGCGGATCGGCAATGTAGGTGCAGTCATTGTAGATCGATTGAAGGGCCTCCCTGGTTTCTTCATCCGTGAAGGAGTAGGAGGACAAGGTTTCCGAAAGCGTGTCCAGATCGTTCTGGAACATATTCCGGATCCGTATAAAGTTACTCGGGTCCCCTACGTCCATGGCATTTGAAATGGTAGCAATGCTAGGTTTTGGGTCGTAGGAACCCGTTTCCATAAAATGGGGTACCACATCGTTTATATTGGTGGCCGCCACAAAGTGCTTTACGGGCATTCCCAATTTTTGGGCCATAAGCCCGGCGCAAATGTTCCCAAAGTTGCCACTGGGCACGGAAAAGACAATTTCCTTTCCTTTTGATTTTGCCTGCTTGTATGCAAACAGAAAATAGAACATTTGTGGCAACCAGCGCGCCACATTGATGGAATTTGCGGATGTAAGTTGGATTTTATCCAATAGCTGGGGATCTACAAATGCCTGCTTTACCATTCGCTGGCAATCGTCGAAGGTACCGTCCACTTCCAGGGCGGTAATATTTTTGCCAAGGGTGGTAAGTTGCTTTTCCTGTATATCGCTCACTTTGCCACTGGGGTAGAGTATCACTACTTTTACTCCCTTTACTCCAAGGAATCCATTGGCGACAGCCCCGCCGGTATCGCCGGAGGTCGCTACCAGTACGGTTACCTGCTTTTCTTTGGACTCGGAAAAATAACCAAGGCACCGTGCCATAAATCGGGCGCCTACATCCTTAAAGGCCAAGGTTGGTCCATGAAAGAGCTCCAAAGCCGCCACATTGTCTTCCAAGGGCACCACCGGAAAGGGAAAATCAAGTACGTCCCTAATAATTTCCCGTAACTTGTTATCGGGAATGTCCTGTCTTACAAATTCATGGATGGCACGAAATGCGATCTCATGATCGCTAATCCCTTCGATCTCCTCGAAAAAGGAAGCGGGCAGGGGAGTGATGGTCTCTGGGAAATAAAGTCCCCCATCGGGAGCTATTCCCCGTATTACGGCCTCCTTAAAGGAAACGGAGGGAGCTTTTTTGTTCAGGCTATAATAGTTCATAGGATGTATTTTTGGTATGGTTCGTGCTAAATTGGATCAGGAAAGTATTTTGGTTCCCTGTGGATTGATCTTGGAAACATGTACCTCATGGGCAATCCCTATTTTTTGATAGACGTTCCTCATGGCAACGGCCACTTTTTCCGCAATATCGGCACCCTTGCTGAGGGCAAAGATGGATGGGCCTGATCCCGAGATCCCGCAACCAAGGGCACCCGCCTTAAGGGACTCTGATTTAACTTTGTCAAATCCTGGGATCAGTATGGAACGTATGGGTTCCACGATGTGGTCCTCCAACGACCTACCGATAAGGCCGTAATCTTCTGTATAGAGGCCCGCGATCAGTCCCCCTACATTGCCCCATTGTTTTATGCCGTCTTCCAAGGAAATGGTGGTCTTGAGTATTTTTCGCGAATCGGAGGTCCGCACTTCTATCTGCGGATGGATGACCGTTGCGTACAGTTCTGGCGGGGTGTGTATTTTTACAATGTCCAAGGGGGCGTAGCTTCTTACCAAGGTGAACCCGCCATAGATGGCCGGCGCCACATTGTCCGCATGTGCCACCCCACTTGCCAAACGTTCCCCTTCCATGGAGAATTTTACGAGTTCCAGGTCTTGAAAGGGTTTGCCCAGAAGTTGGTTCATGGCCCAGACCGCTCCGCTGGAACTTGCGGCACTGCTGCCTATGCCGCTGCCCGCCTTTATTTTTTTATATATTTCCAGTTCGAAACCCCCTTGGAAATCGGTTTCCCCCAACAGGGCAAGGCCGGCCACTCCCGCCACGTTCAAATGGGTTTCCATGGGCAGGTCCTGCCCCGTAAGCTTGGTGATCCTGATCCCTTTTTCCCTTGTCTTGCGGACCACCATTTCGTCCCCAACGGAATCCAGTGCAAGACCAAGGACATCAAAACCACAGGAGACATTGGCAATGGTGGCGGGGCAGAATATTTTTATGGATTCCATATGCTAAAAATTACCTATTCGAATGATATCGGCAAAGATCCCGGAAGCGGTAACCTCGGCCCCGGCCCCCGCACCCTTAATGATCATGGGCTGGTTGGGGTAACGTTCCGTATAGAAAAGTACAATATTATCACTTCCTTCCAGATTGTAAAAATCATGTCCTCTGGGAATTTGCCGTAGGCCCACACTGGCCTTTCCATTTTCAAATTGGGCCACATATTTCAGTTTGCTATCGTTCTTTTTGGCTTCCGCATAGGTGCGTTGGAACATGTCCTCATGTTTTTTTAGGGTCGCAAAGAATTCTTCATTCGTAGTGGTCAATAGGCTCTCTTGTGGTAAAAATGGTTCGTTGCCGATATCCTCAATATCCAATTTGTTCCCGCTTTCCCGTGCCAAGATCAATATTTTCCGCATCACATCGATACCGCTCAGGTCAATTTTGGGATCTGGTTCGGTATACCCTTGTTTCTGTGCTTCCTGTACCACATCGTGAAAGGTGGTGCCGTCGTTAAAGTTGTTGAAGACAAAATTGAGACTGCCCGATAAAACGGCCTGTATCTTAAGAATCTTGTCGCCCGAAGCGATCAGGTTCTTCAAGGTATCGATAATGGGCAGCCCGGCCCCCACGTTGGTCTCGAACAGAAAGGGCGCATTGTACTGTCTCGCCAGATCTTTTAGTTCCTTATAATTGTCATAGGCGGAAGAGCAGGCTATTTTATTACAGGTCACTACAGAGATACTGTTCTTTAGGTAGCCGTTATAGGTTTCCGATACAAAGGGACTGGCCGTATTGTCCACAAAGATGCTATTGCGGTAATTGAATTTTTTAACGGTGTTGAAGAACAGCTCGGTATTGGCCTTATCCCCTTCCGCCAAAAGGGTGTCCCACTGTTTTAGGGAGATGCCGTTCTCATCAAAGACCATGGTGCGCGAGTTGCTGATACCTATGACCCGAATGTTCAGTTTTAGGTATTCCTTAAGGTATTTTCGCTGTTGGTGCATCTGGTTGAGGAATTTGGCGCCTACATTTCCCACTCCCATCACGTAGAGGTTAAGCTGTTTGATGTTCTCCTCAAAAAACTCTTCGTGCAGGGAGTTCAGGGCTTTTTTGACGTCCTCTTTATTGATCACCGCTGAGATGTTCCTTTCGGAGGCTCCTTGGGCGATCGCCCGAATGTTGACATTGTTTTTGCCCAAGGTGCTGAACATCTTACCGCTAAGTCCTTGGTGGCTTTTCATATTGTCGCCCACCAGGGCGATAATGGCAAGATCGTTCTCCAAGATTACGGGCTTGATCTTGCCCAACGTAATCTCATATCCAAAAGCTTCATTTACGGTATATACGGCACTGGGAGCATCCTTGGAGGCAATGCCCACACAGATGGAATGCTCTGAAGAGGCCTGTGTGATCAGCACAACGGAGATATCGGCATTGGAAAGGACCTCGAAGAAGCGTTTGGACATTCCCGGTATTCCCACCATGCCCGGTCCCTCTAGGGACAACAGGGCGATATTTTCCACATGGCTGATGCCCCGTACCGTTTTTCCTTTTTCGTTCTGGCTCTTGGTAATCAAGGTACCGGGGACCTCCGGTTCGAAAGTGTTTTTGATGATGATGGAAATGCCCTTGGAAAGTACGGGCTGTATGGTAGGGGGGTAGAGGACCTTTGCCCCAAAGTGGGAAAGTTCCATGGCCTCTTCATAGGAAATATGGGGTATCGCCATCGCCTGTTTTACCAATTTTGGGTTGGCCGTATACATTCCGCTCACATCGGTCCATATTTCCAAAAGTTCGGCATGGACTGCGCCCGCTATGATAGCGGCGGTATAATCGGAGCCTCCCCGCCCCAAGGTGGTGGAATTGCCATTTGTGGAGGAAGCGATAAAACCGGGAAGTACCACAATGCGCTGGGGCACATCGGTAAAGAAGGCCAAACAGTTGGCATTGGTCATCTCAAAATCTACCGTGGCCCTTCCGTATGCTTCATTGGTCTTTATAAGTGCCCTGCTGTCCTTATGGATGGCATCCATTCCTTCCGCAATAAAAAACTCACTTATAATATAGGAGGATAGCTGTTCCCCATAACTGACGATCTTATCGGAGAGTTTTGGGGTTATTTCCCCGATCAAAAAAGCGCCTTCCAACAAGGTTTCCAAAATGTTCAGTTCGCTTTTTACCTTGCTCAGGACCTTGCTCTGTACCTGTACGGGAATTAGCTCCTTTATGGTGTGCAGGTGGCGTTCCTCCAATTTTTTAAGTCCTTCCGTATACGACCTGTCCTGCTCGGAGGCCAGCGTGGCCGTACTGAGGAGCAGGTCCGTTACCCCCCCAAGTGCGGAGACCACCACAAGGGCCTTGTTGCTTTTATTGTTGTCCACTATGGACCTTACCAGGCGTATATTTTGGGCATTGGCGACCGAAGTGCCACCGAATTTTAGAACTTTCATTGCAATTGATGGTTAAAATGTACTTACTCGTTATTATAAACTAGGGGACGGACAAAAATATAGCAGTTACCCCAAAGGGGTGGTCATGGTGGCGATAATGAACGTGCCATTGCCTTTGCGGGAGTGGATAAAATTCCTTATGTCCGTATTGTAGGGTTGCATACTTCCTATAAAGTTCCAAATGTAGTATTTTTGACTTCGTAATCAAATGATTCGGTCAATTTTTACGCGATAATCGAGATTTAAATGCTCGGTTATTTTAGTTTTTCCCATATGCCCTGTGGGCCTAGGTTGTTGCACAAGTTGACCGCTTTTGCTAAAAATTTTTGTTGAATGAAGATTTTCAGTGTCGAACAGCTCCGCCAAGCGGATAAAATTACGATGGAAAGACAAGGGGTGGAAAGCGTTGACCTTATGGAACGCGCTGCCGAACAGTTGTTCCTTTGGATGGATACGAGGCTCAAGGGCTCCAAGGTGCAGATCCATCTTTTTTGTGGGGTCGGCAATAATGGGGGGGACGGATTGGCCCTGGCACGGCTGCTAAAGGAAGCTTCCTATCCCATTACGGTCCATGTGGTAAATTTCAGCGAGCATCGAGCAAAGGACTTTCTGATCAATCTGGATAGGCTTAAGGAAAGGCATGTATGGCCTCAAATTTTTGAGGCCGGTTCCGATCTGCCCTACATAGGAAAGGGCGACATTATCGTGGACGCCATCTTTGGTATCGGTCTGAACAGGCCACCGGATATTTGGGTCGGCCAGCTCATTCGGCACCTCAACCAAAGTCGGGCGTTTGTACTTTCGGTGGACATTCCTTCAGGGCTTTTTATGGATCGAGGACCCGAACCTGATCAGGAGGTCGTAACGGCCGAACAGGTACTTACGTTCCAAGTTCCCAAATTGCCCTTTTTTTTACCGGGAACCGGTGTCCATACAAAGCAGTGGGAAGTGATGGAAATCGGGTTGGACGCAGAATATATGGCCTCTGCGGAAGTGGGGTATGACCTGGTGGGCAAGGCCGAAGTCCTTCCATGGTACGTGCCCAGGGAAAAATTCTCGCACAAGGGTACCTATGGACATTCCCTTATCGTCGGGGGCAGCTACGGAAAGATCGGATCGGTCATGTTGGCCTCCGAGGCATGCCTGAACGCCGGTAGCGGACTGGTAACTTCCTTTGTTCCCGCCTGCGGTTACATTCCTTTGCAGACCGCGCTTCCGGAGGTCATGGTGCTCACCGACATCAACGACCGCATGCTCTCCGATATTGGATATAGTATCCGGCCAACGGTGGTGGGACTGGGTGTGGGAATAGGACAGGACCCAATTACGGTGGAGGCCCTTGATCGGTTTTTAACGACGCAAACCCTTCCAATGGTATTGGATGCGGATGCACTGAACATTTGCGCTCAGGAAAGGGACCTGCTCGACAAGATCCCGCCCAGATCCGTCCTAACACCGCATCCAAAGGAGCTGCAACGGCTCATAGGGGAGTGGAAGGACGATTTTGAAAAATTGGAGAAGGCCGGTAAGTTTGCCGAAAGGTACAACTGTGTGCTGGTGATAAAGGGTGCCCATACCATTACCTTGGATAAGGGAAAGGGATATGTGAACACTACCGGAAATCCGGGAATGGCAACGGCGGGAAGTGGGGATGTGCTTACGGGGATCATTACCGGGCTCATCTCCCAAGGATACGAACCTTTAAGGGCGGCCGTATTCGGGGTATACCTGCACGGAAAGGCCGGGGATATTGCGATTGAACAATGCGGTTACCAAGCCCTCACGGCCTCCGAGATAATCGATTATATCGGGGATGCCTATTTGGATCTGTTCGCAACCTTGTCCGATGAAATGGAGGGGTAAGTTACTTTTTGGACCTTACGCGTTTTTTGACCCACGCCAGCGCATTATCGAACTCTATAAAGAACTTCATGGGTTTTTTATAGAACATTTTTTCGATCTTAAAGTTGTGCATATCAATTTCCTTTACGGAAACGACGGCGAACGCCTTTAGGTTTTCAAGTTCCCTTAAATAGTTATAAGTGGTCGGATCGATCGCATAGGAATTTTTGCGAAGGCTGATATAGCCGAAGTTGCGGTCCCTAAAATGGATTTCCGATATGCCTATGATCTGGTATACCCTTTCTAGGGTCAAGGTAGATCCCTCATCAAAAATGGCGATCATATAGTCATCATAAACCTGGATTTTTCCGGCTTCCAATTGGTATTCCCGTACGATAATAGTCTTCTTGGTCTGTCCGACTTTCATTTCGTATAATTTATAGTGTGTCTCGGGGACGAAAGTAGATAGAACGCCCTTCTAAAGGAAAAAAACTAGATTAACAACCTAAATATCGTTCATAGTGTGCGGATCGGGTGTGCCAAGTGGATTTTTGGGAGGGACAGGGAACGGCTCTAATGCAAAAGGGCCTTCCTTGCGGAAAGCCCTTTTTATTTGGTGCACACTGATTACGCTTTTGGTGATTTTTCGGCCTTTTTGATGTCGATGGTCAGTTCCTCTTTCTTGTCGTCCAGGTCCATATAGATGCTGTCCCCTTCTTCCAATTTGGAGTTTACGATCTCCTCGGCCAGCGCATCCTCGATATATTTCTGGATCGCCCTCTTTAGGGGACGTGCGCCATACTGTTTGTCGAATCCTTTTTCGGCAATATAATCCTTCGCCTTTTCGGATAGGTGCAGGTTGTAGCCGATACTTTTGATCCGATTGAACAGTTTTCGAAGTTCGATATCTATAATTTTATGGATATCCTCCCTTTCGAGCGGATTGAACACGACCACATCGTCTATCCTGTTCAGGAATTCGGGCGCAAATGCCTTTTTAAGGGCATTTTCGATCACCCCTTTTTGGTGGGTATCCGATTGTGCCTTCATCGCCGAGGTCCCAAAACCGACTCCCTGTCCAAAATCCTTGATCTGACGGGCCCCGATATTGGAGGTCATGATGATGATGGTATTTCTAAAGTCGATCTTTCTGCCCAAGCTATCGGTAAGGTACCCGTCATCCAACACCTGTAACAGCATGTTGAACACATCCGGGTGCGCCTTTTCTATCTCGTCCAGTAGGATTACCGCGTAGGGTTTGCGCCTAACCTTTTCGGTAAGCTGTCCACCTTCCTCGTAACCCACGTATCCCGGAGGGGCCCCGACGAGTCTTGAGATGGCAAATTTTTCCATGTATTCGCTCATATCCACTCTAATGAGGGCATCTTCAGAATCGAACAGCTCTTTGGAGAGTATCTTGGCAAGCTGCGTCTTTCCTACCCCTGTCTGCCCTAGGAAGATAAAAGATCCAATGGGTTTATTGGGATCTTTGAGTCCGGCCCTGTTTCGCTGAATGGCCTTTGCCACCTTGGCGACCGCATCGTCCTGCCCGATCACGTTGGACCTGATCAGGGCGGGCAGTTCCGCCAATTTATTGCTTTCGGTCTGTGCGATCCTGTTCACGGGAATACCGCTCATCATGGATACCACATCCGCCACATTGTCCTCCGTTACCGTTTCGCGGTGCAGTTTGCTCTCTTCCTCCCAATTTTCCTGGGCGATGGCGAGTTCTTTTTCCAACCGTTTTTCGTCGTCCCTTAGTTTGGCGGCCTCTTCATAGCGCTGTTTTTTGACCACGCTATTTTTCAGTTCCCGCACATCTTCCAACTGTTTTTCAAGTTCCAAGATCTGTTTGGGCACGTCCATATTGATAATATGGACCCTAGATCCCGCTTCGTCAAGGGCATCGATGGCCTTGTCCGGTAAGAACCTGTCTGTCATATACCTATTGGTAAGGCTCACACAGGCAACAATGGCCTCTTCTGTATAGATCACGTTATGGTGGTCCTCATATTTTCCCTTGATGTTCTTTAGGATCTCTATGGTCTCTTCCACGGAAGTGGGCTCCACGATCACCTTCTGGAAACGTCTTTCAAGCGCCCCATCCTTTTCGATGTACTGTCGGTACTCATCAAGGGTGGTGGCACCTATACATTGGATTTCGCCCCTGGCCAGTGCCGGTTTGAACATGTTGGAGGCATCTAGGCTGCCCGTGGCGCCACCGGCGCCCACAATGGTATGGATCTCATCTATGAAAAGGATGATATCGTCATTTTTTTCCAGCTCGTTCATGACCGCTTTCATGCGCTCCTCGAACTGGCCACGGTATTTTGTTCCCGCTACCAAAGAGGCCAGATCCAAAGTGACCACCCTTTTGTTGTACAGGATCCTGGACACCTTTTTGTTGATGATGCGCAGGGCAAGGCCTTCTGCAATGGCACTTTTGCCCACACCGGGTTCCCCGATGAGCAGGGGATTGTTCTTCTTCCGTCTGCTGAGGATCTGTGATACCCGCTCGATTTCCTTTTCGCGCCCTACCACTGGGTCCAACCGGTTCTCTTCGGCCATCTGGGTCAGGTCCCGGCCGAAATTGTCCAGGACAGGGGTCTTGGATTTCTTGTTTCCCTTTTGTGCGCCCGAAGCGCTTCCAAAGGTGCTTTCCTTCTCTTCGTTCCCATCGTCGGAATCGTTCGGAAAGGATTCCGCCCTTGGGGTGTCTATGTAATCGTCGTCGCTAGTGATCATGGATTTAAACTGTTCTTTAACGCCATCGTAGTCCACCTTCAGTTTGTGGAGCAGTTTGGTCGTGGGATCATTTTCATTTCTCAGGATGCAGAGCAGTAGGTGCGCCGTATTGATGGACGAGCTCTGGAAGAGCTTGGCTTCCAAAAAGGTCGTCTTTAGGGCACGTTCTGCCTGCCTTGTCAAATGAAGGTTCTTTTTGTCTTTCTGTATACTGCTTGGGTTGGGGTTCGCCGGACTCAGGATTTCGACCTTTCTTCTCAAATGGTCCAGATCCACGTCCAAAGCGTCCAAAATGCTGATGGCCTTTCCGTTTCCGTCCCGCAAAAGTCCCAACATCAAATGCTCCGTTCCAATAAAATCATGGCCGAGCCTCAATGCTTCTTCCTTGCTGTAGGCGATCACATCTTTAACCCTTGGTGAAAAATTATCATCCATAAATATTCCTTATCTTCATTAAAAATAGTAAATCTATTGGTATCTATGGCAAATACCGTACCCATATTTGAATAAACTAGGTACAAGTCACGAAAAAAAGGATGAATTACAAAATAATTAACACTGTAATTATCAACCGTTGCCCAAGGGGCAAGTGTTGATAAATTCTTGGATAAACTCTTTTTAATATGCCTACCAAGCTTTGATTTTCCGTATATTGGCATGATTTTTTAACCAATAAAGTATATACGATTTTAATATGGCGGAAGGGGAAAAATTAATTCCGATTAACATTGAGGATGAAATGAAATCTGCCTACATTGATTATTCAATGTCGGTCATTGTGTCACGTGCCCTGCCCGATGTTCGGGACGGACTCAAACCGGTACACCGGAGGGTCTTGTTCGGGATGCACGAACTGGGGGTACGCTCCAACAGTGCCCATAAAAAGTCTGCCAGGATCGTCGGGGAAGTCCTGGGTAAATACCACCCGCATGGGGATACTTCCGTTTATGATGCCATGGTCCGTATGGCCCAGGAGTGGAGCTTGCGCTATATGTTGGTGGACGGTCAAGGTAACTTTGGCTCCATAGATGGCGACAGTCCCGCGGCCATGCGATATACAGAGGCAAGGATGCGAAAGATAGCCGACGAGATGTTGGCGGATATAGAAAAGGATACAGTTGACCATCAATTGAACTTTGATGACTCCCTGCAGGAACCTGTGGTACTGCCCACAAAAATACCGAACTTACTGGTGAACGGCGCTTCCGGGATCGCCGTGGGCATGGCGACCAATATGCCGCCTCACAACCTCTCAGAGGTAGTGGACGGAACGGTTGCCTACATAGACAACAACGATATCGAGATCGACGAGCTGATCACCCATATAAAGGCACCCGATTTTCCTACCGGAGGGGTGATCTACGGGTACGATGGTGTCGTTGAGGCCTTTAAAACTGGTCGGGGACGCGTGGTGATGCGGGCCAAGGCCACCACTGAGGAAGTGCAGGGAAGGGAATGCATCGTGGTTTCCGAAATCCCTTATCAGGTCAACAAGGCAGATATGATCAAAAAGACGGCCGATCTGGTAAACGAAAAAAAAATAGAGGGCATTGCGAGCATCCGGGACGAATCGGACCGGAACGGCATGCGTATCGTATACATCCTTAAAAGGGATGCCATTCCCAATATCGTACTGAATACCCTTTACAAATACACTGCCCTCCAATCATCCTTTAGCGTCAACAATATTGCCTTGGTGAACGGAAGGCCCCAATTGCTGAACGTGAAGGAGATGATCCATTATTTTGTGGAGCACCGTCATGAAGTTGTGGTCAGGAGAACGCAATTTGAACTGAAGAAAGCGGAAGATAGGGCACATATCCTTGAAGGGCTGATCATTGCGTCGGACAATATAGACGAGGTGATCGCCATCATAAGGGCCTCTTCCAATGCCGATGAGGCAAGGGACAACCTTATCGAACGGTTCAAACTGTCCGAACTGCAGGCCAAGGCGATCGTGGAAATGCGATTGCGCCAGCTTACAGGTCTGGAACAGGACAAGTTAAGGTCCGAATATGAGGAAATTCTAAAGACCATTGAGGACTTGAAGGATATCCTTGCCAGAAAAGAGCGCAGGATGCAGATCATCAAGGAGGAGCTGCTGGAAATGAAGGACAAATACGGGGATGTACGACGGTCCGAGATCAATTTTGCCGGGGGCGACCTCAGTATGGAGGATATGATCCCAGATGAGCAGGTGGTGATTACTATTTCCCATGCAGGCTATATCAAGCGCACCCCCCTTTCCGAGTACAAGACACAACATAGGGGAGGGGTAGGCCAAAAAGCTTCCTCTACCAGGAACGAGGACTTTTTGGAGCACCTATTTGTAGGGACCAACCATCAGTTTATGCTGTTCTTTACGCAGAAGGGCAAATGTTTTTGGATGCGGGTGTATGAAATCCCCGAAGGCAGCAGGACCTCAAAGGGCCGCGCCATACAGAACCTTATAAATATAGAACAAGACGATACCGTAAAGGCATTTATATGTACCCAGGACCTGAAGGATACCGAATATGTAAACAACCATTTTGTGATCATGGCCACCAAAAAGGGCATCGTTAAGAAGACTTCCCTGGAACAGTACTCAAGACCACGACAAAATGGCATAAACGCCATTGGGGTCCGGGAAGGGGACGAACTTTTGGAAGCCAAGCTCACCACCGGTACCAGTCAGATATTCCTTGGCCTTCGATCTGGCAAGGCCATACGTTTTGAGGAAAGCAAGACCCGACCTATGGGGAGGAGCGCCTCGGGTGTTCGGGGGGTTACCTTGGCCGATGACAATGACGAAGTGATAGGAATGGTGGCCGTTCACGATTTTGAAGAGGAAATTTTGGTCGTTTCAGAAAAAGGGTATGGAAAACGGTCCAGCATAGACGACTATCGGATCACGAATAGGGGCGGAAAAGGTGTTAAGACCATTTCCATCACCGAAAAAACCGGGGGTCTGGTGGCCATTAAGAACGTTTCCGATTCGGACGACCTGATGATCATCAACAAATCCGGTATTGCGATCCGTATGAGCGTGGAGGACCTTAGGGTAATGGGCAGGGCCACCCAAGGGGTACGATTGATCAATATCAAGGGTGCCGATTCCATAGCGGCCGTGGCCAAGGTAATGAAGGAGGAAGAGGCCGTAGTGGATACCGAAGTTTTGGATATTGAAGTGAACGAAGAGGATAATGGCACGACCCTTGATAATGGGGAAGGGGAATCCCCGGACGACCAAAAAGGAAATACTCCCGAGGATGGTGAAGGGGAAACCGAAGAATAAATGTAAACACTAATAAACACTATAATTATAATCTACGTAAAAATGAAAACTAGAATTTTAATAATGGCGGCTATATCTTGTTCCATAGCCGGATTTTCGCAGAAAGCAGAAATAAAGAGCGCCGAAAAGGCAATGAAATCAGGTGATACGGCCGCGGCCAAAACATCTATAGAAAGTGCCGCTTCACTTATTGGCAGTGCCGATGAAAAGATGAAGGGCGAGTATTATCTGCTAAGGGGCAACATTTATTCCAGTTTGGCCGAGAAGGGCGATACCGCCGCATTTGATGAAGCCATCGAAGCGTACAAGGATGTGATCGCCTTGGAAGAGGAGAGCGGTAAAAAGAAATATACGGATGAGGCACAACAGAAACTTACGGCCATGTCCGCACAATTGGTGAACGCCGCCGTAAAGGACAATCAGGAGCAAAAGTTCAAGGAAGCGGCCGATAAGTTGTACATGAGCTACAACCTTAGCAAAAAGGACACCGTTTACCTTTATTATGCTGCCAGCAGTGCCGTTAACGGCGGACATTACGAGGAAGCCCTGAAGTATTACAACGAGCTGAAAGAGCTGGGCTACGATGGTAGCGAGGTAAAATATTCCGCTGTCAACGTGGAAACGGGCGAGGTTGAGGAAATGGACAAGACCCAAAGAGACCTTATGGTCAAATCGGGGACCTATAAAGATCCAAAGGACGAGACGACCCCTTCCAAAAGTGCGGAGATCGTTAAGAACATCGCGTTGATCCATACCCAATTGGGACAGGATGACCAAGCGTTACAGGCATATAAGGATGCCCGTGCAAAGGACCCCAAAGATGTCAACCTTATCCTGAACGAGGCCAACCTTTATTTTAAAATGGGCGACAAAGAGAAGTTTAAGGCATTGATGGCCGAGGCTACAGAAGTGGCCCCAGATAATCCAGATCTTTTTTACAACATTGGGGTTATCAATATGGAGCAGGGCAATCTGGAAGAGGCCAGAAAGGCCTATAAAAGGACTTTGGAAATCAACCCTGGGTATGTAAATGCCCAATTGAACCTTTCCACTACCTATGTCAACGAAGGGAACGAACTGATAGATGAAATGAACTCTTTGGGCAATTCCAAGGCGGATATTGCAAAATATGACGAGATTAAGGAAAAGAAGGACAGCTTGTTCCTACAAGGGGCGCAGGTATTGGAAGATGCCCTTAAACTGAACCCCGATAACCAAGGAATTTTGACCCAGTTAAAAAATATCTATGGCGCTTTGGGCGACAATGAGAACTTTATGAGGGTAAAGAAATTATTGGGCGAGTAAGCACATCGATCAGGATAGAAAGGATTCAATTTTAAAGAAAGGCCTTCGGATTTCCGAAGGCTTTTTTTGTTCTATTTTCTAGCTTTTCAATAGTGATATCCTACCCCCAGAATATCGTATGTGCAAAGTGGTTTGGGATTATTTGAAGGGAATCACGGGAAATGCCCCAACAGTTTGTTAGGGACTTGAAATCGCCGCCCTGAACGATGGAAATTTTCGGACGAAGCTCGCTTAGATGATTTTTTTAATGACCCGAAGTTGGTGGGTATAATTTTTAAGTTCCGTATTGAAGATACCTGTATGGTCCAAACGATCTACGCGGACCTTACCGTTGACATGGATGATATGGTTGTGCTGCATAATTATTCCGACATGGTCGATGATCCCCTCGTTATTGTCAAAAAATGCGAGGTCTCCAACTTCACTTTCTTCGATAAAACTCAGCGGTTCCCCTTGTGTCGATTGTTGGGCGGCGGTCCTCAAAAGCCTATACCCGTTTATTTTGTAGACCATTTGAGCCAAGCCGGCGGCATCGATGCCGAAAGGGGATTTCCCACCGTAAAGGTAAGGGGCGTTCAGGTAGAGCAAAGCGGTCTCCAATAGGTTTGCCTTGTCCTTTTGACCTACTTGGGAGCTGCCCTCAAAGCGGTGAGGCAGGAGATCTATGGACCCTAAGTACGAACCCAGCACAATGGGAATGAGACTATCGGTTTCCGAACTTACGAAGGATACCAAGTCCGAAACGCAACGGTCTTCACTATTTTTTTGGGCAGTTTCAAATTGTTCTGAAGATATGATCGTAAACTGGGTATTGAGGGTCCAACCCTCGGTATTGTCGAACGCTATTCTGATCTTACTCCAATATTTACGTTGTTCCAATACCTTGAAATGATCCCCGTACAAGAGTTGGCTGATCATTTCGCCGCTATCATCGGCCGAAGTTTTAACAGGAACAATACTTAGGTGGCAAATACCGTATTGCATAGGGGCGCTTTACAGGAATTATTATTTTTTCTCCAATACGATTGCTGAGGCACCTCCACCTCCATTACAGATTGCGGCGGCACCGATCTTTCCATTGTTCTGTTGGAGCACGCTCATAAGGGTAATGATGATCCTGGCTCCTGAACATCCCAAGGGATGACCCAATGAGACGGCCCCACCATTGACGTTGACATTTGAATCGTTGAGCCCCAAGATTTTCATATTGGCAAGGCCAACAACCGAAAAAGCCTCGTTAAATTCAAAATAATCCACTTCCGCCAACGTAATTCCTGCCTTTGCCAATGCTTTGGGCAGGGCCTTGGAAGGGGCAGTGGTGAACCATTTTGGTTCTTGGGCCGCATCGGCATAACTTGTTATGGTTGCCAACGGTTCCAATCCCAAGGACTTGGCCTTTTCGGCGCTCATGAGCACCAAGGCCGCTGCCCCATCGTTTATGGTAGAGGCGTTGGCGGCCGTAACCGTACCTTCTTTGGTAAAGGCGGGCCGCAAAGTGGGTATTTTGGCCAGATCCACATTTTTGAACTCCTCATCCTCCCGCACCGATAAAGGTTCGCCTTTTCGCTGTGGTACTTCCACAGGTACGGTTTCGGCATCAAATTTACCGGCCTTCCAAGCCGCTGCCGAACGCTGGTATGACTGGATGGCATAGTTGTCCTGATCTTCGCGACTGAACCCGTATTTATCGGCACAGGCATCGGCACAGGTACCCATGGCATTTTGGTCATAGGCATCCACCAATCCGTCTTTCTGCATGCCGTCGATCAAGGTGGCGGGCCCGAATTTCTGTCCGCTCCTAAGGTGTATATAATGGGGGATCAAGCTCATGTTTTCCATGCCCCCGGCCACGATGATGTCCGAATCGCCAAGGGCAATTGCCTGTGCGGCCTGCATGACCGACTTCATGCCCGAGGCACATACCTTGTTGATGGTGGTACATGGTACGGTATCGGGAATGCCGGCATATAGGGCTGCCTGTCTGGCAGGTGCCTGTCCGTTTCCGGCCTGTACCACGTTTCCCATAAGGACCTCCTCCACCATTTGGGGATCGAGGCCTATTTTTTTCAGGGCGCCCTTAATGGCAATGGCACCCAATTGGGTAGCGGGAATGCTGGACAGTGCCCCCATAAAACTTCCTATGGGGGTCCGGGCAGCGGAAACGATGACGACTTCTTTCATGATGGTCTGATCTATAGTAGGGGCGAAATTAATAAATTAAAGATCAATGGACATGCTTCTATGGGCAAAAGCCCGATATAACTATATAATTTTCTATTTTTGGTAAAGATACCAAGCGATATGAGGAAATTTTTAGATCGGATGTATAAGAACCAATCGCTTATATACAAGTACTTTTTGTACGTTGCCGCTGTTTTTCTGATCGTGTTTTTCTTTCCGAAAGGAGGGAAGTTCAAATACGGTTTTCAAAAAGGAAAGCCATGGCAATATGAAAATTTATACGCCCCCTTCGATTTCTCCATTAAAAAGACCGATGCCGAGGTGGCAGCGGAAAAGATGGCCATCAAAAATGCCCAAGTGGCCTATTATACCTATGACGAAGCGATCAGGAACGAGGTATATGATGCTTTTGATTCCCAGTTTTCCGATTTCTTTGAAAATGAGGGTCTGCGGGCCAAACAGCTTGCTGCGTTACAAGAGGTTGGCCTGGAAATATTGGAGCTTATCTATGCCAATGGCATAGTGGGCAAAAATGGCGGTACAACCTCCAAATCTTCGCTATATCTGGTCAAGGGAAACGAGGCCCAAAAAAAGAAGCTGGACGAATTCCATAGGCTGCAGGACATTGCCGATCTGGTGGACAGCGAGTTGGAAAAAAGGGGATTGGAAACTTATTCCCCACAATTCCAAGAACTGTTTTTTGAAGTGGTACGACCTAATGTGATCTATGATGCCGATCTGTCCGAAAGGGAACTGGAGGAAGCCTATTCCGAAATTTCGCTTACCAGGGGAAATGTGGACCAGGGCAAGTTGATCATTGTAAAGGGGGAAGTGGTAGAGGCCGAAAACTATAAGATCCTGAACTCCCTGAAAGAGGAGTACGAATCGGAGCTATGGGCGGCCAACAATTATTATTTTATCCTTTTCGGTTATACCGTATTGGTGGCGCTTGTGCTCATCATGCTCTTTCTTTTTCTTAAAAAATACAGGAACCTCACGTTTAGGAACAACACCAAGGTCACCTTTATAGTGTTCAATATCTTGGTGATGGTTTTTGTGACCACCCTGGTGGTAAAGTACAATGAGGCCTATGTATTTGTGGTGCCCCTATGCATCCTGCCATTGGTGCTGAAGACTTTCTTTGATGCGCGACTGGGGCTGTTCGTGCATGTGCTTACCGTATTGATACTGGGATTTGTGGTCCCCAACAGTTTCGAGTACATATTTTTACAGACCATTGCGGGGATCGTAACGATCCTAACGGTCTCCGAGCTCTATAAGCGGGCCAATCTCTTTATTTCGGTAGCACAGATCATCCTGATCTATGTGGTAGGGTATTTTGCCTTCCATATCATCCATGAGGGCAATCTGGAAGATATACAATGGCTGGCATTTGGACTGTTTTTGTTGAACGGGATGATCACCTTGTTCGTGCAGCCCTTGATCTATATGTACGAAAAGGTCTTCGGACTGGTTTCCGATGTATCGCTATTGGAGCTATCGGACACCAATTCCAAATTGCTGAAAGAGCTTTCCAACAAAGCGCCCGGTACTTTTCACCATTCCCTGCAGGTCTCCAACCTTGCCGAGGCGGCGGCGAATGAGATCGGGGCGAATGCCATGTTGGTAAGGGTAGGGGCGCTGTACCATGACATCGGGAAGATGAACAACCCCAGTTATTTTACGGAAAACCAGATAAGCAGTGTCAACCCCCATGATGAGCTGGCGCCAAAGGACAGTGCCAAGATCATAATAGGGCATGTACTGGAGGGGATCGAACTGGGCAGGAAGAACAACTTGCCCGATCGGGTGATCGATTTTATTCGTGTGCACCACGGCACTACCTTGGTATATTATTTTTACAAGAAGCAGCTGGAATTGGAGGAAGCGGTGGACGAGGCGGATTTCACCTATCCGGGACCCATACCTTTTTCGAAGGAAACAGCTATATTGATGATGGCGGACGCAGTGGAGGCCGCTTCCAAAAGTCTTAAAAACCCGACATTTTTGATGATAGACGAGTTTGTGGACAAGATCATCTCCGGGCAGATGAAGTCGAACCAGTTCTTGAATTCCGATATTACCTTTAAGGAAATAGAGGCCATTAAAAAGGTGCTGAAACAAAAACTGACCAATATTTATCACCTAAGGGTTGAGTACCCGGTTTAGAAAGTGTGAGGACAAAAAAAATCATATAAAAAAACTACAAAATAGTTGCGTTCCACAATATGAAAAAGTACATTTGCAACCGCATTTTCACATGCGTGATCTTAAAGGTTATTGGAGAGGTGCCGGAGTGGTAACGGAGCAGATTGCTAATCTGTCGACGGGTAACTGTCGCCAGGGTTCGAGTCCCTGTCTCTCCGCTTTTTTTGAATTGCGTACTGTAACATTTTGCTTCGGGGTGTAGCGTAGCCCGGTTATCGCGCCTGCTTTGGGAGCAGGAGGCCGCAGGTTCGAATCCTGCCACCCCGACCAAGAGGATCCAACCACGGAAGTGGTTGGATTTTTTGTTTCCGTGGCCCAAGTGCCTGTCGGCACTAGGCCCGGAAACAAAAAAGACAAACGGGCGAACGCCCGTATTGGATCCTCTCGAGCCCCACCCTCCCTTCAGGTTCAGCGCAGCTACTCCTGCCACCCCGACGAAAGGGGGTATTAAAACATACCTTCCTAGTGCTAAACAAATAAAAACCAAGGACTTAAATAATCATTGGTTTCATTTGGATAGTTTTGATACCATATTTAAGCGTGTCCTCTCGCGTGTCCTGTTTTAAATAGGACATACAACGGAACCAGGCCACCAAGTATATCGCAATTGACCTTCACAGCGATTTGACTTTCGTTTCACTGATTTAATAATCCTAAAACGAAAGTGATGAAAAAACTGCACACTTTTAAAGTACATTTTTGGTTAAAAAAAAATTCCATCAGAAATAATGGAACAATTCCTATTTATGCCAGAATCAGATTCGATGGAAATCCTGCCGATATCAGTACAAAACTGGAAATTTTAGAGGAGCATTGGTCAATTGAAGCGGGTCGCGCAAAACTTAAATTTAAAGATTCAAGACAGATCAATGGGGAACTGGATGCCATCTATGCGGATATCCTAGAATGCAAAAGGTCCCTTGAGTCCGAGGGCCGGATCCTGACCGCAAAGGATATCAAGTCGAGATTTTCGGGACAGGACAGCACTCTTAAGACCCTTAAGGACCTTCTCAGATACCATCGCACCAATGAAATGGCCAACCTTCGGCCCGGTACGGCAAAGAACTATAACGCTACCGAAAAATACCTCCTTTTATTTCTACAAAAATGGCGCAAGAGATCGGACATTGAACTGGAGCAGATCAATTATGAATTTGTGGTTGATTTTGAGCGTTACCTTCGGACCTGTGCGCCGTTGATCAGATTGCAGCCGTTGACCAACAACGGGATTATGAAGCATTTGGAGCGGTTCAAGAAAATGACCACCATTGCCCTTAAACTGGAAGCGATCAAGAAAGATCCCTTCACCTTTTTCAAGGCCCGGTTCGAGTCGTACGACCGAGCGGTACTGACCATAGGGGAACTGGACGCTTTAGCAACGGCCCCCTTGGATGATATCGGACAGCAACGTGTACGGGACGTATTTGTATTCGCATGTTACACCACCCAGATCTATGCGAGAGTGATGGAAACAAAGATCGGTAAGGACATGGCGGTTCTCAAACGGAAGCTTGGTAGCTGATTTAGGATTAAGGAGCGGTTCTGATTAGGAAAGCTTACAATTGGGCTAACAAGGTAGAGGTATGCCACTGTTCTTCTCATTTTTGGGTTCGGATACTATTTCTCGCATTGTCTATTATTTCTTTGTAGTCTGGTCGAAAAGGTTCAACTAATATTTTTTGTAGTTGTCCTTCTATCAACCACATCATCTTTTGTTCTGATTGGTCCTGAAATAAATCTTTATGTTCGGTTTCATTAAATCTTGAAACAAATTCAAAAAGAACCAATGCCTCGTCCTTAGACAGCTTAATATTTATTTCTTCACTCTTAGCCATAACACTAATAATTGAAAATGGATTTTAATTTTTTAAATAAAGATGGTTTGTCAGGGTAATTATTTATAGGGTCAAACGGGTCGAACTTGTCTTCATAAGCGTCTTCAATTATTCGTCCTGGTTCATATTTATGTCCTTCTATGTCTATCAAAGTTGGAAAGCAATATATTGTATGGCTGTGAGTGTTTGGATTTAGAAATTCAACACGGATTTTTGCTTCAGTAATAAAGTCTGAAGGAAAACCATTTGCTTTTAATTCCTTATCAATAATAGGAGGCAAGTCTTTAAGATTAACTGTCAGCGGATATAAATTTAATTCAAGTGGGTGTTGTTAGCAACCGGTTTATTTTTATTATTCCGATATTCCGTTCGACTTGTATGTCCGTCAAGTTTTTTATAAAGTTTGAGTAAGAAGTCCGTTAAAGAGAAAGTTTGGGGTCGCTTGGTATTGTTTAATTCATTTCTCTCAACAAGTAATACGTGAATCCAGATAAAAACACAGACAGGAATAATGATGTGTCAATCAGTATAGACTTTCGACCTATATCCATCTTTTGATTTTTCATTATTTTTTGTCCATTCCCTTTTTTTTCAAAGTAGTAGTAATTAAGGCCAAATAAGGTAATTACCAAAAATAAACCCACATAATGTATTTTATAGATTACTTGTAATCGAGTTAAGAGTAGAAATACATTAATTCCTGTTATAATAACTGAAACTTGCAAGAATGTCATATAGGATAAGACTGGTATTTCTGGTGCAGCATTCCGTTTGCGACTGCTTTTATAAAGGTTGTAATAGATTAGTTTAAGAACTTCCATTAAAAATCAGAATTGCGCTTTTAACTGTTTGCCAACATTTTTATATGATCATTAATCATATATGTTCTATACGCCTAATATAGCGAATTCTTTATATCCTTATGCATGATCAATCCGCAAGGTCATAAATATCGGTCGTTTTGCGGGAGACATATCCCAGAAGTCCACTCCCGCATACAATTTATGGGGCCTTAATCATCATAGCGATTGCCCACAGTCCCCTTTGCCCCGATTATTAAAAGTGATGCGAGAGCGATTGAACATGAATGATTATTTTTTATCGGGTATCCGCTACTCACTTTTCCACGGGCATTCCATAAATCCCAAGAAAAACACATCAATCGCAGATAGGGCAAACCGATCTAGAACCGTTTTAGTCAACACTGTGTTCATGTTGTGGCGAACCGACCGCATGAATCTTAGTTATTGCCCATAGCTATTTCTTTTTTAAAGTCCTGAATTTTATTATAATCTTCAATTCCCAATATGTCGAGAAGTGGTAACCATCCAAGAATTCCATTTTTATGATAGTGGGTCAGTATTTCTTTAAAATGACGCAGCCTTTCCGATTCGGTCTGCAAAAAATTACACTTAATTTTTTGTCCACTTTTCAGTTCCAGGGTCATTACGTTATCCAATCCATTGGATAAATGTGGAGTGAATTCCAGCGTAGAATTAACAAACATTCCTCTAATATCATACGCCTGGCGAAAGTCCAACTTTGATATTTGGGATAGGTCATAATTTTCCTCGTCCACTTGTATTCTGTTCTCCCAAAAAGTCAAATTACCGCAATAAGTACCAATTTCTCTTTCATAGCGAAAGAAGGTACTGATCATCAGTCCGATTATATAAACGAACCAAATAATTATAAGAGCGAAGTGCCAATCGTTGAAATCATATCCGTGAGATTGTTTTAAGTAAGCCATTAAAAATACTGAGGCCGTCAAAAAAATGGCCACTAATTTTTCAGGGGAAATATAGATTCCCTTTCTTTTTCGAAATATTTTTAGACTTCTAGGTTGCATTCTACAACTATGGCTATTGTATTTTAAGCACCTAATTTAGTAAACACAAACCGAATATAAATCCGAGAGGATTTTCCGGGTAGGAAAGAACCAAGCAATTATTTTACACGGTGTTGTAATGTTTTATTTTTAAGATTCCGTTTTCTGTAATTCCATCCACTCATCACAAATCATATGAGGGTCTTTATCCGGATTATTTTCCCAAATGGTTTCGTATGTCAAATTGCAATCAAACTTTCCACCATCTATGGTATAAACTATCTTTATTTCTGTAGGTACTTCTTTAGAATATTTTTTGAAGTTGTCAATTAATTGTTGAATTATTTTGTTTGAAACCTTTACTAAAGAGAGTTGTTTTTGGTCTGTGATTTCATATTTATCTCCAACTTTATGTCTTTTTACTATTGAACCATTTAATCTAAAAAAAGCATCAAACCAAATTGTAGAACATTCGGTTGAACAATAGATATAAATTTCATCTACATTTTTTGAATCATATTTAACATATTCAAAGCATACTTCAACTAATTGCTTTGTCAGTTTTTCAAATTCGGATTCAAAACTTTTTGACCTAAAATTGAAATATTTTAAGATATTCTTCATCTTTTAATATTACAAAACATTAAATAATCATTGATCATATATCTTCTATACCTCTAATATACCGAATCCTTTACATCCATTATGATTTATCCGCAACAAGGTCATAAATATCGCTCGTTTTACAGAAGGCATATCCCAGAGGTCCACTACCGAATACAATTCATGGGTTCTTGACTATCATCCTTAACAAATGCGCTCAGTCCCCTTTGCCCCCTATTATTCATAGTAATGCGAAGATTGAACATTCCTAATCATATTATTGGGTATCCGGTACCCGCTTTTCCCACGTACATTCCCAAAAATCCACAGGAAAAACACATCAATCCCATAGAGGGCAAACCGACCAAGAACCGCTTAGTCAACACTGCGTTCATGTTGGGCCGTACCGACCACAAGAACTTTGGTATTGTAAGGTTCTTTTATCTTGCCGCCATTAGTTTTCTGTAAAACTTGTCCCTTTCCGCATCATTTTTTGCATTGTCAAACAAATCGAAAAGGCCAAACCAGTATAGCCTTTCATTTATTGTCATTCCGCCAATCCCGTCAATTGCAGTGGTTTTGAATCCCGTCCACATTATATAAATCTTATCAAAGTCCGCTCGTTTGTCAATCCAAATGTTTCCAAGGAATCGCTCAACATTTTCTCTTAATTCAACAGCATTTCTTTCATCGTTTTTCCATAGCTGAATATGTTCCGCTAATTTTTGAACTACATCTTCTTTTGAAACTCTTCGAATATTTATAGTCAATTCGTCTAAATTCATTTTTGTATTATCATCTTGGGCATTGTTCGCAAAGAACTGATATAGTAGCAAGTTACCAATTCCTATTCTAGGGGATTTTTACGATGATTAGGAAAAATCATTCCCGTCCTCACCTATAGCTTTCCCTTAATGGATATCCGCTACCCGCTTTTCCACGCACATTCCCAAAAATACACAACCTCTCAATTTGGATTTTTAAGGGGGGAATTTATTATAAAATTGATTTTTAGATGCTTAGCTAAATCTTCTGACCGAATGGGATGATCTGGCACATTTCTTTCAATATACCTAGCAAGTTTAACCATATAAAATTTCACATCATGAAAAAGATATTATTCGTAGCCGCATTGGCATTGGGAAGTATGACAGCATTTGCACAGGAAACAGGGGCGCCACAGGACGACGCCACACAGGCCACCGCCCAAGAGGCCACCCAGGACAATTTTACCGAGATAGAATCCAGTGAACTGCCAGAGGCCATTACCGCCGCGGTATCACAGAACTATCCAACCGCCACTATCAACAAGGCGAGCGTAAACGAGGCCGAGCAGTACAAATTGGAAGTTGCGTTGGAAGACGGTACCCAAGGTGTACTATATGCCGATAAAGATGGGAACTGGATTGAAATGTAATCCATACCCTCAAAACCTAAAAAAAGGCCGCACTAGCGGTCTTTTTTTGTGGGCAGACCTGCCAAACCAAAGAAATACCAACGAAGAAAATCAGTATGCACCACTAAACCCCCGATTGACTTTTTTACTATCTTTCTGTAAAACTTGGCCTATGTGCTACAATGTCAGGATGATCAAGACGGTCGAACAGCTCGAAAGGGAATACCAGTTGAAACTATTGTTCGGTGAACAGAAAGTGGAGGGGGAACTCACCTACAACCACGCCAATGGCTTTGCGCATCCATTGCTCTGGGTGCTACCACAGGAGCAGCCTGGCCATATGACCCCCATGATGTGGGGACTGATCCCGGAATATGAACAGGGAGAGGGCTATAAAGAATATTACAAGAAGACCATCCAATATGGCTCGGGACTTAATGCACAGTCCGAAAAGCTGTTCAGTTCAGGTATGTACAAAAACAGTGGACTCAATAGGCGATGCATTATTCCAGTGGATGGTTTTTACGAGCCCCATACCGCTCCGAACAACTACAAGGTGCCCTTTTACTTTCGGGCCAAGGAGGAAGCAATGCTCAACCTTGCCGGCATCTATACGGTGACCAAGGATAAGTACGTCACCTTTTCCATCCTTACCAGAGCCGCTACTCCCTTGTTCGCCAAGATCCACAATAAAAAGAAACGGCGTCCGGTCATCCTTGATAAGAAGGATATAGATACCTGGCTATCGGATGGACTGGACAAAATGGACGTGGGCCGGATGATAGATAATGATCTCCCAGATGACCATTTTTCAGCCTATCCGATCTCCCGGGACCTCTATAGCCCGAAGGTGGATTCCAATAGGGAAGATATTATCGATGTTGTGGATGACCCCAAACTGGAGATCGATTATAGATAGTTGGATTACAAGGGAAGCCTATAAACACCCACCTAAGCGTACACAATACTGTGCCCACAAACTGAGCAGGACAAAAAATGGATAGAATAATTTTAGGATTTTTAGCAAGTGTAATCTGTTTTAACTTAAGTTTCGGACAAAAATTACAGGAAGGGCAAAAGAGATGGAGTTCGGATAGTAAGCTGAAGATCGAGGATTTCAGGATTAAAATTGGCGATGATAATAATGACGCAGTTTTTAGTCAATTTATGATTTCGCATTCGATTGGCGGATTGGACTTTCTGAAACGGAACCTGAATCAAAAAATCGAAAACTTATTTTTAGGAAACGCATCTTGGATAGACACCACAAATATTGTGGGTATCGACAAACAGATCGACCTTCAACAAATGCAGTTTGACCTTGCGGAGATCCAGGCCCGGAAATTCAGAAAGCGAATTTTAAAAGATAAAGGCCGAATATCCAAAGGGTTTGATATTGTAAATGAAATCAATGATGAAATCATGGAGGAATTTTCCGAATTGCGACTTGATTTAATGAGAGAAACCGAAAGTGGCCGAAATGATCAAAAAGTATTGGAATGGAGTGCAAAAATTGCCATTCAATTGAAAGAACTGGACGAATTTAGATTTGAGAATGTCGGTAAAATAAAACTGACCGAATAACCAGTGGGCAACACCTTGTATAAGCTATTGAACGGCACATCCCTCACTTCCTTAACTTCCCGATCTCCTGTCTTAAGTCCATCCACATGGCGTGGAAACTGTCCGGCAACTTGTCCTCCTTGCGGTGCGTACGCCCGATATGGAACCGGTACTCCCAGATTTCAAGCACCTCTTCCGCGGGCACCGTATAGGGCGGATAGAAGTCGTTGTCCGATTCCACCCATAGCAGATCCCCCTGCAGCTGCTGCAGCCGTTTATAGACGATCCCCTCGTTCACAGTTACCAGAATATAGGTATTGCCCCGTTTTAGACCCGAAAGCGATTCCATATATTCGCCCACCACGATCGACCCGTCCCCGAGCGGGGGCATTGAATCCCCTTCCACGGGAAAGCCCCTGTACTTTCCGGAGCCCAAAAAGGGCACCGATACCTGGGGCAGGGACTCGATGTACTCCGGGTCCGAATAACCGCCCAGGTAGCCCGCCTTTGCTTTTTGAAGTACCACCTCGATAAGGTTGTCGCCCTTGGGGTCCACCGTTATGGGAAACAGGATCCTGTTGTTCTCCAGTTGCAGCAACTGTTCCGGAGGGACCTTTCGGAGCTCCACCGTCAGCAATAGGTCGATGCTAACATGGTAGAAGCGGGAGATGGCCACCAAGATTTCGGCAGGGGGCGTATTGCTCCCGTCCTCGTACTTCCGGTACCGGTCCCTGTGCAGCTGCATGGCCTCGGCCGCCTCCGTCTGGGAAAGGTTCCGTTTGTTCCTCAGGTATTTCAGGTTATCCGCTATATGGAGCATCCTAAATGTTAATGGGATTATTAATCCCGCCAAAGATAGATCATTTCGGGATTATCCATCCTAATTTTGTAGAACAAATTTAGTTGATGATGGAGCGTGCGATCGTACATATGGACCTTGATACCTTTTTCGTTTCCTGCGAAAGGCTTGCCGATTCGGCCCTTAACGGTATTCCGCTGATCATAGGCGGCGGGGATAGGGGAGTGGTGGCCTCGTGCAGTTATGAGGCCAGAAAATTCGGTGTACGCTCGGCCATGCCCATCCGTATGGCGGTACGGCTATGCCCACAGGCCAAGATCATACGGGGCGATATGGAACGCTATTCCCGGTTGTCCCTACAGGTCACCGAGGTGATCGCCGAACGTGCCCCCGTGGTGGAAAAGGCGAGCATAGACGAACATTACCTCGACATCACGGGCATGGACCGTTTTTACGGCTGTTACAAGTGGACCACCGAACTGGCCCAATCGGTGACCAGGGAAACGGGCCTGCCCATCAGTTTCGCCCTCTCCGTTAACAAGACCGTGGCCAAGATCGGGACGGGGGAGTCCAAGCCCATCGGGAAATTGGAGATCCCACAGCAGATGGTACGGCCGTTTATGGACCCGCTGTCCATCAAAAAACTCCCCATGTTGGGCGATGTCACCTACCGGCTCCTCTCCCGTATCGGGATCCGTACCATAAGGACACTTTCCGAAATGCCCCTGGACGTGATCCAACAGCTCCTCGGCAAGAACGGGATGGAACTGTGGAAAAAGGCCAACGGCATCGATACCAATTCGGTGGAGCCCTATCGGGACCGAAAGTCCCTTTCCACCGACCGGACCTTTCTGGAGGATTCCATGGACATTCCCATGATCCGGGCCATCCTGGT
This sequence comes from uncultured Sediminicola sp., assembly GCA_963974715.1. Classification (GTDB taxonomy): domain Bacteria; phylum Bacteroidota; class Bacteroidia; order Flavobacteriales; family Flavobacteriaceae; genus Sediminicola. The sequence goes on from CAXBDK010000016.1 coordinate 82,308, forward strand.
GGGCATGGTGGAAAAACTGGCCTTTCAGCTGAGGTCGGAAGAGTGGCTGACCTCCACCGTGGTGGTCAAGATCAGATATGCCGATTTCAACACCCTTACCAGACAGCGCAGGATCCCCTATACCTCGGCCGACCACCAACTGATCGGTACCGTTATGGACCTCTTTACCGAACTGTACGACCGTAGGGTCCGCCTGCGCCTGGTCGGGATCAGTTTTAAGGGACTGGTGCGCGGCACGTATCAGATCGATATGTTCGAGGATACGATCGAGATGCTCTCCCTCTACCGTGCCATGGACAAAATGAAGAACCGTTTCGGGTTTGCCTCCGTGGGCCGTGCCAGCACAGTTCTCGCCAACAAACTATAGCCGCTATGTACCTGAACTGCCATTCCCAACATTCCCTCCGCTATGGGACCATCCCCGTAAAGGACCTGGTACAGCTTGGCGTAGACTATGGGGCGACCGCCATGGGGCTGACGGACATCAATACCGGCACGGCCATATACGAGTTCGTAAGGGAATGTACCGCTGTGGGCATCAAGCCCCTTGTGGGCATGGAGTTCAGGAACGGCAACGAACGCCTCTATATAGCATTGGCCATGGACGTATCGGGCCTTGGGGAGATGAACCGTTATCTGACCGACCATAACCTTTCCGGTCGGCCCGTGCCACCCGTGGCGCCCCCGTTCAAAAAAGTGTTCGTGATCTACCCCATGGCCATGGCCCCGGATGACCTTAAGGACAACGAGTATATCGGGGTCGCTCCGGCCGATATCAACAAACTGGTGGCCGACAAATGGAAATCACGGACCGAAAGAATGGTGGTCCTGCAGCCGGTCAGCTTCCGTACCAAAAGGGAGTTCAACCTCCACAGGATCCTAAGGGCCGTGGATGGCAATACGCTGCTTTCCAAACTGGATCCAAATGACCATGGAGGCCCCTCGGAACAAATGCTCCCCCTGCCACAATTGTTGGATAGGTATCGGGACCATCCCCGACTGATCGAGAACACCCAACGACTGATCGATGGCTGCGATTTCCGGTTCGACTTCACCACCCCCAAGAACAAGAAGTATTATACCAAGGACCGCAAGGGGGACATGGCCCTGCTCTCCAGTTTGGCACGGCACGGACTTATCTGGCGCTACGGCCCCAATAATGCCCAGGCGAGGGAACGGATGGAAAGGGAGCTGAAGGTGATCGATGAACTGGAATTTAGCGGCTACTTTCTGATCACCTGGGACATCGTCCGGTATAGCAATTCCATGGGCTTTATGCACATCGGACGGGGCAGTGGCGCCAACAGCATCGTCAGTTACTGTCTGGGGATCACCGACATCTGCCCGTTGGAGCTGGACCTCTATTTTGAGCGGTTCCTGAACCTGAACCGCAAACGGCCGCCCGATTTCGACATCGACTGGTCCTGGAAGGAACGGGACACCATCCTGGAATATATCTTCGACCGCTACGGCAGGGACCATGTGGCCTTCTGTGGCACCATTGTGGAATTCAAGTTCCGCTCCACCGTAAGGGAGATCGGCAAGGTCTTCGGCCTGCCCAAGGAGGAGCTGGACCTCTTGGCCACAGGGGCCTATCCCGAAAGCTCCCACAGTTCCGTTTCCAGAATGGTCATGGACTACGCCAAAATGCTCAGGGGCTTTCCCAACCAGCGCAGCATGCACTCTTGCGGGATCCTGATATCCGAGACGCCCATCACCGATTATTCCGTATTGGAACTGCCGCCCAAGGGCTTTCCCATCGTGCTGTTCGATATGCACGTGGCCGAGGACATTGGTTTTGATAAATTTGATATTTTAAGCCAACGGGGCCTGGGCCATCTGGACGAATGCGTAAAGCTCATCGAGGGCAATAGGGGGGAGCGGGTACAGATCCGGGACACCGCCCTCTCCAAGGACAATGCGGCCTGCAACCGCTACCTGCAGGTAGGGCGGACCATTGGCTGTTTTTATATCGAGAGCCCCGCCATGCGGGGGCTGCTCCGTAGGCTAAAATGCGATAACTACAGGACATTGGTGGCCGCCTCCTCCATTATCCGTCCCGGGGTGGCACAGTCCGGCATGATGGCCGAATACATTTTTCGGCACAATTATCCCGATCGCTTCGAATATTTCCATCCGGTGTTCGAGCAGCAGTTGGGCGAGACCTATGGGATCATGGTCTATCAGGAGGACGTTATCAAGATTGCCCTGGGCTATGCGGGTGTCCCCGCAACGGATGGCGACATCCTACGTAGGGCCATGAGCGGCAAGGGGCGGTCCTTGGAGGCCCTGCAGAAGGTAAAGGACAATTTCTTCAGCTGCTGTGCGGAAAAGGGCCATCCACTGGCATTGAGCCAAGAGATCTACCGCCAGATCGAATCCTTTGCCGGTTACTCCTTCTGCAAGGCCCATTCCGCTTCCTATGCGGTGGAGAGTTACCAGAGCCTTTACCTAAAGGTACACTATCCGGTGGAATTTATGGTGGCCGTGATCAACAACCAGGGCGGCTTTTACAGGACCGAGGTCTACGTGCACGAGGCCCGTATGTCCGGGGCCGTGGTCCATTGTCCCTGTGTCAACAAGAGCACGGGGGACACCACCCTGTACGGCAGGGACGTCTATCTGGGCCTGTTGTTGTTGCACGGACTGGACGGGAAGATGGCGGTAAAGATCGTGGCGGAACGCAAAAAGAACGGGGATTATGAAAGCTTGGAGGACTTTTTGGACCGTGTCCCCATCGGGATCGAGACCCTACAGCTATTGATCTGCATAGGGGCCTTTCGATTTACGGGCATGACCAAGAACGAGCTGCTCGTAAGGGCCAGGTTGATCCTGGTCAATTACAGGCCCGAGAGCAGGGAGCCCATGCTGCTAAGGGAACCCGTAAAACGGTACAAACTCCCCGAACTGCCCAGGTCCCGTTTTGAGGACGCCTTTGATGAGATAGAACTCTTGGGCTTTCCGGTATCCTGTTCCCCTTTCGACCTCCTAAAGACCGGTTATAGGGGCGATGTGATGGCCTCGGAACTGGTGGCTTACCATAAAAAACAGGTACGGATGTTGGCCTACCTGGTATCCCGCAAACAGGTGCCCACCAAAATGGGGGACATGTTCTTCGGTACCTGGATCGATGTGGAGGGGGCATTTTTCGATACCGCCCATTTTGCGGACTGCCTGCGGAAATATCCCTTTTTGGGCGGGGGCTGTTACCTGCTCTTGGGCACGGTGGAGGTGGACTACCATTTCCCCACCATCACCATCAGCAAAATGGCCAAGATGCCCTTTGTCCCCGACCCCCGGTATGCCCACGAGCCCGATGCCTCCTATAGGGCCCACCATAGGTTACGGGAGGATGTCAGCAGTACCCACCGTGCGCCCTATTAGCAGAGTAAGGAGATTGGGTTGCCGAGGGGAAGGATGGGGGGTCATATGTAAAAATTGTCGAATTGAAATTTGTCCTAAATTAGGGTAAGGCTACACTATTTATGGATTTTGAGAAATTCTTTGAATGTTTTTTGTATCGGATAAATCCCAGTACCACCATTTATCAGGATTGTTTTTTTCTAGTTCAAATCTTCTCGTGTAAGCAATTCTAAATAAATTCAAAAGCAAAATAAACACTTTGGTTAATTCATTTTCGGGTAAACTGATTAACTTTTGAAGATGATGATTTGCCACTCCTTTTTTTAAAAGTACACAAGGGGTATAGGAAGCTTTTAAGCTGCTTTCTAAAATAGCGGTCTCTATATCACTATCCTTTGCCTTTGATTGTTGAATGAGAAAAATCATATCATTTAAAATATTTCTTTTAGATGCAACTTCTAAAGGCTCAAAAATATGTAACAAGGGTTCTAAATCAATCAATGATTGTCCATATTTATTAATCAATATTTCGTGTTCCAATTTCATTTTCTAGGATATCCAGTTATAGATAAAGGTTTAAACAGCAAGTTTGATAAAAAACATAAAACGGTTACAGGATATTGAAAACTCAAGCCTCCGATAAGGGATATATTTTTGCTATGGTTGATGTGTTCCTTGCGGATAATGATTCACAGGCTATCCTTGTTTATCTTAAACTCAATTGTGGTTCTTTAAAAAACAAAGTTATATATCTACTATCTACAGTATTTACGAGCATTTCTAATTCTTTGTCATCATTGTATTTGAGATACAAGATTAAACTGAAGATGCCTATATGCTTACTTAAATCATATTTCTTTTGCTCATCTCCAACCGAACTTTTTGCGAACTCCCAATTTTCAAAAACCCAAATACAGGGAACATCTATATATTTATCCTTAATTAAATCATAGTACCCTTTAAAACCAACTTCTATTTTTTGGGTTTCCAAATAGTAGCAAAATTTGCTAACAGGCTCGTCATCAAACGAATATTCTAATTTTCTTTCCATATTAAATTGTTTATCTGATTGGAATATGCGCCGCAGGGCTTTTATAATGCACTGGATTTAGAAAGATATTATAACTGTTCCCTCCATACTCCAAATGCATATGGTTAAAAGGTGTTCCTGATTGTGGTGGGTCTAATCTGATTCGCATACCGCCTCGCTCAAAAACACTTACAGGGGAAGTTGTAGGACTCATTCTTTTGAAACCGGCAGATTCGATATTTTGGATCAATGTACCTCTTTCTAAATTTCCTGCATTTTGAAGCCATTGTTTAGCTCCCGAACGACCTGCCCCTAATTATAGAGTTCCCTCTCTAGCAGCCCCAATCGCATCGTTCATCAGCCCCGTCCCCTTGGACAAAAGCAGGCATCCTACGGCTTGTTCAGAAATACATCCGCCATAATAGCCCATTTCAAGGGCCGACATCTGGGGGATCCTGCCCACAAAATTACTGGCGGAATTCACCAATGAAAAAGGATTACCCGATGGCGATGGACGGCGACTCTGCCAAAGCATTCTTAAAAACGTATCGAGGATAATGGAGAATTGGACGAGGGCCATATAAAACATGTGTTTTTCTTTAATACCCTTTAAAACTACAAGCCAAATAAGCTATTCGTACTTATCAGCTAATGCTTTACTTAATGCAAAATTCTACTCCACTCCGCCTTTACTTATTCCCGAAACGAGATTTACTTCAAAGAACTCATCTCTATCGCTTCTAATATCAAAGTATTCTCCTTTGATGTAGTCATCAGATAATTCTATGATTTTCAAATTATCCCATGCAAGCCGTCTCGTTTTCCACTTTACACCGTTATCATTGTAGGCAATCAACCCTGTATAATCTGCAAATATTAGAAGATTTTGCGCTTTACTTATTCTAGCATCAATTATGGGTATAGACTTTATCTCTTCCCATTTCTCTGGGTTATCAGAAGAGACTATGTATCCAGCGCCATTTGCAACAACACATAACTTATTTGAGTGCGGGGTAGTATAAACTCCCAAAGCTCCATTTTTACTCACATTTCCAAAAGCAAATATTCCAATCCATGTTTCCCCATGTTCTGGATTTATTTGAACAATTACCCCATCCATGCCACCTAAAGTCGAAGCTCCGGGATAATAATAAATTTCATATCCCGATTTTGGCTCTTCAAGAATTTCGAAATCATATCTGTGTGTTAAAGATTTATCAATATTCATGGTATTAATTTTAATAAGGTTTAAAAAATCTGTGCATTATCAATTCCGTATTACCCGAAATTGTGGGTCTAACACCAATTTGAAATATTCTATCAGTACCATTAACCGTACCTGGGAGTTCATACATAATCCCAGTGTTGCTTAAACCTGGTTTACTTACTTTAAAAAAATTTGGAGCAGCTGTTTTAGTGCCTTGTGTAAAAATTGCTTGATTGAATGACTCTGGAAAATTATGGAAAGGCCCGGGTTCTGCAGTCCTTCTTAATAGTTCACGTGCAGAATAAATACGGTTTACCCCTCCAGCACCTGTCTTAGCGGCCCCAATCGCATTTTTCATCAGTCCCGCTCCCTTGGACAAAAGTAGGCCTTCTACGGCTTTTTCAGAAATATATCCGCCATAATAGCCCATTTCAGGGACCGGCAGGTATGTGGGCGTCCTGCAAGAAGGATGTTTATTGACTTCAATAAAGGCAACTTTGGAGAGTAATATGTACTCTTTAAATCGAGGGACCGTGAAATTTCAGATCACATGAAGCGGAACAAAAACGCAAATATGAATTCAGGTCAAGCGGACTTGATCCAGGGTTCTGGCTTGAAGAGGAATGGAAAATCAGAAGCGGGAATCGTGTCCAAGACCATTGTGTACGAGCCTTGATCCCCGGAAGGGAATGGAGTGGGAATGGGGTGTACTACTTAGATAAGTGGTGCTAAGTTATGGAGAAAATGAAAGTTCAAAATAACATTCTATAACTTGGAGAATAGTATCCCACTCTCCGATGGCTCTTTCATCATAAAAAAGAGACAAGTTGTCCAATTTTATAGACTATATTATATTTTCTTTTTATTTTGCCCCTGTTAAAACCAAACCAAAAATTTTAATGACCACAACATTCTATCCCGAAAGCCCGGCCCTATCTACTAAAAAGTTAACTAGTTTAACACCATCTTACCAGTTCAGGGCATTACTGGCGATCCTGGCCATCATTCTCTTTTTTGTACTTTATACAACCCTGATATTGTCATTGGGGTATTTGGTGTACTATACCATTATCTATGATATGGGCAGTATTAACAAATTTACCATTCTTATGAAGTTAGGTGCCATAATCGGGGCCGCTATGCTCTTTGCATTTACCCTAAAATTTATTTTTAAGCTTAAGAACCATAGACCTAGTAACCGTATTAAATTGGATAAACAGGATCATCATGAGCTTTGGGGCTTTGTAAACCAGATATGTAAAGAAACCGGGGCGCCCCAGCCGAAATCCATTTATGTAGACCCCGATGTAAACGCGTACGTTTGCTATACCAACATGTGGTTGAGCCTTTTTCTTCCCGTGCAAAAGGAACTTACCATTGGTATGGGGTTGTTGGATTGTTTAAACCTTTCCGAGTTCAAGGCCGTGATAAGTCATGAATTTGGGCATTTTGCCCAACGCAGTATGAAAATTGGCAGTTATATCATTTCGGCGAATACAATTATACATGATATGATTTTTGCCAGGGACAAATGGGACGACCTATTGGATAAATGGCGGGCTTCCGATCTCCGATTTTCTGCTGCTGCCTGGGCGATAACCCCTATAATATGGATCATTCGCCAAATCCTTAAACTGTTCTACCAGTTTCTGAATATTATGAACTCCTCACTTTCCAGGGAAATGGAATTCAATGCAGATAAGGTAGCTGTAAGCACATCGGGAAGCGATGCCATTGTTTCTGCTTTATGGAAACTGGATGGTGGATCGACCAATTGGAACAGTACCATAAACTATGCTTATCTGGCCTCACAAAAGAAGGAATATGTAAAGAATTTATACGCCCACAACGGAATGGCGGTTGGCAGGGGAGCGGAACAACAACAGGAATCTTTATCCGGATTACCGGACGACCTGCGCGGTGGAAAACTTTATTTTTCAAATTCAGAAGTATCAAAGGTAAGTATGTATGCCAGTCATCCCCCGAATGACAAACGGGAAAAAAATGCTAAAACCCCATATATTGCCTGTGCCGAAGATAGCCGGTCGCCCTGGATCCTGTTTGGAAAAAAGGAAACGTTACAGGAAGACATGACCGCATTGATTTACAATGAATACTTGGGTGTTGTTCCTGTGGACTTTGTGGCACCCCAAGCGTTCGAAAATTTTATAAAGGGAGAAACCCAGGGCAGTGAATTAATGGAAGAGTATGGCAATACCTTTGAAAATAGGTTTCTGCATATTCCAGAAATCGGAGATCTTGAAGAAAAGGCACAAACTATGGGATCTCCCGATGCCAATTCGCTTCAAAAGTTAAAAATGGAATTGAATACTTTGATGGGACCAATTACTGAACTGGAGCTACTAATGCAAAAAGCACGGCAAATTGCAGAGGGTACCACCAAAGAAAATATCCTTTCTGTTCATGGAATTACCTATACCAAAAAAAACGTAGGGCAAGGTTATGAATATTTGCTACGTCAACGTGAGCAATTGTTTAACGAGGCTTTTACGGATTGGGATATAGCATTTTGTTCGCTTCATTATAATTTGGCCAAACAGAAGGCCAAGGAGGTTATGCTATTGGATAGATATAACCAACATCGGGGCATTGTCAAGATTTATAGGAGCATCATGGAGACCAAAGGGGCCATTTATCAAAAGGTTGCCGATCTACAGGCCGAGGAAGAGGTCACCCACGGACGGATCAACGCTTTGACATACCAGATAGAACAGTCGATCAACAAATTAAACGAAGAAATGGAGGGGTTGGCCACCTATAATTTTGTTCCAATGCCCAATATTGAAACTTGGGATGAATTACAAAATGCGATTGTTGGGGGTGGTACATTTAAACATGAAACCGGTAACATTTTTGAAAACGGCGGATTTGATAAGATGATGAATACTATAGAAAATGCAGCAATACATTGTCAGCGTATTGATCAAAAAAGTATAAGGGGAATTTTGGAATTCCATAAAGAAATCCTTAAGGAAGCGGGGGTGAATGGCTAAAACGAACAGATTTTATCGTTAGTTATAAAGTCCACAAAAACATTAAATAAAAATAGGCGAGCAAAAAGGTTTTTAATTCATTTTAAAAACCACGAAAACAACGTAAATACCAGTATTTATCGGTTTTTCTTTTTTAAAATAAAATGCCCGCTTGTCAGTTAAAAGTGAGTTATTGGGGTAAAAGGTATGTAAATATCAATTTATAAAACTTCTAGTTGTGATTTTATTTTGTACGGTGAGGAATCGTCCAACCACACACCAATAGGTCATTGGCATCAAAGATAAAGTCATATGAGGAAGGGAGCTGTGTATTCCTTAGATGTTGATGGTTTAAAGTCCAAGTAGCGATAGCAAATTCGAAGGCGATGGATCGTTACAATGGGAATGTGGAACGGAATGGAAAGTCAATAACGGGGATCGTGTCCAAGACTAGTGGATGCGAGCCTTGTTCCCCGGAATGAAATGGAGCGGGAATGTGGTGAGGGCAACATTTATACTACCAAAATAGATATAGCTGCTATTGAAAATTAAAAAGATGTATAAGTAGGTTTATGACCGGTGAATTGCGTGAGGGGTAGCAGCGGCATCCTTTTGTGGTCCTTTAGGTCCACAAAAGATATAGCGGATGACCCGGCCCGCTTGCATGTTTGCGAGGCTGTTGTGGGAGGGCAGAATGCGGGCGGTGACACGCCCAGATCAAAGTAAATGTGGTCGATCGGATAGGAAATAATTTTGATTTTATAAGTAGGAACGGATTAGATTTATTTCGTAATAAAAACTCTATTATTCACTAAGTGGAATTTGATTCTCCGCCGTTTGCGTCGAAATGTTGTTTTGGTTTTCAACATTTAAATTTTTTTTACGTGATTAAGAGTATTAAAAAAAATACGTCTTTCCTTCTCCAAGTGGTGAGCATTATAACGATTAATAGCCTTTTTTAAAAGGATCATTACAATTATCGGTTATACTCCACGTTAATTTGTTCCTTAATCGAATCGGAACTTACTTTGCAGTACCTTAAATTACTCATATTCAACAACTATCAAATTAAAAATAGATTATCTCATAGGATGTTTGTCCTTTTTGCTTTCCTATCTGTTTCGATTTCCGCTCAAACTTTTGAAAGATTGAATACCCAAAATCTAAAAGGCGGTTATCTTGGTTTCAGCTCTTTCGTGGATTATAACAACGATGGATATTTGGATATTTTCGTCACCGGCCTGGACTTCGACCATGATTTTAATAATGCTGTTTTTTACGAAAATAATGGCGCCTAAGAATTTTTGGCCGCCAAATACCCAATTGTAGATAATGATGGTGCACAACATTCCCAAATCTTTTGCCAGAACTGACTACACCAGGTTGCTGATTCGATCTTATCGCATTTGGATAGATAAGCGTACCTGCTTGCGGAAATTTGGGCAGGAAGCAAAAAATGAATTAAGGACACAAATGGGATACTCTGTTAAAGCAGCAATTACCACAGTGCTTTAAATACCCGTAAATCTATTAGTTTTTAGTTCGCTGGTGCCCCGGATTCTGGTATAAAACCAATCTCCAAATTCTTTTACAGGTGACCTCACTCATTGAAAATGCCACCTCACTCAATTTAAGTTGTATGTGCCATCGTTTAATAAGAGTTTTACAATAAACCATAAAATAACCAATCATGAAAAAGTTAATCCTGCTCGGTTTCCTATCTATAGGTGTGCAACTTTTTGCTCAAGGACCTCCTGAAATTGTCTTGACCGATTCGAGTCGACTAAAACTTACAACGTTAAAAATCGATGTGAAGATTGTAGGCAACTTTGCATTTACGACCTACGACATGAAATTCTACAATGAACTGGATAGAACTTTGGAAGGGGAGTTGGTATTTCCACTGGGAGAGGGACAGGCAGTATCAAGATTTGCAATGGATGTCAATGATAAATTACGTGAGGCGGTCATCGTGGAAAAAGAACTCGCCCGTGTTGCCTTTGAAAGTACGGTGAGGCAGAACATTGACCCGGGTCTCCTCGAAAAAACGGAAGGCAACAATTACAAGGCACGAATATATCCCATTTTGCCAGAAAAACACAAGCACATTGTTCTGACCTTTGAACAAGAATTGTCCACCTTGGACCAAATACAGACCTATGTGATCACTTTAGGGATAAAGGAGGCGCTGGATGAATTTTCAGTACATATTGAAATCCCTGAAGGACAAGGTCTTCCAATGGCAAATAGCAATACGTATGAAAACTTCTTATTTAAAGAAGACAAAGGTGTATTCACCGCTACTTTAAAAAAACAAAATCACTGCCCTACACACCCTATCATTTTCCAAATACCAAATAAACGAGGAGAGGATAGGGTTTTAAGCTACAATGATTATTTCCATATATACCAAACACTAATACCTGACAGTAGACTTAAGGCAAAACCCAATAAGATCAGTTTATTATGGGACGCTTCCTATTCTATGCGAAATAGAAATCTGGTCAACGAATTGGAACTGTTGGATGATTATTTCAGGTATCTCCAAAATGTGGAAATTCAATTCATTTCTTTCAGTAATGACATACAACTCAACACTATTTTTAAAATCGAAGACGGAAATTGGGTTGCCTTGAAGAAAGCAATCAAGAGCACAATATATGATGGAGGAACATCCATGAATAAATTTGAAACATTGGACCTTCAATCGGATGAGTTGCTATTATTCTCTGACGGTTTGGCCAATCTTGGGGATTTTTCAAAGGAGAACGGACCATCTGTTTACGCCATAAATTCGATTGTTTCTGCCAATCACGAGACACTGAATTCCATAGCAACCAAATCTGGCGGCAGTTATATTAATTTAGTTAGGCTTCCGTATGTCGAAGCGGTTGAGATGCTGAAGAAGGAGGTTTTTCAGTATTTGGGAGCGGATCACGATAATTCAGTAAGTGAAATATACCCAAAAACAAGAGTAAATGTCTCTGAAGATTTTTCTCTAGCCGGAAAGTTCAATAATGAAACCAGTATAGAGTTACTGTTCGGGTATCGAGGTGAAATAACCCAACGTATTAACGTTTCCATTAATACGCTTCAAAAATCAGAAATGATAAAAAGGTTATGGGCAAAACAAAAATTAAGCTTTCTAAACCAAAACAAAGAAAAGAACAGGGAAGAAATAATCTCGTTGGCAAAGCAGTATCATTTGGTCACCGATTATACCTCGATGTTGATTTTGGATAGAATTGAAGACTACGTACGGTACAGAATTGAACCCCCAAAAGAGTTAAGAGCGGAATACAAAGAAAATATGCATGATATAGAAGAAGAGGAAGCAGAGAGACTGGGAGATTTGATGGATAGGAGAGAGGGAATATTTGAGGATTATCAAGATATACTTGAGTGGTATAGTGCAGAATACCCAAAGCGGAAAATAAAGGAAAGGCGGCCAGAAATTGCCCATATCATTGATCAAGTCCCCCCTTCTACCCGAAGAGGTAACAGTACCCATATGGATAGTATCCCAAACAATGGTCGACCAACATCAGAAAGCGTAAATATTAATATTGATCCAACCCGAAATATTGTTTCTGGTACCGTATTGGATTCCTATAACCGGTCACTTCCCGGTGCTTACGTTGTTGTAAAAGGAACTACAAATGGCACTACAACCGATTTTGATGGTAATTTCATCATCAATGCAGACGAGAACGATGTACTAATATTCTCGTACGTAGGATTTTCAACGGCAACTGTTGTAATCAGTAACGATGAACGTATTACAATATCTTTACAAGAAGATGCCGCGCATTTGGATGAAGTTGTAGTAACGGGGATGGGTGTACAAATGGTAAAACATTCCTTGGCCTCTTCCGTTTCTGAAGTTGTTTCCAGGTCATTGGCAGGTCAGGTAACAGGAGTACGGATTACCATGGGCAACAGGGATGAAAGGTCCGATTCCGATGTCCAGTTTAGAGGGATGAACTCAATATCGAACGATAACAGTCCTCTTTATATAGTTGACGGATCAATAGTGGATAATAATCCCGTACAGGAATTAAAACCAGAAAAAATTGCGGAAATACAGGTATTGAAAGCGTTAAATGCTTCGGCAATCTACGGTGCTAGAGCTCAGAACGGTGTCATTATCATTACTACCAAAAAAGGTTTAGGGACAGATCGGAAAGCCATTGAAGCGTTGAATCAACAGATAACTGAGAAAATAGAGTTGAAGCCATGGAACCCGCACACGCCCTATATCAAAATTTTAGAAAAAGAATCCACAACCGAGTTGGCTTATGATAAATATTTGGAAATTAGGGATGATTATTCAAATAGTCCATCTTTCTATATGGATGTATCCGATTTTTTTGATTTAAGGGGAAGATCGGATATAGCCATTACGGTTCTTTCTAATCTGATAGAGATAGAGCTGAACGATCATGAAATTATAAAGGCCTTAGCGTATAAGTTGGAATATTTTGCGGAATATGATCTAGCGGTCACAGTGTACAAAAAAGTACTGGAATTAAGACCCGAAGATCCGCAATCCTATAGAGATTTGGCTTTGGCCTACGAACTCGCAGGAAAGGCAGTAGAGAGTTTTGATCTGCTTTATAAACTCTATAATGGAGAATTACTGGATAAAGATGAAGAAGAGCGCTACTATGGAATTGAGCAGATAGTTTTTGTAGAGCTGACACGATTAGTAAACAAATATGGAAAAAAGATAAAGCTGGATAAAGCCCAAAAAGAAAAATTCAGAGAAATTCCAGTTGATATTAGGGTTGTTATTGATTGGAACCATAACGACACGGACATTGATCTATGGGTGGAAGACCCCAAAGGAGAAAAGGCATATTATAAAAATTCCGAAACCCGATCAGGCGGTCGAATATCTGAAGATATGACAGAAGGTTATGGCCCTGAAGAATTCATGATCAGGAATTCTCCTAAGGGTGTGTACAAAGTTTTGGTGGACTACTACGCGGATAATGTACAAAAAATATCGGGGCCGACTGTTTTAAAAGTTACATTCTTCACCAATTACGGTAGGGCAAATGAAGTGCGCAAAACTTCTATAGTTAGACTTGATAAGGAAGAAGACGAAATTGAGGTAGGGACTCTTAGGTTTTAAACTCATCTTTGAAGTAAAATTTTGTATTACAAATTTTATATTGATCAATTAAAATTTAGTGCCACACTTGGAGTTCTTTAAAAACAGACAACCAACATCTTATGAATTGATTTTATCATTAAGGTCGAACAAGGTAGATTATGGTCTAAAGGCCAGGCGCTTAACATCGGTGAGGTGCCAGCAAACACAATTCTTTTGTACCTATACGCTATTGAAACAATTTTTGAAGGGTTAGAGGATTCGTTAATTGTGGACCAAGAAACTATGATTTAGGGAATATGTGGATTTACAGTTTTAATTATAAAATAGCCAAAGAATTTTAATGGAAACCCATTTGGAAAAAGGACAACTGCAAGCAACTAATAAAATCTGGAAAGGTTGATTGTACCACATCTGCAGTCCAATAAGAAAAATATCTCCTGAACCACCATTAATGACCTGACCTAATAAGGGCCATGGCCATATCTGACAAAGCTGTCCTTTACGGGGACAGCTTTTTTGTTTGTGTGTTTTTCAGGACTATGGGAGTATCTCAGTACAATTGTAGGACTTTGATAACTAAGCAATGAGTCCTTGTGTACTGGAGTAAATAGTTTGCCGATAACAATTAATACTTTTATCGACTATATTAGTGGTGCGCTAAAAATAGAAAAGGCTATGGGCAACGATATAAATTGTTGCCACCCCTTAAAGCAAAAAAATGACCGACCACCAAGACCATATAAACCAGCTCCTGAACAAGCTGGAAACCCTTCTGAAAAGGCAGGACGATTTTTCAAGGGAAATAAATGAACTGCGGACAGCAATAAATCTCCTTAAATCTTCGGCGGCGGCACCGGTCCCCGATAAGGAAGCGATAAAACAGGAGTGGCCATCGGCGGGACCCAATCTGGAAATCGTTAGGGAGAACGCAACGGCAGCACCTATCAATTACCCCCCAGAGGCAAAGAAAGAACCGGCAAGACCACCCGCTCCCCCTTTGGACAGGCCGAAGGTAAAGTCGGACCTCGAAAAATTTATTGGGGAAAACCTGATCAACAAAATTGGGATCATCATTACCGTCATGGGGGTCGCCATAGGCGCAAAATACTCCATTGAAAACGATCTCATCAGTCCGTTGACAAGAATAATACTAGGATATTTGACCGGTTTGGGGCTATTGGGCTTTGGCATGACAGTATCCAAAATTTTGTGTAAATAGAATTTCAGCGGGTTTAATTTTTTAT
>CAXBDK010000017.1:0-85492 GCA_963974715.1 uncultured Sediminicola sp.
CGTAGATTACTACGGACAATTGAATCAGCGTGGATCAGCGGTTTTGAGATCAGCGTAGATCAGCGGGACTATTTTTTTTCCCCGCAGATGGGCGCAGATTTTTTCCGCAGATTTCGCAGACCATTAAGATTAGCGTAGATTACTACGGACAATTGAATCAGCGTGGATCAGCGGTTTTGAGATCAGCGAAGATCAGCGGGACAATTTTTTTCCCCGCAGTTAGATCAGCGTAGATCAGCGGGACAATTTTTTTCCCCGCAGATGCTCGCAGATTGGTTTCGCAGATTACCGCAGACCATTGAAATCAGCGGGACAATTTTTTTCCCCGCGGATGCGCGCAGATTTCCGCAGAACATTAAAATCAGCGAAAATCAGCGGGACTTATTCTTCCCCACAGATTCCCAGAACAATAAGTATAGATCAACAGGACCATTTTTTCTTCACCGATACAGGAAAAACTATGGTAGGGGTTGTTGGTTGGGATATTTCAATTGAAATTAATTGGTTAAATTGGACCGGTAAACAATGGCTATATCCATGTCCGAGCAATTTAGAGCCCATATCCAGAAATTCACCGCTATAGACGACAATGAGTTTGAGGCTGTGATGGCTTACTTTCAATACCGTACACTGCCCAAAAAAGAAAATCTGCTTTTAGAGGGAAATATCTGCAGTACGAACTATTTTGTACTCAAAGGGATTCTCAGAAAATTCTTTATCAATTCAAAAGGTGTGGAACAAACCACGGAATTTGCCATTGAAAATTGGTGGATGACCGAAACCTTTTCCTACTTGCACCAAATGCCCACCGAATTTTATATCCAGACGGTAAAAAATGTGGAACTTCTGTCAATTAGTAAGGAGCAACAAGAAAAACTGTTGTTGAACCATCCCGTAATGGAGCGCTATTTTCGCTGTATTTACCAAAAAGCCTATGCCGCCGCACAGATGCGGGTCAAGTTTATATATGAACACTCCAGGGAAGAGCTGTACCATCTTTTTCGTAAAAGTCAGCCCGAATTCCTACAACGGGTCCCACAGTATCTTATCGCTTCGTATCTGGGGTTTACACCCGAATACCTAAGTGAGATCCGAAAAAAAAGTATTTCTTAAACCAGCTTAAGTTTTTCCGGTCTTGGTTTTTACAACTTTGTATAAACAAAATTTAAAAATCAAAACAATGGAAAAACGGATCAACATCGGCAATGTAGAGCCACTGGCATTTAAGGCAATGTTCGGCTTGGAAGCATATTTGGCTAAAACCGACATCCCAAAAACCTTAAAGGAACTTATAAAGATCAGGGCTTCCCAAATCAATAATTGCGCATATTGCATCGATATGCATACCAAAGATGCCATTAAAAACGGTGAAACCGCCAAACGTATTTTTTTGGTGAGCGCATGGAGGGAAGCCACAAGATTCTTTACCGAAGAAGAACGTACCGTACTGGCGATGACCGAGGAAATTACCTTGATCGATCAACATGGACTACAGCAAGAGACCTATCTTAAAGCTGCTGGGATATTTACCGAAAACCAAATTGCACAGATCATTATGGTAATCGCCACCATTAATGCATGGAACAGGATCGCGGTAAGCACGCATCAGGAAATTGAGGGGTAACATCCAGGTTTACAAAGTATATTATAAAACGATTCCGTTGGACAGCTATTTCAACGGAATTTTTTTTTTCGTAAAAATGATTCTGGATCGGTATACATACTGGGAATATTTTCTTCCCCGCAGGTTCTCGCAGACCACTAAAATCAACATAGATCAACGGGACCATTTTATTTCCCCGCAGATGGGCGCAGATTTTCCCGTAGATTATCGCGGACCATTGAAATCGGCGTAGATCAGCGGTTTTTGAATCATCGAAGATCAACGGGACATTTTTTCCCCGCAGATACTCGCAGATTTTCCCGCAGATTATCGCGGACCATTGAAATCGGCTTAGATCGGCGGTTTTGGATCAGCGAAGATCAACGGGACATTTTTTTTCCCGCAGATTCCGCAGATTGGTTCCGCATATTATCCCGTAGATTATCGCGGACTATTGAAATCGGCGTAGATCGGCGGTTTTGGATCAGCGAAGATCAACGGGACATTTTTTTCCCCGCAGATTCCGCAGATTGGTTCCGCATATTATCGCGGACTATTGAAATCGGCGTAGATCGGCGGTTTTTGAATCAGCGTAGATCATCGAGACCATTTTATTTCCCCGCAGATTCCGCAGATTGGTTCCGCATATTATCGCGGACTATTGAAATCGGCGTAGATCAGCGGTTTTTGATCATCGAAGATCAGCGGGACATTTTTTTCCCCGCAGATGGGCGCAGATTTTCCCCTCAGATCCCGCAGACTATTGAAATCAGCGAAGATGATCGGGACCATTTTATTTCCCCGCAGATGGGCGCAGATTTTTTCCGCAGATTATCGCAGATAAATAAAATCGGCGTTGATCAGCGGGAGCATTTTCTTTTCCTTTTTAAAAACAAAAAAGACCGATCTTTGTACGGGAACGTATATCCTTCAACAAACCAACACAACGTATCCCGATAATTGTAATACTATGTTGATCAGACCCAAACTGCTCATTTTTGATGTGAACGGTACCTTACTGGATTTTAAGCCCATAAAAGTGGCCTTGGCCAATACGCTTGCGAACGAGCTGGCGTTTGATAGCTGGTTTGCCGAGCTCTTGCACTATTCCACATCGGAGTCGATTACGGGTAGGTACCGTGATTTTGGGGAGATTGCTACCGCTACCTTACGAATGACGGCCGAACGATTTGACAAACAGATTTCGGAAACCAAGATAAGGGACATTGTGGCATTGATCAAAAAATTACCGCCCCATCAGGATGTGCACAGTGCGCTTTCCCATATCAGGGATAAAGGCATTCCCATGGTCACCCTTACCAATGGAAGTACCGCAACCCTTAAGGCACAATTGGCATACGCTGAACTGGATCACTTTTTTGAAAATATCTTTAGCGTTGAAAGTGTCCGGTTATATAAGCCCCATCCGGCCACCTATCACCATGTGATCAAAGAAATGAAAATTTCGCCCATTTATAGCATGCTGGTCTCCACACATGCCTGGGATCTTATGGGGGCCCAGCGGGCGGGACTTATGACGGGCTTTGTACAAAGGCCCAATAGACAGGGATATCCCCTTATGGATTCCCCGACCCTCTCCGTGGGGTCCCTTACCGCCCTTTCAGAACTGCTGACAGGGAAGTCATGAAGTCGATAAAAAACAGGTCGTTTTGCAATAAGCCAGAACATTGGAACCGCTAAAATCCATATTTTTCGGTTGAAAATCCAAAAAATGGAACTTTTGGATAATTTTAAGGGCCATATTTGACAGAAACCCTATAAAGGCCGTACTTTTGCATGCACTAATCTCCACGCATGTCCACAGTAAAAACCGTTGAAACCGAAGACAGAAAATCAGGCAAAGATCTATACAGTTACCAAAAAGGTGCCATAGATCAAATTTTCAAGTGTTTTGAGGAGGCACCAGAAGACTACCATTTATTGTACCAACTGCCCACCGGTGGGGGCAAGACCGTCATTTTCTCGGAAATGGTGCGGCAATACCTGAAACACCATAACAAAAAGGTGGCCGTACTGACACATAGGGTGGAACTATGCAAACAGACTTCGAACATGTTAAAGGAGTTCGGTGTAAAGAACAAGGTGATCGATAGTAAGGCCAATCTGGACGATCAGGAAGAATACAGTTGTTTCGTGGCGATGGTGGAAACCCTTAACAACCGATTGAACGACGATAAACTGGATATTTCCGATATCGGTCTGGTCATTATCGATGAGGCACACTATAATTCCTTTACAAAACTCTTTAAATTTTTTGAAAAATCCTTTATCCTCGGGGTAACGGCCACGCCCTTAAGTTCCAATATAAAACTTCCCATGAAGGATAACTACAATGAGCTCATTGTAGGGGAGACCATTGAATCGTTGATCGAAAATGAATTTTTGGCCAGGGCCGAAACCTATTCCTATAACGTGGGACTGACTTCCTTGGAAATTGGATCCAACGGGGACTATACCGTAAAATCATCCGACGATCTCTATACCGGAACGGATATGCTCGGAAAATTGATGCAGGCCTATGAGGAACGGTCCAAAGGGAAAAAGACCCTTATCTTCAACAATGGGATCAATACCTCCCTGTTCGTTTACGATATGTTCCGAAAAATGGACTATCCTATCCGGCACCTTGACAATACCGCCACCAAAAGGGAACGTAAGCACATCTTAAAATGGTTCAAGGAAACCCCGGACGCCATCCTAACCTCGGTGAGTATCCTTACTACGGGTTTTGACGAACCCACCGTGGATACCATTATACTTAACCGGGCCACCAAATCCTTGGCACTGTACTACCAAATGATCGGCCGTGGTTCCAGGATACTTACGAACAAGGCTACTTTTAACGTCATCGACCTTGGGAACAATTTCCATCGATTTGGCCCTTGGGGCGCCGATCTGGATTGGCAAAAGATCTTTCACTTTCCCAACCATTATCTGGACAACCTACAGAACGATGAAGACCTGGAAAGCAACTTTAGATATGAGATGCCCACGGAACTACGGGCGGAGTTTGCAAAATCGAAAGAGGTATATTTTGATATCAAACAGACTTATATCGATTCCGTCAATAATGGGGAAAGTTCCAAAGTCGTACTGGAACGTTCCATTGAACAGCACGCACTAATATGCGTAGAGAACAGCGAGGATGTCTATGATGCCTATGCCCTTGCCAAAATGCTGAGCGATGACATCGATTTTAGAATTGAGCGCTACACCAAATGCATCAGTAGGAGCACCTATAATTTTGTATCCTGGTTGAACGATGATTATCGCAAAAAATTAAGGGCCTATCTCCGTGATAATTTTGATACCATCTATGAGGATATCCACGGCCACCCTCCAGAAGATTGATCTAATTAAAATCCAAACGTTTTAGGTAAGGGCTTAAAGCACTTCGCTATCAATGTAGGCCCATAACTTTCTAGCGGTCAAACTTCCAAGCGATAAAACGTGTCTTTTTGTTTCCCCGTTCCATGTGCACTATAGCATGTACCGCCTTTAATTTCCTTAATTGGGAAATAATTTTGGGAAGGTGTTCCTTTTTGGAGACCAAACTGCTGAACCACCCAACCTGATGTCCATAGGCCACACTTTCCTTGATCATTCTTTTAATAAAAAGGGCTTCTCCGCCATTGCACCATAATTCCTGTGCCGTTCCCCCAAAATTGCGCCCCACTTCCGCAGAGCCGTGTAAATTTTCCGTTTTGCGGACCGTGCCTTTTAATGCATCTTCCGCCGAGCTGTGAAAAGGGGGATTACAGAGCGTAAAATCATAATATTCCCCCTCCAAGAGTATCCCTTTAAAAATATGGGCGGGATCCGACTGCTGTCGGAGCTGAATTTTCTCGGAAAGTCCCCCAGTGGCTGTTATATTCCGGTTTGCTGCGGCCATGCTCTCCGCTGATATGTCCGTACCTACCATTTTCCAATCGTAGATCTGCGCCCCTAAAATTGCGTAAATGGCATTGGCACCGGTACCGATATCCAGCCCTTTGACGTTCTTCCCTATGGCATCACCCTTTATATGGTCCGCCAGATAATGGATATAATCGGCCCTGGAGGGAACCGGGGGACAGAGATGACCTTCTGGAACATTCCAGTTTGACAGTCCGTAGTGCAGCATCAGAAGTGCTCGGTTGAGCTGTCGCACTGCCTCCGTTCTTGAAAAGTCCACCGTGGTGGTCCCGTATTGGTTCACAAATACATAGGGTGCCAGATCAGGATTTTTCCTTATCAACCTTTTAAAGTCGTAAGCGCTATTGTGTAGGTTTTTAGGGTGCATTCCACATATTTTCTGGAGCAAAGATAGTCCATCGTATTCATTGGGGGGATATTGATCACTTTGCAACGGATTTACACAATATTTGCCTAATTTTATCCTATGGAAGCATTGGAAAAAAAACTGGAACGGAACGGGGTAAGGGTAACCGCCATGCGTTTGCTGGTGCTCCAATTTCTTTACGGAAGGAAGCGGGCGGTCAGTCTTACCGATTTGGAAAACAATTTTGATAGATCCGATAGGACCACCCTGTACAGGACCTTACTTACGTACGTGCGCAACGGCATCGCGCATAAGATCGATGATGGGACCGGTATTGCCAAATATGCCCTATGTGCGGACGATTGCCGGTGCCAGATCGATCTGGACCTGCATGTACACTTCCATTGTAACCTCTGTAATGGCACCTTTTGTCTTCCAAGGCATAAAATACCCACTATTTCCCTGCCGGAAAGTTTTGTGTCCGAAGAGATAAATTTGGTGGTAAAAGGGGTCTGTCCGCAGTGTGCTGCCTAAATGCACTTCCGTTGCACGTTTGCAAGCGGTACTTTTGATAAAAAAAGTAACCCATGTCACACGAATGCGGTAATGCTGCTTGCAGCCCCGATCCTTCCAAAAACGAAACTCCTAAAAATGGGTTTTTATCCGTAGAATATATAGTGCCCCTTGTAAGCCTTTTGTTTTTATTGGCCGGCATTGCATTTGATTACTATCAGGTCTCTTTTTTCGATGGCCCCGTTCCGGTGGTATGGTTCGGCCTAAGTTATTTGTTGATAGGTTTCCCCGTCCTGTCAAGATCTATGAAACTGATCATCCAAGGGGAGATCTACAACGAATTCGTATTGATGTCCGTAGCCACCATTGGGGCATTTTTGATCGGTTCCTATGCCGAAGGGGTAGCGGTCATGCTCTTTTATGTGGTAGGGGAGCTGGTTCAGGAGAGGGCCGTAAAAAAGGCGAAAGGTTCCATTGAGGCACTCTTGAAGGTACAAGTGGAGGAGGTTACGGTAGTACGGGACAACAAAAGTATGGTAATGCACCCAAGGGATGTGATCGTGGGAAGTACCATAGCGATCAAATCGGGCCAACGGGTAGCCTTGGACGGGGAACTGCTTTCGGACGCCACCGAGCTCAATACCGCAGCGTTGACCGGGGAATCGATGCCCGAAAGAAAAAATAGGGGAGAGGTCGTGTATGCCGGAATGATAAATGTGGGCCCGCCCATACAGATCAAGACCACACAGCTGTACGAAAACACCAAGCTCTCCAAAATTCTGCAGCTCGTTCAGGAAGCAGTAGGTAAAAAAGCAAAGACCCAATTATTGATCTCGCGATTGGCCAAGGTTTATACCCCCATCGTTTTTTGGTTGGCAATTGCAGTGGTCGCCGTTCCCTATTTGGTGCTGGGGGAGGCCTATCTATTTGCGGAATGGTTTGGAAGGGCCCTTATTTTCTTGGTAATCTCATGTCCCTGTGCCCTCGTAATTTCCATTCCATTGGGATATTTTGGCGGGATCGGTGCTGGATCGCGCAATGGGATCCTTTTTAAAGGGTCCCATTACCTCGATGTCATGACCCAAGTGGATACCGTGGTGATGGACAAGACGGGCACGTTGACAAAGGGTATTTTTGAGGTGCAGCAGGTTTTGGCGGTGGACGGCAACACTCAGTTTGTACTGGAAATGGCCGCCGCCCTGGAACAACATTCCACACATCCCATTGCCAAGGCGGTGGTAGGGCATGCGAAAAATTCACATGTGGCCCACCGGACTTCCAATGTAGCGGAAATTGCGGGGAAGGGCCTTAAGGGACAAGTAGGGACCCATCAAGTATTGGCAGGGAACCTACAGTTATTGGACTCCCATAAAATAGCCTATGACAAGGAGCTGAACAACAATCATGATACGCTGGTAGTTGTGGCCGTGGATGGCAAGTATATGGGATATATCGTAGTGGCCGATACCATCAAGGAAGATTCGTACGGGGCGGTAAAATTATTGGAAAAAGCGGGGATCCGTCAAATTATCATGCTTTCCGGTGACAAACAGCCCGTTGTAGATCGGGTAGCGTCCCAATTGGGCATACGTACCGCAATGGGAGCCTTATTGCCGGCGGATAAACTACATGCCGTGGAGAAGCTGAAAGGGAAGGGGCACATTATTGCCTTTGTGGGGGATGGTATCAATGACGCCCCGGTAATCGCTCTGTCGGACGTAGGGATCGCCATGGGCGGACTGGGGAGCGATGCGGCCATAGAAACCGCCGATGTGGTCATACAGACCGACCAGCCTTCCAAAATTGCAACGGCCATAGCGATCGGCCGCGCGACCAAAAAGATCATTTGGCAGAACATAGGGCTTGCCATGGGGGTAAAGATCTTGGTGCTCCTATTGGGCGTAATGGGCATGGCCACCATGTGGGAAGCGGTCATTGCGGATGTGGGCGTGGCCCTCTTGGCCATCCTCAATGCCGTCCGTATACAGCGGATGCAGTTCCGGCCCGTGTAGTCCTCTGTAACGGAGTTATGTCGCAGCGCAGCTGCTTGCTTGGTTATGAAGCTGTGTATGATGAACTATCAATGATGAATGTTGGATGATTTAACCGTATAACGACCTGTCATTCCGACGCAGGAGGAGTCACCTAGGGCAGGGCATTGTATCCATCGGGCTACCTAAGGACAAGATAAAACCCTAACAGAATATCCGATCGGTTACAAAGTTATGTCGCAGCGGAGCTGCTTGTTATCAAGTTATGGATGATGGATGGATCCTATTTGACCGATTAAAGATATATCCATTTAACCCTCTAACCACTTAACCCCATAACCTCCTTATCCATATGACCATTTCTCCCTACTTACCAAAACTTCTTATCTTTGTTCCCTAATATTGTACGCATGGATTCAGTTACCGAACTATTGAAAATCCTTCAACTACAGGAACAGGGGAACAATACCTATATGGGAAATAGCAAGACCATAGGCAGTCCCAATGTTTTTGGGGGACAGGTACTGGCCCAGGCACTGAACGCCGCCTATAGGACCATCGATAACGGCAGGATAACACATTCGTTACATGCCTATTTTTTGGAAGCGGGCAAATTGGAGCTGCCCATTTTTTTTGAGGTGGCCATCATCAGGGATGGAGGAAGTTTTTCCACCCGTAGGGTGACCGCCCTACAGGAAGGAAAGATCATATTTATCCTATCGGCCTCTTTTCATAGGGAAGAGGAAGGGTATGAACATCAAATGGAAATGAAACGGGACATTCCCCAACCGGAAGAACTGATGGGATGGCAGGACCTTCTGATCGAATATGGCGATTTCCTTCCGAAGGGGAGAAAGAGTTTCCTGGAGATCGAAAGACCTGTGGAATTTAAGCCTACCGTAATTCCAAACCCCATGGACAAAAAGGACCTCCCACCGGTAAACGATGTTTGGTTTAAGGTAAAGGAACCCATCAATGGACTGTCACTTCCCTTAAAACAGCAGATTCTGACCTATATTTCCGATTATAATATTCTCCCTACCACCTTACTGCCCAATGGCAGCGATGCGCATTACGGAAATGTACAAATGGCCAGTTTGGACCACTCCATGTGGTTCTTCAGGGATTTTGATTTTGAGGACTGGATGCTGTTTTCATTGGAATCGCCCAGTGCCAATAAGGCCAGGGGTTTTGCGAGGGGCCATATTTATTCCCGCACCGGTGAATTGATCGCCTCCGTGGCCCAGGAAGGCCTTATACGTCCCAAGACAGAGAAGGACTGATCAGGTCACTTAGGTATCACTGTTTTTCCTTCTCGATAATGGCCAGTGCCAAGCGGATGCTGGAATAGGGGATTTTTTCTTCCAAATGCTCAAAATAAGGCTTAAGGCCCTCAGGGGCTTCCAAAACATCATGGGCTTTTTTTATCGCTTCCAGTTCCCCTTTGGCAAGGAACCGCTCAAGGTCCACATCCTTTCCCTGTAGGTATAATTGGGCCAAATGGGAATAGATGGTGGTATCCTTTAAATTCCGCTCCTGGGCAATGGTTTCCACATCCAAACCATCCTGATAGAGTCCGTAGGTGACCATAAGGGTATCCGATTTTTTCCGACCCTTGTCCTTTTCTTCCATAAAAGCCTTTATTTCGGATATAAAAGCATCGCCGTACACCTCCATTTTCCGTTGTCCCACTCCGCTTATACTTAGAAAATCGTTTTCGGAAAGGGGACGTTCGGCCTCTAGTTCCTTTAAGGTGGCGTCACTAAAGATCAGGTAGGCGGGGATGTTCCCTTCCAATGCCAGTTTAAGGCGTAACAGGCGTAACCGTTCAAAGAGGGATCCGGTCTTTTTCGGGCCCGATTTTGTTTCCTTACGCGCTTCCGGGGTTTCCTTTGCCAATAACGGCCTGGACATCTGGACCTTCATTCCTTGGAAAAGTACCGCTTTGGAAAAATTGGTGAGCCGTAACGCATTGTGCTCATGAAAGGCGATCTCACAGAATCCTTGGTCCATCAGTTGGATGATATAATGCTGCCAGTCTTTCCAGGAAACATCCTTCCCGATCCCATAGGAAGGGAGGCTATCATAATTTTTATCCATGATATGCGCATTGTGGGAACCCCTCAATACATCTATAACGGTTCCCATGGCCTCCTTTTCCTTTAATCGGGCCATAACGGAAAGGGCTTTTTGTGCCAAGATCGTACCATCGAAGAACTGTGGGGGATTCTGGCAGACATCACAGTTGCCACAATTGGTTTCCAACAGCTCCCCAAAATAGCTGAGCAAGATCCTTCTTCGGCAACTGCTGGCCTCCGAAAATTGTTTCATCCGGTCCAATTTGGCCATCTGTAGGTCCTCATTGGCGGCCCCTACCATAAATTTTCGTAGCTGCAGCACGTCCGCATAGCTGTGGAACAACAAGGCCCTTGCCTTGGACCCATCCCGGCCCGAACGCCCTATCTCTTGGTAATAGCCCTCCAAATTTTTGGGCATATTGTAATGGATCACCCAACGGACGTTGGACTTATCGATTCCCATTCCAAATGCAACGGTGGCACAGACCACCTTTACCCTGTCGAATATAAAATCTTCCTGTACTTGGGTACGTTCCCCAAAATCAAGGCCCGCATGGTACGCATGCGCCTTCAGCCCTTTTTGCTCCAATCGGGCCTGTAGCTGTTCGGTCGACTTGCGGCTTAGGCAATATATGATGCCGGCCTGTTCGGGCCGGGCCGCTATAAAATCCATTATCTGTCCAACCCGGTCGTTCGCGGGGCGTACCTCCAGATAAATGTTCTTTCTATCGAAGGAGGTCAGGTATTGTTTGGCATCGGGAATGCCCAATTGCTCCATGATGTCCTGTCTGGTGGCCTTATCGGCCGTAGCGGTAAGCGCAATAATGGGCGTATTCGGAAGGCTTGCCTTTAAAAAGGACAATTGTTGGTAGGAAGGGCGAAAATCGTGGCCCCAAGAAGAGATGCAATGGGCTTCGTCGATCGCAATGGCCGATATGTACCGGGACCTTAAAATGGGATCGAGGGATTTTAAGCTCTCGGGAGCGACATATAACAGTTTGAGTTTGGAGGAGGCCACATCCTCCAAAATCTGTTGCTGTTCCGGGCCTTCTTGACTGCTGTTGTAATAAGCGGCCTCGATCCCGTTCAGCCTAAGCCCGTCCACCTGATCTTTCATCAGTGCGATCAAGGGGGATATGACCAGGGTAACCCCCTCCAATAATACAGCAGGCAATTGGAAACAAATGGATTTTCCCCCGCCCGTGGGCATGATCACCATACAGTCCTTTTGGTCCAGCACAGACCGGATGATCTCTTCCTGTTGGTTCCGGAAGCTATCAAAACCGAAATATTTCTTTAGGGTGCTATGTAGTAGGTCGTTTTCGTAAACGGGCATGGTAAAATTTTGGTTGTCCAAAATTAAGGCTATTTTAAAGTTTAGGAAACCTGCATGTCGTATTTTTTAAAGGGAAAGCGGATTTTTAGCGAACGGTAGGCGCTATTACATATTAAAAATTCGACCCAATAAGGGCGGTAAGGGGGCGGCCTTGTTATTTTCGGACGGCCCCTTGGACTCCAACGGAAGGAATCAACTACCTTTGCCCAAAATTTCACCCATGGGCACTTTTGAGGATTTCAATATTTCCGACCAATTACAATATGCGATCGCCGATCTTGGTTTCAAGGACCCTACCCCCATTCAGGAAGGGTCATTTTCGGTGATCCTTAGTGGAAAGGATATGTTGGGGATCGCACAGACCGGGACGGGAAAGACCTTTGCCTATATGCTTCCCTTGTTGCAGGACCTGAAGTTTTCCAAGCAGACCAACCCCCGGATCTTGGTCCTGGTGCCCACACGGGAACTGGTGGTACAGGTAGTGGAACAGATCCGTGCTTTTGCCAAATACCTGTCCGTTAGGGTAGTGGGGGTGTACGGCGGGGTGAACATGAACGGGCAGGCACAAGAGGTGGCCCAAGGTGCCGATATTGTGGTGGCCACTCCCGGAAGACTCTACGACCTTGTGCTGAACAGGGCATTACAGCTAAAATCGGTCAAAAAACTGGTAATCGATGAAGTGGACGTGATGTTGGATCTGGGTTTTCGGTTTCAACTGATAAATATTTTCGAACTGTTGCCCGAACGTCGTCAGAACATTATGTTTTCGGCGACCATGACGGACGATGTGGATGCCCTCATAAACGATTTTTTTGTAAATCCCCTAAAAATATCCATTGCGGTAAGTGGCACCCCTTTGGAAAATATTCAACAACAGGTATACGCGGTGCCCAATTTCCATACCAAGATCAATTTGTTGAAACATTTGTTAAAGGACCGACAAGTGTTCAGTAAGGTGCTGATTTTTGTGCCCAATAAAAAAACGGCGGATACCGTTTTCGAACATCTTAAGGAACCCTATGGGGAGGAAGCTTGTGTGATCCACTCCAACAAGACACAGAATTACCGTTTGCGGTCCATCAACCAGTTCGATGAGGGCAAGAACAGGATTTTGGTCGCCACCGATGTTATGGCCAGGGGATTGGACCTGGAAAAGATCACCCATGTCATCAATTTTGATACCCCCAACTATCCCGAGAACTATATGCACCGCATAGGAAGAACGGGCAGGGCATCGGAACAGGGAACTTCCATTCTGTTCCATACCGAAAAGGAAACGCCCTATAAGGAGGCCATCGAAACGTTGATGGACCATACCATTCCCCAGATGGATTTTCCCGACCAGGTTCCCATTTCCGACGTACTTACCGCCGAGGAACGACCTAAAATGGTGGAGACCAATAATCCGGAACTACGGGCGGAGGAAGCGGGATCTGGTTTTCACCAGAAAAAGGAAAAGAATGCCAAGACCAATCAGGGAGGTTCCTATAAACGGATCATTGCACAAAAGTACAAAAAGCCCAAAACAAGGGGAGACAAGAATTTTAATAAACGCAACAAGCGAAAATAAAAGGGAGGGGCCTAAACTTTTAGATGATCTTTAGGGAACCTTAGAGTGTTTTCAGGTATTCCAAGAGCGCTAGGCGTTCCGTATCCGTAAGCACATCCCCAAAGGTATGTCCCCCATTTCCATAGCCCCTTAGGCCGGTATCATAGGTGTTTTTGTCCTTTTTGCCGCTTTCCACCGTATACTTCCATCCAAGTTTCATTTGATCGTAATCGGTATTGACGAATGTCCTGCTCCAGAGTGCCGGCCTGTTCTTGCTGTTCAGCACATCCATAAGGGTGGGCACCGATGCATTGTGGAAATAGGGGGCGGTTGCCCAGACCCCGTCCAACGGGGGTGCAATGTATCCGCCCTCGGGCAGGATATTGATGGCATCCGTACCACTTCCAAAATAACCATTGTTGAACCAGTCCAGGAAGTACGAGTTCAATGGCGTGTTTTCGGTGTAATGATTTGAAAGCTCGGGATCGGTCTTTACGGTCTTAAGGGATACCAGGTAATTGGGATAGGAAGGGGTGTCCCCATAGGTGCCGTGGCAAGTGGCACAATGGTTGCCAAAAACCACCTTTCCATTATCGGCCAGCTCCCCATCAATGGAAAACGGATATTCCGGTGCTTCCAGGCTTTTTATATAGGCAAGGACATCGGGCATCCTTTGATCTACCTCCCGTGCCTTTTCCACATCGGTAAGGGTAAGCAAACTGGCCCCTATAAACGATTTACAGAAATCGTTCCTCCCGATTGCCGTATAGAACAGGGCATTTTTCTTTTTCAACAACCACCATGCGGGCACATCGGCCGGGATCACATCTTCGCCGACCGCCACATAAGGGGTGTCGCTCCATTCCAGGTTGTCCTTGTTCCTATGGGAGATGAGCACTTCCGTGATCTTATTGGCGGTATTTACCCCGCGACTTTTGGTGATGGTCTTTGGTCCAATGGCCACAATGCTCTTTCGAAACTGCTCGTATGCTTGCCATTCCTCGCTTTCTTGACCGTTGTAGAGATACGATATGGCCGCGCTAAGTGCAGGTTCCAAACTGGCGCGGTTCATTGTAAAGTCGCCATCATGGCTGCCCAGGCCTACCACATATTCCCCGTTGATCTTGGCGGAATGGCAGTTAAGGCAGTTGGGGGCCACTATCCGGACCCCGTTGGGTGCGGTCACAGCGGTATAATTGTAACCGATGACGGCATTGTCCCCGGTCCGCTCCAGATCGTTCAACAGATCTTCCCCATTGGCCAGGACATAGGCATTGTAAGGGATGCCCGAACTCATGTAATCACCGGAATATAGGTATTCCTTTCCGGCGACCGGATCACCGGCTCTTTGGGGGTAGCTGGGAATGGGGCTCACTTCCAAAACCTCGGGCGTGGGATCGGGTGGGGGGGTGCCATTATCCACGACCGACTCCAAATTGTCCTTGGAACAGGAGGTGGCGGATAGGACAAGGACCAAAAGCCCCGCCATTAATTTGCCCAGATTGGAAGTGGTAACGTACATAACTATTTACATAAATGCCACGGAAAGGTACTCCTAGTTGGCCGTTTAAGGAATTTTGTCCGATGCAAGGAAGGTATTTTTCGATTAAAGGAAGGTTATAAACGGTATTCTTCCGCTAAAATGTTAAGCTTTTGCAAATTCGCCCATATTTTTGGACGCTCGTTCGCCTGTCCATTTTAGAACCCATAAGTTTGTAAGTATACGAATTATTGAAAATTATAAGTTACTGGAATTATGGGAAAAGTTAAGGAAAATGACACAGTACAGGTACATTACACGGGAAAACTGGATACCGGGGAGGTATTCGACAGTTCTTTGCAAAGGGAACCTATAAAAGTGACCCTGGGACAGGGTGCCCTTATCCCAGGTCTTGAAAAAGGACTGATCGATATGGAACCCAACGAGACCAAGACCGTAAAGGTGCCTATGGAAGAAGCCTATGGGGAAATACAAAAGGAGCTGTTCCATTCCGTCAAAAAAAGTGACCTGCCCGAGGATATCCAACCAGAAGTGGGGATGGGACTTTTGGCGAAGAACCCCGACGGTACCGAGAATAAATTAAGGATAGCCGCCGTGGAAGAGGACCATATCATTATCGATGCCAATCATCCGCTAGCGGGAAAAGACCTTATTTTTGACCTACAACTGGTGGAAATACAATAATATGTAGGGATTTTCAATTAAAATCCATTCAAAGACCGCCCAAATGAGGCGGTTTTTTATGGAATACGGTATACCGTTTATAGGAATAGCGGCCCCTTTCCCCCAAACGACCATTGCTTTCTGTGAATAAACCGTGGCATTGGGAACAAGACCGACTATCTTTGCAAAAAATAGTGCACTATTATGTCGACTACCTTTGCCCAATTGGGAGTAGGGCCCTTGCTCCAAAAAAGTCTGGGAGACCTACAATTTGTCCAACCTACAGAAATACAGCAACAGGTAATACCATTGTTGTTGGGACAGAAGGGGGATATTGTGGCATTGGCACGGACAGGTACCGGAAAAACGGCCGCCTTTGGATTGCCCTTGTTGCAGTTAATGGATACGGAAACACCCTCGGTGCAGGCGGTGGTGCTTGCGCCCACAAGGGAACTGGGACAGCAGATATACAACGACCTGATCTCTTTTTCCACCTATCTGCCCTCCGTTTCCGTGGCCAGTATCTGTGGTGGCATTCCCATAAAACCACAGATAGAGCGACTTAAAGGAACTACCCATATCGTAGTGGCCACACCGGGACGGTTGATCGATCTTATAAAGAGAGGGGCCATCAATATTAAAATGTGCCAATACCTCGTGCTTGATGAGGCGGATGAAATGGTAACATCCCTAAAGGAGGGCTTGGACGACATTATAAAAGAACTTCCCAAGAAACGGAGGACCTTTCTATTTTCAGCTACCATGCCAGGGGCCGTCAAACAATTGGTCAACAATTACATGTCCAAGGACGTGCAGATCCTGAACGTTGGCATGGAGACCATAGGGCACCAAGGCATCGATCATATCTATAGCGTGGTGGAACCGATCGAAAAATTGGAGGTGCTGATGCATTTTCTGGGCAGTAGGGAAGGGGAGCGGGGCATCATTTTCTGTAAGACCAAGGCGGCCGTAAACAAACTCGCCAAAAACCTGGCCATCAATAAATTTTCTGTGGGGGCCTTGCACGGGAGCCTGGCACAACCCGTTCGGGACCGTATTATGGGACAGTTCAGGGAAGGGCACATACATATTTTGGTGGCGACCGATCTGGCCGCACGCGGACTGGACATAAAGGAGACCGCCTATGTGGTAAACTATCATTTGCCGGAGGTCCGGGAGACCTATGTACACAGGAGCGGCCGTACCGCCAGGGCAGGGGCCAAGGGAACTTCCCTCACCATCCTGCAGAAAGGGGAAGAGCAGGAACTGTCGGCCTTTCAGGAAGCATTGGGCATTGTTTTTACGCCCCTCCCTAAAGTTGGGGAAAGGGAAATGGAGGAACACAACGCCCTGTTATGGGCCAAAAAAATATTCAAGACCAGACCCGATCAAGAAATTTCACCGGCATTTAGGGAACGGATACAGACCGTATTCCATCACCTGACCAAAGAGGAACTGATTTTAAAAATACTGACGGACCATATGGGCCAGCACAATTCTTCGACCCTTAAGGGAGGAAATTAACTTCCGCGTCCGGTCCGAAAAACAAATGTGCCCCTAGGAACGGGGCAATCCAATTAAAAATTTATTATGGCGAACTCCATCAAGGAACAACAGGATATTCTGGAAAAACTGAATATTTACGAACTGAACCCTATGCAACAAGAGGCCCTTAGGGCTATAGGGGAACATACGAATATCATGGTGCTTTCCCCTACCGGCACCGGAAAGACACTGGCATTCCTGTTACCGCTCATAGACCGGCTGGACCCTGAAATCAGCGAAGTACAGGCCTTGATACTGGTTCCGTCAAGGGAACTGGCCATTCAGATAGAACAGGTAGTACGGGAAATGGGCACCGGTTATAAAGTGAATGCCGTGTACGGTGGAAGGGCCATTTCCAAGGATAAACTGGAACTGAAACATACCCCTGCCATCCTCATAGGCACGCCGGGAAGGATCGCGGACCATTTTGGACAGCAACGTTTTGCCACTTCCCATATCAAGACCTTGGTATTGGACGAGTTCGACAAATCGTTGGAAACAGGTTTTGAGGAGGAAATGAAATACATTATTGGACTGCTGCCCGCCATCAATAGGCGCATACTCACCTCGGCAACATTGGGGGTGACCATTCCGGGCTTTGTACGGTTGGACAAGCCGGTCATCATTGATCATCTCCATGAAAGAACCTCCAAACTCGCACTGCGAACGGTCGTTTCCCCCTCTCAGAACAAACAGCGGACCCTGCTGCAACTTTTGGCCCATGTGGGAAACAGTCCGGGGATCATCTTTTGTAACCTCAGGCAGAGCATCGAAAAGTTGAGCAGCTTCTTGGACCACCACCAGATAGTACATGGATGTTTTCATGGGGAAATGGAACAGAAGGACAGGGAACGTTCCCTGATAAAGTTTAGGAACGGCAGTCACCAATTATTAGTGGCGACCGACTTGGCGGCCAGGGGAATCGATATTCCCGAAATGAAATTTATTGTCCATTATGAACTGCCCTATAAAAGTGGCGAGTTTACCCATAGAAATGGACGTACCGCAAGGGTGAATTCCAAGGGTACGGCCTTTATCATGAAATGGGAGGACGAAAAGTTGCCCGATTTTATAGGGGAAGCGCCCGTACAGGATATTTCCAAGAGCGCGCCGGTAAAGCCGATCTATTGGGAAACCTTATTTATCTCGGGGGGAAGAAAGGACAAAATATCCAAAGGGGATATCGCCGGACTCTTTTTTAAACAGGGACAGATCGACCAAGATCAGTTGGGGGTTATAGAACTTAAGAACGATTGCACCTTTGTGGCCGTTCCCAAAAGCATCGCGCCCCAGCTGGTGTCCACACTCAACAACAGTAGGTTAAAGAAAAAAAAGGTACGGGTAACCGTATTATAAATAGATTGCCCGTACACTTTAGGTCTTATCAAGCTTTTAGAAAGGGAACCAAAACCGCATTCAGCTCCTCTGCATGGGTGATGTTGAGCCCGTGCGGTCCTTGTTCCATCACTTCATATTGGGAACCTGGTATTCCCTTTGCGGCTTGCTCGCCCGACGTTCCAATGGGGACAATGTTGTCCGCATTGCCGTGCACGATCAGGGTCGGGACGGTCACGTTCTTCAGTTCGGGCCTAAAATCGGTCTCTGCCCAGGAATGGGCCGCTTGAAGGGTGGCCCTTGGGGAGGCGTGGGAAGCGATCGTAAAATCGTATTTCAATTGTGCTTCATCCATTCGCCCCTCATTTTCCCCAAAGTTGTAAAAGTTTTTGTGGAAGGAGGGCAGAAATCCGATCCGGTCCTTTTTTAATGCGTCCATAATTTGCTGCAGGTCCTTCTCGGGAACACCGTTGGGATTGTCCTCCTTTTGTTTTACCAAGGGTATTATGGAACTGATCAGGGCCACCTTGGCAATGTTTTCCGTTCCATGATCCGTCAGGTATCGGACCACTTCCCCTCCGCCCATTGAAAAGCCCACGAGGATACAGTCGCTCAGCTCCAATT
This sequence comes from uncultured Sediminicola sp., assembly GCA_963974715.1. Classification (GTDB taxonomy): domain Bacteria; phylum Bacteroidota; class Bacteroidia; order Flavobacteriales; family Flavobacteriaceae; genus Sediminicola. Next base: position 19,021 of record CAXBDK010000017.1, read on the forward strand.
GGATGATCAAGTGGTGAAGGTCGGCCGCCAAGGTGGAGTAGTCATAGGCATCCCAAGGGACGGGCGAATTCCCAAATCCCCGTCTATCATAAGTGATGCACCTAAAGCCGGCCTCCACAATGGCCGGTACCTGTTTTTCCCACGACCGATGGCTCAAGGGCCACCCGTGGATCAAGATTACCGGTTGTCCCTGCCCTTGATCGGTGTAATACGATGCTATCCGTTGGTTTGATAAATCCTCTTTTAAAAATGGCATATGATCTATTTTATATGAAATTAATGTCTTAAGCTTTCTTAGTTGGAATCGTTTTCCAGATTTTCCTTTCTGGGACCGCCCTGCGCATAGTGCTGGTTTTCCTCGTCCTTCAATTTTCCCTCTTTCTTTTTGGGGCTGGCTTGATCGCGTCCGGGGATATCCAGGTCCTTCGCTTCAAAATCGATAGGAGCTCTCGACCTCCTTAATTGGTCGTCATCCCCTCCGTCCCTTCTTAAATGTTCCCTTCTATCGCCCAACATTCTTTTTTCTTCCTCCGTAATATTGGGATCGTAACCGTTTTTTTCCTTTTTGTTCTTTTCCATAAAGCGTATTTTTTTATGCCCGACGGGGCAGTCTATTTTGGTACATTGAATTGTGTACAAAGTACGTAACACGTCAAAGCCCCATTGCCCCATTTGGTCAAAAGGCTGTTTCAATCCCTTTTTAGGGCCAAGAACGACCCTAATTCATCAATGCTCGCAGTGTATCAAAAATGAAATATAGATGCTTTTCAACACTTATTTGTTGTTTTGCTGTTTGTTTTTAAAAATTATCAGATCCTCCTGAAAGGTTTAAAAGGTATTGTGGACGAACGAAGCTGTGATCGGATAGGACCGCTTGTTGGGTCCGTTCGGGTAAACAATAAAATCAGTCTTATATGAAAGAACAATCCCTATTACAATCGTACGACCTCAATGGTCTCCCCTTAAAAAACCGGATCGTCATGGCGCCCATGACCCGCAGTCGTGCGGATAATGAGGCCAAGGTCCCAACGGAAGAATTGCACGGCACCTATTACGTCCAACGGGCCGGGGCGGGCCTCATCATAACCGAAGGATCGCAAGTTTCCGAGGAAGCGGTGGGCTATATCAACACCCCGGGCATCCATACGGAAGAACAAGTGGCCGGCTGGAAGAAGGTCACCCAAAAGGTCCACGATGCCGGGGGCAAGATCTTTATACAGTTATGGCATGTAGGCCGTATTTCCCATCCCGATTTCCACAATGGGGCGCTGCCCTTGGCACCCTCGGCCCTAAATCCCCATTCCCAGGCATTTACCCCAAAAGGGTTTAAGGACACCGTAAGCCCGAAGGAAATGACCATAGCCGACATACAGCGGACCATAGCGGATTTCGCCAAGGCGGCCAAAAATGCCATGGAAGCGGGTTTTGACGGAGTGGAGATCCATTCGTCCAACGGTTATCTCTTTCACCAGTTTTTCAACGCCACCTCCAACCATAGGACGGACCGTTATGGTGGCAGTATCGAAAATAGGTCCCGGTTCCTGTTCGAGGTGCTGGACGAAGTGGGAAAAGTGGTGCCCATGAATAGGGTAGGGGTCCGTTTAAACCCATCGTTGCACGGAGTGTTCGGAATGGAAATGGATGAAAATACCATTCCTACCTTCGACCATATCGTGGAACGGCTGAACGACTATGACCTGTCCTATCTGCACCTGTCGGAACCTTTTACCGATGTATCCGAAATCCCTTATGCCGTGACCCACATTGCGGAACATTACCGGCCCCTTTACAAGGGTACCCTGATGATCAATAACGAATTTACCCGGGAGACGGGCAATAAGGTCATTGAAAACGGGAATGCGGACCTTGTGGCCTATGGAAAGCTCTTTATTTCCAATCCGGACCTTCCGGAACGGTTCAGGCAAGGTGCGCCCTTGGCGGAGTGGGACAAGGATACCTTTTATACCCCGGGACCCAAAGGGTATATCGACTACCCAAGTCTGGAAGGGGCAAAATAAATAGTGAATACGATCCTTTCCGTGCGGGGATGGACAAATTTGGTTTATTTTTGGGAAACCATTGATAATAACCCCTTCAACTCCCCCCGTGGAACCCCATAGAGCCGATGGCCTAAATTTCCGTGGAACGTAAGGGGCATATGGAATTTTATTCAGCGACTAAATTTTAATAATATGAACATATGAACAGATACATTCAACTACCGGTACTTACGATTGTAATGGCCACCGCCCTTATGGGATGCGGGGATGCCAACAAAAAGCAAAAGGAGGGCGCAGCTGCGGCCCCAACGGAAGTTTCAGGGCCCGATCTACAGGGGAGGGAGCTTGCCTATAGCACGGACACCACCGAAATGAAGGGATATTTGGCCTATGATGGGAACCTAAAGGGCAAGAGGCCCGGAATAATTGTGGTACATGAATGGTGGGGCCATAACGATTATTCCCGAAAAAGGGCCGATATGTTGGCCGAATTGGGGTACGTGGCCTTGGCAGTGGATATGTACGGCGACGGAAAGGTGGCCGCACATCCGGATGATGCCGGTAAATTTTCCGGAATGGTGATGCAGAACATCGATGTGGCCAAGGCCCGTTTTGATGCGGCCTTGGCCGCCCTAAAATCCGACCCGAACGTGGATCCCGATAAAATTTCGGCCATAGGGTATTGTTTTGGGGGCAGTGTGGTGCTGACCATGGCGGATATGGGAACGGACCTGGATGTGGTAGCTGCGTTCCACAGCGGGGTACAGTTGCCCGTGATGCCCAGCGACAAGCTTACCGCTACCGTACTGGTATGCAACGGGGCCGCCGATCCCTTTGTTTCCCCTGAGTCGGTAGAGGCCTATAAAAAGGCGATGGACAGTATAAATGCAGATTATAAATATGTGTCCTATCCAGGGGCACAGCACGCTTTTACGAGCAAGGAGGCCGATTCTTTGGGCAAAAAGTTCAACCTGCCCTTGGCCTACCAACAGGAAGCCGACGAGAAATCATGGGCAGAGCTGACGTCGCTTTTGACAAGCACCTATCAATAAGGACCTTGAACCCAGTGCGGGTCGGTCCATGCCACTTCTGTGAAGGTATTAAAAAGGGACGATAGGGCATAAAAATGTCCTTTCGTCCCTTTTGCCTTTCTCTTTTGTCATACAGTGGTACCCAAAATCCGTATAGAAAAATATGGGATCGCTACCATAATTTCTTCGAATTAACTAACTTCCCAAACCAATTATCAATTTTAAGAAATCCCTTCATGTATGGGCAGAAGAAAATTTATCCAACAATCCGGTCTTTTATGTTCGGCCGCCTTATTGCCCTTGCCCAGTTTTGCTTGGGAGTCCAAGCCCCGGTTTAAAATGGGACTTCAGTTGTTCACCGTTCGCGATGCGATGGAAAAGGACCCCGTTTCCACCCTTAGGACGGTGGCGTCCTTGGGGTACCAGGATCTGGAAACCTATGGTTACGATGGGGAAAAGGGCCTTTATTACGGAATGGAGTCGGCCCACTTTAAACAATTGTTGGACGACCTGCAGTTGACCGCCTCCAGTGGCCACTATGGTTTTTCGGACCGATTTGAAAAGTCCACCGAAGAAATGGAGCGGTTTGTGGACCAGTGCATCGAAGGGGCCCATGCCCTAGGAAAAAGTTATATCACCTGGCCGTGGCTGGCCCCGCACCAACGTAGCCTGGACAGTTTTAAACTGCTGTCCGCCAAACTCAATTCCATAGGGGAGCGGGTAAACAAGGCCGGACTTGGTTTTGCCTATCACAACCACGATTTCGAGTTTGTGGAGCACGATGGGGCCATCGGCTATGATATCATCCTGGCGGAGACCGATCCGGCACTCGTCAAATTGCAGATGGACCTGTACTGGGTGGTGCGTTCCTCCAAAAAGAGCCCGAAACAATGGGTGGCCGAACAACCGGGACGGTATGTCATGTGGCATATAAAGGATATGGACAAAATAACGGAGGACTATACCGAGTTGGGGAACGGCAGTATCGACTACAACGAGGTGTTGCCCGACCCCGTCGCATCCGGGCTGGAATTTTACTATCTGGAACAAGGGGGCAACTTTGCCCAAAATTCCATGCAGAGCATTACGGACAGTGCCACTTTTTTTAAACGGCGACTGCAGCGGTACCTATAAAAAAGAACCATATCGATTAATGGAACGTGAAAATAGGTCCGAAGCCTTTTATATGGCCCAAGGGGAACCCAATAGGGGCTGTTTCTTGGCGTTGCGAAAACTCATCTTGGGACAAGATCTGGAAGTAACGGAAACCATCAAATATGGGATGCCCTGTTTCTGTTATGGGAAAAAGGCCTTTTGTTACCTGTGGACGGACAAAAAAACCGGTTTTCCCTACCTGCTGATGGTGGAAGGAAAACGTCTGGAGCATCCCGCCCTGGAGATGGGGAATCGATCTCGGATGAAGATATTTCCGGTAGACCCAAAGAAGGACCTGCCCTTGGCCACCATACAGGCTATTTTGGCCCAGGCCTTGGATCTGTATAGGAGGTAAAATTATTTCTTGGGCGTGTCATGTCGCGGCTCCCGCCGCTAGGTTATGACGTTATGGATTCCAATTTAACATTACCGTTTAACCCTATAACCATTTAACCCTGTAACCATTTAACCGTACAACAAAAAGTTATAATGTTATGCCGCAGCAGGGCTGCTCGGTTATAAGGTTATGGAACGATGACCGATAATTGAGCACATAACCGTTTAACCCTATAACCATTGAACCGTACAACAAAAAGTTATAAGGTTATGTCGCAGCGGAGCTGCTTGGTTATGAAGTTATGAATTTCAATTTAACCGAGATATCTATCCCGTCCTCCGAAGCTTTAGTGAAGAGAGCGGTATGGCTGGATCATTCCAAAAGTGTATTCATATCCATTTTTGGTTTGGAAGACAGCTACAATAGCGGGAATCTTCTTCCGTAGTGGAGATGGCATGGCCGTTAAGAATTTTTGAAGCCTTGGAAAAAATTTAGGCCATGGCATCGGTCCCGGAAATCCCTTCCGATTTTCGGGACCACATAGTGAAGAAGTGTCCTTTCTTTTGTTTCGTTTTACTCATTGTTTATTATTTGTTTAAACCGGTATTCGTGAATCTTCGATTTCTTTGGACAAGCAAAGAAATCGAAGATTCACGAAAACCGTTAAAAAACAGTAAAGATTACTTGAGTAAAATGAAAGAACGGAGGTTCGGTATTTTAATAGACACGAAAACTTCATTGGGTGTGGAACGTTTGTTCTTTATATTGCTATTAATGCACCTTCCCAGTCGGGACATCTGCATCATACATTTGCATATAATTGGACAACATCCTTGGAACGCGAAGGGAACTACAGCTTCCAGTCCCCCGAAGCACTAGCGAAGGGGGACTATCCCTCACGCACAAATCCTTTCGTGTCGTTTACTTATTTAAATAATTAGCAGATCCGCTAACAATTCTTTATCCCGGATTCATTCGAGAAACTAAAAACACTAAAAGAAGGCATTCCGGCCTATTTCCAATTTCGTCACAAATCAAGTACTTTCCACACTGGGAGCGGGAAGCCGTCCAAAGAGCATTCCGCAATAGCGGAAGCGGCCTGGGCGGTGCGGAAGTGGAAAGTGCGTAGCATTTGTAGAAATTTGAAATCAGCCTAGCGTTTTTTGGTTCCTTTTTTGGGCGACTGCAAAAAAGGAACAAATGAATGGGCACTACATCATTTGGAATTAAATATTCCCAACATTACAACAAATATCCTTCATGACCATTCCAGAATTTGCTTGATCTTAAAAAAGGGATCTTAGGATTCCATAGAGAAGAAGTGTCCTTTCTTTTGTTTAGCTCAATACTTGTTATTTTTAAAAATTGGTATTAATGCACCAGCCCAGTCGGGACATCTGCATCATACATTTGCATATAATTGGACAACGTCCTTAGAACGCGAAAGGGAACTACAGCTTCCCATCCCCCGAAGCTCTAGCGCAGGGGGGGAAATCCATAACAACATAACAGGATAACAAGATAACGGTGCAACAAATCTGTTATGAAGTTATGCCGCAGCAGGGCTGCTCGGTTATAAGGTTATGGAACGATGGCCGATAATTGAGGACATAACCGTTTAACCCTGTAACCATTTAACCCTGTAACCATTTAACCTATAATTCCTAACAGCATAACAAAGGTTATGGAGTTATGTCGCGGCTCCCGCCGCTAGGTTAAGAAGTTATGGATTCCAATTTAACCGAGATATTTAAAAGAAATGGACACATTGAAGGTTATCCATCAATACCTAAATAAAACTTAATTGCCATAAACAATTAAAAATAAATCTCTAAATTTATAATATGACAAAGGCTCGCAAAACAAAATATCTGACATATATCGAAGATACCCCCAAGTATCATTATGTGATAAAGAATATCGCCAGAAAATCCGGTGAAAACGCCCTCATTGAATCCCGATCAAATGATATTGCCGTGACCTTTCTTGAAGGTTCAAATATTGTAAGGGAAAGCCCAAATGGTACCATAGAAGTTATAAAAGAGGTAGGGACTACGCATAGAAAAGTAAAAGTTGGCTCAAGGACCACCATTTATAAGGGGAAGAAGGATTAGGGTTTTTGGCGGACCGAACGGGTCCGGGAAAACCACTATCTTAAAACAGATCGATGACAGATTTGATTTGGGGCACTACATAAACGCCGATGAAATAGAAGCCGAAATCTTACGTAAAGGAATTTTAGATCTGGCCAATTATGGAATATCAAAATCGGACGCTCACGGATTGAACAAAATAATTACAGAGCATTCCATTTATAAAAAAGCCATTAATGATGGTTTTGGGTTTGATCTGGAAATAGATGGAACCATTGTACACAATCCCAATCAAAAAACACATTCTTACGAAGCCTCGTTACTGTCGGACATAATTCGAAACGTACTACTGAAAAAGGGTAGCAAGTTTTCGTTTGAAACCGTCATGTCCCACGGTTCCAAGATAGATTTTCTTAAAAACTCGACCGCCAACGGGTATAGAAACTATCTTTATTTTATTTCTACCGAATCGCCTTTAATAAATATTGAAAGGGTAAAACAAAGGGTGAAATTGGGAGGTCACCCTGTTGATAAGGTGAAAATTGAAGATCGTTATTACAGATCTCTTGAGCTGCTTTCGAAAGCCGTTGCCAATACGTACCGTACCTTTATCTTCGATAATTCCAAGAAAGCACCTACTTTGATCTTGGAAATCTATAAAGGGTCAGAAGTGGAATTTAAACACAATCTGGTTCCGGCGTGGGTGGATAAATATGTACTCCAGCAATAATTATATAACCCATTTGCCGAAATATCCATAACAACATAACAGGATAACAAGATAACAGCGTAACAAAAAAAGTTATGAAGTTATGCCGCAGCAGGGCTGCGCGGTTATTAGGTTATGGAACGATGACCGATAATTGAGGACATAACCGTTTAACCCTATAACCATTTAACCGTACAACAAAAAGTTACGGAGTTATGTTGCGGCTCCCGCCGCTAGGTTATGAAGTTATGGATATCGATTTTACCGATGAATTCATAACAGGATAACATGATAACAGCATAACAAGAGGTTACGGAGTTATGTTGCGGCTCCCGCCGCTAGGTTATGAAGTTATGGATATCGATTTGACCGATGAATTCATAACATCATAACAAGATAACAGCGTAACAAAAAAAGTTATGAAGTTATGGATTCCAATTTAACATAACCGTTTAACCCTATAACCATTTAACCGTACAACAAAAAGTTACGGAGTTATGTTGCGGCTCCCGCCGCTAGGTTATGAAGTTATGGATATCGATTTTACCGATGAATTCATAACAGGATAACATGATAACAGCATAACAAGAGGTTACGGAGTTATGTTGCGGCTCCCGCCGCTAGGTTATCCAGTTATGGATATCTATTTGACCGACAGTTCCGACCCGTATAATACAAATACAAACCTGTTTTTTACAAGGGCCCCATCACCACTCCATAGAAAAAGATTTATTATCTTTGAAACTATGACAACAACCAGCAAACAACAACATATAGGGCGTAAGGTTGCCCGCATCCGTGAGCTTCGCGGCATGAAACAGGAAAGTTTGGCCGAGGAATTGGGCATCAGTCAGCAAGGCGTATCCTCTTTGGAGAACAGCGAAAAAATTGAGGCCGACAAGTTGGAGACGATCGCCAAGATTTTGGGCGTGACCAAAGAGGCCATCGAAAATTTTTCCGAGGATGCCGTGATCAATTACTTCAACAGTTTTTATGACAATAGTTCCTCCCAGGGCAATAGTTTTAATCAAGGAATGTATCCCACTTTCAATCCCTTGGACAAATTGGTGGAGGCCTACGAAGAGAACAAAAAGCTGTACGAGCGCTTGGTACAGGCCGAAAAGGACAAGGTTTCCTATTTGGAGAAACTTTTGAACAAATAAAATCACATTATTTTAAGATAGGGGCCCGACATGTTTGTCGGGTTTTTTTTGTTTTTGGTGGTTTCGCAGTTTTAAACAGGGAAATGAACTAAAATATTTAATTTTCAATCATTTACGGATATCCGTATTTGATTTCTTGCCGGATTCTGTATTTTCATGCTCAAATTTTTAAAAACAATTATATGAAAATTGAAGCGATCAAACCCGGACCTAAACCAAAAAAAGATGATAAACCTTTTAAAAAGACTATGATTCTACTTAATTATTAATTAAGTAAAGGATTTTAGTAATCGAATTACCTATAGAATATTTTATATTTGAGTTAGCACCAAGAATAGCTAACCACTAGCCAACCAATTAGATGATAAAGCAAATTGAAAAATACTTAAAACTTGTTTCTGAAGAAATCAATAGTTATTTAATTAATGAATTTGACATAAGGGAAGATAAGTTTAGAAATTATTCAACTTTTGATTTCATTAATTTTTATTTAATAAGTAAATACATCCTTGATGATGGTGAAAAGCATGATTTATTTATCAATCTCCCTAAAGATGGTTTTAGAGACAACCTATTTAATTCTATTTTTCAATCCCTAGTTTTTATAAAACTATTTCAAAACTACTTTAGTTACGAAAAAAAAATACCAGAATTAAATAAAGGAGACTTAATTTATTGCAAATTTCAAAATAAAAAACGAGTATGTGAAATTAAGAGTGTCAATAGCGCTCATACAATGATAAACTTAAAATTTCCTGGAAAGAATGAGTATATAAATAATTTCAATTTAAGCGGAAGGAATTACACTAAAATCAATCCAAATCTATCAAATGGAAGAAATACAGCTAAAAATATTAATGATTATTCCCATTTCCTAGCAGAGAGTTTTGGTGAAAAATTCCCCTTTATTACAGACTTTAAAAACAGAACTTTAGTAATTGCTGAAAAGCAATTTTTTAATGAAAGTAAGCATTTGCCAATTAGATATACTAACGCCAATGGAAGAATTAAAAATGATTTGCCATTTTTCAATTATATGATTGAATGTTGTAGCAATTTTGAAACAGCACAAAACTTTTTACTAAACCAAAACCAAACATTTGACGAGACAATAATCATCGGAGATGCTAAATACCGAGAGCGTATTATTTCAATCCTTCAAGCAAAAAATAGCAATAGGTTTAAGAATATAATTATTATTGGCACTCAATATCCATATCAAGAAAATGAATTTTTAGAATGGTGGTGGTCCAATGACGAAGTAAAAATTGCCAATGATGAATTACCAAACAAAACGCAAAAAGTTTGTTTGCAGAACAACACTCTTTTTTCCCTATTCCTAGACTTAAAGGAAGAAATTCAAAAGATAAACGATGAAAGCACGGTAAACCTTAGCTATATTTTAAAGTACACGAATTTCTTTCTTAGGATGATATTAGTAAACACTAATTTGTCAAAAGGAATTTATGAAGAGTATTTAGACCGTCTAACTCATTATTTTCAGAGCGGAGCCTTTTCAGAAGAATTAAACACTCTCTTTTATGAAAAAGATATTTACAACCCCGATACAATCAAGGGTTATACAGACCGAATTTTTAATTTTTTTTCGAAAATTTCAAATGCTTTGGAAACCGAAAATTTCAAGTGGAATTATATCAAACAAAAAGCAAAAGAAATCAATACTAAACCAATTTACTTACTCGTAGAAAAGAAAAATTTTGATGCACTTTCTGCTCAAATAAAAAACGAAAAAATCAACAACATTCGGCTGATAAGCGACAAAAGAATTGACAACTCGCAATTCTACTTGGATAAGTGGTTAAATGACAACATTAATTCTCAAAACAAATTAGTAATTGTTCCCTACTTGAACAACATGGAACTCTATACAAAAATCAAAGCTATAAAAGGAAACTGCGAGATTTTATGTTATGAAGATTTAGATGAAATTTCGTTTGACAATGTTGAACAGGTATATCAAAATCAAGAAAAATCAAAATTAAATCACAAGGATAGATTAATATTTTTCAAAACGGATTTTTCCCACCCAACAGAAATAAAAAAAAGAGAGTTAGATGACATTTTTTCTTTTAACTTACATAATGAAAACTTCAGAAACAATCCCTATGAAGCTCTTGACTTGCCTAAAGAAAGTGCTATTTATGAAGTTCAATTTAATGACGGGACTATTGATAAATTCGATTCCACAAAAGGTGTTTTCCTACTTGAAAAGGATGAACAAATCAAAACAACAGTTGGAGAATTGTACAGCAACGCAACGATTAGGTTTTACCAAAACAACAATAAAGAAGAATTTAGAAAAATCCTAAAAATCTTTGACACGGAGAATCTACTAGATTCATTTGATAGGTATTCCGACAGTTGGAAACAAACATTGAAAGACTTAACTATTCAATTTGAAAGTGCCGAAAAACTATACGATTCCCTTTTTGCTTCCTATAAAATCCATATCAACACATTCCGAAATTATCTCGATGAAAATTGTGTAACGCGATTTCCTAGAGTGAAAACAATGGAAGTTATACGTGATTTTTGTTTGGAAAATAATCGCGTAAATGATTTAATCGTACTTGAGTTTGACAAATTCAAGATGTATTCTAAAAAAGACCACTCCATAAGACAACAAGCTGGAAAAATATTGGGGAGTGACTTGTTGGATTATCTGACTTCCAAAAAAGAAGAAAAAAGTGAGGCCCTAAATAAATTGCCAAATGAAATTTTAGAAAAACTGACAGCAACAATTCGTGAAAAAACTATAACTAAAAAAACTTTGGTATATGAGTAATTATCTTAATGAGCCAAGATTGATATTTCGAGATACAATCAAGGATAATTTGATTGGTCCCGGATCTGATATTTTTGTTTCCGATTCTGTAAATGAAATTATTTCAGATTATCCATTGAGCAGATACTATTCAGGCATATTGTTTCCGGAGCGCGATGTTGACGAACCAAAGAAAGACAGCATTGGAAAAAATGATGATGCCAATGCAAATGCAGAGATTGAAGATGATAACCTTGCCACAGATTTAAAATTGGCAGACAAAGGCGATATTGAATTTGACGAAGATGTAGATAAAAGTAAAAATGTAGAGCCAGAAAAAGAATATTCAGAAGCCAATCAATATTTTCCAACCAATTTTGGTTTGACGTTTTGTGTTCCAAAAGATGCAAAAATTCTAACTTTAACATTCAATTATGCAAAGTATATACAAATTCAACCTACTGATGCAGCAATTGAAATTTCAGAGGAGGAATTTAGAAGGTTTTCCGATAACCCATACAATTCCGTTACAAAATATTTTAAGTATGAAAATGGACTAATGTCTTTAAATAAAGAGGAATTTGACAAAGACAGTTTATCTATGCGCAATTACAGAAGCAGATTTAAAGAAACTGAACAACAAACTGAATTAATTGATAGTGTTGCTTACAAAAAAGGTGAATTAATATTAGGGCAACGACTTTGGAAAAGAGTAAAAAGAGAATCTATAATTGAAAAGTTAAATCTGACAGAAATCAATACTGATGAATCAAAGGAATATCCGTTAGACAAAAATCAAGAAGATAATTCTATTTTAACTTGTTACTACAAGAAAATTTACGAAACGCAATACGGTAAATTCATTAAAATCTTGTTGGCAAACAGATTGAACCATCCAAAAAATAAATTTTCTTTTGGAAATGAACTTTTAAACACTAAAGCAATTTTTCAAGGTGAAATAAAAATTTCAGGCGTTACATTTAGGCCTTACAAACAACTTTCAGAAACAAATCCTTTTGATGAAGAATTAAACCTAATCAATTTTCAATACAGAAATGAAAATTCTTTTGCCATTGGACATGGTTGTGCTGTTAATTGGAATAACGACAAAAATCCAACAGAATTAAAAACCACGTTTTTACCCGAAGTTGATATTAAGAATTACAGTAATGCTTTTAAAGACACTTTTCCAGCAAATTTGAAAGATATAACCCAATTGAAAAAACTTTCAATATGGACTGACTTCGACAAATCAACAATCGTTCAGAAGCTAAAACTATTTGCCAAAGAGTACAAGAATTGGATAACTGAACAAGAAAAAACAACTGCGGAAGAAAATTATAAAAAACCGCTTAGTACCATTTTAGAAAAGCAAAATAAAACATACGAAAGACTAATCAAAAACATTGAATTTCTGAATTACAACGAAACAGCTTTTAAATCTTTTTTGTTAGCAAACACGGTAATGTATATTCAAATGTTAATCTCTAACAAGGAATTGTTTGGCAAAAAGGGAGTTGAGCTTTCTGAAATCGACAAAGACTTTAATTACAATAATTTAGACTTTTTCAAAGATCACTCATTCAAGCCATATTACAGACCATTTCAATTGGCATTCTTCCTTTTGAATATTGAATCGATAATCAAAGAAGATTCAGATGATAGAAATAATGTTGTTGATTTACTTTGGTTTCCGACAGGTGGTGGAAAAACAGAAGCGTATTTGGCAATTACGGCTTTCACAATAATTAGCAGAAGAATTTTACACGGTAAAGATGCTGATGGGGTTTCCGTAATAATGAGATATACCTTACGACTGTTGACAGCCCAACAATTTGAACGAGCAACAAAACTGATTCTTTCGTTGGATTTTTTGAGAAGTAAATTTCGTTCAGACGATAATTACTTTTTTGGCGATGACAAAGTTTCAATTGGAATGTGGGTTGGCGCATCTACAACGCCGAACTCATATTCGGACGCTCGGACAATTTTCAAAAAAGTATTTGATGAAATTACAAAACTCAATAATAAGAGAACAGGTGATTATCGCAAAGCAAATACTTTCCCAATTACCAACTGTTCTTGGTGTGGTTGCAATTTAGTTACACAAAACAATTCAGGAAAATTTGATTTAGGGTACAGAGTAAACGACAAAACTTTTTCAACCAACTGCTTAAATCCTGACTGTGCATTTAATTTAGAATTGCCAATTTATTTTGTGGATGACAAAATTTACCAAAATCCACCAACTTTGCTTTTTGCAACAGTTGATAAGTTTGCAATGCTTTCGCATAGACAAGAAGGACATCGTCTTTTCAACTCTTTGGAACAAAATAAATGTCCACCTGACCTAATCATTCAAGATGAGTTACACTTACTGAGTGGTCCTTTGGGTTCAATCACGGGATTATACGAATCAATCGTAGAAATGCTTTCAACAAAAGGGCAAAGAAAACCTAAAATTATTACTTCAACGGCAACAACAAGAAATACAGAACAACAAGTTGCAATGCTATACGGAAATAGAACCTTACACATATTTCCACCAATGGGTGTAAATTATTACGATAATTTCTTCTCTTATGTTTCTGATGAAAGTAAAAGAAAACATATTGGTTTTATGCCTACAGGGAAAACGGCTTTAAATTCGCAAATAAGAATATTGGGTAATTTACTTTTGGCTCGTATTGAGTTATTCAAGTATTACAGAGTCAAGGAAAATTTATCGAACGAAGAAGCTATTAGCAGAGAAAATAATTTTTGGACGATTGTTTCATTTTACAATAGCTTGCGTGATGTAGGTAAGGTTTACAATAAGGTTCCTGCGGAAATTTCAGATTTCTTAAAACTCTTACACAATCGTTATCAACTTAATAAACAGATTTACGGCTTTAACTATTTTGGGCTTGCAGGAAGAACAAAAGAATTGACAAGTAGAATAGAAAGTAATTCCATTAAGAAACTTTTGGACGAATTAGAAATGAAGTTTAGTCTAATTGCGAAAGACGGATGGAGTTTTGTGCAAAATACAGTTGATTTGGTTTTAGCTTCTAATATGTTTTCCGTTGGTATTGATATTGAACGACTGAATATAATGCTGATGAATGGGCAACCCAAAAACGTTGCCGAATACATTCAAGCATCAAGTCGTGTTGGAAGAAAAGACAAAGGAATTGTTATCAATTTGTTGGATGCCAATCGTTCAAGAGACAAGTCATATTTTGAAAATTACGTTCCTTTTAATAACGCATATTATAAATTCGTAGAGCCATTAAGCGTTACACCATTTACCGAAATTGCTTTAGATAAAGTTTTGGCGAGCTTGTTGGTTTGTTTTGTCCGACACAAACAAGGTTTGAATTTAGACGAAAGAGCCAAAGACTTTACAGGAAATTATGAAGAACTAAAAACCTTCATTTCAGAAAGAATCAGAAATAAAAAACAACTAGACTATGCGTTAGATAAATTAAAGGTATTGGCTGAAAAATGGACAACTAAAGAAGGTGATTTGACTTATAAAAGATTAATAAGAAAAATGTCTGAATTAGATGATTGGAGTTTGATGATGTCAATGCGAGAAATAGACACAAACAGTATTATTAAAATAATGAACAAATAATGGGACAATTTGAGCAAATACAAACAAGAAAAGCCATTAGTTCTTATGGTGGCGTTAGTTCCATTATAGAAACAAGAGATGGTTCAATATTGATTGATAACTTTGATGAGTGGCCATTTTTCCAACAGATAAACGGAAAATTTGAAGAGCATAACCTTGTCCTTGATAAACGATTCAAAAATCGATTAAGCAAGTACTTTCAAGAATTAGAGTATTTAATAAAAATTCCTGTTAACGATTTAAAACAAGGATATAAGCCTGAAAATCCATTTGCATTTTTATCTGCAAAATATTTTCCTGAATGGTTTTACTGCAACAACTGTAACCGTTTTGACAGATTTGATAATTGGAAAAGAAATTGGGAAAATAATGTAGATTCATATCATAAAGAAAACTTTTATCCGCCGAAGTGTTACAGTTGCTACGTGAAAAGCAGAGATAAAAAGAGAAAATTTTATGACTTGGAACAAGTTCGATTCATCCTAACATCTCCAAATGGAGAAATAGCCGACATTCCATGGGACAAATGGTCGTTGCTCAGAAACAGAAATAAAGAGGGAAATACAGAATCTAACCAAATACCAAACGAAGAAGAAAATATTACACTTGCAAATATTCAAGTTCCTGATGATGTGATTTTGGAGTACAAAACATCTGATAAAATGGACGATTTGAAAGGTATTTGGATAATTGCAAAAAGAAAAAACGGAGAGCAAATAAACTTTACAACACTTTCAGGCTTATTTAATCTAAGGGTGAAAATTCAAGAATTAATCCCTAACACAAAAGAAACAGACATTTTATTTAAACCTGTTATTCGTTCAAGTAATAGCGTTTATTACCCTAATATTTTATCAAGTATTTTCATTCCTGCCAATGATGAGCTAAATGAATTTTCAATCAACTTGGTTAAAGAAGAATACAATGATGGAAGTAATGCTCAAACTATTTCGAGAAATCTAAAACGCTATAAAAATATCGATATAGATTCCAAAACCATTCAGAAACTCATTGATAATAATTTCAGCGAAAGGAATCTTGAAATTGCAAAAACCGAAAATCAATATAGGTTTGATGAATATAAATTCATTACTGAAAAAGATAGCGAAATAATTAAAGATAAATTGATTTTCGATAAAATAGACAATTCTTTTTTTCAAAGTAATTTGATAAAATCCATTTACAAAATGGATAAAATAAAAATCTCCTCTGTTCAGACTTCTTACACAAGACAAGAGCCAATTGCATCAAACACAATTTTAGAAGATCAAAACCCTGAAAAAGAGACAAAAGAAAGTATCGTGAAAAAATTCACTTCTACTTATGGTAAAAAAACAAAATACCTACCAGCTATCGAAAGTTTTGGCGAGGGCGTATTTTTTGAATTTGACAATAATATTTTGGATGAATGGATTAAATGTAATCCTAAAATACAAGAACGGATTTCAATTTTAATCGGAAACAAACAACATTTTGAATCTCACTTTCACGAGGATTTTGACTTAAATCCAAAATATGTACTCATTCATACTTTTTCGCACTTAATTATAAAGGAATTGGAGTACTTGTGCGGTTACCCATCAACTTCAATTCAAGAACGACTTTACATAGACCAAAATCCCGAAATGAATGGAGTTTTGATATACACTATTGCAGGTTCAGAGGGTAGTTACGGCGGTATAACTTCAGTATGTGACGATAATAGAATAGGAAAACTAATTGAATCCGCAATGATTCGTGCTATTGATTGTGCAACCGACCCTATTTGCTATCATACGCACGGACAAGGAGTTGGCAACTTGAATCTTTCCGCTTGTTTCAGTTGCGCACTGTTACCTGAAATATCATGTGAAAAATTCAATTGCTATCTGGATCGTCGGTTTTTAGTTGACAAAGACTATGGATATTTTAAAGTGTATAATTCTCTAGTCTTTGGCAAGGTCTAACTCTCAATTTTGCAAGGATGCCGCCCCTCCATACCCGAATAGGAGCGCTATAAAATCTGTTTAAAATCGGATCTTTCCAATTCATCCCATCGGAACGCATCGGTACTTATTTCGAAGCAATTCCCGTCCTTGCATCTAAAAGAATGAATCCTCATTACGGCTTACGGTCTTGATGCAACTTATCGATTACTATTCATTAGCGTCATAGATTTTATCGATACAGCGCTAATTTATTTAAATGGCGAATCCGTATCTTTAAGGAAACATTTTTATAGGTTTACCACAGCAGCAGCAAAAAAAAAATAGTATATAATCATAAAACAGCTTATTATGGACGACAAAACGCATGCAGATGCAAAAGTGGGGGAAATGAACGATGCCGCCGCCAAATGCCCCTACCTGGGCGGAGGATTAAAGACCACGGCGGGCGGAGGGACCTCCAACCGCGATTGGTGGCCCAACCAGTTAAAGTTGAACATCCTGCGCCAACATTCCAACCTGACCAACCCCATGGGGGAGGATTTCGACTATGCGGCAGTATTTAAATCGCTGGACCTGAATGCCGTAAAACAGGACCTTTTTAAAGCACTTACCACTTCACAGGACTGGTGGCCGGCGGATTACGGCCATTATGGGCCCTTTATTATCCGGATGGCATGGCACAGTGCCGGAACCTACCGTATTGCCGATGGCCGTGGCGGTGCAGGCTCCGGATCGCAGCGTTTTGCCCCTTTGAACAGTTGGCCCGATAATGCCAACCTGGACAAGGCGCGACTCCTGTTGTGGCCCGTAAAACAGAAATATGGCAATAACATCTCTTGGGCCGACCTTATGATCTTGGCCGGGAACTGTGCCCTGGAATCCATGGGCCTTAAGACCTTCGGGTTTGCCGGGGGACGGGAAGATGTCTGGGAACCCGAGGAGGATATCTATTGGGGCCCCGAAAGCGAATGGCTGGGGGACAAACGGTATACCGGCGATCGGGAACTGGAAAATCCCCTTGGTGCCGTGCAAATGGGCCTTATCTACGTGAATCCCGAAGGTCCCAACGGAAATCCGGATCCCCTGGGCTCGGCACGTGACATCCGGGAAACCTTTGGCCGTATGGCGATGAACGATTACGAGACCGTGGCGCTGATCGCGGGCGGACATACCTTTGGGAAGACCCACGGGGCCGCCGATCCTTCCGTATATGTGGAAGCGGAACCTGCGGGCGCCGGCATTGTGGAACAGGGACTCGGATGGCGCAATAAATTCGGTACCGGAAATGCCGGTGATACCATCACCAGTGGCCTGGAAGGGGCCTGGACCACCACGCCCACCCAATGGAGCAACAATTATTTTGAGAACCTCTTCGGGTTCGACTGGGAACTTACCAAGAGTCCCGCAGGGGCGCACCAGTGGAAACCAAAGGACAATGGCGGGGCTGGCACCGTACCCGATGCGCACGACCCGTCCAAGCGCCATGCACCTTTTATGCTGACCTCGGATATCGCCCTAAAGGCGGACCCTGCCTATGAAAAAATTTCCAGGCACTTTTTTGAGAATCCGGACGAATTCGCCGATGCCTTTTCAAGGGCCTGGTTCAAGCTAACGCACCGTGATATGGGACCGATCCAACGGTATCTGGGACCGGAAGTGCCACAGGAGACCTTGATCTGGCAGGACCCGATCCCGGCCGTGGACCATCCCTTGGTCAATGAAACCGACATTGCGGAACTAAAAAGACGTTTACTGGCCTCCGGCCTGTCCATTTCCGAGCTGGTCACCACGGCTTGGGCCAGTGCCGCTACCTTTAGGGGCTCCGACAAACGCGGGGGTGCCAATGGGGCCCGCTTGCGACTGGCGCCACAAAAGGACTGGGAAGTCAACAACCCCCCACAATTGGCCAAGGTACTGCAGGTACTGGAAGGTATCCAAAGCGAGTTCAACAATGCCCAGCAGGACGGTAAAAAAGTATCCCTGGCGGATCTGATCGTCCTTGGGGGATCGGCAGCCGTGGAACAGGCCGCCAGAAATGGCGGGCACCCCATTGCCGTCCCCTTTACACCGGGACGCGGCGATGCCACTGCCGAACAGACCGATAGGGAGGCCTTTGACGCCCTGGAACCGGCTGCGGACGGGTTCCGTAACTACCTGAACACACAACACGAGGCCTCCGCTGAGTCGCTCTTGGTGGACAGGGCCCAACTGCTGACGCTCACCGCTCCCGAAATGACGGTCTTGGTGGGCGGACTCAGGGTCTTGGGCGCCAATTACGATCGTTCCTCCAACGGTAGGTTTACCACCAAAGAGGATGCCCTAACCAACGATTTCTTCGTAAACCTGTTGGATATGGGGACCACTTGGAAGGCGACCTCCGAAAAAGAGGAATTCTTTGAGGGGCACGACCGTGTTACCGGCCAGCTTAAATGGACCGGTAGCAGGGTGGACCTTATTTTTGGTTCCAACTCCGAACTACGGGCCTTGGCAGAGGTGTACGCATACCAAAACTCCCAAAAGAAGTTTGTGGAACACTTTGTAGCGGCCTGGACCAAAGTAATGGACCTTGATCGATATGATGTGAAGTAACAATTAATTTTGTTTATCGTTCATAAGGTGGCCCGGAAACGGGCCACCTTTTTTTATTGCCCAATTTTACGGCCACATAAAATTGGGCAATGACCCTCCGAATCCGCCAACCGGCGGAGAAGGGGGACCCCGCTGGCGCGGATTTAAGGTTGCAATCCGTGCCTTGTTCCATTTGATAAAAGGCCTAATTTTAGCAACAATGAACTTTATGCCCACTGCCAAGTAGGCTTCTAGAATAGAGCATTGTCCATCTATGCCCATTTTAAATCCGTTTTCAGCCCCTAAGGTGTAGTTTGTCCCATGTATTTTAAAGCTTCTACCAAACCGCGTGAGGGATTGAGGTATTTGTCTGAGCTCCTTTTTGTCCCTTGACAAAAAGAGCGAGTACCGAAATCCCGACCCGACAGGGACACGCCCAGAAAACCACCATTCCTTCTTGCGTTACTGCTTTTCATTTAAAACTTTGTAGATGTCCCCTTATCAGTTTCTCTTTTTGCCCCGCTGGCGCGGATTTAAGGTTGCAATCCGTGCCTGTTCCATTTGATAAAAGGCCTAATTTTAGCAGCATAGAACTTTATGCCCCCCGCCCAAGTAGGCTTAGAGAATGGCGCATGTTCCATCCATCCCCATTTTTAAGCCCATAAGGCATGAAGATTGTCCCTGTAGACTTTCAAAAGGTTTCATCGATCCGCACAAGGGATCGAGGTATTTGTCCGAGCTCCTTTTTGTCCCTTGACAAAAGAGCGAGTACCGAAAGCCCGACCCGTCCGTCCGCTTAGGCGGAAAGGGCACCCCCAAAAATCCCTGTCCATCTTTACTTTAATTGAGCTGTAGTTTGCCCACCCACCGGCGTATCAAATTCGGGTCCAAGACCGACCCTTTTTTTGGCTCAAAAATCACCTCTTTTTTCATCTTAAAAATGGTTAAAATTTAAAAGGGGGCAAAGCCCTATCAAAGCCGTATCAAAGCCGTATCAAAGCCGTACCAAAGTCGGGGCTAAAACGGCCCCTTTTTTAACCCGGAATTCCCTCTATAAGTTCACCTAAGAAAACCCCTGAAAAAACACCCGGAAACCTTGCATCTTTCGACCCTGTGTAGGAGGTCCATGTTCCTATCCTCAAGGGGGCAGGGGTGGGCAATATCAGCAGCTGTGCACGGATACAATTATTCGGTATATTTGTAAGAAAGCACCAACCTTATGAAAACATTTTTATACCTGATCCCAATACTGGCCCTGATCTCCTGTCAGGAAAAAAAAGAAGAACCGCAACCTTCCCACATCGATTTTACGGGAATAACGGACTCCATCAGACCGGGGGACAATTTCTTTATGCACGTCAACAAGATCTGGTACGACAGTATACAGATCGCCGAGGACCAGGTAGGGGTGGGGTCCTATAGCTTTTTGAACATTCCCCAGAAAATACTGCTGCAGAATATTTTGGAGGAGGTTTCTTCCGAGCAGCATGCCAACGGAAGTGTGGAGCAGAAAGTGGGGGATTTTTATGCCTCCGGGATGGATACGGCCCGGATAAACCAACGCGGCCATGAGCCCCTAACACCTTTAATGCAACGAATCGAGGACATTGGCGACCGGCAGGGGGTCATGGATTTCGTGACCCAGGAAATGGAAGCGGGCAATACGTCCCTGATCCAATTATCGGTCTATGCGGACAATAAAAATAGCGGTATCAACATCCTACATGTCGGTCAAGCCGGATTGGGGCTTCCGGACCGGGATTATTACTTTAAAACCGATTCCGTTACCGTGGGGATCCAAAATGCCTATAAAAAATACATCGCCCGGTTATTGGAACTGACGGGGCAGGAAAATGCGGCTGCAAAAGCGGAAACGGTCTATGACCTTGAAAAACGGTTGGCGGAAGTCCACAAAACCCGGATAGAACGGAGGAACGTCCAAGAAAATTACCATAAGTTTTCGGTGGCGGATATGACACGGAAGGAACCCAACATCGACTGGAAAAAAATGCTGGACACCCTGCAATTGCAGGCGGATTCCGTGGATGTACAGCAACCGGCCTACTACCAAAAACTGAACGAACTGTTGGGCACCGTTTCCGTGGCGGACTGGAAAACATACCTGACCGTACATACCATAGACCACTATGCCGACTTTCTGAGCACTCCTTTTGAACAGGCCGTTTTTGAATACAACAAGGTGCTGTACGGACAGTCGCAACAACAGCCCCGTGCCCAATTGATGGTGGCACAGGTGGACCGTCAGTTGGGATTTGCCCTGGGCCAATTATATGTAAAAAGGTATTTTGACGAGGCGGCCAAGCAACGGGTGCTGGACCTGGTGAACAACCTGCAAAAGGCCTTTGAGAACAGGATGGCAAAATTGGACTGGATGAGCGACAGCACCAAGGTAAAAGCCAGGGAAAAACTATATTCCATCACCAAAAAAATAGGGTATCCGGACGTATGGCGGGAATACGACGTTGCCATAAACAGGGACAAGTTCTTTGAAAACGTAGTGGCCCTGCAGCGGAACGATTACCGCTACGAGACCGAACAATTGGGCAAGGCGCCCGACAGGACCATCTGGGGAACGACCCCTTCCACGGTAACGGCCTATTACAGGGCCTCGCTCAACGAGATCGTATTCCCCGCCGGGATCCTACAGTTCCCATATTTTGATCCGGCGGCCGATGATGCCGTTAACTACGGCGGGATCGGCATGGTGATCGGTCATGAGCTGACCCATGCGTTTGACGATAACGGGGCCCAATACGACAAGGATGGCAACCTAAAGAATTGGTGGACGGAACAGGACCTGGTACGGTTCAAGGAAAAGACACAGGAATTGATCGAACGTTACGACAGCTTTACGGTACTGGACAGTGTACATGTTAAAGGTGCCCTTTCCATTGGGGAAAATACGGCGGACAACGGGGGGATCGCCATAGCGTACGATGCCTTTAAAATGACGGAACAGGGACAGGATACCGTGCGGATCAACGGGTATACGCCAGACCAGCGGTTCTTTTTGTCCATTGCCCGAATATGGCGGGTGAAGACCCGGGACGCCTTTATGCGCAACTATGTGAACACCAATTCGCATTCGCCCGCCATTTGGCGCGTAAACGGTCCCTTGATGAACTTTACGCCCTTTTATCAGGCCTTTGATGTACGGCAGGGCGATGAAAATTATCGGCCCCAGGAGGAACGGATCAGGATTTGGTAATGGTGTTGGCCCTCTTTAAAACGGACGGGGGAATCTACAATCTAAGGATCGTACCGCCCGAACCGGTTTTTGGGGAAATCAGCGAAATCAAAAGACGGTTCGAAGCCGTTTTTGGAAAACAGCCCCTTTCCGTCTCAAAACCCCATATTACCTTGGCATCCTTCAAAATGGATCGACAGGATGAGGGCATATTGTTAAATACGTTCAGTCGACTGGAAACCGTTGGAAAATTCCAATTGGAAATACAGGGGTTCGACAATTTTGGAGAAGGCAGCACCGTATTTCTGTTGAAAGTTATTAAGTCCAGGGAGCTGGAAAAAATACAAAGGGACCTTAAAGTTTTATGGACCACAAATCTTCGTAGAAAACCCACAACTTTAACGTTACCGGATAGGCCCCATATCACCATTTCCAAGACCCATGGAAAGGAAATGATGGACAAAAGCCTGGCATTTTTTCGGAAGATGGATTATAAGAGGCGGTTTGAAGTGGCACAGTTGACATTGGTTTCAAGATATGCGGGCGGACGCTGGGATTCCGAACATCAGATCAAACTGGTTTAGGGAGCAGGGGGGATCCTTTTCGCTATTTTGCCGGAAGAAGGATAGGAGGGAAGATCGATTTTTTGAGCCTGTCTGCCCTAGTTCCCTTTTGCCCTTCATGCAATTACACCTTAGCGACTTTGATTTAGCGCTTGATGATCTTAAAAGTGTGCGTGCGTCCCTCCGATAGTACATGTACAAAATACAGTCCGGAAGTGAGCATATCCAAATGAACGGGATCATCTTTTCCGGCGTTCGTTTTTGCGCTTAGGGCGAGCAGCCCGCCAGAGCTATAAATCCTTATTTCCGCCGTTTCAAATTGTCCCGATAAATTAAGTTCTCCCGAGGTCATCGTTGGATAGAGGGCGAGGGTTGGACAGTCTTCCATGAAGTTCCCTGTAGTTTTATCATAACAAGGATCATCTTCATTAACTGGATCATCGGCACCGTCATCACCGGGCATCACGAGTTCCGATATGTGTTGGGACCATACCCCCCAAGCATACGTTCCTGCGAACAATATACCATCCTTAAGAAAAATCTTGTTTGTGTATTTCTCCATGTTATCTCCAAAGCTATACCACGAATCCCTGCCCGCCTTCATGGCAAGTACCCCACTGTTCGTTGCAGCATACACTATATCATCCTGTATAATTATATCATGCACCGAGTTCGTCCCCGAGGTCGTAAATCGGCCCCAATTTTGGCCCATATCCGAACTGATATAAAGCCCATGGGGGGTGGCGGCATATAGCTCTTCGTCCACCAGTTCAATATCGGTTATATAAAAGAACCCATTGGAAATTGAAATATCCGTCCAATTCTCTCCTAGGTCCGTAGAAAAGAATAGCTCACCATTGGCGGTCGCGGAGATGATTTTTTGCCCTTCCATTAAAATGCTGGTATAGGATGTATCCGTATTCAGGCCTATTGCAGGGACCATATTCCAAGTTTCGCCCCTATCGGAGGAAAGGTACATTCCGGTCCCAGCTACGGAGCATGCAAAAATTCCATTGTTGTAGGCGAGGGCATCTGCACTTTTATTTGTCCCTGGATCTAGTATTCTTACCCAATTGGCGCCATTGTTGCCAGAAGAATAGACACCCCCTCCCGTGGCAATATATAACGTATCGCCAACATTGACAATTTCCTTTATATCCATGGCGTTCAATGCATCTATTCCAGTATTGATTTCTGTCCAGGACCCACCGTTATCATCAGATCGGAACAGACCATTTGCGGAAGTTCCCGCAAACAGCTTGTTATCATTCCTGGCAAAGGCAGTGATGTGCTGGGCCTTTATGCCTGCACTGTTGAACGCCCAATTGGCCCCGTCGTCCATGGATTCGTAATTCCCTCTCGTGGAGTTCAGTATAATTTTACCATTCGATACCAGCATATCGTTCAAGCTAATTTTTTCGTTTGGTAATATGGGCCCGTTCCAATTGGTTCCATTATCCTCCGTATAATAATATCCATGTCCGGTAACGGCATAGAATTTATCTTGTTCCCCGGCCATACTTACTATGGTGCTCCCATTTCCAACCGCCGTATGGGACCATGAGGCAAGATTATCATTGGAAGCAAAGAGTTGTCCATCGCTGGCAATATAAAAAATGCCATTATGGACGGTCATCGACCTAATGCCATTGGGGGACAGACCGGGAATATCGATGCGATTCCAAATCCCATTGCTGTTTTCATATTCAAACAATCCGCCTGCAGTTCCTACATATATTTTTGAATTGAAGTGGACAAATGCATTGATCTGTTTTTCGGAAACATTTATACTTTCCATCGCCCAATTTGCCCCATAATCCGAAGAATGGAAGACTTTCTGGTCGAAATTTCCAATAAATACATCCGGACCAAGGGCAAATACGGTCCATACACTTTGCGTATCGATTCCGTTATTGGCGGGCATCCAGCTCATCCCTCCATCCATGGAACGATATAGCCCATAATCATAAAGTGCTGCATAAATGTTACCGCTATCGCTGGCAATATCGTTGACATGTGCTTGATCTGGCAATCCCGTAGTACTGGGCAGCCACGTCAATCCATTATCTTCAGATCTATATATCCCCCCTGCGCCCGAGGATAGGAGCAATACATCGTTAACTTTGATAATACCATTTGTATAACCTCCTTCGGGTCCCGAGGACTGATTCCATTGTGAGTGGGATAAAATAGCAGACAAAAGGCTTCCCAATAAAAGAATTAAAGGTCTTGAACGTGGCATGGTTGATTTTTAGTGGTAAACATACTGGAAAGCTAACGAAAAATGGCTATAGAATAATGATTTAGGCCCACGAATCGACCTATTGCGCTTTTTATCTTTATAATCACATTTTTATGGATGTGAAAATTGTCGTATTTTTTTGGACAAATAGTTTAAAATGATTAATTTGGTGGAAAGGTTAACATATGGCATTTAAAAGATCAGCAGGGAAATCGGAAGAAAAGGGGAAGGCAGCTTATCCAAAAGGGGAGGGGGCCGTTGGAAAAAACCTCTTGGCCGAAGTATCCTATGGGTGGAACGATGATGCCCGGGGCCTTCAATTGGTAACGGCCATCCGCAATGGTATCGATTTTGTCGGTTTTGAGTCGGTAGCTTCCAGAACGCCCCTAAAGGATCAGGATTGGGCCGCTATTTTGGACACCACATTGCGAACGCTCTTACGCTATAAAAAAGACAACAAGACCTTTGCCCCAAAACAGACCGAGAAGATCATTGAGATCCAGCAATTGATGCACTATGGGGAGAAGGTGTTCGGAAGCTTGCATTCCTTCCATTCCTGGTTGCTTATGGAGAATGTGGCCCTGGGCGGAATTGTTCCCAAGGAGCTGTTGGACACGTCCGTAGGATTGGGAATGGTCAAGGACAGTCTGGGCAGGATCGAACATGGGGTTCTGGCATGATCCTGTACCGGATCACCAAGGGCCCGTACAAAAACGACCTTTCCGGAAGCGGGGCGGAACTGTATGGTGGCCGGTGGAACAACAAGGGCACCAAAATGTTGTACACGGCATCATCCATTGCCCTGGCCATGACGGAAGTGGCGGTACACTTGCCCTATGGCCTGCTGCCGACGGACTATTTTGTGGTTTCCATAAGAGTGCCCGAGGGGGAAATGGCCGTGGTTTCCGAAAAGGAACTCGAGGGTACGGGTTGGCAATCGCACCCGCCGTCCCATATCACCCAGGCCATCGGCGACCGATTTGTCGCCCAAAATACCACCTTGATCTTAAAAGTCCCCTCGGTGGTGGTCCCAGGAGATTTCAACTACTTGCTCAATCCACAACACCCATTCTTTTCCGAGGTAGAAATTGTGGAAGTACGGCCGTTTGGTTTTGATGGGCGGTTGTTCGGTAATAGGGGTGAATAGACGGATGAGACGTAGCATGCTACGTCTATACGGAGGGAAGGGCTGGGTCATTTGAAGACCTTGCCTGCCAGCCTCGGCAGGTGCTTTTTGCCTTGAATTTTACCCGAAAATACTGGTAATAAGGACCCTAGAAAATTGTGGATATTTATTCTTGCAATTGCCCATTGCACTTTTTGTAGAAGGGTTATATTTGGCCTCCCTAAAACAAATTACAATGAGTGCGACATGGTACGAATGCAAGGTAAAATATAGAAAGATCAGCGATTCCGGGGTCCTGAAAATGGTCACGGAACCCTATTTGGTGGATGCGGTATCCTATACCGAGGCCGAGACCCGTATTACGGAAGAAATGGCCGCTTATCTGAGCGATAGCGATGAGATCAAGATCACCAATATAAAAGTGGCCAATTTTGCGGAGATCCATCCGTTCGAAAACTCCGATCGTTGGTTCAAATCAAAGGTATCCTTACTTGCCTATGATGAGGAAAGCGGTAAGGAACGCAAGACCAATATGTACCTGTTGGTACAGGCGAACGACGTAAAGGAGGCCTACGACAACACCCTTCATGTGATGAAGGATACGATGGGGGAATATACCGTTCCCGCAATTGCCGAATCGCCGATCATGGATGTATTTCCCTATTTTTCGGGAGAAGAAGGAGATATGGAACGTTTGGAAAAATTCAATGTCCTAAAGGCTTCCGTTCCCAACGTTGCAGTACAAGAGGACGTTTTGGAACTCGCTGACGTCCTGGCCGAGGAAACCCGTAAGGCCCATTAGTACATCCGCCGATATAAATCGCTCTGGCGTTATTATATCAAATAGCGCGAAAAGCGCTATCCGCTCATTTGTTGATCATTATTTCCCATAATGTAAAATCAGCCAAAGCTGATACGTAGATTTGCTATACCTGTTTGTCCCATAATTTATATTATGTAAAATAGAATTTTTGAAAAGCTTTTGGGTCAATAATATATTGCTTCCCCTTTCGCGTCCATTCCTTTTATATGTATTTTTAGCGGGTCATCTAAAAACGACCAACTATGAAAAATTTGATCAGGGCCATCGTGGCGGGAATCGGTGCTAAAAAAATCGGTGGCGGACGCTGTGGCTGTATCGGTACCATCGTCGTATTCATCGTGCTTTACTGGTTGCTGGGCTTTGTGTTCGACATGTTCTAAAATGCATTCTTTAAATTTTTGTGAAATACACTTTTGCGCACTGGCCCTTCCAATTTAATCGGTTAATTTTGCCGGATGCTCCAAAAGAAAACCTCCCAACTGGAATTTATTACCCTAATGGCATCCCTGATGTCCATCGTCGCCTTGGCACTGGATGCCCTGCTGCCGGCCTTGGACATTATCGGAATGGCCATCGGGACCCACAATGCGGTGGACAACCAACTGCTGATCACCATGATCTTTCTGGGACTTGGTGTCGGTCCCCTGGCCTTTGGTCCGCTATCCGATAGCTGGGGGCGCAAACCTGTGGTCTATCTGGGTTTTATCCTCTTTATTGGGGCCAGTTTTGTCTGTATCCATGCCCAAAGCCTTGAGGTCATGGTCATTGGCCGTATCTTTCAGGGGATGGGTCTCTCCGCTCCCCGTACCATCAGCATTGCCATGATCCGGGATTCCTATAGTGGCGACCATATGGCGCGGATCATGTCCTTCGTCACAGTGGTGTTTATCCTGGTACCGGTCATTGCCCCTGCCCTGGGGAAATTTATGCTGGACAGTTACGATTGGCAGTCCATCTTTTATGTGCAGATCTTTTTTAGTGGACTGGTATCGCTATGGTTCTGGCTGCGCCAACCGGAGACCCTCCCTCCCAACGAACGGAACAATTTTACCGCGGCCATCTTTATCAAGGGCTTTAAGGAACTGTTCCGTCACCGTACAACTCTTGTCTTTACACTGATTTCTGGATTTGTCACCGGCTCCTTTATGGTCTACCTGAGCACTTCCCAACAGATATTCGAGCTGCAGTACGACCTAAAGGAAACCTTTCCCTTTATTTTTGCCGGCCTCGCCATCTCCATAGGTTCTGCCACCTTCCTTAACGGAACCTTGGTGCTCCGCTTTGGAATGGAAAAATTGATCACTTATGCCCTGTTTACCTTCTTTGGTATTTCCTTGTTGTATATCCTGCTGTTCTTTAATAGCGAGAATCCTCCCGTGGAGGTCCTTTTGATCTTTTTTGCCATACAGTTCTTTGCCATCGGTTTTCTTTTTGGGAACCTCAGGGCCATGGCCATGCAGCCCAT
Organism: uncultured Sediminicola sp.; assembly: GCA_963974715.1. Taxonomy (GTDB): domain Bacteria; phylum Bacteroidota; class Bacteroidia; order Flavobacteriales; family Flavobacteriaceae; genus Sediminicola. The sequence goes on from CAXBDK010000017.1 coordinate 47,836, forward strand.
TGGGCATATCGCGGGAATCGGGGCGGCCATTACTGGACTGATATCCACCTTGATGGCAGTGCCGATCAGTACCTTTATCGGCCGCTTTGTCACCCATGAGGTCCTCCCCCTTTTTATCGGTTTTCTGGTGTGCTCTTCCCTTTCACTACTGTTACTTTTCTATATCAAACGCTGGCGGGCCGTACGGGCGTTCAAGACCTTGGAAGTCCAGAAGTAAAACCCTGGGAAAAGAGGAAATGCTCCCGCTGATTTTCGCAGATCTAAAACCGCTGATGTACGCTGATTCTATGGTGGTTCTCCGCGGTAATCCGCGTGAAAAATCTGCGCTATCTGCGGGGAAAGAGGAAAATGCTCCCGCTGATTTTCGCAGATCTAAATCCGCTGATGTACGCTGATCTTATTTATCTGCGGTAATCCGCGTGAAAAATCTGCGTCATCTGCGGGGAAAGAAAATGCTCCCGTTGATTTTCACTGATCTAAATCCGCTGATCTACGCTGAATCCATAATTGCTCTCCGTGGGTCATCTACGTGAAAAATCTGCGTCATCTGCGGGGAAAGAGGAAAATGCTCCCGCTGATGTGCGCTGATGTGGTTGTGCTATTTAATCGTGCTATGTGCGGAAACAATTTCAGAGCTAGTATTTGACCAAAAAAAAGAGGCCCGCACAAGGATGTGGGCCTCTTTTTTACCGGGTCTTCCGATAGGTCTTAATGTGTCTTGATCTTGGCTTTCCTCTTTTTCAACTGTCGCTCCAGATCGTCCACCGCTTCCGCAATGGATGCCTCAAAACTGCCATGGCTCGCCTCCGCAAAAAGACGCGGTCCCGGACTGCTGAGCCGGATACTGCACTTCATTCCGGTATCCGGGGAAGAGGTGTTCTCCGTCTTAAAAAAAATATCCGCACGAATGATAAAATCGTACTTGTCCACCAATTTGTCCACTTTTTTGCCGGCGAAAATCTCAAGACGATCGCTGGCCTTTACGCCGTCATACTCAAAGTTATAATTCATAATGGTCCTATTTTTTTATTAAGGTAAGGGGTGAGAAAAGCATTTACAAATTAATTTATTTAAAGTAAACATAAATTTTTGGATAACAAAACGTTAAACTCTCATTTTACGGGACTTACACCGTTATTTCTTCCTTCTTATTTTGTACCTTAATGGTGTTGCAGCACAATAGACCACAGAACTTAAAATACTTCCCCATGAAATCCATTGAACACGCTCATGATCCTGCCCCTGAAATCACGGACAGGAACAGTTGTGTCATCCGTTTAGAGCGGATGAACAGGGAATTATTGGATATTCGGAAGAAACTGGGCTCTTATACCTGTGAGCCGAAAACGCTGACCTTATTCGAACATTACGAACTCCTAAAAAAAAGGGTGGAGAGCTTACGCCGTATGAACATAGACCTTATACTGGCCCTAAGGGAGCATCGCGAATACCTTTTGCTACATTGGAAAGGTGTACAACAACAGTTCCAAGATTTCCACAACCTGGAAAACGAGGTACAGCGCTATATGGAAGTGGCCCGAAACTGAGGGACTTCAAGATTTACAGTCGGATCCTGAACGCACCAAGACGCAAAGACTTTCGCTTTTTTCATCTCGATGATCAATCCTCTATTTGTGATAACGTTAGCTCCGGTCCGGCAGCCAACTGCTATTTTAATTTTTCACCATATCCTTTAAGGGATCCCTCCGAAGTTGTCGACTTATTGGGATTTTCATCCTTTTCGGTAACCAATACTTCCGACAAACGGTCCGAAAGTGGATTCATATAAATGTCCCTTAATATTTTGCGTTTTTTGCGCTCGGAAATATCCAAGGTATCCAAGATTTCCCGACGTTCCTGTATCTGTTCGAAACGCTCCTCCTTTAAAAGGATCCTCTTATCCACGGGCACCACCATATCGGGCTCAAATTGCTCCATAATGGTGTACTTTTTCACTTTGAAGCTGGGCTTTTTATTTTGTTCCGTGTTCTGCTGGGCAGTGGCGACCGTTCCACATAGGAGCAATACGCCCAGGCCCACTTGCCAAGGGGTGTTCTTTTTCATTTTTATGCATATAGTGTTCCCTTGCAAATTAGGATATTTCACCAAACGACCACCCTTAAAAAGTACCTATCATACTGTTCTCCAACGAATTTATGGGCGTTTTGCCGAAGTTTTCCCCAAATTGGGAATTGCCCTACACAAGCAGCTCCGTTTCCTTCCGAAAATATGTGCTTTCGCATCCATTTTATTTTGGATTTTTATATGGGATACCAGCAAGGATGCTTAGATTTGCTCTTGCTTAAAATGGATTACCTATGTTGATCTGGATTGCTTTTATTGGTCTTATTCTCTTGTTCCTGGCATTAGATCTGGGCGTTTTCAACAAACATGAACATGTCATAAAAACCAAGGAGGCCGCCATCTGGACCACTATTTGGGTGACCGTGGCACTTTCCTTTAGTGGGGTGATCTACTGGTTGTTTTCCGATGGCCTGATCGAAAATCCCACCGGGCTAACGCCCCACAATGCGGTACTGAAGTACGTTACGGGCTATTTGATCGAACTGTCGCTGAGCGTGGACAATGTATTCGTGATCGCCGTGATCTTTTCTTCCTTTAGCATACCTCCCCTATACCAACACAGGGTATTGTTCTGGGGAATCTTGGGAGCTATTGTTTTTAGGGCCATCATGATCGTTTTTGGGGTCGCCCTGATCACCAAGTTCAGCTGGATCATCTACGTGTTCGGGGTCTTCCTTTTATTTACGGCCTATAAAATGCTCCGTTCAGACGATACCAATTTTGATCCCAAGCAGTCCTTTATCTTTAAACAGTTAAAACGTTTTTTTCCCATTTCCACCCAATTCCACGGGCACGATTTCTTTATCAAGAAAATGGGCATTACAGCGGCAACCCCTTTATTTGTGGCCTTGGTGATCATAGAGTTGACGGACATCCTTTTTGCGTTGGACAGTATTCCGGCCATATTGGCCATTACGGCCGATCCCTTTATCGTCTTTAGCTCCAATATTCTGGCCATCCTCGGTCTACGGAGCATGTACTTCCTGATTTCCAGGATGCTGGAAAAGTTCCGTCATATCAATTACAGCTTGGTGGTGATCTTGGCCTTTGTGGGCGTTAAAATGTTGTTATCGCACAACGTTGAGTTCCCCGAATGGCTCTCCCTTGCGGTAATAGCGGTGTCCCTCATCGGAGGTATAGTGGCCTCTGTGCTGACCGCCAAAAAAGATACCGATCCGTTAGATAAAGAACAGTAGAAATCTTGACCTTTTTTAGGAAGCTTTGACTTTGGCGTCTATAATGGCCAGCGCTTCGCGTACCGTTTTCATATGGTCCATATCCTGATTGTCCAACTGTATGTCGAAAGCATCTTCCACATCCAGTACAATGTCCACCAGATTGGCCGAATTGATGTTCAGTTCCTCCAAAAGATGGCTGTCCAGGTTTATATGTTCGGCCGAAACATCTTCCGGAAGGTATAGCTCAATGATTTCCCTAAGTTTTTGGTATCGTTCTTCCATTTCAATTTTCATTATATTCCTTAAATATAACACAGGCGTTTACATCCCCAAAGCCAAAACTGGCCTTCGCCAAAATTTTTGGTCGGTGATCGCTTATTTTTTGGGGGATTTTTTCCGAAGCGACCAGCGCCGCTATTTCCGGATGGAGGTCCCCACAGTTGACATTCCCGAATACCTTTCCGTCCCTAAATTGTAAAATTGCCGCTACGGATTCCATACTCCCGGCGGCGGCAAGGCAATGGCCCATCTGCCCTTTAAAGGAATTGATATAGGGAAAATCCTCGCCTTTCCTTTCCAGGGCCCTGCACCAGTTCTGTATTTCCAGGGAATCCTTTCCAGTGGCGGTAAGGTGGCCGTTGATGGTGTCCACATCCCCTTTTTGGATACCTGCGTTGATCATGGCCCCTTCCAGACAGCGGATGACACCTTCGCTATTGGGGGCGGTCATGCTCCCATCGCCCCGCTGTCCCCCGCTGTTGATGTTTCCGCCCAGTACTTCCGCATAGATACGGGCTCCCCTCGCCCGGGCGCTCTCCAAGGATTCCAGCACCATTGCCCCTGCCCCACTGCCCGGAACAAAACCGGCCGCTGTGGCGCTCATGGGCCTACTGCCGTTTTCGGGATCATGGTTATAGGCCGTGGGCAATATCCGCATGGCATCGAACCCGCCCCACACATAGGGACCACTATCACTGCAGCTTCCCGTCAGTATCTTATGTGCCCTTCCGGACCTTATGCGTTCATAGGCCATTAAAATGCCCTCGGTCCCTGTGGCACAGGCGGAGGAATTGGTGGTGACCTGGTTTCCACATCCCAGGATTCCCGCTAAATATGCACTTATGCCACTGGCCATGGTCTGTAAGACCGAGGTGCTTCCCAACCGCCTTACCCGTCCCTCATCTATCAATTGGATGGCCTCCCGAAACTTATCCACCCCTAAGATACCCGTGCCAAAGATAATGCCACTGTCCCAATGGGCGACTTCCCTTTCAGCGGGATACAGGCCAGCGTCCCTCCATGCATCGGTGCCCGCTATCACCCCGTAAACAAGGCCACTTGAATTGAGCCCACGCTGCTGCAATTCCGTAAAGTATCTATTTACAATATCGGTTGTAAGTAGTGGCCTTCCAGCTATTTGACAGGAAAATTTAAAAGCTTCCAGTTCAGGCTGGAACCGGATGCCGCTCCTGCCCTTGTGCAGGGATTCGGCAAATGCTTCCAAGCCTATCCCATTGGGAGCACAGATTCCCAGACCGGTGACCACTACCCTACTTTCCATCCGTTCCTTTTTTTAACATACCGGCCAGCACCCCTTTACAGATGAGTCGGTCCTCCTGATCGAACATACGTACCTTGCACTTTAATTTTTGAAACCTAAAATAGATTTTTTCGGACACTACCCTTACTTTGGTATCAGGATACACCACCTGAAAAAACTCCATTTCCGAACTGCTCATCCCTATAACTACATTTGAAGTATCACTTTTATCAATCAAATATAAACCTAAGCATACCAGTCCGATCTGTGCGCAACACTCCGTTAACAGCACTCCCGGGGTGACGGGATTTTCCTTAAAGTGCCCCTTGTAAAAATCCATTCCGGCGTTAAAGGTAAATTCCCCCTCCGCCCCATCTTCGTCCACCCGTAGGAGCCGGTCCACAAAGAGGAAGGGCGGCGCATAGGGCAACTGTTTTATTATCGTATCGAAATCCATTCCCATTTTATATTTTAAAGGGTTCCCGTCGGTTCAACGCAAGCTTTCCCCGCCATCTACCTTTATTACGGTCCCGGTGATCCAAGCGGCCTCCGGCCTACTGAGCAGGTACACCACATTGGCCACGTCCTCAGGACGGGTAAGTCGACCGTTGGGGTTCCGTTTCAGCGCATTTTCCCGTAAAACATCACTTCCCGGGATCATTTTAAAGGAAGCGGTATCCGTAATCCCCGCTTGTATGCAATTGGCCTTAATGCCCATAGGGGCAAATTCCAGTGCAATATTTCGTGTAATTGCCTCCAGGGCGGCCTTTGCAGCAGAAACGGCAGCATAGTTCTCCCATGCCCTGCTATTGCCCTCGCTGCTAAAGGATACGATCCTGGCATCCCCATCAAAGAGATCGGCCGAGACCAAGGCCTTGGTCCAGTCGTACAGGCTGATGGCCATCGCATCCAAGGTCAGGTGAAAATCCTGGTTTTGAAGGGATGATCCGTCAAGGTCCGCCATGGGTTTTAAGTTTCCCTTGGCGATGCTATGGACAAGTATTTTTATACGCCCAAAAGGCCCAATTTCACGATAGATTTCCTCTATAACCCCTTTTCTGCGGTCTGGATTGAGGGCGTCCACCGAAAAGGAAACCAACTGTTTTCCGCTTAAAGTGATTTCTTTAAAATCTTTCTCAATCTTTTGGAAATCAATCTTTCGATCACGGTGGACTACAAAAATGTTAAAACCTTCAAAAGCCAGCTTCTTGGCCGTTGCAAGGCCCAGACCGCTACTGCCCCCCAAAATCAGTGCCCATTGCTCCACTTGTTCCATTTTTTTGATGCCCTCAATGGGAATATTCACTTCCATAACTTTCATTATTAGGTCAAACCCCTTCTATTTAGATCATGCGCTACCATTCCAACAATACCCGCTGGGCGGAAAAGCCAGGTCCAAAACTAAGGATGAGCCCCTGCTCCCCTGAAGGGATACTTTTTTCCATAAAGCGTTCCAGGACATAAAGGACGGTGGCACTGCTCATATTGCCGTACAGCCGCAATATTTCCCGGGTATCATCGATCTGTTTGCCCATACTTCCAAAAAGCCCTTCTACCGTCTGTACGATCTTTTTGCCCCCTGGGTGAAAGACCAGATGTTGTACCTGATCCATACTACTGCCATTTCTTTCCAAAAATGGATGTACAATATCCGGAAAATGGGCACTGATCGTTTCGGGAACGGAAGGGTCCAAGATCATTTTAAGTCCCGGATCGGTAAGATGAAACCCCATTAAATGGGTGGAATGGGGAAAATGGTACATTTCCCCCGCCAAAATTTTGGGGCCCACGGCCGTAGGCTCGGAGCTTATGAGCACACAAGCGGCCCCATCGCCGAAAATAGCGGCACTGACCATATTGGCCATGGAAAAATCGTTCAATTGAAAGGTGGCCGTGGGACTCTCCACCGCCACCAATGCCGCCCGCTTCCCGGGGTTGGCCCTTAGGAAATTTAGGGCATAGATCAATCCCGATACACCGGCCGCACAGCCCATTTCGGTCACCGGCAGCCTTACCACATCCTGTCGAAGCCCCAATTCATCGATCAGGTAGGCATCCAAAGAAGGTATCATTATCCCTGTGCAGCTGACCGTAATGATGTAATCCAACGAACGGGCTTCCCACTGTGAACTTATGAGTGCTTTTTGGAGTACGCCAGTGCCAATTTTTTTGACCTCCCGGGCATAAATATCATTTTTATCCTCGAAGGAAGTACTGGTAAAGACCTCCTCCGGGGCCATAATGCTGTACCTCCTATCAACGGCCGCCCCCTCGAAAATTTTAAGGACCTTGCGCCGGAACCGTTCATCCCGTTCTCCCAGCCATGTTTCCACCATTGGAAGTATATCCTTTGTTTCCCTGCTGTACAGGGGCAGTTGCTTACATACTTTTACAATCCTAATTTCGCTCATACAATTGTTAGGGGAATTTTATACGAATCAGCCAAAGGTACCGAAAGGCCCATTTGTACCGTATGGTATGGTGAACAGTGGGAAAAAGCTCGGAAAATGCCTGCAATTCCTTTTTTAGAAATCCGCTTTTTATAGAGATCAACCCGTCCGACCGTCCTATGTCCGTTTTTATAAAAATAAGGCTAAAGAACTTAAAAAGATAATAAGCGGTCCAACTTCTTTGCAGGTCGTTCACCACAACCCCTATTGTTGACAGCTGGATAAAACGTTCCATAAAAACAGGGATTTCCGAATCCGAAAAATGGTGCATGGTAAGCGTGCACAAAAGTATGTCGCATTTTAGTTCCCCGGGCGCTATGGTGAGGATGTTGCGCACCATGTATTCGATCTCGGGATAGGAAAGGGACGCCTTCCGGGCCAGGGCAATTCCCTTGGCACTAAGATCGATTCCCATCAAACGAACGGGAATTCCCTTTATTCTAAAAAGGTCCGCAACGGCCCTGAGCATATATCCGTCCCCACAGCCCATATCCACGATGGTATATTCCCGTTGTGGATTTTCCCTAACCAATCGCAGTATGGCCCTTAGGGTAATCCGGTTTCCGTTCAGCAAACGGTTTACCCGGGTAATGTCCATCAAGACTTTCCTTAGTACGGGTTCCGGCAATTGCGGGTCATCCATGGTTTCGGGGTCCGTATTCCTGTACTTCATTTCATTTACGGGATAAGGGGTTTTCCATGGGTCATCCCGATCAATTTTTGCAATAAAAGTGGTGACCTGGCCACGGTGGCCATCGCAAAGCGGGCGGAAAGTGGATGCAACAATACGGACTGTAGCCTTCTTCCCATATACAACCTTCTTTTAAAATGTGACTTCCATTGCCTTTTGTAGTCGTTTTCCATTCTGGTGCGACCATAACCCTTCTCGTTGAAAAAACGACCGATATGTTCCGAAGCCAATTTGGCGGCATGCACCGCCATGGCCATTCCGTTCCCGCAGAGCGGATGTATCAGTCCGGCCGAATCGCCGCACATGATCATGTGGCCTTCCACTGCTTCCTTTCTTTCAAAGGAAACCTGGGCAATTCCCAGAGGATGATCAAAAAGGGGTTCGGCCGTCTCCAAAAACGACCGGAGATAAGGGTTTTGGGACACCCTTTTCCTGTTGAAATCTTGTATATTGTCAGCCTTTTTAAAACTGCCATAGGAAGTAAGGTAACAGAAATTGATGGCCCCGGTCTCGGTCTTGGAAAGTCCGCCATAACCTCCCTCAAAACAATGGAGCCCCACCTGCTCCCCGCTAAATTTTGGCTGTTTATAGTGTGCCTTTATCGCCAACCAATTTGACTTTTTAAGGACAAAATCCCTTTGCAGATCTTTGTCCAAAGGACTTCTCTTCCCGTAGGCCCCGATAGCCATTGGAGCCCTGTGATGCGCCCCATCGGAGTCTTCCATCACAAATTCCCCGTGGGAAAAGCGAACAGATCGAACCGCCGAAAAAACGAAATCCACCCCCACTTTCTTTGCCTTTGCATACAGGAGGGAATCGAAGGCAAAGCGGCTTATGCCCTTTCCGCCCATGGGCAGTGGCACCTCTACCGACCGTCCCCCTGCATCCGAAAACAATAGCTGCTTTATATCGGGTATTTGCAGATCGTCAAAACATACGCCCAAAGACAATAGGTATGGAAAAACCTCATTGGACACATACTCGCCGCACACCTTGTGATGGGGATAGGCCTGTTTTTCCAATACGAGCACCTGTACGCCCAAAAGCCTTAAATGCAGGGCAGCGGTCAGGCCCGCCAAGCCACCTCCCACTATGATCACCTTGTTCTCCACCATTGTTTCAAGTTAGGTATTAATAAACAAAAATCCCGACATTTCTATCGGGATTCTTTTATTATAGGCTTAACAGAGAATCAAATGGATTACCCTTTTGTCTTTTCGATCGCTTCCTGTTTTAAGGCCTCGTTGGCAACAATGGCAAGTTCCACCCTTCTGTTCTTTGCCCGCCCTTCGGCAGTGGCATTGTCTTCCCTAGGTTGGGCCTCCCCGTACCACTTGGTGGTAAACCTAGCGGACGATAGTCCCTGACCCACCAAATAATCGGTCACCGCTCGGGCCCTTCGCTGGCTCAAACCCATGTTATAATCATCGGCCCCAGCGCTATCGGTATGTCCTTCCACCAATACGTTGGAATCAGGGTATTCTTTAAAAATTCCGGCCAATTTGTCGAGCGTGGTAGCGGATTGTCCCTTTATCTCGAATTTGTTGGTATCGAAATAGACCCCACTGCTCTCGTCGAAGACCACGTTGATGCCTTCGCCGACCCTTGTCACTTCCGCTCCCGGGATTTCCTGTTCGATCTTCTCGGCCTGACGATCCATCCTGTTGCCGATATATCCACCGGCGGCACCGCCCACAACACCACCGATGATGGCGCCCAAGGCCGTGTTGCCCTTGCCTACATTGTTTCCGACGACACCGCCTATGACCGCACCGCCCACAGCCCCGATACCGGCACCCTTTTGGGTATTGTTGGCATTTTTTACGGTGCTGCAGCTTACGATGACCGCTAAGGCCAAAAAGGCCACTGTACTTTTGGATACTAAATTCTTCATCTTTATTTTTTTATGATTTTTTTCAACTCCTAAAACATTGGATAAAAATTATTTACGTGTAAAGTCGTATACGATGGTCACGGGCGACCCGTCTACCGATACATTGGATTTCAAGGTCATGCTGGAAGCGTTCAGACTGGCAATATCCAGTCGATACCCATATCCGCCCGCAATATCCTTGTTGTTGGCATCAATGGCCTTAAACTGTAGCTGGCTACCGCTTCCCATCTCCACTACGGACCAACGGAAATAACGATCACCGCCGGAGCAAAGGCTGCTATTGGCAATGGTATACCTTCCGGTACTATTATTGTCCCTAAAGAACCATTCGCTTCCTTCGAAGCAGATATCCTTGGCATCGTTAAAGAGTACCGACTGAAAGCTGCCTGTATTGTTTTCATAGGAAACATTGTTCAGGCTCCATGTACCGCTAAAAAGGTTTCTTTGGTCCCTGGCCGCTTTGGACACGGAACAAGAACTTGCCAGAAATGCCGTAGCAACGAGCAACATAAAAGTTTTTTTGATTGTCATAACATTTAGAAATTTTGCTTTATATAAAATATACGTAAAAATCTTACAAAACGACCACATCATCCTAATTTTTTTACAGATTAATGATGAAGCGTCCGTAACTATTTAAAACAGGGCCATTGGGCCAAACCTAAGAGGTTGAAAACACAATAATGGTCAGCCCCTAAGATCCTATCGCAATTTCGGATTTTAGCAGGGGACCCATGGACGCAATACGATGGTTTGGTGCCGCAAACGATCAATAGGCCAAGAGATCCTTAAGGGCCTTGGCGAACCTTTCTTTGGGCAGGTAATTGTTTTCCAGTTTTTTAGCGAATGGAATAGGCGTTTCCAGACTTCCCACCCGTTTTACGGGGGCGTCCAGGAACTCAAAACAATTTTCCATCACTAGGGCCGATATATCACTTGCGATGCCCCCAAAAAGACTGTCTTCCTGCAGGATCACCAATTTGCCCGTCTTGCGTACGGAACGATATACCGCCTCCAGATCCAAGGGCTGTAGCGTACGCAGGTCGAGCAGATCGGCACTAACGGAAGGTTCCTTGTCCAAGTTTTCCAGTGCCCAATGCACCCCTGCCCCATAGGTTACAATGCTGATCTGCGTACCTTCCCTTAATAAGGATGCCTTCCCCAAGGGAAGGGTGTAATAGGCATCGGGCACCTCTTGGTACACGCTTCGGTAGAGGGCCTTATGTTCAAAGAAGAGCACGGGGTTGGGATCGTTAATGGCGGTGGCCAACAATCCCTTGGCGTCATAGGGAAAAGCGGGGTACACGACCTTGAGCCCCGGCGTCTTTGTAAACCAGGCCTCATTGGTCTGCGAGTGGAAAGGGCCTGCCCCTACCCCCGCCCCGCAGGGCATACGGATCACCACATCAGCATGCTCGCCCCAACGGTAATGCGATTTTGCCAGGTAGTTGACAATGGGATTGAAGCCAGAGCTCACAAAATCGGCGAACTGCATCTCCACCACTGCCTTCATTTTATTAATGGACAGGCCCATTGCCGCTCCCACAATGGCAGACTCGCAAATAGGCGTATTGCGTACCCGTTCCTTGCCAAAGGCCCCTACGAACCCTTCCGTAATCTTGAATGCCCCTCCATATTCCGCGATATCCTGCCCCATGATCACCAGGTTTTCATGTCGTTCCATGGACTGGCGCAGCCCTTGGGAAACGGCATCGATCAGCCGTATGGAAGAAACCTTATCAGAAGGCGCAATGTCCTGATATATATATTCTTTATATACATCACCTAATTCGGTACTTTCATCCAGTTCGATCTCCAATTCCACATATGCACGTTGTAAATGTTCTTCGATTTCCTGTTGGTAACGTTTTTTGATCTGGGAAATGGCCCCTTCGTTCAACACCCCTTCCGAAAGAAGGAAATCCTCGTAAGTGGTTATGGGATCTTTTTTGGCCCATGCATCCATAAGTTCAAGGGGCACATATTTGGTGCCACTGGCCTCTTCGTGCCCCCGCATACGGAAGGTCTTGAATTCCAGCAAAACCGGGCGCGGCGATCGACGCATTCTTTGGCAAAGGGATAGGACCTTGGAATATACCTCTAGAATATTATTGCCATCCAATTGATGGGCCTCCATCCCATACCCCACTCCCTTATCTACCAAATCCTTGCACTTGTACTGTTCATCGGTAGGTGTGGAAAGTCCGTAACCATTGTTCTCGATACAGAAAAGAACCGGCAAATTCCAAACGGCGGCCACATTTAGGGCTTCGTGAAAATCCCCTTCACTGCTGCCCCCTTCGCCCGTGAAGACCGCTGTCACCATTTTCTCCTTTCGGAGCAGGTGGGCAAGCGCGATTCCGTCCGCTACGCCCAATTGCGGGCCCAAGTGGGATATCATGCCCACAATACGGTACCGTTGGCTCCCAAAATGAAAACTGCGGTCCCTGCCCTTGGTAAAACCACTTGCCTTGCCCTGCCATTGTGCAAAGAGCCGGTACAAAGGAATATCACGGGTAGTGAAAACACCCAGGTTGCGGTGCATGGGCAGTATGTACTCATCTTCGGAGAGGGCCATCGTAACCCCTACGGATATGGCTTCTTGGCCAATTCCACTGAACCATTTTGAAATCTTGCCCTGTCGCAAAAGGATCAACATTTTTTCCTCTATCATCCTAGGAAGCAACATTCGCTCGTACAGTTTTAGTTGAACGGCCCTGCTTGTATTTTCAGTCTTGAACTCCACGCCACATTATTTTATGATCGGTCACGGCTTAAGAAGGATAGCTTGGTCTAGAAAGTCATTTTTTCAAATCGTAACCAATTTCTTCAAAAGTGCGATAAATGTAACAAAAAGAGACCAACAAAATTGAAAGTTTTCATATGGACATTCCCTATTAATTTTAGTAAATTTGATATCAACTATAAAATTTTACAATGGGCGGGATACCAAGTGTTGATCTAAGGGATTTTTTGTCGGAGGATATAAAGCGGCAAGATACCTTTATAAAGGAACTGGGCGGTGCCTTCGAAAATATTGGCTTTGTGGCCCTAAAAGGGCATTTTCTGGACGAAAAACTGGTTGCGGAACTCTATGCCGAGGTAAAGAATTTCTTTGACCTGCCCCAAGAGGTGAAGGACTCCTATGAGATTTCGGGAATAGGGGGCCAGCGTGGTTACACCTCTTTCGGAAAGGAACATGCCAAAGGAAAAAAGGAAGGAGACCTAAAGGAATTCTGGCATTTTGGCCAGTACGTAGTGGACGATCCAGCACTGGAGGAAGAGTATCCGGACAATGTGATCGTAAAGGAACTGCCGAAATTCAACGCAGTTGGCAAAGAAGCCTACAAAATGTTGGAAAAGACGGCCAAATATGTACTACGTGCACTGGCACTCCACCTAGGCCTGGAAGAAACCTATTTTGACGAATACATCAGAAATGGCAACTCCATATTAAGGCCGATACATTACCCCCCGATCAAGACCGAGCCAAAAAATGCCGTCAGGGCAGCGGCCCATGGGGACATCAACCTGATCACGCTTTTGATGGGGGCCCAAGGAAAAGGCCTGCAGGTACAGAACCACAAAGGGGAATGGGTGGACGCCATTGCGGCCCCGGACGAACTTATGATCAATGTGGGCGATATGTTATCGCGCCTTACCAACAACAAATTAAAGTCGACCATACACCAAGTGGTAAACCCCCCTAGGGAACTTTGGGGAAGTTCCCGGTATTCCATACCGTACTTTATGCACCCTGTGGGCGATATGCCATTGAACTGTCTACCACATTGCATCGATGCCAAAAACCCGAAACAATTCGAGGATATTACGGCCGGGGAGTTTCTTCACGAACGATTGATCGAATTGGGACTGATCAAAAAATAATAAATACCAAACCTTTCCGTTAGTGTAACCGAAAGGTTTTTTTCTGAACGGGAGTTCTTTTAAAAAGTTTAACGAGCACATGGACCTGAAGGAACAGTTAAAACAATTATTTCCCGACCATACCCCCGAACCGGAGCATACGGACACTGAGGAAAAAGGCCTCTGGCTACAGGACGAACCATTGATCTGTAAGTACGAAAAGAGAAAGGGGAAGCCGATCACCATCATTGAGGGATATACAGGGGCGGAGGCCGATTTTAAGGCCCTTGCCAAGGAACTGAAGACAAAACTGAGCGTTGGGGGCTCCTTTAAGGACGATGCCATCATCGTTCAGGGCGACTATCGGGACCGGATAATGGACATGTTAAAGGAAAAGGGATTCAAGGTCAAACGTGTAGGCGGTTAATTTCTGTTAATTCCTTTCTTAAATTTTAATATATACCGTACTTTTATAGTCTTTAACTTATCAAATACCTAAACGCAAACGAATGAGTTCCCAACTGCACATAACAAACGGCGATTTTTTTACCGAAAAGTTGCATTCCCTTGATCTTAAGGGCGATGTCATTACTTGGCGGGAAATGCTCTGTGAAGGAAAGACCCTCACCAACGTAGGGAGCGAGACCTTTTGGAAAACGCGGTTTGAATTTTTGAACAGGAACTATAAGGTTTCCAAATCGAGGTTTATAGAACAGACCTTAAAGGAGTACCGAAGCCTTTGCAACCATAAACAGCAGGATAAGATCATCCTTTGGTTCGATTACGATCTTTTCTGCCAAGTAAACATGTTGGCCGTTATCAGTTGGTTGAAGACCAATAGGAGGGATGCCGAAATCTCATTGGTATCCAGCGGCAAGGTGTTGGGCAGCCAAGAAATGAAAGGCCTATCCGAACTGAACAGGGAAGAATTGTTGGGACTTTACGAAAACAGGAAGACCCTTACCCAGGACGATATAGAATATGCGGACTATATTTGGCAACTATATTGTAGCGACAATCCCATCCGATTGGAAAATGTGGCCGATTATAAAAATTATCAGTTCGAGTACCTTGGGGAAGCCATTGCGGCCCATCTAAAAAGGTTCCCGAGCATTCGAAACGGCCTTAATGAAGTGGAAAACCAACTTTTACGTGTCTCCGTTGCCCAGAAACCGAATTCGCGAAAAGAATTGATGGACGCCGTGCTGAAGAACCAAGGAGTCTACGGATTCGGGGATACCCAATACGAGCGGGTAATCACGAAATTAAAACCACTTTTCGCCTCATTTTCGCCCGTTAAATTGACCAAAAACGGATTGGGCATCCTGAACGGGGCCACCAGTTATTATGCCTGTATACAAGAAAACGATGTCTACCTTGGAGGCGCACTTAAATACAACTTCCTTTACAATACCGGTACGGACCGAATCCTAAAATTGTAAAATGACGCTCAGTCCGTCCGAATTTATCCTAAATGGCGATGGGAGCATTTACCATCTGAACCTTTTACCGGACGATCTGGCACAGACCGTTATCACCGTTGGCGACCCGGATCGGGTGCCCGAGGTTTCCAAATATTTCGATACCATTGCCCTTAAAAAAGGAAAACGAGAGTTCCTTACCCATACAGGTACGCTGAACGGAAAAACACTTTCCGTGGTCTCCACCGGAATCGGAACGGACAACGTTGATATTGTCCTGAACGAACTGGATGCCCTTGCGAACATCGATTTTAAGGACAGGACCGTTAAACGGAACACCCGAAGGCTGGATATCATAAGAATAGGAACCTCAGGCGCCATTCACCCGGATATTCCCGTGGATTCCTTTTTGATGAGCGAATACGCCATGGGACTGGACAGTCTGTTACAATTCTATGACAGCGGGCATGTTCAAAATACAGAAATCCAAAAGGCCTTTATGGATCACAGCCAATGGGATACCAAAAAGTCGGCCCCCTATGTGGTCCGTTATAATGATGGGCTGGGCGAAAAACTGGCATCCCCAGTGGTGCAAAAAGGATTTACGGTCACCAATGTTGGATTTTATGGCCCCCAGGGCCGGGTGTTAAGGTTGCCCCTCCAAGACCCCGACCTAAACCAGAAATTGGCCTCTTTCCGGTTCGGACAGCTGAAATTGACCAATCTGGAAATGGAGACTGCGGGAATCTACGGACTTTCACGGCTTTTGGGCCATAGGGCCGTATCCATGAACTGTATTTTGGCCAACAGGAGTACAGGGGAATTCTCTAAACGGCCACAAGAGTCCATTGATGCCCTTATCCAATACACGCTTCAAAAACTTACCGAATAAATGAAAAAAGTATCGATACTGGGAGTACCTGAACATTTTAATTTTCCATGGCAACTTGCCATAGATGAAGGGGCCTTTGAGGAAAGGGGCATCGATCTGGAATGGACAGATGTTCCCGAAGGTACCGGAAAAATGTCCAAGATGCTTGAAAACGGGGAGGCCGATCTGGCCGTTATGCTTACCGAAGGCACCGTAAAAAGTATGGCGGACGGCAATCCCATCAAAATCGTACAGGAATTTATAGTCTCTCCCCTTCTCTGGGGAATACACGTAGGGGCCAAAAGCGGTTTTAAAGAGGTGTCCGAACTTCGGAACGCAACGGTCGCCATCAGTCGCTTTGGCAGTGGCAGCCATTTAATGGCCTTCGTACATGCACGGGAACAGGGTTGGGATACCACAAAACTTAAATTTTTGGTGGTCAACGATATGAAGGGTGCGATAGACGCTTTGGAAAACGGTACCGCCGATTACTTTATGTGGGAACATTTTATGACCAAGCCCTTGGTGGACAATGGCACTTTTAGGAGGTTGGGCGACTGTCCCACGCCCTGGCCCTGTTTTGTGATCGTTGCCCATGAACGTTTTATCAGGGAACAAGCCGGGATTTTGGGACATATCCTTCAAACCATCAATGCCTATACAGAAGAATTCAGGAACATCCCCAGTATCGATAGGACCCTTGCAAATGCCTACGGACAACAATTGGAGGATATACGGAAATGGCTCTCCCTGACCCAGTGGAGCACTTCGCAGATACGTACCGCAACCCTGATGGGAGTACAGCAACGATTAATGGAGCTTGCATTGATCCACGAAATCAGACCAGCACAAGATTTGGTCCATTCCTAATCTTCGTCCCTATAAATATTTCCATCAAAAGGAAAATAACGTTGCATGATCATCAACAAATGTTCATCGGATAGGGGCTTTTGCAGGTATTCCTTGATCATGGGATTGTTGCTTGCCCTGATCAGGTCACGTTCGTCCTCGCTCACGGTGATCATCACGATCACTATGTGCTCTTTCATCTCTTCCGAAAAGCGTTGGGCATATGCATCCAAAAAGCCCCAGCCATCCAAAATGGGCATATTGATGTCCAAGATCAACAAGCAGGGCCCAAAGCTGTCCTCCCCTTTTAGGGTGATGCTCACTTCGTCCAAAAAATCGAGGGCCTCCCTTCCGTTAAGGGCCGTATAGACTTTGGCGTCCAATCCCAATTTACGGATGAAGATTTTATTGAGAAAGATGGAAGCTTCGTCATCATCCACCAACAATACCGAGTTTATTGCAAATTTTTCCAAGTAAAAGGTTCTATAGTAATTAGTAATCCAGGCAAAATTAACCTAAAAATAGTGATATTGTTGTTTAAAATGGCCTCACCACCCCACAATTTCCCTACCGACCGAGGTAAGTAATTTGTTTGTCCCGCTAAAATGTTTGTTCCCAAACCAATATCCCCTATTGGCACTTAAGGGAGATGGATGGCCGGAGGTCAGGATATGATGTTTGGAAGCATCGATCAGGGTCATTTTCTTTTTGGCATAACCGCCCCATAATAGAAAGACCACATCTTTTTTTTCTTGGGATACGGTACCGATCACGGCATCCGTAAAAAGTTCCCAGCCCCTTCCCTGATGGCTTCCCGCTTGGTGCGCCCTTACCGTTAACGTGGCGTTGAGCAATAATACCCCCTGATCTGCCCAGTGCTCCAAGTTGCCGCTGACCGGATACGGTTTGCCAACGTCGGTCTGCAGTTCCTTAAAAATATTGATCAGGGAAGGGGGATGCGGGATACCGTCCTTTACCGAAAAGCAGAGTCCGTTCGCTTGGTCGGGACCATGGTAGGGGTCCTGTCCAAGAATCACCACTTTTAGCTTATCAAAGGGGCAATGGTCGAAGGCCGCAAAGATGTCACTTCCCTTAGGGTAGCAAACATGTTCCGAATACTCCTTTCTTACAAACTCCGTCAACCGTGTGAAATAGGGTTTGGCAAACTCTTTGGACAACTTCCCTTTCCAGCTATCATGAATATGTACGTTCATTTAAAAAGACTTATTTTTGCTGTTCCAAAATTAGGGCTTTCTATTGCTATGGACAATATTCATCATAAAACACTTCAAGATCTGGAATTCCCCACGGTACTGGAGCAACTTTCGCTCAGGTGCACTACCGAGTTGGGGAAGGAGCAGGTACTTACCCTTGTGCCCTTGGGCAGCAAGACCGAAATAACCGGTAGTTTGGGCCGGACTTCCGAATACCTGTCCTCCCACACCAATGGAAACAGGCTCCCGAACCACGGTTTTGATGCGATCGATCCCGAACTGAGGCTCCTTAAAATAGAAAATGCCAGTTTGGAGGTAAGCTCCTTTAAGAAAATAGCCACCATCTGTACCAATGTTACGGACCATATCAAGTTCCTTAAAAAGTTCAAGGACTATTATCCGTTGCTCTTCCGGTCTTCCGAGCTTCTGGAGCCCAATTCCGATATCGTGGAACGGATCGGGATGGTGCTGGACCGGTTCGGGGAAGTAAAGGACAGTGCCTCCGAAAATTTGGGAACCATAAGAAGGGAGATCAATTTTGTAAAGGGCAAGATCAACCAAAGTTTTTCCGCAGCCCTCAACACCTACAACGGACTGGATTATCTGGACGAGATCAGGGAGTCGGTGGTGGACAACAGGCGCGTACTGGCGGTCAAGGCCATGTACCGAAAAAAAATAAAGGGCTCCGTGATGGGCTCCTCCAAGACCGGGAGCATCGTCTATATCGAACCGGAAGCCACACTTACTTACAGCAGGGAGCTTAACAATCTTGAGTTTGATGAAAGCGAGGAGATAAAACGTATACTGAAGTCCCTTACGGAACATATCAGGCCCTATTCGCCGCTATTGCGGACGTATCAGGAATACCTAACTGGAATCGACATCACCGCCGCCAAGGCGAAATATGCGCTGGACATGAACGGGGTGATGCCGATCGTAAACGAGGATAAAAAAATGATCCTCCGGGATGCCTACCATCCCCTACTCTACCTATCCAACAAACGGAAGAACGAAAAGACCCATCCACAGACCATTTCCCTACAGCCCGATAACAGGATCATTGTTATTTCCGGACCCAATGCGGGTGGAAAGAGCATTACCCTAAAGACCATAGGATTGTTACAGTTAATGGTGCAAAGCGGCATGCTGGTCCCAGTGCACGAACGCAGTACCATATGTTTGTTCGAAAATATCCTTACGGATATCGGGGATAACCAGTCCATAGAGAACCACCTTAGCACCTATAGCTATCGGCTCAAGAACATGAACAACTTTTTGCGAAAGTGCAACGATAGCACGCTGTTCCTGATCGATGAGTTCGGCACGGGCAGCGACCCCGAACTGGGCGGTGCTTTGGCCGAATCCTTTTTGGAGGTGTTTTATGAAAGAGGGGCCTATGGGGTGATCACCACCCATTATTCCAATCTAAAGATGCTGGCCAATGAGCTACCCGAGATGACCAATGCCAATATGATGTTCGATTCCAGGACCTTGGAGCCCACATATCAGTTGGTACTGGGACAAGCGGGCAGTTCCTTTACCTTTGAAGTGGCACAAAAGAACGGGATTCCCTATAGTCTGATCAACAAGGCCAAGAAAAAGATAGAACGTGGAAAGGTACGTTTTGATGCCACCATCGCCAAGCTGCAAAAGGAACGCAGCAGGATGGAAAAAACGGGCTCCCAGTTAAGGGAAGAGGAAACCAAGGCACGGGACGAGGCAAAACGTTTGGAAGAACTGAACGTACGTGTAAAATCCAAATTGGAGAACTACCAGGAAATGTACGACCACAATCAGCGTATGATCTATCTTGGCAACAAGGTAAACGATGCCGCGGACAAATACTTTAACGACAAAAAGAAAAGGCCCTTGGTCTCCGAACTGCTCCGTATCGTAGAAACGGAGAACAGCAAGCGAAAAAAGAAGACCCCGAAAGAGGCCAAACAGGAACAGGAAAAAAAGGTCGCGGTAACCCAAGAACTGGAACAAAAATTGGAGGTCGTACGGGAAGAAAAGAAAAAGCGGAAGAAAAAGGCCGTTACCGAGGAAAAGAACAAACCCCGACCCGTACTTAAACTTGGCGACAGGGTACGGATGTTGGAAGGAAAGGCCATTGGCACCATCGATTCGCTGGAAAAAAACAAAGCGACCGTAAATTATGGGCTGTTTACCACACAAATGGCCGTGGACCAATTGGAACTGGTGGAAGCCAAAAAAAACAACTAAATGGAAACACACAAGATCATATTGTTCGATGGGGTCTGCAACCTCTGCAACGGCGCCATACAGTTTGTCATAAAACATGATAAGAAGGATGTTTTTAGATATGCCCCATTACAGGGCGGCGTCGGGGCCGCACTGCTGGCCGAAAGGAACATAGATACCAGCCAGATAGACAGCATCATCCTGATCGAACCGGGCGTTGCCTATTATACCAAGTCCGCTGCTGCCCTGAAAATCGGGCAGGAATTTGGAGGGGCATGGAAAATGCTCGGCCTTTTGGAATGGATCCCCGAAAAAATAAGTAATTTTATCTATGACATCGTGGCCAGAAACCGGTACAAATGGTTTGGCAAAAAAGACGACTGTATGATTCCCACCCCGGAACTGAAGGCCAAATTCCTTTAATATTAGCGGTATATGGACGTAGATAAAATCAAAAGGAGCAAAATGCGGAAAAAGAGGTACGTGGTTCCCGTAATCTTGCTGCTATTGCTCATTGCCCTTAGGATCGCACTTCCCTATATCGTCAAAAAATATGTGAACGACACCTTGGCCGATATCCCCGGTTACTACGGACAGGTGGAGGATATCGACCTATCGTTGATACGGGGCGCCTATGTTATAAAGAACCTTTATCTTAACAAGGTGAACGCCGGATCGGAGGTCCCCTTTCTGGATTTTGAAAAGACCGATATCTCCATCGAGTGGAAATCGCTCTTTAGGGGCAAGATCGTGAGCGAGATCATTATGACCAGGCCCAAGGTCATTTATGTTTTTGAAGACCAACAAAAAGACACGGTGCGGGATGCCGATGGGGAAGATTGGAGCAAGGCCCTGACGGACCTGGTACCCATAGACATCAACACGCTGACCGTTAACGGTGGGAAAGTTGCCTTTGTGCAGTTAACGGCAGACCCCACAGTGGACCTTCACCTGGACCAACTTTCACTTACGGCCACCAATCTCAGAAACGTTGTTTCCAAGGATATGGACCTTCCATCCGAACTGCATGCCAAGGCCGTATCCATCGGCAATGGGAATATGGTCCTGGACGGCAGAATGAACCTGGTACAGCGCATTCCCGATATGGATATGTCCCTTTCCCTTGAAAACAGTCATGCCCCGGCACTGAACGCCTTTACCTCGCACTATGCCGGTATCGACTTTGACGAGGGGGATTTTAGCCTTTACAGTGAGGTTGTCATAGCCGACGGATTTTTAAAGGGCTATATAAAGCCAATATTGAAAGATGCCAAACTTATTGGAAAGGGCGACAAATTCTTGGATGTGCTCTGGGAGGGGTTTGTGGGGTTCTTTAAATTCATTCTCAAAAACCACCGCAACAATACCCTTGCCACCAAGGTACCCTTAGAGGGAGACCTAAATGCGGTACAATCAAAATTATGGCCCACCATCACCAATATCTTTAAAAATGCTTGGATTCAGGCCTTTAAAGGGGTCGTGGATGGTGAAATAGATTATGAGCAGGTAAAAAAGGAAGCACAAACGAATAACTAGCAACCAATCAGCTTTTTATTTTAGGTTCTTCAGTATAAATTCCAGCATCGCATTGGTATTCTTATTTTCGCCAAAAGCAAGGTTTGTATATGAAATGGGAAGTACCAGTCCCAGATCGGAGAGGTGTTCTATACCATGTTCATATTCCATGTTCACTTTTCCCGTGAGCAAGGTGTCCATTGACTTGCCGTCACAATATCTTCCATAGATTTTTTTAAGTCCGCTAAGGTAGAGTCGGTCCTTTGTAAACCCCCCGCCCCTATGGGCCCGTAAGGTGATGGTATAGGCGTCGTTCCTGTTTAGTTTATACTGGCCATGTATCAGATCGAAGGTATCGGAAAAACTGAAACCTTTTATCAAACTGTCCGATGCCAAAACCCTATATGCCAATTCTTTAAGCCTTCTCAGTGTTAATGCGCCGGCCATGTACTCGCTGAAAACCGCCAAGCCTTCCTGTGTCTCCACGTTTTTGGGAAAGCCATTGGAGAATATTTTTAGTGGCTGTGCCATACCATTGTAGGTGGTTACCAAATGCACCCCTATTTCATGGTTGGCGAGCGTAAGCAATTGATTTTTTGAGAACTTTGCATTTCTTTTGATGAGCAAGGTACGGTTACTGTTGCTGACCATGGCATCGGCTGCCAGACTGTTCGAAAATCCAATGTTGAGCGGAAAATCATAGGCCTTTACAAATTCCTCAAAATAAGCGCGGGCCTCCTCGGGACCGTAAAGTGGCTCCGCACCGGGCGCCCCTTGCGCTTCATCTTCCTCAAAGTGCAGTATAAAACGGGCATTCTGAACGTCCTTGTCGGTTGGGGTACCATATACCCGTAAGCAGTTGTAGTAAAATTTTTTGCCAGCCCCTATGGTCTCTATGCACTGGATCATATTGGCATAGTAATAGATAATGTCCTGGTACATTTTCCGGACCACCGTATCTTGCAAGCGTTCCAAGCGCTGCGCAAAGAACAATCGTTGTAGTTTATAGGGATCGAATTTTAACTTGGGGTATTTGAAGACAGGATCCACCGTATACTTGGAAGCAAAAAAGCGCTGTTTTTCCTTTTCTATGTTCAGTGGGTTCACATAGCTCAACAATTCGATACGCTTTACCAATCGGTCCAGGTTCTTGTCCAGTTCCAACAAATCGGGGTGTTCCGCTATGGCCTCGTACGCCTTTTTATTTTCCATTTGAATTTGCATGGTTACCGAACGTTCAGATTATCGTCCCAGTTCTTTATTTTGGGGTCGCCCAATTTTCCTATGGATTTGGCCACCACCATGGATACGGCAGCATCCCCGGTAACATTGACCACCGTTCTGCACATGTCCAAGGGACGGTCCACGGCAAATATCAAGGCCAATCCGGCTTCCGGGATACCCGCTTGTGCAAGTACGATGACCAGCATCACCATGCCCGCTCCTGGAACCGCAGCACTACCGATAGAGGCCAAGGTGGCGGTGACAATGATCCCAAGCTGGGCGGACAGGCTGAGTTCCATACCAAAAGCCTGGGCGATAAAGACCGCAGCAACGGCCTGGTACAGACTGGTACCGTCCATATTGATAGTGGCACCAATGGGCAGTACAAAACTGGTCACTTCCTCATCAACGCCCAAATGCTCCTCTACCCGTTCCATGGTAACGGGAAGGGTGGCAGCACTGGAACTCGTTGAAAAGGCCAATAACTGTGCGGGCGACATTCCCTTCATAAAAAAGGCCGGGGTCCTTTTGGTGACCAGCCAAACAATAAGCATATAAACACCGATCATAAGGGCAAGTCCTATAAGCACCGAAAGTGCGTACCAGCCCAATGCCTTAAAAAGGTCCAAACTGGGCGATTCCACTACCAAGGCCGCCAAAAGGGCGAATACCCCAATGGGGGCCGCCAACATGATCAGATCTATCAGTTTGAGGATGACCTCATTGAACCCATCAAAAAATTTCTTTACCGGAGCGGCCTGCTCCTCGGGAATCAGGATAAGGCCGATCCCAAAAAATATCGCAAAGAAAATGACCTGTAACATATTGCCGTTATCACTGGCCGCCTGGAAGATATTGCTCGGCACTAGATCTTCCAAGGCCTGCAAGGGTCCGGCTTCCCTCTGTTTGGCCGCCTGTGCTATACGGGAATCAGCATCGCCCTTATAGCTTTCCACCATTTCGTTGCGGGTCTGTTCGGTAATGGAGGTTCCCGGCTTGATGATATTTACAACTGCCAGGCCGATGGTGACCGCAATAATGGTGGTAACTATGTAGATACCGATGGTGCGCCCCCCCATCTGGGAAAGTTTGGAGATGTCCTTGAGGTCCGACACCCCTTTGATCAGCGACCCCAAGATCAGTGGGACCGCTATCAACTTTAGGGCGTTGATGAAAATATTGCCAAAAGGCTTGATCCAATCAGATATAAAATCCGGTCCCCATTGAAAACGTACCATTAAAAAAGCGAACAGTACCCCTACCAGCATACCGATAAGAATTTGCCAGTGCAACTCCAATTTCCTCATAAAAAATAAATTTTAAGGGGGTAATATACCATTTTGCGGGGAGAACCGAAAAGGAATGGTTTTTATAATTTAACGTTCCTGTTAAGCAAGGTATGGTCGGCAAGGACCAATGCGGCCATGGCCTCCACGATGGGGACCGCCCTTGGGACCACACAGGGATCGTGGCGGCCCTTGCCCTGGGCCTGAACCATATTGCCCTCCCTATCCAAGGTTTCGTAGGCCTGTATCACCGTAGCGACAGGCTTAAAGGCAATGTTAAAGTAGATGTCCATTCCGTTGCTAATGCCCCCCTGAATGCCGCCGCTGTTGTTGGTCTTGGTGGTACCGTCGGGATTGAACTGGTCATTGTGGACACTTCCCTTCATCTTTACCCCTTCGAACCCGCTTCCATATTCGAACCCCTTGACCGCATTAATGGAAAGCATGGCCTTGCCCAGGTCTGCATGGAGCTTGTCAAAAGCAGGTTCTCCCAGACCGATCGGTACATTTTGTATTACACATGTAATGATGCCGCCGATGGTATCGCCCTCCTTACGGACTTCCTTAATGTGTTCCTCCATTTTTGCCGCCATTCCCGGGTCGGGACAGCGAACAGGGTTGGATTCCACCAACGACAGGTCAAGCTCCGCATACCCTTTTTTTAGCGTGATGCTGCCCACTTGGGAAACATAGGCCGTTATCTTAATTCCGGAAAGGAACTGTTTGGCAATGGCTCCCGCCACCACCCTACTGGCGGTCTCCCTGGCCGAACTGCGGCCACCTCCCCTATAATCGCGAAAGCCATATTTATGGTCGTAAACATAGTCGGCATGGGAAGGCCTATAGGAATCCTTTATATGGGAATAGTCCTGTGATTTTTGATTGGTGTTGTGAATGGCAAAACCTATGGGGGCACCTGTGGTACGACCTTCAAAGATCCCTGAAAAGAACGCGACCGAATCCGGTTCCTTTCGCTGCGTCACAATGGCCGACTGGCCCGGTTTTCTCCGATCTAGCTCCTGTTGGATGGCATCCATATCCAGGGATATGCCCGCCGGGCAGCCATCTATCACTCCCCCGATCGCCACACCGTGCGATTCTCCAAATGTCATCACCTTAAAAAGGGTACCAAAAGTATTGCCTGCCATCCAAATGCTGTTTCGTCAAAGGTAAATCTTCTAAAAGAAATAGAAAAATCCCCCCTCCCTTATATTCTGTCCGTTACCACAATAACACAAATTAATCCAAACTTAACGTTTAGCTAAACAAAAGATGACCTCTTAATGATTTTAAGTTTATACGGAAAGGTTTATTTTGTTTAAAACATATTTCATTGAAAAAGAGAAAAATAGATGTGGCCGTTATCTCCGATGTGCACCTTGGCACCTATGGCTGCCATGCCGACGAACTCATTGCCTATCTAAATAGTATCCAACCCAAAAAATTGATCCTTAACGGGGATATCATCGATATTTGGCAATTTAGCAAACGTTACTTTCCACCCTCGCACCTAAAGGTGCTGAAAAAATTGATCGGAATGGCATCCAATGGCGTGGAGGTCCATTATATTACGGGCAACCACGATGAGATGCTGCGAAAGTTCACCGATACTTCCATGGGCAACTTTAACATCATCAACAAACTTGTACTGGAACTTGACGGTAAAAAGGCATGGTTTTTTCACGGGGATGTCTTCGATGTATCCATACAAAATGCAAAATGGCTCGCAAAATTAGGGGGCTATGGATATGATTTCCTTATTTTACTAAACCGTTTGGTAAACTGGTTCAACGCCAAATTGGGAAAGGAAAAATATTCCCTTTCCAAACGTATCAAAAACAGCGTCAAGAGTGCTATCAAGTACATCAACGATTTTGAAAGGACCGCAGCCGAACTGGCCATGGAAAATGGATATGACTACGTTATATGCGGGCATATCCACCAACCAAAAAAGGAGGTATACGAAAGTAAAAACGGTAGCTGCACCTATCTAAATTCAGGGGATTGGGTAGAAAACCTTACGGCATTGGAATACTCCTTTAAACGATGGAAGATCTACCATTACAGTCATGACAAGCTTTCGCCATTTTTCGCTGACGAGGACCTAAAGGAGATGGATATCCATGACCTGATCGCCTCCATTATCAAGGAAATCCCCAAACCGCCCGCAACCCCTGAAAAAAATCAAGAATCAATCGATTAATGCTTCCTTAAAGATGGTGATCGGATGCAGCGCCTTCCTTTTGGTGCCGTCGAATATCTGGTGCCTGCAGCTGGTACCGTTGGCCGCAATGATCGTTTCCCCGTCCGCCTTCCTGACCGCAGGGAACAGCTTCAGTTCCCCGATCTGCATGCTCACCCCATAGTGTTCCTCCTCATACCCAAAAGACCCTGCCATTCCACAACAACCTGAACTGATAAGGGTTACGGAATAGTGTTCCGGCAAGTTCAACATATCGAAGGTAACTTTTTGGTCGGAAAGGGACTTTTGATGGCAATGCACATGTATCTTGACCGTTTTTTTCTCTTTTGTAAACTGTTCCGGACGCAGTTCCCCCTTTTTGATCTGCATCGCAAAAAATTCCTCTATCAGGAACGAATTGGCCGCAATGCCGTCCACAAGGGCCTTGTCGGCACCAAAGCGTTTGTATTCGTCCCTAAAAGTAAGGATCGCGGAAGGCTCCAGTCCCACGACGGGAATTCCCAGATCCGCAAATTCCCCCAGTTTTTGTATGTTCTCCAATGCCAGGGACTTCGCCTGTTTGAGAAAACCTTTGGAAAGAAAAGTACGGCCACTTTCGGCATAGTAGAGCGATACTTCATATCCTAGTCGACACAGTACTTCTATGGCGTCCTTCCCCAGTTCCACATCAAGGTACTTGGTAAACTCATCTATATAGAGCACCACTTTTCCCTTGGTGCTTGTCCGTCCCGCCCGTTGCCTTGAAAGGAATTCGTCAAAATCTACCTTATATACTTTGGGCAAACTTCTTTCAGGGGAGACCCCGGCCACTTTTTTGAGCCATTTGCCCAAGAATTGCGATTCGTATACGGTATTGGTAAGCCCGGGCATCCAACTACCCAGTTTATTGAGACCGGTATTGTACGCAAACAATTTGCTCCGTAACGGATATCCGTTCGCTTCCTGGTACTGGTACAGGAACTCCGCCTTTAAAGTGGCTATGTCCACATTACTTGGACATTCGCTGGAACAGGCCTTACAGCTAAGACATAGGTCGAACACCTCCTTGAGCTCCTTTTTATCGAAACGGTTGGGCTTGGAAGGATCTGTAAGGAACTCCCTTAGGGCATTGGCCCGTCCGCGGGTAGTATCCTTTTCATTTTTGGTGGCATGGTAACTGGGGCACATGGCCCCGGCCATATGGTGGGTCTTTCTGCAATCGCCACTGCCATTGCATTTTTCAGCGGCCTTTAGTATCCCTTCACTGTCCGAAAAATCCATTAGGGTGTCCACTTGGGGTTCCCGTCTGTCCACTTCGTACCGTAACGATCGGTCCATAGGATAGGCATCCACAATTTTTCCCGGATTAAAGATCCCCTTTGGGTCGAAATAGGATTTGACCCTTTTCAGCAGTTGATAATTGGGATCTCCGATCATTAAGGGGATAAATTCGGCCCTCACGATTCCATCGCCATGTTCCCCACTAAAGGAACCCCTATATTTTTTGGTAAGTTTTGCCACTTCGGTGGTAATGGAGCGGAACAGCACTACATCTTCCGCTTTTTTCAGGTTCAATATGGGCCTGAGGTGCAATTCTCCCGCCCCGGCATGGGCATAGTATACCGCTTCCTGTCCGTATGATTTCATGATCGCCGAGAATTCCGCTATAAAATCCTTTAGGTCTTCCACGGCAACGGCCGTATCCTCTATACAGGCCACGGCCTTACGATCGCCTATCATGTTGCCCAAGAGTCCCAAGCCCGCTTTGCGCAGTTCCACGGCCTTGTTGATGTCTCCATTGTGTAAAATGGGATTGGCATAACTAAGTCCCGATAATTGGATGGTTTCCAATAGTGCCGCCAATTGCAGGTCCAGATCTTCCACTGTCTCCGAACGCACCTCCAGCATAAGCAGGGCCGCGGGATCACCTTCCACAAAGAACCTATTGACCAGTTGCGCCCTATTGTTCTTGGTACAATCCAGAATTACCCTGTCCATCATTTCACAGGTATGCAGATTATGTGACATGACAGGGGCCACATCGGACAGGCAGTCCTCCAAGCTGGCGTAATGGGTCACCACCATAGCGGAAAGCTTGGGCGGAAGAAGATCTAGTTGTAAGGTTATTTCGGTCGTAAACGCAAGGGTCCCCTCGCTGCCGCTCAGCAACTGGCAGAGATTGATATCGTCCTGTACGGTTTCCATAAATATGGTATTGTTCAGAAGGGAATCCACGGCATAGCCGGTATTTCTGCGGTGGATGGACGGTTTTGGAAATTCGTCCCATATGCGCTGTTGGGTCTCCTTGTCGGACAGTTCCCTATAAAGGTTTTTATAGATGTGGCCTTCCAAGGAAGCAAGTTCCATTTTTTTTAGGAAGTCGCTCTTGGAAAGTGTCCCGAACCCTACCCGACTACCATCGGAAAGTATGGCCTTTACGGCCACCACCTTATCACGGGTGGTACCATATTGTATGGAGGTGGTACCAGAGGAATTATTGCCTACCATACCCCCTATCATGCACCTGTTGGAAGTGGAGGTATTGGGGCCAAAAAAGAGACCGTGGGGCGCCAGAAAGAGGTTGAGCTCGTCCCGGATCACCCCTGGCTGCACCGTGACCTGCCTTTTTTCCAGATCTAAGTCGAGGATCTTGGTAAAGTGCCTGGAAACATCCACCACGATCCCATCGCCAACACATTGTCCCGCCAAGGAGGTCCCCGCGGTCCGTGGAATGATCCCTATACTGTTCCCCGAGGCGAACCGAATTATTTCTTCAATATCGCTTTCCGATTTTGGAAAGGCTACTGCCAAGGGCATTTTTCTATAAACTGAGGCATCCGTGGCGTACAATGTTGTGGAAAGCGCGTCCATTTTAAGGGTGCCTTCCAAACTGTTTTGCAGTTTTAAGAGCAGATTTTTATCCACCTATACACAATTTTTGGTTGCTAAATTAAGTTTTTATTAACGGATCACCACAAATATTGACCTATTTTTGGCAATTAAACCTTAAAATGAAACTTATGAAAATTTTCAAAGTATTTGCAATTATGATGTGTTTTGCATCAATGTCATTGAGTGCCCAAGAAATTTCAGACCATGCTTTAGGACTTCGTTTAGGGGATAGTGATGGTTTTGGAGCGGAAATATCATATCAAAAATCCTTGTCCACCAACAACAGGCTTGAGTTGGACCTTGGTTGGAGGGACAGTAGAAACTACGATGCTTTTAAATTGGCCGCCATCTACCAATGGGTACGTCCGATCGAAGGAGGTTTTAATTGGTACTACGGTGTTGGTGGCGGTTTGGGCAGCGTTGATTTCAGCAACAACGATTATGATGGAGGCTTGTTCGTATTTGCGGCGGGAGATATAGGGATCGAATACAATTTTGACATTCCGTTATTGCTTTCCCTGGATTTCAGGCCCGAAGTTGGAGTTGCCGGTTATGACGATTTTTCCGATAATTTTGATTTTGACATTGCGCTTGGCATCCGTTACCAATTCTAACGCTGGCTTGCAAAGAAGTTCAAGGCGAGCTTCAATAATGAACAAAAACCCTTGCTGTCCCCGGGGACCACAAGGGTTTTTTTATACCCATAATTATAATTACCTTTGGCACTTAAAAACAGTGATAAATGAAAAAAATTATAGGAGCCCTATGTGCGGTATTGGTACTGGCGGCATGTAACAAGACCCCAGATGGTTTTACCATTAACGGGACCGTTGAAGGGGAAGTGGCCAATGGCACCAAAATATTCCTGCGGACTACGGATTCGACAAACCAATTGGTGGAAGTGGATACCACAACAATTGAAAATGGTAAGTTTTCCTTTACCGGGGAGGCATCGTTGCCCACAATACATTATCTATTCATAGACCAGCTTAGGGGCAACACCCCCATCATCCTTGAAGAGGGGGAAATACAGGTGGCCGCCCATAAGGACAGCCTAAATTTTGCCAAGATAGAGGGCACCAAACAGAATGACCTTTTCGCCAAATTCCTAGACGACTCCAGGGCGCTTTCCAAAAGGGCAATGGGAATCAACGACGATATGCGAAATGCCAGTGCCAAGAACGACACCGTGGCCATGGCCTCCCTCCGGGACGAATATTTTGAACTTCAGGAAGAGGCGAAAAACTTTGAGCTGGAGTATGTCCGTAAAAATCCGGATGCCCTTATATCGGTCTTGATACTGGACAAGGTACTTAGCACAAAGGCCCTGCCTGAAGCGGAGGTAAAATCGCTCTACGATGCGCTAAGCCCTGAAATGAAGGAAACACAACCTGCAAAGAACATCAGTGAAAAATTGTCAAAGGCCGAAACTACCTCTATAGGTAGCAAGGCCCCCAATTTCTCGGCCCCTACCCCTTCGGGAGGGGAGCTGGCCCTGAACGATGTTCTGGGCAAAGTGACCATTATCGATTTTTGGGCCGCTTGGTGCAAACCTTGTAGGGCCGAAAATCCCAATGTGGTGAACGTTTACAATAAATACCATGACAAAGGGTTGAACATCATAGGGGTTTCCTTGGATAGGAAAGCTGAGGATTGGAAAAAGGCCATAGAAGATGATGGGCTCGTCTGGAACCATGTTTCCAATGTTGATTATTTTGACGAAATCGCTAAAATGTACAACGTGCAAGCCATTCCCGCAACCTTTATCCTGGATGCCAACGGTACCATTATCGCCAAAGACCTTCGGGGACCGGCCCTTGAGGAAAAAATTGCCGAACTTCTGCAGTAATCAATTGGCAATTTAAATTTCCGACCTTCTTCTCCCCTATCACTTCTTTGACTATATCTTACCCAGCTTTCCCAGCACGAACAGGATAATTATGGGGATGGCCAGCAAGATCACCATTAGGGTCTCCGAGAACAGGAGGCTCGGCATCAATATCAAGGTAGTTACGTACCCACCAATGGCGCCGCCAAAATGTGCCGTGTGCCCTATGTTTCCCAATCTGCTCTTCATCCCATAAATGGAATACAGCAAATAAGCTATGCCCAATATATATGCCGGAAGCGGAATCGGGATGAACATAAAACCCAGCCGCATATCGGGCTGAAGCAGAATTGCAGCGTATAGGATACCTGTTACGGCCCCACTGGCCCCCACCGCACTGTAATAGGGTTCGTTTTTATGGAAGAACAGTGCCAATAGGCTGCCCGCGGCCAAACTCACCAAATAGATCAAGAGAAATTTTGAGGCACCGAACCATCCGATCACCACGTTGGCAAAAAAATACAGGGTGAACATATTAAAGAACAGGTGGGAAATATCAACATGCAAAAATCCCGACGTCAACATCCGATCTTTTTGTCCGCCCTGAATGGCCCCGATACTGAATTTATAACGTTCAAAAAATCCGATGTCGTTGAACCCCTTTATGGAAACCAATATGTTGGCGGCGATAATGGCAATGGTAGCTAGGTGCAAATTCATTGAATACCTTGGTTTGATTTCAAATATAGCTATATTTGTCCAGACTTTTTTTGCATGCAGCTACTTGTTTATATCTTGGCATACCCTTTTTTGATTTGTATCGCCTACCTGCCCTTTAGACTTTTTTATCTTTTTTCCGACCTTGTGTACGTGCTTGTCTATTATGTTGTGGGGTATCGGAAAAAGGTGGTGCTGCAAAACCTTGAACTCACCTTTCCCGGAAAGGATCGACCGGAACTTCTCAGGATCAGAAAGGATTTTTACCACCATCTGTGCGATATGTTCCTGGAGATGGTCAAGACCATGGCACTCTCAAAGGCAAATTTGGAAAAAAGGTTCCGTATCGAAAACATGGAACTGTTGCGAAATCTGGAGGACAAAAAAACCGTTTTGGTACTATGCTCACACTATGCCAATTGGGAATGGAACGTGAGCATAAACAATTATATAGACACCAAAGGCTACGCAGTTTACCAGAAAATAGGGAACAAGTATTTTGACCGACTGATCAAAAAAATACGTTCCAGATGGAATACCGTTCCGATACAACAGAAGGATACGGTAAAGACCATAATCAGAAACGAGCAGCAGGGTATCAGAGGGGTTTTTGGAATGGTGAGCGACCAATCGCCCATGGTATCCAAGGCGCAGTATTGGAGCGATTTTATGGGCATTAGGGTTCCCATCTTCAACGGTGCGGAGGTCATAGCGAGAAAGTTGGACCTCTCCGTAGTCTTTTTGCGGGTTTCCAAAGTAAAACGTGGGCATTACCGGGCAGAATTCATCCCGATCGCGGCGTCGGCCAAAAACACCTCCCCGAACGAAATCACCGAAAAATTTTTACGGGAGACCGAAAAACAGATACGCCAACAGCCGGCACACTACCTTTGGACCCATAAAAGGTGGAAACACAGGGGTAAAATGCCCGCCAAATTTTTACGCGATAAAAATTGATCCTTTAGGTGAAGGTGGCATTAAAATACCCAACACTTGCGAACATCCGCTTTCTCAACTAATATGTACCACGCTCACTTGTTAGGGACAAACCGCCTTCCATCGCAAAAAGATCATACAATATTGGCCAGTTCCTTAATTTCCGAAATTATCCTGTCCGCGAGGGAATCGGCTTGTTGTTGACCCTTCGCTTCCGTGTATATTCTGATGATGGGCTCAGTGTTGGATTTTCTAAGGTGCACCCAATTTTCGGGAAAATCGATCTTTACCCCATCTATGGTGCTCAGTTGTTCCCCTTTGTACTTTTCCCCCATTCCCTTTAAAATGGCATCCACATCCAAATCGGGGGTCAATTCAATTTTTTTCTTGCCCATAAAATAGTTTGGGTAACTGTCCCGAAGTTCCTGTACGGTGCCGCCCCGTTCCGCCATCAGCATAAGAAAAAGGGCGGTGCCCACAAGGGAATCCCTTCCATAATGGCTTTCTGGATAGATGATGCCACCATTGCCCTCTCCCCCGATGATGGCCTTGGTCTCCTTCATCTTGGCGACCACGTTTACCTCCCCTACCGCTGCGGCCGTATAACTGCATCCGTGTTTTTCCGCGATGTCCCTTAATGCCCGCGAAGAGGAAAGATTGGAAACGGTACTTCCTGGGGTTTTCCCCAATACATAATCGGCGCAGGCCACCAAGGTGTATTCTTCCCCGAACATTTCGCCCGTATTGCTTATAAAGGCCAACCGGTCCACATCTGGATCGACCACGATCCCAAAATCGGCCCCCTCTGCCACCACTAGGGCACATATATCCCCCAGGTGTTCCTTTAGCGGTTCCGGGTTATGTGGAAAATGGCCGGTAGGTTCACAGTACAGCTTAACCACTTCCACCCCCAGTTCCTTTAACAAGGCCGGAATGGCAATTCCACCAGTGGAATTGACACCGTCCACTACCACTTTAAATTTGGCCGCTTTAATGGTATCCTTGTCCACCAAGGGCAGGTTCAGGACTTCGTCAATATGAATATCGATATAGGAATCGTTACGGCTGACAGTGCCGAGACCATCCACTTCCACAAATTCAAATTCCTCCCTTTCGGCAATTCCGAGTATTTTTTCTCCCTCGGCGGCATTTAGGAACTCGCCCTTTTCATT
The DNA here is from genome assembly GCA_963974715.1 of uncultured Sediminicola sp. Classification (GTDB taxonomy): domain Bacteria; phylum Bacteroidota; class Bacteroidia; order Flavobacteriales; family Flavobacteriaceae; genus Sediminicola. Next base: position 81,853 of record CAXBDK010000017.1, read on the forward strand.
GAGCAACTTCAATGCGTTCCATTGTTTTGGGTTATGGCTTGCCGTTAGGATAATGCCCCCATCCGCTTTTTCCATCGGTACGGCCAATTCCACGGTCGGGGTAGTTGAAAGGTCCAGATCGATCACATCTATGCCCAATCCCACCAAAGTGGAAACCACCAAATTTTGGATCATGGCACCGGACAATCGAGCATCCCTACCGATGACCACCGTTACTTTTTCCTTGGCTGCGTGTTCTTTCAGCCAAATCCCATAGGCGGCCGCAAATTTTACCGCATCCAAGGGGGTAAGGTTGTCACCTGGCTTCCCTCCTATTGTTCCCCGTATTCCCGATATGGATTTTATCAAAGTCATAAGTCTAATTAAAAAATTTTTACAAATATACACCTCTACGGGATATTCTTAGAAGTGTAATTTGTAAATTCAGCCCTTGGTCACCTGAAAGCGCTCCATGAATTATTTGGCACATATATATCTCTCCTTCGGAAAAGAGGAAGTCACCATAGGGAATTTTATTGCGGACGGCATTAAGGGCAACAAGTACGGCCATTTGCCCAAGGAGGTTCAGAAAGGTATCTTCTTGCACCGGTCCATAGACACCTTTACCGACGCACATCCCATTGTACGACAGAGCACCAAAAGGCTCCACCCCAACTATAGTCATTATAGCGGGGTGATCGTCGATATTTTCTACGATCATTTCCTGGCCAAAAACTGGGAACGTTACAGCGTTGTGCCCTTGGTGGAGTTTGCGGACAGTTTTTATACCCTTGTGGGGGAACACCATCCGATCCTGCCCGAGAGGATAAAACGGATGATGCCATTTATGGTGCAGGATAACTGGTTGGTGGGCTATGCAAGCTTGGAAGGTATCTCCAATGTGCTGCGGGGCATGGATCGAAGAACCAAATATAAATCGAAAATGGGACTGGCCATTGCGGAACTACAGGAACATTACGATGCGTTTGAGGCGGAATTTTCCGACTTTTTTGATGACCTGGTGCCGTTTGCCCAACAAAAACTATTCACATTATGAAAATTACATGCCTTTTAGCTGTCCTGATCCTGTTCATCAACTGCAAGAGTTCCCGCACCATCGAACAAATAGGTCTGGTCACCGACTCCGCCATGGTTGTTTCCGCCCGTGAGGAAGCTTCGGCTATCGGCACGGAAATCTTGGCCATGGGGGGAAATGCCTTCGATGCCATGGTGGCTACCGAAATGGCGCTGGCAGTGGCCTATCCCTTTGCCGGTAACCTAGGTGGTGGCGGCTTTATGGTCTATAGGTTGAAGGATGGGACGACCGGCACCTTGGATTACAGGGAAAAGGCCCCTTTGGCCGCACATAGGGATATGTATCTTGATTCCCTGGGAACGGTGATCCCAAATAAAAGTACCGTTGGGGCGACCGCTGTGGGCATTCCCGGAACGGTTGCGGGCATCCTAGCGGTACACCGGAAATTCGGTTATCTTCCCTTGGAAAAAATATTCGCACCGGTGATCGCCCTGGCCAGAAAGGGGGTGGTGGTAACCCGAAACCAAGCCCAGCGCTTGTCCGGTCAGCGAGAGAATTTTATAGCCGTCAATGGAGAGGACACTTTTTTTGCGCAACCTTTTAAGGAAGGGGACACCATTAAATATTTGGCCCTGGCCAACACCATGGAAAAGATTGCCCAGTTTGGCAGGGATGGATTTTATACGGGAGAAACTGCCCAAAAATTGACCAACTTCATACAGGAAAAAGGAGGTTATATTACCTTGGAAGACCTTGAAGGCTATGAGGCCGTATGGCGGGACCCCGTTATCTTTGCTTATAGGGACCTAAAGATCATTTCCATGGGACCGCCCAGTAGCGGGGGAATTACCCTGAACCAGATGTTCAAAATGATGGAACCCTATCCCCAATCCCGATACGGGCACAATTCCCTTAAAACGGTACAACTTTTTACCGAAGCCGCCCGACGTGCCTATGCCGACAGGAACCATTACTTGGGAGATCCCGATTTTGTGTCCATTCCAACGGAAACCCTCACGGATCCCGAATATTTAAAAGGACGGATGGCCGATTTTTCATTTAAAAAGGCCACTAAATCCGCCGACCTACAGAGGGGAAATGTGGAATTGGTGGAAAGTATGGAGACCACCCACTACTCCATTGTGGACCAAGAGGGAAATGCAGTATCGGTCACGACTACGTTGAACGGGGCCTATGGCTCCAAATTGTACAGTGATGAACTGGGTTTCTTCCTAAATAACGAAATGGACGATTTTAGCTCCAAAGCAGGGGTACCCAACATGTTCGGTCTTATCGGGGCCGAGGCCAACAGTATCGCCCCGGGAAAGCGGATGCTCAGCAGTATGACCCCCACCATTGTAGAAAAGGACGGTAAATTATGGATGGTCGTGGGCACTCCTGGCGGTTCCACCATTATCACCGCCGTGGCACAGACCATTTTAAATACCTATGAGTTCGGAATGGGCATGCAAGAAGCCGTAAACGCTCCACGTTTCCACCATCAATGGTTACCGGACCTTGTGATTTTTGAAACCTTGGGCTTTTCCGATAAATTAAAGACCAGGCTGAATAAAAAAGGATATATCCTCAGTGAAAACCCGACCCCCATCATCGGGAAAGTAGACGCTATCCGGATACTGTCCAACGGAAAACTGGAGGGAGGAGCGGACAAACGAGGGGACGACAAGGCCGTTGGATTTTAAAAACAACCTTCATTATGATTCGAAAGATCTTAAAGATCATCGGCGTATTTGTCATTGCATTGATCGTGGTGGCAGTAGCACTATTCCTATATTATAATGAGCCTTTGCCAACACCTCTAAAGGCTTCCGAAGAAAGGGCAGACGTTTTGGCACATAAAATGCTTGAAGCGATAGAGTACGGAAAGTACCAAGATACCCGGTATTTGGACTGGAGTTTCCAAAATGGGAAAAACTTTTATCATTGGGATCGGAAAGTGGGAAAGGTAAGGGTAAGATTCAAGGGCAAAACCGTACACTTGAACTTGGTAAGACCGGAAGAAAGCACGGTGTCGGAGGGTGAAAAAATAGTGCAGGGGGATAAACGGGAACGATCGATACAGCAGGCGATGAAAAACTTCCATAACGATTCTTTTTGGGTGGTAGCGCCCTTTAAAATTTTTGATAGCGGAACAAAAAGGCAACTTGTGTACCTTGCGGATGGCAACACAGGGCTTTTGGTAATCTATACCTCTGGGGGCAGTACCCCTGGGGATTCCTATTTATGGAAGCTAGGGCCCGATGGAACTCCCTTAAGTTTTAAAATGTGGGTATCGATCCTTCCCATTGGTGGACTTGAAGTTGGCTGGACGGACTGGAGGAAATATCAAAGCGGTGCATTCCTTTCCAAAAAACGTACGTTGGGACCCATAGAACTGGAAATCGGGAATTTAAAGGCGTATAATTAAACGGGGCTTAAACCGTTACTTTACACTGAATACCCCATTCTGCGGTAATCTGCGGGGAAAATCTGCGTCCATCTGCGGGGAAAGAAGAAGTCCCGCTGATCTTTGCTGTTCTAAAACCGCCGATTGTCGCTAATTTCAATAGTCTGCGGTAATCTGCGGGGAAAATCTGCGTCCATCTGCGGGGAAAGAAGAAGTCC
>CAXBDK010000018.1:0-82481 GCA_963974715.1 uncultured Sediminicola sp.
ACAACAAAACTGTTACCATTAAGATGCGTTTTGTTAGACTTACGGATTTAAGGCAGGAGACGAGCGCCAGCAGATTCGTTATAAGGTTATGGCGCAGCGGGGCTGCTCGGTTATGAAGTTATGGATTCAGGGTTCAGATATGGATATTTTGAATAATGACAGCGTAACAGGATAACAAGATAACAACAAAAAGTTACGGAGTTATGTCGCGGCTCCCGCCGCTAGGTTATGATGTTATGGATCCCAATACAACCGAAATATCCATAACCCCTTAACCTTTTAACCATATAACCGCAGAACAAAAAAGTTATGAAGTTATGGGTCATAAATTTATGAATCCCAAAAGTATGGCGTCCTTTTGAGATATGGACGCTATTGATACGGGAATCACCCTGGACACCCATAGGGATACGGGCACAATCGATTATCGGTTTTAATCAATTATGGCACAATCACATATCAACCAGCTAATTACGGTACAAGTTGCCGATTTTTCATTTCGGACCAGTCAATTTTTTGACCTTTGGCGATAATAAAAAAATCGAAAAATATTTTAAATTTGCCTTTTTTAAATAATAGTTTTTGTGAAAAAAGGTTCATCAAAAAATAATGGGATTCCATTTATCTTTCCAAAAACCCCCTCTGGCGTCGAAGGCCTGGATGAAATTACCGAAGGGGGGTACCCTAAAGGCCGCCCAACGTTAATCTGTGGAAGTGCGGGATGTGGCAAGACCTTGTTATCAATGCAATTTTTGATAAAAGGCATCTTGGAACATGACGAGCCGGGCGTTTTTATATCCTTTGAAGAGCCCAGTGATGATCTAACCCTCAATGTAAAATCGCTTGGGTTTGACCTTGAACAGCTCAAAGCGGAGAAAAAACTGGTCGTGGACCATGTGCGGGTGGAGCGGTCCGAAATAGAGGAGGCCGGGGAATACGATCTGGACGGGCTGTTCATTCGCTTGGGATATGCCATCGATTCCATAAACGCTAGCCGAGTGGTACTGGATACCATAGAATCCCTTTTTGCCGGACTGGACAACCAGGCCATACTGCGGGCGGAACTCCGCAGGTTGTTCCATTGGCTCAAACAGAAGGGCGTTACCGCCCTCATCACAGGTGAGCGGGGCGAATCGACCTTGACACGGCAGGGATTGGAAGAATATGTCTCCGATTGTGTGATACTCCTGGACCATAGGGTGATAGAACAGGTATCCACACGCCGGATACGGATCGTAAAATACAGGGGGTCTACCCATGGCACCAATGAATATCCTTTTTTAATAGATGAGCACGGTATATCCGTTCTCCCCATCACTTCCCTAAAACTGGACAACGAGGTTTCTTCGGAAGTGGTGTCCACAGGGGTTCCCGGTCTGGATGAAATGTTCGAGAAGTCGGGATTTTACCGTGGCAGCAGTATCCTGGTCTCCGGTACGGCCGGTACCGCCAAGACTTCCATTGCCTGTTACTTTGCGGATAAACAATGTAAAAAGGGCGAAAAGACCATATTGTTCGCCTTTGAAGAATCGCCAAGACAACTGGTGCGCAATATGAAATCGATCGGGATCGATCTAGAGCGGCATATGAAAAAGGGGTTGTTGTTGATACATTCTTCACGACCCACTTTGAACGGATTGGAACTGCACTTGCTCACACTGAGAAAGCTGATCAAGGAGTTCGTGCCTACGACCGTTATCATAGATCCCATCAGCAATTTGTTGAGTGTAGGTACCGAGCATGAAGTACGCTCCATGTTGGTACGCCTTATAGATATGCTGAAGGCGAACAATATTACCGCAATGCTGACCTCCCTGACAAAACATACCGATAATTTTAGGACCAATTTTGCAGAGGAATCCATTTCCTCCCTGGTGGATACTTGGTTGGCCGTAAGGGATATGGAAGGCATAGGCGAGCGCAACCGGGGCATATTCGTTATCAAGTCGCGCGGCATGGGCCATAGCAACCAAGTACGCGAGTTTATCATAACATCAAAAGGCATAGAACTTCTAAATGTGGAAGTGGGCCCCGAGGGCATATTAACGGGCGCGGCCAGGGATGCGAACAAACTGAACAGAAAACTGTCCGAAATAAAACTGCAAAGCGAACTCCAAAGAAAGGACCGGGAAATAGAGCGCAAGCGAAAGGTGCTGGAGGCGAACATAGAGGCCCTAAAGAACGAATTTGATTCGGTCCAGGAGGAACTGGGCCTTTTAAGAAAAACGGAAGCCATGCAGGAAGAAGCGGCCTCAAAATTAAGGAAGGATGGTAAATAATATTCCGCCCATTGACAAGGGCAGTGAAACTGCAGTGGCAGAATGGCAGCTGATACTATATATTGCGGGACAGACCCCAAAATCGGTAAAGGCGCTCGCCAATATAAAAAAGTACGCAGAGGTACACCTAGCCGGAAAATATAGCATAGAGATCATCGATTTATTGAAAAACCCCCAACTAGCGGAGGGCGACCAGATATTAGCGGTCCCCACCCTGGTAAGAAAAGTGCCCGTGCCGATCCGTAAGATCATCGGCGACCTTAGCAATGAGGAACGGGTGCTCGTGGGACTGAACATTAAATCCGTAATCAAATAACATTGGAAAACGAACCACTTTCGCAAGCGGAAAACACCTATCACTTTCTTTTGTTCGTATCTGGCATGTCCATAAGATCGGTCCATGCCATAGAGAACCTGCGGGCACTATGTGGGACTTATCTCAACGGGAATTATAAACTGGAGATAATCGATATCGGCCGACATAAGGAGCAGGCGCGCAAACATCAGATCGTTGCGGTGCCCACCCTCATAAAAACAAGGCCCAACGGCAGAAGGATCATAATAGGAGATCTTTCCGATACCCAAAAAGTGGTGGATCTATTGGGTTTCAACGAATAATTAATGGAGGAAAAAGACAAACAAATATTAAGCTTATTACAGGAAAATGAAAGGCTGAAAAATGAACTGTTGGACGCCAACAACATTATAGAGGCCATTAGGAGCGGGGAAATCGACGCCCTGATCGTCCATAAAAACGGACGGTCCGAAATATATTCCATTGAAAGTGCGGATTATACCTATCGGATCCTGATCGAGAAGTTCAGCGAAGGAGCCCTGAGCATGACCTACAACGGCATCATTCTATACTGCAACGATTCTTTCGGAAAAATCCTCAATTTGCCCACCGATCGGATTACCGGCACCTCCCTGACGGATTACTTGGACCATTTCCATAATCTGCAGGCATTGATGGGCGACCTTAAAAAAGGTACCGTGAAGCGGGAAATCAATTTAAGGATGGAAAACGCCATTATCCCCGTTACCATATCCTTTACGGACCTACATCCACATGTTGAAGGCATCGGGGTGGTGGTCACCGATCTTACCGAAAAGAAACAACACGAAAGAGCGTTGCTCGCCTATCAGCAGCAGCTGGAGACCAAGGTCCATGAACTCAACAGTACGAACGTCAGCCTTAGTCAGTTTATCCATGTAATATCCCACGATCTTAAGGAACCTGTCCGTAAAATACTGATGTACACTTCCCGCCTTGCCGAAAGTACCAAGTTGACGGAGGCCAATCCCATCAAGGTCATCAAATCCTCCGCCATGCGGCTGAACTCCCTTGTGGACGATCTGGTCAAATATGCCTTTAACTCCACTAGGCACCAGGCCATTGAAGTGGATCTCAATACCGTTCTATCGGAAGTTATGGACGATCTTGAACTTATCATTACCGAAAGGGCGGCACAGATCGAATTTAAAGATCTTCCCGTTATATCGGCAACCGAGGTGCAAATGGGACAGTTGTTCAGCAATCTGATCAGTAATTCGATCAAGTATTGTAAAGAAGGTGTTGTTCCACATATAAAAATAAGCCATCATTTGGAACGGGACGGTGATATGTTATACGATCGAATTGCCGTTAGTGATAACGGGATCGGAATGGACAACGCCCATCTGGATAAAATTTTCACCATATTCCAAAGATTGCATTTGCGGAACGAATATTCGGGAAATGGCATCGGTCTTGCCATCTGTAAAAAGATCATGGAAAACCATAATGGACATATTTCGGTAGAAAGTACCCCTGAAGAGGGCAGCACTTTTAACCTTTATTTCCCGGCCCGTAGTATATAAAATAGATATGCATACGTACGAGAACCTACATATATTGATTGCGGAAGATGATGACGATGATGCCATGATCATTGAGGATATCTTTAAGGGGAATACCAGTTTTTCCATGATCGACATTGTACGGAACGGGCAGGAACTGCTGGATTATTTACAGCATACGGCCATTCCCGATATTATCCTGACGGATATCAACATGCCCATAATGAACGGAATAGAAGCGCTCAAATCCATTTTTGGCTCCAATGACCTTCGTAAAATTCCCTGTTTTGTCTATTCGACGAGCATCAATCCCTTATATGAATCAAAATGCAAAAAATTGGGTGTTAAAGGGTATTTGGTCAAGCCGCTTTCCCTAGAGGCGTTCCAAGAGATCCCGAAGACAATTCTGGCCTTATTGGAGAAATAGACCTCTCTCGCGACTAAAAGATTTCCCGGCGCTGCGCTCTGTCGAAATGGTCCAGAGCATCCTATCGGCTGCTATGGGCCATTTCGACCAACGGGAGAAATCTTTTTGTCGCTGCATTCCACATTTATCGAGGTCCGGTCTCAGGCCTATTCCGCAAATTCAGCGATAATAATAAAAATAGCCAATGCCTTCCATAGCTTTTGAGGTCATAAACTACATTGCAGAAAAATAAGAAGTACAAATACGGTCTTTTTAATCTTGAAAAGTGGAATTAGGAAAAGAAAATGACCAACATACATTTGATGGGTTTTTTAAGGGATATTTGGAATAGTCGTGAAGGATGTTTGTTGTAATGTTGGGAGTATTTTATTCCCAATGATATTGCGGCCATCCATTTGTTCCTTTTTTGCAGTCGCCCAAAAAAGGAACCAAAAAACGCTAGGCTGATTTCAAATTTCTACAAATGCTACGCACTTCCCACGGCCGCACCGCCCAGGCCGCTTCCGCTATTGCGGAATGCTCTTTGGACGGCTTCCTACGCCCAGTGTGGAAAGCACTTGATTTGTGACGAAATTGGAAATATGCCGGAATTCCTTCTTTTAACGTTTTAGATTCTTGAACGGGTCCGGCGGGGAAGGGGCATTCATGCCAATGTAAAGAACAAACGGTCCACCTCCAATGAAGTTTCCAGGACCATAAAACTAGCGGGCCTTGATTTTCATTTTACTCAAGTAATCGTTATTGTTTTTTAGCGGTTTTCGTGAATCTTCGATTTAGCTCATGAACCTGTTATTTTCCTTTTATCGGTATTCGTGAATCTTCGATTTCTTTGCTTGTACAATGAAACCAACGAAGGAGGTTCACGAATACCGGTTTAAACAAATAAAAAGTAATGAGTAAAACGAAACCGACGCAGGAGGTTCACGAATACCAATTTTAAAAAACAACAAGTAATGAGCTAAACAAAAGAAAGGACACTCCATCATTATGTGTTCCCGAAAATCGGAAGGGATTTTCGGGACCGCCGACATGGCCTAAATTTTCTCCAAGGCTTCGAAAATTCTTAACGCCCATGTCGGCTACACTACAGATGGAGGTCACCCACACCTCCAAATTTTTTTCTGTTTAGACTGTCTTAATAGGTTAATTATCGTTTTGAAAGGTTGCCAGAAATCATATGCCCTAAGACATACCGACAAAAAGATTTCCCGGCGCTACGTTAAGAAAGTGATCCAGAAATACAACGACTAAAAGATTTCTCGTCTATGCGCTCTGAAAATGACGATGGTGGAATGGCAAGGTTATCGCAATGACGATAGATGAATCTCCTGCGGAGACCATGTCAATACCAAAATCCTTGCCGCCTTAGTTCTAATAAACTTTTTTATGCAAACCGGCTGTTCCTAACGACAAATATAGTATCACTATAAAAATCGCAAAGCGGGATTCTTGTAAATTCCCAAAGGGATTTCACTTATTCTTAACCCATTAACCAATTCGATTAAGTATTATTAAGGCTTCTTACAAATCCCTTAAAATAATCGAATATGAAAGCGTTGGATACATGGAAAGAAAAAGTTGCCTCCGAAGATCTTAGCGAGGACGAGTTGGCCGTATTCGATCAATTGGGCCTGAACGCATCCTCCCGTAGAAAGTTCTTTAAACAGGTCTCCGCCGCCAGTCTCAGTATCTGGGCCTCTACCTATTTTACGTCGGAGCTCTTCGCCAATACCATCAAGGACCTCCCGGAAATACCCGAAGTGCTGTTAAACGAAATTATCGTCAACCTGCGCGTCAACGCACATGTAAGGCCACTGACCTTGGATTCACGGACCACCCTGCTGGATGCCCTACGGGAAAAACTATCGTTGACCGGCTCCAAGAAAGGATGTGACCATGGACAGTGCGGTGCCTGTACCGTTATGATCGATGGAAAACGAAAGCTGTCGTGCCTTACCTTGGCCGCTACCTGTGAGGACAGGGAAATCACCACCGTGGAGGGACTTGCCCAAGGCAACGAGCTACACCCCATGCAGCGGGCATTTCTTAAACACGATGGTTTTCAATGTGGGTACTGTACGCCTGGACAAATTTGCTCCTCCGTCGCCCTGCTCGAAGAGGCCAGAAATGGGGACGCCAGTTATGTGACGGAAGATATCGGGACCATCGGGACGGACATACAACTTTCGGAAGAGGAGATCAGGGAACGAATGTCCGGAAACATCTGTCGCTGTGGAGCCTACAACAACATCGTACAGGCTTTTAAGGAAGTACATTCCGGAGCGGGTGCCATGCCCACATGGGAATTTGCGACCCAAGCCCAAATGGACGATGCCAAAAATACCTGACCCGATCATTTACGAACCCAAAGTACAACGGATATGAGACCATTTAAATATACACGTGCCACCGATCGGGATCAAGCCGTATCGGCCTCCACCAAGACCTCCCATTATTTGGGGGGCGGAACCAATCTTATCGATCTGATGAAAGAGGATGTGGAACGGCCCGATCAACTTATCGATATTACCGCCCTCGACCATAAAAGCATCGGCAAGAACGAAAATGGCGGACTTCGGCTGGGCGCCATGCTCAGCAATTCGGAGACCGCCAATCATGCAGAGGTCCGAAAAAAATACCCCTTGCTGTCCCAGGCCATCCTATCCGCGGCCACCGCCCAGATACGGAACATGGCGACCAATGGCGGGAACCTGTTGCAGCGAACGCGATGCCCTTATTTCTTTGAGACCTCCATGCCCTGTAACAAAAGGGAACCGGGTTCGGGCTGTGGGGCGCTGAAGGGAATGAACGCCCTACATGCCATCTTTGGCCATAGCGAGCACTGTATTGCCGTCCATCCCTCCGATATGGCCGTGGCCTTGGCAGCGATCGGGGCCACCGTGGAGGTAGGTCAGGCCAATGGAACGTCCCGCACGATCCCCTTTGCCGATTTCCACCGACATCCCGGGGACAGGCCGGAACAGGACACCAATTTACAAATGGGGGAACTGATCACGGCCATCCATCTTTCCGAACCGGTCTTCTCCGATCACTACCACTATCTAAAGATCCGGGAACGTTCCAGTTATGCATTTGCACTGGTTTCTGTGGCCGCAGGGTTGCAGATCAAGAGCGGGTCCATCACCAAGGTTGGACTGGCCATGGGCGGAGTGGCCCATATACCTTGGAAACTGACCAAGGCGGAGGAATATCTAATGGGGAAAGCACCCGAACCATCGCACTTTGAAAAGGCGGCGGAGCTGGCCATACAGGACGCCAAGCCGTTCAAGGACAACACCTACAAGGTGGACATGGGAAAGAAAGCGATCATAAGGGCCCTTACAAAGGCATCCGAAAGAAAGGCATAAAAACCCTAACCCACAAAATTTAAAGGTATTATGAAGACATTAAATGCATCTGGGGTCGGAAAGGCCATTGATCGGGTCGAGGGCCGTTTAAAGGTCACCGGTATGGCCAAATACGCTTCCGAATTTCCCATCCCGAACAAAGTGTACGGACAGGGCATCAATAGCAGCATTGCCAAAGGGGAGATCATCGACATCGATGCTTCCGAAGCGGAAAAGTTGGAGGGGGTGCTAAAGATCATTACCCATAAAAATGCGGAAAAGCTGCAGAACTTCGAACAGGAGCTTGGGCCCAAGCGTCCCGATACGATCGCTCCCGTACTTCAGGACAACAAAGTGCACTATTACGGGCAGTATGTGGGCTTTGTAGTGGCCACGACCCTTGAAATAGCCCAACATGCCGTGCGACTGGTAAAATACCAATATCGGGAAGATAAAGATCCCGCCATCCATTTTGACGAACAACGGGCCCAGGCCTACAAACCCAATGACAGTTCGGATTATTCCAGGGGAAATATGGAACAGGGACTGGCCGAGGCCGATGCGGTGGTGGAAGAGACCTATTGGACCCCTATAGAACACCATCACCCCATGGAACTGCACGCGGTGATCGCCTCTTGGGAAAATGGCAAGGTAACGGCCTATGCGAGCCAGCAGATGATCGATGCCAATGTGACCGGCATCGCGAACACCTTTCAGATCCCAAAGGAAAATGTACGGATCGTCGCCGCTTTCGTGGGGGGCGGGTTCGGTTCCAAACTGAACATTGAACGGCATGTGATAATGGCCATTATGGCCTCCAAAATGCTGGGACGTCCCGTACAGGCCACCGTTACCAGGCACCAAATGTTCACCAATACGGGGATGCGGCAAAAGAACGAACAGAAAATGCGCGTGGGGGCCAAAAAGGACGGGACCTTAACGGCGCTCTCGCACGAGACGCTCTCGCACACCTCCACCACCCAGGAATATCAGGAATCCTGTGGGTTCGTATCCAAAATGCTCTATAAGGTGGCCAATAACAGCATCAAGCACCGGTTGATGCCCATGAACCTGCAGACCCCTTTTGCCATGCGGGCACCGGGCGAGGCCACCGGAAGTTTTGCGCTGGAGTGTGCCATGGACGAGATGGCCCATAAGCTGAACATGGACCCCATAGATTTCAGGATTTTGAACGATACCCAAACGGATCTGAGCGAGAACAGACCTTTTTCCTCCAGATTGCTGGTGGAATGTCTGAGGATAGGTGCCAAAAAATTTGGATGGGAAAAGCGAAAACAGCAACCCGGTACCCAACGTGAGGGGAACTGGCTCATTGGCTATGGGGTGAGCGCCGCCTCCAGAAAGGCCCCTTACCAAAAAACCAGTGCAAAGGTCATCATTGAAATACTGGATGGGAAGCCCCATGCCACCGTTCGAATGGATGCGACCGATATCGGGACGGGAAGTTATACGATCATTGCCCAGACCGCATCGGAATACCTACAGATTCCCGCGGAACGGATCACGGTGGAAATCGGGGACTCCGATTTTCCCAAAACGCCCGGATCTGGGGGTTCATGGGGTGCCGCTTCCTATTGTAACGGGGTGCGGGCAGCCTGTATAAACGCTATTTCCCAATTAAAAGGGGAGTCCACCAACGCTGTTGGCGGGGACATGGACCTGGGCGCCCTATTGACACAGAAGAACCTTACAAAATACGAAGCCATCGGGACCGCCGAGCCATCGGAGGAATTTAAAAAACATTCCGTCTTTTCCTTTGGGGCCAATTTTACCGAGGTATGGGTGGACAAGGATACGGGGATGTACCGTATTAAAAGGATGGTGAACGTGGGAGCGGCAGGGACGATCCTGAATCCCAAGACCGCTTTCGGGCAGATCATCGGGGGGTTGACCATGGGGGCCGGTATGGTACTTGCGGAACAGAGCAAGGTGGAACCGAACTTTGGGAATTTCATCACCCGCTCCTTTGCTGATTACCATGTGCCGGTCAATCTTGATATGGCCAATATTGAGGTGGTCTTTCTTCCGGAAGACGATAAGATCGCCAATGAAATGGGCATAAAGGGCATTGGGGAGCTAGGAATCACCAGTGTTGCGGCCTCCATTGCCAATGCCATTTTTAATGCGACGGGGAAACGGATGCGCGATCTTCCGATCACCCCGGAAAAACTGATCGAAGCTTCGGTGTCGAACGTCCATCAATGAGGAAGCAAGGACAAAAAGATCCCCGATGTCGCGGATTTGTACCTTAAATCTGCGCCATCGGGTTACACCGACAAAAAGATTTCTCGTCGCTGCGCTCTGTCGAAATGACAAGTGGCATGCTCTGTCGGAATGACCAAGGAACCCAACGACCAATAGATTTCCCGTCGCTGCGCTCTGTCGAAATGGCCTAGGGTAGCCGGTCGGCTACCCTAGGCCATTTCGACCATCGGGAGAAATCTAGAAATTAGCAGTCTCCCGCAATAACAATATCATGTGCCGAAACGTTTGCCTTGGTCGATCATCCTACCAAAGGGGGCCTGGCGTTTATAAAGGGCTGACTGTAATGCCTGCTGCCCGTGGCCTTGTACAATGCATTGGCCAGGGCCCCAACGATCGGGGGCAAGGAGGGCTCTCCCAATCCCGTGGGATGGATCCCGTTGTCCACAAAGAACGTCTCGATCTCCTTGGGCGCTTCCATATAACGGATAAGTCGATACGTATCAAAATTGGCCTGTTCCGGTCTGCCGTCCTTAAAGCTCATGGCGCTATAGGTAGCGTGACCGATACCATCCACGATCCCCCCTTCTATCTGGTTCCTGGCACTTACCGGATTGATGACGATCCCACAGTCCACCGCACACCATACCTTTTCCACTTTGGGCATTTCACCTCCGCCTTCCTGTAGATCCAGGACCTGGGCCACATAGGAATTGTGGCAGAAATAGGCGGAAACGCCTCGTGATTTTCCAGTGGCACCGTTCCAATCGGATTTTTCCCGTACCAGTTTCAGGACCCCGGCATAGCGTTCGGGATCGTAATCGTTCTTCTCCGGATCGCCCACCGGACTGTTCTTGGCCCTGTCAAAAAGTTCCAGTCTAAACTCGATCGGGTCCTTCCCCGCAGCCTCCGCCACCTCGTCCATAAAGGCCTGCTCGGCCCCGGCAATAAAATTGGAACGTGGGGCACGCCATGCGCCGGTGGTCACATTGGTTTCCAAACTGTGCTTTTCGGCCAAATAATTGTCCACCGCCCCAGCAGGGAACCGGTTCTCAAAAATAAGGTCGTCATTGGTACCAACGCCCCGTACCTGCCAGGCGATCAGGTTGCCCTGGGCATCCAGTCCCGCTTTGTACCGTACCTTGTAGGCGGGCCTATAGGTGCCCTGTGTCATATCGTCCTCCCTTGTGTAGACAAGTTTTATGGGGGCGTTCATCTTTTGTGAAATGACCGCAGCTTCCACTGCGAAGGTCCCATAGAGACGGCGGCCGAACCCCCCTCCCATACGGGTCATCTTGATATCTATCTTTTCCGCGGGCATTCCCAAGCGGGACACCAAGGTCTTTTCCAGAAATTCCGGTGTCTGTATAGGCCCCAAAAGCTCGGCGCTATCGGAGGTCACATGGGCAAAGAAGTTCATCGGTTCCATGGTATTATGCGCCAAATAGGGGGCGGAATAGGTGCTCTCTACGATCTTTGCCGATTTTTTAAAGGCCGCTTCCACGTCCCCGTCCTTTCGAGCGGGTTTTTCCGTCGGTTTTTCCAACATTGCCAAAAGCGCCTCCTCATGGTAGGATGTACTCTCCATTTTGGAAGCCTCCTCCCACTCTACCTTCAACGCCTTTTTGGCCTGCATACATTCCCAAGTACTGTTGCCCACAATGGCCACCAGTTCGGCTATCCCGCCACCGTCCGACCATTGTTTTTCCATATTCTCCGGATATACCTCAAAGTGGAAAACATCCTTTATGCCCGGCATGGCCTTGGCCGATTCGGCATTCATGGCCTTGTATTTCATTCCAAATGCGGGAGGGTGCACGATCATGGCCGTCAGCATCCCTTCCCGTTGTACGTCCAGACCGAAGAGCGGTTGGCCAGTCACTATTTTTTTACCGTCCACATTTTTCCGGTCGGTGCCCACAATGGTAAAATCCTTGGGGTCCTTCAGTTCCACTTTTTCGGGGACTTCCATGGTGGATGCCGCAGAGGCCATTTCCCCATACCCTGCCGATTTGCCACTTGCACGGTGCTCCAATTGTCCCTCTTTGGTGGTGATCTCACCGACGGGGACCTGCCAAGCCTTTGCAGCGGCTTCCTTTAACATATGTTTTGCGGTAGCGCCCGCCATACGGAGGCTTTCCCATCCTTCTTTGATGGATTCGCTGCCCCCGGCCAATTGCCTGGTAAAAATAGCGGTGTTCAACGGGGCCTGCTCCACAATGACATCCTTCCAGGCCACATCCAGCTCTTCCGCTACGATCATGGGCATGGCCGTCTTGATGTTCTGCCCTATCTCCGGATTGGGCGACATGATGGTCACGATGCCATTGTCACCTACCTTTAGGAAACCGTTCAATTGGAACCATTCCTTCGGCATGCTCTCCACCTGTTCCGGGGTCATCTTACAGGAGGCCAACCAGTTGAAGCCGAGCAGCAGTCCGCCACCGGCCAATCCCGTATTCCTAATAAAAGAGCGTCGTCCAATTTTGGTGTTTACAAGTGCCATGTCCTTATTTTTTTATGTAGTGGATAGATAATATAGTATCGTTTTTGAAAACCCTTACCCCCGTATTTCCGTCCGATCAGGGGATCCCTGTCCATAACCCTCCCGGAAATGGTACCGGGACCGTTGTTAGGGCGGCCCTCCGGGTTCTCCATCTTCCTTTCGGTCAAAGTTCTTTGATATAGCAATATACAATTTTTTACAATCCCCGATTATATATTTTTGATCATATATTCGGTTCAGCTTGCTCTTTTTAATTGGATTTAACCTTAAAATGGCGTACAAAATGGATAACTTTAAACGGCCATTAAACATATTGGATGAGACTGCGATTTTTTCTGCTGTGCCTAGGTGTGGTATCCTGTGCAAAACCTGTACAAAATAAGGGCGAAGCACTGTATACGACCCATTGTGCCCGCTGCCACACCTTTCCCAAGGTACAGCACCTGACCAAAGAGCTCTGGAAAAATACGGTCCTGCCGGAAATGGGGGCCCGAATGGGCATTCAGGATTCCACCTATGACCCTTACAAAGGCTACTCCCATACGGCCCAGTACGGGATACGGGAATCGGGCGTATTCGACCCCATCCCTACCCTATCCCGGGAAGATTGGAACACGTTACAGGAATATGTCATTGCGCTGGCCCCCGAAAAATTACCCGGTATTGTAGGACAATCCGAAGTCGGGCCCTTGGAGTCGTTCGCATTTAAGCCCCTTTCCATTGACAGTGTGCCCGGAGCGGCCATCTCCTTCCTGGACCATGATACAGACCACCAAGGTATCCTGATCGGAACTTTGGACGGGCAGATCACCGCCTATGATCCTCCACAGGGCGTTGCCCGGCCCCTTTTTACGGCCCCGGATGCCGTGACCGGGTTCAGTGCCACAAATCGGGGCGAATATATTACCGCTGTGGGGACCCTAAACCCTTCCCAGCAAAAAACCGGGTCCATACTCCTACGGCAAGGGCAAAGGGTGGATACCTTGGCCACGGGACTGCACAGGCCCGTACATACCTTGGTACACGATCTTAACAAGGATGGGGAGCACGAAATAATTGTGAGCGAATTTGGGCATTTGACCGGGCAGCTTTCACTCTTGCAAAAGGGCGCAGATGGGGTATATGAAAAAAAGATGCTTGTACAGGGCCCGGGCGCAATGAGAGCGATCGTCAGGGACCTGAACAAGGATGGAAAGGACGATATTATATTCCTAAAGGCACAGGGCGATGAATACGTCATGGCCCTATACCAGAAAGACGACCTGACCTTCTCCAAGGAAATCTTGCTGCGCTTCAGCCCACTGTTCGGCAGCAGCTGGTTCGAAATGGTGGATTTTGACAAGGATGGGTACGAGGATATCATAACGGTGCATGGCGACAATGCCGATAAGACCCAGATCTTAAAACCGTACCATGGCATGCGGATCCACCTGAACAATGGTAAAAACGAGTACCATGAAGCGTTTTTTTATCCCATGTACGGAGCTACCGGAAGTGCCACGTACGATTATGACCAAGATGGGGACCTGGACATTGCCCTGGTATCCACCTTTCCCGATTACCGGCTACGTCCAGTGAAGTCTTTTGTATATCTGGAAAATACCGGTAAGGGCGACTTCAATTTTAAGGTAAAGGTATTACCGACAGCTATCGACGGCAAATGGTTCTTGATCAAGGCCGCGGATGTGGATGCCGATGGCGACCAGGATATACTGCTAAGTGCCTTTACCTATTATTTTACCCCCATTCCCCAGGACCTGGCACAAAAATGGCGTCGATCGTCCACGGACCTATTGCTCCTTGAAAATAAACTACACTAATTTCCGTACCACCCCTTGGTCCGATGGGATATCCAATGGAAAGGGTCGTCCGCCCCTGTTCGAAACGGGGAAGGACGCTTATTCTGTGGGGCCGACCTTGGTGTAGACCAGTACCTTGCCCCTATTCTGGGTTACGACCACATAGGGATGTCCACCGCCCGACCTTTGGACCAGTATCATGTCCTTCCCATCCCCTGTGACCTTAAAACCACTTTCCCCTGCATTTTTAAAACCGAATCCCCCTTTGTCGTCCCCTGACAAAACCCCGCCATTGAAGGCATCGTACCTACCGATAAAGACCTCATTGCCAAAATCGTTGCCGATCATCAGTACTTCGGGCCGGGCACCGGTCTCGGATTTCGTCGCTATCATGCAATTGATGGGGGCCGATTGTACCTGCCATGGAAGTTCTTCGATCACGAACCGGCCCTTTCCGTCATTTTTAAAATAACTGGTGCGGTCGTGGTTTGCCACCAATTCGCGGGAACCTTCCAATTCCTTGGCGGAAAACAGTTCATTTTTGGAAGTATTGGCATACTGTTTAAAATAATCGAACTTTTTTCGGAACATTGGGCTCTGCCCGATCAGATCTCCCCAGAAATGGACCGGATAGGAAGCGGATCCGGCGTTTTCAAAATTCTCCCTAAAATAGGCGAACATGATGGGATCTATGGAACCGTTCCCATCAAAATCCTTTACCACCATTGTAACGGGCCGTTCCTTGGAAGGACGGTACAGATTGTTGGTCCCCATATTTCCGGCCAGCAGATCCAGGTCCCCATCGTTATCAAAATCTTCCGCCAGCAAACATTCCCACCATCCCGAAAGTTGATCTAAACCCGTACCCTCCATACGCTGAAACCGGTCCTTCCTGTTCATAAAAATGGTTACGGGCATAAACTCGCCCACCAGAACAAGGTCCTTCAAATTATCCCGGTCCAGATCTGCCCAGATGGCATCGGTCACCATTCCCGGTTTCCCAAGGTCCTTGTGATAGGCCTCGGTGACATCGACGAGCACGCCTTTTTCATTTTTTAGCAGATAGCTGCTATCGGGTTCCGGATATTGCGAAAAAGGGGTCCGGCCGCCCACGAACAGGTCGGTATACCCATCGCCATCAAAATCTTCGGCCCTCACCACGGATCCGCTGGCATTTATTTTGGGCATTTTATCTTTGGCCATCGTAAATTTCCCCTTGCCATCGTTCACCATCAGGCGATCCGTGTAATAAGGGGACCCCAGATCAAACTCATTGCTGCCGGAGACCAGGTACATATCCAGGTCCCCATCATTGTCCAGATCAAAAAGGGCAATGCCCGTTTCTTCGTACCCCATGTTTTCCTCGTCAAGAAACAAGGGGGACCCGGTAAAGGATCCCTTGGAACCCTGTAAGAAGACCATCGGGGAGGTCCCGGAGGAGCTCCCGATTATAAAATCCTCATGGCCATCGCCGTTTATGTCCCCTTTGGCAAGGCAGGGACCGTTTTGCGATAGTTTGTGGGGCAAGGTCCGCTGTGCGTTAAAATCGACCAGATCTTTTTCCACATGGGTATAATCGACCCCTATACTGTCCGAGATTTCGGTATATATGGGCCTGTATTCTTTGGGTGCCAAGGGAAACGCCAGTCCGTTGGTAGCCGAAGAGACCGCTTGGTCATGGTTTACCTTTAGGGATCGGTTGCTATTGACATCCTTGAGCACCTGAAATTTTCCGTCCGGCCATAAAATCTCAATAGCCGCGATCACCTTCTCCTTCCCCACCCCAAAATGGACCAGGTCCTGAACCGTGGACAGATAGCCCCTGTTCAACTGATGTTCATAATATTGAAAGCTTCCATCCTTATACCGTACCACGATCTTGGTGCCCAGTCCCGCAGCATTGGATCTGGGGCCTTTTAGATGGAGCTGAACGAAGTTATTGTTCCCCTTATTTTCGGTTTCCGAATTGTTCTTGAAGAGGAATGCCCCGTCGTTGATATTGTTCACTATATAATCCAGGTCCCCATCGGCATCCAGATCGGCAAAGGCCGCCCCGTTGGAAAACGAGGGTATGCTAAGTCCCCATTCCTTGCCAACGTCCTTAAATTGACCGTTCCCTTGGTTCCTGTAGGCGTAATTCGGAATTTTGATCACGGGAATGGAATCCAAGATCTGGGAGGGACCCAGGTATTTCCGCACGTTAAAGTTAAATTCCCCAAAATCAAGGTCCGTTATATCACGGGGAAACCCATTGGTGATCAGTACATCCTTGAGCCCATCGTTATCGACATCCATAAACAAGGGCGACCAGCTCCAATCCGTCTTGGCGATCCCGGCCATCAACCCGATCTCACTATAGGGGGTATCGGGGCCCTGTCCCATTTGCAGCATGTTGCGCATGTACTGGTGATCGTACCCAAACTTTTCGTTCATGTAATAGTCGTTGTAACGGGTCCCTTTGATGGTGGTCTTCAATCTATAATTGGTTTCCCCAAGCATATCGAGCGTAAGGATATCGAGGAAACCATCATTGTTAAAATCCCCGATATCGGAGCCCATGGAGAATTTGCTCTGATGTTTTATGTATTGGCTTATTTTATCGGTAAAGGTCCCATCGCCATTGTTTATATAAAGGATATCATTGCTCAAATAATCGTTGCTTACATAGATGTCCGGCCAGCCGTCATAATTCAGATCGGAAACGGCTATGCCCAGGCCATAGCCCTCTATGGTTATGCCCGCTTCCATGGTGACATCCGTAAAGGTGTTGTCCCCATTGTTGCGGTAGAGCCGGTCATTGCTCAAAGATGAGCCATCGGTTATCTTTTCCCTATAGTTTGCCGGAAGTATGTGCAGGTCCACGTTATTGAGAACGTAGAGGTCCAAAAACCCGTCCTTGTCAAAATCGACAAATGCGGCGTTCATACTGTTTCCGGTATCCGCAATGCCATATTCCCTGGCCATTTCCTTGAAAATCGGAACCCCATTTTCATCCATGCCCTGATTTACAAATAATATATTGGCCTTTTCTTTCTCCGTGGGGTACATGGCGGCACATACGTAGATATCCAGGAGCGAATCGTTGTTTATATCGATCACGGCGGCACCCGTATTCCATTTATCAATGGCTTCCACCCCCGCTATTTTGGAGACGTCCCTAAAATTAAAATCGCCCTGGTTCAGGTACAACTTGTTGGGCACCTGGTTACCGGTAAAAAAAAGGTCCGGTCTGCCATCATTGTTAAAATCGCCCACGGCGACCCCTCCCCCATTAAAGATATATTCACTGGTAAGTATGTTAAAACTATCGGTCTCCACAATTTTATTGTTGAAGTCGATGCCCGACCGATCTGATGAAATTTGTGAAAATAAGGTATGTTCCCGTTCCTTGGAACAAGAAAGGGCCAGCAATGAAGCTACTGCAAGTAAAAAGGAATGTTTGATCACTGTTGCTGAATATTAATTAATAAAACTATGGGCTTTCGCCTGAACAAGATAAACCACTTTCCGATAAAAAAGAACCATTTGCATATGAAAACCGCTGGAGCGGATGGCGGGAACGGAGATAAATGGTCTTTCTTTGGCTCCCTAAATTAAAAATAGGTTGCCAGTATACACCGGCAACCTATTACATATATTTATAATACAGTATTAAAATCCTTCATTTTGCTCCAAAATCCCACCACTTTGATCGATCGCATTGATCGGTATGGGAAATAGGTCATGTTTGGATTGGTAAGTGCCAAATTTGGATCCATAACCGGATTGATCTAAATCCGCAGCTTCATTTTGGATGTAGGTATTGATGGTGGGTTCGGCAATGCCCCATCTTCTAAGGTCAAATAACCTATGTCCTTCCATACCAAGTTCCAAACGGCGTTCAAAACGGATCGCCTGTCTGGCGAAATCCTGGCTTGGAAAAGAGCCGTAGAGCTCAATTTGATAATTGGCCGCATCCGTATCCGGAATAGGGACATCATTTGCATCACGTGCCTGTACATAGGTCATATTCTTTGCCCTGTTTCGAACCCGGTTCACATAATCCAAGGCCAATGCCAAATCCGGGGCAGGCTTTTCAGCAGCTGCTTCCGCGGCCATCAACAATACATCGGCAAATCTCATGATGTTATAGTTGATGCCGGACCAGTCGGAGCCCCAACCACCGGTACCGCGGTTGGCATCCACCTCATCCGCTTGATAGACGTTCTTTTTGGGCAGATAAGGTCCGGAAATATCACCAAAGGCCGCCCTTATCCATGCCTTGCCAGGGTTGTTGCCAAACCCGTTGTAATCGATTCCCCTTCTACCAACTGTATAGTCCACCCGAGGGTCCAAAGGCCCTGAATGCGGTGTAAAGGCTTCATCACTGTTGATCCCATAATCACTGGCCACATCACTTGCCGCGTAGGTCTCCAATAAAGGCAGTCCCGAACCGTCCGTTTGGTATGCATTCACCAGGTCTTGGGTAGGCTGATAAAAACCGCAGCAGGTTTCGGGCTCTAATGGTCCTCCCCCAGGAAAGTTCAAGGTACCGGCCCCATTTCCGTTAAAGGAACGTCCATCATCCGATGAAAATTGGATGGCGAACATGGACTCCGGCCCATTTTCCCCTGCGAAGTTGAAGTTGTTCACGAATTCTGCATTTAGCGAATAGGGACCATTGTTGATTACATCGTTGAACAAAGGAAGCGCTTCATCATACTTGCCCTGATATAGGTACGCTTTTGCCAAGAAAGCCTTGGCAACCCACGAATTCGCCCGACCGAGGATAATATCGTCCCCCAACATATCGATTGCCGCTTGAAAATCCGCTTCAATTTCGGCCCAAATAGGACCAGGATTGGGTTGGTTGAATTCTTCGTTGACCAAATTTTCCACGGAAATGAAGGGCACGTTGCCCCAAAACTTTTGGAGTTCAAAATTAAAATAGCCCCTAAGAAAAAGGGCTTCCCCCTCTTGTTGCGTAAAATCGCCCTCAGGAATCTTACTGATAAGATCGATCACGGCATTAGCTCGGTTCACTCCGCCGAAAATCGCGCTCCATCTTCCCAAAAAGAAATTGTTACCGGTCTGCCAGTCCAAGGTCTCGATCTGGAACAAGGCGGTGTTGTCACCATCTTCACTGCCCCTATGGGCATCATCCGAAACCACATCGGCCCACCAGTTATCCCCGCCGGCCGCGACCCCTTCTCCCTGTCGGTTTACACGTTCCCCATCCATGGCGGAATAAGCAGCCGTTAATTTAAGGTTCACCCCTACCTCATTCTGTAAGTCCTCATCGGGAATATTGCCCACTGCGGGCTGTTCGGTAAAACTGTCGCTACAGGCCCATAGCAATAGACCTGCCAGTAAAGTTGAAAATATTATTTTCTTTTTCATTTTTTAAAATTTTAGATTGACCCCGAAGGAATAAATTGCAGCTAAAGGATAGTTGTTGTCGGAAACCCCAATAGTAAGGTTGTCTATGGCCCCGTTATCCAAAAATCTAGGTTGTAGTTCGGGATCGACACCGTCATAGCCGGTCAGCGTGAAAAGGTTGGTGCCCTGAAGATAAAAACGCACGCTATCCATTCCCAATATATTGGAAATCTGCTCATTAAAAGTATACCCGATCTGTAAGTTCTTCAGCCTCATATATGATCCATCCTCAACGAAGAACGAGTTTGCAGCTCCTTCATTGTTCGTTATACCCCTACTCAATGCAGGCAATTCTGCATCCAAATTAGTGGGGGTCCAAGAATCCAAGACCCTTACACTTCTGTTGGCATCAAAGAAAGATGGGAAGTCGGTATATACCTTTTCATTGTTGAAGATGTCGTTCCCTTGCGAACCTTGAAAGAAGGCAGACATATCAAAGCCCTTGTAACCAAAGGTCAGGTTGACCCCATAGGTGAAATCGGGGTGTGGTGACCCGATAAAGGTCCTGTCATCGTCATTGATCACCCCATCATCGTTAAGATCCCTGTATTGGAACCGTCCGACCCCATCGGCAGGAGTGGCAAACCCTTGGCTTGCAGCTGCGGCCACTTCCGCTTCGGAAGCAAAGATGCCATCAACTATCCTTCCATAAAAGGAGGAAATGGGTTGCCCCGCTTGGGTCCTGGTAACGGTACCCGTGGTCCTAAATCCTCCAAATCCCGTCTGGAAGGCACTGATCAGGTCGATCACTTCATTTTTATAACTGGAGAAATTGATATCCACACCATAACTGAAGCCGGAATTGGTCTGGTCCGCATAACTTAAGGTAGCGTCCACACCCTTGTTCTCGATGGAACCTATGTTCACATAAGGGGGGGCGGCGTCTATGGATGTTGAACTATACAAACTTCCATTCTGACTGATCAAATCCTTTGTCGTAATGGTAAAATATTCTGCGGAAAGGTTCAATCTATTTTCAAAGAAACCCATTTCGATACCAAAGTTGGTCGTTTCACTGGTTTCCCATTTCAGATTGGGATTGCCCGCAGCCTGTAAAATGGCCCCTTGTGTAGCTCCCCCACTACCACTGTACACGTAATTGGCATATTGCTCACTTAGAACGGAAAAATTGACGGTAGGGTTATTTACGGGAAGTGTCTGGTTGCCCAACTGCCCCCATGATCCCTTGAGCTTTAACCTACTCATAAAATTATCGGCCGGCCAGAAATTTTCGTTACTTACCACCCATCCCGCACTAAAGGAAGGAAAAATATCACTTTTGTTGTCCCCTACAAAACGTGAGGATTCATCCTGACGAACGGTGGCCGTTAACAGGTAACGACCTGCGTAATTGTAGTTGACGGTCCCGAACAGGGAATATAGCGAAGAGGCATTATCATAGGCGGATGCGACATTGGCCGCGCCCCCTCCATTGCTCAACAGGTAGTAATCGGGTGTTTCAAAGAAAAATCCGGTCCTGGAGATTTCCTTGCCCTTCCCCTGAACGGATAAGGCCTCTATACCCACTAGAGCATTGATACTGTGATCACCGAACGCCTTATTGTAGCTCAAGGTATTGGTCCATACCCATTCGTAGGTATCCTGTTCGGCCTCGGTAAGTGTATTGGTCGCCAACGGTTCGGAGGATTCTGGGATCAAGGCCCTAAAACGCCTATCGTTGTATGCCCGTATGGAACCACCGATAGAAGTTTTGAACTGTAAACCATCCAAAATATCCAATGTGGCATATACATCCCCGAACACCCTAAAGGTCTTCCTGAAATCGTCCGCCTGTCTTGTTGCTTCCGCTACAGGGTTGTTAGGGTTTGAAAGACCGGTATCGTTACTGTAGTTGCCCCCAAAATTGCCCTCGTCATCATATACGGGGACCAGCGGAGACATCCTTGTGGCAAAATTATACCAAGACTGTCCTCCGCTCCTTCTGTCGAAAGAAATGTTGGTATGTTGTCCGATCCGGACCCTATCGCCCACCTTAAATTCGGAATTCAATCGGGTAGAACCTCTTTTAAAGCCCGTATGGATCTGGATACCCTGACGGTTCAAATAACTGGCAGAAAAAAGGAATTTCGCTTTTTCGTTCCCGTTCTCCAAGGTAATGGAGGCATTTTGGGTAATTGCGGACCTATAGATCTCATCCACCCAATCGGTACCGTTTTGTTTTACGGTCATGCTGACTGGAGCCCCTTGTATGGTTTCGGGCACAACAGGACTCGCACCATTTCCATATTGGGGGTGCGAAGGGGTCACTCCATCATTTATCTGGCTTTGCCAAATCATTTCCCCATGTTGTCTTGCGTTCAGCATTTCCGGCAAATTGGTTGCCACCGAATATCCTGTGTACATGTCGAGCGACAGCTTTGCCGAATCCATATTATAACCACCGGTCTTGGTGGTGATGATCACAACACCATTGGAGGCCCTTGCCCCATAAATGGCCGCGGCACCGTCCTTAAGTACGTTCATCTGTTGGATATCCGCCGGGTTGATAGAGTTCAGAATACCGGGATCATCCGTTTGTACCCCATCGATAATATATAGCGGATCGTTACTGTTGCCCGTGCCATATCCTCGGATACGTACTACCGGGGAAGAGCCTGGAACCCCATTATTGGTGATAGTGACCCCGGAAACCCTTCCCTGTAAGGCTTCTGCGGCATTGACGATAGGGGTCTTGGTAGCTTCCGCCACATTGACGGTACCTACGGAACCCGTAAGGTCTCCCCTTGTCTGTGTGCCATACCCCGTTACCACGACCTCATCCAAGGCAGCGGCATCCGTTACCATGGAAACATCGATAGTGGTATTTCCGTTTACGGGAATTTCCACGGTACTAAAACCCACATACGAAAAAATGAGGGTGGCATCGGAGGCGGCCGTTATGGTATAGTTGCCATCAAAATCCGCTTGGGTACCATTGGTGGTCCCTTTTACGATTACATTGGTCCCTGCCAAAGGGTTCCCCATATCGTCCAAAACGGTACCCGTAATGGTTTCTTGGTAAGGAGGTGCGGTTCCCTCCAAATCTGGCATTGCTGCCAATGCCGGCCAACCTATCAAGGTCAGCACCATTGACAAAAAGAAGGCTCGGCCCCTTTGAGCGGTATTCGCCCAATTCGCCAAAATCTGAAATTTGCTTGGATTCATAAATAGTTAAATTTTAAGTCAGTTAATTATTCCATTTCAAGAACAATATTAATTAAAAATTAACAATTAACGGTATTTTAACATAAAATATTGAACGATCAAAAAATTAACACTTAATAAATTAAGGATGTATATATGTTAAAATTTTAAAAATCCCAGTATTGGCGAGCACTTTCGAGCTTTTGTTTCAGTTCCCTTTTCTATTTTACCCTGTTGCATATCGGTCGAATTTCCCGAGGAAACGACCTAGCAGCGATGAGAGGACGATGCCCTTAAAGTGCCTTAAGTCACAACATAACCTCCAGAAGTAGGTTCAACTTCGCCTCTTTATTTTTTCCTTATGAAATGGAGTATATCTTTCCTATACCAAACCGTTCTAAAATTTTTCATACTTTAAATTTTTAACGTACATTTTGGGATGTCAATAACAGGTAGGCGTCCGTAAAAAGAATAATCCAATGGATCCTCCGGGAATACCTTTACCATTTGGGAGCAGCCAAATAGCATATTTGAACGATAGTGGCCGTGAAATTTAAGTTCGGTCAAAAGAGTGTCGGCAAGACACTTGATAAGTTTTTTTGTACTATTGTAATTAAAAACAATATAAAAATGCCAAACTTTAATATTGATGCCGACCCGAAGCACACCTATGACGCCATTGTCATCGGTTCCGGAATAAGTGGCGGGTGGGCGGCCAAGGAACTTTGCGAAAAGGGCCTTAAAACCTTGGTCCTGGAACGGGGGGCCATTGTGGAACATCCCCAAGACTACACCACGGCCCATCTGGATCCTTGGGATATGGAACTCCGTGGGGGACTGACCCCGGCATTACAAAAAAAACATTACAAGGCCATCCGTTCGGGCTTTATAGGGCAGGATACGGAACACTTTTTTGCCAACGATGAGGAGAATCCCTATACCGAGGTAAAACCGTTCCTTTGGATACGGGGCCACCAAATGGGAGGCAGGTCCCTATTATGGGGAAAACAGACCTACCGCTGGAGCGAACTGGATTTTGAGGCCAATGCCCAAGACGGCCACGGTGTGGACTGGCCCATCCGCTATAAGGACCTGGAACCTTGGTACACCTATGTGGAGAAGTTTGCAGGTATCAGCGGCGAACCCCTTGGTTTGCCGCAGCTTCCCGATAGCCATTTCCTTCCGCCCATGGAGATGAACTGTGTGGAAAAGCATCTCAAGCAGCGGTTCAAGGACGATTTCCCTCAGCGCCATATGATCATAGGTCGTGTCGCTCATTTGACCCAGCCCCTAAACGGGAGGGGACAGTGCCAGTATCGCAACAGATGTAGCCGGGGCTGTCCCTATGGGGCTTATTTTAGCAGCAATGCGGTTACGCTTCCCGCGGCCAATGTTACCGGGAACCTCACCTTTAGACCAAATTCCATTGTACAGTCGATCATGTACGACGAAACCAAAGGGAAGGCCTCGGGCGTGCGTATCATCGATGCCGAAACGAACGAAGCTATTGAATACAAGGCGAAGATAATCTTCTGCAACGCATCCACTTTGAGCACCACGCAGATCTTGTTGAATTCCACTTCAGATCGGTTCCCAAATGGAATGGGCAACGACAGTGGGGAACTGGGACATAATTTAATGGACCATACCTACCGTGTTGGGGCCGTGGGAAAGGTGGAAGGTTTTGAAAGTTCCTATTACAGCGGCCGCAGGCCCAATGGAATCTATATTCCCCGCTATTGGAACATCGACGAAAAATCCAAAACCGATAAATTTTTACGGGGTTTTGGCTATCAGGGCGGGGGTTACCGTATGGGCAATAGCGAAGCCGCCAACCGCAAAGAGTTCGGGGCTGCCTATAAGGACAGCATCATGAAACCCGGTCCATGGGAATTCTTCATCACGGGGTTTGCGGAGTGTTTGCCCTACCATGGGAACAAGGTGTACCTTAATGGCGACGTAACGGACAAATGGGGGCAGCCCACGCTATCCATCGATTGTGAATACAAGGAAAACGAATTGGCGATGAACAAGCAGATACGGGAGGATGCCGTAGAGATGTTGGAAAGGGCGGGACTGAAGAACGTCATGGGCTTCGACAACGAGCACGAGCCCGGATATGGGGTACATGAAATGGGCACCGCCCGTATGGGGCGTGACCCCAAGACCTCCGTTCTGAACGGTACAAACCAGGTACATGCAGTAAAAAACGTCTTTGTAACCGATGGCGCCTGTATGACCTCCAATTCGTGTGTAAACCCATCGCTCACCTATATGGCCCTTACCGCCAGGGCCACCGATCACGCAGTGGCGGAACTCAACAAATTCAACATTTGACCATGGATAGGAGAACAGCTTTAAAATTTACTGGAAACATGACCGCTGCAGCGGTGGTGGGACCCTCCTTGCTTTCCCTTTTGCAATCGTGCAAAGAAGAGGCGCGGGTAAACTGGCAGCCCATGTTCCTGACCATGGGGGAGGCGGCATGTATTTCCAAAATAGTCGATATGGTGCTTCCACGTACGGATACCCCCGGTGCCCTGGACGTGAAAGTCGATATTTTTATGGACAGGGCCTTTGCCAAACTGTACAATGCCGAAGGGCAAGATCGGATCCGAAACGAAATAGGAACGTTCAATGCAGATTGCAAAAGGGATTTTGGGGACCACTTTCTGGACCTCTCCGATGCGGATCGAATCAAGGTCCTGGAAAAAGCGGAGCAAGTCCCAGGCCAGTTCGGTAGCAGTGTCTGGGGTACCGGTGTAGGCCCGCAAGAACCGGTAGGTTTCTACCGCTCGCTGAAGTCCATGGCACTTTGGGCCTATTTTACATCCGAGGAAATTGGGGAAACGGTGCTGAGCTACGATCCCATACCGGGCGCCTACAATGGTTGTGTGCCCTTAAGCGAAGTTGGCAATAAATGGAGCCTTTAAAAGGAAGTGATTTGAATTTTTCTCAATTGGCTCAAAATAGCTAAGTTTCGCTTCAATCAAAAAAGATTAAATCACTTCAATAAAAAATGGAAAACAAGCGCTTTTACATAAACCGAAGGAACTTTTTAAAAAGTTCCACGGCCGCCCTGGCCCTTGCGCCCTTTGGTGCGTACGGACTGGATATTGTGGACCTGGAACGCAAATGGCGGGTAGGCCTTATCGGCACTGGATGGTATGGCAAGAGCGATCTTTTTAAACTGATCCAAGTGGCCAATGTGGAAGTGGTCTCCCTCTGTGATGTCGATCAACAGCAATTACAGGAAGCGGGAAAACTTGTTTCCCAACGGCAGCGATCCGGTAAAATACCCCGTTTGTACCGGGATTACCGACAAATGCTGGCCGAAAAAGACCTGGATATCGTTCTTATCGGCTCGCCAGACCATTGGCATGCGCTCCAGGCCATTGAAGCCATCAAATCGGGCGCGCACCTTTACCTTCAAAAACCGATCAGCCTTGATGTGCTGGAGGGAGAGGCTATTTTGGCAACCGCACGAACATATGGGAAAAAGGTACAGATAGGCACGCAGCGCCGAAGTACGCCCCACTTGATCGAGGGCAAGAAAAATATTATAGATGCCGGGCTCTTGGGCAACATATC
The DNA here is from genome assembly GCA_963974715.1 of uncultured Sediminicola sp. Lineage (GTDB taxonomy): Bacteria > Bacteroidota > Bacteroidia > Flavobacteriales > Flavobacteriaceae > Sediminicola. The sequence continues at coordinate 26,574 of CAXBDK010000018.1, forward strand.
CCATGTGGAAATGTGCTGTTACTACCATATGCGCCTGGATGCAAATCCGCCGGTACGGGAAATTCCCCCTTACCTTGATTACGATCTTTGGTCCGGTCCCGCTCCCCTAAGGCCCTACATTGGCCTTCCCCATAGGCAATGGCGGGCATTTATGGAATACGGAAATGGGATCGTGGGCGATATGTGCGTGCATATGTTGGACGCCGTACGGTGGATGTTGGGACTGGGGTGGCCCAAAAAAGTAAGTTCCACCGGAGGTATCTATGTGCAAAAGGATTCCGTTGCCAATACGTCTGACACACAGACCGCTATATTTGAATTTGACGGGCTCAACTGCGTCTGGCAGCACCGCAGCTGGGGCACCCCCACCGATCCGGAATACCCTTGGGCGTTCTTTATCTATGGCGACAAAGGGACCTTTAAGGGCAGTGTATACCAATACGAATTCGTTCCCCATGGCGATGGGGATACCATTAAAAAGGAAGCGGTCTACGAACGCGGGAAATATCCGGAGGACCTACAAGAGGACGGTATAGAGCTGCATACGGCACCGGCCACCCGGGCACATATGTTGGATCTGTTGGCTTCCATCGAGCAAGGTTCCCTGCCCATTGCCGATGTGGAAGAGGGGCATATTTCCACTGCCAGTTGTATAATGGCAAATCTTTCCATGCAACTGCAGCGGCCCTTGGTCTATGACCCACAACAAAAGATCATTGTTGGTGATCCGGAGGCCACTTTAATGTTAAAGCGCCCCTATCGCGGTCCGTGGGAGCACCCTTCAAGGACCATTTGAAAGCCCCGTAAGGAGATACAGCTCGTGCCCAAACACCCGAACGATCGTAAAGGGAAAAGCCATCGATGGATGGAACCAAACTAACAACCACCAGGGAAACCATGAAAAAAATCGGTCTTTTACTGCCCCTTATCTTACTGTCCATGGCCGGTCTGGCCCAACAAACCAACAAACGGACCATCGTCACCACCGATGGGGAGATCGACGATGTGGATACCTTTATCCGTTTTCTATTGTACACCAATGAATTCGATACCGAAGGATTGGTGTACTCAAGCTCCATGTGGCATTGGAAAGGGGACGGAAAAGGGACCACCCAGGTTTCCGAAATGGAAATGACCCGAAATATGTACGGGGAACGGAAGGAACTGAGGTGGCCCGGCACCAACTGGATGCAGGAATTGTTGACCGAATACGATAAAGTACATGCCAACCTGAAACTTCACGATCGAAACTTTCCAACTGCGAAAGAATTGTTGGCTTTGGTAAAAGTAGGCAACATTGATTTTGAAGGAGATATGGAAAAACGCACCGAAGGCTCGGAGTGGATCGCCCAAAAATTATTGGACGGAGATGATCGGGAAATTTTCCTACAGGCCTGGGGCGGTACCAACACCATTGCCCGTGCTTTAAAATCAATAGAGGAAGACCATTCAGGTACCGAGAATTGGCACGCCATTAAGGAAAAAGTTTCAAAAAAGGCGATCCTCTATACCATCATGGACCAAGATGCCACCTACCGGAACTATATAGGCCCAAATTGGCCAGAGATACGGGTTTTTTACAATGCCAACCAGTTTTGGTGCTTTGCATACCCTTGGAAACAAGTGGTTCCCAAAGAACAACAACCTTATTTGGAAGGGAGTTTTATGGGGGCGAATATTATCAATGGCCACGGCCCCTTGTTACAAAAATACTATTCCCATGGAGATGGACAAAAGCAAGCTGGTGACCCCGACCATTTTCAGGGAGATATTGCCAAAATAACCAATACAGCTGTGGGCAGTTTTGGCAAATACGATTTTATTTCGGAAGGTGATAGCCCTGCTTTTTTACATTTGGTAGAAGTGGGACTGGACAATTACGAAGATCCATCCTATGGGGGATGGAGCGGACGCTTTGTTAAATCGGCGGATAATCCTTATCGATACGATGATGGCGATGCCGCCTCCGACCTAAATCCCCTGACCGGGAAATTGGATAAGAGCTATGCACAGACCCGTTGGATAAAACCCATGCAGCTGGACTTTGCCGCACGGGCCGATTGGTGCATAAAAACTTTTGAAGAGGCAAACCATGCCCCACAAATCAAGGTAGCCGAAGGCCGTGCCATAGCCGTAAGACCCGGCGAAACGGTAACCCTTAACTTATCAAGTAACGATGTGGACGGACACCCAGTATATTTTACGGTCTGGCCGTATGGTGAGGCCGGGGCCGGGTTGACCACAGTGGAACAAAAATCGGATATCGCCAAGGTTAACATCCCGACAACGGCCAAAGCGGGGGAAAAATACCATGTTATCGTTGAAGGTACCGACACCGGCTTTCCGGCCCTGACCCGTTACCAACGTGTTATCTTTACTGTAAAGTGATCATGCCCTTTATTGCATTTTCACAATGATGTGTCCATCACGACTCTTATAAAACGATACCTAGTTCCCAAGGTTTGGGAGGGATGGGGTGTCTTATTTATGTTTACTTCCAAATGGGGAACGTTTGATCAAAAACTTCAATCCACGTTTGTACCCGTCCACCAGCCCCATTCCCAATGGGTAGTGCCTAGACCTTGTGTAAATGTTCTTTCCTTGATCGTCGAATATCTTAAAATCTACTTTGGTGTCATAATTTACCGTGGTGGAAGAATTGGAGGAATTAAAAACGACCCCTTTAGCATCCTTTTCATTCCTGTCCTTATTTTTTTCCTTGTAGGTCGTATAATCGGTCGCATTGCTCGTAGCACCCTTATTTATGACCGTTGTGGCGCCGTAGGCAACAAACTCCACCCCTAAAATGGCCGCTATCTCGGTTGGGAGCATGGTAGCCAAGGTAGCCGCCCCAAGATCGTTTTTTGCGAGCAATGCGTTGGTGGTCATGGGATCTTGCACCTTGAGGCCGTATGAAATTTCTTCCCTTAGAATATTGGCACATTCATTTTGTACCTGCACCCCAAAAGCATCACTTTGTATGGCACCATCATTGGAGGTTATGGAAAAGGGCAGCACGGCTATTTTATTCTTACGGTCTATAATATCGGACTGTATGGAAGCTAGGGTGGGCTCCTTTAATTTGTTTATCAGCTCTATTCTACCACTGGCAAATTGGATCTGGTTTACATCCTTCCTTGCGATATTATATTCCAGCTCCTCGCCGACATGTTTAAACTTGATATCCCCAGAGGCCATATCGAGTACGGTACCTTTCTTTATATCACCATTTAACATAACGACCATATCCACTTTTTCCTGGGCAAAAAGGGCGCTGCACATAACCATACAAAAAAAGGCCATTAACAAGATCCACCTTTTATTTTTTTCCTTCTTTTTCAGCGTGTTATTGTTTCTGTGTTGTCCAAATAAAACGTTCTCTTTCATATCCTTTAATTTTGATTCTGGGGCGAAATTATAAAAACGGGAGGCCCGTCCTAAAATAACTATACCAACTAGCCTGTTTCATATATAAAATGAAACCTCCAACGGTTTACTTCTAAACGGGAAAGTGGACAGTTTAATTTTCGGTAATTTTGTATGATGGGAATGCGCTTTGGTATATAAACACAGCTTCCTTTCAAAAAATATTGTTCTTTAGTATTGAACTCGTTTAAACTTTATACGGGATGGGTACCGATCTAAGAGAAAATCCAGGGGAATTTCACCTAATCGAAGCGCTGGTACGAAAAAAGTTCAGCATATACAGACATGCCACGGGGGTTGTGCTCCTATTTGCACTTTTCATCAGTATAAAACCGCTACGGGAACATAACATACCCGATCTGCTGACGACGCTCCTTGTTATATTAGGTGTCTTTTACGTTAACCTATACGTGCTCCTGCCAAAATTCCTGTACACCAAAAAGTATTCCATCTATTTGGGATCGATGTTTTTGCTCTTGGTACTGAGCTTACTTGCCCTGAACATTGTCCATAGTTTTTTTGATGATCCGAACCAATTGGGTCCGGATAACGAGACCCCCTCCCTTTTGATCCAATTTATAGTGTACTGTGCCCTATTGGGCCCTTTTATACTGGTCTCCACCGGGGTGAAAATTTTTCAAAAATGGGTAAAATATGATAACAGGATAAAAGAGTTGGAGAAAAATACGGTGGAAATGGAACTAAAGGCCCTAAGAAATCAGATCAACCCCCATTTTATTTTCAATACGCTCAACAACCTTAATTATCTAGTGGCGAAAGACCAGAAAAAGGCATCCGTGGTCCTTGCACGGCTATCCGATTTTTTAAGCCATCACCTGTACGAAAACAACCAAAAATATGTATCGCTGGAGTCGGAGATCAATTTTATCAACGATTACCTCAATCTTGAGAGTATCAGACGGGATAATTTTAGTTTTAATGTTCTCCCGCCACAGGAGGATGCCCTGGAAGTACCAACCAATATTTTTTCAGTGTTTGTGGAGAATGCCATTAAACATAGTCTCGACCCCACAGAGGCCTCCTCTATCAGCGTGTCCTTTGAGGAATCGGATCATTTATTGATCTTTAAATGCGTAAACACAAAATCGATAAGATCAAAAAGTGGTACCAATAAGGGCGTCGGCCTAAAAAACGTAAAAAGGCGATTGGAACTACTTTTTCCTGATACGCACACCCTATCCATCATGGACATGGACAAAACATATAAAGTAGAAATAACTTTTCCCATATGAACTGTATTGTTGTAGACGATGAGCCCATTGCTAGGGAGGTCATTAAAGACCTGATCAAGACCCAACCATCCTTAAAATTCGTAAAAGATTTTAGCGATGCCCTAACCGCAAGGACATTTTTGGCCTCCAATAAGATCGATCTTATATTCCTTGACATCGAAATGTGCGGACTAAACGGATTGGAGTTGGCCGAAAGTATTTCTACGGACACCTTGGTGATTTTCACGACGGCGTACAGAAATTACGCCGTTGAAAGTTATGCTTTGGATGCCGTTGATTATTTGGTGAAACCCATATTTCAAGAGCGCTTTGAAAAGGCCGTAAAAAAAGCGCTTTCCCTTAACAGATTGCTTTTAAAAGAAGAAACGGATACACAGGGAGCGACCAAAACCTTTCTGTTCGTCAAGGCGGACCGCAAGTACCATAAAATTTTGTTCGAGAAGATACTTTTTATTCAAGGCCTCAAAGATTATTCGCTGATATACAGTGGCAACGAGAAGATCATGACCTTGTTAAACCTAAAAACCCTGCACAATCAATTGCCCCCTGAGAGATTTATCAGGGTCAGCAAATCCTATATCGTAAACGAGGCCGCCATAGATGCCTTTGATAATAAGACCATTTATATCCAAAATCATGAAATCCCCATAGGAAAGGTCTATCAGGATGATTTTTATGAGCAGTACATCAACAAAGAACTATAAGAAAACCGTTGATCATACGTTAAGGTCATTATTCCCTGTCGATGCGGTATAAACGGCCTGCGTCGGTAATGGCGTACAAAGCGTTATCGGTTCCCTGTGTCAGATCCCTAAAACGCTGGCCTTCGGAAGCAAGCAAACGCTCTTCCCCCGTTACCCTATTGTCCTCGATCACCAAACGTGCGATATGGGTACCGCTAAGTGCACCGACAAACAGATTGTTCTCCCATTCCGGAATACGATCGCCCGCATAGAAGGTAATACCGCTAGGTGATATTACGGGGTCCCAATAATAGACGGGCTGCTCCAGCCCCTCCTGTTCCTGTATGCCCTCCCCTACCGGCTCACCGCCATATTCGATGCCATAGGTGATGGTAGGCCAACCGTAATTTTCGCCCGGTAGGACCCTGTTTATCTCGTCGCCGCCCCTAGGGCCGTGCTCACTCTGCCACACTTCCCCCGTCACGGGATGCAGGGCCAGTCCCTGCGGATTTCTATGGCCCATACTGTACAGTTCCGGCAAGGCGCCCCCTTCGCTGAACGATGGGTTGCCTGGAGCCGGGGATCCATCCACTGTAATACGGACAATTTTACCGAGTGCCGCCGTTACCGATTGCGCCAAGGGTCGGGTATCCATGCCGGACCGATCGCCCGTGCTTACGAGCAGGTTTCCCGTTTCGTCGAACAGGATACGACCGCCATAATGGTTCCCACCATTGGCCGAAGGATCTGCCCGATAGATGATCGTTGGATCTTCAATGACCGATTCATTTTCCGCCAATTGTCCTTTGGCAACCGAGGTCACCGTACCTCCCGCCACATTTTCGGAGAACACCCAGTAGACCATACGGTTATCGGCAAAATCGGGATCTATACAGATGCCCAACAATCCTCCCTGTCCCGCATCGTTTACCCCTGGAAGCCCCGTGATAGCGTCACCCACCGTACCGCTAGCGGTCACGATGCGCAGATTTCCCGCTTTTTCGGTCACCAGCAACCTGCCGTCGGGAAGGCTGGTAATGCCCCATGGCGCGGTCAAAGAAGAAGTAACAATAGTGGAAACGTAGGGTGTTGTGGTAGTCACCCCATCCACCCTGGTCTGTCCTTCAAAGGCCGGCTCATAGTCCGTATTGGGATCGTTTGTTTCCACGGGCATTCCCGTGCTCGGGTTTTCAGGATCGGGATCGGGTTCCGGCACCACATTCTTTTTATCGTCATCGGAGCAGGCCATCATATTCAACAATACGGCCATTATACACACTATAAAAAATCTATTTTTCATATTTCCATGAATTATGTTCATATCAGGGAGACCGTTTCACCGTACGGAACGCATTCCATTCAAAAAATTCCGGATATGGCCTCCCAGGCTACCCGAAATTTATACCGTTTTCTTCTTTTCGAAGAATCGACAAAGATAAGGGATTGATTACCAGAAGATGAAGGAGCCGTTCATAAATTCCTGTTAATGTATCAAAGCTATGCACAAACGATGATGGATGGCGGATAGCCCATGGAAACGATGCAATCGACCACAGGAACAATAGGGCCCAGAGGCTCCGAAATCTTATTATAATGCAGCGCTAACCACACCAATGGGATGGGGCTCAAAAAATTACAGATCATTACCTGACAGCGGATGATCAAAACCCGACCTGTGCCATACCGACAATCATAATTTGATCTTCTTGCCCTCCTTTATTTGCAGTTCGCTCTTTTTTAAGATACCGTTAAAACTTTCCACCTCTACTTCCATAAACTTTTTGAATTTCTGATCGATGGCCTTAAGCCTGTTATTGAAAATATCGTAGACTTCGTTCTGTTGGTCGGTAGGTTTGAAGTCGACCCCTTTTCCGGTAATATCACTTGCAAGGGCGCTCAGTCGACCGTACAATTTCATGGGGGACCTAAAGGCATCCTCACGCGCACCCGTTAATTGAATGTCATATAACGACCCTGCGATGGCTTCGGCTTGGATACGGAGTTGTTCGGCCTTTTTGCTGTCGCCCCTATTTTTTAAGAGCGGTATGACCTCATTGAGTTCCGCCCTTACCTCCTCTATCCCGTTGATCATGGTAACCGCAAGGTTCATCGCATCGCGCAGTTCCAAGGAAAAGGCCACCTGTTTTTCGATATCTTCCAGACTGCCCTCGGAGGTAGGTTCCTTTAGGACTTCCATCTCCCTTATAAACTCCTTTTCGCCGACGATCAATTTCACCTTATACTTGCCCGGAACCACCCTAGGGCCGTATTGTCCGCGCATCAGATCCAGATCCCATGTCACCAGTGGTCTCCACCCTTCCCCATTGAGCTGTACCCAGGGCCTTCCCGGAGGGGTGGACCGCAATTTGGGCTTAAAGGTAGGTTCGTACCGCAGGTCCCACATCACCCTGTTCACCCCTGCCGTGTTCTCGCCTTTAAGGGTACGGACAATCTCATCGTTGGCCGTCAGGATCTGTATTTCCACTTTTTGGTCCGTACTGTCCCTCAGAAAATAATTGATGTCCGATCCATAGGCAGGGTTTCTACCGGAATTTAGGCTAGGCCCATCCGTTTTTATTCCCTGTTGATCGTTAAAGCGATAGGAAGGCCGTACGCTGAACAAATGTGCCTCCTTGCCCTTGGCATCCATATCGTATTCGCGCAAAGGGGATATATTGTCCAGAATGTAGTATCCCCTTCCATAAGTTCCCACTACCAAATCGTCAAAACGTTCCTGGATCTCCAACCAATACACCGGGGCCGGGGGCAGGTTGTTCCGCAAGCGCATCCAACTTTCCCCATCGTTGGTACTTATGTAAATGCCGTTGTCCACCCCTAGGTACAGCATCCCTTCCCTTTTTGGGTCTTCTTTGATAACGTGCGCAAAACTGTGTACCGATCTGGGCACCGTGCCACTTACCAATTTCCAGGTTTGGCCATAGTCCGACGTTTTATAGACATACGGGTCAAAATCGCCCATTTGGTGAAGGTCCACCGAAATATACACCGTCCCCTTTGAAAAGCGGGAGGGCTCTATATTGGCGATGGTACCCCATTTGGGAAGGTCGGGAATGTTGGCGGTTACATTTGTCCATGTTCCCCCGCCATCCTTGGTAAGGTTAACTTGGCCATCATTGCTCCCTGTCCAGATGAGGCCCGGTTCCAATTTTGATTCCACTATACTGAAAAGGGTGGCGCCGTCGAAAGTCATCAGGTTATCGATGGCGATCCCGCCAGAATTCTGTTGATGGGTCTTGTCGTTCAATGTAAGGTCGGGACTAATGACCTGCCAGCTCTGTCCATCGTCATCACTTTTATGGACAAACTGGCTCCCAACGTATACACGGTGCCGGGTATGTGGGGAAAAGGCCAAGGGGAAGTTCCAGTGCCACCTGTACTTTAACTGTCCAGGCTCCCATCCATATCCCGCTTCGGGCCATACCCGCACTTCCCGTGCGTGGCCCGTTTTTGCATTGTAACGCTGTAGGCCCCCATCATAACAACCTGACCAGACGATATCATTGTCAAAAGGGTCGGGTTGCGCAAAACCGCTTTCACAGCCCCCTACCCCTTCCCAGAGGCCCAACGGAATATACCCTTGCCTACTATTGCTGGGCCCTTTATAGGAATACCCATCCTGACGGTTGCCATAGACATTATACGGGATCTGATCGTCCACGGCGGCATGGTACATTTGGGCAATGGGAAGGACGATCCGCTGAAAACTTTTCCCGTGGTTCAAGGTAATGCTGGCGCAACCATCGTGGGCCACCATCATCCGATCTGGATCGGTAGGATCCAACCAAATGTCGTGGTTATCCCCTCCCGCGGGCATTCGCCCGTACGTTTTGCCACCATCCTTTGAAACGCTGAACCGGACACTGGCAAAATAAAGTTCGTTGGGATCGGACGGCGAGACCGCCATTCTTGTATAATAGGGTGCCCTTTCGGCAATATCATGGTTACGGCTCTGAAGGGTCCAAGTGTTCCCAAAATCTTCCGATCTGTACAGGGCGGGGCTATCTATTTCGAACAGGGCATATACGATATCGGGACTGGAATGTGAAATGGCCACGCCCGTTTTACCTACGGGGCTGTCCTTACCACCTGGAAGTCCGTACTTTGAAAGTGCTTCCCAAGAGGCGCCCCCATCGGTGGTCCTATATATGCCCCCTCCAAGGCCCCCACTGTTCAATCCCCAAGAATTGATATGTACGGACCACATGCCCACAAGGAGCCGATCGGGGTTCTGGGGATCGATGGCCAGTTCGGCCGCGCCCGTGTTTTCGTCCACAAAAAGGATCTGTTCCCATGTTTTTCCTCCATCGATAGTCTTATAGACACCACGCTCCTGTTGGGGTCCGTAGGTATGGCCCAGGGCCGCTGCATAGACGATGTCCGGATCGGTGGGGTGCACGATGATCCGACCGATACGCCCCGTTTTTTCGAGGCCCATATTTTTCCATGTCTTTCCCGCATCCTCGGATCTATAGATACCATCGCCCATGGCATGGGCCGGCCGAATGACGAAGGTTTCCCCTGTTCCCACCCAGACGATATTGGGATCGGTGGGCGCAATTGCCAAAGATCCGATGGAAGATACCTCCTGCCCATCAAAAATAGGATCCCAAGAGATGCCCCCATCCACTGTTTTCCACAGTCCGCCCGAAGCGGCCCCGATATAATTGACCATGGGATCTCCGGGCACTCCCGCAATGGCAATGGCACGATTGCCCTCCGGTCCTATAAAACGAAAATCGAGATTGTTGAACAGGGCGGGATCGGTCTGGGAAAAAACGTTCAAAAAAAGGAATAGAAAATAAATGGCGGGGAAACTTTTAAAATTCATCTTGGTTTGGTTATGGCTTAAGATCACTAAGTTAACCCTTCGTGCGATAGGAATCGCCCATACCCCGTATTTTTGAAAGTTTCTTTAAAAAATGTCTTTTTTGGGTGCCATTTTTAAAGTTCTTTTAAAAAACGGGCCCAGAATAGTAAAAAACAAAAAGGATCTGGAACCATAAAGCAACAGGTCGGCCCTTCCAAGCGTATCCTTATGGACAGCTGATCTGCCATTTGTTGGGATTGTGGCCTGTAGCAGGTGTTGCCCGCCCCAAATAAAAACTAGGTCAGCTACGTAAGAAGTTGTATTTTAATTCTATAATTGAGCACAAAATCCCATAGGGCGCAAAACGCAGATCCATGAAAAAAATATCCCTTCCTTACGTTTTTATCTTTTTTATCCTCTTGCATCAAGGTCTTGCACAGACCAATCGGGTCATGGACCTATTCCCCAAAGGAACGGTACTGAACGGGAACATCAATTACAATAACGACACCTTAGGGAAACACTTGCTCGATCTGTACCTACCGGCCAGGACCACGGGCAAAATACCCTTGATCATTTTTGTACATGGTGGGGGTTGGCAGACGAACGACAAGTAGGCCGATATGGGCTATATGAAAAAAACAGTGGCCGAGATCGTGAACAGCGGATATGCCCTTGCGTCCATTGACTATAGGTTCAGTACCCAGGCCGTATTTCCGGCGCAAATACAGGATTGCAATAAGGCCGTCTCCTTTTTGTTCGACAAGGCGGAAACCTATGGCCTGGACAGGGACCGCTTTGCCGTTATGGGCTTTTCCGCCGGCGGGCACTTGGCTTCGCTAATGGGACTATCCAATAACGATTCCATTACCGACTTTTATATGCCCGGTACGAACGGGGACTTTTATTTTAAGGCGGTGGTGGATTTTTACGGTCCGACCGACCTTACCCTGTTCCCTCATGCCGATGATGCCAATTCGGCCGAAGGGCTCCTATTGGGCGCTGCGCCCGTGGCCCGTCCCGATCTGGCAAGAGCGGCCAGTCCGATCAGCTATGTGGATGAAAAAGACCCGCCGTTTTTGATCGTGCATGGGGAAAGGGACGATATGGTGGCCCCCAGACATTCCCAATTGTTAGGTTCCTGGTTGACGGTGAAAGGGGTGGACAATAAACTGATCCTGGTAAAGGATGCCCCCCATTATGGGGAAATGTTCGATACGGACGAAGTACGGATCCAGGTCATGGATTTTTTAAAACGACATTTGGGGGAATAAGGCTTATGTGGGACTTTAAAATATAAAGGACCTGTTGTTAGTGGTGTTGTAAGACCGCCCCATTCTGTTTAATACTTCTTCAGGTAAGGTCAGTTTATGAAATGAGGGGAAAAGATATGCCGCACCAGTCCCTCAGCTTAATTATTGGTATGCAGATAAAATTTTATTTAAATATAAATCAATTATTTACTTGTTTTATTTACCTATGTTCAATTTTATGTATGTTAGGATATAAGGAGCAGTTTCGTCTACAAAATGACTTGTTCAATGTTTAAAAAAATTAAACAAAACAACCCTTTGTATAGATACTTTTCTTACATTTAGAGCTTAAAAATTTCGTATGGGCCCAAAAAGGATCATTATCTGGGTAGAAGATGACGAAGATGATAGAATACTTTTTAAAGAGGCCGTGGAAGATCTGAAAATTCCGGTACAGCTAAAACTGTTCGGTCTTGGAAAAGATCTGTTGGCGTATATCGATACCACTGAAGACCCGTTGCCCGAATTGTTGTTCCTTGATCTTAACATGCCGGAAATATCAGGTCTTGAAGTTCTTAAAAAATTAAAAGAACATCCCAAATGGTCCAAAATACCAGTGGCCATCTGCAGTACCTCCTCAAGGGAGTCGGACATGCAAAAGACATTTTTAATGGGCGCGAACATCTACTTTACCAAGCCGAATTCCTTTCGGGTACTTCAGGCGGCGATCAAAAGAATCTTGGTCACCAATTACCAGCACCATACCTCCAACCTTCAATGGGAAAATTTCATTTTGAACTTATAAGTGATCTTTACAAGTTTCCCTACCTTCTTTATCGGCATAACCCAAACCTTGTTTAACTTCTACCAGCACACTTTCCCACTAGCTTTTTCTATGCTCGAGCCGCATATATGGGTCCCCTTTCAAATTTCTACAAATACTACGCACTTCTAACTGCCGCACCGCCCAAGCCGCTTCCGCTATTGCGGAATGCTCTTTGGACGGCTTCCCGCTCCCAGTGTGGAAAGTACTTGATCTGGCCGAAATTGGAAATAGGCCGGAATTCCTTCTTTTAACGTTTTTGGATTCTTGAACGGGTCCGGCGGCGAAGGGGCATTCATGCCAATGTAAAGAACAACCGGTCAACTCCCGAAGGAAATCGGATAGTGGCCACTATGGAATGCCACATGTATTACACACCACTTTTGGGAGGGTCCTTATTTTTGGACCTACTATATTAAAATATATAACATAAAATAAGAATGATGTAAGGTCAACTTGGATGGGGATCCCGAATTTTAGGGTATAAAAACAGATGGTATGGAAAAAGAAAATCCGATAAAAAAACATCCCCAACCGCCCTATCCCGAAAAGCAACAGGAAGTGCCAGGAAGGGAGAACGAAATGCACCCCCAAGCCGATCATGGGGAAAAATCCTATAAGGGCTCCGGGAAGTTGCTAGGAAGGAAGGCTATCATTACAGGGGGCGATTCCGGTATAGGAAGGGCCGTTGCCATTGCCTATGCCAGGGAAGGTGCCGATGTGCTCATTTCCTATCTTGAGGAACACGAAGATGCCGAAGAGACCGCAAAATGGGTGCGGGAGGCCGGTAGAAAAGCGGTACTGCTGGCAGGGGACATCAGTGAAGAGCCACATTGCCAACAGATTGTGGAGAAGGCCGTGTCGGAATTGGGAGGTCTTGATATCCTGGTCAACAATGCCGCCTTTCAAATGGCCCGTGAATCGTTACAGGATGTCAGTGCCGAGGAATGGGACTATACCTTTAGGACCAACATACACGCTATGTTCTATCTCTGTAAGGCCGCGGAACCCCATTTGAAACCGGGAAGCGCCGTTATCAACACCACTTCGGTAAATGCTTACAAGCCCAAGCCCATCCTAGTGCCCTATGCCGCTACCAAGGGAGCGATACAGAATTTTACAGCCGGACTGGGCCAACTATGGGGCGAGAAAGGAATCCGTGTCAATTGTGTGGCGCCAGGTCCCATTTGGACCCCTTTGATCCCAGCGACCATGCCCGAGGATGTAGTGAGCAGCTTTGGGAAGAACACCCCTTTGCAGCGTGCCGGACAACCGGCAGAGCTGGCAGCTGTTTATGTATTGCTCGCCAGTGAAGGGTCCAGTTATATGACCTCTTCCACCGTACAGGTCACGGGAGGCACCCCTACCATATAAGGAGTAAAATGGGAATTCGGCAGGAAGATGATCAAGAAGGGAACTTTCCGTTACGGTCAAAGTTCCCTTCTCCCCTGTCCCCTGCCCTTATTTTGGATATGGGCACATTTTGTTCTTAAAATTGTCCATAAGGACGTTAAACCTAGCATAAACCGACCTAATTAGTTGAATTAAAGATGAGTATGTAGTATATTAAGAAAAATGATTATCTAATTAAAACTACACAATATGAAGAAAGAGAATATTTTATTGGCATTTTTGTTCGGACTCCTAACCTTCACAGGATTTGCACAGGAGAAATTTTTTAACAAAGCGGGAAATTCAAAATCCCAATCCGTTATGGAATTGGCGCAAAAGGATGACCGATTTTCGATATTTCTCAGTCTGTTAAAAGCATCGGGGATGGATACCTCAATGGAATATGCGGATGGTTATACGGTCTTTATGCCCGTCAACGAAGCCTTTGGGGAAATGAAATTGAAAAAGGTGTCAAAACTGACAGATCCCGACCACCAATTAAAATTGGTCAATTTTGTCAAAAATTATATCCTGCCCAACAAGGTCCATTCCTACGACTTTAAAAATAACCAGGTAATAGATCTGGAAGGTGACAAAAATATCGAAATCACCACCGACGACACCACAAATATGGTGTATATAGGCGGTGCCACTATCGTGCAGGGCGATATTGAGTCCGAGGACGCGGTCGTCCATGTCATCAACGAACTGATCACACCAACACCTGAATTCATGTTCTAATAGGGAACGGCACGGTGCATATTTATTACGACCTTTTTAAAGCCGCTTTGTGAAAGCGGTTTTTTTATATGATTATGTATCGGCCAACATGTTTTGTAGCTGTTGGATATCACTATATCCATGGTTGTCCGAGGTCAGAGATCCAGGGACCTGATCTGGGCCTTATATTGGGTGGGAAGCAGGAACGCTTTTAAAGGTTTATCCAGCTTTATGACCCTTCCCCATCTATAAAGAAAGATCAATGGCCCTAAAAAGGACTTTCTTTTAAAGCCCAATAATCCGGCGACTTTTTCCGGCACCAGTATTTTTTGGACTTCGATCAGGATCAGATAGCGCACTTTCCCCAAGTGTTTGCGGTACTGCCGAAAAAGGTCCTTACTGTAACCGCTGTACTCCAAGTGGTTGTCCAGATGATCTTGCCGCATTGTTTTCCATGCTTTAAATGTTTCTGGTAGCCCTTTTAAACCCATTTCCCTGCCTACCCTGTTGAACACTTCAAAGACTTCTTCCTTTTCCCTTATGGTGAGTTTTCGCTCCAAGAGCTGGAAAGCGTTTATGGAATAGGCGATCAACATGAACAGAACGTCCCTATAGGCCCACCCGGGAATTTTGGCACCTCGTTCGGATTCAACGGAACTGTGTATTTTTGCCATGCACGCAATGGCCCTTGACGCCGCTTGGCGGTCCGAAAGGATGATAGATCGGGCATAGGAAACCGTTGAAAATAATCTTCCAATGGGATCTTGGGGCAAACGTTTGGTAAAGTAGAGCCAATCCACTGCCTTGTTGACGGCAAATTCGGCGGCCGCCCCGGCAAAGATAAAAAGAATGGTATCGCCCTTTCCCCATATCTCCCGAACGATGGAACCTTTGTGCACAAAATATTCCGAGGGTGTAGCTTCCAGATTATTTTCCATCGTCCGGTAGATTAAAATATTCGGTCATACAATCGGTAAGGATATTTCCTTGATCGTGCACACAGTCGCAAAAGACCTTCCCGGCCCTTGTTCTAGTGGTCCCTATAAACTGATCTGTACAATCTGACAGGGTGTTTCGGGGCATCACATCAAAAATGGTCATGGAAAAAGCGGTCACCCCTATCAAAACACTTAGGACCACAATGGAAAACACCCAAGGAAAACTATTGTTCAGTGGCTGTTTGGGCAGTATGGCCGGGAGGGCTTCGCCCTTATAGGGAAGTATGTATTTTACCCGATCGTAATCCCACCATAAGAGGTAGACACAGGCGATCACCATTAGGGGCGAGGTAAAGAGCGAGCCTTCGAACCTGACGGACCATGACAGTACGGTGATGTTAAAAATAATGGGCAGGTAGATCAGCACCCCCAACAACCTGGTGCGGGGTACCAATATCAATACGCCGGCCAAGACCTGGGCAATGCCAATACTGGTGTAGTAATATCCCGTATCGAAAAGGGCCTGGAGGTAATGGCCCATGGGCTGCTTGTTGTGCAGGTCCGTAAACCTTTCCCCGATGATCTTAACATAACCTGCAAAAATAAAGGCATAGGCAAGTAGGATCCGCGTGGCCCATGTATAGATCAACAGCCATCGATTTTGCCGAAACCATAGATGAAGGCGGTCCAATCTGTGTGAAATATTCATAATTGATGGCTGTTAATGGTATTCGTTCGGTCTTTAAAAATTCCTGAGTGCGTTCCACAATCTTGTTTTATACTTTGTTTTTCAAAGTAAAAAGGCAAAAAAAACTATTTTTGTGCCCTTATTATTTTCTCCAAGGTTTTCAGATGTTCCGTAAAGGCAATTCTTCCTTTTTCGGTGATGCAATAACTGGTGTTCCTCCTTCGGCCGGCAAACGACTTTTCGGCCACTATATACCCTTCGTTTTCCAATCCCTTGAGATGGCTTGCCAAATTCCCATCGGTACTGTCCAAGTATTCTTTTAAGGAATTGAAATCCACCGAATCGTTAACCGACAGGGCGGACATGATGCCGATCCTGATCCTGTTCTCAAACGCCTTGAACAACCCGTCTATCGATATCACCGCCCGAATCTATAATGAATAATCAAGATCACCTTTTCTTATTCAACTTTGAAATTCAAAGTAACCATAAAAAAAGAACATTGGCAAATTAATTTTCCAAGCTCGCTTTTTAAGCGAATCTTGGGTGGAGTGGATCGGTCGATTTGGTAACTGCAAGTTCATATGTGCACTGAAAATGGGGCGTACCTCCCAGGCTGTGGACCGGCACAGTCCTTGCGGAGCAGAACGACCATAAGATTTCTTCCCTGCTCCTTTGGGTCCAAATGGCTATTCACAGTCCGAAAATGGCTGCGGAATGCCATAGCGGTTTTTCAAGCACTGTTCCATTTCCAAGACCCAAGTATGGATCATACGCGAGAATCATTTCATTTTGGTCATTTGGATTTGATATAGAGCCAGCCGTCGCTGTCCACCTTCCCATCGCCCTCAAGGTCGATCTGGAAGTAGTAGGATCCCGCATCCGGCAGCTTATTGGACAAGTCTTTATATCTTCCGTCCCAATCGTTCTGGTAGTTCCTGGCCGAAAAGACCTCTTTGCCCCAGCTGTTGAACACCCTGACCAGCGAGTTGGGGTAGTTCCCTATGTTGTGGATGGTCCAGGTATCGTTGATCCCGTCGCCGTCCGGCGTAAAGGCCCGTGCCACGTCCAGTACCACCGTATCGCACACATCGCCAAGGCCGTCCCCGTCCCTGTCCTCCTGTCCGGGGTTGTGGGCAAGGGGGCAGTTGTCGATGCCATCGGGGATCCCATCGCCGTCGCTGTCCGCACTTACGGTAGGGTCGTTCGGGAAGGCATCGGCATTGTCGCCCGTGCCATCGCCATCGGAATCGGTGTCCTCGTTGGCATCGTTCGGGAAGGCATCATTGGCATCATTGGTCCCATCACCATCCGTATCTGTTTGGGTATCGGAACAACCGACCGCATCTACCGTTTCCCCTGCAGGGGTCCCGGGGCATTGGTCCGCAGCATCGTCCACCCCATCGCCGTCCATATCGGTACCGGCCTCGAGCGGAAATTCGTCCTCCCCGTTGGGGATACCGTCCCCGTCCATATCGGGATCTGAATTATCGCCAACGCCGTCACCATCGGTATCCAAATGTTCATCTGGATCGTTGGGAAAGGCATCCTCCCCATCGGGGATCCCATCACCGTCGCTGTCCGCACTTAAGGTGGGGTCGTTCGGGAAGGCATCCGTATTGTCGCCCGTGCCATCGCCATCCGAATCGGTATCCTCGTTGGCATCGTTCGGGAAGGCATCGGCATTGTCGCCCGCACCATCGCCATCCGAATCGGTATCCTCGTTGGGATCGTTCGGGAAGGCATCGGCGTTGTCGCCCGTGCCATCGCCATCGGAATCGGTATCCTCATTGGGATCGTTCGGGAAGGCATCGGCATTGTCGCCCGCACCATCGCCATCCGAATCGGTATCTTCGTTGGGATCGTTCGGGAAGGCATCGGCATTGTCGCCCGTGCCATCGCCATCGGAATCGGTGTCCTCATTGGCATCGTTCGGGAAGGCATCGGCATTGTCGCCCGTGCCATCGCCGTCCGAATCGGTATCCTCATTGGCATCGTTCGGGAAGGCATCCTCGGCATCATTGGTACCATCCCCATCCGAATCCTTTTGTGTATCCGAACAGCCATTGGCGTCCACAGACTCCCCCGTTACCGTATCGGCACATTGGTCCAAGGCATTTCTTACGCCATCGCCATCGGCATCTTTTTGCGATTCCGAGCAGCCATCCGCATCCACCGTTTCCCCTGACGGAGTATTGGGACATTGGTCGACCGCATCGTTCACCCCATCCCCATCCGAATCCTTTTGGGAGTCGGAACAACCATTGACATCCACTGTATGTCCCGTAGGCGTGGCGGCACATTGGTCCACCGCGTCGTTCACCCCATCATTATCGGTGTCAAAATCGTCGTTCACCAAAACAACTTCCACTTTGGAATCCAGTACCCCATCATATGCATCGTCCGAAGAAACCGCATCAACACTTAAGGTCAGTTCTGTACTATCATCGGTCAGATCATTATCATCAACGGCCGTAACGGTGACGAGTTGGGGAATATCCCAAGTTCCCGGGCCAAAACTGAGCAAAGACGGCGATACCGTAACTTCAGATGTGTTGTTGGATACGATATTGATGGCCACGTTACTTGCCGGTTGTCCTCCCAATGATACCAAAAAAGTATCGGAACCACCATTTTCATCTACTTCGATCGATGTTTTGGACGTCTTGATGGAGGGGGTTCCCAAGGTGGTGACGATTTTCTCGGCGCCATAACTGGTCCCAGTTCCGTTGATGGCATACGCCCTTACAAAATAGGTGGTATTGGGTTCAAGATCATTGATGGCCGTGGAAAAAAGACCCAAACCGTCCCCTAAAGCGATCTTGTTGGAGCCGGTGGTAGGGTTTGGTCCGGTCGCATACACGATCCCCTTTTCATTTACCAAGGTTCCCCCATCACTTGTTACGTTTCCGCCCGCCGTTATCGAGTTGGTGGTTTTATCGGTCACTTCATAGCCCAAGACTACAGGATGTCCTTCCTCCACTATGGAAGTGGCCCCCTCTATTTCAAATTCATAATCATCGATCTTTTCCATACGTGTTCCTGCCGCGGAAAAATATACATAAATGACGTCCGAGGAAGCCATGGTGGAGTTGGTAAAACTTCCCGTCTGATTGGAATATAAACTGCCTATGGTTCCATCGGCAGATGCATTATAGATCCAAAATTCCACATCAAAATTGTCGCTGCCCGCATTGGAAGTGATCTTAAAGATCATTTTATACCAGCCCACGACCAATCCAGGAGGCCAATCCACATAGGTTGTGGCCCTATTGTTGACAAACTCGCCACCTCCCCCGTGGAAGGTCATGCCCAGGCCGGTCAATGGTGCCCCAAATGTGATATCGGGCTCATTTACGGGGTTGTTGGTAAATCCCAGACCGCCACGTCCATTCTGTCCCAAAATCTTAAAAAAGGCACTGAAGGTGTATACGGCACTTTCCTCCGATGATACGGAAAAGCCCTTTTTATAGGTCCAAATATCACTGGTGCCCAAGGGAACGTTTATAGATCCCGTGTTATTTATCCCTTGATCTGCAATATTGGTAAAAACCGGTGACGAATCCGGGTTGAACAGGTCGGTCAATTGATCGGTGTCATTAAAGTCTATGAAGTTCTTAATACTTGTTTCATCGTCCAAACAGGTAATAACAACGGATCTATCGGCGAGTGCGCCATAAAGGGGATCGCTCAATAAAGCATTTACGGAAATCAGCACAGTGGAAGTATCCCCGTCCCTATTAACATCATCATTGATCCCCGTGGCCACAATGGCCTGTGATATGTTCCAATCGGTGGGAGTAAATGTCAGGGTATTGGTCGAAACAATGACATTGTCGACATTGCTGCTGACCACATCCATGACCACATCGGAGGAAGGGGCGGAATCCAATACCACATAGATATTGATGGTGCCTCCGTTCTCACTTATATTGGCCGTTTCAGGGGTAACCGAAAAACCGGTCCCCTGTGCATTTACACCAAAGAAATTAAGTTGTAGGCATATAACAACTAATGTAAAGATGTATTTGAATCTCATAAAAAAGGTTTGGTAAAGTAAGGTTACGGTAATTAAATTATAGGGCCTCAGAAATGTTGCATAAGCCAGAAATACTGTTGCAACCAACATTTATGAAGTGGATTCCCATTTAAGACCAGGCCAATTCAGCGGTTGTCAGGTTTTGGGGCGTCCGATTACCATCCGATATTTTTTACATTGTTACATTTCATTAGCATTGGCAAATGATATTGGTCTCCTACCCCTGTAAGTATAAACGGAAGGGATTGACCGTGGCCGTTCCCCTTCCGTATCTACCCAAATGGGATTTTGTATGCTCCGAGCCCATCGAGCCGATATGATCTTAAAAAAGGAACCGCAGCAGGAATTCGTTGGTGTTCCTGGCGCTGGCCAGTTCGCTGCGGGTGCTCACCTCGTAGGCGTAGCCGATCATCAGCCGCTTCTTGATCTTCAGGTTCACCAGCCCCGCAAAGGCGGCATCGGTCCGGTAGCTCCCCCCGATCTCGAAGTCGCCCCCGAAGGACAGCATGGTGTTCAGGTCCGCCGAGAACGGGGCGCCCTCCACGTACCTCGCCATGGCAGAGGGGCGCAGCAGCAGGTCGCTGCCCGCGTCCAGCACGAAGTCGTACCCCGCAGTGGCGTACAGGTGCGGCCGTGCCGTGGCCGCCGTCACGATCCCGTTGTCGTTGTCCGCACGTTCGGTGGACAGGATCCTGGGCACCGACACCGCAGCGTACCAGTCCATGCCCTTCAACAGCACCCCCGCCCCAACGTTCGGGTTGAAGTTGGAGATGCTCGCTATGTTCGGGTCAGACATCACGTTGTAGGTCTCCAGGCCGCCGGTGTTCACGCTGTAGAAGTTGCCCCCCGCCTTCAGCCCCAGGTACAGGTCCGTCATCTCCGACAGCTGCAGCCGGTACGAGAAGTCGACCCCCGTAAAGGTCTGGCTCTCCACGAAGGTGTTGCTGTTGTACACCGAGATGCCCAGCCCCACGTTGGCACCCAGGGAGGTCCCGAAGGACACCGCCTCCGCACTGGGGGCGTCCTTGATGCCCGTCCACTGCTGGCGGAAGGTCGTCGTTACCACCGTCTCCCCGTCCACCCCCACATAGGCCGGGTTGTACACGTTCATATGGTACATGTAGTGGGTGATCACCCCTTCCTGTTGGGAATGGGCCGATGCGCAAAGTAACAAAAGGAAAGCTGCTATGATCTTGTGTGTAAATTTCATCTTGGATATTTTGTTTGGTTATGGTTCTCGGTTATTTGGATGTGATATAGAGCCAGCCGTCGCTGTCCACCTTCCCGTCGCCCTCAAGGTCGATCTGGAAGTAGTAGGATCCCGCATCCGGCAGCTTATTGGACAAGTCTTTATATCTTCCGTCCCAATCGTTCTGGTAGTTCCTGGCCGAAAAGACCTCTTTGCCCCAGCTGTTGAACACCCTGACCAGCGAGTTGGGGTAGTTCCCTATGTTGTGGATGGTCCAGGTATCGTTGATCCCGTCGCCGTCCGGCGTAAAGGCCCGTGCCACGTCCAGTACCACCGTATCGCACACATCGCCAAGGCCGTCCCCGTCCCTGTCCTCCTGTCCGGGGTTGTGGGCAAGGGGGCAGTTGTCGATGCCATCGGGGATCCCATCGCCGTCGCTGTCCGCACTTACGGTAGGGTCGTTCGGGAAGGCATCGGCATTGTCGCCCGTGCCATCGCCATCGGAATCGGTGTCCTCATTGGCATCGTTCGGGAAGGCATCGGCATTGTCGCCCGTGCCATCGCCGTCACTATCGGTGTCCTCGCTTGCATCGTTCGGGAAGGCATCATAGGCATCATTGGTCCCATCACCATCCGTATCTGTTTGGGCATCGGAACAACCGACCGCATCTACCGTTTCCCCTGATGGAGTATTGGGACATTGATCAAGGTCATCGGTGACGCCATCACCATCCGCATCCTTCTGGGAATCCGAACATCCATTAGTATCCACTATCTCCCCAGTTGGGGTCTCTGAACACTGGTCCGAAATATTCGTTACCCCATCCCCATCGGCATCCTTCTGGGAAGCGGAACATCCATTGGCATCTACGATAGCGCCCAGAGGAGATGATGGACACTGATCCAGCGCATCGTTTACCCCGTCACCATCGGTATCCTTTTGGGTATCCGAACAGCCATTAAGATCAACGGCCTCCCCAGTTGGCGTATCGGAACATTGGTCTACGTCGTCGTTCACCCCGTCCACATCCGCATCCTTCTGGGAATCGGAACATCCATTGGCGTCCACCGCTTCGCCCGCAGGGGTAGCTGGACAAAGATCCAGTTCATCCTTTACCCGATCGTTATCCGCATCAGGGCTTGGTGTACTTCTTTCATAACTAAAATCTCCGGTTCCATTGGACCATGATAGAATTTTCACGTCAAAATAGATATCATCCTCTGTAAGATGAACCACAAAATCGCTTCCTACCCTGCATGGTGGACAATATTGCATGGCCTCGGCCCAAGAGGAGAAAACAAGCGATCCAAAATCCGCAGTGGTCCCCATGGCCCATTGGGTGCCCTGTGGGGAGGAGTATAGCATTGTATCAAAGGATGGTTCCTTCGTTATATTGAACAACCCCTGATTGTTTTTACGGGTGATGGTAACGTTATCCGTCAAGTAATCCTGATTTTCGGTCAAGGTCCAATCTGCCCCATCGGGCTTTTCAAAAACGATCGAGGGCCCATCCCATATAAATGGCAAAACTGGAACTCCGGATATAACCGTGCTGGGAGCACTTTCATTGTCCGCAAGATCATAGGCGGTCACATGGTAAAAATAGGTCTTGCCCACCTCAAGGCCCGTATGAAGGTAATCGGTGGTCTCACTTGAAGTTATAGAGGACAACAGCACCAGATCCGTAGCTTGTTCCCCGTAATAAATATTGTATCCCCTGGTATCGTCCACATTTTCATTCCATTCGATGTAAAGACCATAGGCCCTGGCCTTTACTTCCAATCCTGTAGGGACATCGGGAGATGTGAGATCGGTACATCCGTTGGGTTCCACCACATCCCCTGAAGGGGTATCCGAACATTCGTCCAGATAATCGGGAACGCCGTCCCCATCGCTATCCAAAAAATTCAACAATAAAGAATTGTTGTCCTGAACCGCTGCCGCCGCATTTCCTGCGGCATCATATACCGCATCCGTCGCAAGTGTGATCGTAAGCAGCTCGTTTCCATGGACGGCTCCCAGCAAATCCAATCCCAAAACATAATCGTTGCCCGACACCGAGATACTGGTCGGAGCGGAAGACCCCAAGGTGGCATTCCCGCCGGCAAGCGAAAAAATAAAGTCGCTTGCCTCCAGATTCCCCGTACCATCATCGGCACCAAAAACGGCCCTGTCCATAGAAACGGTGATGGTCGCAGTGGCAGCATCATGGGATATGCCACCAAAAAAATTATCCAACGTATTTTGCGTCACTGCAATGGGACTTCCTGTCCAGTTGGTGCCGTTATCCTCAAAAATATTATCGGAAATAGTGGTCTTGCTAAAATAAGAAGCGCTAGGACCCGGATTGATGACCGTTCCCGTATTGCCGATAAAGGTATTCCCTTCAAAAAGGGTATTGTTGGTTCCCAAGGTGCCCTCGCCAAAGGAGGGGTTATCCCCTATCCAACTGGAAAAAGAAAACAATTGGTAACCTGTGTTGCCGGTAAAGGTGGAATTAAGGACCTGATATCGGTTCACTCCCCTAAAAAATGCTATCTGGTTGGTGTTATCCTCAAAGACGCAATTGTCCACTTTGACATATCTTTCGGTATAAAAAATAATGCCGGTATTGGCGCTAAAGGTGGATCCCGTAACCGTTATCCGGTTGGAATAATCCGTCTCCACATCTGAAGTGATATTTGGGGTCGATCCATGATCGCTACCAATAAGATAGCCCCCATTCCCTGTAAATGTGGAATTGCTAATATTGATAACGGATCCCCCTTCCCTACTGTAAATGGCAAATGCATTGGTATTCCCCTCAAGTTTAATGTTATCGGCATTAATAGTGGCCCTCGTCGCGTACAGTACCGTGCCGGAGCCCCATGCGGAAGCATTTTTGGTAAAGGTCACGCCCGAGATGTTGAACGTAACACCGTTGGAAGGTATGAACATGGTAAATTGGTTCTCCCCGGAAATGGTAAAATTTTCCACCCCTGGACCGCTAAGGGTAAGATCGGCGGTAACGGCCGGCAGATTGGCCGTGAGCAGCAGCTCTCCCGTAAAACCGGTATCGAATACAATTTCGTTGATGGTCGGATCTGTATTGGCCGTAAGTATGGCCCATCGTAAGGTTCCTTCGCTCCCATCATCGGCGGCAGAGGTTACGGTAACCGTTCCCTGCGAATAGAGTGCGGGCAAGCAAAACAAAAATAGGAAAAGATTTAAAATTCCCGTTTTTTTCATAATAGTTTAGTTTTATGGTTGGTAAAATTGGTCAAACTCCTTTTTTGAGCATTACCTCAAGTGGAAAATGTGTGGTTTAATTCCTTCAAATGTACTGTAGGACCACGCTAAAAGATTCTATAAAATTCCTTTAAGTTGCATACTGAACAAAACATGTGGCGAACGGGCATTAAATGATTGTGGTCCTAATGAAAACCCCACTTTTACTGCCTCAAAGAATCCCTTTATCGGTGAAGGGATTTCAAAAAAAGGGCATAATAACCTTATTTTCCTCCTTGGGCATACGCAAGTACTCCATTATATGGTACGATCAGAAAAGGAACCTCAGCAGGAATTCGTTGGTGTTCCTGGCGCTGGCCAGTTCGCTGCGGGTGCTCACCTCGTAGGCGTAGCCGATCATCAGCCGCTTCTTGATCTTCAGGTTCACCAGCCCCGCAAAGGCGGCATCGGTCCGGTAGCTCCCCCCGATCTCGAAGTCGCCCCCGAAGGACAGCATGGTGTTCAGGTCCGCCGAGAACGGGGCGCCCTCCACGTACCTCGCCATGGCAGAGGGGCGCAGCAGCAGGTCGCTGCCCGCGTCCAGCACGAAGTCGTACCCCGCAGTGGCGTACAGGTGCGGCCGTGCCGTGGCCGCCGTCACGATCCCGTTGTCGTTGTCCGCACGTTCGGTGGACAGGATCCTGGGCACCGACACCGCAGCGTACCAGTCCATGCCCTTCAACAGCACCCCCGCCCCAACGTTCGGGTTGAAGTTGGAGATGCTCGCTATGTTCGGGTCAGACATCACGTTGTAGGTCTCCAGGCCGCCGGTGTTCACGCTGTAGAAGTTGCCCCCCGCCTTCAGCCCCAGGTACAGGTCCGTCATCTCCGACAGCTGCAGCCGGTACGAGAAGTCGACCCCCGTAAAGGTCTGGCTCTCCACGAAGGTGTTGCTGTTGTACACCGAGATGCCCAGCCCCACGTTGGCACCCAGGGAGGTCCCGAAGGACACCGCCTCCGCACTGGGGGCGTCCTTGATGCCCGTCCACTGCTGGCGGAAGGTCGTCGTTACCACCGTCTCCCCGTCCACCCCCACATAGGCCGGGTTGTACACGTTCATATGGTACATGTAGTGGGTGATCACCCCTTCCTGTTGGGAATGGGCCGATGCGCAAAGTAACAAAAGGAAAGCTGCTATGATCTTGTGTGTAAATTTCATCTTGGATATTTTGTTTGGTTATGGTTCTCGGTTATTTGGATGTGATATAGAGCCAGCCGTCGCTGTCCACCTTCCCGTCGCCCTCAAGGTCGATCTGGAAGTAGTAGGATCCCGCATCCGGCAGCTTATTGGACAAGTCTTTATATCTTCCGTCCCAATCGTTCTGGTAGTTCCTGGCCGAAAAGACCTCTTTGCCCCAGCTGTTGAACACCCTGACCAGCGAGTTGGGGTAGTTCCCTATGTTGTGGATGGTCCAGGTATCGTTGATCCCGTCGCCGTCCGGCGTAAAGGCCCGTGCCACGTCCAGTACCACCGTATCGCACACATCGCCAAGGCCGTCCCCGTCCCTGTCCTCCTGTCCGGGGTTGTGGGCAAGGGGGCAGTTGTCGATGCCATCGGGGATCCCATCGCCGTCGCTGTCCGCACTTACGGTAGGGTCGTTCGGGAAGGCATCGGCATTGTCGCCCGTGCCATCGCCATCGGAATCGGTGTCCTCGTTGGCATCGTTCGGGAAGGCATCATTGGCATCATTGGTCCCATCACCATCCGTATCTGTTTGGGTATCGGAACAACCGACCGCATCTACCGTTTCCCCTGCAGGGGTCCCGGGGCATTGGTCCGCAGCATCGTCCACCCCATCGCCGTCCATATCGGTACCGGCCTCGAGCGGAAATTCGTCCTCCCCGTTGGGGATACCGTCCCCGTCCATATCGGGATCTGAATTATCGCCAACGCCGTCACCATCGGTATCCAAATGTTCATCTGGATCGTTGGGAAAGGCATCCTCCCCATCGGGGATCCCATCACCGTCGCTGTCCGCACTTAAGGTGGGGTCGTTCGGGAAGGCATCGGAATTATCGCCCGTGCCATCGCCATCGGAATCGGTATCCTCATTGGGATCGTTCGGAAAAGCATCCGCATTATCGCCCGTGCCATCGCCGTCGGAATCGGTATCCTCGTTGGGATCGTTCGGGAAGGCATCGGCGTTGTCGCCTGTGCCGTCACCGTCGGAATCGGTATC
Source organism: uncultured Sediminicola sp. (assembly GCA_963974715.1). Classification (GTDB taxonomy): domain Bacteria; phylum Bacteroidota; class Bacteroidia; order Flavobacteriales; family Flavobacteriaceae; genus Sediminicola. Next base: position 53,254 of record CAXBDK010000018.1, read on the forward strand.
CTCGTTGGGATCGTTCGGAAAAGCATCCGCATTATCGCCCGTGCCATCGCCGTCGGAATCGGTATCCTCGTTGGGATCGTTCGGGAAAGCATCTTCCCCATTAGGGGTACCATCACCATCCACGTCCCCATCGCCATTGTCGCCTGTGCCATCGCCGTCCGAATCGGTATCCTCGTTGGGATCGTTCGGGAAGGCATCTTCCCCGTTCAGGGTGCCATCGCCATCTATATCCTCATCACAAATGTCTCCCGATCCATCATTGTCCAAATCGGCCTGATCGGTATTCGATGCTGTGGGACAATTGTCAACGGCATCGTTAATAGTGTCCCCGTCGGTATCCTTTTCAATTTCGGAACAGCCGTTGCCATCCACCGTCTCACCAGAAGGCGTATTGGGACATAGGTCTTCCAAATCAAGAACTCCATCACCATCATCATCGGGATAATCCAAAATGGCCACTTCCATGATCGTTTCCACCGTATTTCCAGCTGAATCAGTAACTGCGACACGAATGCTATGCAACGGCTTCGATTCGAAATCGAAAATTATATTTGCCCTAAGTTCCGAACCTGAAATCACAAAATTTGCATTATCGTCATCCCCCGTTCCAGAAACTAGCGAGTACATAAGGGTATCGCCCAGATCGACATCCGAGGCCGTAAATATCCCCACCGGCTGATTCAATGTGTTATTTTCTTCGATTTCATCCGGCGACAATTCGAAATCTGTTGGAGGTGCATTGAATATAAATCCGTCCAAAGTGGCAGATCCCGCCAAATTCGTTACCGACACATCCCCGGAAGCGGCATCCGCCGAAACTATGGCGGTTATTTGTGAATTGGAATTGATAGTGAACGAAGCGGCATTGGCATTCCCAATACTTACCGAGGTAACATTCTCAAAATTTGTACCGGTGATGACCACCGATTTTCCGGGCCCCGCAATAGTAGGAGCAAATTGCGAAATGGTGGGCAGGTAGGTAATATTTACAGAGCCGACCGTACTGTAAGAAGAACCACAACTACCATTGGAAACCAATACCCTGTACAGTGTCAAATTTGTAGTGTTACTATAATTGTAAGTAGGATTCGTATTTACGATATCGATCCATACCAATCCTCCATCGTTGGAACGTTGCCATTTTGTTATGGTACCCGTATGACCGGTAAGGGTAAGCGTTCCACTATTGGTCCCGGAAAAATGCGTGTTGGAACTTAGCGAACCCCCTTGCGGTGGGGTACCAGAAACGACGGTGATGGACTTGGAGGCCGAAACCACTGCCGCTCCACAACCGGGAACCTGTACAAACGCCCTATAGTACATGGTCCCTATATCCGAAATGGTCTCAATCAAAGTGGGACTGGTACTGGCAATATCCGTCCAGTTCGTATTATCAATGGAGCGTTGCCATTTTTGTACGTCTCCCTGCTGACCGGACAGATATAGCTCAACATCCGACCCGGCACACAGGGAGCTGTTGACTGCAAAAACATTTCCGGAAATTGGATTGTTCACAAAAATAGGGGTACTTGAAGTTACCAGACTGCTACATGAAATTGGAGAAAGCACATTTACAACTGCCCTATAATATCTTGTTTCGGTAATATTGTCGACCGTTAGATTTAATGTAGTATTTGAAATAGGAGTACCAGCGGAGATAAAATTATCGACGGAACTTTCCCATCGTAAAACGGAACCGTCAAAAGCTCCCAGCGTAAGTGTGGTGGAGTTGGCACCGGAACAAACGGTGACGTTACCTCCCGTAATGGAACTATTTGCCGCCCCTTGGATATAAATGTCCTTGGTAAATTGTGTATCGGACTGGGAATAATCGCCCGGCATACCTCCGTATTCAACAATACCATAAATTGTTTGGGTATTGGCAAAATCGTTCCATTGTGCATTGGCAGCATAAATGTGAAGGAACTGTTCGCCACCGGCATTGTTGGGCTCATTGTTGCCCCAGTTTTGATATACACTTGAAATTTGGTTTCCATTACCATTAAAGGTTGTTAACTGCACCCCTTTTTCTGGACCGGTGACCCAGTAAAATTTACCTTCGGATGCCGATTGATCGGCGTATAAAGTGTACCCTAGGGCATTGTTGATCTCTTGGTAGTCATCCGAGCCACCCATCCATGAATTCTGACCTATCAATCTGGACACAAATGTGTTTTCTGCCTGACTAGTAAGTGTCACAAGATATCCCTGAAGCCCGTAATAAGATGTGGAAGCGGCCGCGTTCCTTGCTGGAATCCAATTGGAAGGATTGGTAGTTATCTTATAAAAGTGACCATTTAGGGGATTGTAGAAGGTTTCTCCCGCAATGAAAGAGACCTTTCTAGACTCGGGAGAGCAAACATTTGCAGTCGTAATGGTAACATTTCGCAAAAATGACTGCCATTCCGCAGCCGTTTTTGTGCCTTCAAAGACAATGGCCCTTTTTGTGGCATTCCAACCGGCAGTTGTTATTCCCGCTGGTAAGGAACCATTATAGCCCAAGGCGTCATTGGTAGAATACGAGTCAATAATGGATACCGTGAAATCCGTAATATCCTGGGTTGCCGACACGGTTAAGGTGGGATCGATGACCGTTGCATTATTACTGGTAATGTTGGTCTGTGATTCTGTACCACTTACAATGATCTGTCCCTGTGGGCTGGCCAAATTGGGTAGAAATGATAACGCTAATAATAATAACAGGAGTCGCATGTTCATAAAGTTGTTGGTTTGTATGGTTTATTGATCGTTTTTTGATTTCAGGGTTTGTATGTTGTTGCCGAGCGAGGTCCCCAAGGAGACCGCCTCAGCACTCGGGGCGTCCTTGATGCCCGTCCACTGCTGGCGGAAGGGGATGGCAGCCACCGTCTCCCCGTCCCCAACATAGGCCGGGTTGTACACGTTCATATGGTACATGTAGTGGGTGATCGCCCCTTCCTGTTGGGAATGGGCCGATGCGCAGGGCAAGAAAAGTAAAAGCGTAAGGATCTTGTGGGCAACTTTCATTTTTGACAGTTTCGTTTGGTTGATAAAATGGGTCAATTGGAAATGGTACGGTACTGGACGTTCTTGGATATGGTATATGCCCGCATCTTTAAATTGGCGCCGCCGGTGGTCGTACTTACTTGATTTGATAATAGGAACAGTATAGACATAACGGTATTATTTGGTCTGACATTTTGGTTCCTTCAAGAACGGGAAGAATTGTAAGAACGCATACGGAAAATGCCTACATTCATGATTTTGCAGAAATCAATAAGTGTTTTTAATAAATCAATAAGCCCTTAAAACTCTTTCGAGATCATAACGTACCGTCCGGCCCTCCATTTTCGATTTCCAGTGGGACCACTTTAATACACAAATTGCAGTTACATCAAAAAAATGTAGGTAGACAGCCTCGGTACTGAGAATAAAATAACCGATCCGCAAAGGCCTGTCCGCCCCTGGCGGAAACACGGGCGGACATGGAGCATGGACATCCTGATAATTGTGCAAAAGCCTTCCCATAGATGTATCATCCGGGTTCCACAACAATTGGAATCTGAGCATTCCGTCTGAATTATATATCCGCTTTAACTTAAGTGAAAAAAAAAGTGATAGGGCCAGACTACTTTTGTCACAGAATCCAAAATATATAAAATATGTCCACAGTAAATCTTGATCCCCTACAAACGATGGACCACCTTGAAACACCGAAGGCATTTCGGAAATTGTATTATGCCCGTGCGGTATTTTCCATTATATGGGTGCTTTTGGTCTTCACCTTTGCCGAAAAGAATACGTTCATTACAAATATGTTATTTATTATCTACCCTGCATGGGACGCCTTTGCTACGTTCCTGGATATAAAAATAGACAACAGGGAGTCCAAAGTGCCCCAATATGTGAATTTGGCCATAAGTGCCACAACAACGATCGGGGTACTATTAGCACTCTTAAAAGAACTTCCTACCGCCCTGATCGTGATAGGCATTTGGGCCATTGTAACGGGGCTGATCCAACTCGTACTGGCAATACGACGCAGAAAACTGTTGGGGGGCCAATGGCCCATGATCATCAGTGGGGGACAGTCTATGATCGGGGGAAGCTCCTTTATAATTTTAGCCGACTCCCCTACCATGGGAATGCACAGTTTGGCCGGTTATGCAGCTTTTGGGGCATTCTACTTTCTTCTTTCCGCTATCAGGTTGACCCTTGGGAACAAAAAGAACAAACATTAAAAATCCCATCGATTTCTTATCTTGCCCAATGATCAGCTCAACGGTATTAACAAAATAAGTGGGTATGGACGACGATATCATGGAATTAAAAAAATCCCTTTATGGGTTCTCTGGATTATCCGAAGAGGATTTCTTATTTGGGGAGCCATTTTGGTACCGTCGTACCATAAAGAAAGGGGATTTTTTTAACACACAGGGAATCGTCTGCAAAGAACTGGGATATATTACCAAAGGACTCTTCCGTCTATATCGTTATGACGATGGTGCCGAGGAAGAGCGAAACCTAAACTTCTTTTCCGAAAATCAATTTTTGTCCTCCTTTCCCAGCTTTGTGGCGCAATATCCCTGTTCGTATTTTATAGAGGCACTGGAAGATTCCGAATATCTGGCCATAAAACATGAACATCTACAACAACTATATGAAAGATCGAATACCTGGAACAGCTTTGGCAGAAAACTTGCGGAAGGCAATATCATCCGGTCCCAGATACGTATAGACTCCCTGCTTTTTCTGAACCACGAACAGCAATATGTGCAATTATTGGAGGAACATCCCACTATTGCCGAGCGTGTTCCCTTATACCATATCTCCTCCTATCTGGGGATCAAAAATCCGTCATTGAGCAGGATCAGAAAGCGGATCAGGGAAAAAAAAGCGGTCCCACCCTTATAACATCATTAAGGCATTACAATTTTGAAAGAAAACAACCCACATGTTGCTTTCCAAAATAAGGGAAGTGTCAAGGGCGGTGCAAAGACTTGGGCCAGATTGTCGACCTTCTTCCCAAAGGTACCAATACCTCATCAAGAGGAACCCGTCCTACCGATAACGTTGTTTTGAAGGAGTTTTTTCCCGAACCACCTCCTCGCTCCTTCCCCATCGTTGCTATTCCAAAAATTAGGTGCACGTTTCTAAGTGAAAGACACCTTTAAACCCTGATATTGCGACTATTTGGCACCTTTACACCTTCCCTTCCATTTGGATCAAACTAATTAGCGATTAGACCCTTTGTTTAATGTTTCTTGGCATTTCTTTGGCAATTGAAGCCTTTCTATTGAACAAAATCGTAAGAAGGCCGTTCGATATATAGCAATTTCCATTCTTTTCTATTGACGCATTGCCCTACGAAAAAAATGGATATTTTTATCGTGAACGAAAATGGATAAAAAAGATATTCGGTAACCTAGCAGAAACATGCGGACAAATGTACGTCACTACATACAATTGCCCCCCTTGTTCCGGTCCCGATGGGGGTCAGCAAAATTTCCGCTGTATCCGATCTTATGTTTTTTTGTAATTCACAACTGCTCCAATCAAAAAAATTTCAAAGAATACCTTTAAATAATTTTCCATGAAGAAAGACCAATACACCCTTTTATTAGCGGATGACGACGAGGATGATATCGACCTGTTCCAAGAGGCCCTTACGGACCTATCCATTTCGGGAAGCCTGGTAACGGTCAACGATGGTGTGCAGCTTATGGAATACTTATCGGACAATCTCCCCGATATCCTTTTTCTAGACCTGAACATGCCACTAAAAAGTGGCTTGGAATGCTTGACGGAAATAAAATCGTCAGACAGGTTAAAAAAACTGCCGATTGTCATCTTTTCCACTTCAATAGAAATGGATATGGCCGATACCCTTTATGAAAATGGTGCGAGTTATTATGTTCAAAAACCGAACGAATTCGCAAAACTGAAAAATGTAATCGAGAATTCACTGAGCTTGATCACCAAAGACCGGTCACAACATTCTACAAGAGATCAATTTATACTACAATCCCGAATACCGCAATAATGGAAGGTGCAACCAAAGAACCCTATTTCCTTACGAGCGGAGGGGAAATGGGAACACTCATTAGGGCCAAAAATTGGTGCGGTACCCCTTTGGGACATCCCGATGCCTGGCCACAAAGCCTTAAGACGATGGTCGCTACCATGTTGGACAACCCTTTTGGGATGTGCATTGCATGGGGAACGGAACGAACACAGCTATACAATGATGGGTATCGGGCAATTTTGGGCCAAAAAAAGCATCCGAAGGCCTTGGGTGTCGGCGCCCATGAAACATTTTCTGAAATCTGGCACATCATGGGACCAATATTCGATGGGGCCATGAACGGAAAGGCAAGTGGTTTTCGGGATTTTCTGTTACCATTGAACAGAAATGGGTCCGAAGAAAAATGTTATTTCGATTTTTCGTGCGGTCCCATACGGACCGGCGACGGAGAAATAGCGGGGGTACTGCTTACTATCAATGAAACCACGGAAAAAAAACGGGTAACAACGGCGTTGGAGGAAAGTAACGCACGATTTATAAATAATATCATGCAGGCCCCTGTAGCCATGTGTGTCTTTAGGGGCAGGGAGCATGTAGTGGAGATCGCGAACGGAAAAATGCTGGAGCTGTGGGGCACAAGTGGGCAACAAGTTATGAACAGGCCCATTTTTGAAGGTCTGCCCGAAGCAAAAGATCAAGGTCTGGAGATCTTGATGGACACTGTTTTTACAACGGGAGAAAAATTTGTGGCAAATGAACGTATGGTCCATTTACCACGTAACGGAAAAATTGAAACGACCTATCTAAATTTTGTATATGAAGCCCTCAAAGAAACCGACGGGTCCATTTCGGGTATCGTAGCAATAGCCATAGAAGTAACCGATCAGGTCCTGGCCCGTTCCATCGTGGAGGAAAGTGAACAAAAAGTGCGCGCCATGGTCGCAAGCGCCCCATTTCCCATAGCTGTATATGCCGGGGATGAAATGCGCGTGGAGCTGGCCAACGAATCCATCATCAATATATGGGGAAAGGGCAAGAATGTCATTGGCAAGTCGTTCAGGGATGTGTTGCCGGAACTGGCCGATCAAATGGTGTTCCAACAGATCAAAAATGTGTACACCACTGGACAATCTTTCCATACACGAAATACACCACTTGATCTGGTGGTGGATAAGAAACTACAAACCTTTTACTTTAATTACAGCTTTACGCCCCTTTACGATATCAACGGAAAGATCTATGGAGTGATGAACACTGGGGTAGACCTGACCGACCTGAATTCCGCCAAGAAAAAGATCGAAGAAAGTGAAAAGCGGTTCCGATTTCTCACAGAGAGCATTCCGCAGTTGATCTGGGAAACGGACAATGCGGGAAATACGTTGTTCACCTCCCGAAAATGGATAGAATATGCCGGTGTACAGCCATTGGCGACAGCGGACCTGAACACTTTGATACACGCAGAGGATTTTGATAAAAATGCCCAATTGTGGAGGCAAAGTCTTGCTACGGGAGATGTGTACAAGAGCGACCTGAGGATACGGGACAGGTCCGGAAATTACCGATGGCACTCCGGAGTTGGGGAACCCGTTATAGATCCCGACAACAAAATCGTTAAATGGGTGTTCGCATTTACGGACATACAGACCGAACGATCATTTACCCAAGAATTGGAGAAAAAAGTTTTCGAACGTACAAAAGAACTCAGCCAATTGAACGAATCCCTTCAAAAAAGTGAGGAACGCTACCATTTAATGGTCGCGGAGGTACAGGACTATGCAATATTGTACCTAGATCCAATGGGAACGATAGAAAACTGGAACATGGGGGCCGAAAAAATTAAGGGATATAAGGCGGAAGAAATCATCGGAAAAAACTTTTCGAATTTTTATACAGCAAAAGACCGGAAAAGTAACCTTCCCCAAACACTCCTCAAACGGGCAAAAGAAACAGGTAAGGCCGTTCAGGAAGGATGGCGGATGCGGAAAGATGGAAGTCTATTTTGGGCAAGTGTCGTCATTACCGCTGTCCACAACAGAAAAAATGAAGTCATCGGCTTTTCAAAATTTACGCACGACCTTACGGAAAAGAAAAAGACCGAAGATAAACTAAGGCTAAATGCGCTGGAACTGGAACAAAAAAACGGGGAGCTCGAAAAAATGAACAAAGAACTCCAGTCCTTTGCCTATATCTCAAGCCATGACCTACAGGAACCCCTAAGAAAGATCCAAACTTTCTCTAACCTGATAATGGAAAGGGAATCAACCAATTTATCGGAATTCGGGAAGGACAAATTCCGCAGAATGTGCAATGCCGCACATCGCATGCAGATATTGATCAACGACCTGCTGGCCTTTTCCCGGACAAACGTACAGGAAAGAAATTTTGAAAAAATTGATGTGGCCACGATCATCGCTGCCGTAAAACAAGATCTGAAAGAAGAACTGGAACAGAAACAGGCAAGCATTGAAATATCCAATACCTGTGAGGTGCACATTATCCCGTTCCAATTCAGACAGTTGCTGCACAATCTTATAAGCAACTCCCTCAAATTTTCTAAACCCAATCTCGCTCCCTGTATTAGGATCGATAGTGAAATCAATACCGCCGCTTCCTTCGATAATAGTCGACTTTCGAGCGGAACACTGTACTGCCATATCCGTATTTCCGATAATGGGATCGGATTCGAACAGGAATATAATGAAAAGATTTTTGAAGTGTTCCAGCGGCTGCACGGAAGGAGCGCCTACCAAGGAACGGGAGTGGGCCTTGCCATTGTAAAGAAAATCGTGGATAACCACAACGGTATCATCACGGCCAAGGGAGAACCCAACTACGGGGCAACCTTTGATATTTACATTCCCGTGCCGGCGGTCTGATATTTATTTCCTTTTGCCAATAGGAGAAAACGATCGCCAAGGAGAACCAACACGCTCGGATTACAAATACGGACCATTGAGCGTACTAAAAATACCATGCGTCGCTAAATGCGGTACAGCGCAACGTCCACCGTTGTCCATAAAAAAAGACCGCAATTGCGGTCTCTTATTGTTCAAGAATATGTTTGATTACATATCTATCCAATTCCCATCCTTATCGGCATACAATACACCTTGGGTACCGTCTTCCAACGCAACTTCCAATTTATACTGCTCGGCCTCGTTTACGCTCGCCTTGTTGATAGTGGCGGTTGGATAGTTCTGTGATACCGCGGCGGTAATGGCCTCTGGCAGTTCACTGGATTCTATCTCGGTAAAATTGTCCTGGGTGGCCTCTTGGGCGGTGGCCTGTGTGGCGTCGTCCTGTGGCGCCCCTGTTTCCTGTGCAAATGCTGTCATACTTCCCAATGCCAATGCGGCTACGAATAATATCTTTTTCATGATGTGAAATTTTATATGGTTAAACTTGATAGGTATATTGAAATAAATATGCCAGATCATCCCTAACTCCACTAATTACGAATAACCCGTTTATAATCAGATAACTATAGCACCTTTCGTGATTTGTACCGAAATACAACAGTGTGTATTTCTGTGTAGTCCCGTAAAATATCGGGTAGTCTTTACACGGCAAGTGTCCATTGGACGGGTTAGGGACAGTGCGACAAGTAAAACTTACTCCTATAGGGGCCAAACAGGACCTACCCAATATGTCCCCTAAAAACTTTTAAGTGAAATTACCGCAGTGCGGACTTGTGATATCCCATTTTCGGAATCGGTCCATGCAAAATAAATATGATCGTCCGCCCGTTCCATTTGGGGGAATCCACTGCTCCTGGAACCGTCCATGGGGGCGACAGGGATGGGGACCGATCTGGTACCGGAACTGTTTACTTTCACGACCTGAAGATGGACCTTTCCATTTACGGTTGCCATCCAGCTTATAAGGGCATTTTGCCCATCCAGCAATTCAATGTCCACCCTGCCGAGGGCAAGGTCGTCTACCAAGATCGGCTCCGAAAAATCTTCGCCCCCGTTTTGGGAGAAGGCCACCTTTACTTTTGGTGCGCCGTTTGCCGCGGTAAACCAGGCCACGGCCACATTGTTGCCGATGGCATCCACTTTGGGGCCATTGACCGGACAGCCATTTATTTCCCATCCGTCATCATGGACAGGTTTGGGTACGGTCCATTGCCCGTTTACCCGCCTGCCAATGGCGATATCCCTAATTTCTTGGTCCGTCCGGTCCCTGTATACCACTATAGGCCCGTTATCGGTCATTGCCGTGGTGGTCTGGCAGCAACTACAGGTCTTTCCATCCAGCAGAAATTCGTTGCGTACCGAGCCATCGGGCGATACCTCCGCCACCCTTATGCCCATGGAACCTTCATGGCCATCATGTCCGTGGCCATTGTGGGATTGCATTTCCCTGCCGTCCAGCCACGTAATAAAAAAAGAATTTTCCAAATAAGGAATCGCCGAGACAAAACCGTGTTCGGTCTTTGTCCCATCGGTATGTAAGGGCAGATCGGTACGCCATTCGGAGGTTCCCTCGGAAAGTAGGTTGAGTGCGATATCATAGGCAAAGGTCTCTTTTGAGGACTTGCGAAGAATATGGGACATTAAATTTCCGTTGTTTTCCGAAATAGCAGGGAAGTCGGCCCAATTTACGAACCACTCCGTTCCCCGTATAATTTCCTTGGGCGATCCCCACTTTCCTTCGATCAATTGGGAATAGTTCAACTGTGCCGTGCTATCGTTTATTTGTTCGACCCATGATAAAAACAATTTACCGTCATTGCCGAAGAGATAGGGCAAGGAGGTTCCCGATCCGCCGGAAAAAGCAAGATTTTCCACCACCACCGTTTCCCTTTCCTTATGATTGCAGGAAACAAATATTCCCATTAAGGTAACCATCAATAAGCTTGTACCGTGTCCCATCATTGAAACGCATTGAGTTTTTGCAGCAATTCCTCCGAATCCCAAACCATGGCGCCCGTTATCTCCCCTATTTTTTCCCCCTTTTGGTCAAGGATAAAGGTCGTTGGCAGAGCATATATATTTAACTGGGCCAGGCTTCCCGTATATCGTACAAACGCGAGATCGAACCCTGTCCTTATCTGAAAGGACCGTATTTGTTCCAAAGATTGGTCCGATGGCAGTAGCAGTACGTATCCCTCTGCTTCCAATATCGGCAGGGAACGCATCATGGAAGGCATTTCCGCTACGCAGGGCCTGCACCAGGTCGCCCAAAAACTGAGCAGTATTTTTTTGCCCCTATACCCTTCCAATGGAACGGTGTTGCCATCCATATCCAAATAAAGATTTTCCCCCTCTGGCCCCGTACTTGAAGGGTCCTGTAAGGTGGGCCCCGAAGGCCGTTTTTCCATATTCCCGCATGAGGAACACCAACACAACAGAAGGAGGATAGCGTATATTCTTTTCATATCCTTTATAAATGCTCCTTCAAATCTAGTAAAATATATGCCATCCCCACGGTCTTCAGGGGCACTTTGATCATTGACCCGTTAAAAGGCATCAGTGTCCATGAGAACCGTACGCCGGTTCAGATCTTTTAGGATATCTTCCAATTTTTGTAGGGGGCCCTTAAAATTTCTCTTGTTCTCTGCCAGGATTGCGGCCGAACATGCGGCCAGGACCAAAATGAACAGCAGGGAAGAAGCTATGGGATAATCCATTGTTCCTCCCGGCAAAAAGAGCCTGAAGAATATCCAGACGAAGATGGCGGCACTCAAGGGCAGCAGCAGTATTTCATACCTCCTTTTAAACCTATAGAAACTGGATAAAAGCGTATGTTGTTCGAGGACATATTCCTTGATGGACAGGTCCGAAGCACTTTGATCATTATGTGCCAAGATCGCCATCCGTTTGAATTTGAGGAAGAGGACCACTGTAAAGGGCACATACAAAAACATACCCAGTAATGCTGGGAGCAAAACCCCGCTATCTCCCCCATACCTGATCATCACATGGCCCAAAAATCCGTATACTATTATTTGATAGGTCAATGATGCCCAAAAGTATTGCATCCCGATGTTCTTCTGTTTCTTGACCTGTCCCTTTAGAAGGTTTTGCCAGGCTGCCATATCCAGGGGCCCTAAATCCGAATGCGCAGTATCGGTTTTCCAACTACTTTTCAATTTTTCAAAATTTTCCATTTATCATACTTTATTAATGGTTTGTTCCCAATCCTTTTCAAGTTGTTTTTTTATCCTTACCAGACGCACACTTATGTTGGTCCTGGATAAACCGGTTATTTCCGCAATTTCTTCATAGCTGAGCTCTTCCAGATATAGCAATATAATACCCTTATTGACCTGGGATAGCTTTCCGATGGCGCTATTGAGCCATAAGAGGGCATTGTTGGACGGGGAAACTGCTTCCTCGCCCATCTGCGAATGCTGTGGGGAAAGGGCCACATGTGCGATCCGTTTGCTTTTACCGAAATATGTAAGGGCCGTATTGAGGCAAACCCTGTACATCCATGTTGAAAACTTGGAATCGCCCCTAAAAGAGGGGTAGCCTTTCCATAAGTGGTATAGCATTTCTTGGATGACATCTTCCCGCTCCGGTGAATCCCTAAAGTAGATATTGGCCACCTTATGGACAATTCCCAAATTCCTGTTTAAGTCCTCAATAAATGTTTTATCCACAATTACCATTGTTTTTAGAAGCCCTATAACTTTCATTATAAGTATGTCAACTTCAATAAAAACTACATTTTAAACGTTTTTTTTTAGTTATGGGGCAAGGTCGCAAATCCACACTAGCGGAAATGGGGAGTTGCACTCTCAGAGTGTTAAGAACCCCCCTTTTTAAATCGACCCCAGATATTCATTGCCGTAGGTGGCATCAAAGGCGGTTTGGGAGAGGTATCCCTATTGGACCGGTTCACTTTTGTCGTTCAGCTCCCTTAGGAAGCCATCCTTTAAAAAGACAATTTTATCCGCCAACCTCATTACATTTCCATGATCATGGTCGGTGATGATAAATCCCTTGGAGGGTTTCATTTTATTGATATATCGGATGATATAATCCCGAAGAATGGGCCCCACTCCGTTAAAAGGCTCGTCCAGAAGTACAAATCGCGCGTTGGAGTGAAGGATCAATAAGATTTCGATAATCCTCCGCTCCCCACCGGAGAGTTCTTGGTTCTCTTTGTTCAGTAAAGGTATTACATGTTCATTTTTAAACAGGATATCACTGCTTTCCGTGGATAGAAAACACTTTATCAGTGTTCCGATCTTTACATTGTTCGGCAAAAAGTTGTCCTGTGGCAAAAAGTTTATCAAATTTCTCCCATCGGAAACACTCCGGATTATTTTCCCACCTACCCTTACAAATTTCGAGTCGGCCCGTTCGGTACCAAAAACTATCTTAAGCAGTGTCGATTTGCCAGAACCGTTACGTCCCATCAGTCCCTTTATTTCCCCATTATTACAGGAGAGGTACACATCGCTCAATAGCATCTTGCCGGAATAGGATTTGGTAAGGCTGTCAATATGTAGACCGTTCATATCAAAGACACTAAAAGCAAGTTGAGAAACCCTATCAATATAGTGGAAATCCACAATTGAAGTTTTCCAAATCCCATATTAAAATAATAGTAATACTCATTTTTATTGTTCATTTCATACATATAGAAATGGACCAATGGCGCTACGATCAAGAAACAGAACCCCACATTGAGGGGTTTTCCACCGAATAACATTCCCAATGCAATGGATACGGAACAAGAGACAAAGAATATCCTCTTTTGGAATAATAATATGGACCTTAATCTTCCCAGAAATGCAATATTTGATCATTAATATTTTCAGGCGTTGGCATTGTTTTTATGTACACATGGCATTCAGGTAAAAACTCATGCCTTGTCTGCCCACTGTCCAAGCGTCCATTGTCTTTTCCCTAAAATAAGCCGTATTCTAAATTAAGTGTCTGAAAATTTTTAAAACGACTTCGAATGTTCTCGACAGCGCACCGAATGGAGCCAACTTTTCGTTGCTCCTTTTTCACATAAGAATATCCGCCAGGATGGCCATACCTCTGCCCATCCCATTTTCAATGTCTATCCCTCTTCTTTTTCCTTCTCCAAATGATATAAAAGATGATCATCAGGATAGGCAGAACGATATATACCGCTACATCAAATATACTGGTGAGATCGATGGGGCCATTGTCATCTGGGTTGCGTGTCCCTATTGGTAATTGTGCCAATAAACAGTACGGTCCTTTCAACATTTTTTTATTCTACAAGTTACAAATTATTAGTGGACCCAAAGCCACTTTTCCGTTCAATTTAGGGTTTTACAAAGGCAGGCACAGTAGCTATTGCTTCAAAGAGCGCAATTATTCCCAATTCGGATACAGATGTTCCCGATTTGGCTACAGGCATAAGCACGCTTATTTGGAACTTTGTTTCAACAATCCATAATAAGATAGATCATGCCATCAAAGGAAACAGGGGCTTCAGCCTCCAAAACAATTTCGGAAAATAAAATTGCCCTTGTTACGGGCGCCAATAAAGGGGTCGGATTTCAAATTGCCAAAGCCCTTTCCAATAACGGTTACATCGTGTACATTGCTTCCCGGAACCTAAAAAATGGGGCAGCTGCGGCAACCGAAATCGGGGGGAAAGCACGTGCCGTACAACTGGACGTGACCGACCCTATTGCCATCCGAAAAGCCGTTTTACAACTAGCGCAGGATTTCGGCCATCTGAATCTACTTGTCAACAATGCCGGTATTTCCCATGCAGGGGGACCCGACCGTACGCTGGAAGATATCATGGCCGCCAACCGCGCCAGCATTGCTTCCCTTGACGAAATGCGTACCGTTTGGGAAACCAATGTTTTTGGTGCACTTGCCGTAACACAGGCCTTTATTCCATTGCTAAAAAATGCGAAGTCCGCCCGCATCGTAAACGTATCGAGCGGATTGGGATCCCTTCAACTTAATATGGATCCGGGCAATCCATGGCGCAAACATTTCGAAGTGGTGTACGGTGCCTCCAAAACGGCGCTCAATGCCATTACCGTGGCCCTGGCCATTGAACTGGAAGAGAGCAACATTAAAGTAAATGCGGTAACGCCAAGCTTTACCGCTACGGCGCTCAACAATTTTCAGGGCACGGATTCCGTAGAGGTCGGTTCGCGGGAGCCGGTTCGGGTGGCCTTGGAGGAAGATGGGCCAACCGGAACGTTTACAGGTCCTGACCGAGAAGTTTTTCCTTGGTAGATAATTGTAAAGTCCCCAAAAACCTATGGTCGGAAACTCCCCATAGGTCTTAATTTATGTACATTTAAAATATGGGAAAAGAAGAGCAGCTTATACGGTTCCGTTCCATTACCGAAATACACAAGGCATTCGGGATGCCCAAACCCAAACATCCGTTGGTGAGCCTGACGCATTTTGACAAGGATCACCAACTGAATCCGGATAAGGTGCCCGGTTACGATGTGCTGAGTTTTTATAAGATCACCTTTATATTGGAAAGTACGGGAAGACTTAAATATGGCCAGCATTATTACGATTTCGAGGACGGTGGCATGTTGTTCCTAGCACCCAACCAATTAGTGGGCAGTTCGGAGAACAGCGGCGATACGGATTGTTATATACTATTGCTCCATCCCGACTTTTTATACGGCTATCCGTTGGCAACAAGGATAAAACAGTACAAATATTTTTCTTATTCGGTAAATGAGGCCCTCCATTTGTCCAACGAAGAAAAGGATACCATTCTTTCGGTATACGCCATTATCGAAAGGGAGCTCAAAAACAGGATAGATGAGTTCAGTCAAGAAGTTATTATTGCCCAGATAGCGCTTTTGTTAAGTTACGTCAACCGTTTTTACAAACGACAGTTCATTACCCGAAAGGCCGCCAGCAGCGATATATTACAAAGAACGGAGGCCATTCTGGACGATTATTTCAACGGTGAACAAACGCTTCGACACGGCATCCCCACGGTGGAATTCCTTTCGTCGCAATTGAACGTATCGCCCGGCTATCTGAGCGATATGCTGCGTTCATTGATAGGTAAGGGCGCAAAGCGGTACATTCAGGAAAAACTGATCGAAAAAGCCAAGGAAAGGCTGTCCACCACACAACTGACCGTGAGCGAAATTGCCTATGGATTGGGATTTGAGCATTCCCAGAGCTTCAACAAATTGTTCAAGACCAAGACGCTGCAAACACCTATGGAATTCAGGGCAACTTTCAATTAAATTTCACAAGCCTTTGGGACATTCGCGGTATAAATTCATTTAAAAGGTCAACTATACGATCCCTTTTCCCGTGGCACACCTGCGATTGACGGCATCCCATTTTATCTTTGTGTTTCGCCCCCGCATCCGCATCTGCACAATGGCCTTATGGGAAGCCCAATAGGGAATTATAAAGAAGTGTAAAAACATGCTTCACTCTTGGAGCAATGGTCAATGAACATTAGCTTCATCATCAGCCGGTAGCGTATCCATAATATTCTTCAGAAATTTCGTTTTGTTCTTTTTCACTTCCTTGAGAAAAGGCGAAGATCCATCCGAGCCGGATACATACTTTACTCCCCAAAGGGCTATTTCAATTAAGGCAGGTATTAAATCGATACCTTTTGGGCTAAGCCTATAAAGTCCTTTCACCTTATTGTCCGGATAGGGTAACTTGATGATTATTCCATTTTCCTCCAATAGCTGTAACCTGTTCGCCAATATGTTGGTTGCTATTTTTTCCTCAGACTTTGTAAAATCACCGTACGTACGGGTTTTGTAAAGCATTAGATCCCTCACGATCAATAGCGACCATCGGTCCCCGAAAATATCCAATGATGAACTGATTGGACAATCGGAGCGGTTTTTATTTGGTCTCATAACAATTATATATTTTTTACTTGCATATTAAAAGTAATTATTTATTTTTACACTTTCATTTTGCAAGTAATTATTATCATTTTACCACTTGCAAATAAAAAGCAAATTTAATCATTTGAAATAAAAATATTACATCATGACAAAAATTTTAGTGACAGGAGCTACAGGAGTAGTTGGAAAGGGTACAGTTGGCCATCTATTAAAAAAAGGGGTGCCCGCCAGCCAAATTATCGGACTTTCCCGAAAAAAAGAAAACCTGGAAGACTTAGCTGCGAAAGGCGTAGAGGTACGAGAAGGTGATTATTCCGATTATGGTTCCCTACTACGTGCATTTGAAGGTGTTGATAAAATCATGCTAACCAGTGCAATCGCTTTTACAGACCGATCTACCCAACATTATAATGTAATCACCGCTGCCCGACAGGCCGGTGTTAAGCACTTGGTATATATGGCGATCATGCGCAGGGATGGTTCAGGACGTATTATGCCCGAAGTTACCGAATCGGACCTGTTTACGGAACAAGTACTTAGATCCTCAGGGCTTGATTTTACCATTTTGTACCACCCGCCCTTTGCCGACCTTTTATCGTTCTACTATAGTCCCGATCCTTATGAAAATGGAATAAAAGTTCCTGCAAAAAATGGAAAAATGGCCCCTGCAACAAGGGATGAATTGGCGGAAGCCCACGCTGAAATACTTACTACCGCGGGACACGAAAATAAAACCTATTCATTAGGTGGCTCCGATGCCATTTCGTTTTCCGACATAGCAAAAATTCTTTCGGAAATAAAAGGGCAGCCCGTTCCTTTTACCACCATTACCGCGGAAGAATATATTGATGGGATGGTTGCCCAAGGAGTCGCTCGTCATGTTGCCGAATTTATCACGGGTTGGGTATTGGCAATTGAAGGAGGTGAATTTGAACATCGATCAGGTGATTTGGAGCGGTTATTGGGTAGAAGGACAAAAACTTTCAGGGAGCTCATGGAAACAACTTTAGCTTAGAGTACTTGCGGGTCATAAACAAAGTGGTGACAGAAAATATATCCGTTCGGCCACTTCCATTTAAGTCCATCAGATTTTAACTGTAAAAAAACGTATGAAAATAGGAATTATTGGTGCAGGACAGATTGGCCGGGCACTCGCACAGAAATTGGTAAGCGCAGGCTATCCTGTTGTCATTTCCAATTCAAGAGGAATTGAATCATTACAACCCTATGTGGAAGAACTCGGAACGTTGGCCAAAGCTGGCACAAACGAAGATGCCTGTGATGCAGATGTAGTTATTTTAGCTGTGATGTGGTGGCATATACCCGATGTCCTAAATAAGCTAAAGAAACAGCTTAAAGGAAAAATAGTCGTTGATGTAAGTAATAATTTTACAAAGAACGGCGATTCTCCCAAATTGGAAAAGCCAACGGGTGTTATCGTAGCAGAACTAATACCTGATACTAAAATCGTCAAAGCATTCAACCATTTATTTGGCAAGTGGATCGAAGCAGACCCTAGAGTAGCGAACGGCAAACGTGTCAGCTTTATTTCAGGGGACCACCCATCTGCCAAAGAGACCGTGGGGAAAATAATAACAGAGTTAGGATTTAAGGTGGTCGACCTTGGTAACCTGGAACAGGGGGGGCGCATAACCGATGTTGGAAATGCCTTATCTGCGCTGAATTTGGTGAGTTACCCAAATTAACTTTAATAACAATTTTCATGAAAGCATTGGTTTATCGTCATAAAAACACCCTAGATGACTTTGGAATAAGGTTGGAAGAAGTTGCCGATCCGAAAATCAGGGAAACCGACATTTTAGTCCGTGTCAAAGCATTCGGGATCAATCCTGGAGAGGCACTGTTTAGGCGGATTTTGGACGCACCCAAAGGTAGATACAGAATTTTGGGATATGAGTTTAGCGGGATAGTGGAGCAAACGGGAACAAAAGCAACTGGGTTCAACATAGGTGACCGGGTTTTCGGTCTTGGCGATACTACAAGACAAGGTGCCTATGCCGAGCTTATAGCTGTAGATCACCGTTCCATAGCGAAAATTCCGGACTTTGTACCTTTTGATCATGCGGCGGCGGTTCCAGTAGCCACGGTGACCGCTTATCAGTCATTGTTCCGCTTTAACAATGGGATACCCCCCAATGTTAAGAACGTTTTAGTTTTGGGAGCAGCAGGGGGTGTGGGATCAATGGCAATTCAGCTATTAAAAGCAAAGACGGATGTAAAGGTCATTGCCACCGCTTCCAGACCTGACTCCCAGAGCTGGGTAAAGGAACTTGGAGCGGATATTATTGTGGATCACCACTCGGATGTTATAAACCAATTGAAAAGTGCAGGAATTGATCAGGTTGATTTTGTCTTTGCGGTCAATGGTCTGAAAAATGCCATATCCTGGCTTCCAGAGGTCATCAAACCTTACGGCTATCTTGCAGCAATCGAAGGAAATAGCGATATAGATCTCTGGCAGTTGATGGACAAATCCGTAACTGTTTTTTTGGAAATGGTTTTTTCCAGGTCGCTTTTTGGGGTAGATCAAGAAAGTCAGGGAGCTATATTACGTGAATTGATCGGACTTTTAATTGAAGGTAAAATCAAGTCTCCCGTTAAGAAGACATTTAACGGTTTGAGCGTGGGTACTATTTTTAAGGCGCATACCATACTTGAACAAAGGAACACAATAGGTAAAATCACAATAAACCTTTAATACAAATAACAGCGAGAAGCATATATTAAAAGTGTAAGCTTCCTCTCTTCTGTGCCGTTTATTTTTGGAGAATCATTTCATTATGCCCCCTGTCAAGTTGACCATGGACAATCCAATTTCCTGATGCTGTGCATATAGTTCACGGTCCGTGCCGGTGACATCGCTTTAATAACCCATGGTTCGTGTCGCAAAAGGCGCCGGTGCAGTGGCAAATGGGTATTTGTCCCCAAGACGCTGATGATGGAATTATGGGATCGTTTGATAATACGGTCATCTTTAAAGAACAAGTGTGCGAACGTATGGGGAAATTTAGTACATTGCTGTTATATCCCTTCTTTGTATATCACCCTACATAGCTGATCTTCAGAAGGAAATAAGATGTTGAAATTTCTATCTTCTAAAAACATGGCCTGGACATTAATAGTTAGTATCCTGACTTTTTACGCAATATTGATAGTAGTGAATATTCCTGCTCCCTTTATGGGTCTTGAGTTTGACAAGGGCGAAACGCCAAAACTCTGGTATGCACCACCAGGGTTCGTAATACCGGTAGTTTGGTTCATATTGTTCACACTTTTAGGTATAGGAAGGTACAATCTTACCCTGACGGAAATGAATAATTATCAATGGTGGCTGTACGGACTTGCTTTTCTATGTGCGGCATACGCATACTATACCTTAGGGCTTGCAAAGCTGACAAACATTTCAGCGTTGTGGTTCGGGCTAATTGGAAACATTGTTGTCATTTTATTTGCTGTATTTATAGTTTTAAAACTCTTGCCCATTAATAGGACAGCAGCTTTGTTGACCATTCCTGTGGTTTTATGGACGGCTTTTGCCAGTCTGATCGTTATTGGAGAGATGAAACTTGAAAAATTATTATAGGCAAAAGATTGCTGCCTCCGTTTAACAATGGAACGGGGACCGAAGAAATATTATGGTCATAAGACCTTGGCAGGGTATGACTCCCCGAAATTTTGGGTATTTGGTAGGGTTCCGTATCCGTTGACAGGTTCGTAGCCCTTGCGAGGGGCATCTGGGGCATCTTGGTGATGGTGGGAAGATCCCCAGCAAAACGACCGAAATTTATACCCACGTGGTGGATATAACATATAGGATTTAAAGTATTTGTTTATTCTGGACGTATAGATGATTGATTATATACACCCATTTCGTCAACCATATTAATCATAGATAAATCCATAAAGAATGAATTTGGTATTGAATATAACGCTCCTTTTGACTTCTCTAATTTGTGTCGGTCAGAGCAGCCTAACCTTAGACTCTTTGCGTAAAGCCTACAATGCGGAGATGAAAATTGCCGGTAACACCTTTTCAGAAAAATATTACCCGAATATACAAACCATTTATTCTTTGCATGAAAAGCAATTTCTGGGAAAAGTAGATTCACTAAAACAGCCATTTTTGGAGGTTTCGAAAAAATACGAGAAACGATTTAATTCTATAGACAAAACTTTTATTGCTAATGAGGAACGGGATATTTCATATTTTTTCGATAAAACAATAGTCGATTATCCCTACTTCCACGAAAACTATACTGGTAACAAAACAAAATCATCAACACGGGTACAAAAAAAGCTAAATGCTCATTTAAAAGATTTCAACGACCCTGGTCTTTTATCGAACAAAGACTTTCTAGCCTATGTAAATGCTGTTCTACGACATAGAACAACAGTTGAGTTGAAAAAAGAAAAGTATAAAAAGTCCGATAACAAAAGGCTTTGTAAGCTTCCCTTAAAGCCGAACTGTTTACTCTTCTAAATTTCATTAAAGTTATTGTTTTTAATTCTATTGGGGCTAGCCCCAATAGAATTGAGTTCTGCATATTTCACTGGCGGTATTTTACCCAGGGCGTCGTGGGGCCTGTGATGGTTATAGTCCTCCATCCAGATATCGGTCCGCTCCCTTACCTGGTTGATATCCTCGAATATGTATTTATCCAGGACCCCTCTTCGATAGCTTCCATTGAACCTTTCCACAAAAGCATTTTGGGTCGGTTTCCCCGGTTGGATATATTTGAAATCTATCCCGTGCATCTTGCTCCAATCTTTGGTTATGTCCGCTATGAATTCCGGGCCATTGTCCATTCGGATCTTCTTTGGTTTCCCTTTCTTATTGATAAGATGGTTCAACACCCACACAATGCGGTTGCTGGGCAATGAAAAATCGACCTCTATATGAAGCACCTCCCTATTGAAATCATCGATGACGTTAAATGACCTGAAGCGCCTCTTGTTTTCCAGGACATCGGTCACGAAATCCATGCTCCAGGTATGGTTGGGCGCATTGGGGACCTCCAAGGGTTCCTTGACCCTTGCGGGCAGGCGTTTCTTTGCTTTTCTCCTCAAGGGAAGCCCAAGGGACCTGTAGACACGGTGGACACGTTTGTGGTTCCATTGCTTTCCTTCACCGCGCAAACGGTCATAGGCCTTCCAAAAGCCTTCCTCCGAGTGTTCCCTGGCTTTTTGCCGCAGGGATTCCTCTATCTCGCCATCATCTTTTGGCAACGGTCTATAATAATATACGCTCTTGCTCATATTTAGGACACGGCACGCCCTGCTTATACCGTAATGAACAAGCTCCTTTGCGATTTTGCGCTTACGGCAGGGCCTTAGAGCTTTTTTTCAATGATCTCCTTTGCCATTTGATGGTCCAGGGCCAAATTGGCGTACATCTGCTTGTTTTTGTGGTTCTCCTCCTCAAGTTCCTTGATCCGTTTGAGTTCCTTTCCGCTCATGCCGGCGTAACGCTCCCGCCATTTATAGAAGGCCGCTGTGCTCACACCGTGTTCCCGGCTGATCTCGGTGGCGGTCTTGCCGTTATCGAATTCCTTCAGGATCTTGGCGATCTGTGTTGGTGAAAATTTACTTGTCTTCATAATTACTGTTTAAAGTTAAAACTATTTTTCTACTTTTAAACAGTTCGGCTTTAAGGGAAGCTTACAATATGGTTGTTCCCCCAAATAGGACTTGGTCCATATTTTTTGCTGGTCCTTTGTGCGAGAAAAAACATGGCCAGTTATGCTATCATTGATCTTTGTAATTTTCAACATATAAGGTCCGTTTTCAACCTCCACCTTGCCATATTTATCCTTGTAATAGGTTGTTCCGCTGTTGGTCTGAGCCCAGATCAGGTTTGAAAAAAATAAAAGTATTATTAAAGTTCTTTTCATTTGAGTGGATTTAAATTATAGAAACCATTTTATAGTTACTTCTATTCAGGATTTAGTAGTTCGGTAAGCTCGTGGTCAACGTCTTTCAACATTTTATCCCTATACCATTCTACTGGTTCAAGTTGTTTTTTTAGGGTATCAGAATTTAGTTGATCATATTCCGTTTGGATCGGACAATTATGAAGCTCACTTTCATAGCCGATTGCCAGTCGAATCGAAAGAAACGGTCTTTTAATTTCTTCTTCTTGTTCAAGATATAATTGTCTCAATTTTCGACTTGCCAAAACAAGCTCGACCTTACCGGATTTAATTTTTTTCAGTAGTTCAATTGTGCGCCATTTTTCAAATTCTTTCCAGTCAAAATGCTTCTTGACCATTGATTTTATATAATCCTTGAATTCCCTACTTTCAAAATTAAAAGAGAGTAAATCATTGTAATGGTCTTTTTGGATTATAGTTTCAAGTTCTTTGTGTTCATAAATCCACATTTCAAATGATTCCTTTGTAATGTCGTCAATTAGGAACTGGTAAAAAATGGTTCTATTTGGATCTATGTTTTTCATTAAAGGTATTTATATGGGAATTTAAGTACCACCCATAGAATGCCCATCTTCTCATTTTGTTACAATTTTGGCCGTTTCAGGGGCAATTCCAATTGTTGCTATAGACCCACTGTTGAATTTCAGAAAATCTGTTTCTATCCCGTCACTAAATATTACTCCACTGGTCGGCATTAATGATTCAATTGTCAAGTGATTTTCATTTTTAATTATCCCCGTCGAGATTCCCGTTTGTGTCCGAATACTCTGAAAGGGTTCCCTAACCGCAAAAAGCAACTCGTTGTCCTTTAGTTTCGGGCGTTTGGGCTTTAGGTTTTTTTCAAATATCCCCGTTACGCCATAAGCCATGTTAAAGATAGAACTTAACCAACCTGTAGAACCGGCAGGAGTTGAAACAATGAGTCCGCTTGAGGAATGTTCTTCCGTTTTTTGGTTATACGATATTTTATAACGTGCCGAGATATGGGAAGAAGCGCCAATGAACAGATCATTGAATGCCAAAAGCCTTTGGCCATCATTCAATTTTGCTTCAGCAAAACGTCTTGTCTTAAATTGATATTTATTGCCAATGACATTCTCCACTCCCGATACAAAATCAGAAATATCAAAAGGCAATAAAACCCCGTCATATCTTTCTTTGTCCGGGTTAACGGCAATTATTGGACAGCCTTTTGAGTATTTGGCGGTATTTGCCACCAATCCATCCTGACCTATTACAACGATCAAGTTCTTTTCTGAAAAAATAAATGAGGGAAGATAAACCCGTTCAACTGTCTTGTTTTTTACAATCCTTGAAAGCTGGGTCTGTAAGGAGATCAAAGATGTCTGAAAAATTTCGTGCTCCACTTCATAATCATCAAAATTACCACCAAGACTTTCAATATAAAATTTCGCCTGGGCCTTTGTATTGAAACGTTCTATCAAAGATTCAAGCCGAGTTTTGTTTTTTACGATAATGGCGTATTCAATACTCATTTTTTACTTTCTCCCTTGGTTTTGAGCAATGAATCCAAAAGTTCAGGGGTAATATTCAAATTACCAATTTTATCCGCATTTTCCGCCAGTTCCCTAAATGCCAGGGAAATATTGAATTTTGGGTCAGGGTTATTGTTTAAGGCCGTCAAAATTTTCCAATCTATATCCTTATAGGGTCTTAAGGTCGTTTCAATGACGTAACCCTGGGTTTCCGCTACCTTTTTGTCGTTGGCCGTTTTTTGTTCGATCAATTGCTTACGCTGATTTTCCACTGCAATGTCGGCGGCCAATTTCATCTCACGGAGTTTTCTGTCATTGTCCGCTTTCTGGACTTGCGATTCCATTTTCTTTTCGGCAATTTGCTTTTGCTTTTCTTCTACCGCTATTTCTGTATTGAGTTCCGTCTCTTTGATTTTCCTTTCCTGTTCAACCGCAAAATTCCTTCGCTCATAAATGGCCTGGTCGGCTTCCTGTTGCAATTTTTCCCTCGTTTCCGTTTCCAATGCCCTGGACATTTCTGGTGTTGCTTGTATTCCTAAAATATTGGCTCCCAAAATCTCTATTCCGAGCATTCCGATTGCCTGTGAAGCTTTAAGTCCTTCCAAAATCCGTTCTTCAATCGATTTTGCAGAGCGAATAGCATCTTTCAATTTAATTTCGTGGATAAAAGAAGAGGTAGTGGTCTGTGCTTCATTGATAATTCTCTGGTTCAATTTCTCAATGTCGTTTTTTTTGTACTGCCCGTTATCATTTACCGTGAAATCTAGAACGTCCGCAAGTGTTTTCGGATTATTGATCTTATAACTTATCTGCCCTTGGATGTTGACAGTTTGATAGTCATTGGTGGTTTCATTAAATATGAATGGCAAGTCGTTACTTCCCATCGGAATTGCGGCAATTGAGCTATTTGGTGCAAAGTAGAAAAAAGAAAGCCCACGACCTTCCCTTTTAATGTTTCCGTTCTTGAAGTGAAGAACATATGTCATTGAATCAAATTTAATGTGCTTTATTCCGAACATATTGGTTGTTTTTATTGTTGGTCACTGTTGTGATTTGGTTTCTTAAGAAGCCACAATTATTATGGTTTTTTATACTTCAATTTTTACACTAAAGCTTGGGAATAAATAGGAAAATGGGTAAATAACGGTGATACATCATTTTCGTAATAAATAGGCCCCAGCTACTCCTGGATAATCCAAAAAAATGGCATCTACCAGCTCTCCTTCGATGGATACCCGATACCCTTTTATAAACCCCCTCTTTAAAATGTACCCCAATCCTTCCCCTGATTTGGATTCGAACTCCACATAATAGGATTGCACATCATTTCTATCCCTCTCTTCAGTTATATAATAATCTTCTCCTGAAAATTCTTCGGCAAAATCCCAAATCTGTTGGGATGACGGTTTAACCTTATAATCTCCAAAATACAATTTTTCAATAAAATTATTTTCTGTAAAGATATATTCAAAGGAAGATCCCATTTCACCATTGGTCAATTCCACATTAGGGTAGGAAATCCATGATCCCTGTAGAAACTTGGGTATGGATAAATAACCGATTTCATCTTTGGAACATCCAAAAAAAAGTAGGGGAATTAAAAATAGAATAAGGTGTTTTTTCATTTTTATCAAACGGTACATTTTTTATCCAATTGTATACATTGGACTTTTTTTCGATGAAAATACCGAAAAAATTCAGTTTTCCAATAGCCAATCTCCTTTGATTCCAAAACCTTCAAATTCACTTTTTTGTCGGCACCCACTTGGCGGCATGTTATAATACCTTATTCCTTTTGCCTTATCATTTTTAGGGTAAACCATCCCAGCACGGCCATGATGACCAGAAGGATGGCCCAAAGCCACCGCTTGTTCTTAAAAAGGGGCTCGGTCACCGCATCTTCCCCTTTATCCATTATAATTTCCTTCCCCACTTGCACGCTGGCCAGGGCTTCCGGAATTTGATCTGCAAAACGGGCTATATCATATTGGGGCCTCGTCGCCCCTTCATTTCCGTAGGTTAAAAAATAATGGGCCGGGTCCGTAAACCGCGCCACCAACTCGGTCACATATCCCTTTACCTCTATGGTGTCCACCTTCAAAGGTCTATTGTCCCCGTTATGGATCAAAAGTTTTAGCTTGTACACCGTGGTACTGCCAAATTGAAACCCCTTATCTTCCATGGAATTCAGGATGCCCGAGGTCAGATGGCGGTAGTTATATCTCCAGCCTTTCTCCGTTTCCACACTATCCGTAAGGTATTTTAAGGTCACGGGGCGGTAGTGGTCAAAACTGTCGGATACCTCCACCCTGATATGGCTCGCCCGCACCGGAGCCTGCAGTTCGATCTCAATTTCGGTCTGTTTGGATTCCTTATTTTCCGTTGTATTTATATGCTTGATCTTATGCCTTTTATAAGTACCTTCCGTAACTTCCTGCTCTAATAGGCCCGCTACGGTCAGTTCCGGTCTTTCGCTGCTGTCGATCCGCAGTCTATAATAGCGGTATTGTGAATTTGGGAAGGCCAATTTGGTGAACTGAAAGTTCGTTGTTCCATTTTTGATTGATAAGATCCGGTACTTTTCCAGTACCGTAAACCATTCTTCCAAATCTTGGCTCCCTTCCAATTTAACCTGCCAGTCAAAATTTTGCTGCTTGAATTCCAGGTCTATTTGGTTGGTGGGCTTTTGGGACGGGATTTCAAAAGTGAAGTAATGACCGTTGTTATTATAGGAAGTGTTCAGGGTCTTGAACGCTACTTTCCTGTTTGTTATTTTTTCTTCCGCCACCCTGAGCAGATATGGGGCCTCAAGGGTATCCTTCCCTGCCGTGATCCCAAAGATCCTGATATCGCCCAGGTCCTGTGAAGTTTTTCCAAAAACCCCATCGGGCAGGACAACCTTGTGCCACTGGTCGGAAACGCCCCGTAACTCACGCTTGTATGCATAATGCGACATTTGTCCATAAGCAAGGGAAACTGTAAAGAGCAGAAAAATGGATATTTTAATGGGCAGCTTCATTCGAAATAATATGTTTGTATTTGTTGTACAAAAATGAAATGATCAGCAACAGCAGTCCCAATGATACAAATACAATGGTTTTTGCTATGGTATCCAGGTGCGAAATGTCATAGAAGAACAGTTTTAAAAGCGTTGCCCCAAAAAGGACGATCGCGCCCACCCTCATATACTTCTTCTTTTTCCAGATCCCCAGGGCAATTAGGAACAGGGCGTACAGTCCCCACAGGATACTCAGCCCAAGTTTGTAGGATTGGGTAGATCGGGCCATGTCCAGCCAATTGATCAGCTCACTGCTGGCGATCCATAACACCACAATGTGCAGCAAAAGATCAAAGGCCAGTTTAAAGTCCCTTTGCATAAAATCTTGCTTACGGTACTTGTAACAGGCCACAAGTGCCAGGGCAACGAACAAAAAGGAAACATACCTGATCCCGATATGGAAAACACCTTTATGATAATGCTGCTGGGCATTATGGTCCAAAAAGCTGTCCCGTAACTCACTGATTACATAGAGCCCTTGGGTCAAAAATACAACAAGGACCAAAGTGATCAGCCCCAGGTTGATCAGGCCCAATTGCCGATCCCTAATTTTCCTGAAATTCACAAAGGCAAGCAAAGAGACAAAAAACAAAGAGTAATTGATGATCCAGATGATCTTGAACCTGTTCAGATCGTAATTCATGTAATAACCCGTGCCTTCCAGTCCTTCTGAATCAATATTGAGCGCCGATTCTTTATAAAGTTGCTCCCAATAGGTAGTTATTTCCATGCGGAAGGCGTAGTATATCACAAAGATCAGGATCGTCGGGATGAAATAGGAAATAACTTTTGGCAGTTTCTTTAAGGGTACCAAAGGGGAGGCATTTTCTAGCTTCCGTTCCACCATAAGGATAAAAAAGAACGCGGCAATGAACAATAGTGAGGTCAGGAAATTTACATTGAACAAGGGGATTATCCTTGATTCCGGGGCTTCTGTATAGTAGCCATCATCTACGGAAGTCCAATCGTGGACCAGGCTGAAAAATGCCAAGACCATCAGCGGATAGGACAAACTTTGGTACACGGCTACATTTTTGGTCCTGCCGATCCAAAATAACAGTGCCGCTTCGCCCGCCCATAACAATGTGACCCAATTCCCGTCCAGTTGCACGGGAACGGCTATGGTAATAAAAACCAGCACCAGGCCCGAAACCAAGTAAAACAGATTGCGATCGGCAAGTTTCTGCCGATAGATCACCGCACTTACGATAAAGTGTACTATGGCATTGCAGAGCGTAAAGATCCCCAAAAGCTGTTCTCCCATCTTATGGTCCTGAAGAATACTGTAGCCAATTCCGTAAAAGATAAAGGAATTGGCCAGCAACATGATAATGTTATCAATTTTAAACTTTTCCTTTTGCAACAATTTATAGGCAAGAAAGGTCAGGTAAAAGGTGACAAAAAATATAAAGGAAAAGGTGAGCGCCAGGCCGAAGTGATCGTCCACCCTGTATCCGGAACCATACCAAAAAAAAAAGATGGTCCATGTGAGTCCAAAGGAGGCGTAATAAAGGGGCTTCCAGTATTTTTTGAAGGCAATGGCCAGGATTCCGACATTGATGATCGCCATGTAGGAAAAGAGCACCGCAACCTTTCCGGAACCGTCGCTCAACAAAAAGGGAACGGCATAGGCGCCTACCAATCCAATGTGGGCAATGATCTGTCTGTTGTAATGCAGGGCGGCCACCACTGTGAACACGGTAAAGATGACCATGAGCATAAAAGCGAAAATCTGGGGGAACAGGCCATAGAAGGAATAGGCCGAGTAGGTAATGAAATATAGTATGGCCATGGCCCCGCTTACGAGGACGGCACTAAAGTTTTCATACTTGCCCTTTAATTTAATGCCAAAGGTAGTGTCCAAAAAACTGTGTAAATAGAAAAATAGGCGGGTTTTAAAACCCGC
>CAXBDK010000019.1:0-63697 GCA_963974715.1 uncultured Sediminicola sp.
TAATTCTGCATCCATCATTCACAAGCATAACAGCATAACCGAGTGGCGGTAGCCAGGAACATTGTTGCTTTATTATTAT
This sequence comes from uncultured Sediminicola sp., assembly GCA_963974715.1. Taxonomy (GTDB): domain Bacteria; phylum Bacteroidota; class Bacteroidia; order Flavobacteriales; family Flavobacteriaceae; genus Sediminicola. Next base: position 80 of record CAXBDK010000019.1, read on the forward strand.
GTTATAAGGTTAAACGGTTATAGGGTTATGTGGAAAGAACAAATATAATTCTGCATCCATCATTCACAAGCATAACAGCATAACCGAGTGGCGGTAGCCACGACATAACCCCTTAACCTTTTGTTACGCTGTTATCTTGTTATCCAGTTACGGATCGGTTGGCTAAATTGGAATTTCATAACAACATAACCAGTGGCACCGCCACGCATAACAGCATAACCGAGTGGCGGTAGCCACAACATAACCTCATAACAAAGCAGCTGCGCTGCGACCTAACTTTATAACCTCTACTTAAACCTCAATCTGGCAATTCTCCCGTTCCCGGCGGCATAGGCGGTGGAATCGTTTATAAAACGTACGGTAAAAAAAGGTTCATCCGATAGTTCCTTCCATTGCTGTCCACTGTCCGCCGAATAGGAAATACCCGTAAACCCTACTGCCAGAATATGCTCCCCGTTGGCGTTCGGAACAAACTGCACACAACTTTTATAATCGGGTTCCTTTCCATTGGCGATCAGCTCCCAGGTCTTCCCCCCATCGGTGGTGATCGCTTTGTTGTATGTATTGCCCTCCGGTTTGGTATAGTCGCCCCCCACCACAATTCCCAGTTCTTCATCAAAAAAATCAATGGAATATATTCCCTGGGTCGGCAAATCGTCCAATATGGGGGTATCATATACCTCCCAAGAGAGTCCCTTATCCAGGGAGCGATAGATACGCCCTTTGGTGGTAGCTATCCAAGCGGTATCCCCCACAATGGCAATATTGGTATTGCTCGCGGCAAAGGCGCCCTCCCCTTCCAAAGCGGCAGGAAGCGTATCGCACCCGCTTTTTTTCCAGGTTTTTCCGCCATCCCTGGTAATGATGATCGAAAGGCAGCCGTTCATGGCATCCCCGACCGCAATGCCCTCGCGGTCGTTCCAAAATTTCATGGCATCGTAAAAAACGGTTTCCCCTTCTTCCCTATACACCAGTTCCATGGTCCCTTGGCCACCGGTTTTGTAAAGGAGCGCCGGAGACGCTATCGATAACATAAAAAAATCCGAAGCGGTATGGGCAACTGCCCTAAAATGCGGAAGGATACTGTCGTACCGCTGTGTATTGGTACGCACCTTTCCCGATTGCAGCTCAACGGTCCCGAATACCCCATTGTTTGCGGCAAAGGCCAAACTTCCGCCCATGTGCTCTATGGCCCGTATGCTCAGGGAGTCGCTATAAACTACCTCTACCCCAACGCTTTTATAGGGTGCCCGTTTATTGCTTTTTCCACAGGAAACCAACAACAGCGAACAGATCAAAAAAGATATATGCCTCATATATATAAATATCCTCAAAAATAAAAGGATTCCTTTCTAAAACAATACCTTTGCCCCTTTAATTTTTTACGATGCGATTACATAGAAATCTGGTGTTTGGGGTTATTGATGCGTTGAATTTTATCTTCAACGAGGATGAATATGCCGATAAGGTAGTGGAGAAGGTCCTTAAATACGATAAAAGATGGGGAGCCCGGGACAGGGCGTTCATTGCCGAAACTACCTACGATATTGTACGCTGGAAACGTTTGTATAGCGAGATTGCCGACGTAAAACCACCATTTTCAAGACCCGACCTATTTAGGATCTGGACCGTATGGGCCGTCCTAAAGGGTATAGAACTTCCCGATTGGAAACAGTTGGAACCCACCCCTACCCGTCGGATAAAGGGAAGGTTTGACGAACTTTCCAAAATTAGGAAATACAGGGAATCGGTTCCGGATTGGATGGACCAGTTGGGCGAAAGTACCTTAGGGGACGATTTATGGACCAAGGAACTGCATGCCCTGAACAAACAGGCCGACCTGATTCTTAGGGCAAATACGCTCAAAACCACCACGATCAAATTACACGATATCTTCTTGGGACTGGATATCGATAGCGATTTTATACCGGGCTATCCCCATGCGCTCAAATTAAAGGAACGTACCAATGTCTTTACCACGGAGGCATTTAAGGATGGACTGTTCGAAGTGCAGGATGCCTCCTCACAACTGGTGGCCGAATATCTTGATGTACAACCGGGCCAACGGGTGGTGGATACCTGTGCAGGCGCCGGGGGCAAGAGCTTGCACCTTGCCGCCCTTATGGAAAACAAGGGACAGCTGATCGCCTTGGACATCTATTCCAAAAAATTGTCCGAATTGAAGCGAAGGGCCAAACGGGCCGGGGCCCATAACGTGGAGACCCGTGTTATAGAATCCACCAAGGTCATCAAAAAACTCCACAATAGCGCCGATAGGGTTCTTATAGATGCCCCATGTACCGGCTTGGGGGTACTGCGAAGGAACCCCGATGCCAAATGGAAGATCCAACCCGATTTTGTGGATACGGTTACCGCTACCCAAAAGCAATTATTGCTGGATTACAGTAAGATCGTAAAACCGGGCGGCAAACTTGTCTATGCTACCTGCTCCATCCTACCACAGGAAAACAATGAACAGGTGGCCACCTTTTTGGCGTCTCCCGAGGGCAGTGATTTCTCCCTGATCAAGGATAGGAACCTGTATGCATCCCAAGATGGGTACGATGGCTTCTATATGGCACTTATGGAAAGGAAATAGGTCTATCTATTCTTTCAAAGTAGGGTATTTTACACCCAGTTGTTCCAGATAGGTATCATGGCTTTTCTCGTCATAATAGAATTTTTCCAGGGCAGGCCTGTACTGTTCCATTTTATCTTGGTTTAGATAGATGGGAGGTTCGTCCGTCTCGGATATCATGGGCTCGTACTTGGTATCCTTGCTCTGTTCCTCGTTAAAGTACGTCCACGCTTTGGTGAGAAGGTCGGGCTTTAACAAAAAATCCAAAATGGTCATAGCCTCGACCTTTGCGCCCGCCACGACCCCTTTATGGGCTATGGGGGTGGCCATGGCAATGGCATTGCTCCAGTGATGTCCGGGAAGACCTGGAATATTGGAAGGAAAGCCCAGTGTCACCGTGGGCACTTTCCATGAAATATCCCCGATATCGTCCGACCCCCCACTTACGGGTTCCTTTACTGGCAGGCCCAAAGGTTTCAGTTCCTTGTTGAGCCCCTCCACTTTTTCCGCCCCGACCTCTTTTTGTACCGCTTCCGCAAGCAGCTGGTCTTCTTGTGACCATTCGGGCAGCCCTATTTTCTGGATGTTCCCGTACATCTCTTCGGCGATTACCTTGTTGTAGTGACGGGGCCATGCGGTCCCCAATATTTTCGATTGCACCTTTGTTCCGGTCATCAGCGCAGCGCCTTCGGCAATTGCATTGGCCTCCTGGTACATTTCCATGATCCCTTTGTAGGTAATGTCCCTAAAATAAAACCAAATGGCCGCTTTGGAGGGCACCACGTTCGGCTGATCTCCCGCATCTGTAAAAATGGAGTGGGAACGTTTTAGGGGATGCAGGTGCTCCCTTTTATAGTTCCAGCCAATGCTCATAAGTTCCGCTGCGTCCAGCGCACTTCTTCCCCTCCAGGGCGCACCTGCGGAATGGGCCGCTTCGCCTTCGAAGGCATATTCCACGGATATAAGGCCGGTCCCTTGGGTCTGCCCCCAGGACACGCCCAAATTATTGGAAACATGGGTAAAGATGCACATGTCCACATTATCAAAAAGCCCGTCCCTAACGTACCAGGCTTTTGCCGCCACAAGTTCCTCCGCTATGCCCGGCCAAATGACCAAGGTCCCTTGTATGTTCTCCCTTTCCATCAATTGCTTTACGGCAAGGGCGGCCGTTATGTTCAACGGGATTCCTGAATTATGTCCCTCCCCGTGGCCCGGCGCCCCCTCAACAATGGGTTTGTGATAGGCCACCCCAGGATATTGGGATGCCTTGGGAATACAGTCCACATCGCTTCCCAGGGCTATTACCGGACCCTCCCCATTGCTCCATCTGGCGAACCAAGCGGTCGGTATACCCGAAATTCCCCGCTCAATGGCAAATCCGTTCGTTTCCAGAATGCCCGTTAAATACTGGGAGGATTCGCTTTCCTGAAATCCGAGCTCCGAAAAACTGAATATCTTGTCCACCATAACCTGGGCCATCTTGGCATTGGATTCCACTATTTCGGAAACTTCGGTCTTCAACTTTTCCACCTGTCTGGCGGAACGTTTGGTTTGGGCCTGTAGGGAAACGTTTAAGGAAATGACAAAAACAAAAGGGCTCAAAATTCGGTAAACTGCTTTCATATAAAGTTTTTTGGTTGGTAGTCTTAAAGTTACAGGATTTTTCCCTACTCAAACAACAACCGCCCCTTAATTGCGAAATAATCATTTTAAGGGCCCATTTTCATATATGGAAACAACCATGGGCGGCACAAAATTCAAATCTATGTTTCAGGAAGATCACAATGGCATTCATGGAAGGGGACGATGGCGGTTTTTTTAAAAAGGTCTTGGGGCAAAGGGACCATTTGCTGGTATTTAACAGTTCCCGTCAAAAACTGTTTATATTTCCGTTTAGGGATTACACATTTAAAACGTAAATTTGCAGCTTGTTGAACCTCCAATGCACAAAACAAAATGATCCATTTTTTCGGGGACCCACAGGCTTACGTTTTCGCCGTTCAGACAGATGGCGCAATTTCTAAGGAAGACACCACAAAACTCACTTGGTTGTTTGGCAACCTGCCCAAATTGAACACGGCGTCCCTTGACGCCTTTTTTATTGGGCCCCGGGCGGCCATGGTCACACCATGGAGCACCAATGCCACGGAAATAACCCAAAATATGGGAATTGCTGGCATCCTTCGTATAGAGCGGTTCCTTTCCTGTTCGGAAGACCATACAGATTTTGATCCGATGTTATTGGAAAAATACACCGGATTATCGCAAACGGTATTTACGGTCGATATCCTTCCGGAATCCGTTCAAGAGGTAGATAATATCGCCTCTTATAACAAACAGCAGGGACTTGCCCTGAGTGGGGAAGAAGTCGATTATCTCGAGCAACTGGCAAAAAAGATCGGACGGAAACTTACGGATTCGGAGGTATTTGGGTTCAGTCAGGTAAACTCGGAACATTGCAGGCACAAAATTTTTAATGGGACCTTTGTGGTGGACGGGATGGAAAAACCTTCTTCCCTTTTTAAACTGATCAAAAAGACCTCCCAAGAACATCCTGGAGAGATCGTTTCCGCCTATAAGGACAATGTAGCGTTCATAAAGGGCCCCACTGTGGTCCAATTTGCCCCTAAAAGTGCCGATAAACCCGATTTTTATGCGGAAGTACCTTTTAATTCCGTCATCTCTCTAAAAGCCGAAACCCATAATTTCCCCACTACCGTAGAACCTTTTAACGGTGCCGCCACAGGTGCCGGGGGCGAAATTAGGGACCGTCTGGCCGGGGGAAAGGGTTCTTTGCCACTGGCAGGTACCGCCGTGTACATGACCCCCTATTCCCGCTTGGAAGAAAACAGGCCTTGGGAGAAGGCAATGGCCGAAAGGGACTGGTTGTACCAAACCCCCATTGACCTCCTGATAAAAGCTTCCAATGGAGCTTCCGATTTTGGAAATAAATTTGGGCAACCGTTGATCTGCGGATCTGTGCTGACCTTTGAACATGAAGAGAACGATCGAAAATTGGGATTCGATAAGGTGATCATGCAGGCAGGGGGAATCGGATATGGCAAAGCCGAACAGGCATTAAAGGAAAATCCCTCCACAGGGGACAAAATTGTGATCTTAGGGGGCGATAATTACCGTATCGGAATGGGTGGCGCAGCAGTCTCCAGTTCCAATACTGGGGAATTTGGGGCCACCATAGAGCTGAACGCCATCCAACGTTCCAATCCCGAAATGCAAAAACGTGCTGCCAACGCCATTAGAGGTCTGGTGGAAAGCGATTTTAATCCCATAGTCTCCATTCACGACCACGGGGCGGGGGGCCACTTGAACTGCCTTTCCGAACTGGTCGAGGCCACAGGTGGAAAGATAGATTTAGATAGTTTGCCCGTTGGGGACCCTACCCTTTCGGCCAAGGAAATTATAGGAAATGAGTCCCAGGAACGGATGGGACTGGTCATTGGACAAGAGGACATGGGACTGCTACGGCGCATTGCCGAGAGGGAACGCTCCCCCATCTACGAAGTGGGGGCCGTCACCGGGGATCACCGTTTTACCTTTGAATCCTCTACCTCTGGTGCCAAGCCCATGGATCTGGAACTCTCCGATATGTTCGGGAGCTCGCCCAAGACCATAATGGACGATACCACCGTTTCCAGGAAATATCGTAACCCTTCCTATTCCTTGGATCATTTCCAGGAATACCTGGAGCAGGTGCTACAGCTGGAAGCTGTGGCATGTAAGGACTGGCTAACGAACAAAGTGGACCGCTGCGTGGGCGGGAAAGTGGCAAAACAGCAATGTGTGGGACCTTTGCAACTTCCCCTGAACAATTGTGGGGTCATGGCGTTGGACTATAAAGGGAAGGAGGGCATCGCCACCTCCATAGGGCATTCGCCCGTATCGGGGCTTATCGACCCTATCGCCGGTAGTAGGAACAGCATTGCCGAAGCGCTGACCAATCTTGTATGGGCACCACTAAATGGGGGCCTTGGTTCGGTTTCCCTGTCCGCCAACTGGATGTGGCCCTGTAAGAACCCCGGCGAAGATGCCCGATTGTATACCGCCGTGGAGGCCGTGTCCGATTTTGCCATTGCCCTTGGCATCAATATCCCCACCGGAAAGGATTCCCTTTCCATGAAACAGCGCTACAGGGACAGCGAAGTTTTGGCGCCCGGAACTGTTATCATTTCCGCGGCCGCCCATTGTAGTGATATTACAAAGGTCATAGAACCCGTATTGCAAAAAAATGGGGGGGACATTTATTATATCAATCTTTCCAAGGATACTTCTAGATTGGGGGGCTCTTCCTTTGCACAGGTACGAAATAGCGTGGGCAACGAAGCTCCTACCGTTAAGGATGCCGCATATTTTAAACAGGCGTTCAATACGGTACAAAAACTGATACTGGAAGATCGCATCGTGGCAGGACATGATGTGGCCTCCGGAGGATTGATCACTACCCTTCTTGAACTCTGTTTTGCGGATACCGACCTAGGTGCAAATATCGACCTCTCTTCCTTGGGCGAAAAGGATACCATAAAATTGCTGTTCGCCGAGAATGTGGGATTGGTGGTTCAGTCGCACGACCCGGCATTTGAAGCCTATCTTAAGAGCTTCGGCATCGAGTGCCATAAATTGGGATCGGTAACCACCGACCCGACCCTTATCATTAAAAACCAAGGGGTCGAAATGGGGCTGAATATACATTCCCTTCGGGATGTTTGGTTCAGGACCTCCTATTTATTGGATGCAAAACAGACCGCTGGCAATTTGGCCAGAGACCGTTTTGATAATTTCAAGCAACAGCCCCTTAAATACATCTTTCCACGGGATTTCACTGGAAAATTACCGGAAATGGTGCGGGAGAACAGGCCCAAGGCCGCCATCTTAAGGGAAAAGGGAAGCAATTCGGAGCGGGAAATGGCCAATGCCATGTACTTGGCCGGCTTTGACGTAAAGGATGTACATATGACCGATCTGATTTCCGGAAGGGAAACTTTGGAAGATATACAGTTTATTGGAGCCGTGGGAGGTTTTTCCAATTCGGACGTATTGGGAAGCGCCAAAGGATGGGCGGGTGCCTTTAAATACAATGAAAAGGCCAATACCGCCCTAAAAAAATTCTTTGCAAGGCCCGATACCCTATCCATAGGCATCTGTAACGGTTGCCAATTGTTCATGGAACTGGAACTGATCAATCCTGACCACTCGGAACACGGCAAACTTACGTATAACGACAGCAACAAGCACGAGAGCGGGTTTACCTCGGTCAGGATCGGGCCCAACAATTCCGTGATGCTCTCTTCCCTTGCCGGCAGTCTGTTGGGGGTATGGATCTCCCATGGGGAAGGTAAGTTCAAACTTCCCTTACCCGAGGAAAAGTACCAGATCGTCGCTCAATATGGCTATGGCACCTATCCTGCAAACCCAAATGGTTCCGATTATAATGTGGCCATGTTGTGCGACGAAAGCGGAAGGCATTTGGTGACCATGCCCCATATAGAGCGTTCCACCTTTCAATGGAACTGGGCCCACTATCCCCCACAAAGGAAGGATGCGGCCACTCCATGGCTGCAGGCCTTCGTAAACGCCAGAAAATGGGTAGAGCAGCATTCCGATCGTTAATGTAAAGGGAGCTCATGCCAAAAAATGATATAACGGTCCCTTCCCGTTTTCCCCCGTCGGAAAGATCGGGGAGCGGTACCCTTTTAAAAACCGATCGATGTCCTCTGAACTAAGCTATAGACCGGCAACCGCTGAAGACCTTCCGGCCCTTGTACATATGCTGGCCAATGATAAATTGGGACGGCTACGGGAAAAATTTGCCGAACCTTTGCCCCAGGCATACTATGATGCTTTTGACCGCATCACAGCAGACCCCAATCAGGAGCTTACCGTTGTGGTAAATACGGTAGGGGAAGTGATCGCTACTTTCCAGCTAAGTTTTATACCCTACCTGACCTATAAAGGTGGTATCAGATGTCTGGTAGAAAATGTACGTGTCCGGGACGAGGATACGGGTAAGGGGACCGGAAGGCAAATGTTTGCCTGGATCTTTGAACGGGCAAAACGTAGAAATGCCCATTTGGTACAACTTACGTCCGACAAGCAACGTAAGGATGCCATTCGATTTTATGAGGGATTGGGATTCAAGGCGTCCCATGAAGGCTTCAAGTTGCACCTGTAATCAAAAAAAAAAGACGGTCGCCAAAAAGGCGACCGTCCCATAAAATATACGGATGGAGTATATTATTTTTTAGTGTAATCGGCATGGATGGCCCTATCGAACTCGGCCCAGTGCTCCGGGGTCATTCTTTCAGGTGTGAAAAGGCAGATTCCCGTAGCCCCGTTTTCCATGGAGGCCCTAATGGCCGTTTCCATTTCCGAGGGCAATAGTCCATGGTTCTCGGGGTCTTTTTCTTTGATCTTATTTTTTGGGTCCGGACATATAAAGAGTCCGCTGTAGACCGGACGGGTCGCTGGTACCGCTGCAACCTCTTCTTTGGTCATCGTGCCCACCCATTTCGGCCCTTCGAGGTAAAAGTCGTTATAGTTCATGGGGTAAACCGCATCAAGGTTCCATTTGTTCCATTCCTGCCGCACCAATTTTTTGGCGGTTTCAGGTCCTGGAAATACGGCCGCATTTATTTTCTTTCCCTTTTGGTGCACCACCTCGGCCAAACGGTTTACCATATCGGTAATAAGGTCGTACCGGAACTGTTTCCATTCCTGTACCTGTGAGGGATCTTCCACTGCCTTGATGTCGATTCCCGATTTTTCCTTAAAATCGCCCACGCACTTATCGCAGTAGCAATAATCGAATTCCGGAAATTCCCTGTCCATCACCAATCCGTATTTCTCCCATAGTCCCTTCGCAAGGATCACATCAGGGAAACGTATGAAGTCAAGATGGATGGCATCCACTTCTTCCACTTCCGCTACCTTGCCGTACAGATCGGCCAAGAAAGCGAAACTACCTTCTTTATTGGGACATAGGAACTTGTAATGGTCAACGTAGGCCGGCTTGTCAAAGGCCGACTCCCCATTTCGGTTTACCGCATACAGCTCGTGGGGCAGTTTGGGGTTTTCGCCCTGTACCATGGTAGGGATCCATGTATGGAACTCCATTCCGGCCTCTTTGGCTATTTTGCCTACCCTTCTGTAGGTTTCCGGGTCATGGCCACCATTGTACATCAATCCGTCCACACCTTTCTCCTTATAGTCTTGAAACATGGCCCCCAGTTCCTGGTCCGTGGCATCGCCCGGGCCTCCCGTCCAAGCGTACACAGGTATCTTGGGTTTTTCAGTACAGGAACATAAGATTAAAACAAAGCTCAGAATGGTAAGAATCCTTTTCATAGGGTTTGGTTCTTTTAATTAATTAGGTGCCCCAACTTAACGATTTTTTAAAATTAAGGTAAAAAACTTAGCTAAATGACCTTTTTTATGACATCAACAACCAGATAGCCGGCTTTTACGCCTAAATAATACATTATATCACCCGAACAATTACACAATTGGCCAAAACCATGTCGGCCCTTGCCCTTTTGGCATTTTTAAGGTTGGAAAAGGAAGACCGCTCCCTTTTGTCAGCAGATGATGAACGATGCCCAAACCACTAAAAAAGAACTGCTTAAACCTTTTTTAATATTTAGATCGACTTAGGTATTAAAACATCTTTAATATTTTAAAGGGTTTTGTACGAATACCATTTTAGAATACCGTTCCCTTTTCTTAATTTGCAATTACGTTTATATACAATCATGGAACAAATAACCCGGCTTTTTGATTTTCCGTACTACCAACTGGAAAAATTCGACCTGAACAGATCCTTGGTCACCAAATACAATGGCGAATGGAAGGCCACCTCCACCAAGGAATATGTGGATATGGCCAATGCCGTGAGCCGGGCCCTATTGCGTCTAGGGGTCGGAAGAAACGACAAAATAGCGGTGATCTCTATGAACAACCGTACAGAATGGAACATAATGGACATAGGCATCCTGCAGTTGGGGGCCCAGAACGTGCCCATTTATCCCACCATATCCGAAGGTGAATATGAATATGTCCTGAACCATTCCCAAGCAAAATACTGCTTCGTTTCCTGTAAGGAAGTCTTCGATAAGGTACATGCGGTACGGCCCAATACCCCGGCCCTATTGGATGTATATTCCTTTGATATGCTGGAGGATTGCAAAAACTGGGACGAAATACTGGAACTCGGTAAAGATGTTTCGAACCAAGGGGAAGTGGAAAAATTAATGGCATCCGTCGGCCCTGAGGACCTGGCCACCCTTATTTATACCTCCGGCACCACTGGAAGGCCCAAGGGCGTGATGTTGTCCCACAGCAATGTGGTGAGCAACGCCATTGAAAGTTCCAAACGTTTTCCCATAGTGGACGGGGATACCAGGGCGCTCAGCTTTTTGCCGGTATGCCATATTTATGAACGTATGCTCATGTACCTGTACCAATATAGGGGGGTCACGATCTATTTTGCCGAGTCCATCGATAAGATCAGTGAAAACCTCAAGGAAACGGAACCCCATGTGATGACCGCTGTCCCCAGGCTTTTGGAGAAGGTGTACGATAAGATCATAGCCAAGGGGACCGAACTGACGGGCATTAAAAAGAAACTGTTTTTCTGGGCGGTGCAAGTAGGTCTCGAATTTGAACCGTACGGGAGGAACGGCTGGCTGTACGAGCTTAAACTGGCCCTGGCCCGTAAACTGATCTTTAGTAAATGGAAGGCGGGCCTTGGCGGAAACCTAAGTCTGATCGCCTCTGGAAGTGCGGCCCTGCAACCGCGGTTGGCACGGATCTTCAATGCTGCCGAACTGGGGCTGATGGAAGGGTACGGTCTTACCGAAACCTCTCCCGTGATTTCCGTGAACGATATGCGCGACGGCGGTTTCAAGATCGGGACCGTTGGAAAGTTATTGGACCGGACGGAAGTAAAGATCGCCGCCGATGGGGAAATCTGCGTTAAGGGACCACAGGTCATGATGGGCTATTACAACGATCCCGAAAAGACAGCGGAAGTTTTAAAGGACGGTTATTTTCTTACCGGGGATATCGGGGAACTCGATGCGGAAGGTTTCTTAAGGATCACCGATAGGAAAAAAGAAATGTTCAAGACCTCCGGCGGAAAGTATGTGGCTCCCCAACTCTTGGAGAACAGGTTCAAGCAATCGCGCTTCATAGAACAGATCATGGTCATAGGGGAAGGGGAGAAAATGCCGGCCGCACTTATTCAGCCCGACTTCAACTTTGTGACGGAATGGGCAAAAAAGCACGGTATACAGGTAGGCGACAAAAAGGAATTGGTTACCAATGAAAAGGTGGTGGCACGATTTCAGGAAGAAGTGGATATTGCCAACGAAAATTTCGCCAAATGGGAAAAGGTAAAACAGTTTCGCCTAACCCCGGAGGTGTGGACCGTGCAAGGGGGGCACCTTACCCCTACCCTTAAACTAAAGCGCAAGAATATAAAGGAACTGTTCTTGCCGCTCTACAACGATATCTACGATCATAAGGAAGCATGAACAAGTGATGGACCTTGACCATACTAAAATAAACCGATCCGTTTTTATTTTTAGATTCAAGGACACGTTTGTGGAGCATGGCCGAAAAGGTGATCTTTAAGAGATCGGGCGTTTTTTTTGAACCATATATTATGCATGCATAATATATTTTCCTATCTTTGGGAACCGATCGTATCCCGTATGAAGGACATTACAATAGATTACGCCCTTAGGGCCACTTGGCAGGCAGTTGCAAAAATGTACAACGAAGAAGCCAAGAATTTTGACACCACCATGGCAATTGGATTCACGTTGCTAAGCATTGACCCCAAGACGGGCACTCCCTCCACTGCCCTAGGTCCAAAAATGGGCATGGAAGCGACCAGCCTTTCCCGAATCCTGAAAAGTATGGAAGACAAGGGCTTTATCCAACGAAAGAAAAATCCCAATGACGGCAGGGGTGTCTTGATACACTTGACCAGCTTGGGACTGGATAAAAGAAAGGTTTCCAAGGATGTGGTAATGCGCTTTAACGAAGCGATAAGGGATCATATTTCAGAGGAGAAACTGCAACATTTCTTTGAAGTTACCGAATCGGTCAACAAATTGATATCGGAAAAGAAAATTTATATAAAAAATACAACCAATTAATACGTTTATTGATGAACAGACATATTAAAAAAGTAGCGGTGATCGGCTCCGGTATAATGGGTAGCGGAATTGCCTGTCACTTTGCCAATATTGGGGTGGAGGTATTATTGCTCGACATTGTGCCCCGTGAGCTTACGGAAGCCGAAAAGGCCAAGGGACTTACACTGAACGATACCGTCGTACGCAACCGATTGGTGAACGATTCCCTGGCCGCCGCCCTCCGATCCAAACCATCCCCTATCTACCACCCAAAATTCGCAAGCCGCATAAAAACGGGCAACTTGGAAGATGATATTGAACAAGTGGGCAAAGTGGACTGGATCTTGGAAGTGGTGGTAGAGCGATTGGATATCAAAAAAAAGGTCTTTGAAAGCCTTGACAAATATAGAAGCCCAGGAACCCTGATCACTTCCAATACCTCGGGCATTCCCATTAAATTTATGAGCGAGGGAAGAAGCGACGATTTTCAAAAACATTTCTGCGGGACACACTTCTTTAACCCGGCCCGGTACCTCAATTTGTTCGAAATCATTCCCGGACCCAAAACGACGCCCGAAATTTTGGAGTTCCTCAACTCCTATGGGGAACGTTTTTTGGGAAAAACCTCTGTGGTAGCCAAGGATACCCCGGCCTTTATAGGTAACAGGATAGGTATCTTCAGTATACAGAGCCTTTTCCACATGGTACGGGAAATGGACCTGACCGTTGAGGAAGTGGACAAACTTACCGGCCCCGTGATCGGACGGCCCAAATCGGCCACTTTCCGAACAGTGGATGTTGTAGGCTTGGATACCCTCGTCCATGTCGCCAACGGAATAGCGGAAAATTGCCCACAGGATGAACGGCACGAAATCTTTGCCCTGCCCCCCTTTATCAACACTATGATGGAGAACAAATGGCTGGGCAGTAAAACGGACCAAGGTTTTTATAAAAAAGAACGCAACAGCGACGGATCCAGTGAAATTAAGACACTGGACCTCAACACCATGTCCTACCGAAGCGCCAAAAAGGCCAGTTTTGCCACTTTGGAAACCACCAAGACCATAGACAAGGTGGTGGACAGGTTTCCGGTATTGGTCGATGGTAAGGACAAAGCCGGCGAATTTTACCGTAAAAATTTTGCGGCCCTTTTCGCATATGTTTCGCATAGGATTCCTGAAATCTCGGACGATATCTACAAAATTGACGATGCCATGAAAGCCGGTTTTGGCTGGGAACATGGACCCTTCCAAATTTGGGACGCTATCGGGGTACGGAAGGGACTGGAACTTATTACGGCACACGGGCAGCAAGTGGCACCGTGGGTATCCGAAATGTTGGAAACGGGCGTGGAATCCTTTTATTCGGTAAAGGACGGCAACACCTATTATTATGATATTTCCGGGAAAAAAGTGGAAAAGGTACCGGGACAGGATGCTTTTATCATCTTGGACAATATCCGGAAATCGAAAGCGGTATTCAAGAATAGTGGCGTAGTGGTGGAAGACTTGGGGGATGGAATCCTCAATGTGGAATTCCAGTCCAAGATGAACACCATAGGCGGGGATGTCCTTGCCGGCCTGAATAAGGCGATCGACCTTGCGGAAAAGGATTTTCAGGGCCTTGTGGTCGGAAATCAGGCGGCCAATTTTTCTGTGGGCGCCAATATTGGCATGATCTTTATGATGGCCGTGGAACAGGAATATGACGAGCTTAACATGGCGATCAAGATGTTTCAGGATACTGTGATGCGCATGCGCTATTCTTCCATTCCCACCGTTGCGGCACCCCACGGAATGGCCTTGGGAGGCGGTTGTGAACTTTCCCTACATGCCGATATGGTAGTGGCCGCTGCCGAAACCTATATCGGACTGGTGGAATTTGGGGTCGGGGTGATTCCCGGCGGCGGCGGATCCAAGGAAATGGCCCTGCGGGCGTCGGATACCTTTCGCAAAAACGATGTGGAACTGAACATCCTGCAGGAATACTTCCTCACCATCGGAATGGCAAAGGTCTCCACTTCAGCCTATGAGGCGTATGACCTGGGTATCCTACAAAAGGGTAAGGATATCGTAGTGGTAAATAAAGATCGACAGATCGCTACCGCCAAATCATATGCAAAACTGATGGCGGAAGCAGGCTATACCCGACCGGTGAGGCGTACCGATGTGAAGGTCCTTGGAAAACAGGCCCTTGGCATGTTCCTTGTGGGCACCGATTCCATGGAAGCGGGAAAATATATTTCCCCCCACGATCGAAAGATCGCGAACAAATTGGCCTATGTAATGGCGGGAGGAGATCTTTCCGAGGCGACCCTTGTAAGCGAACAGTACTTGCTTGACCTGGAAAGGGAGGCATTTCTCTCCTTGTGCACCGAAAGGAAGACCCTGGAACGGATACAGCACATGTTAAAGACCGGTAAACCATTGCGAAATTAGGATCGAAACATGGATCGCTCCCAAATTGCAAAGCGTACAAAAATCAGCAGCACAATGGTCGGGAGAATTATTTCAAAATGGCCATCGCACATAAATTCGTGCGATTCCAAAGGAAACGGATAATGGCATCCGACCATCATAAAACAATAAATCAACACAGATGAAAACAGCATATATCGTAAAAGCGTACAGGACAGCCGTAGGTAAGGCCCCAAAAGGGGTGTTCCGTTTTAAGCGGCCCGATGAGCTGGCGGCCGAAACCATTGCGCACATGATGAACGAAGTGCCGCAATTGGATAAAAAAAGGATTGATGACGTTATCGTGGGCAACGCCATGCCGGAAGCCGAACAGGGACTGAACGTGGCCCGTCTCATTTCCCTTATGGGACTAAAGATCGAGGACGTTCCGGGAGTTACCGTCAACCGCTACTGTGCGTCGGGAATAGAGACCATAGGGATCGCGACCGCCAAGATCCAAGCGGGAATGGCCGATTGTATCATTGCCGGAGGCGCGGAAAGCATGAGCTATATACCTATGGGAGGTTACAAACCCACGCCCGATTACAGCGTGGCCAAGGAAGGGCACGAAGACTATTATTGGGGTATGGGACTTACCGCAGAGGCCGTGGCGGAACAGTTTAATGTTTCCAGGGAAGATCAGGACGAGTTTGCCTTCCATTCACATATGAAAGCGCTTAAGGCCCAAGCTGAAAATCGTTTTCAGGACCAGATAGTCCCCATTGAAGTGGAACATACCTTTGTTTCGGAGGCAGGAAAAAAAGAGACAAAAAAATACACGGTTACCAAGGATGAAGGTCCAAGGGCAGGCACTTCCCTGGCCGCACTGTCCAAGTTACGTCCCGTATTTGCCGAAGGCGGAAGCGTTACCGCCGGTAACTCTTCGCAAATGAGCGATGGTGCAGCGTTTGTACTTGTCATGAGCGAGGATATGGTAAAGGAGCTTAATCTGCAACCCATTGCACGTTTGGTAAATTATGCCGCTGCAGGAGTGGAGCCCAGGATTATGGGGATAGGACCTGTAAAGGCCATACCCAAAGCCCTAAAACAAGCGGGACTGCAACAGGATTCCATAGAACTGATCGAACTGAACGAGGCCTTTGCCTCCCAGTCCTTGGCCGTGATCAGGGAGTTGAAATTAAATCCCGATCTGGTAAACGTGAACGGGGGCGCCATTGCCCTTGGCCATCCCCTGGGATGTACGGGAGCCAAACTTTCGGTGCAGCTCTTCGATGAAATGCGAAAAAGGGACATGCAGGGAAAATACGGTATGGTCACCATGTGCGTAGGTACCGGACAAGGTGCAGCGGGCATCTTTGAGTTTTTAAATTAACCAAATAAAGAAGTTACTAAAATGAGCACTGAAACCATCGAAAAGGATATCCTCAGGGGAGGACAGTTCTTGGTAAAGGAAACCAAATGTGAAGATGTATTTACGCTGGAGGACCTGTCCGAGGAACAGAAAATGATGCGTGATAGCACCAAGGAATTTGTGGACAGGGAACTTTGGGCGCATTGGGAACGTTTTGAAAGGAAAGATTATGCCTACACCGAAGAATGTATGCGCAAAGCGGGGGAGCTGGGGCTTCTGAGCGTTGCCGTACCGGAATCCTATGGAGGAATGGGAATGGGTTTTGTGTCCACCATGTTGGTATGCGATTATATTTCCGGGGCTACGGGATCGTTCAGTACGGCTTTTGGGGCACATACGGGAATAGGGACCATGCCCATCACCCTGTACGGAACAGAGGAACAAAAAATGAAATACGTGCCCAAACTGGCTTCTGGAGAATGGTTCGGGGCCTATTGCCTTACGGAACCCGGAGCGGGATCCGATGCCAATTCGGGAAAGACCAAGGCCGTGCTCTCGGAGGACGGAAAATATTACAGCATCACCGGTCAAAAAATGTGGATCTCCAATGCAGGGTTCTGTAACCTCTTCATAGTCTTTGCCAGAATTGGGGACGATCGTAACATCACCGGGTTTATCCTGGAGAACGATCCCTCCAATGGCATCACGCTGGGCGAGGAGGAAAAGAAGTTGGGAATCCATTCATCATCTACCCGACAGGTATTTTTTAACGAAACGAAGGTTCCCGTGGAAAATATGCTCTCTACCCGGGGAAATGGGTTCAAGATCGCCATGAACGCCCTCAACATTGGCCGTATAAAATTGGCCGCGGCCTGTTTGGACGCCCAAAGGAGGGTAATTGGGGAAGCGACCAAATACGCCAATGACCGGGTACAGTTTAAGACCCCTATCATTAATTTTGGGGCCATAAAGGCGAAGATTGCCAACATGGCCACCAATTGTTATGCCGGGGAATCTGCCAGTTATCGGGCCGCAAAAAACATCGAGGATAGGATTGCCATCCGAGAGTCGGAAGGCAACACCCACCAAGAGGCTGAACTGAAGGGAGTGGAGGAATATGCCATTGAATGTTCCATCTTGAAAGTGGCCGTTTCGGAAGATTGTCAAGATTGTACGGATGAGGGGATCCAAATTTTTGGGGGCATGGGCTTTAGTGCGGACACCCCTATGGAATCCGCATGGAGGGACTCCCGTATTGCAAGGATATATGAGGGCACCAATGAGATCAACCGCATGTTGGCGGTGGGCATGCTGATAAAAAAGGCCATGAAGGGACATGTGGATCTTTTGGGACCCGCTACCAAGGTCGGGGAAGAATTGATGGGAATCCCTTCCTTTGACACCCCGGACCAGTCCGAACTGTTCGCAGCGGAGAAAGATCTGGTGGGCCGACTCAAAAAGGTTTTTCTGATGGTGGCCGGGAGCGCAGTGCAAAAATATGGTCCTGAGCTGGAGAACCACCAACAATTGATGCTGGCCGCTTCCGATATCCTGATCGAGATCTATATGGCGGAATCCACCTTGCTCAGGACCGAAAAAAATGCAAAACGCTTTGGGGAAGAGGCGCAGTCCATACAGATCGCTATGTCCAAATTGTACCTCTATACCGCGGTGGATACCATCGTTCAAAAAGGGAAGGAGGCCATTGTATCCTTTGCGGAGGGCGATGAACAGCGCATGATGCTCATGGGGTTGAAACGGTTTACAAAATATGCCGACCATCCCAATGTAGTGGCCTTAAGGACACAGATCGCCGATAAGGTAGCGGCCGATAACGGCTATACCTTCGATTGATGTTCTGTGCAGGTTGCCATAGGATGCGATCAATTGGCCTATAGGAATAACCGCTTCGCAAAACTGTTTGGAGTGTAAAAGGACCGTCTCGGCACGGTCCTTTCTTATTGAAGTGATTTATACTACCTAAAAATTATTGCATTACGCCCAAGAAGCCGGGGATTTGCCCCTTAAATCCGCACTATCGGGAATGGACAGGCCCTCCCATCGATCTATTCGGGGAGACTATAACGGGCGGCCCTTACCGCATTTTACGTATACTTAGATTTTTTTCATACAAAAATTACGTTCTTATACGTAAAAATACATCATATTCTACACGTATATTCTACCGATTCAACCCTATTTTATATACGGCTTTGATAGGACTTTGATAGGGCTTTGATAGGGCTTTGCCTCCCTGAATTTTCATTTACGTATTTTTAAGTATCTATTTTTTACGTATTTTGATGTCAACCGATGGCGCGGATTTGCCGCTTAAATCCGCATGTTTAATTAAATAATACCCACAAAGATCTGATATAAAATGTTTTTCGGTTTTGGTACTTTCACCGAAATTGGTATTCCATTAATACCAATTAAGAGAGTAACAAATTATTCGGATATAAGTCCCTCTTGGATGATTGACTTTGTTTTGAGAGTTTGAAAACCTTGATCTAGGGCTGTTCCTCAATGAAAACCTTTCTGTTTTACCTGCCCTATCCAAATATCAGTGGAAAGATATCCTAAAATCGTTCGGGAGCATCTATTTCTATGGGGGGAGATTGTAGAGAGGGCCTCTTAGGTAACTTTATATCCAGTATTTAAAACAAAAACCTTTCCAGTTCCCTTGAATAGATTCCTTTCTATGGCGGTATCCGATTCCAAAAGCATAACGGCCTGGCAGGATTACCTTTGGAAGCATGGAAGGCCCCTCCTACCGACTCCAAAATAAACCCAAAGCAACGGAAGGTATTGCAGTCCTGTAAAATCGCATCCTCTTAAAAATTGCCTGCGTTATCGCAGAAACTTTAAGTATATTTAACAATATATAAGAAAAATCTTGCTTCATTAATAATATTTTATATTTTTAGGGATATAACTATTTAAATATATTAAGATGAAAAAGTATTTGTTTTCCGCTATTTTATTTTTAGGGTTATTGGCTAACGCAAATAACCTCTCCTTTAGTGCTTCCAAAGATGTAGTTATTGAAAGTTGTGAAGAAGCGTTCAGTATTCTGGAAAATCCTAATCCTCCCTATTTATACGCAAAAGCGCTTCAATATATTGCAGATAATGATTGTTGATCTTAAAATCATAAGACCACCGCAAATTAGGCGGTGGTTTTTTTTAAATTAAAATTGTTTCCCGATGGCACGGATTTAAGGTTGCAATCCGTGCCCTCCCATCAATCCCTCATGGATTCCCGTATGGCCTCGTCG
The DNA here is from genome assembly GCA_963974715.1 of uncultured Sediminicola sp. GTDB lineage: Bacteria > Bacteroidota > Bacteroidia > Flavobacteriales > Flavobacteriaceae > Sediminicola. The sequence goes on from CAXBDK010000019.1 coordinate 19,857, forward strand.
CTCGCCTTTTTCGAGAAGTTTACGGCACATTCTATAAGGGCCAAATGGGAATAGGCCTGTGGAAAGTTCCCTAGGAGCCGCTTGGTCTTAAAATCGATGTCCTCGCTGAAAAGTCCCAAGTGGTTACTGTACCCTAAGAGCTGTTCAAACTGTGCAATGGCCTTGTCTTCCTCCCCTATCTTAAAAAGGCTGTTGATCAACCAAAAGGTGCAAATGGTAAAGGAAGAGGAAGGGAGTCCAAAATCGTCCTCGTTTTTGTAGCGGTACATCAGTCCCTCATTGCTCAGCTCCCGTTCTATGGCCTTTACGGTACTGATATACTTTGGGTCTTTTGCCTGAATAAATCCGTAGGATTCCATCAAGAGGACCGAAGCGTCCAAATGGGGGGATCCGTACGACTGGGTAAAGGACTGCATTTCTTCGTTCCAGGCCTTTTGATGGATGTCCTGTTTGATCTGCTGTTCCAGCACCGTCCACTTTTTGATCTTGTGCATCTTGCCGAGGATGGTGGCCACCTTAATGGCCCGATCCAGAGCCACCCAGCAAAGAATCTTGGAAAAGGTAAAATGTCTGTCCTCGGTTCTGAATTCCCATATCCCCTTATCGGCTTCTTCCCAGTGTTTCCCTACGATCCAGACAATGCCCTTGGTAATGGTCCATAATTCCTCGCCGTTGTAAATATCCGTTTCAAATTTCACCAATTGCTGGTGTATCAGGTCCATCAGAATGCCATAAATATCGTTCTGCCGCTGTTTGTAGGCCGCATTGCCCACCCGTACGGGCCGTGAACCCTTGTACCCGCTGAGATGGTCCAAGGTTTCCTCGGTCAGCTGCTTCTCCTTATTGATCCCGTACATGATCTGTAGCTTTTCATCCTTATCGGGGATCAGGTCCATAATGAACTGCAAATAGCGCCTGGCCACATTTTTATGGCCCAGTTCGGATACTACCTTGATGACCATGGAGGCATCCCTGATCCAACAGAAGCGGTAATCCCAGTTGCGCACCTCCCCGATGGTCTCGGGAAGGGAGGTGGTAACGGCCGCCAGGACGGCCCCCGTTTTATCGTAGCTCAACATTTTTAAGGTCAGTGCACTGCGGATGATCTCCTCGTTGAACTTCCTGTAGGTCGGGGTACGTTCGATCCAGTTAAGCCAGTACACCTTGGTCCGTTCCAGGTCCAGGTACATTTTCTTGGTGGTGGGAAGAAAAATCTTCTCGTTGTACCCCAAAAGAAAATACCCCGATTCCTTTAAGGAAATCTCGGTGCCCAGTACCACGGCTTCCATATCAAAGGAAGTATATAAAAAAACGGTATCGAACTTCACCTCGTGCGTAAGGCTGGCAATAAAGTTTTCCTTGATAAAGGTGGCCGTCTCCCCCTGTGCAAATTCTAGCTTGGGATCGTACTTTACCCTAAATGAGGGACTTCCGGATACATACCGAATATAACGGACAATTTCCGGAGGGGCATGGCTGCCCCCGTCATCGTTCCGGTACCTCGGCATAAAATCGTGCACCTCGAACCGATCTTCCCCACTGGAGAAAGAAGTTACCAAGATACAGGTATGCAGTTCATATTTTTGTTCGATCTTGTAGGATCCATCCGTTAAGATTTCAAAACTCCCGCCAATTTCTTCATCCAAAAGTTTGGCGAACACCGAGGAAGAATCAAATTCGGGAAGACAGCACCAATCCAAAGATCCGGTCTTTGATATCAACGCCGCGCTCCGACAATTTCCAATAATACCATAGTCTAAATTATCCATATTTTTTAAGATCTCTTTAATATCGAAGTGGTGAAAACGGTCCAAAGGCTAAAAAAGGTTTTGTCCACTTGAAATATCGTTTCCGCTACAAAGGTCGGGCTTACGGTATAAAATATGTTCAAATGGGTCAAAAAGAATCCTTTTATGGCCAATGAAATAGTTTAAAGTACTTCGTTCACTCCATTAGTTGTTTTTCCAGTTCGTTTTGACGAAATTTAGGAAAATTAAATTCCATAGGTACTAAAAAAAAACAAATTATGTCCAAAACTATCATAATCTCAAATAGACTTCCCGTTCAGTTACAGATCGACAACAACGAAATAACGGCCATCCCCAGCGTAGGAGGACTTGCAACGGGCATGAAATCGGTACATTCGGGCGGGAACAGCCTCTGGATCGGCTGGAGCGGCCTTACCGATGAGGAAATTCCGGACGAATTGGTCGACAAAATTGACAGTGCGCTTGCCGAGCACGGGTCTTCAAAAGTAAACCTCAGCGCGGAAGAGGTGGATGGTTTTTATTACGGGTTCAGCAATCGGACCGTTTGGCCCCTCTTCCATTATTTTTTGGAATACTCCGAGTTCCAGTTGGAAAGTTGGACCATCTACAAACAGGTAAACCAAAAGTTTGCGGACGCCATCCTGGAAAATGCCTCGGACGATGACACCATATGGGTGCACGATTACCAATTGATGCTGGTACCACAGATGGTCAGGGAAAAAAGACCCGATATTTCCATCGGTTTCTTCTTGCACATTCCCTTTCCCTCTTTTGAGATCTTCCGTACGCTTCCCTGGCGGACCGAAATATTGTTGGGCCTCTTGGGCGCAGATCTGATCGGTTTCCATACGTACGACTATGAACGTCATTTTTTAAGTTCCGTACGAAGGCTATTGGGGCTGGAGGTCAGTTTTAACGATGTCCATATGGACGAAAGGGTCATAAAGGTCGATTCCTTTCCCATGGGGATCGATTACAAAAAGTTCAATGATGCCGCTCTACAGAACCATACCAATAAATCCAAGGACCGGTCCGAACTGCAACGAAGGTTGGATATGCACAAGCAATCGGCACCCGATGCCAAGTTCCTGCTGTCCATAGATAGGTTGGATTACTCCAAGGGAATCGCAAAACGTCTGAACGCCTTCGAATACTTTTTGAACAAATACCCACAGTACAAGGAAAAGGTCCGACTGATCGTACTAGCTGTTCCGTCACGGTCCAATGTACCGCAGTACCAATTGTTGAAAAAGGAAATAGATGAACTGGTGGGCAGGATCAATGGGGAATTCAGTACCGTTAGCTGGACCCCTATCTGGTATTTCTACCGTTCCATGCCCTTTGAGAACCTCATAGACCTCTATACCTCTTGCGATATTGCCTGGCTAACGCCGATCAGGGACGGGATGAACTTGGTGGCCAAGGAATTCATTGCAACGCGTACGGATCAAACGGGCGTATTGATCCTGAGCGAAATGGCAGGTTCGGCGAATGAGATGAACGAATCCCTTCTGATAAATCCCAATAATTTTGAACAGACCGCAGATACCATTTACCAGGCCATCAATATGCCCAAGGAAGAGCAAAAGGCCCGGAATTCCATTCTGCAAAAAAGGTTGGAACGTTATAATGTGGAGAAATGGGCCAATGACTTTATGACCTCCCTTTTGAACCAAAAACAGATAGACCATTCCTACCAATCCCGAAAACTGTCGGTAGACCTCATGGATACCATCCGCAAGGAATATGTGAGTGCCAGTAAAAAATTGCTCTTTCTCGATTATGACGGCACCTTGGCAGGTTTCCATAACGATCCGCAAAAAGCGGGTCCCGATAAGGAACTTTACGAGTTATTGGACAATCTAGCGGCACAGGAAAATACCGATCTGTACCTCATAAGTGGGCGGGACAAGGAAACCTTTACGGAGTGGTTCCTTCCCAAAAAATACAATATGATCGTAGAGCACGGGGTCTGGATATCCAAGGACGGGGAAGATTTTAGAATGTTGGAAAACGTTAAAAAGGATTGGATGGAAAAGATCCATCCAGTATTGGAATCCTTTGTAGACCGAACCCCTGGTAGTTTTATAGAGGAAAAGAACTATTCCCTTGCATGGCATTACCGGAACACCGACCCCGATTTTGGCCAGAAAAGGGCCGCTGAGCTCCATACCGTACTTACTAGCCTCATCGCCAACGACAACTTGAGTATCCTGAACGGCAATAAGGTCATGGAGATCAAAAGTAGCAACGTGAACAAGGGACGGGCGGCCCTGCGGGTCTATACCGAGAAGGAATACGATTTTGTGTTTGCCATCGGGGACGATTGGACGGATGAATACATGTTCCAAGAGCTGCCGGAAAGTGCCATCACCGTAAAAGTGGGAAGGCAAAAAACCCATGCCAAGTACTATGTGGAAAGCATAAAAAATGTGCGCGATCTGATCGGCAGGTTTATGGATCGGGGACATTTGTAACGGCAATGGATCAACAAGCTCGAAAAAAGAATACTATGGGATAGGGGAAAAACTTAAAATTTTTCGACGCAAGTGCGAGAGCGGAACAAATTGGCTAACTTAGTGCGTGAAACCTTATCCAACTTCGACGCAGGGCGTCGGGGTATAAAACCCGTATAATGCGATCAACCATAAGACCAACCATGAAAAATCTCTTTGCCCTAGTAGTACTCATCTGTGTAAACATCGTTACGGCCCAGAACGACCAGCGTATCTATGATATTATCAATGCGATATCCGAGGACCGTATAAAAAAGGATGTGTCCACCTTGGCGAATTTTGGCACCCGCCATACTTTAAGCGATACGGTATCCCAAACACGTGGGATCGGGGCGGCCCGAAGATGGATAAAGGGCGCATTTGAGACCATTTCTGCCGATTGCAACGATTGTCTGGAAGTATCGTACCAGAAAGACCTGGTAAAAAAGGATGAAAATGCAAGGATATCCAAGGATGTCTGGGTAGTAAACGTGGTGGCGGTACAAAGGGGCACAAAATACCCCGATCGGTACATCATTATGAGCGGGGATATCGATTCCCGCGTAAGTGACCCAAATAACTCCACCTCGGACTCCCCTGGGGCCAATGACAATGCGAGCGGAATGGCGGGGACCATAGAAGCGGCACGCGTCCTCTCCAAGTACCGTTTCGAAAGCAGTATCATCTATTTGGGCCTCTCAGGGGAGGAACAGGGACTATTCGGAGGAAAAGGCCTCGCAAAAGAGGCAAAGGAAAAGGGATGGGAGATTATCGGGATCTTTAACAATGATATGATCGGTAATATCCAAGGGGTTGACGGCATTATCAGCAATGTGGATTTTAGGATTTTCTCCGAGCCAGTTCCCCCCACGGAAACCGAAAAGGAGCGGAACATGAGAAGGTTTTATGGAGGCGAAGTGGACGGGATTTCCCGACAGTTGGCCAGGTACGTGCATAAAAACGTGGTCGCCTACATGCCCGAAATGAACCCGATGATGATCTACCGCCTTGATCGGTTCGGCAGGGGTGGCCACCACAGGCCTTTTAACGATGAAGGGTTTGCCGGCATACGGATCATGGAGGCCCATGAAAACTATACGCAACAGCACCAGGATATCCGTACGGAGAATGGAATTGAATATGGGGATGTGCTGGAACATGTAAATTTTGGGTACGCAAAAAAGCTAACGGCGGTAAATGCCATTAATCTGGCATCCCTTGCATGGGCCCCACCGGCGCCGAAAATTGTAAAAATTGGCGGAATAGTGGAGCCCTCGGCCAAATTGGAGTGGGAAAGATCGGAAGGGGCAACGGGCTATAAAATTTATTGGAGGGATACCACCTCCCCCACTTGGGACCATAGTAGGTATGTAGGGGATGTGTCACAGTTCACCTTGGAAGGCATTGTCCTGGACAATTATTTCTTTGGTGTTTCGGCCGTGGGCAAGGACGGATTTGAGAGTGTGGTCACCTTCCCCAATGCGATTCTAAAATGATTTTAAAACAGGAAGACAAACAAATAGGATATTCATCCCATACAGTGGGGCAAACAATTTTAATATGAAAGCGATACATATATTCTATCTGATTTTTGTGGCCTTCCTGTTCCAAGGAAAGGCCCAAGAAAACAATGCCCTTTCCAGCTCCCCCAGACACCATGAATGGGTAGATCTGGAGCGGGACAATGGTACCGTATTAAAATCATTCGTGGTCTATCCTGAAAGTGACCGCCCTACCAAATCGGTCATCGTGATCCATGAGAACAGGGGCTTGGACGACTGGGCACGGACCTTCGCCGATCAATTGGCCTCCCAAGGTTTTTTGGTCATTGCCCCTGACCTTATCTCAAATACGGTGGAGGGAGTGGTCAAGACCACCGATTTTGAAAATTCCGACAAGGCCAGGGAAGCCATTTACGCATTGGATCAGCAACAGGTCACCAAAGACCTGAACGCCGTACATAATTACATAAAAAAAGATGCATCCGCCAATGGGGAGGTCTCGGTGGTCGGTTTTTGTTGGGGCGGTTCGCAGAGTTTTAGGTATGCCACGGACAACCCCGGGCTTCAAGAAGCGATCGTCTTCTATGGAACCGCACCAAAAGACACCACCGAGCTGGAAAAGGTCAGTTGTCCGGTATTCGGGTTTTATGGAGGGGACGACAACAGGGTGAACGCGACCATCCCTCCTACGGAAGAGGCCATGAAGTCATATGGGCACAGCTATGAATATAAAATTTATGACGGGGCGGGGCACGCCTTTATGAGACGGGGTGCCGAATCCGGGGCGGACCAAGCGAACAAAGAGGCCCATGACGCCGCATGGAAAAAATTATTGACCATTCTAAAATAAGAAGGACCAAAATGAAAAAAATAAGTGTTGCCCTGTTGCTTTTCGGTTGTTTACTGACCGGCGTCCATGCCCAGGAATTTACCGCCCAAGACAGTCTTCGGGGAAGCATTACCCCTGAACGTGCCTGGTGGGACCTTACCTTTTACCATCTGGACGTGGAAGTAAAGCCTGAGGAAAAATTCATTTCTGGCAGCAATACCATCAGGTATAAGGTACTTGAGGAAAAGCAACTGCTACAGATAGACCTGCAGCCTCCCATGAAAATAGAGCGCATCACCCAAGACGGACGAGATCTTGCTTACAAATCGAATATAAATGCCCACTTTGTACAATTACTGAAACCACAAAAAAAGGGCGATATCAATGAAATAAAGGTCACCTATTCCGGACATCCCAAAGAGGCCGTCCGGGCGCCATGGGACGGGGGCTTCTCCTGGAAAAAAGATTCCAATGGCAACCATTTTATCGCCACTTCCTGTCAAGGGTTGGGGGCCAGTGTTTGGTGGCCCAACAAGGACCATATGTACGACGAGGTAGACAGTATGGCGATCAGTGTAACCGTTCCAAAGGACCTTATGGAAGTTTCCAACGGCCGCCTCTTACGGATAGCGGAAAATACGGATACCAAGACCTACCATTGGTATGTCCAAAACCCCATCAACAACTACGGGGTCAACATCAACATAGGGGATTATGTACATTTTGGGGAAACCTACCAAGGGGAACAGGGTCCCCTGACAATGGATTATTATGTACTGCGCCCCAATTTGGAAAAAGCAAGGGAACAGTTTAGGGATGCGCCCAAAATGATGAAGGCCTTTGAGCATTGGTTCGGGCCCTATCCCTTTTATAAGGATGGGTATAAATTGGTGGAAGTTCCCTATTTGGGCATGGAGCACCAAAGTTCGGTGACCTATGGCAACCAATATGAAAATGGGTATTTGGGACGTGACCTTTCCGGAACGGGCTGGGGACTTAAATTCGATTTTATCATTATCCATGAATCAGGCCATGAATGGTTCGCGAACAATATAACCGATAAGGATACGGCCGATATGTGGATACATGAGAGTTTTACCGCCTATTCGGAGAACCTGTTTTTGGATTATTATTATGGCAATAAGGCATCCAGTGAGTATGTGATCGGCACCAGACAGCTCATCGAAAATAGAAAACCCATTATAGGCCCTTACAACGTGAACCAAACCGGGGGCGATATCTATTATAAGGGGGCCAATGTACTGCACACCATTAGACAATTGGTGGACGATGATGAAAAATGGCGCAGCATTTTAAGGGGGCTCAACAAAACATTTTACCACCAGACCGTTACCACACAGCAGATCGAAAATTACATTGCCGAACAAATGGACAGGGATATGACCGTTTTCTTCGACCAATACCTCCGCACCACAAAGGTACCCGTACTGGAATATACCGTTGAAGGCAAAAATCTAAAGTTTCGGTATACGGACGTACTGAAAGGGTTCCATATGCCCATCGCGATGACCATAAATGGAAAAGAGACCTTGATTACGCCATCTGACCAATGGAAAACGGAAACCTTTGCGGATACAGTGGGAACAGTGGTCCCCGATGATAATTTTTATGTGGAGTATCGAAAATTATAAAAGTATAATGGCCGGTCACCAATTATAATGGCACCCTATGGGGGATGTCACAATTATTAAAAAAATGTAGGAACAGAACCCCTTTACTGGGATCAAAACATATGGTATGCAACTACAGGCCAGTTCCCCAGAGGATTACTTGGAGCAACTTCCCGAAGCCCGAAGGGAAGGAATGACCAAACTAAGGGCTACCATCCTTCAAAATCTCCCTTCCGGTTTTGAAGAGATCATCATTTATGGAATGATCGGTTATGTAGTGCCCAGATCCATCTATCCGTCCGGGTACCATACGGGAGACCAACCGCTGCCCTTTGTGAACATCGCTTCCCAAAAAAATTATATTTCACTGTACCATTATGGATTGTACGCGGACGAAAAACTGTTGCAATGGTTTAGGGCACAATATGCCGAACAGTGCCAATGGAAATTGGATATGGGGAAAAGCTGTATCCGCTTTAGCAGTTCCGATCGCATTCCCTATGTACTGATCGGACAGTTGATGCAAAAAATGGGTGTTGAAGACTGGATCCAGCTATATGAAAAGCAAATAAAAAAGTGACCCTTGGAGACCGCACCGATCATTTTGCGGATCAGGGAAATGATATGGGATAAAAAAACCATTGTCCGGCCCAATTGGGAAAAGTTTAGACCGGTTCACTTTTTATAACAGGATATTATGGTTATTTTTGAAATGGCTTTAGGGGTATTCTACCAAGAATTGAGACAGTCCCTTTGAACCTGATCTGGTCCATACCAGCGTAGGGAAAAGTTTGGAAATTACAATACTATCCACATCGGTTCCGATTCCAAGGGAACCCTATCGCCATAATTTTAGAAGCTCCGCTGCCTACTGTAACCAACTGGGCATAGGACGGAAATGCACACATTTCGATACGGATATCGGAATGTTAACCCGCTAATTGGAAAAAATTATGGAAAGGAAACTCTGGAAGCACCTGCTCAGCGTACGGGAAAAATCCCCATTGGTGCACAATATCACCAACTATGTCGTAATGAACAATACCGCCAATACCTTACTGGCCGTGGGGGCATCGCCCATTATGGCCCACGCCCTACCGGAAATACGGGACATGGTTTCCCTCAGCCGGGCCCTTGTGATCAATATTGGTACTTTGGACGATGATTGGTCCCGTTCCATGTTGGCCGCGGCCCAGGCAGCGAACGAACTGCAACGCCCCTGGATACTGGATCCCGTGGGTGCCGGGGCCACTGGGTACCGGGATCGCTTATTAGCCCAATTACTGGAGCTGCGGCCCACGGTAATCAGGGGCAATGCCTCCGAGATCATGGCGTTGGCAAAACAGCATATCGGTCGCACAAAAGGGGTGGACAGCACGGCCATGAGCCAAGAAGCCCACGAATCGGCCAAATCTTTGGTACAGCAATATGGCGGGGTGGTCTCCGTTTCCGGAAAAAGGGATATCATCATTTCTGAAGAAGGGGAGCACTACCTCGACAATGGGCATGGACTTATGGCCAAGGTAACCGGTTTGGGCTGCTCCCTTACTGCGCTTATGGGTGCCTTTATCGGGACGGTCGACAATAAAACGGAAGCGGTCCTTGCGGCAGCGGCCATCTTTGGGGTGGCGGGAGAACTGGCCGCATCGGTGAGCAAAGGCCCTGGAAGCCTACAGGTGAATTTGTTGGACAAGCTACATAACATCACCGAGGACGAATTTCTACAAACCGTAAAACTGAACCATTGACGGTCCCTTTTCCATTCCGACTTTATCTGGTGGTCTCCAGCGAAAGTACGTTGGGAAGGCCCTTGGAACAGTTGGTTGTACAGGCCGTTATGGGCGGGGTGGATCTGGTTCAGCTTCGTGAAAAAGGGATTCCCACTCCCCTATTTTTGGAAAGGGCATTACGATTAAGGGAGGTATTGGACAGGTACGGTGTTCCCTTGATCATCAACGATAACCTGGAAGTGGCCATGGCGGTCCAGGCCCATGGGATCCATGTGGGCAATTCGGATGTTGCGCCCAGTTATATCAAGGCCAAGTGGCCGGAATGCAAAGGCCTTGGCCGATCTGTGGAATACCTCGGCCAACTGCGGGACAAGGAGACCCAATTGGCCGATTGCCTGGGTATCAGTCCCGTATTCCGTACCCCCACCAAAACGGATACCATAACCGAATGGGGACTACATGGGTTGGCCAAGATCCGTGGCATGACGGACAAACCCTTGGTAGCCATCGGAAATATGAACGCTACCAATGCACAGGAGGTGATAAGGGCGGGTGCCGATTGTTTGGCCGTGGTATCGGCAATATGCCACGCGCCCGATCCGCAAAGGGCAGCCTTTGGGATAAGGGAGCAGATAGAAAAGGCACTCTAAAATTGAATAGGGAAAACGGAAAATCAAACGATGACAGTGGATAGGGAGCCCTAGCCCACCATCATAAACAAACAATTAGATGAAAAAATACCAATATCCGTCAGTGCTTACCATTGCAGGTTTCGACGGTAGTGGCGGGGCAGGGATCCAGGCCGATATAAAGACCATTTCCGCACTGGGCTGTTATGCCACCTCAGTCTTAACGGCCCTACCGGTACAGAATACGACTGGGGTACAGGGCATATATCCCATTCCCTTGAACGCGGTACGGGAACAGATATGTTCCATTTTGGACGACATCGTTCCCCAGGCCATAAAGATTGGGATGGTACATACCTCCGAACTGGTAACGACCATAGTGGACACCTTAAAACAATATCCCCCGATACCCATAGTCTTCGATCCGGTCATGGTGGCCAGTAGCGGTCATAAGCTCATCGAGGAGGATACCGTGCGGACGCTGGTGGAAAAGCTCTTTCCCTTGGCGGAAATTATCACCCCCAATCTTGATGAGGCCGCCATTTTGGCCGAACGGTCCATTGAAAGCCTTGTGGATATGTATGCGGCGGGAGAACAGATTCAGGGCTTGGGGCCCATGGCCGTCTTGATCAAGGGGGGCCACCTTAAATCTCAGAAGATCACCTCCCTGTTCTTTGACAGAACCGGGGAGGTGGAGGAGTTTGTTTTTCAAAAATACGACACTGATAATACACACGGTTCGGGATGTACCCTTTCATCTGCCATTGCCTGCCATCTGGCCCTTGGCAGATCCACTTTAACGGCAGTGAAATTGGGACAGGAATACGTACAGCAGGCCATTTACAATGGAATCGATGTAAAGACCGGAAAGGGCAACGGCCCCTTGAACCACTTTTTTGAACCTCAAAAAATGATAAAGAATGAATTGGTCCGATAGTACATGGAAAGAAGCGGAACCCATATATGCTTCCATAATCGAAATGCCCTTTATAAGGGAACTGGGCAACGGGACCTTGGCCCTGGAACGCTTTAAGTTCTATATGGCACAGGACTCCGGTTACTTGGAGCATTTTGGAAGGGCATTGGCAACTATTGCCGCCCGAAGTCCGAACATCAACGATGCGCTGGAATTTATCCGTTTTGCGGAAGGCGCCATTGTGGTGGAAAATGCTTTGCATGCCTCCTATTTTAAAACATATGGAATAATGCCGGACGAGATCGTTTTGCAGCCCGCATGCCACCATTATGTCCATTATTTAAGGAGCACGGCCACTATGGATCCCATAGCGGTAGCCATGGCGGCGGTATTGCCCTGCTTTTGGATCTATAAAAAGGTGGGGGACCACATACTTTCCGTACAGGATGCCATTGATAATCCGTACAAAGATTGGATAGATACCTATGCGGGCGAGGAATTCGGAAAATCGGTGGCCCGTGCCATCGCCATTTGCGATCGGATCGCGGAAATGGAGACGGTAAAGTGCCGACGGGACATGACAAGGGCATTTATCACCTCAAGTCGATTGGAATTTCAGTTTTGGGACGCAGCGTATAACAGAAGGAAATGGTAATCGGCAGCGATTGCCCAACATGACCGTGTTCCAGGTTATGTCGTAGCTATCGCCACTTGGTTATAATGTTATGTTCGGGTGTTTTAACTGCATAACAGGATACCAGCATAACCGCCTAACCATTTAACAGAATAACAACGTAACAAGCAACCTACAGATACGCCGAAAGCGTTTCCCCTGAGATCCGGTTCAGGTTGATCTCTATTAATTTTAGGGAAAACTGTAGTTGTACCAAGGCCAGTTCACTGTTCAACAACGTGAGCTGTGTAAGCCTAAAATCATATCCGTTGATGGCCCCTCTTTTTAGCTGCTCCTCTGCGGCACGGTAGACTTTCTGACTGGTCTCCACATTGCTTTTTGCCAAGGTGATACGCTCCGTGATGGACATGTACTCGTTGTACTGCTTCAAGACGTCCGCATTCAGGTCACGGTCCACCTGTTGCCTTCCCATTTGGGAATTTGCATAGGACAGATCGGCATTTTTGATGGCTATGGTGGTATTGCCGCCATTGAAGAGGTTGTAGCTCACATTGACCCCTATGGTGGGCCCGTAATTCTGGTTGGAGTTAAAGAATCCTACCTCGGAGGTATTCCTGGAGAAGGCGTACCCCGCAAAAATATCTATTTTGGGCAGGCGGTTCGCCCGTTGGATACGCAGTTCCGATTCGGCTACGAGTTCCTGCAGGCGCTGTTGTTCCAGTTGACTGTTGTTCTGGTACATCCTGTTTTTAAGACTGTCCCTTGCCGGTAGCACAAAGTTGGAAAATTCCGTTTCCTGTGGCTCCAAAGGTGTTTCCAGATCAATGTTAACGGCCCTGTTGATCTCCACCTCCAGATTTTGGATAATGTTCTGTTGGGCCAGATAACGGATACTGTCCGTCTGATAATCTACCAACGCCTGCCCATAATCGGTGATGGTTCCCACCCCGATTTCCTTACGTTTGTTCTCCAGGTCGTACCGGAAGTAGGAAATGGACAGGGACTTTTTATAGTTGTCCAACAAATTTCGTTCATAGACAAGTTGAAAATAAGCACTTACCACATCGGAGACGGTCTGTTCTATAAAGAATTTGGAATTTTGCTGGCCCAGTTCCTCCAAATAGCCCAGTTGATCCTTTCGCGCATAGATCCTAAACCCGTCAAAAACGGTCCAATTGACCAGTGCGGAAAGGGTCAGGTTCGTATTTCGGGCATTGTTTCCTTCCCTGGAGGTACCATCGGAAAACTGTTGCAAGGTATTGTCCCAAGAATTGGTGTAGCCCCCTTCGATATCCACTGTGGGCAATTGCCCGGCGAAACCGGCCGTATTATTGTTGGAAGCCATGCTGGCCTCGTTCTTCAATATCCGTATCTGGTAGTTTTTTTCAAGGGCGGTCCCTATAAGGTCCTCCAGCGACTGCGCATTGCTGCCGGCAACCACCAAAAAAAAGGCCGTGAAAAGTAATTTATTCAAAATCTGCTTCATCTATGATAATGTTCTCTTTACTTGCAATATAGGTATAAAGCGAAGGGATGACGTACAGCGTCAGCACCAACGACAAAATGAGTCCCCCGATAATGGTCAATCCCATGGGGATCCTACTTGTGGAAGAATCGCCCAGGGCAAGTGCTATGGGAAGGGCTCCCAATACCGTTGAAAGGCTGGTCATCAAAATGGGCCGGAAACGTTGGGAAGCCGCTTCCGTGGCAGCCTCTGCCAAGGTCATGCCGGCGTCCCTTTTCTGGTTGGCGAATTCCACGATAAGGATACCGTTCTTCGTCACGATCCCCACCAGTACGATCATTCCGATCTGGCTAAAAATATTGATCGTCTGCCCAAAGGCCCAAAGCGTCACCAAGGCACCTGCCAGTGCCAATGGAACGGTGAGCATTACGGTAAGTGGGTCCCTAAAACTTTCGAACTGGGCGGCAAGGGTAAGGTATACCAATACCAGTGCAAATATGAATATAAGGGTGGTACTGCTGGAGCTTTCCGCAAAATCCGCTGCGCTTCCTGCCAGTTCGGTACTAAAGGTCTCGTCCAATAAACTTTCGGCGATCCGTCTCATCTCATCGATCCCGTCCCCCAAGGTATATCCCTGTGCGGGATTCGCTTCTATGGTAGCGGAGGTATAACGGTTGTACCGCAATAAAGAGGGCGGCCTGCTGTTATAGGCAATATCCACCAAATTGTCCAAGGTCACCATTTGTCCCCCTTGGTTGCGGACGGCCAAGCTCTTTAGGTCCAACGGTTCGTTCTTTTTCTCCCTGATGGCTTCCGCAAGCACATAGTACTGCTTTCCATCCCGTATAAAATAGCCCAAGCGTTCCTCGCTCAAAAAGGTCTGTAGGGTCTGGGCGATATCGGATACGCTGACGCCCATCAATAAAGCCTTGTTCCTGTTGATCGTCACGGTTACTTCGGGTTTGCTGAATTTTAGGTCTACCTGTGAGACCTCAAAAACGGGACTGGCCTGTACACTGTCCATAAAGGCCGGCAGGACCGCTTTCAACCGATCTAGATCTGGGGCCTGCACCACAAACTGTAAGGGAAGTCCACCGCCCCCGCCGCTGCCACCGCTTATGGTCTCCTCCTGTACCACAAATGATTGGGCAAAAGTGAAGGCTTTTAAACGTTCCGTTATTTCATGCGCCAATTGATCCTGCGATTTTTCCCTTTCCCCGGGCTCTTTCAGGGAAATCCTCACAAAAGAGGAGTTGGCCGAGGTGGATGCCCTAAAGGTCGGGGAAGTCACTCCCAATAAAAAGGTCTTCTCCGGAATGGTGTCCATTACCCGCATTAATCGTTCCTGGTATTCGTCCATGGCCTCGTAGGAGGTCCCCTCCGGTGCTGTGGAAACGATCCGTAGCTGGCTTTTGTCCTCCTTGGGCGCAAGTTCCGATTTTAGTTGTGACCCTACCAAAAATATAACGGCCACCATAAAAAAGAAAATGGGAAAAGCGATCCATCTTTTGTCCATGAACCAAACAAGGGAGGAAGTATATTTTTCGGTGCTTTTTGTCACCACCGATCCAAAGGCCCTCATCAGGGCATTTTCCTTCCCGCTCTTTCGCAACATTCGCGAGCTCATCATCGGGGTAAGGGAAAGGGTTACAAAAGTGGAGATTACGATGGCCCCCACTACCACCATTGCGAATTCCCTGAACAACTGTCCCGTTAGGCCCGGGATAAAAAAGATCGGTAAGAAGACGCACACCAAGGTGATAGAGGTAGCGATGACCGCAAAAAACACTTCCCTCGATCCTTCAAAGGCCGCCTTCATCGGATGCATGCCCTCCTCTATCTTTGTATAGATATTTTCCATTACCACAATGGCATCGTCCACCACCAATCCGGTTGCCAGCACAAGTCCCAACAACGAAAGGATATTGATGGAAAATCCCGCCGCAAAAAGTACGGCAAAACTACCGATCAGGGCTATGGGGATCAGGATAATTGGGATAAGGGTGGTCCTCCAGTCCCTTAAAAAGAAAAATATCACCATCAGTACCAGCACAAAGGCCAGTAAAATGGTGGATTTTACTTCATTGACCGCTTTTCGGATCGTGATCGTCCTGTCCAGTGCCACATCCAATTGAATGTCAGGGGGCAGTTCGCGCTTCATTATTTCCAACCGTCTGAAGGCCTCGTCCACAATATCGATATAATTGGAGCCGGGCTGCGGCTGTAGCGCGATGCCCACCATTGGTATCACCCCATTTCCCCTCAGCAGGGTCTTCTCCACCTCGGCACCCAAGCGGGCCTTTCCGATATCCTTTAACCGTACAAGGGTATTGCCGTAACGGGTAATGATCAGGTTGTCGAACTCCTCCACGGTATAGAGCCTTCCTATGGTCCGTACGGTGAGTTCCGTTTCTGCGCCCTCCACTTTTCCGGATGGCAATTCTATGTTCTGTTGGGCAAGGGCGTTCTTCAGGTCGATTGGGGTAACGTTCAGTTCCTTCATCTTGGTGGGATCCAGTTCCAAACGCATGGCATACTTCTTTTCCCCCCAGATACGGATGCTACTGACGCCCGGAATGGTCTGAAGCCGTTCCTTAAAAATATTGTTGCCGATCAGGGACAGGTCCAACAAGGCCCTTTTTTTGCTCTGTACGGTTATGGACAGAATGGTTTCCGCATTTGCATCCGCCTTGTTCACCACTGGCGGCTCGGCATCCGGGGGAAGGTTGTTGATGGCAGCCGAAACCTTGTCCCGCACATCGTTGGCCGCATTGTTAAGGTCCATTTCCGGCAAGAATTCCACGGTGATCGTACTCCGTCCATCGGTACTGTTGGAGCTTAGGATATTGACCCCATCGATACTGTTGATCTGCTCCTCCAAAGGTTCGGTGATCTGCGACTCGATTATCTCGGCGTTGGCACCGGGGTAATTGGTACGGACCGTTACTATGGGCGGATCTATACTGGGGTACTCCCTTACCCCAAGGGAAAGGTAGCCCACTACCCCGAGCAGAACGATCACTATGGCAAAAACCGTTGCCAGCACAGGTCTTTTGATACTTATGTCCGAAAGTGTCATTTACAGGGGTTTATTTTAGGTTTTGTATACTGATGTCCATGCCCTCCTTTATCTGCAAAAGGCCTGTGGTGATAATGGTATCCCCGGCCGATACCCCCTCTAGGATATGCACCATGTCTGCCGTTCGGTTGCCCATTTTCACCACGCTCTTCACGGCCTTTCCGTTTTTGTAGAGATAGGCGGTCTGATCGTTTATTTCCGGTACCACGGCCTGAGTGGGGATCAATAATGCATTGTCTATCAGATTGGTGGTGACCAATACCTCCGCAAACGTACCCGGCATGATGGGTTTGTCGGGCGTCTGCTGTAGCAGGGCCCTGATGTTCAGGGTACGGGATTGCTGGTCTATCAGCGGGTTAATGGCGTAAATGTCCGCCTGCAACGTATCCCCTGCCACCAGAACGGCGATCTGTTTGCCCAGTTCCACATTGGCAATATGCTCCTGGGCCAGGGTAAAGTCGATTTTCAAGGGGTTGTAATTGGTCAGTGTGGTGATGATCTCCCCCTGCGACAAAAATGCGCCATTGCTAAAGTCCCGCATCCCCAACTGTCCCGAAAAGGGGGCCCGGACATTGGCCAGGTTAATGTTGACCTTTAACTGTTGCAGTTCCGATTTTAAGGTCTCCACCGCAGAGTAGGCCTGGTCCACTTCCTCTTGGCTGCTTCCCTCTATCTTCAATAACTGTTTCGTCCGCTCGTAATTTTTTTCCGCCACTTCCAAAGAAGCTTCCATTCCCACCATTTGGGCCTTCCAACTACGATCGTCCAGTCGGATAATGGGCGCTCCCTCCCGAACGTTCTGTCCCTCCTTAAAATAGATTTCCAGTACTTGTGCGGATAGCGGCGCCATAATGGACACCTGCTCGTTGGCCAACAGTTCCGCGGTAACCACCACATTGTTGTTAAAGGTTTTGGGTTCCACTTTGTAGGCATTCACGTTCAGGCTTCCCTGTGCCTGTTCCGTGTTGCCCTTGTTCTCGCTTCCGCAGGAAGCCCCCATCGCTGCCAGTGCCATTAGACCTACTGCCGTAATTTTCTTCATGTATGTATCTTTTTTCTTTTACAAGCCTTTATTATAAAATCCATTTCCGGCAAACTTGACATTATGATCAAATGATCATCCGTACCTGCCATCCTTAAAGTGTCCCCTTCATCACCTGCATAATTTTTCCCCCGACGAAAAGAGCTTTGCCCGTTCCGTGGATTTTCCGTTCCATGACCGGATGGAGGGTCCCAATGCCTTTTTGCGGTTATGCCCTTTATGCGTAGCACGTTTCGGAATCGGATGCCAATGGACCACAACGGACATTGCCGAGAGGTTCTCGATGTTGATTGCGATGGAAGGACCTGCTTGGGCAATGGCTCCCTTATTGGAATGGTTATGAAGCAAATACCTGGAGTTTCGTTCAATGCGGTAGCGTTTCATAGGTCCGTATAATCTGCTCGGGGCTACATTCAAAATGCGGGCCATTTCAAAACCGTAAATGCTGGTGTCGTTCACGTAAAAAGGTCTCTGAAACTGTGTCCATTAGTTACAAATGTAACTATTTTTACTGTCCGCAAATAATACCGCTATTTTTTTTTACTTCTGTTCAACATTGGTATGGATCTTCATTTTTTTGGTCCGTTGTCCTTGACAGTGGGCCCAATAAACATACTTCGTAATGAAAGGGCGTTCCATTGCGGTATTCTTGGTGTGTTGCCCATTTTACCATTAAAATTCTATGTGGATGTTGTTCACGGGCCCCAAAAATAAATACGGGCGCGCGCCTGTCCGATCAAACAGATGTACCGGTCTGTACCGATCCGATCGCAACTTCCTCTTTTGGGCACCAAGGCCGGGTAACGGCAACTACCGTTAATGGTCCTGGGCCAAAAGAAAAAAAGGATTCGGCCATAAGGATTATTTATCCTATTTTTAGCTGTATGAAGTTATCCTCATTTTTCCTGGCCCTGTGCACCTTACCGTTTTTGATATCCTGCGCAAAAAAGAACGTCAGCCAATTTGATCTGGCGATCCTTAATGGAAGTACAATTGACCTGCGTACCGGTGAAATCCTTTTTCAAGACCTCTTCATAAAAGAGGGGCGCATCGCAGAGGTACATCCAAAGGGTACACGGATGGATTATTCCGCTACCGAAGTGGTGGATGCTTCCGACAGCTATATCCTTCCAGGGTTTTGGGACAACCACGTACATTTTAGGGGCGGCGACAGCCTACTGATGGAAAATAAAAACCTATTGAACCTGTTCTTGGCCAATGGCATCACCACGGTTCGCGAAGCGGGGGGAGATCTTACCCCACAAATTATGCAATGGCAGGAAGAAATCGGGAAAGGCACGTTAAAGGGACCTACCATATTTACTTCAGGGCCCAAATTGGACGGCGCCAATGCCACCTGGGCCGGTTCGCTAGTGGTGGAGGAAAAGGCCGATATCGCCCCTGCACTGGATTCCCTGCAGGCATTGGGGACCGATTTTGCCAAACTGTACGATAGTACGATCTCGGGCGAAATGTTCTTGGAGACACTTCGTGAGGCACATAAAAGGGGGATCATCACTTCTGGGCACATGCCCTTTTCCGTTACTTTGGAGGAAACGGTACAGGCCGGGATCGGGGCCGTGGAACACTTGTATTATATAATGAAGGGCTGCAGTGCCAAAGAAGCGGAAGTCACCGGGATGTTGAACCGAAAAGAGATAGGTTTTTGGGAGGCCATGCCACTTTTAAGGGAATCGTATTCCCCCGAGACCGCAAGCAATACCTTTGCCATGCTACGGGAAAATAAGGTATTTGTGGTACCTACCCTTCACATAGGAAGCGTCTTGGCCAGCCTTAAGGATACGGACCGCTCCAACGATCCCTACCTGAAATACTTGGGACCCCGTTTTATAGACACCTATCAGGGTAGGCTCAATGCGGCTTTAAAGGCGTCGGACGGGGCAACCCTGGAGCGGAAGGAACTGAGCAAGTTCTTCCATGGCCTTGTTGGTTCCCTCCAAAAAGCGGACGTATCGCTTTTGGCGGGATCCGATAGCGGGGCGTTCAATTCCTTCACCTATCCCGGCATCTCGCTGCATGCAGAGCTCGAGGCCATGGTAAAAGCGGGACTGAGCCCTCTTCAGGCCCTTAGGACGTCTGCCTATAACGGTGCCGAATTTTTAAAAAAAGAAAAGGATTACGGAACTATATCCAAGGACAAGATCGCCGACCTGGTAATCTTGGAGGCCGATCCCCTAGAGGACATTACGAACACCCAAAGGATAAATGCCGTGGTAAAACAGGGGGTGCCCTTTACCAAAAAGCAGGTCCGGGCTTTATGGCAAACCGCCATATGGCAAGAATAATGGACCTTTTGCAGCCTGTAATGGGCCTTTGCAATAAAAAACGAACGTTATTGGATACAATACCGTTTCCCTTTTTCTCACGGCCTTTCCCCTGGGTTCCAGCACTAAAACAACCGCACCAATACACAGGAATGAAAAATTATCTTATCCCATTATGTCTGCTACTGATCAGCTTTGCAAAGGCACAGACCCTTTTACGGCCCGAAAATGTCTTTGACGGGGAAACGCTTCATCCTTCATGGGTGGTGGTAACGAAGGACAATAAGATCCATTATGTGGGTCCGGAAAAGGGGGTGCCTTCCCCTAAGCCCCAACAGGAAGTGCAACTGCCAGGGGCCACCCTGATGCCCGGGCTGATCGAGGGACATTCGCACCTGCTGTTGCATCCCTACAACGAAACTTCTTGGAACGACCAGGTATTAAAGGAATCGCCCGTTGAACGGGCCATCAGGGGCTCGGTCCACGCAAGTAGATCGCTCTTGGCAGGAATCACCACCATGCGCGACCTTGGGTCCGAGGGGGCGGGCTACAGTGATGTATACCTGAAGGGTACCATCGAACAGGGACTGGTAAACGGTCCCCGTTTGCTGGTGGCAGGTCCAGCTATCGTGGCCACCGGAGCTTATGGCCCCAAAGGTTTTCATGATGGGGTTACCGTGCCGCTCGGGGCGGAGGAGGCCAGCGGGGTGGACGAATGTATAAGGACTGTCCGCAAACAATTGGGCAATGGGGTGGATTTTATAAAGATATATGCCGATTACCGTCTGCAAAAGGGCGGGGAGCCCCATGCCACTTTTTCGGTGGAAGAGATCGCTTCCATGGTGGCGACCGCTAAAAGTGCGGGCACCTATGTGGTCGCACACGCCTCCACACCAGAAGGAATGATGAGGGCCATTATGGGAGGCGTGGAAACCATAGAGCATGGAGATGGCGGGAATGGGGAGGTCTTTGCCCTGATGCAGAAAAGGGGGGTTGCCCTCTGCCCCACCCTTGCCGCCGGAGAGGCCATGGAAGAATACGGAGGCTGGAAAAAAAATGGTGGGCCCGAACCAGATCGGATAACCGCAAAAAAGAAAAGTTTTCAACTCGCCCTGGAGGCAGGAACCCAATTGGTTTTCGGAGGGGATGTGGGCGTATTTTCCCACGGGGACAATTTTAGGGAATTGGAACTGATGGTAGAATATGGAATGTCCCCACTGCAAGTGCTAACATGTGCAACTTCCAAAAATGCCGACCTTTTTCACCTGAACGATCGGGGCCGTTTGCGCACGGGCCTCTTGGCCGATATCATTGCAGTGGAAGGCGACCCCCTTCAGAAAATAGAAAAGATGCGGGAGATCGTTTTTGTAATGAAGGACGGGGTAATTTATAAAAACACCGGTGATGAATAAGATCCACTTCAAGGTTCGGAACCACTTCCGCTCCCCACGAACAGTGTACCACCATAGGTGGGGAAGTGTGCCCATTCATCACCAAGTTATTGGGGAAACTTTAAATCACTTCCCTGTTTAAAAATTGCTTGGTACCTTTGCAGCTTATGAAAAGTAGGGTTCGGTCCTTTTTTTGGGTAGAGGGGTTGCCCCACTGTTATCGGACCGATAATATACGGGTCGTTCACTGCAATAAAGCCGCAGGACCCATTAAAAATGAAAATGGTAAAATGAGGAAACTGATTTTCGGTATTACGTCATTATTGACAATGGCCCTATCCGCACAGGATACGGGGGAGGACAAGTGGGGTGCATGGTATATGTACTTTGGGACCAACCGCATTGCGGAAAAATGGAGCATCCATTCCGAGGCCCAGTTCCGTTATTATGAGACCTTGGGCAACTTTAACCAAATGTTGCTGCGCACCGGAATGAATTACCATATCGACCCCAATGCCATTGCCACCTTGGGATATGGTTACATAGATACCGATCCCACCTTTGGCGATATGCCAATGGAAGGTTCCCCATTTGCGGGCAACGAAATATTGGAACACCGTATTTTTGAACAGTTCATATTAAAGAACAAGGTATGGGAGTTCCTGTTCGAACACAGGTACCGACTCGAACAACGTTTTATAAAAAATACGGACCTTGACAACGGATCGGTCACGGAACACCGGGCACGTTATCGGTTGCAGGTGACCCTACCACTGACCGACACCTTCTTTCTTAATTTTTATGACGAGGTGTTCATCAACCTCCAAAATGAAGCCTTTGGCCAGAACCGTTTGTATGCGGCCGTAGGGGTGAACATTACCGAAAATTCCAGTCTACAGCTAGGGTATTTAAAGAACCATTTCAACACGGCCAATTTTGACCGGTTCCAGCTCGGGATATTTTTTAATCCGGACCTGCGAAAAAAACGGAAGGACCAAAATTGAAAGGTACCACAACACCGTCGAAGGACATTTTTAACGTATTCCGTTGCGGAATTGATGCAAAAGGGAAAAAGTTTGGGTTCAATTAAAAAAAAATCGGACATCCATCGAAAATATGATTGAATCCCCCCACAATAATATGTAACTTTATTCCAAACAAAATCAACGATCATGAAAAAAACAATCTTTTTATCCCTTGGAATTCTATTGGTGGCAGTTTCCAGCTGCAAAGAAGTAAAGAAAGAAACCAATGAGGCTTCCGAGGATATGAACAACGATGTAATGGAAGTAACGGAAGAAAAAGTGGATTCCACCGAGACCATCACCTTTACCATGGAACCCAAAAGCGATAGTGGGGTGACCGGAGAGGTAACCTTTACCCAAGAGGGCGACAAGGTAAAAATGATGGCCGAACTAACAGGTCTTTCCGAAGGGGAACATGCCATACATATCCACGAAAAAGCGGACTGTTCCGCAGCCGATGGGACCTCTACCGGAGGACATTGGAACCCTACCTTTCAGCCACATGGTAAATGGGGCGCGGAGGAAGGATACCATAAAGGCGATATTGGCAACCTTACCGCCGATGCGGATGGAAATGCCACAGTGGAATTCGAAACGGAGGAATGGTGCCTGGGATGTAACGAAGAAGCCAAGAACATTATAGGGAAGGCTGTGATCGTGCACCAGGGAGTTGACGACTTTAAAACGCAGCCTACCGGGGATGCAGGTGCCAGGGTAAGTTGTACCGGTATCATACAATAAGAAATAAACTTCATTCTAAAGAAGAAAAAAAGCTGCTTGGTTAAGCAGCTTTTTTTTATCTTAACAACCATAAACAGACTTCATGGAATTAGAAATTTTGGTCCATAATTTTCGAAATAAAGATATCTCCGCTTTTGAAAAGCTGTACGCCATGTACTCGGAAAACATATATGGGGTAGTGAACACCATTGTAAAGAACAACGATGTGGCCGAAGAGATCTGTCAGGATGTCTTCGTCAAGGTCTGGAACAATGCCGGTACCTACGATGCCTCAAAAGGACGGTTTTTTACTTGGGTCCTGAACATCGCCAGAAACGCCGCTATAGATGAGATCCGTTCCAAGACCCACCGGAACAGCAAACAAAACCTATCCGCCGATTATTTCGTAGGTATTTTGGAAAACCAGGACGACTTGAATACCAAAGTGGATGCCATAGGCATACGAAATCTATTAAAAAATCTAAAGGAAAAATGTGTTCAGATAATAGAGATGCTCTATTTTCAGGGGTATACCCAAAAGGAAGCGGCAGAGGAACTGGAAATCCCTGTGGGAACCGTAAAGACCAGGAACAGAAATTGTATTTCACAGATAAGGGGCAATTTAGCTATTTAAAATGGACATAAACGAATACATTACCTCCGGCATTTTGGAACTGTACGTTGCGGGGACCCTCTCCGAAAAGGAAAATTTTGAGGTGGCCCAAAATGCGAATGCGCATCCCGAGATCAAGGCCGAAATTGAGGCCATTGAGGCCGCAGTGCTCGCCCTCAGTAGGGCTGCAGCTCCCAAGGGAGCCAAAAATAAGGGGTTTAAGGACATATTGCAAAGGATCGGCCTTGCCGGCAAGGTAGTCGATCTGGGGCCAGAACGTACCAATTGGCTAGCCTATACCGGATGGGCGGCTTCACTTTTGTTGGCCGTGGGACTCCTTTGGGTCTATAACCAAAACACCCAGTTGAAATCGGAAATGGAAGTTGTGTCAAGAAACAATGAAGTCTTGGAACAACAGATTGCGGAAGCCAGTTCTTCCCTGGAAAGTTCACAGGAACTTTTGGCCACGATCAGGGACCGCAATATAGAGGTGGTTCCTTTGGCGGGACAGACCGTTGCACCGGATTCCTATGCAAAGGTTTACTGGAACAAGCAGGAGCAAAGGGTGTTCATAGACGCACAGGGACTCCCAGAACCGCCCGAGGGGATGGTCTATCAGGTATGGTCATTGACAATGAGTCCCCTTACCCCTACGAGCATGGGGCTATTGGAAGATTTCGAAGGGGATGACAATAAAGTATTCGCACTTGCAAATCCCAATGAGACCGAGGCCTTTGGGATTACTTTAGAGCCAGCGGGAGGTAGTGAAACGCCTACCATGGAACAATTGTATACCCTTGGGGCCATATAGTTCCTCTGGGTTAATGATCTCCCCTCTTTGCTATGCATAGGGGGGGTTCCCGTTCAGGAATATTTTCTTTGACGGATCGGACGGTATGTATCGGGTGGGCACCGCGCCCCTCCATCCCATATCGGTGTTTTTACAGAATAACTATATGTATCGCCAACATGAAAAGAAAGATCGGACTCGCCAGTGCAACCTGGATGTTGTTGTTCCTTGCCTGTAAGGAATCCCCAAAAACGGAAATTCCACAAGTTGAAACCGTGGTACCGGCAGAAACCCCCATTAAAGAAGAAGTGGCGGAACAAAATGCCCTTAGGGAATGTTATCGCTTTACCGGCAACAATGACACCATAACCATTAAGCTTGCCAAAAAGGGCGAACGGATCATTGGCACTTTGGATTACTACTTTTATGAAAAGGATAAGAGCACAGGCACCTTGGAAGGCCATATTTCGGGGGACACCCTTTTCGCCGTGTATGAATATACCTCGGAAGGGAGGCTGTCCAAAAGGGAAGTGGCCTTTTTAAAACGGGGCAGCGTCATAAAGGAGGGATTTGCCGAAGTAGAGGAAGTGGACGGGATGTTCCGGTTTAAGGATGGCGCCGTCCTTGACTTTGAAAACAATGTGGTCTTGAATGCCACCGATTGTGACTGATGTTTGTTTGTAACCGCCTAAATTTTAAAAAAAAATGAAAAAAAAGATACTGATCATCCTCATGGTCATGGGAGCCTTGACAACGGCCTGTAAAAGTATGGTGGACACCAACGATAACGATCGACTTGCGGGTACATGGACGCTCACCTATATTACGGGACCTAGAATAGCGTTTGATGGACTGTATCCCAAGGAGCGGCCCACCATGGAATTTGATCTGGCCGCCAATACCGTTAGCGGATCTACATCGTGCAACCGGTTCAATACCTCCTTCACCCTTGATGGAAGCGCCATTTCCCTAGGGAACATCGCCACTACAAAAATGTTCTGTGAGGGACAGGGCGAGGCCACATTTATTAATATGCTGCCCAAGGTGAACAATTTTCAGGTAAAGGAAGATGTCCTGTCGTTCTATATGGACGAGGTGGAAATGATGCGGTTCACCAAAACCCCTTAGATGTTGCATGCAACATCTCCTACTAGCTGCAACATCTCCTACTGGCTGCAACATCTCCTACCAATTTTTGGGATTGTTCTTGAAATAATGTGCTATGCGTTGGTATTCGGCCTTGTTCCTAATAATACGGTCATGAAATAGCGATTGCCAGTTGTGTTCCAATCCCGATCGGTGCGCATGTTTGGTCACTGCGGATTTGTAGGACCTAATGACGGCCGAAACCGAACCTGCTTTTGGGGAAATTCTTGACATTTGCTTATTTTTCCCTGGTTCTCTTGATGGAGAGGTTGCATGCAACCTCTCCTCATTGTTTGCATGCAACTTCTCAACATTTTTTGCATCTACCTTCTTAATATCCCTTTATGGCCAATCGGTTTGTCCAATATCAAAATCCCATGTACATGGTCCGGCATGACCACAAACTCCCCCAATTTCACAAACATGGAACGGTTCGGAATTTCGTACCATACATGGGTCGCAATGGTACCTATATCCGATAATTCCATCCTACCTTTTTTAATTGCCCCAAAATAGGGCTTCCGGTGCAATGTACAAATAGTGATAAAATAGGCACTATTGGTCCTATAATCCCACCATGGGGCACGTAAGGATCGTCTGTTATTTTCCTTTCTGAATCTGGCCATTGTTAGCCAGTATGGTTTCATCTGTATTTTCTTACAATTTATAAATTTTCCTTATACAGGTTGCATGCAAGGGGGCTGTTGCATGCAACATCCCTTTCCATTCCATCGTATTTGGGATACACATTTATCGGAATAAACCATAAATTTTTAAAAAAATGTGCTATTTTTCCAAATGTTAATTAAACATTAAGGATTTGTTACTAAATTATTTACGAAGAAATTTCAATAACAGTGTGCTGATCAAGCTATTGTTGTTAATGTTGTGCATTGATATAATTTTTATTGTTGGGGATATCATCAGTCACTATTTCCTGTTTACAAACCCCGGTTATAGCCCTCTTAGGTACACCAATTATTATGTGGATTCAGATGGGGGTTACCCCGAATTTTTTCAGTACCTGAAATTCCTCATCATTTGTACCGTGCTGTTCCTTACCATGGTCAGGACCAAAAATTACTCCTTTATTTTTTGGATACTGCTCTTTTTCCTTTTGTTCCTGGACGATGCCTTCTCCTTTCATGAAGGTATGGGCGAGGTATTTGCCGGAATGTTCGATCTTCCGTCATTTGCGGGTCTGAGGCCGGTAGATATTGGGGAACTTCTGTACTATATATCCGTGGGCGGGGCATTGGGGGCCGTTGGGCTCCTCTGCTACCATTATGGGAACGTCTTTTTTAAAAATGCTTCCATCGATCTGGGCCTTTTATTCGGGATCCTCCTGTTTTTTGCGGTTTTTATGGATGTCGCACATGGTATGTTGGCCTTTCATAAATTTTTGGGATACCTATTTGTCCTTTTGGAAGATGGGGGTGAAATGGTGGCCTTAAGCCTAATTACCTGGTATGCGGTACACCTGTCGAACAGCGGACCACGACCGGCCTATCTTTTCAGTTACTTTACTTCGGACAGGTACGGGTTTTGGGGATACCGCCTTTACAACAGCTGTTACACATATATAACGCAAAGGGCATTAAAGGAAATAAATTAGAGACGTTGCATGCAACGTCTCCTTCCAATTGCTTGCATGCAAGGTCTCCCTCCATATTCTCTTTGCATTAATAATGGATTATATCCGTCTTTTACCGTATTTTGCCCCCTTAAATAAAATACCATGGGTTTGGAAAGGGATTTGCACGATCGAAGTGGCTCCAAATGTGAGCTTTGTTCCGCTACACAGGATCTGACCATATATGAGGTCCCTCCCCAAAGAAATGGGGGACTGGAAGAAATTGTGCACTGCTGTGGCATCTGTTTGGGACAGATAGAAGATCCGGACACTATGGTGGAGGACCACTGGCGATGTCTTAATGACAGTATGTGGAGCCAGCATGCGGCGGTTCAGGTGGTATCATGGAGAATGCTGACAAGGCTTAGGGGGTTGGGCTGGCCCCAAGACCTATTGGATATGCTCTATTTGGAAGAAGAGGTGCTGGAATGGGCAAAGGCCACTGGGGAAGGTGCGGAAGAGGACCGCTTGGTCCATAGGGACAGCAACGGGGCGATCCTACAGACCGGGGACAATGTAGTGCTAATAAAGGACCTTCCCGTAAAAGGTTCCAGTATGGTGGCCAAACGGGGCACGGCGGTACGGAAAATTTCGTTGGACCATGAAAATGCCGAGTATGTGGAAGGAAAGGTGGACGGTCAGCAGATCGTTATCCTGACCAAATATGTAAAAAAGATGTGATCAAGGGAATTGGTCCGATAGGGACAGCTAGAGGTCACGGTTCATAAACACAGAGCCATTCGGGGTTGGCAGGGTCGGGACTTTCGGCAATCATCACAAAGCCGTTCCGTTCGTAGAATTTCCGGAGTTCCATCTCCTCAATGGTCAACCAAAAAGGTTTGTCTTGGCATAACACCTTTAAAAGCTGTAACCATTTACTGCCCAGTTTCTCGTTGCGCCGGTCCGGATCCACCCATAAAAACCCGATATACAGATAGCCCTTGGAAAAAAAGTGGGCCGCATGGCTCCGTTCAAAATCGGTCATTTGCGGCAGGTTCTCGGTAAATACGATTCCGCCCACCAAGATCTTGTCGTCCTCCACCACTGCATATATAGTGGCATTTTCTTGGATGTTCTCCCAAAAGGGGACGATGCTTTGCTGCCATTCCTGGGGAAGGGCCCCAAAAAAAAGTGCACTGCGCGAATTTAAGTTCTCCAGTTCCATTGTATGCCTTACAAAAGTCCCCAGGACCATAGTTTATCGGAATCCTCCAACCATCGGTCGCCTATATCGGTCCGGTAATAGACATTATTGATGATCACGTTGCTGATACGGTTCTGCATCATTCGCTGGGCATCCCTCATGGTGAGCGCCGTTCCGGTCACCAAAAGTGCAATGCCCGTGTTCCCGGTGATCAGCCATTCATCGTTTATGTTCTTTAGGTGCATGGGGTGCAGTCCTTCCTTCAGATCTTTTTTAAAGACGATGACCGAATCTTTCGAAAACAGTTCAAAGGTTTTCTTATCTTCATAGGGAAAAGGGGGCACTACCATAAAAGCGCCTACCTGAAACCCTTTCCGTACATTGATCTTAAACTTCTGACCGGATGCAATTTTGTGGAACATGTTCCCAATGGGCTCCAGGATACCGGCACGTTGGATAAAAATTTGGGGGTAACCAAAACGGGAGGTGAACTCCAGCGGATAGATACCGTTCCCGTTCACGATACAGTTAAGGTCTATATGGCCCACAAAATGGTGCTTTGCCAAGGTGGCTTCAAATTTTCGTAGGGTAGCCTCGAAGATGGGGGAATCTTTGCTCCAGAACATACTGGAGCCCATTTCGCCCGTGGAGACCCCCAACTCTTTGGGAAACAGTTTTTTGTGCTCAAAGGTAATGTTTATGGGCTCCAAGAATTCCTTCCCGTTAAAAAAGGCCGAAGCGGATACCTCAACACCCTTTACTTTTCGTTGCAACTGGAAATTCCCGAAATTGTTGCCCCAAGACTTTTCGTAGGCCTTCAGGACACGGATGACATCCAGGCCTTCATCATCGCTGCCCACGAAGAGCAATTGTTTGTATTCTTGCGTCTCCCCCATGGGTTTGATCACATAGGCATTGGGATTGGCCTTTACATAATCCACGGCCTCCTGAAAACTGAAGAATTCCTTAAAGGGAAGTACCTTTATCTTATGGCGTTTTAGTTCGTCCTGCCCAAAATTCCGGTCCAGTTCCAATTGATCTGTATATTCGGTCCCCCCGATGACCAATTTTCCGGCTGCCCTCAGTTCTGCGCAGACCTTTCCATACCCTGTATAATCGAATATGATCACATCGGCCCAATCTGTATGTTTCCGCCAATCCTTGGCCTTGGGCACGAACCCGTACCCTATTTCCCTGGAAAGTTTGTCCTCTATGTACAATTTTACGGAGTTGCCTTCCTGTTGTATGGCGTGGGCAATGTCCAAGGATTCGCCCCATCGGGAAATGATAAGAAATTTCCTTCTGATCTTTGGCTCCTTTCCGTTCTGTTCCAATTTATGCGATTTCAAGATACGTTAAAACAATTTATGGTTACTTTGAATATGGAAGTTCTTAAGGACCGCACCGAGGTACGGTCGTTTGAATCATTGATTTCAAAAAAAGGCAATCGATCGCCAACTTTGACGGGGCGGGGCCATATTAAGGGCAACTGCCCGCAAATACACTCCCAAAGAAGGTATGCCCGTTAGTGTCCCTTATAAGGGGATAAATGTACCTTTCATTGAAAAGACCGGACTGTGGTCATGGCTCCTAACTACATAATAGGTTCATGTATTGGTGGATTACAAGATGGTATAGCGGGAAAATCAGGTCCGTAATCCCTAAAAAACTGCGGTTTTTCCACGTTCCCTGTTGTTGCTATGGTAGTTTGGCCTACAAATGTACATTAAAAATCGATTCCTAAAATAAGGGAGGCCCTTCTTTACGGTTTGGGTTAAAAATTGTCCGAATGAAGTAGTACTTT
The DNA here is from genome assembly GCA_963974715.1 of uncultured Sediminicola sp. GTDB lineage: Bacteria > Bacteroidota > Bacteroidia > Flavobacteriales > Flavobacteriaceae > Sediminicola. The sequence goes on from CAXBDK010000019.1 coordinate 50,129, forward strand.
TGGACCAAAATAATAATGGTATGTTTGGAATTTTTATCAGAAAAAGGTTTCTGGCAGATTCATTGATGGGATTTGTGGACATGCACAACCATCTGCTTCCCGGCCTGGACGATGGTGCCAAGACGCTGGAGGACTCCATTTCCCTGATCAGGGGCTTTTCCGGGATAGGGGTCACCAATTTTATCGCCACACCACATATAATGGACAACTATTACCCCAATAATGCACATACCATCGGCAATGCACTTGCGGTGGTAAAAAAGGGACTTATGGATGCGGGCCTTGGGCATATCTCGATCGGGGCCGCTGCCGAACATATGATCGATGCCAACTTGGATACCTTGTTGGATGGCGGTTCCGTAATGCCCATCAAAGGAAATTACCTTTTGGTGGAAATGTCGTACTTACAGCCGTCCATCAATTTTAAGGAAACCATACTCAAAATAGCCGACAAAAGATATTATCCCATTTTGGCGCATCCTGAAAGGTATTCCTTTCTCAGGAAGGAATCCTCCAAATTTAAAAAGTATAAGGAACGGGGCATTCTTTTTCAGATGAACCTGTTGTCCCTTAGTAATTTTTACGGGAAAGAGGTTCAGAAGAAGGCCCAGATCCTATTGGAAGGCGGACTGATCGATTTCGTGGGATCGGATGTGCACAACGAACAGCAGTTGGAGTATCTTAAAAACGTGAAAATAGATAGAAAAACAGCAACCCTCTTACGGCCCATTTTGGAACGTACCGTACAGGAGTTTTCCTAAATGGGACCCAAGGGCATCTATATTGGATACTAGTGTCGTGTCAACCCTACTTTCGCCGACCCAAGTCTTGTTCTTTTTCACCTGTCCTTCTTTAAAAAACAGATCCATAGCTACGGCTATGCAACATTTTTTTGCATTGTCCACATAAAAAATAACGGGGACTTAACCGACAAACTAGGCGTGACACGACACTAGTGCCAAAGGGTATACCTCCATTTCCAAAGGAGCTTTAGGGAATCCTACCACATAAATTGATCAATTGTCCCAGAATATTGCACACATATCGTACTTTTAAGGCTTCATTTGGATGGGGCACTGTAGGGTCCCATCACCCAAAAAGATACAGTAGATGGAAATATTGGTCACAGGGGCTGCTGGTTTTATCGGTTTTCATGTTGCTAAAAGCCTACTGGCCAAAGGTCACAAGGTCGTCGGCCTGGACAATGTGAACGACTATTATTCGGTGGACCTCAAATTTGCGCGACTGATAGAGTTGGGAATCCCGAGGGACCTTGCGGAACGTTCCAATGCCCTGTCCCCTTCCAAGATCCACGGCAACAACTTTAAATTTATCAGGACCGATTGCACAGATAAGGATCGATTACAACAATTGTTCAACGAAAATTCCCTTGAGGCGGTCTGCCATTTGGCGGCACAGGCAGGTGTACGGTACAGTATAGAAAACCCCGATGCCTATATCCAGGCCAATATTGTTGGGTTTTTGAACATCTTGGAATGTTGTCGGCACCATAACATCCAACATTTGGTCTACGCAAGCAGTTCAAGTGTGTACGGTCTCAACAGAAAGGTGCCCTTTTCCACCGAAGACTCGGTAGATATGCCCATAAGCCTCTATGCCGCCACCAAAAAGAGCAACGAACTAATGGCCCATACCTATAGCCACCTGTTTCGATTGCCCACCACTGGCCTGCGCTTTTTTACGGTGTACGGACCTTGGGGCAGACCGGACATGGCGCTTTACATATTTACCCGGGCCATTCTGGAAAACGATCCGATTCAGGTCTTTAACCATGGGAACATGGAACGCGATTTTACCTATATAGACGACATAACCGAAGGGGTGGTACGTATTCTTGAACAGGGCCCCGCCCCGCAGAAGGAAGGCTCCGCTCCCTATAAGATCTACAATATCGGCAATGACCGGTCCGTACCATTACTGGATTTTATTGCCGAGATCGAAAAAAATCTTGGAAAGAAGGCACTGATGCAATTGTTGCCCATGCAGGACGGGGACGTTGCCAGAACATGGGCCGATGTGGAACCATTGGCCGATGATTATGGTTACCGTCCCGGCACCACGGTGCCTACGGGGGTGGCAAATTTTATTGAATGGTACCGGCAATACCACCAAGTATCCTAGAAAATTGAAAAAAGACAGGTCTTTAAATGGAGGTCCGTTTGACCATTAAATTGGAACTTCAACTTATGGACTTGGGTTAATTGATCATTTTTAGTGATATTTGCGCCCTGAAACTGTTCGAGTTTTGTTTTTGGATCATTTTATTGTGTATTTCTTTGGTCGGAACAGGGTATTTTAAAGGGTCATGGCCATAAGATCATGACCGGGAGTTACCGTTTTGGGACAAAAAAGGACATATAAAAGACCCATGGGATAAAATTAGATCGGTTTGGAACAGGAAGTGATCTACCTTTTTTGATCGAAGCGAAAATTGGCCGATCGGGAAAAGTTTGGACCGCTTCTATAAGTAAAGAACATAAAGAAAACGAAAAACAACAACGGTTGGCCTTGGCCGGCTTTATCTTAAGTCATTAAAAGCGATGAATTTAACAATAATTGGAACGGGCTACGTTGGCCTTGTAAGTGGTACTTGTTTTGCGGAAATGGGAAATACCGTAACCTGCATAGATGTAAACGATAAAAAGATCGCAGATCTTAAAAAGGGGATCATTCCCATATACGAACCTGGATTGGAGGCCATGGTGGCCCGGAACGTAAAGAACAAGACCCTGCATTTCGATACCGATCTTGCACAAAGTCTTAAAAAATGCGATATCGCCTTTATAGCCGTGGGAACCCCCATGGGCGAAGACGGTTCCGCCGACCTTCAGTATGTGCTCCAAGTGGCGCGTTCCCTTGGCCAGCACATGCAACAGCGGTTGATCGTAGTGGACAAATCCACGGTTCCAGTAGGCACGGGGGACAAAGTAAAAAATGTGATCCAGGAAGAACTGGACAAACGGGGTGTGGACATCGCTTTTCATGTGGTATCCAATCCGGAGTTCTTAAAGGAAGGGGACGCCATCAACGATTTCATGAAACCCGACCGCGTGGTGATCGGGGTGGACGACGAGTTTGCCGAAGAGCAGATGAGCGCCCTCTATGCGCCGTTCTTTAGGACCAAGGAACGATTGATCAGCATGGACATCCGTTCTGCGGAAATGACCAAATACGTTGCCAACTCCATGTTGGCCACCAAAATCTCCTTTATGAACGAAATAGCCAATATCTGTGAACTGGTAGGTGCCGATGTGAACAAGGTCCGTATCGGGATCGGTTCGGATACCAGGATCGGGTACAGTTTTATCTACCCGGGCAGCGGTTATGGTGGATCTTGTTTCCCCAAGGACGTAAAGGCACTTAAAAGGGCCGCCGAGGAACAGGGATATTACCCCAAGTTGATAGAGGCGGTGGAAATAGTGAACGACAAGCAGAAAATGGTCATCTCCAATAAGGTAGTGGCCCGTTTTGGGGAAGACCTGACCGGAAAGACCTTTGCCGTCTGGGGATTGGCCTTTAAGCCCGAAACGGACGATATGCGAGAGGCGCCGGCCATCTATATCATAAAGGAGCTGGTAAAAAGAGGTGCAAGGATACATGCCTACGATCCAAAGGCCATGGAGGAGGCCGCCCATTTCTACCTGAAGGATATGGAAGAGGTGACCTACTTCGAATCCAAGTACGACACCCTTAAAAATGCCGATGCCATGATCTTGCTAACGGAATGGAAAGAATTCCGTTCGCCTGATTTTGAAGAGCTAAAGCTACAATTGAAACAGCCGATCATCTTTGATGGCCGTAACCAGTATAGCAGTCAGCGTATGGAGAACAGGGGCTTCGAGTACTTCCAGATCGGAAAAAAATAGGCCCGTGATCAACGGGGGTCTTAAAATCGGCATTGTGGGCCTGGGGTACGTGGGCCTGCCCCTTGCCAAGCTCTTCGCTACCCGCTATCCAGTGATCGGTTTCGACATCGATTCCCAAAGGGTGCGTGAACTGAGGGAGGGAACCGACCGGACAGGGGAAGTGGACAGCTCCCAACTGCGGTCGGTGCTAAAGACGGGACCGACAGCCGACAATGGGCTGTACTGTACCGACCTTAGCGGGGATATGGCCCCCTGTGACCATTATATCATCACCGTCCCCACCCCGGTGGACGGCAACCATAAGCCCGACATGCAAATGCTGTTTCGGGCGACTAGGATGGTCGGGGCCCTCTTGGTTAAAGGCGACACGGTTATTTATGAATCCACCGTGTATCCGGGGGCGACGGAGGAAGAATGTGTGCCCCTTTTGGAACGTGAAAGCGGACTGATCTTCAACAGCGACTTTTTTGTGGGCTACTCCCCAGAGCGGATCAATCCGGGGGACAGGGAACATACGGTGGACAAGGTGGTGAAGATCACCTCGGGATCCGACCCTGCCACCGGCGACAGGGTCGATGCGCTGTACCGTAGTGTGGTTACGGGCGGTACCTATAGGGCCCCCTCCATAAAGGTAGCGGAAGCCGCCAAGGTGATCGAAAACTCCCAACGCGATATCAACATTGCCTTTGTGAACGAACTGGCCAAGATCTTTAACCTCATGGGCATAGATACCCATGAGGTATTACGTGCGGCCGGTACCAAATGGAACTTCCTGCCCTTTGTCCCAGGGCTTGTGGGCGGCCACTGTATCGGGGTGGACCCCTATTACCTTGCGCAGAAGGCCCAATCGTACGGCTACCATCCGGAAATCATCCTTGCAGGGCGCAGGATCAACGATGGTATGGGACATTACATCGCCGCCGAGGTGGTCAAACTGATGCTGCAAAAAGATCTAAAGGTCCGTAGTGCCCGCATCCTGGTCTTGGGCATCACATTTAAGGAAAACTGTACCGATGTAAGGAACACCAAGGTAGTGGACCTGATCCGTGGACTGCAGGATTACGGTACGGAGGTAACGGTGTACGACCCTTGGGCAGATCCCGAAGAGGTAAGGCAACAGTACGGCATTTCATGTCATCGGGAAGTCCCCTCGGGCACCTTTGGCGCAGTGGTCCTTACGGTTGCCCATCGGGAATTTTTAGGGATGGACCTCCGGCCACTTCAAGATCCGCTTTCGGTGGTCTATGATGTCAAGGGAGTGCTGACCTCCGGTGTAACGGGACGGCTTTAAAATAGCTTTGGTGCCGAAACCCTGTCCGTACCATAGTGGAGACCTATATGGGGAGGCCTATATGTGGAGATGTAATATATTACGTCTCCACGTATTGGGATTTTTGTAGGTTTCGACGGGTGCCATATCCACTTTTTACTTCTAAAACCCATTATAAGATCGACCGAACTTGAAAGTAAAACATTGCCCCACTTTCACCTAAGCAACCCCATAATAGGTTTATAGGGACACTGCATTTTGGCCCCGTTTTCCGCAGGGGATCCCAGCGTGCGGTCTGTCCATCCATGAACGGTAAAAAATGCCTTTAAGGGGGGCTATTTCCGCCCACTAATAAGGGTGGGGGTTACCCTGTATTTCCTTACTATTAAATACGGTATGGATACGGCATAGATTCGGTATAGATTCGGTATAGATTCGGCATAGATTCGGCATAGATTCGGTATAGATTCGGTATAGGTACGGCCGATCTAGGGACGAAATCCCTATTGAACAGGTACTGGAGCAGGGGTATCTTTCCTAGACTTTTTTACCGTGAAAACGGCATGGCAAAAATGTACCAATTTGGTCAAATTCCGATGGCAGGAATTCCCAATGGCGCCGCAGGCATTTACCAGCCCATAACTATGGCAACCGGCCACAAAGAAAAGTTTTATACGGTTAAATGGTTATACGGTTAGAAGGTTATACGATTAGAAGGTTATACGGTTAGAAGGTTATATGGTTAGAAGGTTAGAAGGTTATATTTTTTTTATGGATGCCCAATCTCAGATATGTAGCGGACCCCAACCCTTGGCTACTGTGCGACTCCCTGCTCAGGTCCCAGAAGAAGCAGCGTGAGGGATCGCAGTGAAAAGCCCGCAGCAAGGTACGAGCGAGGACTTGCAGCGCAGCGCCCGACCCGTACGCCCAAGGCGGACGGGACACGCCCATAAAAGAGTGGAAGGAAAAGCATTAAAAATGAAAAGGGATCGTCCCCTCCCACACAAAAACCTTCCAAAATTTCCTTTCAAAACGGCCCTAAAAGGTCACAGAACAAGTATTTGGTTACGATCATCGAGAATTGCGACCGCCTAGGAAATCCCTTTCCTACTTTTGGTGTTGTATTAAAATAGATTATGGCCCCAAACTATAAAACCCCTGCTTCTCCTTCTAGGACCTCCTTTCTTTTTTTCTTTTTGTTGCTGGCCCTCTTTATGGGAAGCACCACCGTTTCGGCGCAGGACACCGATAACGACGGGGTAATGGATACCGTGGACGTGGACGATGACAACGATGGGATCTTGGATACGGACGACTGTGTGATCCCCGTGGCCAATTTCAGCTTTGAGACCCCGGCCCCCTATGCTGGCGCCACCAATTGGACCACTACCGGCAGCAACGGTGCGGGCACCCATAACCTGGAACCGGCCACCAACTATCCCGCTGCGGCCGATGGCGTGCAATTTTTATATATCAATACCAATAACGGGGTGGTGGGCCAAGTGACCCTCAACACTCCTTATGCCACCTTTTCGGAAGGGGGCTATATCCTTACCGTGGCGGTGGGGGACGGGATTGCCAACTCCAATTTCCGAAACGATGCACAATCCATTCTGGAATTGGGGTATGGCAATGATCCCGCCTCTTTTGTACCCATTGCCAACAGGGTGATCGACGGGGCCACCGAGACCCTTCCGGGGACTTGGACGGATTTTGACGTTACCGTGGACCTGGCCGCCGGGGATCCCGCCATTGGCCAGGGCATTTTGGTGCGTATCACCCATACGGGCGCTGCAGGCGCCAATGCGGGCAATTATGACAATGTACGGGTGGTCCTGGATAGCGATGGCGACGGGATTTCGAACTGCTTGGAGGTGGATTCGGACAACGATGGCTGCCCCGATACGGTGGAAGCCGGACATACCGCCAATGGCCTGGGCCAATTGGCCAATAGCGGGGTCAACCCCGATGGGTCGGTTGTGCCCGTGGGCACTGGGTATACGGGAACAACGGTAGAGGTCACCAATGGGGCCCTTCAGGTCTGCAATCCCACATATAAGGACTTTGACGGGGATGGGGTTGATGACCTAACCGACCTGGACGACGATAACGACGGGATCACCGATGCCTACGAATGTGAAATTCCCGTACAAAATTTTAGCTTTGAGAACAATCCGCCGTTTTCAATTACCCCTCCCATAACAGGATGGGCTTATACTGCAGGTATAAATCCATCTGGATATGGCACCCATGATCTTGTTCCCGGAAGTAATTATGACGAGGCTGCCGACGGTAATCAATTTGCCTTTATCCATGGAGGGGGATCGCTACAATTGTCAGACCCTTGGGCCACTTTTTCGGAAAGTGGTTATATGCTTACAGTCGCCATTGGCGATGGTATTGACTACTATTTGGATAATTATAGAAATGATGGGCAGACCCAACTTGAACTCGGTTATGACAATGGGGGCGGTTTTGTCCCGATCGGGGCCCCTACCGTCGTAGAGGGTCATCAGACCCCCAATGGCACCTGGACCGACTTTCAACATTTGGTCACCGTACCTGCCAATAGTCCAGCTTTGGGAGAAGCAATTATAATCCGTATTACCCATACTGAAAATGGTGTGCTGCGTCAAAGGGCTGGAAATTATGATAATATCCGATTGGTCCTTGATAGGGATAGTAATGGTCTTTCCAATTGCCAACAATTAAATTCGGATGGAGATGGATGTGGGGATGCTGCGGAAATGGGCTATACCGTAAATGGTGATGGAACTATACAAGGAAGCGGGGTCAACCCTGATGGAACGGTAACAACAACCCAAAATATTCTCGGCATAAAGCCGGCCGTTTTGGACGATACTGTTTCCGGCTGTGATATAGTTGATCTGGATAATGACGGCATCCCCGATGGAGATCGTTTTTTTTATGGTGCTGGTGACAGTCAACAATTTGATTTGGATCAAGATAACGACAATGACGGCATACGGGATATCGATGAAGGATGTGGACTGGCCAGTGGGGCCGCAAGGGGAATCTATAATTTTGAGTTTCCAACAAATATCTTTTTTGCGGGCCCTCCATTTAATAGTGCAATTGATTACTGGACTCAGTCTGGGACGGGGTCGGGCATTCATCTTGTTGACCTTGGAGGTGGACCATATGCACCAAATTATGAAACGGATGGAACAGGTCTACGGGACATTGTTGACGATAATGGAAACCAAGTAATAACAATGTTCAATGATTCGTATGCCTATTTAAATGGCAACGCATCTATCGTGCAGGATATAAATGCACCCGTTGTTCAGGCAAATGCCCCCACCATTGAAGAGGGCAGCTATATTATTACATTAGCCATTGGGGACGGCCTTGATTATGAGGATTCGGGCCGGAATGATGGCACAAGTACAATAGAAGTAGGCTATGATAATGGGTCTGGTTTTGTTCCCCTCGGAGATCTGATTGTGGAAGGGCATGAAACCCCCAACGGGATGTGGACGGATTTTAGTTTTTCCGTAACGGCCACCCCAGCCTCCGTAGGGGAACTGTTATTGGTACGCATAAGCCATCAAGAAAATCCAGGGCTTAACCAACAGCAAGGAAATTACGATTATATCCGGATCGACTTCGATTTTGACGGGGACGGGCTGGCCGACTGCGATGATCCGGATTCCGATGATGACGGTTGTAACGATGTAATAGAAGCAGGTTATATCGATGATGACGGGGATGGGTTTTTGGGCAATGCCGTACCGCCTACCGTCAACGGAAATGGACTGGTGACCAGTGGAGCGGGCTATACCACTCCTGTAAACGCCTTTGTACGGAGCCCCGGCTATGTGACCGTGAACACCAATTTATTGGATACCGCCGGCTGTGAGGGACAAGAGGTCACCTTTACCGTGGTGGCGGCCGTTTCCGGTACCGCCCAGTACGAATGGACCGTGAGTACCGATGGGGGCACTACCTTTGGGGCTCCCTTGGTGGGCGAAACTGCCAATACCCTTACTTTTGAACCGGTCCTTGCCGATTCCGGCAATGTCTACCGGGTGGAGGTATGGAGCGATGATCACCTTTGCAGGGAAGAGTCCACCGCCACCCTTACCGTAAACGCCCTGCCCGCCACCATGGTGCCCGTTCCCCAAGAGGCCGCCATCTGTACGGGCGGCACCGCCCAATTTAACCTTAACGGGGGCGATCCAAATGCCACGGTGACCTATACCCTGGATGGGGGCGTTACCACCCCTACCGTCCTCCTGGACGCCACCGGTGCAGGTTCGGTATACCACCTGAATACAACGGCCGACCTGACCATGGAGATCATTAGTATCGCCAACGCCAACTGTACCCTGGTGCTGCCGACGCTGCCGGACATCAATCCGGCCATGGCCACCATTACCATCAATGCGGAACCGGAGCTTACGGAAGTGAACAAATACTGTGCCGCCGACCTGCTGACCTATAGCGTGGATTTCACCTTTACGGCAGGAGCGGTTACGAATACCACGGCTGGCACCTTGTCCGCCACGGGCGACAGCGTTACCGATATCCCTGCCGGTACCGATATTACGATCACGGTGGACAACAACGGCTGTATGGCCACCTTTATCATCACGGCCCAGGTCTGTAGTTGTCCCTTTGTGGCCACCCCTATGGACGCCAACGACCCGGAAAGTTGTGAAGGCGACGTGAACCCGCTGCTTTCCGTGGTCCTCCCCCCTACCGGCCTGGGCGATCAGGTAAACTGGTACGATGTCCCAACGGGCGGAACCGCCCTTGCCACTGGCGTGGACTATACGGCCCTTGACACGGCCCCGGGCATCCATACCTATTATGCCGAGGCGGAAGAATCCGCTTCGGGCTGTACCAGTTCCCGTATCCCCGTGACCCTGACGATCAGTGCGCTGCCCGTGGCGGATGTGCTTACGGATGTGGCCGAATGCGAAAGTTATAACCTGCCGGCCCTATCCGCCTATAACCGTTACTTTACGGCCCCCAATGGCGGGGGGACACAGTTATATCCCGGAGGTACCATTGCACAGACCCAGACCGTATACATTTTGGCGACCTCCCCCACCAATAGCGCCTGTACGGATGAAAGCAGTTTTCAGATCACCATAAATGAGGTGCCGGTACTGACGGTCACGGATCCCTCTTGCGATCCGAGCCTACAGACCTACTCGGTGGAATTTTCCGCCACGGTGGGGGTGGTCAGCGCATCCTTGGGAACGGTTTCCGGCAATAGGGTGATCAATATCCCCGTGGGCAGCAATGTGGTACTAACGGCCACCAACCAGGGCTGTATGGATTCGGTAGCGGTCATTTCGCCCTTCTGCCCCTGCCCTATCGTATCCGCCCCCGTGGCCCCCAACGATCCCTTTGTCTGTGAAGGGGACCAAGCGGTACTTATGGTGGAAATTGGGGCCGGAAGTGTGGCCGACCAGATAAACTGGTATACTGCCCCGGTGGGGGGCAGCCCCTTGGCATCGGGTATCGGCTACAATGCCCCCGAGACCATCCCCGGCACCTATACCTATTACGCAGAGGCCGAACAGTCCGTGTCCGGCTGTACCAGCGACCGTATTCCGGTAGTGCTGAACATTGTGGCCATTCCGGCCGCCAATGAACTGGACGATGTGGATGCCTGTGAGGTATATATCCTTCCCGTCTTGGGCGCCAACAACACCTATTATACCGGTCCCAACCGTACGGGCACTTCCCTGAGCGCAGGGGCCACCATCAGCCAATCCCTGCACCTGTATATTGTGGCCGAGGCCCCCAACAATCCCAATTGTTACAGTGAGAGCAGTTTTACGATCACCCTTTACGATATCCCCGACCTTGATTTTCAGTACGAGGGAAGTCTTTGTGTGGATGCCAATGGGGCCACCCAACCGTTCTTGTTGGGAGAGGACCTGGGGCCGGACTACACCTATGACTGGACCCCCAATAACGACCCCGATGGGGACGGGATCGAGAACGCCGTTTTCGAGGTTACGGAGGCGGGCACCTATTCCTTGGAACTGATCAACAATCTGGCCCCGGGCGTCTGCGCCACTTACAACAGTTATACGGCTACCATCACTTCGGTCACCCCTCCCACAGAGGTGACGGTGGACCTGAGCCTGAACGGATATCCGATGAACACGGGCAATAGGGTAACGGTATTGGCAACGGCCAACGGCCAGCCTACCGAGAACCTGGAGTACAGTATGGACGACCCCAACGGGCCCTATCAGGAATCGAACGTCTTTGAAAATCTTTTGGGCGGTATCCATACGGCCTACGTACGACACAGGGCCGGTTGTGGCACCACCTTGGCCAGTGAGTCCTTTTTGATCATCAACTACCCTACCATGTTCTCGCCGAACGGCGATGGGTCCAACGACACTTGGAACGTTCTGGGGCTGGAAAATGTGCAGTACACTACCAAGGTGACCATTGCGATCATGGACCGGTACGGAAAAATGGTAAAACAGTTGGATCCCAACGGGGCGGGATGGGACGGCTCTTATAACGGCAGCCCTCTCCCTTCTACGGATTACTGGTTTGTGGTGGACTACACGGACCTGACCCAAAATGGAAAACAGGTACGGTTCAACGGGCATTTTAGCTTGCTGCGGTAGGGATGGGAATAGTGATGGAGCCGGACGGAGCTGGACGGAGCCGGACGGAGCATGCTCCGTCACTTCTGTCCCTTCCGTCCCTTCTATAGCGAAGGAGGAAGAAAATTATCCTCATACACCGCTTTCGCCGCATTGGATACGATAAAAAACTTCATATGTTCCCGTTTCCAGGCGGCGATCACCTGGTCCCTACGGATAAAAAGGGCCTCTTTTTTAATGCGCTCCCCATTGGACACATGGCATCCCCTTTCCCCAGAGGAACAGGAAGAATACCCTTTTTGGAACACCAGTTCGTGCGCCGCTCGGTAAAAATCGAAATAACGGCCATATGGATAGGCAAAATGGTGGACCGGGCCGCACTTTTCCTCCAGCTGTTCCTTGCACAGCTCGAGGTCTTCCCCAAATTGGGACAGCGACATTTCGGTGACCCGCTGGTGGTGTACCGTATGCGCTCCTATTTCGTGGCCGTTCTTAAGGAGGGCTTCCACACCTCTCCAATCCAAAAATGCGATCGGGGGCATGTTCAGGCGACGGTCGCAAAAGGCGGTGATTTTTTGGTGGTCCGTCATGCCTATGGAAGAGGGGTTCAAAAAGAAGCAGGCCTTGGCCCCATAACGTTCCAGGATTTCCGCGGCCTGTAAGTTGTTCAGAAAACCATCGTCCGAGCTCCAGGAAATATAGGGGCGGTCCACATTACCGCTCAGCAGTCGATCTACCGCCTCGGTATGGGAAATAAAGGTGTGGACCTCGGCGAGCTCCCGCACCAGTAGCTCAAAATTTTCAAGTTCGTCCTGAAAGACATGATGGAAGAACAGGAACTGCACCCTGGGGCGATAGATGGCGTCTCTCCCGTCCACAAAACGTTGTTTTAGGGCCAGGGCATCCAAGGCCAGGTTCCGTGCCCTATGGCGCACGGAAACCCCGTTCCGTATCTCCACCTCCTTAAAGTTCTGTGTAAGCATATCCATCCTATCGGCTTTGTAAATTCAAATGTAAAGTAAAATTTCTTGCCGTAGGCCCTCATTTCCAAATGAAGAGAACAAGGTTATATGGTTAAGCGGTTATATGGTTATATGGTTAAAGGGTTATACGGTTAAACGGTTATATGGTTAAACGGTTATATGGTTATAAGGTTAGAAGGTTATAAATGGTCCCTTTTTAAAAACACGAGCGCCGATAACTGCATAACCCGTGGCGAGAGCCACAAAGAGAAGAAGGTTATATGGTTAAACGGTTATACGGTTAGAAGGTTATAAATGGTCCCTTTTTAAAAATACGAACGCCGGTAACTGCATAACCCGTGGCGAGAGCCACAAAGAGAACAAGGTTATATGGTTATACGGTTAGAAGGTTATAAAATCGACCCTTTTTAAAAATACGAACGCCGGTAATTGCATAACCCGTGGCGAGAGCCACAAAGAGAACAAGGTTATATGGTTAAGCGGTTATATGGTTAAACGGTTAGAAGGTTATATGGTTATACGGTTAGAAGGTTATAAATGGTCCCTTTTTAAAAATACGAACGCCGGTAACTGCATAACCCGACTCGATAGCCACGCATAACATCATAACCTAGTGGCCATAGCCACGACATAACCATATAACCTTTTGTTATGCTGTTATCTTGTTATCCGGTTACAGATCGGTCGGTTACATTGGAATTCATAATATCTAACCTAGTGGGGAGAGCCACAAAGAGAACAAGGTTATATGGTTAAGCGGTTATATGGTTAGAAGGTTATAAATGGTTCCTTTTTAAAAATACGAACGCCGGTAACTGCAT
>CAXBDK010000020.1:0-63411 GCA_963974715.1 uncultured Sediminicola sp.
ATCCGCTCAAAACGTTTCGGGCCGCAAATCTACCACCATTTTCCAAACCCGCAATACATTTTGTGACTTTTTTTTCGAAGAAAAAATTAAAGCGCTAAAAATTAGAATATTGCAGCTCCCCTTTTTTTTGAAAGGGTAATAAATTTAAACCATTTAATTGAATTGGGCAAGTTTTATTTAATTGCCGGAAGTCTTTTTCCATTTATTGGAGAGCGCCGCATAATCATATTCAAGTACCGATTCCTGTCTTTCCAATTTATTTTCGGCGAATGCCCGCTGTAAAATATCCTCTATCATATAATCCTCATGAACATGCTCCGGATCAAATTCCTCCTTGATGCTTATCTTGAACATCTTGGCAGTGGTATTGTACCAAAAGGCACGCCATCCGCTCCGGAGTTCCTTCACAAGGGCAAAAGCCGTAGTGCCCGTTTGACGATGGATCAGCTTGACCAAGATCTGGCCCTCCGTCCTCGTCAGCTTCTTTAGCTCTTCGGAAAATTCTTCCTCTATATATTTCTGCACCTTACGGGTATACTTCTTTCTTTTGGAATTTTTGGTGATCAATTCCAAACTATCGTTGAGCTGCACCAATCTTTCCGAGGCCAGCTTTGCATACGGATAAACCTTAAGCGTCTTTCTTCTTAGAATATAATACCTGAGCTTGTCCTTATAGGAAGGGAACTTCAACTTTCCGAAAATATATACTTCCTCCAAAGGAATGGAACTTATAAAAACGGAATCGCCCTCCATCTTTATATATTGGTCCGTTATGGAATCGTGCTCCAGGTCTCCCTGGGAAAACCCAACGGAACACATCAGACCAAAAACCAAAAACACACATATTCTATCCATCCTTACTCCAAAATCAAAAATCGTGCTAAAATTAATGATTATAGCGCAATCATATTATTAAATAAAAACCAATATCCTTAAGTTTGTACACAAAATAGATGTAAATGAGCCAAAAGAAGATCCTTACCAAAAAGTCCATTGATTTTTTTGAAAAATACCTTAATAATGCCTCTCCCACAGGCTATGAAATGGAGGGTCAAAAATTGTGGATGGAATATTTGAAACCTTATGTGGACACTTTTATCACGGATACCTATGGTACGGCAGTAGGGGTCATCAACCCCGAGGCAGCGTACAAAGTGGTGATCGAGGGGCATTCCGATGAGATTTCCTGGTACGTTAACTACATTACGGACGATGGCCTCATCTATGTGGTACGCAATGGGGGGAGCGACCACCAGATCGCTCCGTCCAAATGGGTGAACATACACACTAAAAAAGGTATCGTAAAGGGCATATTCGGGTGGCCGGCCATACACACTAGGGAAAGCTCCAAGGAAGAACCTCCAAAATTGGACAATATCTTTATTGATATCGGGGCCAAGAACAAGGCCGAGGTGGAAAAAATGGGCGTGCATGTGGGCTGTGTCATCACGTACCCCGATACGTTCCAGATCCTGAACGGAAACCGGTTCGTATGCCGTGCAATAGACAACAGGGCAGGAGGTTTTATGATTGCCGAAGTGGCGCGACTTTTGTATGAAAACAAGAAAAAGCTGCCCTTCGGACTCTATATAACCAATTCGGTACAGGAAGAAATTGGACTAAGGGGCGCCGAAATGATCACCCAGACCATTAAACCGAATGTCGCCATTGTCACCGATGTCTGCCACGACACCACCACGCCCATGATCGAGAAAAAAAAACAGGGACACACCGAAATCGGTGCCGGCCCGGTAATTTCCTATGCACCCGCAGTTCAGAACAAATTACGGGAACGCATCCTTGATACCGCCGAAGCCAAAGGGATTCCCTTTCAGCGGTTGGCCTCTTCCAGATATACCGGCACGGATACCGACGCCTTTGCCTATAGCAACGGTGGAGTGGCCTCGGCACTCATATCACTTCCCCTGCGGTATATGCACACCACCGTGGAAACGGTTCACCAAGACGATGTGGAAAATGTCATCCGCTTGATCTATGAGACTTTGCTGACCATTAAGGAAGGGGAAACTTTCAGCTATTTCGATTAAGGGTTCTATATCAAGTGTAATTTAGCGGTACCCTGTATAACCGATCGATAGTCCCTCGGCATTCCGATTTACGGTGTCCATCGTCAAATAAAAATGGACCAAACTTTATGTCCCCGCCAAATTGGGAGACCTGATATCCCACGTTAAGGGGCAACTTATATGGATGAACTGTTGGATGTATTGGATGCTTCCGGAAATTATACCGGAAAGCGCATTTTAAAATCGGAAGCGCATGTAAAAGGGGTGTTCCATCCCACTGTACATATTTGGTTCCACACCGGAGCGGGCGACGTGTTGATTCAACAAAGGAGCGGGAACAAGGATACCCATCCGTTGCTATGGGACGTTTCCGTTGCCGGGCACGTTGGGGCGGGAGAGGACCCGGTCTTATCCGCCCTAAGGGAAATAAAGGAAGAAATAGGGCTTACAGTCGGGGCGGGCGACCTTCAAAAGATCGGCATCTTCAAATCAATGCAGCAACATGGCAATGGTTTAATGGACAATGAATTCCACCATACGTATATGGCCACGCTCACCGTTGGACTTGATGCCCTCGTAAAACAGGAAAGCGAGGTAAGGGATCTCGACCTTATACCGCTTTCCCATTTTATGGACGAACTTCTACACCCCGAATATAGCAAAAAATACGTGCCGCACGGGCTGGCCTATTACCGGGCCATTGCAAAGGCCGTATCAGAACGGCTATAGTCCAAACTGCCTCACAAAGGCATCGGGCGAATCCAGGGAATAGGTATACTGCTCACCTTGATCCATATCTTTTACTACAAACGTATTGCTGACCAGTTCCTGCTCCCCTATCAACACCACAAAGGGCACCTTTCTATTGTGGGCATATTTCATCTGTTTCTGCATTTTGACCGTTGATGGATAAAAATCGGCCTTTACCCCCATTTTTCTGAGTTTGTTCACCAGTGTAAGGGAAGCCATCGCTTCTCTTTCCCCAAAGTTTACACAAAGTACATCCAAGGAGCGTTCCAAGGCATTAGGAAAGAGTTGTAGTTCTTCCAAGACCAGGTAAATACGGTCCAGTCCAAAAGAAATTCCCACCCCGCTAACATCCTTAAGTCCAAAGATTCCGGTAAGGTCGTCATACCTACCACCGCCCCCTATGGAGCCCATGGCCACTTTTTCCGGGGCACCTACCTCAAAAATTGCTCCCGTATAATAGTTAAGGCCCCGCGCAAGGGTGACATCCAACCGTAATTTGGCCGACCGAAGACCCAATTTTTCAACGGTATCCATGATGAAGGCAAGTTCCTTGACACCAGAAGACCCCAGTTCCGATTCGCTCAACAATTTTCCAAGTGCCGCCAACTGCTCCGAATTGGTGCCCGAGAGGGAAAACAAAGGAGCGGCCTTGGCAATTGCCCCCTCCGAAATGCCTTTTTCCAACAGTTCCTTTTTAACACCCTCCTCCCCTATCTTGTCCAGCTTGTCCAGGGCAACAGTAAAATCGATCAATTTCTCCCGGGCCCCTATCACTTCCGCAATTCCGGCCAGTACCTTTCTATTGTTGAGCTTTATAGCGACCCCTTCCAGTTTAAGATCGGAAAATACCGCATCGTACAACTGCACCAGTTCCACTTCCTGCAATAGGGAATTGGCCCCGACAACATCTGCATCGCATTGAAAAAATTCACGGAAGCGTCCCTTTTGAGGTCTGTCCGCCCTCCAAACGGGTTGGATCTGATATCTTTTGAAGGGAAAATCCAGTTCATTTTGGTGCATTACCACGTAGCGCGCAAAAGGAACGGTAAGGTCGTACCTAAGGGCCTTTTCGGAAATTTGCGGCGTAAGCAGATTGGAATCTTTTGCCATAATCGCCTTTTCCCCTACTTTGGAAAGATAATCCCCTGAATTGAGAATCTTAAAGATAAGCCGATCGCCCTCGTCCCCATATTTGCCCATCAGGGTCTCGGAATTTTCGAACGAAGGGGTTTCTATAGGTTGGAACCCAAAGGTCCTAAACTGTTTCTTTACTACCTCGAATATGTAGTTGCGCTTTGCCACCTCTATGGGGCCAAAGTCCCGGGTCCCCTTGGGGAGTGCTGGTTTTTGTGCCATTGATTGATTTTGTACTAAATTGTATTCCCTTTCTTGCCCAATTTGGACCGGCCCTACCCGATCAGCTTGTCGAACCATTGGTACAGTTCCCCTTTGGTGATCACCGCTCCCTGTTGGATCAGTTTAAATTTATCCATATTGTGTTCTTTACCATATGCCTTTGAAGCCGTAAGGTACTCCACAAAATCCGATTGCCAATTCTTTTTGAACCATCCAAATCCCTCAGGGGTGGTCAGGTCCAGGTCGGGGTTCAATATTTTTACGGAAATCAATTTCATTTCCTTGTCGGTCAAATGGAAAAGGTGCATGCTCTGGGCCGAGATATTTTCCAGATAGGTTACCTTGTTGAGCACCCCCTCCCACACCAGATCGCTAAAAATATCCAATTCCTCCTCGGCCACTTGGGGCTTGTCACGTTTAAGGGATTCCCATTCATCGGCCGTAATGGACTGGGTAGCCAAGAAGTTGATAAATTCCTTTTGCAGTTCTTCCAACTGTTGTTTAGTAAGCCTTGTATATTTCATCCGTATATTCTATGGTCCCTTTTGTTGTGCAACCGGAACAGGTTCAATTTTTCCACAAAAATAATAAGGTATTTGGACCAGACCTTTTCCCATGCCAAAATTACGCTGATGAAAATTACCGGTCGCGCGTACCTTAATGGTCCAAACCATATTTATAAAATGGTCATAAAAAAGGGCCACATTTCTGTGGCCCTACAATTCTTATTTATTCGATGCCTAATTGTTGGCTTCGGCCACCACGTCAAATGAAAAGTCGATAATCACATCCCGGTGCAACCGGATCTGGGCATTGTAAGGTCCGGTCCTTTTTATGGAACCACCGTTGATGCTGATGTATTTCCTGTCCACAGGCTGTCCAGCTTTCTCCAAAGCCTCTGCAAGATCGATATTCGTAATGGATCCAAACAATTTTTCGCCCGCACCGGCCTTTGCCGATATCTTGATCTCCAGTTGTTTGATTGCTTCGGCAGTTTTATTGGCCTCCGCGATCACCTGCTTTTCCTTATGGGCCTTTTGCTTTAAGTTTTCGGCCAAAACCTTTTTTGCCGAAGGCGTGGCCATTGCCGCTAACCCTTGGGGTATAAGGTAATTTCTCCCGTAACCGTTCTTTACATTTACCAAATCGTCCTTAAAACCCAAGTTTTGAACGTCTTCCTTTAATATAAGTTCCATGATCAGCTCCTTTTTATTTTAATAAATCACCTACGTAAGGCATTAAGGCCAAATGGCGTGCGCGTTTCACGGCAGTGGCTACCTTTCTTTGAAATTTCAGGGAGGTTCCCGTTAATCTTCGCGGAAGGAGCTTACCTTGTTCGTTTACCAATTTAAAAAGGAAATCGGGATCTTTATAATCCACATATTTGATACCTGATCTCTTGAAACGGCAGTATTTCTTTTGTTTATTGGTCTCAATGTTCAATGGGGTCAGGTACCTGATCTCCCCATCTTTTTTGCCTTTTGCTTGTTGTTCTATCGATGACATAACCTTATGCTTTAGTTTTTAGTTTTGCTCTTCTTCGCTCCGCCCATGAAATGGCATGTTTATCCAACTTAACGGTCAGAAAACGCATGATGCGCTCGTCCCTTCTAAATTCCAGTTCGTAGCTGGCAATTGCTTCACCTGGTGCGGTAAATTCGAACAAATGGTAAAAACCACTTTTCTTGTGCTGTATCGGATAGGCCAATTTCTTTAGCCCCCAATTTTCCTTTGATACCATCTTGGCACCTTTGTTGATTAAGAAATCCTCGAATTTCTTAACTGTTTCCTCTATCTGGGTGTCAGACAGAACGGGATTTAAAATGAAAACAGTTTCGTAATGATTCATATAATATAGATTTTTTTAGGATCGCAAAAGTAATAATAATTATGACTAAACACAAGAAATGCTAATATTATTCGTTAATGACCTAGCAAGTTATAAACATAAAAATCTTAACCTAAACCTAAACAGTGCTTATTACTGATTACACAACATTCTCTGCCATGTTCACATCTTTTGTTGTAGTACATCTTGTTTTTTCAGTACTTTGCCGATGATTTAACCCCACAAATCGACCATTTATGAAATTAAGAAGTATAATCGTAGACGATTCCTCCATGCAAAGGATGGCCGTTGCCAAATTGGTGAACAATCATCCAAATTTGGCCTTGATAGCAGAATACAGCAATGCGATCGAAGCTAAAAATGGTATTAAGAACAATGAGGTAGATCTTATTTTCCTTGACGTGGAAATGCCCATAATAAACGGATTCGACCTATTGGAATCCTTGGACAACCGGCCACAGGTAATCTTGATCACCGGGAAGCCGGACTATGCCCTAAAAGCGTTCGACTACGACGTAACCGATTACCTGCACAAACCCATTACCATGTCACGTTTTGATGCATCCGTCAAAAGGGCCGTGGCCAAATACGAACAGATGCATTGGGTGAACGAGGATGAGGAGCATATTTTCGTAAAGAGCAATCTTAAGAAAAGAAAGGTCATCCTGAACGATATCAAATGGATCGAAGCTTTGGGGGATTACATAAAATTGGTGACCGATGATGCCAATATAGTGATCTTGTCCACCATGAAATCCTTTGAGAACGAACTTCCCCAGGATAAATTTTTGAGGATACACAAATCCTATATCGTGAACTTGGAGAAAGTGGAGAAATTCAACAGTAAAAATGTGGAAGTGGGGGGACGTCAGATACCATTGAGCAGAAACAAGAAATCAGAATTGGCGGAAGCGCTCAGCAACGTGTAGCGCACTAAACATAATCTACATTATAGAGGACCCTTACACCTTTATAAGGACCAATTGCATTAAAAGACCTTTCTATCCTTTTAATGCAATTTTTTGTTTTGGATAAGGAGTTTTCCGCTGGAATTTTTATCATTATATTCTTGATATACTGGTTTCTTATCCGGGCGACCGGTGGAAATTCCGGGCCCAGTACCTGCTCCCCGAACAGGTTTTTCAAAGATTTTGCGAACCAGTCCGCCGCCTCGTTCACTTTATTGTAATCCTTGTGCTTAAAGGTAATCTTGATCAACCTGTTTATAGGTGGATATTTATACTGTTCCCGTTCGTACAACTGATCTTGGAACATGCCAAGATAATCATTGGTGGAAACCTGTTTCAATATCTGATGGTAGGGATTATAGGTCTGTACGATCACCGACCCCTGTTTTTGGGTACGGCCCGCCCTTCCGGCCACTTGGGTAAGCAATTGGAAGCTTCTTTCGTGCGCCCTGAAATCGGGAAAGTTCAGCAGACTATCCGCATTCATGATACCCACAAGCCCCACATTCCTAAAGTCGAGCCCTTTAGTGAGCATTTGGGTCCCCACCAAAATATCCAGTTCCTGTGTTTCAAATGCGGTAATGATCTTTTCATAACCGTGTTTGCCCCTAGTGGTATCCAGATCCATACGGCCTACCTTGGCCCCCGGGAACAGGTCGAGCAGTTCCCTTTCCACCTGTTCCGTTCCAAAACCTTTGGTATCCATATCGGAACTTCCACATGCCTGACAGCTGAGCTGAAGGGCCATATGGCACCCACAGTAATGACAGCGCAGCTGCCTTCTGTATTCATGGTACGTAAGGCTCACATCGCAATTGGGACATTGGGGCGAATGGCCACAAGTGCCACATTCCACGATTGGGGCATATCCCCTTCTGTTTTGGAAAAGTATAATTTGTTCCCCCGCCCCCAGCGCTTCGGCAATTCCCTCCATCAAGCGTTCGGAGAAATGTCCCTTCATCCTTTTTTTTCGGGTCTGCTCCTTAATGTCCACCAACTCTATTTTGGGCATAAGTACGTTACCATACCGTCGGGTCATGGCAGCGTACCCGTATTTACCGCTCTTCACGTTATAAAAGCTCTCCACACTGGGGGTGGCGGACCCTAAAAGTACCTTGGAACCATGAAGGTTTGCCAGTACAATGGCCGTATCACGGGCATGGTACCTTGGTGCGGGGTCATATTGTTTAAAGGAGGCCTCGTGCTCCTCGTCAACAATGGTCAGGCCCAATCTGGAAAATGGCAGGAACAGGGCGGACCTGGCCCCTATGACTATCCGTGCCTTGGCCTTGTGCCTCAGCACATTGTTCCAGACCTCTACCCGCTCCTGCACACTGTATTTTGAATGGTAAACGGCCACCTTATCCCCAAAATATTCCTGCAGGCGGGAAATCAATTGAGTTGTGAGCGCTATTTCGGGCAACAGATAAAGGACCTGCATCCCCTTTTCGATAAAATTGGAGATCAATTGTACGTACACCTCGGTTTTACCCGATGAAGTGACCCCATGTAAAAGGGCGACCTTGTTATCCGCAAAACTCCTTAAAATAGCTGCATAGGCTTGCTCCTGTTCCCCATTAAGGGGTTTCAGGTCTTCCTTCCCTTCACCTGCATTGTGCTCCACCCTGTCCGTCCGCAAGAAATACTCTTCCAGTATACCCTTTTCCACCAAGGTAGAGACCACCGTGGCAGAACTGTTACCGATCCTCTGAAGGTCGGTTGCCTGTATGGGCTTTTTGGAAGTTGCTTGTAACTGGAACAACGACAGAACAACGGATCGTTGTTTGGGGGCCCGGGAAAGCGAGTCCAAAAGGACTTCCAATTTTTCCTCTTCTAAAAAGGCATGGCCCAAACGTACATACCTAACAATTTTCGGTCTGTACTGTTCAAAAACTTCTTCCTTGATCGTTATGGCCTTTTTTTCCAGCAACCGGGACAATATCGGAAGTACGTTCTTCCTTTCTATAATGGCGCTTACTTCGTGTACCCTTAAGACGGGTTGGTGACGCAATGCCTCATAGACCAGGAATTCATCGTCCGGCATGTTCGAATCATCAATTTCCGTTCGGTCATTTCTAAGTATTAGGGTTTCGCTCTCAAGTAAAAAAGCGCTGGGAACGGCCGTGCGGAAAACCTCCCCTACACTGCACATATAATAGGACCCGATCCACTGCCACAACTGCAATTGAATATCGTTCACTATGGGCGCATCGTCCAAGATCTGATGTATCTCCTTTGCTTCGTAAAGTTCCGGGGGCTCGTTATGAACTTGATGGACCAAGGCCGTATATATCTTGGACTTTCCAAAGGGTACGGCCAATCTCATCCCGGGCTTCAATATTTCTGCCTCGGAAGCGGAAATGCTGTACGTAAAAAGCTTCTGCAAGGGAATGGGCAGAATGACGTTGACAAAATAATGCATAACAAAAAACTCCTAGTCCTTTATTCGGATCCATTTTTGGGTACGGTAGATAAAGGCCAAGTACCCCCTTACCATCAGTTCGTTGGAATTCTCAGGGTTCAACCATATTTTACAGCGAAATGTCATTGCCTGCTCCGGATCAAATAATGTCTTGCCTTTCCATATGCCTTCGGAATGTTCGCTTGCATCCTCAATGATCTTCATCCCCAAAATTGGTTTGTCTTTTCGCTCGCCCTCACATTTCACACATTTGGCGTTCTTTTTTCCTTCCTCCAAAATCTGCACAACCTTCCCATGGAGAAGTCCGTCCCTTTCATAAATCTCTATAACGGCCTTTTCCACCCCGTTACGGTCATCAATGGTTTTCCACTTGCCAAAAACGTCCTGCGAATTGGAAAGATTACATCCTAACATACATGTGCCGAGCATTATAATGCTAATCATTTTCTTCATTTTGTGCCATTTTTTTCCGTAAGGAGTTAAGGGTCGCGTTCAATTCGAACCCCAGCAGCAAGATATTGGAATTTAACCAAATAAAGACCATCAGGATCAATAATCCGCCCAGCGCACCGTACAGTTCATTATAACGGGCAAATTTTTCCACATAAATACCGAAGATATAGGAAGTTAGCACGAACAGCACGGTGGTCATCAAAGCGCCCACGGTAAGGAAACGGGCCTCTTTGCCCTCGGCGGTTCCGAAATAATAGAGGATGGAGGTGGAAAAATAGGACAAGATCACTATGAACAACAACTGGGCAATCTTTACGAGCAGTGTACTTTCCCCTAAATTGTTGCCCCTTATAAAATTGGCGATCTCAGATGCCGATCGCACCACATAAAATTCAAAATAGACAAAGGCTACGGCACTTACGATCACCAAAATGGACAAAATGACGCCCACGACAAGGGCATAGGCATATTGTCTTAAAAAATGCCGGGATAGGCCTTTATGGTACGAATTCTCAAAACCGGCGAAAATGGCGTTTACCCCATTGGCCATTAGAAAAATGGACGCAGCAAAGGCGGAGGAAAGCAGACCACCCTGTTTCTGGTCCTTGATCTGTTGATATATTTCCCCAAAATATTCACTGGTCGCGGAGGGCAGGAACGATTCCAGGAATGCCAAAAACTGGGTGTCAAAATCGCCGCCATCCAACGAAACCAACGGGATGATAAATGGCAAGAGCGTCACCAAGAAAATCAGGAGCGGAAAGAGGGCCATAAAGAGACTGAAGGCAATGGCACTGGCCCTGGTCGAAACTGCCCCCCTGACTATGCCCCGTATGTACATCTCGAGAAGATCATAGATGGAAAGTCCCTCAAAAGTAGGAAGTTTCATTCTTTTCAACAATCTCACCAATGATCCAATTATTGGAATTTTCACTAATTTGGCCTCTATCTCCGCAGACATTTATACCGCTTTTAGACTTAGGTCCATATTGTAAATGGAATGGGTAAGTGCCCCGGATGAGATGAAGTCCACCCCGCATTCGGCATATTTTCGGATAGTCATTTCGTTGATACCGCCAGACGATTCCGTTGCGCATTTGCCCGCAATGAGCTGTACGGCCGTTTTTGTTTCCGTATATCCAAAATTATCCAATAAGATCCTGTCCACGCCCCCAGCTTCCAAAATCTCCCTTACTTCGTCCAAACTGCGTGCCTCCACGATTATTTTCAGCTCCTTTCCCAATTTCCCCAGGTACGTTTTGGTCTTGTGTATTGCATTGGTGATGCCCCCCGCAAAATCGATATGGTTGTCCTTTAGCATGATCATATCGTACAGGGCGAACCTATGGTTTCCCCCGCCTCCGATCTTTACTGCCCATTTTTCTGCGGCCCTTAGTCCGGGTGTGGTCTTTCGGGTATCCAAGAGGGTACAGTTGGTGCCCTCCAAAAGCTGTACATAGGAGCGGGTCTTTGTGGCAATGGCACTCATCCGCTGCATGGCGTTCAGCACTAGGCGCTCTGCTTTTAGGATGCTCTGGGAACTTCCGGAAACATAAAAGGCGATATCCCCATGGAAAACCTCGGTCCCGTCCGGGATCAATATTTCCATTTGAAGGTTGGGGTCCACATATTCGAATACCTGCCTTGCAAATTCGACCCCTGCGATCACGCCTTTGTCCTTTACCAATAATTTGGCCTTGCCAGAGGCAGTTTCCGGAATGCAGGCAAGGGAACTATGGTCCCCGTCGCCCACATCTTCCCTAATGGCATTGCTGATGATAATGTCCAGCTCTTGTTGAAATTGTTCCCTAGAAATCATAGTCTTTTTTTGGCCTGTGCTAATTTAGTAAAAACAAACCCCAAATTGAAAATTAGGAATGGGGAAAGCAACTTGCCATGCCCTATATTTGCAACATGAAGATAAAACTTCTTACCATAGGGAAAACGGACAGCCACCATTTGGAGCAATTTATAAAGGAATATACCATACGCCTGAGCCATTATATTTCATTTGACCTGGAGGTTGTCCCAGATCTGAAAAAAGTGAAAAACCTATCCGAAGAGCTTCAAAAATACAAGGAAGGGGAACAGCTTCTAAAACGAATCAACAATTCCGACGTTTTGATCCTGCTGGACGAAAAAGGCAAACAGTACAGTTCGGTGGACTTCGCTACCTTCCTGCAGAAACACATGAATTCGGGCATCAAGCAATTGGTATTTGCGATCGGGGGGCCATATGGCTTCAGTACCGAAGTACGGCAGCGGGCCAATGGCCTCATCGGGCTTTCCAAAATGACCTTTTCCCACCAAATGGTGCGCCTATTTGTTGCAGAGCAGTTGTACCGCGCTTTTACCATACTCAGAAATGAGCCCTACCATCATCAATAGCCCATCTATCTGTCCGTTTTCATAAATCGTTGTTTTCAAGGGAATTTACCATGCTCTTGGAAGTCTGTTCCAAGCCGTCCAATTCTTCGGATATGAATCGCATGATCTCTTGTTGGCGTACCACGTTCTTCTCGATTCCCAGGACATACTGTAGGTCCTTGATATTTTTCATGTGGGAAGAAAATGAATGTACCTGATGCCAGGATATTTCTTCCAGTTTTCGCTTTTGCCTTCGGATGTCGGCAATTATAGGGTTTACTATAAGGAAGATTTCCATAAGGACTATCACCACGGCAAGAACGGCCAAGGCCAACTCGATTGCCATAAGGTTCCGAAGGTCCCTTTCTGCCCTTTCCTGGAATTGATGGACGATATGTTCCATAATTTCAAGGAATCCGGAAATTTTGGATTCCACCACATCCACGGGCAGATTTTTCGCATTTTCAACATTGTTCAACTCTTCGTATATCCAACCTATAGTGGGCCGTAGCCTGCGGAAGCTTTCCTGGATTTCCTCATGTTGCAAGGACGGAATTCCCAATTTTGCATCCCCCTTTTGAAGGATCGTGTTCATATGGTACAACTGTAAAAGGGATTTTTTTAAAATGGAGGGATCCCCTTTATCAAAACGGGAGGAATAGAATTCCGCAAGAATTTTTTGGCTCAACATCCGCTGTCTCCCGGCCGTATTGATTACCATGGCACTGGTATTCTGACACCTTAAAGAATATTGTGTAATGGACTGTATAACCACTGTCAGCAGAATCATGGAAATGGCCAATAGGTAATAGAGGGAAAAGAATTTCTCAAAGGCGAACGATCTGAAATGCATATAAAAAGAAGGAATTACCCTACAATAATACGACCCCTTTATAGGATAGACAAAAAAATTAGCCGTACGGTCTCACCAAAAGTAGGTCCATGGATGCGCACGGTGGTTACCACCACTGGGAAGGGCACAAAGAAAGGGCCTGGTCCAAAAAAAAAAAACCACCCTATTGCACAAAATGGGTGGTTGTATGGTTTGTATCTTTAGGCCATTAGTACAATACCCGGAACTTTATGGTATTGTCGATTTTCTTTAGGGCCTTTATGACATCCTTATTATATTTCTTGTCCAGATCCGATATTACATAGCCCACTTCATTGTCCGTTGACAGGTACTGTCCGGAAATGTTGAGCTCGTAACGGGCGAGGACTTCATTTATCTTTGCCATGACACCGGGCACATTTTTATGGATGTGCAGGAAACGGTGCGAATTGTTCTGTTTGGGCAATCGGATATTGGGAAAATTAACGGAGTCCACCGTATTGCCCGAGTTGATGTAATCCATTATTTTGTTCGGGACAAAGTCGGCTATATCCCTTTGGGCCTCTTCGGTACTTCCACCTACGTGCGGGGTGAGGATCACATTGGGTATCCCTTGCAGTTCCGTGATAAATTCCCCATTGCTGCTGGGCTCCTCCGGATAAACATCCACCGCGGCACCGGCCAGCTTTCCACTTTTAAGGCCGTTGACGAGGGCCTGTATATCCACTACGAAACCACGTGAAAGATTTATCAGCATGGCCCCCTCCTTCATTTGGCCGATTTCCCGCTCTCCGATAAAGTTTTTATTGGCCTGATTATCGTCCACATGCAGGGTCACTACATCGGAAACGTTCAATAAGTCTTCGAGCGTATTGCATTTTATTGCATTTCCCAAGGCCAGTTGGTCCTCAACGTCGTAATAGTATACGCGCATTCCCAAGGCCTCTGCCAGTACCGACAGTTGTTTTCCTATGTTGCCATACCCTACTATACCCAAATTTTTGCCCCTTACTTCACGGGAATTGGATGCGGTCTTGTTCCATTGCCCTTGGTGCAGTTCCATACTTCGGGTAAATACACTTCTCATCAACATGATGATCTGTCCGATGGCAAGCTCCACTACCGACCTTGTATTGCTATAGGGGGCGTTGAAAACTACGATTCCCTTTCGTTTGCAATGGTCCAGATCGATCTGGGTAGTACCTATACAGAAGGCGCCCACCACCAAAAGTTTATCGGCGGCATCCACCACCTTTTGGGTAACCTGTGTTTTGGAACGGATGCCCAGCACGTGCACCCCTTTTATTTTTTCGATAAGTTCCTCTTCCGGGAGGCTATGTTTTACCAATTCCACCGAAAATCCTTCATTGGAAAGGTTTTCGAAAGCAGCGGTGTGTACATTTTCCAATAATAGGATCTTGATCCTGTTTTTGGGGTAGGAGATTTTTCTTGGTAGATCGTTCACGAATAAAAATTCATCAAGGTTAGGTGTTACGTAATCGGCATTGATAGTTGCCTTCTCACGCGAGACATTTTCGGTATATGCAAAAAATTTATCGGCAATTCCGGCCTCCCGCATCACATAATCGCTGTAACCATCACCGATTACCTGTACTTCCCCTTCCAGATTAAGGTTTCGTAAACAGGCTATCTTTCCATTGTGGGTGGCCAGGACATTTGATTCGTCAAAACCGATAATATTGCCGTCGGCATCAAATTTGAAGGTATTGGCATAGACCCTATCGGATGGGATATTGTATTCGGCTACGATGGGATCTATAAATTCCTTGAACCCACAGGAAATGACATAGATATCCTCCGAATAGTTCAGGAAGAACTCCTTATTGGATTCTATGGACCTGGATATTTTCTGGCGCAGTTCGGCCACCAAATGTTCCAAGTTGCTTTTATGGGCCTTCAATAATTTTATCCTTCTCTCCAAGGATTCGGTAAAGGAGATATCCCCATCTATGCCAAGATTGGTGATGGCTTGGATCTCCCTTATGATCTCCTCTTTGTCGGACTTTCCTTCAAGGGTCAGTTCCGCCAGGACATCCAGTGCTTCCACTCGGGTGAGGGTACTATCAAAATCAAAAACGTATTTTCTGCCCACCGCTACCATTATAGTTCAAATTAAGGTGCAAAAGTAAAAATTAATTCACATCGGATCGGCTATTTTCATCTAAAAAAACAAGGTCGCCCGCTTTCTCACAAAATAGCCGATGGGACATCTTTATATCACATTGTGTTTCCGCATCCTTTTGATGGTTTAAAAAGATGTCACTAAAGAATTCCCGTATATACCACTCCGGTCAAGATTGCTATTCCAAAGCTCAACAGTGTCCCTATCAATATGTATTCGGTAAGTTTCCTATTGTTGCTCTCCTTCAGATCGTTGAACCTGAAGACTGATTTTGCCGTGATGAGAAGGCCTATTACCTCCCACCTTCCCAATATGATAAAGAGCAATACGAAGAGTCTTTCTATGATTCCAATGTATTTGCCGGCATTGGGCAACGATTTATGGTCGATCTGGATCTGGTCCGACATTCCCTCCAATAGTTTCGACATGATAATGGCCGCGGGAAGGCTCACAAATACAATGGCGGTCACCAGTGCCCAGTCCAATTCTTGGAACAGTGAAACGGTATGCCCCACCAGACCTTTGTAGTACACACAAATATAAAGGACCAAAAGGTGCAGGGCCTGGTCCAAGAAGAAAGGTATGGCCTTTTTTTTGAACAGGGGGCTTGCGTACAATTTGGCCACATCTATACAATAGTGGGATAGCGCAATGGCCAGCGCCAATTTCCATTGTTCCAGGTCCCACAGCAACAACATGGTCAGAAGAAAGTGCAGCAGTATATGTAGGTAGAGATACTTGGAGGTTACGCCGTTCGCTTCCTTGTGTACGACCCATTTGGAGGGCTGTATCAGAAAATCCCCTATTATATGGGCCAAAAAAAGTTTTATGAACAAGGTCATGGCTTTAGTTCCTTTAAGGTTCCCTTATAGTACGAGAGCAGTTCCAGCACCAGATCCACCCTTGCCCTTTTTAAACGTTGGCTTACTGCCGATTGTTTTATGCCCAAGGTCGCCGCCATTCCCTGTTGGGAATCATCGGGCCTATCCATTGCCATGGCTACCGTTTCCGCTGAAACCTGTGACCAATTGTCCATAAAATCCAAGGCCAACTTTAGCAGTAGGTTCATGGTAACGTTATAATGGGTGTTGGAGGTCGTGACCGCTAAATTTATCTTGAGCTCCTTTAAGGTCTCAAATGTCCGTCCCGAAAACTGGTAGGCCGTACCGTTGGATTCACTGATACCCTCCGCCGTATAGAGCTCCTCCCCCATTCCAATGGCCATCCTCACATCCAGTCCCTTTAACTGTTTTATCAGGGCCTTGATCCTGATGCCCACTGCTAGGGCCTGTTCGGGCATCACCCTCAGCTGAAATTCATCGCCCCTATAAATTTCCCAGTCGGTCGGGGTACTGCCCAAAGTGGAGAGGTATTCCTTGAGCGGGCGCATCCAGTCCGATGCCCCATAGCGGTTGGAATTGATGATATCTCCTGTTATGATCGCTACCATTTCAAAATAAGTTATAAAGCTAATATATTAAAATATAATCTAAATAGCTAATAGTTCGGATTATAAGCCCAATGATCGTTAGAACCATCTTCTTACCAATGAACAATACTGTCTGTATTCCCTTCCGTACAACTTTGCCAATTCCCTTTCCTCGGGAACGATCTGAAATCGGTTCATATAGGACACGAACAACGCCGCCAAGATGGAATTAAAAACATTGCCCAGCCAAAGGCCCCATGCCAAAAGACATAGGAGCAGCGCCAAATACATCGGATTTCTGGAATAGTTATAGATTCCTTTTACCACCAATCGGCTACTTTTGGAAGGTTTACGGGGATCAACGGAGGTACCTGCCCGTACAAAATCCACCAAGGCCAATACACCGATCACAAAAGCAAGGACCAAAAGAAAACAGACCAGTCCCACGCGCCCAAAAAAATAAAACTCCCCCACAGGCAAGACCAGATGTAAAAAATACATGAGGGTTCCAAAAAACAACATTACCGCAACGGGTGGAAACTTTAACTTGAACATATATAAAAATATATTGGGAATAAATTTACTACTTTTGGTCCGACCAATAAAAAAATCCCAATCTCCAACTGGCCGATATAAAACCTATGGAGCTCGTATTTGCCACCCACAATATAAACAAACTTAAGGAAGTACAGCTTCTGCTCCCCACACATATAAAAATATGGTCGCTGCAGGATATTGGCTGTAACGAAGAGATACCGGAAACCGCCCACACCTTGGAAGGCAATGCCGGACTAAAGGCTTCCTTCGTAAGGGATCGGTACGGATATGACTGTTTCTCGGACGATACCGGACTCTTGGTGGATGCCCTCAATGGCGCCCCAGGGGTTTTTTCGGCCAGGTATGCGGGGGAGCAAAAAAATGCCGACGACAATATTAAAAAACTCTTGCGCGAGCTTACGGGAAAAACAAATAGAAATGCCCATTTTAAGACCAGTATCGCCCTTTGTGGAAAACAGGGCGACATGCTGTTCAACGGTACGGTACAAGGCACCATTGCCACCGAAAAAAAAGGGGAGGGCGGCTTTGGCTACGATCCGGTCTTTACCCCAAATGGATATGAAAAGACCTTTGCAGAGCTGCCCCTGTCCATAAAAAATAAAATAAGCCAC
Organism: uncultured Sediminicola sp.; assembly: GCA_963974715.1. Taxonomy (GTDB): domain Bacteria; phylum Bacteroidota; class Bacteroidia; order Flavobacteriales; family Flavobacteriaceae; genus Sediminicola. The sequence goes on from CAXBDK010000020.1 coordinate 17,766, forward strand.
AGGGCAATGGCCATGGGCCAACTGTTGCAATACTTACTAAACCTACCATATGCCGATACCCGAAATGGCCTTAAAAAACAATAATACCATCGATGCCTCTGAAAAATATAGGGCCTTGGGCGCCATCCTTATAGTTTGTGTCGCCGCCGCAATGGCCATTGCGGAAATGGCGAACAACACCTTGGAGGAACAAATGATGATCGCCCATAACAAGCAGGTAAGCTATTCGGACTGGTACCAATCCAAAAGCATCAAACAGGTATTAAAGGAAAATGAACTGGTCTATCTGCAGGCCTTATTGGAGACGGATATGATAGCACCCGGCAAAAGGGCCTCCCTAACCTCCAAAATAGAGACCACAAAATCCTTGGTGCTCAAATACGAGGCGGAAAAGACGGAACTTTTGGTAGGCTCCTCCAATATACCAAAAGAATTCTGGGCCCAGGACCTGGATGGAAAGATGGGAGAAATCATAGGCTTAAGGGAGTGGGAACAACTAACGGACGAGTACGAAATGTCCACCAAAAAATTCGATATGGGAATGCTGTTCTTCCAAATAGGGATCGTCATGGGGGCTATATGTATCATCCTTCGCAACAACATAAGGCTGCAACAATATTTTATGCTGCTCACCCTTGTCTTCGGGGTGGTCGGAATCCTTTTCTCCGCCCATGGATACACGCTTGCCCCTTAACAAATAAAAGTATTGGCAAAAAAATAGGGCCATTTCAATTATTAATGGTACTTTTGCCGCTTTAATTAACGCCGCTAGTATAGCATGTGTTGCGCTGAGTCTAAATAGGTTATTACAATAATCGCTCTATGCAACATACATATTTGCGATTAAGTTTAACGATATTATGACAAAATTTGAAGCATTGGGACTTGAAAAGTCCCTACTTGACGCTATTTCCGATTTAGGTTTCGAAACCCCTTCAGAGGTACAGGAAAAAGCAATCCCGATTTTATTGGCGGAAGAAGATACGGACCTGGTCGCACTTGCACAGACAGGAACGGGAAAAACGGCCGCTTTCGGTTTCCCGCTGATCCAAAAAATAGACAGGGACAGCAGGACTACGCAAGGATTGATACTATCCCCAACCAGGGAACTGTGCCTACAGATCACCAACGAACTACAGTTGTATTCCAAATATGTCAAGGGAATAAACGTGGTTGCCATTTATGGTGGCGCCAGTATTTCAGATCAGGCCAGACAGATAAAGAGGGGCGCGCAGATAGTTGTGGCCACCCCGGGCAGGATGAAGGACATGATAGGCCGCGGAATGGTGGATATCTCCAAAATCGACTATTGCATTCTTGATGAGGCCGACGAAATGTTGAACATGGGCTTTTTTGAGGATATTAAGGACATCCTTTCAAATACCCCCAAAGAAAAGGCTACTTGGCTGTTTTCGGCCACCATGCCGAAAGAAGTGGCGATCATTGCCAAAAAATTCATGAACAGTCCCCAAGAAATTACGGTAGGGGCCAAAAACTCGGGAGCTACCACTGTCCAGCACGAGTACTATATCGCTGGTGGAAGGGACCGATATCCCGTCTTAAAAAGACTGGCCGATACCAATCCCGATATTTTCTCCGTAATCTTCTGCAGGACCAAAAGGGACACACAAAGGGTTGCCGAAAAATTGATAGAGGACGGGTACAATGCAGGTGCACTTCACGGTGACCTTAGCCAGAACCAAAGGGATTTGGTAATGAGCTCCTTCCGAAAAAAACAGATCCAGATGTTGGTGGCCACCGATGTGGCGGCAAGGGGAATCGATGTGGACGATATTACCCACGTTATAAACTACCAATTGCCCGATGAGATAGAGACCTATACCCACAGAAGTGGACGTACGGGAAGGGCCGGAAAATCCGGTATTTCAATGGTGATCATCACCAGAAGCGAGCTGAGGAAGATAAAGGCCATTGAAAACAAGATCGGACAACAGTTCATTTCCAAAAAAGTGCCCACCGGTATGGAAATCTGTGAAATACAGTTGTACCATTTGGCCAATAAGATAAAGGATACCGAAATAAACGAAGAGGTGGACAATTACCTGCCGGCCATCAATGATGTGCTAAGGGGCATCGATCGGGAAGATCTGATCAAAAAGATAATCTCCGTAGAATTTACCCGATTCTTCAATTATTACAATAAAACAAAGGACCTGAACACCTCGGATGGGGATAGGGGCGAAAGAAGGAACGACTCCAACAACGATGAGCAGGGCGGTGACGGCTCCGTTCGCTATTTTATAAACATAGGGGAAAAGGACGACTACGACTGGATGACCCTAAAGGATTTCCTAAGGGAAACCCTTAATCTGGACAAGGACGATATCTTTAAGGTAGATGTAAAGGAAAGCTTTTCCTTCTTTAATACCGATGCGTCCGTTACAGATCTTATACTTAATACCTTTAAGGATTACAAGGTAGACGGCAGGTTCATCAATGTGGAAATATCGAAAAATCCAGGCGGAAGCGGGGGTGGCCGAAGTGGCGGAAGGCGAAGTGGCGGCCGAAGCGGCGGAGGTGATTTCGGAGGAAGGCGCAGCGGCGGTGGAGACAGTGGCCGTAGCGGAAGGGACCGCGGCAGAAGCAGGGGAAAAGAACGGAAATTCTCCGATGGCGGGAAGAAGGAATCCAGCAAACGCCCATACAAAAAAGACAACGGCTTCTATTAGTTAATTGTATATTAAAAAAAATACGCTTCGGCGTATTTTTTTGTTTTGTTTAGTATTTTTAGTGTTGATCTAGCTTCATGAGAAACTATTTATTAGCTTGTTTTGCCTTAGTGGCTTGCTTGGGGTTTTCACAGGAAAATACGGAAATGGGGGAAGGTTCAAAGGTTTCCGCAATTGTGGTGAACGCCCAAACGCAAGAGATACTTGAAAGCGTCCATGTTATAAACCTGAACCAGGTAAAGGGGACGATTACCAATAAAAAAGGGGAATTCACCATTCTTGCCGCTGTGAACGACACGCTCTACCTCTCCTATTTGGGCTTTAAGACCCAAAAAATAAGGGTTACCAATGACATGTTCAAATTTAAGGATACCAAAATAGCGTTGACCGAACTGGCCTATGCCCTGGAAGAGGTCATCGTAAAACCGTATCAGCTTACGGGCTACCTGGAAATAGATGTAAAGAACCTTCCGGTGAACCAAGGGTTCCAGTATAGCATTTCCGGTCTTTCCAAAAGTTATGAGGCTGGCAGCAAAAATCCCAGTGCCGTTACCAAAGTATTGGGCGCCATTTTAAATCCGGCCGATCTTCTCCGTAATCTCTTTGGAAAAAAACCAAAGGAAATGCGGAAATTAAGACAAATGAAGGACGAAGAAGAGGTCAGGGACCTGCTGGCCTCCAAATTCGACAGGGAACTGCTCACCGAATTTCTTCAGATAGAAAAAGTGGATATTGAAGATATCCTCAACAATTGTAACTACTCCCAATCTTTCATCAAAACGGCAAATGACCTGCAGATCTTGGATGCCATAAACGGATGTTACGAGGAATTCAAGGTCCTTAACAGAAAGCGATAGGCAGTCCCTCAAATCCTTGTAGTTGTGCCCATCCATAAGCCCAGTTTTGAGACGGAAATAAATTTTCTATTTCAATTTTCATTTTATAGCTTTAGACAAAATAGCGAAAATGAAAAAACTGCTGATAGTTGCAGCAATGACGGCCTTTACAGTAGGTTGCAAACAAGTGGAAAAAGAAACTGAAATACCGGAGGTTACCACGGTCGCACAGGATTCCCTTCCCGAGGCAGCGGACAGGCCACCCTTTTTATGGGAGGCGGCAAATGTCTATTTTCTGCTTACAGATCGTTTCAACAACGGAAATCCCGAAAATGACGTCAATTTTTCACGTACCGATTCCACAGGGGTCCTTAGGGGATTTATGGGAGGGGATATACAGGGCATCACCAAAAAATTGGAGGATGGATATTTTACCGATCTTGGGGTAAACGCCATTTGGTTCACCCCAGTGATGGAACAGGTATACGGCAGTGTGGATGAGGGTACCGGAAATACCTACGGCTATCACGGATATTGGACCAAGGACTGGACACGATTGGATCCTAATTTTGGAACAAAAAAAGATTTGGAAAACATGGTTTCGGCCGCCCATGAAAGGGGCATAAGGGTTTTGATGGATGTGGTCCTCAACCATACGGGTCCCGTTACCGAGGAAGATCCGGCGTGGCCCGAGGAATGGGTACGTACCGGACCCAGGTGCGATTTTTCCAGTTATCAAAGCACTACTGCCTGTACTTTGGTAAAGAACCTTCCAGATGTGCGGACCGAGACGGACGAAGCCGTGGAATTACCAGACCCACTTTTGGCAAAATGGAAGGAAGAAGGACGCTTGAGCAACCAGCTGGATGAACTACAACTCTTTTTTGAACGCACCGGATATTCCAGGGCCCCACGCTTTTATATCATAAAATGGCTTACCGATTATGTAAATGATTACGGTATAGATGGCTTTAGGGTGGATACGGCCAAACATGTAGGCGAACAAACATGGACCGAGCTGCACAAGGAAGCTTCCTACGCACTCGAAACCTGGAAAAAGAAACATCCCGAAAAAGTATTGGATGAAAATCTCTTTTTTATGGTAGGGGAAGTCTATAATTACACTATTGATGGTGGGAGGGAATTCGATTTTGGGGATAAAAAAGTGGATTATTTTAACTATGGGTTCAAGAGCCTTATCAACTTTGGACTGAAACAGGATGCCAAGGGCAATGACTACGAAACGGTCTTTAAAAAATACCATAACCTTCTGGCGAACCAATTAAAGGGCAAGAGCGTTTTTAATTACCTTAGCTCCCACGATGATGGAAAACCGTTCGACAAAGAGCGGAAAACACCTTTTTATGATGCCAATATCCTTTTGATGGCACCTGGGGCCTCGCAGATCTATTATGGTGATGAAACCGCCAGAAGCCTTACCATAGAAGGCGCCAAAGGTGATGCAACACTTCGTTCCTTTATGAACTGGGAAGAATTGGACAGTCTTCCGGAAACCCGGCGTATCTTGGCCCACTGGCAAAAATTGGGACAGTTCCGAGGTAAACATCCTGCAATAGGTGCCGGCGATCATGTGATGCTATCAAAAGCGCCCTATGTTTTCAGTAGAAGTTATATCATGGGCGACTATAAGGACAAGGTGGTGGTGGCACTTGATCTTCCCAAGGGCAAAAAGACCATTTCCGTAAAGGGGTTCTTTGGCGATACTACCAAACTGTTCGATACCTATTCCCAGACCCAAGTGGTGGTCAAGGATGGAAAGATAGAATTGGACAACGACCACGACACGGCATTATTGGAGCTTATACCTTGAACATTCTGGAATCAAAGCATTCCCTATCTTCTAAGATCAAATGAATTTTGATATTGGAATGGGGTGAGGTTATAGCTTTTTTTGCCATTCCTCTTGGTACCTTAACATAATATCTTCAATGCTCCTGATGGACTTTTTGGACCAATCCAAACGTTTGTCCAACTTTTCACCTTCAGTAAGCTGCCACACATGGCCGCTCTTTTCCATCCTTGCCCTAAACTGCTGTAAAATAATCGCCGCGGAGACCGAGATGTTCAGGCTTTCTGTAAATCCCACCATTGGAATCTTTAGAAATCCATCCGCCCTGTCCATGACCTCTTTGCTCAGTCCGTTCCGTTCAGTTCCAAAAAAAAGTGCCACCTTTTGATCCAGCATAAAATCGTCCAAAAGACAGGAATTATCGTGCGGGGTGGTGGCAATGATCTTATAGCCAGCATGTGACAACCGTGAAATACAATCGGCCGTATTTTTATAGCGATATATATCCACCCATTTTTGCGCACCCATGGCAATCTCGTCATCCAACCGCTTCCCATAACGGCTCTCTATTAAGTGGGCCTCTTGGATCCCAAAGACATCACAGCTGCGAACTACGGCACTGGTATTGTGCGTTTGGTACACATCCTCCACCGCAACGGTGATAAACTTGGTACGTTTTTCGAGCACCTTCAAAAACGCATCCTTCCTGCTCTGGGTAAGAAAACCTTCCAAATATTCCAAAAGCTCCATATCGATCATCGCCCAATATACTAAAAACGTTATTTTTATGGGAATACCCAAAAATATAAATTCAGGATGAAAAAGAAAATAGTGGTGCTCACCGGTGCGGGAATAAGTGCGGAAAGTGGTATCAAGACCTTTAGGGACGCAGATGGTTTATGGGAAGGACATAATGTGATGGAGGTGGCCACACCCGAGGGATATGCAAAAAACCCCTGCTTGGTCCTTGATTTCTACAATCAACGTCGAAGGCAATTGTTTACGGTAGATCCCAATGCAGCCCATAGGGCATTGGTTTCCTTGGAGGAAAAATATGACGTAACCATAATCACACAAAATGTGGACGACCTGCACGAACGGGCCGGTAGTTCACAGGTAATGCACCTTCACGGCGAACTTTTAAAGGTAAGGAGCACGGTGGACGATACTTTTATAACGGACTGCAGAGCAGATGTTCTTTTGGGGGACCTCTGTCCCAAAGGGGGACAACTACGGCCCCATATCGTTTGGTTCGGCGAAGAGGTCCCAATGTTGGATCTGGCCATGTCCAAAGTGGAAAAAACCGATATTTTGATCATCATTGGCACCTCCATGCAGGTATATCCGGCGGCAAGCTTGGTTCACTATGTACCTTGGGGCACCCCCATTTATTTTGTGGACCCCAAGCCCTCCGTCTCCCCATCCGATTTTGCATCGCTTACCATAGTCGCAAGATCGGCCGTGGAAGGTGTTCCCGATCTGGTGGACCAACTTATAAAGAATATGAATTCCTAAGAAAACCTTTCAAATCTGTCAAAAATGACCCCGGAAGAACTTACCATAGCCCTCTCTACCATAGATCACTCCTTGGACCATAGAAAGGGAATGGCCTTACGGATAACGGCAGACCCGTCCCTGGTGCTTCCCCTATTGAAAACGGCATTTTCGGGAAAAGATCCCCAGTATATTAAAGCCTGCTGGGTATTGGAACTGGTCGCCAAGGAAAATCTACAACTTTTAGTGGCCCATTTAGAATCCTTTTTGGAAAACGTACCCTACCTACGATCGGAATCTGCCTTAAGGCCCATGGCCAAAATATGTGAATACCTAGCCACTGCACATTTTGTAAAAGGTTCCATAACCTTGGATGGTAAACATCTAGATCTCATGGCAAGTATTTGTTTCGAGTGGCTAATAGGGAACCATAAAGTGGCCACCAAGGCATATGCCATGGAAAGTCTATATTTGCTGGGCAAGCAGTTTACTTGGATACACCCGCAGCTTGGACCGGTACTGGAGCAGAACTATGCCTTGGGAAGTGCTGCCTATAGGGCCAGGGCAAGGGCCGTACTTTCAAAAATGGGAAATTGAAGAAATTTTGGACCATCCACCCTTGGCATTGCCCATTTCAAGCTTTTAAATAGCTGAAGTAATGCCTATCTTTGGTTCTTTTAAAAACCAATACCCAAGAGATGCCATTAAATGAATTAAATGCCATATCGCCCATTGATGGACGTTATAGAAAGAAGGTGGCCGCCTTGGCCGATTACTTTTCCGAAGAAGCACTGATAAGGTTCAGGGTGCGGGTGGAAATAGAATATTTTATCGCCCTATGTGAACTTCCCCTACCGCAGTTGCAGGCGTTCGATACCACAAAATTTGAGGCCCTAAGGGACCTTTACCGAAACTTTACGACACAAAATGCCCTTGCCATAAAGGAAATCGAAAAGGTGACCAATCACGATGTAAAGGCGGTGGAGTACTTTATAAAAAAGGAGTTCGATATTTTAGGGTTACAGGGTTTTAAGGAGTTTATCCATTTTGGACTCACCTCCCAGGACATCAACAATACCGCTATTCCCTTGTCCATTAAAGAGGCCTTGGAAGAGGTCTATTTACCGGTATTGCACCTGCTCCAGAACAAACTGCAGGAACTCGCCGGGGAATGGCATGCCGTTCCCATGTTGGCACGAACCCACGGACAGCCCGCCTCCCCTACCCGCTTGGGCAAGGAAATCCAAGTATTTGTCGTTCGACTGGAACAGCAGTTACAGTCGCTGACAAATATTCCACATGCTGCGAAGTTCGGGGGGGCCACAGGAAATTTCAATGCCCATAAAGTGGCTTATCCCCAAGTGGATTGGAAGGGCTTTGGACAAACCTTCGTACAGGAAAAATTGGGGCTTCACCATTCCTTTCCCACCACCCAAATTGAACACTACGATCATATGGCGGCCCTGTTCGATAATATTAAACGCATAAATACCATTGTCCTGGACCTGGACAGGGACTTTTGGACCTATGTGTCCATGGACTATTTCAAACAACGCATCAAGGCTGGGGAAGTGGGTTCCTCTGCGATGCCACATAAGGTAAATCCGATAGACTTTGAGAATTCGGAAGGCAACCTTGGAATCGCAAATGCCCTTTTTGAACACCTATCGGCCAAACTCCCCGTTTCTAGACTTCAAAGAGATCTGACCGACAGTACCGTACTACGAAATATAGGTGTGCCCTTCGGACATACCCTCATTGCATATCGATCTACCCTAAAGGGGCTAGGGAAATTATTGCTGAACCTGGAAAAATTTGGCCAGGACCTAGAAAACAATTGGGCCGTTGTGGCAGAAGCCATACAGACCATCTTAAGAAGGGAAGCCTATCCCGACCCCTATGAGGCATTAAAGGGACTTACCCGAACCAACGAAAGGATAACACAGGAATCCATTGCGGGGTTCATTGATACGTTGGCAATATCGGAAGAAATCAAAAATGAACTGAAGGCGATTGCCCCTAGTAATTACACGGGCATATAGCTTCCGTTATATCAAATCGCAATCGCGCAAAAGGTAACTATTGGTCTATCATTATGGTTTGCCGGCGAACTTTGCTATTTTTATCCGAAGGGGCAAGCTGCCCCCCTCAAAATACAAGAGTGTATGGAAGATAGTTTTTCATTGGAAAGGGCCCTTAATAAATTATGGGAGAAATTATATGGTTGGGTAGATGTAATGATCTTAAAACTTCCCAATATTGTAATGGCCATCGGGATAATGGTACTCTTTTACTTCTTGGCAAGGGGGGCGGCCAGGTTTTTCCGAAAAGTGCTGCTACAAAAAGTAAGCCAGGTTTCCATTAGGGAGATGATGGCCAAGATGATCTTTATTGTCATAATCTTGATCGGGTTTTTCATCGCACTGGGGGTATTGGAATTGGATAAAGTACTGACCAGTATACTTGCAGGGGCGGGTGTGATCGGTCTGGCCATTGGGCTTGCCCTACAGGGAACCCTTAGCAACTCTTTTGGGGGACTTGCCCTGTCCTTTATGCCTAATATACGTATCAACGATTATATAGAGACTGCGGATACCGCTGGTTTTGTGTCGGAAATAAGCCTCCGCAATATGATGATCCGTAGGCCTGACAACAATTATGTGGTCATCCCCAATTCCAAGTTCATCGACGAATACTTTATTAACTATTCCCTTAGCCCAAGAAGTAGGATTACGGTTTCCTGTGGGGTAGGGTACGAAAGTGATCTGCAGAAAGTGGAGGATCTGGTTCTTAGGATAATTTCGGATAATTTTCCCCAGCTCGAAAACGAATCTGTGGAGTTCTATTTTACCGAATTCGGTGATTCTTCCATTAATTTTATTACCCGCTTTTATGTGGATATGACCAATATGGGCCAAGAATTTGGCGCCAAGCACAAGGCCATCAAACTCATTCGGGGGCATTTCGCCGAACACGATATCAATATTCCCTTTCCCATACGAACTTTGGATTTTGGGAAAAATAACCTACAAGTGGGTATCGACGGTCCGGAACCTGATAACAACGACTGAGCCACCTTTAAAAAATAAAAAGACCCGCTTTGCAAATTCAGAACGGGTCTTTTGTTAGTACGAATATGAATTTCTGCAATTGTGTGTCAACAGTCTCGGAACAAGCTCACAAGGCTTATGGAGGAAAAACTAAAATAACCCGCCTCCGCCTCTGGCGGACAGGCGTCCGAGCCTACTACATCTCACCTAGTGCGTCAATCCTTTAAAAACCCTGAGATCTCCCCAAATCCCGCTCCTTTATAATCGGACTTTTGAAGGGCCTGTACCAAGGTCATCATCTGGGCAGGGTTCATATTGTTGCCCAATATGCGTATCAATGCAAAGCCTTTGTCCTCGCTATTGCCGTAGATCACCACCTCATCTATGGCATCTTCGTCCCCAAGGTATTTGATCACGCCTTTTCCATAACTGGAATTCAATTTCATAAGCTCTACAAACTTATCGTCCTTTAGGATGGCCGATACCTTCGCCTTTTCCTGCTTAAATTCCATAACGTTGTCGGTTGTCTTCCTAAAGGCGAGCACGTTCAGTTTCTTCAACGATTTTACCACTTCCCGCTCACTGGGGGAAAGTTCCACCTTATCCAGATTAAGGATGCTTGCGGGAATATCCAAGGCCAGAAAATTCGGGTTCTCGGCACTGTCCACATAATATTCCTGTAAACTCTGGTGTGAGGTACAAGATCCCAAGGTTCCTATGGCCACAAGGGCCAATACCGCTTTTTTTAAGGTTGATTTCATAAGTTCGTTCTGCTTTATTGATTAGATCTCGGCGAAGTATCCTTCCGACCGATGGTTTTGATAATGTGAAGGAAGGCCTTTAAAAAAAGGGCTCCTTCCCATCCTTTGGTTACCCCCGGTTATTTTTTGTTGCCCTTTCCCGCTTTGTTGAGTTCCTCCGGCAAGTTCATCTTTTTGGTAAGGGAATTGATCTTGTTCAGATCGATATCCCCCGTAAGGGAAAGCAGTACGGTTTCCACGTTCCTGTCGTTCACCGAAACGTTGGCATTGCTTATTCCGGTCACGAACATAAGAAGTTCGCTTACATGATCGTCATCCTTCCCGCTCTTGATATAGAACTTTACGTTCGCGTCCTTGTCCTTTACCCGCATCAGCTCTACCAATGAGGAGGACTTAAGGTACTTGTCAACGGATAGCTGCATGTCGGAGGAGACTCCCTTGTCCTCGGTAATAAAGACCTTTAGGTTTTTAATGCTCTTGGCTATGTCCATAAAGTCCCTGGCTTCCGGGTCGTCCACATCGACATCTATTTTGCTCAATAGTTTGAACATGCTTTGGTTGACCACTACGGCACTTACATTGTCCAATTCCTCGTACTTGTCAAAATAGGACTGTGATTGGCCCAATAAGGGCAAGATAGCCACCAATACCAATATTATATACTTTTTCATGGTTTTACTTTTTTTTAATTGTTGTTGTAAATTTTTTCTTTTGCTTCCTCAAATTCCTTTAAATAGGCCACTTTTTCGGTACCTCGGCTAAAATTGGCCGCAAGGAGCCCCAATGCTTTTTTGGTCTGGGCATAGGCGTACTCGGCTTCCTTTTTTTCTTGGTAGTCCTTACCAAGGTATAGACCAAATATCAAAACGGCCACTGCTGCAACGGATATCCATTTAACGTATAGTTTTCTAGGTTTTAATGGTACCGGTCTGGTGTACTGTTCCTCCTTGGCTTTTGAAAAAAATTGAAACAAAGGCTGGTATTGTTCCAGGTGTGGCGCCACCTTTCCCTTTACAAAATACTGCCGTAACGTTTCCTCCTCGGCAACCGTTGTGGTCGCCTCAAAGTATTTTTCCAATAATTTTTCTATTTTAACCAATTCCATAGCTGTGTTTTTGCATTAATTTTTCCCGTACTTCTTTTCGTGCCCTTGAGAGGGCAACACGTACCGCTGTCGGCTTCATGTCCAAAAGGGCCGCTATCTCATCAAAATCGTATTCTTCAACATCCCGTAGTTGCAGGACCATTTTCTGCTGTTCCGGCAGGCTTTCCATAATTTTCTGTATCCATCCTACACTGTCCATCGCCTCAACATGGTTCTGGAGCGAAACGTTCGTATCGGTGTAGTTGCTATGTACCAGCTTAAGGTTTCCCGCCTGTTTGGATTTCAACCTGTCCAAACAAAAATTCTTGGTCATGGTCATTGCAAAGGCCTCTACATTGTTATACCCTTCAATGGCCTTGTTCTTGGACCATAGCTTCAGCAAAATTTCTTGGGTGGCATCCTCGGCTTCTTCCGTAGAGACCAGTAAACGTTTGGCCAATCTAAAAAGCTTGTCCTTAAAAGGCATCACCACATCTAAAAATTCCGCTTGTTTCATTATTGGTTCGGTTGTTGTTGTTGCCAAGTTATCGGTTCTTATAAGCAAGACGAAGTATAACGAATTTTGTTACAAATATGTTGTTTTTACCGTATATTGCTTACTTTAGAAGATGAACCGGTGTGACTTTTTCGAGCACTGGCCGGGAATTGTTGATTATGTACCTGATGGACATTGTAACGGGTGGCAAGCCCTGCTTTGGGACCTCAGGGATGTTTCAGGACGACACAAGGACAATTTTCGGACGATAGTGATATCGGTTCCTAATTAAAAGTTGCCCCAACTTGCATAGTACATTGATAATAGGAACATTCCTGTTAAAATTTTCTGACCGCAGGGACCGGGCGACAAAATTTAACGATCGAGTTTGGCTCCTTTTGCAATTCCTTTCCGTATATATGGTCGGGCAAATGAAATGGGCCCATTTTCAAAAAAATTAAATAATTGAAAAGAAAAGGAATGAAAAAAATTATAGCACTGTTTTTAGGTTTTGGTGTTCTGCTTACAAGTTGCAGCAATGATGATGATGTTGCTCCGGCACAGCCTGCCGACGTGGTTGTCCAAGATTTTATGTGGAAGGCCATGAACACTTGGTATTTTTGGCAGGACGAAGTGCCAGATCTTGCCGATACCAGATTTTCCACGGATGCCGAATACACGGAATTTCTGAAGTCCGAACCAGATCCGGCAGCCTTTCTGGAAGACAAACTTCTCTTTAACGATGACCGATTTACCTTTTATGCCGAAGATTATGAGGAGCTGGTGCAATCTTTTGCCGGTATCTCAAAAAGCAACGGTCTGGAGTTTGGGCTGATGTATTACGGTGATGGAAATGATGTCTTGGGATATGTGCGCTATATAGTGCCCAATTCGGATGCATCCACCAAGGACATAGCCAGAGGGGACATTTTTATTGGGGTCAATGGCCAGTCCATGACCGATGAAAACTATATCGATCTTCTATTCGGGACCTCGGACAGCTATACCCTGAATATGGCCGATATAGTGGATAGTACCGTAATCCCGAACGATAAGGAAGTTGCCCTTACCAAAGAAGAGGGACTGGTAGAAAATCCGGTGTTCCTCACCAAAACTTTTGAAGTGAACGGGGAAAAGATCGGGTATTTGATGTACAACAGCTTTACCAGCAATTTTGACGAGGAACTCAACAATGCCTTTGGCACCCTAAAAACGGCCGGTGTTACCGATTTGGTTCTGGACCTAAGGTACAATCCGGGGGGCTCCGTAAATTCTTCCCGTCTTTTGGCCAGTATGATCTATGGCACCAATACAGATGAACTGTACATCCGCCAACGATGGAACAGCAAGATCCAGGCCGAATTCGACCCTAGCGATCTGGAAGATTATTTCGCCAATAAGACCGGTGACGGAACGGATATCAATACCTTAAACTTGAGCAGGGTATTTGTACTGGCCACGTCCAGCTCGGCATCGGCCAGTGAATTGGTAATGAACGGACTTGCCCCCTATATCGACGTGCTCCATGTGGGCGAGACCACTACAGGAAAAAATGAATTTTCCATCACCTTGGTGGACAATGCGTCCGACAGTTATGTATACAACCCTTCCACCGTGGGAAAAATAAATCCACAAAATAGCTGGGGGCTCCAGCCATTGGTGGGCAGGAATGAAAATGCGGACGGGTTTTCGGATTACACGGAAGGCCTTGCGCCCGACTTCCTATTGAGGGAAGATGTTGCAAATCTGGGCATTTTGGGAAGCATTGACGAACCACTTCTTGCCAGGGCCATTCAGGAAATTACCGGTATCGCTTCAAAGGCCCGTTCCGTCCCGGTCTCGATGCCGGTGGTACTGTTGAGCAGTTCCAAAATGTTTACCCCTATAAAGGACAATATGTATCTGGAAAAACCGGTATTGTTTGAAAAGTAAGACCGTTTGCTGGTCAAAAAAAAGAAGATGGCCCCCAAAAAGGGCCATCTTCTTTTTTTGGCAACTCCACATTGGAAGGGAGACATGGCTTCCTGTCCAGTTCGTTACTTCCCGATCACAATTTTCTACAACTGCGTTCCAAATGTTGCGGAACCTGCATCGCATCCGGATGGAACAGGGCGGACAACAATTGGATACCGTCCACCAAGGTCCCTGCGGAGGATTGGGTAAAGAGCTCAAAATTGGCCAAGAACACCGACCCGCTCCGAACGGCCCTTAGGTCCTTCCACCCCGGCCTATTGGTGAGCAGCCCTATTTCCTCCAAGCTTCGGTCTATCCCAAAACCACAGGGGGCCACTACGATCACCTCCGGATCGTAATCCAAGATATGTTGCCAATCCAGTCGCCCACTATCGCCCGACGGGTTTGAAAGTTTATCCCTGCCGCCCGCATATCCTATCTGATGGGGGATCCAATGTCCGCAGTTGTACAGGGGATCTATCCATTCTAGGAGCAACACTTCTTTGGACCGTATCTTTTTGTCCAGTAAGCTCTCCACGATCCCATCCAAACGTTTGTGGAGGCCTTCCAGATAACGATAGGCTTTTTCCTCTTTACCAAGTGCGGCGGCAACAACAATGGCGCTAGAAAAGACATCCTCCAAGGATGAGGGGGTAATGGAGATAATCTCTGGTCGCTTCTCCAAAAGGGCCACGGCCGCAGCGGTGCATTCCGTATCAATTTGGCAGACATCGCAAATATCCTGTGTAAATATGACGTCCGGTGAAATGTGTTCCAAAACTTCGTTGTCCACATAATACAATGGCTCTCCCTTGTGTTTGCTGGCCGAAAAAATCCGGTCGATCTCCATACTGCTGTAAACCTTGCCTTCCAACGTGCAGCGTACAACAGGGGTTTTTTCCTTAAGCGCGATCGGGGGACACTCGAATGTGACCCCGTACAAATGGGATTCCAGGCCCATATCGTAGATCATTTGGGTAACGGCGGGCAAAAAAGAGCAGGCTTTTAACATTGTTCCGGAAATTTATGTCCTGTATATTATAGTTCAAGGTTCATCCCGACCCTAAAATTTCGTCCTTTGGTGGTAAACCCGAAAACCTCCGTATATGCTTCATTAAATATATTGGACGCATTTAAAAAGACCTTTAACTTTCCTGGCACCACTTCATGTCCCACATATAGATCTACCAACGAAAAGGAGGAAAGCGACACATCGTTACCATTAAAAAAATCGGTATCCAGTCGTTCGCCCGTCAGGGAATAATTTATGGATGCAAAGCTGCTGGATGATAGATCATAGGATAGGGAGGCGTTTACCTTGTGTTTGGGAATGCGTATGGCATTGTCCCCCTTTCTTTCGGTAAATGTATAATTGGCATCCAAACGTACCGCATCCACCGGTCGCCAATCCAGCTCAACTTCCACCCCGGAAGCATCAATGGTAGATTCCGCATTTATATAGCCCGTGGCACCGTACAAGATCAGGTTCTCTTCCTTCCTGTCAAAATAAAGCGCGCTGATCCTTATTTGGTCGGTTACCGACCATTCTGCCCCGGCCTCAAGGGTACGGTCCTCTTCCGGTTCAAGATCTGCATTGGCGCCATAAAAACCGAACAATTGTGTCAGGGATGGGGTAATATAGGAAGTGGCATAAGACCCCATTACTTTTACATACCCATTTGGGGTGGTAAGGGAATAAGAAGGATTGATGTTGTATACAAAATGGGAGCCATATTCGGAGTTGTTGTTGAGCCTGGCCCCTGTATTCAGATTTGCGCCAAAGGGCGATACGTAGACCACGTTCAGGTAGGGATCTGTGATGGTGAGTTTTTTGCTGTCCAGAAAATCTGCCCTATCGTCTACATAGTTCAGACCCAATATAGTATGGATCCGATCATTGAAAACGTATTTGTTGTAAACGTCCACCACATAGTTTTTGGCCACATATTGGTTCGTAAAGGCACCAATGTTTTCCGAGGAATAATCGCTCAGTGCCGCATTCAGGTTAAGGGATCCCTTGCCGTACCCCAAATCGGCCGACATCCCCACCCGCTCCTGTTTGCTGTTGAACTGGTATGGGGCATCAAAATAGCCAAAAGATTCATCAAAATCGGTTCTTACCTTGGTCTGGTTTCCATAAAGAACAACCTTGAAATTATCGGAAATTCCATATCCAAGGCGCAGATCTGTGCTTATATTTGAAAAATCGTCCTTTTCATTGGTGGGGGTCACAAGTGCGGACAGCCCATCGGAATACCGCTGTGAAAAACCTGCGGCATAGGTAAAACGGTCCAATGTACCCGTTACTTGGACACTGTTGTTGAACTCGGAAACATTGTAGTGTTGATCCTCCGCACTTTGGTTGGTTCCCACAGTGGAACGTACGTTGGCGGCGATTTTTTTCCCCGATGCTTTTTTTGTGGTAATAAGGATAACCGCCGAGGCGGCATTGGTACCATATAGCGTACTTGCCGCACCCTTGATGATCTCTATGGACTCAACATTGGCGGCAGATAATGACCGTAGGTCATATTCGGAAGAGGAAGAGGATGGATCTGCTACCCGTACCCCATCGATCACTACCAGCACTTGTCTGCCCCTGCCCCCGCGGGCATATACCCCCAAAATGGCCCCGTCACGGCCACGGCTACCACTGATCTCGATACCACTTTTGGTATTGATGATTTCGGGAATGGTCCTGCCCTGGGAGCGTTCAAGTTCCTCGGCCGTGATCTTTATGACCGTTTTTCCCGAATTTTCCCTTTTCAGTTCAAAGCGGGAATCGCTCACCACCACTTCGTCCAAATTTTGGATTCTGGCAGTGTCCACCTGTTGTGCCCTTACGGCAACGCCGGTGCATACCAAAAAGGCAGCACATGGCACATAAATTTTTTTGTTCATTTTTCGTTTAATCCAATAAACGGGAGATTGGTATGTCTGTACCCATACGTAAACCTTTTTCCCGAAAGTTTAACAATGATTTTTGAAAATGGCAGGTCTCCTGACTTGCGTCCTGCCGACTACCTTCCCATTTACGATCACCTTAAAAACGGGTGCCGGCGAACCGGTGTAAACAGTGGTTTGCAGATGTGGCAGGCATCCCCTAGGGGACTTAGCTTACAGTTGCGGGAACAGTTCCGGAATTTGACCGGATTCCCTTTTAATCCCGTCACCATAAATGACAGGAACCAAAATTCTCTGCGAAATTACTACTTTTAAACAAAACCTCCACTTTTTTGCCCGCACTTTTGTGCTGAGCATCTTTTGGTGTTTTAACGGGTAGGGCCGATTCGTGCCGATCTCTTCATTGGACTGGATTGTAAAGGTTTTTTTGGGAATGGTGCATAGATAGTCCAAAAAACATGATCTTTGCCCCATCGATAAATCTAAAAACCCTTTCTTATCATGCCGGTTTTAAATGCAAGGCCTCCTCGGGGAAAACAATTACTGCCATCCTTTCTGGGGGCGATCTGTTTGTGCGCCCTATCAATGGTAAGCTGCAAAGAAGGGAAAAAGGGATCTCAATTTAAAAACCCCTCTTCCACTTCCATTACCTTGCAACATGCCAAAGGTTTTGAAATCAAGAAAATGAACAATGGCATTACCGTGATCACCATTACCGATCCTTGGCCCAATGCAGATGTCCAGTTTACATATGCCCTTGTACCCAGGGAAAAAATGGCGACAATCGAGCTCGATGTCACCAAATACGATGTCATAGTTCCAGTTCCGGTAAATAAGATCGTGGTAACTTCCACTACGCACATTCCGGTACTGGAGGCACTGGGCGTGGAACAACGGTTGATCGGTTTTCCGAACTTGGATTTTATATCCTCGGAAAAGACGAGGGCCAGGATCAAGAAGGGTGACATTATGGAGCTGGGGAACAATGAATCCATCAACACCGAAATGGTCTTGGCCCTTGATCCGGACCTGGTGGTAGGTTTTGGCATCAATAATCGTAACACGGCATATGAAACCGTTCAAAAGTCCCAGATTCCGGTCGTCTATAATGGGGATTGGGCAGAGGAAACCCCTTTGGGAAAGGCCGAGTGGATAAAATTCATGGCCCCCTTCTTTCAATTGGAGGAAAAGGCCGATATTATTTTTAAGAACATAGAGCGATCCTATATGGAGGCGGTACAACTGGCAAAAAACGCCAAGCGCAGACCTACGGTGCTTACGGGCGGACTTTATAAGGATGTATGGTACGTTTCCGGGGGGAAAAGCTGGATGGCCGAGTTTTTGAACGACGCGCACGCCCACTATCTATGGAAGGATACCAAAGAAACGGGAAGCCTTTCCCTGGGATTGGAAAACGTGTACCTTAAGGGCCGTGGTGCGGAGTATTGGTTGAATCCCTCCCTTCACAGGTCCTATGGGGAATTGGAAATGGCGAACGGCCATTATGCACAGTTTCGCGCATTTAAGGAAAAACGGGTTTATTCGATCACCAATTCTTTGGGCGATACCGGCGGCATGGTTTTTTATGAGCTGGGACCCAATAGGCCGGATTTGGTTTTAAAGGACCTGATCCATATCTTTCATCCCGAATTATTGCCTAACCACCAACTTTTCTTTTTTAAGCCCTTAAAATAAGTGCGGCCACAAAAAACATATTTTATCCCCTTCGTACTGCTATTGGTGGTATTGCTGCTTTGTTTTGGGATCAACGTCAGTTTGGGTTCGGTAGCGATACCTTTAAAAGAGACGGTAAACGCTTTCTTGGGAAACTCGGCGGCCCAAGATTCCAGCACCTATATTATATGGAACTACCGTATCCCTAAGGCTTTTACGGCGGTACTGGTAGGTGGTGGCCTGTCGGTAAGCGGCTTGTTGATGCAGACTTTCTTTCGTAATCCCTTGGCAGGACCCTTTGTGCTCGGAATCAGTTCTGGGGCCAGTCTGGGTGCGGCCCTATTGATAATGGGCTCCTCCCTCTTCTCCGGACTGCTATCCTTTAACCTTGTCAACGACGTTTCATTGGCGGTGGTATCCAGTATGGGCAGCTTTGCCGTCCTGCTTTCTGTAATGGTGGTGGCCGCTAAGGTAAAGGACTCCATGGCCCTGTTGATCATTGGACTTATGTTCGGCAGCATAACGGCCGCCGTAGTGAGCGTTTTATCCTACTTTACCGATGCCCAGCAGTTGCAGCAGTATATCTATTGGTCCTTTGGCAGTATAGGGCATTTATCTTGGGCTCAACTGGCGATCTTGGGAACGATCGTAATTATTGGTATGATATTGGGAATAGCCTCCATAAAATCCTTAAATGCGCTTTTGTTGGGGGAGAACTATGCCAGAAGTTTGGGTGTCGATATCAAAAAGAGCCGCTTCCTCATCATTATTGCGGCCGGTCTTTTGGCAGGGGGAATTACGGCATTCGCCGGACCTATAGCCTTTGTGGGACTTGCGGTACCCCATTTGACACGACAGATCTTTAATACCACGGACCATAAGATCTTGGTCCCGGCCGTAACTTTGTACGGGGCCATCCTGCTCCTGATATGCGATACCGTTGCCCAATTGCCCAACTCCGCCAGTATGTTACCGCTGAACGCAGTGACTTCGGTAGTGGGCGCTCCCGTGGTAATATGGCTTTTGGTAAGAAAAAGAAAAATGGTTTTTTAGAAGAACATACTATGACCTTATCCAAACTTTACTGATATCAAAAATTCCGAAAAAAATATCGCCTTGGAAGCACATGGCCTACGTATAGGTTATGGGCAAAAAAAGCAATGGAAAACAGTTGCAGGAGAAATCGATTTTACCCTGTTGCAAGGAGAACTTGCTGCAATTGTGGGAATAAACGGAATAGGAAAATCCACGTTATTGCGTACACTGGGAAGGGTGCAACCAAAACTGGATGGCGGCATATTTTTGGATGGCCTTCCCATTGATGGCCTGGGGCCTTTGGCGCTTGCTTCCAAAATAAGTATGGTGCTTACGGAGCCCCTCGCCTCCAAGAACCTTGCCGTATGGGAACTGCTGGCATTGGGGAGACAGCCCTATACCAATTGGCTGGGTACCCTTGCCTCCGAGGACCGGTCCAAAATTGCCCTGGCGATCGAACTGGTGGGAATTGGGGATCTACAGTACAAAAAATGTTACGAACTGAGCGATGGGCAATTGCAAAAAGTAATGATCGCAAGGGCATTGGCGCAGGACACCTCTATCATATTGTTGGATGAGCCTACCTCCCACTTGGACCTATATCATAAGGTACAAATCCTCAAACTATTGGGCAGCATTGCCCATGAAACACAAAAGACCGTCCTGTTCACCACCCATGAGATAGAGATCGCAATACAGCTGTGCGATAAAATGTTGGTAATGGACAGGGAGGAATGTTACTTTGGTCAGCCCTGTGAGCTGATCCTACAGGGATGTTTCCAGAAATTGTTCCCTGCGGATACCATTGTTTTCGACCCTGATACAGGTTCCTTTAAAGTTAAAAAGTAAGGTCTTACATGATACGCAAATCTAAGGGCGATCCATTATCTTTACCTTCCAGAAAAACTTGGATGAATGGACGGATTTCCGATATATGTTTTGATCGCATTGGTATTTTTGGTAATGGGGTACTTTCTGGGCCACTATATTCAACTGCTCAAAACCAGGTCCTCACAGAGTACACTCCTTGAAAGGGAACAGCAGCTTCGCAACAATCTATTATCCCAAACACAAAAACTGGAAAGCGCCGAACAGGACAAAAATGTCCTCAGGGCGGAAAAGGAGCAATTGGGGAATCAGATAACCCGTTATAGGGCAGATCTTGAAAACCTGGAGCTGAAGAACAGGGAGCAAAAAATGGAGGTTGAAAAATTACAGGAAAAATTCACAAAAGAATTTGAAAACTTGGCCAATAAGATCCTTGATGAAAAAAGCTCCAAATTTACCGAACAGAACCGGGAAAACATAAAGAACATATTGGGACCCTTGCAGGAAAAGATCCTGCACTTCGAAAAAAAGGTAGAGGACAGTCAAAAGG
The DNA here is from genome assembly GCA_963974715.1 of uncultured Sediminicola sp. Taxonomy (GTDB): domain Bacteria; phylum Bacteroidota; class Bacteroidia; order Flavobacteriales; family Flavobacteriaceae; genus Sediminicola. The sequence continues at coordinate 38,931 of CAXBDK010000020.1, forward strand.
AGAGCGTGGGAATGCATTTTGCCCTCAAGGAACAATTGGCGCACCTACAATTACAGAACCTAAAGATTACCCAAGAAGCCGAAAATCTCACCAAAGCGTTAAAAGGCGACAGTAAGATGCAGGGCAATTGGGGCGAACTGGTATTGGAAAGGGTCTTGGAAAAATCGGGACTTGAAAAGGATAGGGAGTACACGGTCCAACAAAGTTTTGTAAGGGCCGATGGAACACGGGTCCTGCCCGACGTGATCATCAACCTGCCCGATGGGAAGAAAATGATCGTCGATTCCAAAGTATCCTTGACCGATTACGAACGGTACGTAAATGCAGAGGAAGAACTGAAAGAAAGGTACCTTAAGGACCATGTAAATTCCCTCAGGCGGCATGTGGACCAGTTATCGGCAAAGAAGTATGAAGACCTGTACGAAATGGAAAGTCCCGACTTCGTACTCATGTTCGTACCCATTGAACCGGCCTTTGCCATTGCCATCAATAATGACAGCAGTCTCTATAACAAAGCATTTGAACAGAACATTATAATAGTCACCCCCACTACCCTATTGGCAACGCTTCGCACCATAGACAGTATGTGGAACAATGAAAAACAGCAGCGGAACGCCTTGGAGATCGCAAGACAGGCAGGTGCCCTTTACGACAAGTTTGAAGGCTTCGTGATCGATCTTACCAAGGTCGGGAAAAAAATGGACGAGGCCAAGGTGGAATACAAAGGGGCAATGAACAAGTTGGTGGACGGAAGGGGAAATATCGTCACCAGCATCGAAAAGCTAAAAAAAATGGGGGCAAAGGCCAAAAAATCCATTCCGGAATCCATTTTAAAAAGGGCTCAGGATGACGAACTGGATGATGAACCAAGACTCGAACTATAAAAATGGGATGTAAAATTACGGCAAACCAACTATGGCAAAGGTTTGCGCTATCGTCGAGTTTAACAACCATTTGGACCTAAAATTATAGCTAATACAGATGAAAATATGAAAAAAATTCTACTATTTGGAACGATCGCCGTACTGGCAATTTTCTTTGTTTACTATGCTTTTATCTATTTCGTGCCGTATAGTGATGGCGTGCGCTCGGGCGAATTGATAAAGATAAGCCACAAGGGAATGCTGGTAAAGACATGGGAAGGACAGATAAGCCAGGGAATATCCGGGGCACAGATATTTTCTTTTTCGGTACTTGACAAGGATACCGAGGTAATTGCCAAATTAAAAAAATATCAGGGCCGATACGTTAAGCTGGATTATATTGAACGGTACAGGACCTTTTCCTGGCTTGGGGACACCCGGTATTTTGTTACCGGTGTAACCCCCGAAAAATCGCCCCATTTTAGAAATTGATCTCCATGAAAAAATTTAAGACACCCAAGGAATCCAGGGTATCGCTCACGGAATTGATGCTGCCCGCACACTCCAATTTTGGCGGAAAGATACATGGAGGGTATATCCTGAACCTTATGGACCAGATAGCCTTTGCCTGTGCTTCCAAACATTCGCAGAGTTATTGCGTGACGGCCTCGGTGAACAAAGTGGATTTTCTAAATCCCATTGAAGTGGGCGAATTGGTGACATTAAAGGCTTCCATAAACTATACGGGGCGTACCTCCATGGTGGTAGGGGTACGGGTGGAATCGGAAAATATCACTACTGGGACCGTAAAACATTGTAACTCTTCCTATTTCACCATGGTGGCCAAGGATACCAATGGAAAAAACCTGACCGTTCCAGGGCTTATCCTGACGGATAAACAAGGTGTTAGAAGATTTGCCCGAAGTATACAGCGAAAGGCGGAGGCCTCCTCCAGAAATACCAAGTTCACCCCTTCCATGTTCAAGGTAGCGGACTATTTGGAATCGTTGAAAGAGGAAAACGTCAGGCTTGAACTGGACTGATGCCCCCCGCAGCGGCCTTGTCCAAAAACCAGATCAATTTGCCCGATTTGGGCGCCACTAAGGACGCTGGGTAATCGGCAAAACGCCCTTCTCCCTTTACTATCTCCCTTACCTTTTCGGCCTTGTCGGGACCGGTTACCAAGAAAGCCACTTCCTTAGCGGTATTGATGACCTTTCCCGTAATGGTGATTCGCTTTTGGCCCGAATCGGGGTGTACCGCAACTTCGCACACGGAAATGGAATCCCACAAATATATGTTGTAAGGGAAAATGGAGGCGGTATGTCCATCGTCGCCCATTCCCAAGATTACTAGATCGAACTGGGGAACCCCCGCTACCACTGGCAGTTTTGACTTCAAAATCCCCGCATAACGGATGGCCTCCTGTTCCGGTATATCCTCTCCTTTTATTCTGTGCACATTTTCATCGGGAATGGGTATGAGCCTTAAAAGGTGCTCCTCCGTCATCCTATAATTGCTCTGCTCGTCATCCGGGGGCACACAGCGTTCATCGCCCCAATAGAAATGCACCCTTTCCCAATCGATCCCGTCGGCATACCCCATTGCCAGATAATCGAATACGATTTTAGGGGTACTACCGCCCGAAAGGGCAATATGTACCGGTTTTTCGGAGTGGGTTATCTTGTACAGGTATTCACAAAAATCCTTTGCCACTTGCCCTTTGGTATCGGCTATTCTTAGTTCCATTTTTATCGTTCTTAACAGATTACACAAAATCCTGGGTCATCGGCCATAAATTCCCCAGGGTTCCTCCACATATAATTCCCCTCCAAAAGGTCGTCGGCATTCTTGGGTCCCCACACCCCTGCAGAATATCCATAGGTGCGCACATCCTTCCCGTTTTCCCAGTAGTTGAGAATGGGATCCACAAACGTCCATGCCGCCTCCACTTCATCGGCGCGCGCATACAGGGTAGCATCTCCCTGCATGGCATCCAGCAAAAGACGTTCATATGCTTCCATTATATTGTTTTCCGCCAGACTGGAATAGTAGAAGTCCAGATTGGCACGCTCTACCTTAAAGCCCTGTCCCGGTACCTTTACGCCAAACTTGATCATGATTCCTTCATCGGGCTGGATTCGGATAATGAGCTTGTTGTCCTTATTGTGTACATCCGAATCCTTGAAGATCTGGTGATGTGGGGATTGGAAGTGTATGACCACCTCCGTGACCTTGGTGGGCATCCGCTTGGCGGTGCGCACATAAAAAGGCACATCCTTCCAGCGCCAATTGTCCACAAAAAACTTGATCGCGGCATAGGTTTCGGTGGTACTGTTGGGATCCACCCCTTCCTCTTCCCTGTACCCTTTTACTTTTTTGCCATCTATTTCAGCGGCCACATACTGCCCCCTGATGGTGTTTTGATATAGGGTTTCCTCATCGTCCATGATCCGAAGGGACTTCAGCGCCTTCACCTTTTCGTTCCGGATTTCCTCCGCACTGGCATCAATGGGGGGCTCCATGACTATAAAGGAAATGATCTGCAATAAATGGTTTTGGAACATATCCCTTAAGGCCCCGGATTTATCGTAATACCCCCCTCTTTTTTCCACCCCAACCTTTTCGGCATTGGTGATCTCTATGTGGTGTATATAATTTCTGTTCCAGAGAGGTTCAAAAATGCTATTGGAAAAACGTGTCACCAGAAGGTTCTGTACCGTTTCTTTGCCCAAATAATGATCTATCCTGTATATCTGGGACTCCTTAAAGAATTTTTGGAGTCCCTTGTTCAGCTTTTTGGCGGTTTCCAGACTATACCCAAAAGGTTTCTCCACAATAAGCCGTTTCCACCCTTTGTTTTCATTGTTCAGTCCCTTGTCCGAAAGGTTTTTGGCAATGGCCTCGTACAGGTTGGGGGGCGTAGAGAGATAAAAGATATAATTTTCCCCGGTACCGTGCTCCTTGTCCAGGGCATCGATCCTTTTGGAAAGTTCTTCATAGTCCGTATCGTACTCCTTGCCCAGGTCCTCATAGAACAGTTTGTCGGCAAATTTCTTGATGAAATCGGCGGGGTCCCCGTTCATCTTCTCCTTTAGGAAGCTGCTTTCCTGTACTACCCGCTCCCTAAATTCCCCATCGGTCATACTGCTCCGACTGGCCCCCAGTACCACGAATTTTTCCGGAAGGTGTTTCCCCTTGTAAAGATTGTAGAGCGCGGGAACCAATTTTCTGGCCGTCAGGTCTCCCGACGCCCCAAAAATTATTAGCATTTGATTAGCGGTTTTATTCATGTCTTTTATGGATCTAAATTGTATTTGGAATAGTACAAATCTAACCAAAAAAGAAACTTTGGGGGAATTCCAAAAGGACAATCCTGCCCAAAGTCAATATTTTGGATTAATTTTGGGTTATTCTAGTTATCCGCTAAGATAAAACTTATTTAAAGGATTTAATTACAGAAGGGCTTACTTAACAAATTATCGTTGGGTTTCCCGATAATTCACAACAACACCGTTTATGTCGAACAAAAAGTATGATTTTGGACTGATAGGCCTAGGGGTCATGGGGCGCAATTTTATTTTGAACGTTGCCGATAATGGATTTTCCGCATTCGGGTACGATCTGGACCAAGAAAAAGTGGATGCCCTGATCGTTGAAGGGGGCGATGAAGAACGTGTCAATGCCACTACCTCCATAGAAACCTTTGTGGATTCCCTTGCCGCTCCCAGAAAGATAATGTTATTGGTGCCCGCTGGAAAAATAGTGGATGCCGTGATAGAGAGCCTTTTGCCGTTGATTCAGAAAAACGACCTGATCATCGACGGAGGAAATTCCTTCTTTACGGATACCGACAGAAGGGAATCCTATCTTCAGGAAAAGGGCATTCACTTTTTTGGTTCCGGTGTATCAGGTGGGGCCAAAGGAGCTAGGAAGGGCCCCAGTATAATGCCCGGCGGCAACAAGGAGGCCTATAAGGAGGTACAGCCAATTTTTGAGGCGGTGTCCGCCAAATTCAATGGCGAGCCCTGTGTAGCCTATATGGGGCCAAAATCGGCCGGAAACTATGTGAAAATGGTCCATAATGGCATCGAATATGGCCTTATGCAGCTTACTTCGGAGATATACGACCTGCTCAAAAAAGCAGGGGGATTTTCCAATGCCGAACTGCACGATACCTTCTCCACATGGAACGGTGGAAGGTTACAATCCTTTCTGGTAGAGATCACCGCCGAGATATTCGAGAAAAAGGACGATCATGGGGATGGGGAACTGGTGGACAAGATATTGGATCGTGCCAAACAAAAGGGAACGGGAAAGTGGACCTCCCAGAACGCCATGGATCTTGGCATACCCATCCCTTCCATTGATATTGCCGTGAGCATGCGGGAATTATCGGCCCTAAAGGAAGAACGGGTTATGGCCGATGAACTGTACGGACGCCCTGAACCCGCCGCCATGGACAAAAAGGAATTAAGGGATTGGGCGGAGGCCGCTCTTTATTTTGCCTTTATAAATACCTATGCGCAAGGTCTGCACCAATTACGGGAAGCCTCTAAAGAATATGGTTATGAACTCGACCTATCGGTAATAGCCAAAATATGGAGGGCGGGATGTATCATCCGTGCGGGCCTTTTGGAGGATATCTCCATAGCCTTTAGCAATGATACCAAATTGTCCAATTTACTTTTGGCCCCTACCTTTGTACCTAAAGTTCAGGAAACCGTGGGAGCGGCACGCAAGGTAACTGCCTATGCGGCCACCAACGGTATCCCCGTCCCGGGACTTTCCAATTCCCTTACCTATTTTGATGCCTATACATCGTCACGATTGCCATTGAACCTGATCCAGGCCCAACGGGACCATTTTGGATCGCATACTTATGAACGGGTGGATATGGAAGGTATTTTCCATACCGAATGGGAGGAATAGAGGTCCATTTGACCCACCGCCAAGTACGGTACGGTGAAATTCCGGGTTACCGACTTTAAAATAATACAACAAAACCCTGTACCTTGGAAGGTGCAGGGTTTTTTTTGGGGAAAAGCCCTTTATTATTTGCTTAGGTACATCTTCCGTCTAGCGTACAGATTGTAAAAGGCATCATCTTTAAGGCTGTCTATAAAAAGGATGCTTTCACCCGTACTTTTCATTTCGGGACCCAAGTTTTTATTTACGTTGGGGAACTTATCGAAGGAAAAGACGGGCTGTTTAATGGCAAACCCTTCCAATTGGGGGTTAAAATTAAAATCCTTCACTTTCTTCTCGCCCAACATAACCTTGGTGGCATAGTTTACATAGGGCTCCTTATATGCCTTTGCAATAAAGGGGACGGTACGGGAAGCCCTAGGGTTCGCCTCTATGATATAGACCACATCGTCCTTAATGGCAAACTGTATATTGATCAGGCCTACCGTGTTAAGGGCCAGGGCGATCTTTTTGGTGTGGTCCTTGATCTGCTGCATCACGAACTCGCCCAAATTGAAAGGTGGCAAGGTAGCGTTTGAATCGCCCGAATGGATACCGCATGGTTCAATATGTTCCATGATACCTATGATGTAGACGTCCTCCCCATCACAGATGGCGTCGGCCTCGGCTTCTATGGCCCCATCCAGGTAGTGGTCCAGCAACAGCTTGTTATTGGGAATGGAGCGTAGCAGTCCCACCACGTGCGATTCCAGTTCTTCCTTGTTGATCACGATCTTCATGCCCTGTCCGCCAAGTACATAGGACGGCCGGACCAATAATGGAAAATTGAGCCTATCCGAAAGTTTAAGGGCTTCTTCCGCGGTTTCGGCCACACCGAACTCGGGAAAGGGAATGTTGTTTTCCTGTAATAATTTGGAAAAACTGCCCCTATCCTCCGCAAGATCCAGGGCCTTAAAACTGGTACCTATGATCTTGATGCCGTACTTGTCCAGCTTTTCGGCAAGTTTCAATGCCGTTTGCCCTCCCAGCTGAACTATGACGCCTTCTGGTTTTTCATGTTCGATGATATCGTAAATATGTTCCCAAAAAACAGGTTCAAAATAGAGCTTGTCCGCGGTATCAAAATCGGTGGAGACCGTTTCGGGGTTGCAGTTGATCATGATCGTCTCATAACCACATTCGGCAGCGGCCAATACGCCGTGCACACAGCAATAATCGAATTCTATGCCCTGCCCTATCCTATTGGGCCCGGATCCGAGCACCACAATTTTCTTGCGGTCCGTAACGATACTGTCGTTCTGTACATACCGGGTGCCGTCCGGCCTCTGTATTTCCTCTTCAAAAGTAGAATAGTAATACGGGGTCATTGCCTTAAATTCGGCCGCACAGGTATCCACCAGTTTAAAAATCCTGTTTATGCCCAATGCGGAACGTTTGTTGTGCACGTCGCTTTCATAACAATCGAGCATATGGGCGATCTGCCGATCGGCAAATCCTTTTTGTTTTGCTTCCAAGAGCAGTTCCCTTGGCAGGGATTCCACCGTATATTTTTCAATTTCCTTTTCCAGAAAGTGCAGTTCCTCGTACTGTTTTAAGAACCACATGTCAATTTTGGTGATCTCGTGGATCCTACCGAGCGGAATGCCCAATTGGATGGCATCATAGATTACGAACACCCGGTCCCAACTTGGAATGGTCAGTTTGCTTATGATCTGATTGTAATCTTTGTACCCCTTTCCATCTGCTCCCAACCCGTTCCTTTTTATTTCAAGGGACTGGGTGGCTTTGTGAAGGGCCTCCTGAAAGGACCTTCCGATGCCCATGACCTCCCCTACCGATTTCATTTGAAGGCCCAAGGTCCTATCGGATCCCTCGAACTTATCAAAATTCCATCGTGGTATCTTTACGATCACATAGTCCAAGGTAGGTTCAAAAAGGGCAGAAGTTGATTTGGTGATCTGGTTGTCAAGTTCGTCCAGATGATAGCCTATCGCCAATTTGGTCGCGATCTTGGCGATGGGATAACCCGTGGCCTTAGAGGCAAGTGCGGACGAACGCGAGACCCGAGGGTTGATCTCAATGGCAATGATATCCTCCTTCTCATCGGGACTTACAGCAAACTGTACATTACAGCCACCCGCAAAGTCGCCAATGCTCCTCATCATTAAAATGGCCATGTCCCGCATTCTCTGAAAGGTCCTGTCGGAAAGCGTCATGGCAGGGGCCACGGTAATGGAATCCCCGGTATGTATGCCCATGGGATCCATGTTCTCTATGGTACAGATAATGACAACGTTGTCATTTTTGTCCCTTAAAAGTTCCAGTTCATATTCCTTCCAACCCAAGAGGGCCTTATCTATCATCACCTCGTGAATAGGGGAGATTTCTAGTCCCCTGCTCAACAATTCATCAAAATCTTCTTGTTTATGTACAATGGAGGCACCGGCTCCCCCAAGGGTATACGAGGCCCGGATCACTAATGGAAAACCGAATTCCTGGGCTATTTCCTTTCCTTTAAGAAAGGAAGTGGCAGTGGCCTGGGGTGCCATTCCTACCCCTATCTTTAACATTAGCTCCCTAAATTTCTCCCTGTCCTCCGTAATATTGATGGCGTCTATGTCCACGCCTATGAGCTCTACACCAAAATCTTCCCATATTCCCTTATCATCGGCCTCCAAACAAAGGTTCAGAGCCGTCTGTCCTCCCATGGTCGGCAATACCGCATCTATATTGGGGTGCTTTTTAAGGATCTCTATGATGGACGCAGTGGTTAGGGGTTTTAGATAGATATGGTCCGCCATGGAGGGATCGGTCATAATGGTGGCCGGATTACTGTTGATCAAAACGGTTTCTATACCATCTTCCCTCAATGAACGCAGGGACTGGGATCCAGCATAGTCAAATTCACAGGCCTGACCTATCACAATTGGACCCGAACCGATAATTAAAACTGATTTTAAATTTTCTCTTTTTGGCATTGGAAATCTATTTTATGATGTGGAACCGAACAGGATTCCGGTATATGGCCTCGATCCTATTGGATTTTCTTTTTTTACTGGACAAAAAAAAGGTGCTACTTATAAAAAGTAACACCTTGATATCTTGTAAAACATTACGATCATTATTTTTTATGCTTTGGCTCTGAGGATACGCTTATTTTTTTCCTTCCTTTGGCCCTTCTTCTGGCAAGAACCTTTCTACCATTTGCCGTTGCCATGCGCTCCCTAAAGCCATGTTTGTTCTTCCTCTTCCTCTTTGATGGTTGATATGTTCTTTTGCTCATGCCGGAATATTTTAAAAAATGCTATTTATCTTGGTATCGGGCCTTTGGTCCACGCTGTAAAACTGGGCGCAAATATACAAAGAGTTTTTGCTTTGGCAAATCTAATTTATAAAATATTTCGGATTGTTTTTATTACTTTTGCACCCGAGATCCTGGAACACTATATCATGAAAAATTTTCTTCCTTTTATAATGCTTGCTCTTTGCGGTATGCAAGTTTTTGGGCAAGTGGAACTGCGGTACCATTTGAGGACGGGATCCATTTTCAGGGTCAAACAGGAGGCCCATCAAACCGTTGTACAGGAACTGGATGGCGCTTCCCACGAGATCATAAACCATATCACAGGGGTATTACAGTTTAAAGTGGTAGGGAAAAAGGAGGATAATTATGTGCTTGAACTGGAATTTAAGGACCTTAACCTTAAAATGACATCCAGTATACAGGGCGAACTGATGAACGTAAGGGCCAAGGAGCTGGTGCAGGGAGACATGCAATCGGCCATTTTCAATAGTATACTGAACAGTCCGATTACCATTACCTTGGCAAAAAATGGCAATATTCTGGATGTAAAGGGAGGGAATGCCCTAGTGGACAAAATGACCGATGCCTCTGGATTGGAAGATGAATTTTCATTGAACATGATGCGCAGATCCCTGGAAAAGGAATTTGGGTCCGAGGCCCTTTCCAACAGTTATGAACAAATGACCTATTTATATCCCGATAAAAAAGTGGCCGTTGGGGATACTTGGGAAAATATGTACAAGGGCAAATCACGGGCCGATACGAGTTGGACACTCAAGGAACTTTCCCAAACGGAAGCAAAGATCTCCGGTAAGGCCACCGTGACCATGCAGGTTTCCGAACCCACCACCTCCATGGAACTGAGCGGTACCCAGACCACCACGGTCACCACCGACCTGTCCACTGGATTTGTTTCCTTCATGACGGTGGAGGGCACTTCAAAGGGATATTCCATAATAGCACAAATGGGCGAACAAAAAGTGCCCACCAAGATCACTTCAAAAGTCACCTACAAATTAATTAAAGAGTAACATGTTCAACAAAATCTTTAAACTTATTATCGCAGGCCTTATCATTGCCTATGCCATCTACCAGTTTGTGGAAGGGAATATAGGAAACGGAATATTCCTGCTTTTGCTGTCCACCATTTTCATATTCCTTTATTTCAGGAACGAAATGATACTTTTGGCGTTTTTGAGAATGCGGAAACAGGATATGGCCGGTACCCAAAAATGGTTGGACAAGATCAAGGATCCCGAGACCGCACTTACCGTGAAGCAACAGGGATATTATAACTATCTGCACGGGATCTTGTTTTCACAGACCAATCTTACCCAAGCGGAAAAGTATTTTAAGAAAGCGTTAAAACTGGGGCTTACCATGGATTATGATGTGGCCATGGCCAAATTGAGCCTGGCGGGGATCGCCATGCAAAAACGAAGAAAAAGGGAAGCCACCATGCTATTGAACGAAGCCAAGAAATTGGACAAACAGAATATGCTGACCGAGCAAATAAAGATGATGCAGCAACAGATGAAGAAAATTTAGAGCAACGGGGCCCAAAGCCTACAGAACGATTCCTTTAATTTTCTGGAAAGCCCGCGGTTCTCCCATCGTTCCAATACCACCTCTTCGGAATCCCGAAGGTCATCCAAGAATATTTTGTGCATCTGCTCCCCTATGCCCCTATCGTATAACAGGGCATTGATCTCAAAATTGACCGAAAAACTTCTGTAGTCCAAATTGGCGGTACCGATGCTGGACAAAATATCGTCTATGACCATGGTCTTGGCATGTATGAAGCCCTTTTTGTACCGGTATATTTCCACTCCCGACTCCAACAGTTGGCCTATATAGGAATCCGAGGCATACTGTGCCGCCCATGAGTCCGATTTCCAGGGAATGATTATCTTGACATCCACACCGCTCCTGGACGCCGTGGTAAGGGCCGTTAATATCTCCCCATTGGGAATAAGGTAAGGGGTGGTAATGAAAATATAGTCTTTGGCCGTATTGATCGTGGTAAAGATCGCTTCCATAATGTTGGCCCAGTCGGTGTCGGGACCACTGGACGCAATCTGCACGGCAATGGTATTGCCTGAATCCTTTACCGGCGGCTTCAGTACTTCGTTAATATTGATGTCCGCATTGGAGACAAAGTTCCAGTTAAGCAGAAAAGAAGCCTGTAATGAGCCAACCGCATCCCCTTCCAATCTCAGGTGGGTATCCCTCCAATACCGATCGTTGTCCATGGAATTATCGTACTTCCTTTCTATGTTTATTCCCCCTATATATCCGATACAACAGTCTATAATGGCAATTTTCCGGTGGTTCCTATAGTTGAGCTTACTGGTGAACTTGGTGAACACTACGGGCATAAAGGCATGGTGGTCCACCCCGCAATCGGTGAGCTTTCTTTTTGTGCTGGAGCTTATGGAACTTCCGACATCATCGTAGATAAGCCTTACTTTCACCCCCTCCTTTGCCTTTTTACAGAGCACGTTGATGATCTTCATCCCCAGTTCGTCGTCCCGTAGGATAAAATATTCCATATGTATATGGGAACCTGCTCCTTCTAGATCGGCCAACAGCGATTTGAACTTGTTCTCCCCGTTCAGCAATATCTTCGCCTTGTTATCGAAGGTGACCACGGCCTTTTCATTGTTTCGAAGCAGTTTGTATATCTTATAGATGCCCGCACCAAATTCTTCTTCAAATTCCTTGTCCTCCCTTCTGGTAAAACCAAAGGATTGACGCCAATCCTTCAGAACGGCGTGGTCCAAAATGGATTTTTTCTCGAATATCTTGTACTTTCGGTAGTCCTGACCTATAAAATAATACACCAATAGGCCCAAAAAAGGAAGTGCCGCAAGGGCGAACAAATAAGAAAGTGTCCGTATCGGATTGCTGTTTTTTAGCACGATAAAGATGGAAAAAACAATAACGAGGGCGTAATTGATGCCCAGGGCCACTTTCCAGATATTGCCCTCGATAAATGCGTACATTATTTATCTACTGGCCTTGTAATAGCCTTTATTGGGTATCTCGATAACGTATTTCTTTCCCGTCACATTGTTCAATTTTGCTTCCCTCAACCAAGGGTTGTGTCTTTTTAGGATTTTATAGTTGATTTCGTACTGCGCCGCGAAATCCGCAAAATTAGTTACTGGGGTGTCCACTTCCACATTAAAGGTAGGTACCGCTGTATACATATCCTCTTTTGAAATCTCAAAGCCGTATTTTTCGGGATTGGACAAAATTTCCTTGATGGCCAAGATCCTGAACACATAACGGCCCGTTTCCTCGCCCAACAGCAGGTCGTAGTAGCCATCCACCTGTTGGATGCCCATGTATTTCCTGATCCCGGCCGGGCCCGCATTATAACTGGCAGCGGCAAGGGTCCAGCTTCCAAAGCTTTCCTTGGATTTTTTCAGATATCTACAGGCTACTTCGGTGGCCTTTTCTATATGGTACCGCTCGTCCACATTTTCGTTCACCTCAAGGCCGTAATCTTTGGCGGTGCCTTTCATGAGCTGCCAAAATCCGGTAGCACCGGCGGGCGACACCAAATTTTGAAGTCCGCTTTCCGCCAGGGCCAAGTATTTAAAATCGTCCGGAATCCCATTTTTTGCCAAGATCGGTTCTATTATGGGAAAGTATTTATGCGCCCTTTTCATAAGCAACAGTGCATTGGACTGCCAATAGGTATTTACAAGAAACTCCCTATCGATCCGTTCCATGACCTCGGGGTCGCTCGCCGGAACCGCTTCGCCCGCAAAGTTCAGGTCTTTGGGGATGTCTATTGCACGGATACGGTACCCGTGTTCGGAACCCTCCGATCCTTCCACTTTATCCGATGTATCCTCTTTGGCAAGGTCCTCCAAATTATTCTGTACGGCAAAAACAAGTGTGCTCACCACAAATAGCAGCCCCACCAACATCAACACATTCTTTAGCATCTTCATAACTACATTTTTATTTATGATTAAAGGTATTAAATAGAACTGCGTTCTCCCAAAATAATTGTGGGCAAATGCTCATTGAACCATTTAAATCTATGGATGATCATCGTATGGGTACCATTTTTGACCCTAATACAGTCATGAATGCGCTCGATAGGGAAAACGGCATCCTTTTCCCCATGTATATGGACCAGGTTCGGGGGGCGATCGGTGGGGACCCAGTTCACGATCTGGTCTATGGCCCAATCCATATAGATGGTATCCCTAATGGAGAGATATTGCTCGTATAATTTGAGCCGTTTTTTTACCGGTTCCCCAAAGGCGTATTTGGCCAATAGCTCCACATTCTGTACCAATCCCGTTGGCAAAAGTTTGTACGCTTTTGTATATTTGGCAAAAAGGAGGCGTTTTGGCAGCTCCGAAGCTTTTTTTATACTGGAGATCAGGATCACTTGTCTTACCTTTATATGTCTGGCCATCTCCACCACCAACATCCCTCCAAAGGAAACCCCTATCAATACACTGTTTTCATGTACTACCTTTTTGCACATGCCAATGGCATACTCCGCAAGTGTCATCCCCTTGGTGGGGAGGAACCAGTCCAGCCGATGCATCTCGAATACTGCCTCCGGAAGTGCTATGTTTTCAAAAATGGAAGAATTGGCCGCCATACCCGGCATAAGGTAAACATGTATTTTTTCTGGGGACATAAGGGGAGCTACGGTGTAAAGTACTAGGAATGTAGGGATTTTTTATTTAAATTTGTTATCCCAACATTATTTTATTGCTACTTATAACAATTTTAACAGATCAACAAATTTCGGATTTGGAAATCTGCTGATTTTCATGCGTCCATTAAATATCCACTATATGAATGAAGTAGTAATTAAGGACAACAGTTTTTTACGCCAGTTTGAGGCCACTTTTGAAGGCCATTTGGCCAAGATCGAGTACTCTTCCCAAGAACGCAAGTTGTTTTTGACCAAGTTGGTAATTCCGGAAGAAATAGTCGCGGAAGGTTTCAAGGAAGATTTTATCACCGCGGTGCTGAACAGTATTCAGGAAAAAAAACTGCGTGTGGTGCCTACCAGCCCTCAGATAGCAGGGTTCTTGAGAAAGAACAGTCAGTTTAAGGAACTGCTGCCCGTTGGAATACGGATTTGAATTTACAAAAACCCCATGTGGGTTTTTTTTATGCCATGGCACTTTCTTTCACAAAATCGAACCGCACGGATCCGTCCACGTCAATTTCACGAAGTTTTATCCGGTGTAGGGTATTTACAAGATCCGGGTTCCAAGGGGCCTTTACTTTTACATAGTTCTCCGTAAACCCATATATGTAGCCCTCCTTGTTTTCGCCCTCAAAGAGCGCTGTTCGTTCGCTGCCCAATTGCCCTTCATAAAATGATCGTCTCAATTTTACCGAAAGTCCCCTTAACATCTTACTGCGTTTGGCACGTATCTTTGGGGGCACCTCCCCTTCCATAATGGCCGCAGGGGTATTGTCCCTTTCGGAATACGTAAAAACGTGAAGGTAGGAAATATCAAGTCCGCTCAAAAAGTGGTACGTTTCCAAAAAATGCTCGTCGGTTTCCCCGGGAAATCCAACAATGACATCCACGCCGATACAGGCATGGGGCATGGTATTCCGGATTTTGGATACCCGTTCCGAATAGAGATCCGTCCTATAACGGCGTTTCATCAATTTCAATATTTCATCGCTACCGCTTTGCAGGGGTATGTGAAAGTGTGGCACAAAGGACGGGCTCTGGGCCACAAAATCAATGGTATCGTTCTTGAGCAGATTGGGTTCTATTGAAGATATTCTGTACCTATGGATCCCCTCCACGCCTTCCAAAGCCCTTACCAGGTCCAAAAAGGTATGCTCATGTCTTTTGTTCCCGAATTCCCCTTTTCCGTAATCCCCTATGTTGACACCGGTAAGTACGATTTCCTTGATACCTTGGGCCGCAATTTCCGCGGCGTTCTTAAGGACATTGTCCAAGGTATCGCTCCTGGAAATGCCCCTAGCCAAGGGAATGGTGCAATAGGTACATTTATAATCGCACCCGTCCTGTACCTTTAGAAAGGCCCTTGTCCGATCGCCGATGGCATAACTACCAACATAAAAATCGGCTTCCTCTATTTCACAGGAGTGTATCTCCCCAAATTTATTTTTGGAAAGGTCGTTGACATAGTCGGTTATCTTGAATTTTTCAGTGGCGCCCAAGACCAGGTCCACACCATCCACCGCGGCCAGTTCCTCGGGTTTCAACTGGGCATAACACCCGATTGCCGCCACAAAAGCGTCCGGATTGCTTTTTTGGGCTTGTTTTACGATACTTTTAAAGCGTTTATCGGCATTTTCGGTTACGGAACAGGTGTTGATCACATACATGTCCGCAACCTCGGAAAAGTCCACCCGCTCAAACCCTTCCTCCCCAAAACTCCGTGCAATGGTAGAGGTCTCCGAAAAATTGAGCTTGCAGCCCAATGTATAAAATGCGACCTTCTTTTTCATGTTGTGTTTCTTGGCATCCCAGCTTTTGGTACGGGAAGGGACAAAATTAGTGTCCATTTTTTTTACCGACATGGTTAAAAATGCAAATATACCAACTTAGGGGCAGATTGAAAAATGGAACAGGGTATCGGAACGGGATCCTAAAACCTTCGCCATTTCTTGGTTTCCACAAAAACATGTTCCAAAATATCCGCCTCCACCTTATTGAACTCAAATCCGCGCCGGGCCATCATCACCGTGGCGGTCTCAAAGGCCTTTTCCGGCATAAAGGTAGTAAGTCCGGCAGCCCCGCCCCAACTAAAGCTTGGAATAAAGTTGCGCGGAAAGCCGGCACCGAAAATATTGGCGCTTACGCCCACCACCGTTCCGGTATTGAACATCGTATTGATACCACATTTGCTATGGTCACCCATCATCATTCCACAGAACTGTAGCCCTGTTTTGGCAAAACCTTCGGTCTCGTAACTCCAGACCCGTACCTGTTCATAGTTGTTCTTTAGATTGGAGTTGTTGGAGTCGGCACCTATATTGCACCACTCGCCCAGAACGGAATTCCCCAGATAACCATCGTGTCCCTTACTGGTATAGCCAAAGATCACACTGTTGCTTATTTCCCCACAGACCTTACCGTAGGGGCCCACAGTGGTGGGACCGTAGATTTTTGCGCCCATTTTTACAACGCCCCCTTCCCCAAGGGCAAAGCCGCCCCTGATCATACTTCCTTCCAGCAGTTCGGCATTTTTCCCGATATAGATGGGCCCCGTATTGGCGTTAAGGATGCAGCACTCCGCTTTGGCCCCCTCTTCCATGAAGATCCTTGCGGGGTTTAAGACGGTGTTCGTTGCCGAAATGGGGGCGCTTTCCCTGCCATCTGTGAGCAGGTCGAAATCAGCCTCCAAGGCCTCCCCGTTTTTTGAAAAGATATCCCATGTATGCTGGATCTGCAAAACGGGCCCATCAAAGTGGATAGGGTCGTACGTACCGAAATCGACCTCTGGGTCCGTATCCCTGGTATAAAAGGCAACCACTTCCCCCTGATAAAAAATCGCCTCATTTTCCTGAAGGGCCCCTACCAATTGAACCAATTCAACATTGGGCAGAAAGGATGCGTTTATAAGAATGTTCTCTTCCATTTCCACCATAGGGTATTTTACGGAAAGGTACTCCTCGGTGATGGTCGTGGTGGTAGATCCAAGGTACATTTCCCATTTTTCACGAATGGTCATGATACCGACCCTGATATCGGCCACTGGACGTGTAAAGGTAAAGGGCAAGAGCGCATTGCGTACGGGTCCGTCAAAAAGGATATAGTTCATGGGTACCTTTTTTTTGTAAAAATAAAAAAAGTCACGTTCCCAGATGATCGGAACGTGACTTAAATATGATGTGGCAAGGGATATTACTTGCCGAACTTCTTGTATTTGTTCTTGAACTTGTCGATACGTCCTGCCGTATCCACCAATTTCGCCTTCCCTGTGTAGAATGGATGTGAGGTTCTTGATATCTCCAATTTAACAACGGGATATTCTACACCGTCCACTTCAATGGTCTCCTTGGTATCTGCTGTAGATCTGGTAAGAAAAACGTCCTCATTGGACATATCCTTAAAAGCTACCATTCTATAATTCTCTGGGTGGATTCCTTTTTTCATTGTAACAAAACTTTATTCCTCTAATTTTTAGAGCTGCAAATTTAAGTTTTTTTCCCAAAACCGCAATCTTAATTTCAAAAAAAATAAAAATAAATAAATACCTTTATAGTGTAACAAATTTATACCTACCACTACTTATTTCGCACAACCTTTAAATTACTTAAAAATGGAAGACAATAAACCAACAACCGGCAAATTTGCCTTGAACTACGGACTTATACTGGGTGCCCTCGGTATCGTATTCAGCCTCATGTTATTTTCACTGGACATGCACTATCAGGGCGGGATGGTCGTCATAGGCACCAGTATCGTCATGTTCTTGGCCATCATCGTATGGGCCCTGCTCCAGTTCAGAAAGGCCAACAACGGCCTGATGAGCTTTGGACAGGGACTTAAAATTGGAGTGGGGATCTCCCTGGTGGCCGGAATAATTGGTACCATCATGAACCAGGTAATGGAACATGTGATCGACCCTGATATGGTGGTAAAGGCCATGGATTACCAAAAGGCGATGATGTTGGAAAAGGGGATGACGGCCGAGGCCATCAACAACCAGATGAAAATGGCCGAACCGTTCCAGACACCCTTGATGAAAATATTGTTCGGATTGCTGTTCAGTATTATTTTCGGTTTCCTTTTAACATTAATTCCCGCATTGGTATTAAAAAAGAAGGAAACTAACGAGTAATTTGTACTTTTGGGTTTATTTGAGAAGTACTCTATGGACCTAAGCGTGGTAATCCCTTTACTGAACGAAGAAGAATCACTTATGGAACTACATGATTGGATCGCATCGGTGATGCGGTCCAATCATTTTTTATATGAGGTCATCTTCATAGACGATGGGAGTACGGACGGTTCATGGGAAATTATCCAACGTTTGGGCAAAGTGGATCCCCATGTAAAAGGGATTCGGTTCTTGAAAAATTACGGCAAATCCCAAGCCCTTCATGCAGGGTTCAAGGCCGCACGGGGCGAAGTGGTGATCACCATGGACGCGGACCTACAGGACAATCCAGAAGAAATCCCGGAACTGTACCAACTGATCCAACAAAAAGGCTTTGATCTGGTATCGGGCTGGAAAAAAAAAAGGTACGATTCCATCCTTTCCAAAAACCTTCCCTCCAAACTTTTCAACTGGGCCGCTAGAAGGACCTCGGGGGTACGGCTCCACGATTTTAACTGCGGCCTGAAGGCCTATAGAAAAGAAGTGGTGAAGACCATAGAGGTCTCGGGGGAAATGCACCGCTATATTCCCGTTCTGGCCAAGAGTGCCGGTTTTATAAAAATCGGCGAGAAGGTGGTATTGCACCAGGCCAGAAAATACGGTAAGACCAAATTTGGGATGGAGCGGTTTATAAATGGCTTTTTGGACCTCATCACCATTTGGTTCGTATCCACTTTTGGCAGGCGTCCCATGCACCTGTTCGGGGCCTTGGGGGTCATTATGTTCATCATCGGGCTTGGGTTCTCGGGCTATCTGGGGGTGGACAAGCTCTTTTTGAACCCCCGTGGCCGCCTGATCACGGACCGCCCACAATTCTTTTTGGCCCTTACCGCCATGATCATAGGGACCCAAATGTTCTTGGCCGGGTTCCTAGGGGAACTATTGGTCCGTTCCCGAAAGAACGAACCCCGATATTCCATCTCGGGGGAAGTGAACATGGTCCAAGATCAAAATCAATATTCTTTGTAACTTTAAAATAGATTAGTACAGAACATAAATATGAACAATATGGATGCCATTATAGAAAATGCAAAAAGTTGGTTGAGCGGTTTCTTTGACGAGGACACAAAAAAGGAAATTAAGGGACTTATTGAAAACAATACGGAAGAGCTCAAGGACCGGTTTTACCGCGACCTGGAATTCGGTACCGGGGGAATGCGGGGCATTATGGGCGTCGGCACAAACAGGATAAACAAATATACCTTGGGCAAAAGCACCCAGGGACTGAGCAACTACCTTCACAAAACCTATACCGGCGAGACCATTAAGGTGGTGATCGCATATGATTGCCGACACAACAGTGCTTCCCTGGCCAAAACGGTGGCAGATGTCTTTGCCGCCAATAACATACAGGTGTTCCTTTTTTCGGAACTCAGGACCACCCCGGAACTTTCCTTTGCGGTGAGATATCTTGGATGCCATGCGGGAATTGTGCTGACAGCCTCGCACAATCCTCCAGAATACAATGGTTACAAGGTTTATTGGACCGATGGTGGACAGATAGTGCCCCCTCAGGACGGCGAGATCATTGCAGAGATCAATGCGCTATCCTTTGAAGATATTAAATTTGAGGCCGATCAAGACCTGATCACCCTTATTGACAAGGAAGTGGACGAGGCATTTATTACGGAGTCTGTAAAAAACGGGAGCTTCAATGCGGAGGGCAAGGATGATTTTAAGATCGTTTATACCTCCCTGCACGGAACGTCCATAACGGCCATTCCAGAGGTGCTCAAAAGAGCGGGTTATGGCAACGTTACCATCATTGCGGAACAGGCGGTGCCGAACGGCGATTTTCCTACGGTCAAATCACCCAACCCCGAAGAACCCGAAGCACTTACCATTGCCATCAGAAAAGCGGAGGAAATAGGGGCCGATATGGTAATCGGAACGGACCCCGACGGGGATCGCTTGGGGGTGGCCGTACGAAATCTAGAGGGCAAAATGGAGCTCTTGAACGGGAACCAGACCATGGTACTAATGACAAAATTCCTTTTGGACCAGCGTAAAGCGGTCGGTATGGAAGGCAATGAATATATTGCCGCTACCATAGTATCCACGCCCATGATGCCGGCAATGGCCAAGGCATTTGGGGTAGAGTACAAGACCGCCCTCACAGGGTTTAAGTGGATCGCCAAGATGATCAAGGATTTTCCCGACCAACACTTTGTTGGCGGCGGCGAAGAGAGTTACGGGTATATGGTAGGTGATTTTGTCCGGGATAAGGATGCGGTTACCGCTACCCTTTTGGCCTGCGAGATCGGGGCCAGCACCAAGGCAAAGGGAAGCTCTTTTTACAAGGAACTGATAGATTGTTATGTGGCCTACGGTTTTTATAAGGAAAAATTGATCTCCCTCACCAAAAAGGGAATTTCCGGGGCGGAAGAGATAAAACAGATGATGGTGGACTTTAGGGACAATCCCGTAAAATCCATAGACGGGTCCAAAGTTATTTTTGTGGACGATTATAATACCGCCACCAAAAAGAACCTTCAAACCGGCGATGTCTCCCCTATCAACATTCCCAAATCCAATGTCCTTATCTATACCACCGAGGACGGCACCATCATGGCGGCAAGGCCCAGTGGTACGGAACCCAAGATCAAATTTTATTTCAGTATAAATACGACCCTGCAAAAAGCGTCCGATTTTAAAATGGTGGAAAGACAATTGGATGAAAAAATAAAGAGGATAATAGAGGAACTGAAACTGCATTGATGGAATATTTTAAAAAGATCCTGTGGTTTGCCAGGCCCTACAAAAAATATGGCTATCTAAATATTTTCTTTAACCTGTTGTACGCCCTTTTTAGCGCCCTTTCCTTTGCGGCCCTGATCCCGATGTTGGACGTTTTGTTCACGCCCGAGAAAAAGGTGCTTGTCCAACCGGTCTATAAGGGCTTCGGGGGCATTAAGGATTACTTGCAGGAGTATTTGAACTATAGGATCACCGCCTATTCGGGAGACGACGAGATGAAGGGCTTGGTACTGGTGATAGGGCTGGTGCTGGTCTTGTTTCTTCTAAAGAATTTCTTTAATTACCTTGCAATGTACTATATCACCTTTTTGCGCAACGGGGTGCTAAAGGATATTAGGAACAGTATGTACAGGAAAATTGTGGACCTTCCCATTTCCTACTATTCCGAAAAAAGAAAGGGCGACGTGATCGCAAGGATTACCTCCGACGTACTGGAAATACAGCACTCCTTTCTGTCCATATTGGAACTGGTGGTCAGGGAACCGCTAACCATCTTGTTCACCATTCTGATCATGTTCGGTATAAGCACAAAACTAACGCTCTTCGTGTTCATATTCATCCCCATTTCCGGAATGTTGATTTCCCAAATTGGAAAATCCTTAAAAAAGAAGTCCGATAGGGTACAGAAGGAACAGGGCGAATTCCTTTCCATAGTGGAAGAAACGCTCGGTGGGTTGCGCGTCATAAAGGCCTTTAATTCCGAATCCAGGTTTTATTCAGGGTTCTCGGCTTCCACCCAACGGTTTTACGATTTCTCCAATAAGTTGTTGAACAGACAGAACCTTGCCTCTCCCACAGGTGAATTTTTGGGAATCCTGGTAATCGGTGTGCTACTCTGGTTCGGTGGAAAGATGGTATTGGTGGAAGGCACTTTGGATGCCTCATCCTTTATAGCATATATGGGACTGGCCTACAATATCCTCACTCCCGCCAAGGCCATAAGCAAAGCCTCTTATGGGGTAAAAAAGGGCAATTCCGCCGCAGAAAGGGTATTGGAAGTCCTAGAGACCAAAAATCCCATTGTTGAAAAACCCGATGCGATTACAAAAAACAGCTTTGAAAGCAGCGTTTCCATGAAAGACGTGTCCTTTAAATATGAGGACGAATACGTACTGAAAAACTTTACGCTCAACGTACCAAAGGGCCATACCGTGGCCTTGGTGGGACAATCGGGCAGTGGGAAAAGTACCATCGCCAATCTGTTGACACGCTTTTACGACGTTAACGGGGGCAGCGTATCCATAGACGGCACCGATATAAGGGATATGACCAAATTATCCCTTCGAAATTTAATGGGGCTGGTAACACAGGATTCCATTCTTTTTAACGATACCGTCCGGAACAACATTGCTCTTGGCAAGGAAAATGCCACCGAATCGGAGATTCTGGAGGCCGCCAAAATTGCCAATGCCCACGATTTTGTAATGGACCTTCCCAAAGGATATGATACCAATATTGGGGACAGCGGCAATAAATTGAGCGGTGGCCAAAAACAGCGCCTGTCCATTGCCAGGGCCGTACTCAAGAACCCGCCCCTTATGATATTGGACGAGGCCACCTCTGCCCTGGATACGGAAAGCGAGCGATTGGTACAGGATGCGCTTGAAAAAATGATGCGGAACAGGACTTCAATAGTTATTGCCCACCGCCTGTCCACCATACAGAATGCCAATACCATCGTGGTGCTCCAAAAGGGAAGGATCGTGGAACAGGGAACCCATGAAGAACTTTTGTCGCTTAACGGTACCTACAAAAAATTGGTCACCCTTCAATCCTTCGGTTAGCCCCTGAATCTGTTGAATTGGGCATCCCCGTACAGGTCTGCAAGCTAACCAAACGAAAAACCTGACCCGTTTCAAAAATCGCGTTCTCAAATAAGCCCCATTTAATGGGATTAAACCTTTACAAGAAAAATTAGTCTTACCTTTATCGGTATACAAAAAGTTTGGTGACAGAAGAAAATTTGGTACGGCAGTTACAACAAGCGGCTACCCGTTCCTTGGCTTTTGAGGTACTGGTAAACACCTATAAGGAACGTTTATACTGGCACATAAGGCATATCGTATTAGATCATGACGATGCGGACGACGTACTGCAGAATACCTTTATAAAGGTGTTCAGGAACATTGAGGGCTTTAAGGGCGACAGCAAACTGTTTTCTTGGATGTACCGTATTGCAACAAACGAGTCGTTGACCTTTTTAAAGGTCAAATCGCAAAAGTTGGGAGTGGATACGGATATCCTCCAATGCCGAATGGCGGAAAATTTGCAGGCGGACGTATATTTCGAGGGAGAGGAAATTCAGTTACTGCTCCAGAAGGCCATCGCTAAATTACCCGAAAAACAACGTTTGGTTTTCAACATGAAATACTATGAGGAGCTGAAGTACGAGGAAATGTCCCAAATTCTGGAGACGTCCGTGGGGGCACTAAAGGCATCCTATCACTTGGCGGTCAAGAAAATCGAAAGTTTTTTAAAAGCAGATCAAACCTTTTAAGATATTGATAGTCAAACAAGAACAATGGGGATAAAAAAGAAACAGAGCGGTTTTAAAACGCCCGAGCATTACTTTGCGAATTTCAATGGCCAACTTATGGAGCGGATGGCCCATGAAGGTTTTGAGCTTCCCAAAAAACATGGCTTTGGGGTCCCAGATGGCTATTTTGACGGTGTTTATCCAAAGATTTCCGCCCACACCACCCATAAGCCGGGCAAAACGATCAGGTTGAACCCCCATAAAAAATATTATTATGCGGCAGTTGCTGCCGCGGTGGCCATCATTTTTGTGCTTGTCCTAAAGGATCCACGACCGGAGGCTACAACTTTTGATAAATTGGCCATTTCAGAAATGGAGAACTATTTTGACGTATATGACTATGGGATCACCGCCTATGAAATGGCAGAGATTGTCCCGATAGATCAACTGGAAGTACACGACATGGTTCAGACCCCCTTAAAGGAGGAAAATATAATTGAATACCTCAACAACAACCTTGGGATTTTTGATGAACTAAATCTGGAGAACAATGAATGAACTTTTAAAATATACAGCCTTAATTGCCCTGTCGATGGGCTGTTTGGTAGTATCTGCACAACATAAGCCCGACAATGACAAGATAAAAGCGCTCAAAATAGCCTTTCTAACGGAGCGGTTGGAGCTCAGTAGCTCAGAAGCACAGCGGTTCTGGCCCATCTATAACGACCATGAACTTAAAATGGACGAACTGCGGAGAAAGGAATGGAAACATATCCGCAATAAGGCAAAAGAGACGGAAAGTTTAACGGAAAAGGAAGCAAATGACCTCGTTTGCCAATTTTCCCATTTGGAGGACGAAAAAACCGCCGAAAACAAACGTTTTTTGGAAGCGGTGCGCCCCATCCTTTCGGGAAAAAAAACCCTTCTGCTCATAAAGGCGGAGGACGACTTCAAAAAACAGCTCTTTAAAGAATATTGGGCAAAACACCGAGAGGAGTAGCGCCCTAGGTCATGATCCGAGTGGCGACAGCCCCGACATAACCCCGTAACCTTTTGTTACGCTGTTATCTTGTTATCCAGTTACGGATCGGTCCTGAAATTGAAAATCATAACAACATAACCAGTGGCACCGCCACGCATAACAGCATAACCGAGTGGCGGTAGCCAGGAACATTGTTGCTTTATTATTATGTTATAAGGTTAAACGGTTATAGGGTTATGTGGAAAGAACAAATATAATTCTGCATCCATCATTCACAAGCATAACAGCATAACCGAGTGGCGGTAGCCA
>CAXBDK010000021.1:0-59125 GCA_963974715.1 uncultured Sediminicola sp.
TCGGGAACACATAATGATGGAGTGTCCTTTCTTTTGTTTCGTTTTACTCATTACTGATTATTTGTTTAAACCGGTATTCGTGAACCTCCTTCGTCGGTTTCATTGGACAAGCAAAGAAATCGAAGATTCACGAATACAGATAAGGAAAATAACAGATTTGTGAGCTAAATCGAAGATTCACGAAAACCTTTAAAAAACAATAACGATCACTTGAGTAAAATGAAAATCAGGTGACGGAAATAATATTGAAATCTGCAAACTCCCAACATCCCAACAAACATCCTTAAAGACCATTCCAAAATCCACCGCTACCCTCCGCTCCCGTTCAAGAATCCAAAAAACATTAAAAGAAAGCATTCCGGCCTATTTCCAATTTCGTCCAGATCAAGTGATGTCCACATTGCCTAACATCCTCGTCAACCTGCAACCCCGAAGAATAATTGATTTGGGATTATATTATAAACAAAAAATTTGGAGGTGTGGGTGATCTTCTTCCGTAGGGAAGAGGGCATGGCCGTTAAGAATTTTCGAAGCCTTGGAGAAAATTTAGGCCATGCCATCGGTCCTAAAATCCAGGGATTTTAGGATCCCATAGCGAAGAAGCGCCTTTTTCTTTGTTTCTTTAGCTCATCACTGGTTATTTGTTTTTTATGGGAATTCGTGAATTTCCTTTGTCAATTTCTTTTGGGCGAGCAAAAGAAAGAAGAGAGAGGTTCACGAATACAGATATAAGGAAAATAACAAGTTAATGAGCTAAAGAAATGAAATAGTATTAGAAACTGTAAATTCCCAACATTCCAACAAACATTCTTAAAGACCATTCCAAAATCCCCCGCTACCATCCGCCTTGGGCGGATGCCCACCCAGGATCTTTACCGCCGCGAAGCAGCCCTACAACAGGACGGATATTCCCAAACCAAGGATCTTGTACATAAACAAACCACTGTTTTGACCGTGGTCCTTGTCCTATTCTTACTCGGTACGGCACTCTTCACAAACGAGAGACAGCGAAAAATTTCATTAAATGACGGCCGGAACAGCGTATGGGGATCGGTTTTCAAAAAAATTAACGTCCCAACTAGAGCGGAAGTCATTTTTTCTTGTAAATTTGTTTAACCATTTTAACCAAATAATGAACAATATTAGAAAAACTTTCAGCATAAGGGATTTGGAGAATCTTTCTGGGATAAAGGCCCACACCATTCGGATTTGGGAGAAACGTTACAATCTGCTCTCCCCGGAGAGGACCACGACCAATATACGGAATTACAGTTTAGCAAGCCTACAGAAATTGTTGAACATTACCCTGCTCTACAGTAATGGCCATAAAATTTCCAAGATCGCCAAAATACCGGAGGGGGACATCCCTATTCTCGTACGGGAAATAGTGGCCAAAAATAGCTTTAAGGACCACGCAATAAACGCCTTTAAGCTGGCCATGGTGAATTTTGACCAGACCATGTTCTTCAATACCTATAACAGGCTTTTGGCGGACAAATCGTTTCGGGACATTTTCAACGATGTCTTTATTCCCTTGCTCAACGAACTGGGGCTTCTCTGGCAGACCGATACCATCAGTCCAGCACACGAGCACTTCATCACCAACCTGATCAAACAAAAGATCGTTATCAATACGGAAAAGCTACAGAGCTTGGAGCCCACCAAGACCCATAAGACCTTTGTCCTCTTCCTTCCCGAAAACGAGATCCATGAAATTGGCCTGCTGTACATCAATTATGAAATAGTGCTCAGGGGCTATAAGACCATCTACCTTGGACAGACCGTACCGACCGACAGCTTGGACGACCTTACCAAATATTACCAAAACCTGTATTTTGTGTCCTACTTCACCGTGGAGCCGTCCCGGGATCGACTGGATAAATACATAGAGGATTTTACCGAGAAGGTAGGGAACGGCACATCGCCACAGTTGTGGATCTTAGGCCATCAGATCCAATATTTGGGCCAGGACCATTTGCCCACATCGGTCCAGACCTTCAACAATATAGGACAACTTGTAAACGAACTTTAAAAGGTTCCATCGTTAGACAGACCCCATGAGCAAAAAAACGATCATCATCGGTTCCGGCTTCTCTTCCCTCTCCGCCGCCTGTTATTTGGCAAAGGCGGGCAGTGAGGTGGACGTGTATGAAAAAAATGCGACCATTGGGGGCAGGGCCCGGCAGTTTACCAAAGAAGGGTTTACCTTCGATATGGGACCCAGTTGGTATTGGATGCCCGATATATTTGATACCTTCTTCAGGGATTTCGGTAAAAACACCTCGGATTATTACAGTTTGGACCGGCTCGATCCCGCCTATAAAATTTTCTTCCCTGACGAGGCCGTCACCATAGGCGACCATCTGGACAAAATTGCGGTGGAGTTTGAGCGGATCGAAAAGGGCAGTTCCGTTAAACTGCGAAAGTTCATTGCTGCGGCACGGGAGAACTATGATATTGCCATCAACAAAATAGTGCTACGGCCCGGTCGTTCCCCTCTGGAACTGGTTACCAAAGAGACCATTGTGAAGGTGGATCAGTTTTTTAAGACCATAGGCCAGCAGGTACGAAGGGATTTTAAAAATCCGAAACTGATCTCCATTTTAGAATTTCCCGTGCTCTTTTTGGGTGCCAAACCCAGCAAGACCCCCGCTTTCTATAACTTTATGAACTACGCCGATTTCGGCCTCGGTACCTGGCACCCAAAAGGGGGCATGTTCCAGATCGTAAGGGCCATGCAGGAATTGGCAACGGAATTGGGCGTCCGCTTCCATACCAACAGTCCCGTCGATAAGATCGTTGTTGCCAACGGCAGGGCCACCGGTATTATGTTGGACGGGAAATTTATAGGGGCCGATACCGTGCTCAGTGGAGCGGATTACCAGCATTCCGAGCAATTGCTGGATCCGGAGCACCGGCAGTACTCCCAAGCCTATTGGGAAAGTAGGACCTTTGCCCCCTCCTCCCTATTGTTCTATATCGGTTTTAAGGCCAAACTAAAAAATGTGGGCCACCACAACCTGTTCTTCGATACGGACTTTAACAAACATGCGGAAGAGATATACGACCGACCAAAATGGCCCACCGATCCGCTGTTCTATGCCAATTTCCCTTCGATAACGGATAGCGGTATGGCACCCGCCGGATGCGAGACAGGGTTTTTCCTTATCCCCATTGCCCCTGGGCTAGAAGATACCCCCGCCCTTCGGGAGGCGTACTTTGACAAGATCGAAAAAAGGTTCCTGGCACATACCGGACAGCGTTTATCGGACACCATCCTTTTTAGGGAATCCTTTTGTGTGAACGATTTTAAGGAAGGGTACAATTCCTATAAGGGAAATGCATATGGAATGGCCAATACGTTGATGCAGACCGCATTTCTAAGGCCGAAGCTACAGAGCAAAAAAGTGAAGGACCTGTTCTTTACCGGACAGCTTACGGTGCCGGGGCCAGGGGTCCCGCCAGCGCTCATTTCCGGAAAACTGGTCTCGGAATTAATAACTACCAACTAGAAGTCACCTATATATGAAAGCAATTTTTGATGATGTCTCCCAAGGTTGTAGCAAGATCGTTACCGAACGGTATAGCACTTCCTTTGCTTTGGCCACCAAGATGTTGGCCGGTTCGATCAGGGGCGATATCTATAATATCTATGGATTTGTGCGTTTTGCGGACGAAATTGTGGACACCTTTCACGATTATGACAAAAAGGGACTTTTTGATAAGTTCGAGCGGGATATGGAAGAGGCGTTGCTCCATAGGATAAGCTTGAACCCCATCCTTAATTCCTTTCAGCATACGTACCACAAATACAATATACCCAAACACCTTGTGAACTCCTTTATGGCCAGTATGCGGATGGACCTTACCAAAAATGTCTACCGGACCGAGGAGGAGTACAGAAACTATATCTATGGCTCGGCGGATGTGGTGGGGCTTATGTGCCTAAAAGTCTTTGTAAAGGGCGATGAGGGGCAGTACGAATCCCTAAAGGTATCGGCCATGGCCTTGGGGTCGGCCTTTCAAAAGGTCAACTTTCTAAGGGACCTGAAAGCGGATTATGAAACCTTGAACAGGACCTATTTCCCCAACACCAACCTGAACGACCTGGACGAAAAATCGAAGTCAAGGATCATCTCGGAAATAAGGGCCGATTTCGACCTGGGGTATTCCGGTATCGTAAACCTGCCCAATGAGGCCAAATTCGGCGTCTATACCGCCTACAGGTACTATTCCAAACTGCTGCAAAAATTGCAGGACACCCCTCCGGTCGAAATAAGGAACGCCCGAATAAGCGTCCCCAATTACCAAAAATTCCAGTTACTGGCGAAGTCGTACGTAAACTGCAAACTAAATCTGTTACAATGAACTATATCATAGGAACCCTTATTTTTTTGGCCACCTTTTGTTTTATGGAGTTTATGGCTTGGTTTACCCATAAATATGTAATGCACGGATTTCTGTGGTCCCTGCACAGGGACCACCATAAAAAGGACCATGATTCCTGGTTCGAACGGAACGATGCCTTTTTTATCTTCTATGCGGTGGTGAGCATGTCGTTTTTCTATGTGGCGGCTACTACCACTTTTTGGTACGGCTATCCCATCGGGATCGGGATCATGGCGTACGGGGCCGCATATTTTCTGGTGCACGATATATTTATACACCAGCGTTTCAAAGTTTTTAGGAACGCCAACAACAGGTACGCAAAAGGACTTAGAAGAGCGCATAAAATGCACCATAAACATTTGGGGAAACAGGACGGGGAATGTTTTGGAATGCTGTTCGTGCCCTTTAAGTATTTTAAAAAGTCGACGACCTCCGAGCACGCTCGTTAGGTTTATGATAACATCTTGGAGAGGACATCGCCCCACTATCATAATGGTTATTTTTATTCTGGGATACGCCCTGAAAGGTAGATCATTCCTCCAACAGCCCGTCCAGCAGCGTACGCGTCCTGTCCGAATTCCAATCGGCAGCGCCCGTCTCCGCCACCCTGATCCTACCTTCGCGATCGATCACATAGGTGGTGGGAAGCAATTTTGATTCCAGAGCCTTGGGGCCTTCCGTCCTGGGATAGAATATGGGAAGCGTATAGTGGTGGCGTTCCATAAAGGCCTCCACTTTTTTGGGATCCTCAGTAGTGACGAACATAAAGGCCATTTTATCCCCGTACCCATCGTACAGTTTTTGCATGCTCGGCATTTCGGCCAAACAGGGAGGGCACCAAGTGGCCCAAAAATTTATTAGGACAACCTTTCCTTTTTGGGTTTTAAAGTCGGAAATAGCGCCTTCCCTGTCCACCAATTGCCACTGATAGGTGTCCAAAGGTGTTTGCAGCCCTTCCTTTACCATGGAAGCGCTACCGGCAAAAAGCCTATTGATGGCCACCTTTAGCTGAAATCCCAAAGGTGTGAACAACAGAACGGCCACGGCAATGATCAAAAGGCCGTTGGACCACTGTTTCTTGGTGAATTTCATAATATCAACCCTTTATGAGCTCATCCAGTAGATCGTGCACTTTGTTGCTGTCCCAATCTGCGATGCCCTCTTTGTGCACCACAATGTTCCCCTTTTTGTCCAGCAGATAGGAAGAGGGTACTTTTTTATCGCTGATCGGCATCTTTTCCCCAATGATCAGATAGGTGACGGGAAAAGTAAATCCATGCTCTTTCATAAAGGCCTCCACAGGTTCCCTTTCCTCGTTGGTAATGATGTAGAAGTCAATTTGCCCCTTGTACTCATCGTACAGGTCCTGTATACTGGCCAGCTCGGCCACACAGGGCAGTCTCCAAGAGGCCCATAGGTTTATCAGCACTACCCTGCCCTTGGATTTCTTAAAATTAAAAAAGTTCCAATTGGCATCCTTTAACCGCCAGTCATAATCGGTGATCCGTTCCCTATCCGAGACTTCGGTAACACTGGGACTGAAGGAGAAAATTTTATTGAGCAGCACCTTCCCATAATAGCCCAGAGGGGTCACAAAGAACGATATTATAAAGGCTATCAACAGGACGTTCAGTACGGTCTTCTTATGTATTTTCATGGATTCTCATTTATAATTTCGCCCTGCCGGCGATCTGGCCCAAACCCAAAACGTAGGACCGCAGTTGGTTGCTACGGTCGGGGGCGCCCATCGGTTCCCATATTTGAGCTAAGATACACTTTTGTATTTTTATGGATCGGGAAAAGGGACCGACCATTTCAAATTCGTGCCAAAACTAAAAAACTCCTGATGAATATCAGGAGTTTTATGAAACTATTTAAACCGTAATCTATGCGGCATTTTCCTTCTTGATCACATTGAGGGCGGAACCTTCCTTGAACCAGTCTATTTGTGGCTGGTTATAGGTATGGTTCACCATGATGGTGTCCTTGCTCCCGTCCGAATGTACCACTTCCAGGGTAAGTTGTTTATCCGGTGAGAACTGGTCGATATCCAAGAAGTTAAAGGTGTCGTTTTCCTGGATAAGGTCATAGTCCGCCTCATTTGCAAAAGTAAGGGCCAGCATTCCCTGTTTTTTCAGGTTGGTCTCATGGATACGTGCAAAGGATTTTACCAGTACCGCGGCAACGCCCAAATGTCTTGGCTGCATGGCCGCATGCTCCCTGGAGGAACCTTCCCCATAGTTATGGTCGCCCACAACAATGGTCTTGATCCCGGCGGCCTTATAGGCCCTCTGTGCATCCGGTACGCCCACATATTCACCGGTAAGCTGGTTCTTTACAAAATTGGTCTTTTTGTTAAAGGCGTTTACCGCCCCGATAAGGGTGTTATTGGCGATATTGTCCAAATGCCCCCTAAAACGCAGCCAAGGTCCGGCCATGGAGATATGGTCCGTTGTACATTTTCCAAAGGCCTTGATCAAAAGTTTTGCCCCTTGTAAATGTTCGGGCCTAATGGGCTCGAAAGAATCGAGCAATTGCAACCGCTCCGAATTTGGATCCACCTTCACCACGACCTGCGCACCGTTTTCCGTGGGTGCCAAATAGCCTGCATCCTCTACCTCAAATCCTTTGGCGGGAAGTTCTATTCCCAGCGGTTCGTCCAATCTCACTTCCTCCCCATCCTCGTTCAGGAGGGTGTCGGTCATCGGGTTAAAGTCCAGCCTGCCCGAAATGGCGATCGCGGCCACCATTTCCGGCGAGCCTACAAAGGCATGGGTATTGGGATTTCCATCGGCCCTTTTGGAAAAGTTCCGGTTAAAGGAGTGTACAATGGTGTTCTTCTCCTCGCCCTTTAGGTCGCTCCTGTCCCACTGTCCGATACACGGACCACAGGCATTGGTGAAAACGGTCGCTCCCAAGTTCTCGAAAATCTGTAGGAGACCGTCCCTTTCGGCCGTAAAGCGTATCTGCTCAGATCCCGGGTTGATCCCGAAATCGGATTTGGGCTTTATTCTTTTGTCCACCGCCTGTTTTGCAATGGAAGCGGCCCGGGTAAGGTCTTCGTAGGAAGAGTTGGTACATGAGCCTATAAGGCCCCAATCCACTTTTATGGGCCAGCCGTTTTCTTTGGCCTTTATTCCCAATTCCCCAACGGGAGTGGCAAGATCGGGTGTAAAGGGACCGTTCAAATGCGGTCTCAGTTCATCCAGATCGATCTCGATCAGTTCATCGAAATATTTTTCCGGATCGGCGTACACCTCCGGGTCAGCGGTCAGGTATTCCTTTATTTCATTGGCCGCATCCGCAATATCGTTCCGATCGGTAGCCCTTAGGTACCGTTCCATGGACGCATCATAGCCAAAGGTGGAAGTGGTGGCACCTACTTCGGCCCCCATATTGCAAATGGTACCCTTTCCGGTACAGGAAAGATTTTTTGCGCCTTCGCCAAAATATTCCACGATGGCGCCCGTACCGCCCTTAACGGTCAGGATTCCCGCAACCTTAAGGATCACGTCCTTGGCGGAGGTCCACCCGGAAATATTTCCGGTCAGCTTAACCCCTATCAATTTCGGAAATTTCAGTTCCCACGCCATTCCGGCCATTACATCTACCGCATCCGCGCCCCCAACACCAATGGCTACCATTCCGAGACCACCGGCATTAACGGTATGCGAATCGGTACCGATCATCATCCCGCCCGGAAAGGCATAGTTTTCCAGCACCACTTGGTGTATGATCCCCGCACCCGGTTTCCAGAAACCGATTCCATATTTATTGGAAACGGACTCCAAAAAATCAAATACCTCCGCACTGGTGGCGTTGGCCATTTTCAGATCGGCGACGGCCCCACTTTTTGCCTGTATAAGGTGATCGCAATGAACCGTCGTGGGCACTGCCACTTTGGGCTTTCCTGCCTGCATAAACTGCAACAGGGCCATTTGGGCGGTCGCATCCTGACAGGCGATCCTGTCAGGCGCAAAATCCACATAGTCCTTGCCCCTAATAAATTCCTTGGTGGGATTTCCTTCCCATAAGTGGGAATATAAAATCTTCTCCGAAAGGGTCAATGGTCTTCCTACAAGCTCCCGGGCCTTATCCACCCGTTCCGCCATGTTGGAATACAAGCCCTTGATCATGTCGATATCAAATGCCATTATTTAGTTTTGAATTAAGTTAATGCAATTCTACAAAATTAAGAAAATCAAAGGTCAAATGAAATTTTCCCACAATGATTATCCCTATTTTAAGGAAAAATATCCGTATTCGTCCCCAAAAAGGGAATATGATAAAAATATGGCCATTTCCCTTTCCGAAATATTACGGTCACCAACCTCATGCCCACAAGGGGGAATGGAAGAAACTGTTATGACACTTGGATACGGGCGTAGGAGCATAGCAGACCTCATTTTTGGGAAACCTCCCGTTTGCGGTTTGCGCTATAGCAGTTTGCTGATGATATCATCGTTCCCGATGCCCTCTGCCTCCGCCTTGTAGTTTTTGATGATCCTATGCCGAAGGATCCCGTGCGCCACCACTTTTACGTCCTCTATATCGGGGGAGAACTTTCCATTGATGGCGGCATGTGCCTTGGCCCCCAAAATAAGGTTCTGTGATGCCCGTGGGCCGGCCCCCCAGTCTATGTACTGTTTTACGTAATCGCTTGCACCGGGCAAAGCGGGCCTGGTACCGTTTACCAAACGCACCGCATATTCCACCACATTGTCCGGTACGGGAATCCTCCGCACCAAATGTTGGACGGCCTCTATTTCGGCAGCATTGAAAAGGGCCTTGGGAACCGTTACCTCATCGGAAGTGGTCGCTTTTACCACCTGGATCTCCTCCGCTATCGTAGGGTAGCTTAACTGTATGGCGAACATGAAACGATCCAATTGGGCCTCCGGCAAGGGATAGGTCCCTTCCTGTTCGATCGGGTTCTGGGTGGCCAGCACAAAATACGGCTTTGCCAATTGATATGCCTGCCCCGCAATGGTGACCGATCTTTCTTGCATGGCCTCCAAAAGGGCAGCCTGTGTCTTTGGCGGCGTCCTGTTTATTTCATCGGCCAATACAATATTGCTGAAGATAGGTCCCTTTATAAACGTAAAGTTCCGATCGTTGTCCAAGATCTCACTTCCCAGGATATCGCTGGGCATAAGATCCGGGGTGAACTGTATCCGTTTAAAATCCAACCCCAGCACCTTGGCAATGGTATGGACCATAAGGGTCTTTGCCAGACCGGGAACACCGATCAAAAGGGCATGTCCCCCGGCATAGATGGCAAGCAGGATCTGATCCACCACCTCCTCTTGTCCAATGATGGTCTTGGCGATTTCCTGTTTAAGGGCCTTGTGCTTTTCTACTAGAACATTGATGGCGGTAACGTCTGACATGCAGTTACTCTTTTACCCAATTGTTCGCAAAATTGCATCCCGCATTGTCTTTGTTCACGCTGATATAGGTTTCGTCAATATGTTCGTCCAT
Organism: uncultured Sediminicola sp.; assembly: GCA_963974715.1. GTDB lineage: Bacteria > Bacteroidota > Bacteroidia > Flavobacteriales > Flavobacteriaceae > Sediminicola. The sequence goes on from CAXBDK010000021.1 coordinate 9,871, forward strand.
CCATTTTTTGATGGCGTTGAACTGTTTCTCCCGCAGGGCCAATTCCTGTATCTTCATATAATCCTGTGCAAAATCGGCCTCGTGCTCATCGTACCTATTGGTGATCTTCATGATCTTGTATTTTGGTGGACCGCCCCGTGGGTCCTCCTCCAGTATGGGCTGTGAAATTTCATTGTCCTTTAGGTTCCGTACCTGATTGTACAGGGAAGGGTCCATTTTGGTAAGTTCAAAACGGGAATCGAAGTTCACCGGGTTCCTCAGCAATCCCCCATCAAATTTGGTCTCCTTCTCATCGGAGAAGTTAAGGGCCGCCTCGGCAAAGGTATACTTTCCGTCGATCAGGTTCTGACGGATACTGTCCAACTCCTTCTTGGCCGCGTCCAGGGCGCTTTGCGGCACCTCGGGGACCATAAGGATGTGGCGCAGGTCAAGTTCCTGGCCCCGGATCTTTTCCACATAAATGATATGGTACCCGAATTGGGTCTCGAAAGGTTCCGAGATTTCCCCTTCCGCCAAACTGAAGGCAACATCCTTAAATTCCTTTACAAACCCCGTTTCCTTGGTCATACTATAGGCCCCTCCATTGGATTTGGAGCCGGGATCTTGGGAATACAGGATCGCCTTTACGCTAAAGCTGGCGTTGTTGTCCTCCACATCTGCCTTGATGGCTTTTAGCTTATCGATTACCTTCTGTTTTTCCTCCTCGGGGGCCGTGGGCTGTTTTACGATCTGGGCTATTTCCAGTTCGGCACCGAAAACGGGCCGTTCCTCTTTGGAAATCCTGTTATAGAACTGCCTCACCTCCTCTGGGGTGATCTCTATTTCCTCTACGATCTTCTGTTGCATCCTTTCGGACAACATCCGCAGTTTATTGATTTTATAAAGTTCCTCGCGAAAACTGGCCTCATCTTCCTTTCGGTAGAATTTAAGCACCTTTTCCATGGAGCCCACCTGGGATACCAAATTTTGGATCTGCCCTTCGCTTTGGGCGTTCACCTCCTCATCGGCAACCAGGATACTGTCCTGTACCGCCTGATGGGCATAGAGCCTGTCCTCCATCAACTTCCCGAGCAGGCCGCAACGGGTAATGTCCTCCATGGAAGCTCCCTGACTCTTAAGATCGATAAGGGTCTTTTCGATATCGGACTCCAAAATAACGTAATCGCCCACTACGGCGGCGATTCCATCCAATTTAATCTTTTTGAAATTGTTTACGGTGTCCTTTTTCAGGCCTTGATTGGCCTCAACGGTAAGGTTTTCCGGTTCTACCTGTGTGTCCGGCATCCCTTCCGTTTCTTGGGCATGTCCCCATCCGGCAAGCAATAGCATACTTAAAACAACAATTCTTCTATTCATCCTGTATGTATATCTCAAATTCTTTTTTCTTAATGGCCTCGTCCATGATCTCCGCTTCCAATCGCCGCATATACTCCAACCTTCGCCTGTTGAGGAGCACCTGCTCTATATTGGGTTTGATGAAACTTAGGGGCGCCACATCGTTAACGTTCAATACGTCGGTTACCTTGCCCAAATATACCCCTAATGAATCCTGTAATTCAAAAAATTGTGATTTTTTTAAGTAAAGGGCCTCATTATCAAAGGTAAGGGGGGCAATTTCCTTCACCACCCTGGATACCTTTACCCAAACGGAATCATTAAAATTGACCTTGGTAAATTGGACCGCCACTGAATCCAAATAGATACGGTCCCTTTCGTTATAACGATCCATTCTTTGTAAGATCTCGTTTTTTTTCAGAAACTGTTTGGGCAGTTCCACAAAACGGAGCTTTACCAACTTTTCCTTTAATTTAAAGTTCTCCTTTTCGTTGGCGTAAAAGGTCTTCAGCTCCGCCGGGTCTATAGTGGTGTCCAATGCCTGCTGTACCAGCGCATCCTTATAGGCCCGGGTATAGAGATCGGTACGGTAGTCCGATACCAGTCGGTCGAATTCGCGCAACTTTTCCCCCGGAAGGTTTATTTTGGACTTGGACAGCAGCAGTTGTTTGGTGGCCCAGGTATTGATAAAGTTATTGACGATGGAAGCACTGTCCCCTTTGGACATATTGTCGTATAGATAGGGCTCCACCTCGTCCTTATAAAGAAAGGATTCGCCCACACGGGCAACGGCCGTCCTTTTCTCTTCCTTTTTCCAGATACCCTCACAGGAAACTCCCAGTAGAAAAAGCATAAGTATCAAAGCAATGGCAACCGATCCACGTAAAGGTCTACTTGATAAAAACATCATGCAAAAATAACAATTAACGAACACTGTGCAAGTTCTCATTTTCCGAAGTGATTTGAACTATCTTTAACGAAACCTTTTGAAAAGTGCAGGGAACTGCCCGACCCGTTCCCATTGGCGGCCAAATCTTTTTCTTACCTTTGGACTCCTTGGACGCACCAACAGGGCATAAATGACAATTGGCAGGAAAGAGCCCCGTTTGTAAGGGCAGGCACGATCACATCCACGATATTAAAGATACATGGACGAAAGAAGAATAAAACTGATCTGGGATTTTAGGGGTCCCGATTCCAAGAGGACCGCTGAACACCATGAGCGCCATTTGACCGAATATATCATGCGCGAAAAATTGGAAATGGGCATTACCGGATCCAAGACCTACAGTGAAATGCACAGCATTGCCTACTTGGTGGTGGACCGAACCGATATGCCAGCCACCCGGGATGCCCTAAGACCGCACAGGGGCGAGATCTACGAAGATTGATCTTCCAGTCCAAATGGGTTTGGATACATTGCCTTCCCTTACAGTTTCCAATTTTCCACATCCAAAATCCCTCTTGATAATACTTTCAGTTCCTATCGGTAAAAACAGTACTTTTGCGCCGGTTTTGGAAAAAAATGTTCCAGGGCCAAAAACACCGATCCAGCAGGTCGGGCAATCAAAAAGAGGATGAAACGTATAAACGAGTACAAAAAACTTTTCAGTATTGAAAAGGAGATCGATCTGAAACAGTTGAAGGGAACCTATAGGAACTTGGTAAAGGAATGGCATCCGGACAAGTTTCAAAAGGGGGATCCGCTGTTCGAAGAAGCGGAACTAAAGAGCAGGCAGATCATAGACGGCTACCATTTCTTGGTAAGCATAGCTCCGGAGACCAAATTGGCCAATCTGGAGGCCTATAGGATCACCACTACGGAATCGGGAATAGCCGATTTTACCCATAAGGGACTGCTTATGGAAATCAGCTTTTTGGATGGCTCCAGCTATGAATATTTTGGGGTACCAAAAACCATTTACCAGAAAATGATCAATTCGGACAAGCAGATGCGGTTTGCCAAACGCAACATTTTTAATTCCTACCTGTACCGAAAATCAAAAAAAACTGCTTAAGAGCTACAATATTATTTAAATAAGTCCTTTTTTTTTAATTTTTGGCACTACCTTTGAAAAATATTAGTAATTAAATAATTTAGTACAATGAACAAAGGAACAGTAAAATTTTTCAACGATGCCAAAGGATTTGGTTTCATCACTGAAGAAGGTTCAAACAAAGAACATTTTGTGCACATCTCCGGTTTGATCGATGAAATTCGCGAAGGCGATGAAGTTGAATTTGAATTGGAGCAAGGAAAAAAAGGATTAAACGCGGTAAACGTTAAAGTTATAGATTAATTACTTTTTATTTTCTTACGGACCAAGCCTATCTTATGATAGGCTTTTTTTATGGCCAACAACCACTCTTATGATTTTGGGCCAGTCCTGATATCCTTTCCATTTAAGATCCCACCTTACACATAAAATCGACCTCCCCCAATGTGCCCGTAACGATGAACGGACTTCCGATATGTGCCATAAAGATCCATTTCAAGTTTTTACCAAAGTGCCAACAAAATAGAAATACCTCTATACTTATTCCATATCTATACCGTATGTATGTCGTATGTATACCGTATGTATACCGTATCTACATCGTATATATGATGTATCTATATTGGACCCATAGCGTATCCACTACATATAAAAACAATTAAAAATACATATGAAAGCCCCCAAAAGGAAGTGATCATCGCACGGGCACACTATTGTAAAGGCTTCGCCCGATACAGGAACATAGGTCCTTCCCGCCTATTTCCAATTTCAGCCAAATCAAGCGCTTTCGGTATTGCACTACATCCTCCTCAACCTACAATCCTGAAGAATAATCGATCTAAGATTATTATAAACAAAAAAGTTGGGGGTTTGGTAGATCTTCTTCCGTAGGGAAGGGGGCATGGCCGTTAGAGCATGTTTACGCTGGTTTGATTGAAGTGAAAAATGATGATTTTGGTTCCATATGAAGGCTTTTTCGAGACGCATCCGCCTCGGGCGGATGGGTCGAGAAAAAGACAGGACCGAACGTTAAGAAAACAGCCAGTGGCTACTTTTAGTGAAGGGGCCAGGTGGCGCGCCGGCACAAAAAGGGCGTTTTTTTAACCAATTGAAACTGGTGTAAAGATGCTCTAGAAATTTTTGAAGCCTTGGAGAAAATTTAGGCCATGCCCTCGGTCCTAAAATCCCTTCCGATTTTCCGGACCACATAGCGAAGAAGTGTCCTTTCTTTTGTTTAGCTCATTACTTGTTATTTTTTGAAATTGGTATTCGTGAACCTCCTTCGTCAGTTTCATTGGACAAGCAAAGAAAATGAAAATTAGGTGATGGAAATAGTCTTGAAAATTGTAAATTCCGAATATTGCACCAATCATCCTTCGCAACTATTCCGAAATTCCCTCGGTCCTAAAATCCCTTCCGATTTTCCGGACCACATAGCGAAGAAGTGTCCTTTCTTTTGTTTAGCTCATTACTTGTTATTTTTTGAAATTGGTATTCGTGAACCTCCTTCGTCAGTTTCATTGGACAAGCAAAGAAATCGAAGATTCACGAATACAGATAAAAGGAAAATAACAAGCTAATGAGCTAAACTGTAGATTCACGAAAACCGTTAAAAAACAATAACGATTACTTGAGTAAAATGAAAATGTAGGCTGGAATACCTTTAGGGATAATTTATTCCCAATTTTTCGACAAACAATCTTAAAAAAGTATACTATTAAGGTATCATGATCACTACCACGGGATGTGACCATCATCCGTTATGATTTGAGATGGATGTCCTTTAAACTCTCCATCCTATTACGGGCAAGAAAGGCATCAATGGTCTCAAAATGCTCCAAGACCCGTCGATCCCTGAATTCGAACACCTTTTGTGACAGTCCCTGGAGAAAGTCCCTGTCGTGGGAAACCAAGATTAAGGTGCCGTCGAACGCCATAAGGGCCTCTTTAAGGACTTCCTTGGACCTAAGGTCCAAATGATTGGTAGGCTCATCCAAGATCAAAAGGTTTACGGGCTCCAACAACAACTTCACCATGGCCAAACGGGTTCGTTCCCCACCGGAAAGCACGCCCACCTTTTTTTCCAGATCGTCGCCGCCAAACATAAAACGTCCCAGGATATTCTTTATCTGCGTCCGTACCTCCCCTTCCGCTACCTCGTCCACCGTCTGGAAGATGGTTAGGTCCTTATCCAAAAGGGAAGCCTGGTTCTGGGCAAAATAGCCAACTTTTACATTGTGGCCAAGATCGCACTTTCCCTCAAAATCGATCTCGCCCATGATGGCCTTGATCATGGTGGACTTCCCTTCCCCGTTACGCCCCACAAAAGATACCTTTTCACCTCTTGCTATGGACATGTTGGCATTTTGGAATACGGTATGTCCGTCATATTTTTTGGTGAGTCCCACAACGGTGACGGGATAATCACCGGAACGGACGGAGGGTGGAAACCGCAACCTAAGGGAAGAGGTATCCACCTCGTCGATCTCTATGATCTGCAATTTTTCCAGCATCCGCTCCCGTGAGGTCACCTGATTGGTCTTGGAATAGGTCCCCTTGAACCGTTCTATGAATGCCTGGTTGTCGGCAATGAACTTCTGTTGCTCCTGATAGGCCTTGATCTGGTGCGAACGCCGTTCCTCCCGCAATTGCAGGTAATGGGTATAATTGGCCTTATAGTCGTATATCCTTCCCATGGTCACCTCAATGGTCCTATTGGTTATATTGTCTATAAATGCCCGGTCATGGGAGATCACCACCACCGCCTTGGCCCTGTTGAGAAGAAAATCCTCCAGCCAGATCACCGATTCGATATCCACATGGTTGGTAGGTTCGTCCAACAGTATCAGGTCGGGCTTTTGCAGCAGTATTTTCGCCAGTTCGATCCGCATACGCCAGCCACCGCTGAACTCCTTCGTGGGCCTGCCAAAATCTTCCCTCTTAAACCCGAGGCCCCTAAGTGCCTTCTCCACCTCTGCCTCATAGTTCACCTCTTCCATCGCATAGAACTTCTCCCCCAGATCGGAAACTTGGGTGATGATGGACATATAGGCGTCCGATTCGTAGTCGGTCCGGGTCTCAAGTTCTTTGTTCAACCGCGCCATTTCGTCCCGCATCGCAAAAAACTCCACAAAGGCCTTTGAGGCCTCCTCGAATACGGTACAGTTGTCGTCCGTCAACAAATGCTGTGGCAAATAGGCGATCACCGCATCCTTGGGATAGCGGACATGTCCACGCGTGGCCTTTTGCTGTCCGGCTATGATTTTCATCATCGTCGATTTTCCCGCCCCGTTCTTGCCCATAAGGGCAATTTTATCATTTTCGTTGATGACAAAGGAAACATCGCTGAACAATGTATCCCCGCTAAATTCTACCGCCAATGCATCTATAGAAATCATACCCTACCATTTAAAAATGCAAAACTAAACAAAAGTCGCCCACCGCCAAGGATCGGAACTTCCAACTTGGACATCTTTTTAAAATAATGTAAAACATTGGCTTACCATACGATGGTCCGATGATCCCGCGCAAAGAACAAAAGAACCTCCCACCGAAAAATATGTCCTTTTTTTTTCTACATTAGCCACTTTATCCACCCAATGAACAGACCTAGGCTCGCGCTGTTGATCGGCATAATCTGTATCTCGATCTTCCCTGTATTGGTAAGACTGAACCTTACATCCGGTCCCATATCCGCATTTTATAGAATGGCCATTGCCCTGGCAGTGCTGTTTCCCTTTTGGCTGTTTGCCAAACGACCTAAAACGTACGATCTAAGGATGTGGTCCCTTACCGTTCTCTGTGGCCTGATCTTCGCCATTGATGTGGCCGTTTGGAACGTCTCCATACAGGAGTCCTCCGCTACCCAAGCCACTCTTTTGGCCAATCTGGCCCCAGTTTGGGTGGGCATGGGATCCTTTCTGTTCCTAAAAAACAAGCCCAGCGGAAATTTTTGGATCGGAACGGTCCTGGCACTTTTTGGAATGGTCACCTTGGTCGGTTACGATTTCTTTATGGAGTTTTCCTTTGATAGGGGATTTGTATTTGCAGTGCTTTCGGGAATATTGTACGCCATCTATATCCTTTTGAGCAAGGAAGTACTTTCCAAGATGGACGTGACCAATTTTATGACCATCAGTTTGCTCGCCTCCTCCCTTCTTCTGGCCCTGGTCTGTTACCTGTTGGGAGAACCGTTTACAGGATTTTCAGAAAAGGGATGGGCTGTACTCGCGGTACAGGGACTGGTATGCCAGTTACTGGCATGGCTCTTGATCAGCTACGCCACTAAATACATGAAACCTACCAGGATATCGCTCAGTCTGCTCACCCAGGCCTTTTTTGCGTCCATTTTGGCATGGTTGTTCCTGGACGAGGCCATCAGCCTCCAAATGATCTTAGGGGGAACGATACTGCTCTTGGGGATCGCCATTACCTTTTACGGGAAACCGCTACTGCCCAAAAGATCGGGGCGCAGCGACAAGCAAAAGGGAATTGCCTAGATAAAATCTAGCGCCTATTGGACAGGCTCGCCATAAAGGTCAAAATCAGCCGCCTCCGTTATCCTGATATGGGCAAATTCACCTATTTTCAAATAGTGTTTAGCAGCGTCGATCAATACTTCGTTGTCCACATCGGGAGAGTCGAATTCCGTACGGCCCACAAAATAAGGCCCTTCCTTGCGGTCTATGATGCACCTAAAGTTAGTACCCACTTTCTCCTGATTGAGCTCCCAGGAAATCTGGGACTGGATATCCATTATCTCCGCTGCCCGCTGCTGTTTTATTTCCTCGGGCACATCGTCTTCCAGGGAATAGGCATGGGTATTCTCTTCGTGGCTATAGGTAAAACAGCCCAAACGCTCAAAACGCATTTCGGACACCCATTCCTTCAATGTTTCAAAATCCGCTTCCGTTTCGCCGGGGTACCCCACGATCAAGGTGGTACGGATGGCCATCTTTGGTACGGCCTTCCTGAATTCCTTTATCAACTGTGTGGTTTTGGCCTTGGTGGTGCCCCGTCTCATGCTTTTTAGGATGCTATCGGCAATATGCTGCAGGGGAATATCGAGGTAATTACATATTTTATCCTCCCGTTTCATTATGTCCAGGACGTCCATCGGAAATCCGGTAGGAAATGCATAGTGCAGCCGGATCCATTCGATGCCATCCACCTTTACCAGTTCCGACAACAGTTCGGCCAAATTTCTTTTTTTGTAAAGGTCAAGTCCGTAATAGGTAAGATCTTGTGCTATGAGCACCAATTCCTTTACCCCTTTGGCCGCTAATTTTTGTGCTTCTTCCACCAGGTCTTCAATGGGCGTGCTACGGTGTTTCCCCCGCATAATGGGAATGGCACAGAAGGAACAGGGCCTATCACAGCCTTCGGCAATCTTTAGGTAGGCATAATTTTTGGGAGTGGTGGTAAGTCGTTCCCCTATAAGTTCATGTTTATAATCGGCGCCCAAAGCCTTTAAAAGATTGGGCAGGTCACTGGTGCCGAAGTACTCGTCCACATTGGGGATTTCCTTGATAAGATCCGGTCTGTACCGTTCGCTGAGACAGCCGGTCACAAAGACCTTGTCCACGAGGCCCGCCTCCTTTTTTTGCACATAGTCCAAAATGGTGTTCACGCTTTCTTCCTTGGCATTGGCAATAAATCCACAGGTGTTGATGACCACTACATTGCCCTCCCCTTCATGGACCACCTTTTTGTTATTGGCCCTCAATTGGCCCATCAGCACTTCGGAATCGTATACATTCTTGGAACAGCCAAGGGTAACCACGTTGATCGTATTCTTTTTCAGGGATTTTGTGCGCATCTTTTTTTCAAATAGGCTGCAAAAGTACGATTTGCGCAACTAACTGCCGTGTTTATAGACTAATATTAACGTTTTTCCGTTTATAAGAAAATGGATGAACCCCTTAAAATCTCCGCCATGCAAACCCGAAAGCTCCCTGTATACCTGCTCATGCTCATGATCTGTTTTGGATGCTCCGACGATTCGGACCCTACTCCCGATCCCGATCCGGCCCTGGAGGAACTCTATTTTCCACCGATCGGTTCCGATGATTGGGAAACGGCCAGCTTGCAAAGCCTTGGCTGGAACAGCTCCGAAGAAGCGCCCCTGTACAGCTTTCTGGAAGAAAACGGCACCGAAGCCTTTATCATCTTAAAAGATGGACGTATTGTGGTGGAAAGGTATTTTAATGGGTTCTCGGCCACGCAAAACCACACATGGAATTCCGCCGCCAAGACACTTACCGCCTTTTTGACGGGAATTGCCCAAGAACAGGGTTTCTTGGACATAGACAATCCCTCCTCGGATTATATGGGCGAGGGGTGGTCCAGCCTCACCCCCGATCAGGAACAACAGATCAGCGTAAGGAACCATCTTACCATGACCACTGGCCTTGATTTTAGCGGGGAAAACAGTTTTTGTACGGACCGGGATTGCTTGGTATACAAGGACGACCCGGATACTTTTTGGTATTACCACAATGCGGCATATACCCTTTTGGACAACATTATTTCGGGCGCTGTGGACCAAGATTTCAAGGATTATTTTAACGAGATGATAAGGGACAGGATCGGTATGCAAGGAACATGGGTAAAAACAGGCTATCTGAACCTTTATTTCAGTACGGCAAGGAGTATGGCACGCTTTGGATTGTTGAACCTGAACGAGGGCATCTGGGACGGAACCCCCATTTTGGGGGACCCCGATTATTTTACGGCCATGACCACCACCTCACAGGAACTCAATAGATCCTATGGGTATCTCTGGTGGTTGAACGGGAAGGACAGCTACCATATTCCCGGTTCCGAACTGGAATACGAAGGCAAACTTGTTCCCGAGGCCCCGGACGATCTGGTGGCGGGATTGGGGGCCATGGACCAAAAACTGTATGTGGTGCCCAGCAGGGGACTGGTAATCGTACGCTTAGGTGATTCTGCCGACGAAACGGAACTGGGGCCCACCGCTTTTGACAATGAACTTTGGATCAGGTTAAATGCGCTCATGGAATAAGTAGCCAACTTTTGTTGGATATGTGTGACAATAGCCGGTGGAACATACATGTCACCGGACCGCCATGACGGAAAAATTCCATGTCCGATACCGCAGATAGGAAAGGAGATTGTTGTAACTATATGCCTATGAAGTCTTGTGAAACGGCAGGGAACCGTTATAACTTGGAACCAAAAAAGGAATCCACAAATTCGTACTTATTAAAGATCTGCAGATCTTCCATACCTTCCCCGACCCCAATGTATTTTACCGGAACCTGGAACTGGTCGGAAATCCCTATCACCACGCCCCCTTTTGCCGTACCGTCCAATTTGGTAACGGCAAGGGATGTTACCTCGGTGGCCTTGGTAAACTGTTTCGCCTGTTCAAAGGCATTCTGACCTGTAGAGCCATCAAGGACCAACATGACCTCGTGCGGTGCATCGGGGACAACCTTTTGCATGACCCGTTTTACTTTGGTAAGTTCGTTCATGAGGTTGATCTTGTTATGGAGCCTTCCGGCCGTATCTATGATCACCACATCGGCATGCTGTTTTATGGCGGAGCTTAGGGTATCGAAGGCCACGGATGCAGGGTCGCTTCCCATTTCCTGTTTCACCAGGGGAACGCCCACCCGGTCTGCCCAGACCTGCAGCTGGTCTATGGCGGCCGCCCTAAAGGTATCAGCGGCACCCAGTACCACTTTGTGCCCCTGTTTCTTGAATTGATGTGCCAATTTACCAATGGTGGTCGTCTTCCCTACCCCATTCACCCCAACTACCATGATCACATAGGGTTTTTTATCTGTGGGCACCCAAAATTCGGTTTCTTCCCCAGAATTTGTTTCCGACAGCAACGAGGCGATCTCTTCCTTTAAGATCCCGTTAAGTTCCTCGGTCCCCAAATACTTATCGCGCGAAACCCTTGCCTCTATCCTATCTATGATCTTTAGCGTAGTGTTCACCCCCACATCGGAGGACACCAGCACTTCCTCAAGATCGTCAAGGACATCGTCATCCACCCTGGTCTTGCCGGCGACCACTTTTCCCAACTTTGAAAAAAAACTGGTCTTGGTCTTTTCAAGGCCCTTATCCAAAGTTTCCTTTTTCTGCGGGGTGAATATTTTTTTGAATAAATTCATGACCTAATGATTCTTTACCAAAGATATGAAAATAAAAAAGCCACTCCCGTTGGAAAGTAGCTTTAATCTATTTTTTTGAAAGCAATTATTTCTGCTTCGCCAACCAATCGTTTACGACTTCAGGAGCCATTACGGACTCTACAAAAGTATACGCTCCCGTTTTGGGGGACTTTACCATTTTAATGGCCTTTGTCAATCTTTTTGAGCTTGTCTGTAAACTCGCTACGGTCTTCTTTGCCATGACGTATTATTTTATTTCTTTATGAACGGTCATTCTCTTCAGGATAGGGTTGAACTTTTTAATTTCCATCCTATCGGGAGTATTCTTTTTGTTCTTTGTGGTAATGTACCTGGAAGTGCCGGGCATTCCGGACTCCTTGTGTTCGGTACATTCCAAAATAACCTGTATTCTGTTACCTTTCTTTGCCATTGTTATCGTATAATTAAAGGATTACTTTACCAACCCTTTTGCCCTTGCTTCTTTTAGAACTGCAGAAATACCTTTTTTATTGATGCTCTTCAACGCTTTGGACGTAACTTTTAAGGTTACCCAACGGTCTTCTTCAGGTATATAAAAACGTTTCTTGGAGAGATTTACATCAAATCTTCTCTTGGTCTTGTTAATGGAAAAAGAAACGTTGTTACCAAACATAGCTTTCTTTCCAGTAATTTCACAAACTTTTGACATTTCGCTACTTTTAGTGTGATTTTAAACAGGATGCAAATTTATACCTTTTTTATGGGAAGGCAAAATTCTTTTTTCAGAATTTTAGAATTTCTTTGTACAAAAGCTCCAGTGCCTTGTTTACGGATTTTTCCGTGATACGTTCCCGTTGGTTACCCATCATGGATTTTTGGGCATAAACACCATCCGGCGAGGCGATTGCAATATAAACGGTTCCTACTTCCGCCTCCGAATCCCCTTTGGTGGGCCCGGCATTTCCGGTGGTGGATATGGCAAAATCCGTCTTAAAAAGGTCCTTTGCCCGTACGGCCATTTCCATGGCCACCTCTGCACTGACGACCGAATGTGCGGCTATGGTACTTTCCTTCACCCCCAACACATTGATCTTGGTCTCGGTCGCATAGCTTACAACGCTGCCCTTAAAGTGCGCCGAAGCGCCCGGCACCGAAGTGATGAGCGACGCTATGGCCCCTCCCGTAAAGCTTTCGGCCGTGGCCAGGGTCCGTTTTTTCTGCAGTAGGAGCCCACCGACCAAAAGCTCCACATTCCCGAGCTCCTCTTCCCCCAGAACGATATCCCCTATAAGGGCATATAATTTTTCCACTTCTTCGTTAACACGGGCAATGATCGGATTTTTATCGGGGCCCTTGGCGGTGACCCTTAACCGTACCTTTCCCAAACTGGGCAAATAGGCCAGTTTTATAAAGGATGGGAGCGCGGTTTCCCACCCTTCCAGTTTTTGCGCTATGGCACTTTCACCTACCCCATAGGTCACTAAGGTCCTGTGCAATATGAACGGTCTATCGAACTCTTTTAAAACCCTGGGAACCACCTCCCCCGTAATCAGTTCCTTCATTTCCATCGGAACTCCCGGAAGCGAAACGAACACCTTGTTCCCCTTTCTTATCCACATTCCAGGGGCAGTGCCCTGTTTGTTCATGAGCACCGTTGCCCTTGAGGGGACCAGCGCCTGCATTCTGTTTATATCCGAAATGGGGGTAGAAAGATATTTGCTGAAAAGTGTTTCAACATGCGCCAGCACCGCACTGTCCTCCACAAGGGTGTCCTGAAAATATTCACATATGGCCCGTTTGGTAATATCGTCACGCGTCGGGCCCAGTCCGCCGGTAACAATGATAAGATCGGCCCTATCCTCCGCTTCCCTTAACGCCTGCAGGATATGCGCCAGTTCGTCCTGCACGGAACTTATCTGGTATACGGAAACTCCTATTTCATTGAGCCTTTTCGCAATAAAGGCAGAATTGGTATCCACTATCTGCCCCATGAGGATTTCGTCCCCGATGGTAATTATTTCCGCAAACATTACAGGTCGAAGTCCTTTTTAAGTTCGGCAACCACTTGATGGATGTCCTTTTGCAGTAATTGAAACAACTTGTCCAGCTCCGCGCCATTGTTGGCATTTTTACCAAGCGTCTCTATTTCAAGGGCACATGCGCGGGTCTGCTCCATCCCGAGCAGATCTACATTTGGTTTTATTTTATGGGCCAATTGGTATACATTGGCATAGTCCTTTTTCCCAACGGCCTGCTCCAGCAAATCCAGGTCATAAGGAACTTCCTCCAAAAACACCGATACAACGGAATTGATGAAATCCTCATCCCCTTCCGCCATTTCGTTCAACTTGTCCAAACTATATATCATTACTTTATCTTTACCGAAAACATTTCTTCCTTCCCGATCATACCAGAAAGGTAGTCATTTGTGCTTATTTTTCCAACCCCGGCCGGAGTGCCAGTAAATATGATATCCCCTTTTTTCAACATAAAAAAAGTGGACACATAGGAGATGATCTCGTCTATTTTCCAGATCATAAGACCCGTATTGCCCTGTTGCACCATCTCCCCATTTTTTAAAAGGGAAAAATCCACATTGTTCAGGTCCTCAAAACGATCCTTGGGCAGCCATTTGCCCACCACGGCCGCACCGTCGAAACCCTTCGCCTTTTCCCATGGCAATCCTTTTTCCTTTAGGGCCGACTGCAGGTCCCTTGCCGTAAAATCGATTCCCAGTCCAACCTCGTCATAATAGGTATGGGCAAATTCTTGGGCAATGTGTTTGCCCACTTTGGAAATCTTCACTAAGATCTCTACCTCGTAATGTACGTCTTGGGTAAATTCCGGAATGTAAAAATCCTGTTCCTTTGGAAGGACCGCCGAGTCGGGTTTTATGAATATGACCGGATCCGTTGGCCTTTCATTATTGAGTTCCTTTATATGGTCCGCATAATTGCGCCCTATGCAAATAATCTTCATTCAGCTCAAAAAAATTATATAGATCTATGATTGGGAATCGCAGAAGATCGCCCCTTCTACATTTAATATTAACAAATATGGCCCACTTCGAAAAATAAAGCCTTCCAAATGGCAATTTTTCCTGTTCTACGGGAAGGTTTTACCAAGTGGGCATCACAGTTTGGTATTGAGTTTGCTCAATTTTATCTGGGTAAGTACCTTTTTGGTGTAGAGCGGAAAATCGGCATTTAATATCCATCCAAAATACCCTGGCTCCGCTTCTAGCACATCATGGACTTTCTTTCCCCTGTGCTTGCCAAAGGAAAAGATTTCCTCCCCGTCCGCATCCAGGGATATAAACCCTGCAAAATCCACCGACTGCTTCCGTGTCGAGAATTCGGATAGTTTCCTCACGTTGTTTTCCAGTTCGGGATACCTGTCCAACTGTGACAGCAGCACTTCATAGGTTGCATTGGTGTCGGCAGCGGCACTATGGGCGTCGGTGAGCTCCTTATCACAGTAAAATTTATAGGCCGCCTCCAATGTCCTCTTCTCCATTTTGTGAAAAATGGTCTGAACATCCACGGAAACCGTATTCTTCATATCAAAATCGATCCCTGCCCGAAGCATTTCCTCGGCCAGGACGGGAATATCAAAGCGATCGGAATTATAGCCCCCAAGATCGCTGTCCCTTATCATCTTGTATATTTCCTTGGCAAGCTCCTTAAAGGTGGGCTCATTGGCCACCTTTTCATCCGAAATACCGTGGACCGCCACTACCGATTCAGGAATCGGCATTTCCGGATTTACCAGCCACGTCCTGCTCTCCTTATTGCCGTTGGGGAATATTTTTAGAATGGAAATTTCCACAATACGGTCCTTGGCCACATTGATACCCGTCGTTTCAAGGTCAAAAAAACAGATGGGCCTTGTAAGCTTTAATTGCATGCGTTTAGTTTGTTTGCACAAAGATAGGTGTTTTACGGAGCAACATAAAACCCAATCCCCGTTTAATTGGACCCCATAGCCTATAGTTCCCTATTGATGTCCCAAGCCTCCAGATAATCTGCGACCGCCTTTACGAACATACCGCCAAGAGCACCGTTCACTACCCTGTGATCGTAACTATGGGACAGGAACATTTTACTTCGGATCCCTATAAAATCGCCCTCCTCCGTCTCTATGACGGATGGCAACTTCCTTATGGCCCCCAGGGCAAGGATGCCCACTTGCGGCTGATTGATGATCGGGGTGCCGAACACGCTTCCAAAAGTACCAACATTGGTAACGGTATAGGTCCCGTCCTTAATTTCGTCGGGCTTTAGGGAATTGTTCCTGGCCCTAAAGGCCAAATCGTTCACGGCCTTTGCCATTCCCACCAAATTAAGTTGATCGGCATTTTTTATTACGGGAACTATCAGGTTGCCATCGGGAAGGGCCGCAGCCATCCCCAGGTTTATATGTTTCTTTTTGATGACCGTATCCCCATCCACGGAAATGTTCATCATGGGGTGGTTCTTGAGGGCCTTTGCGATCGCTTCCATAAATATGGGGGTAAAGGTCAGTTTCTCCCCTTCCCTTTTCTCAAATGTGTCCTTCATCTTGTTCCTCCAGTTCACCACATTGGTCACGTCCACTTCCACAAAACTCTGTACATGTGCGGAGGTGGCCAAGCTCTGGGTCATATATTGGGAAATCAGCTTGCCCATTCTGGACAAGGGGATCACTTCGTCTCCATTGTTCAGCTGGGAAGCGCCCATTGTTTTGAGGCTGTCCGGTACCGCTTTAGCGGACTTATCGGATGGAACCACGGCTTCGGGAACCGCTTCGGGCCCAGTGGTCTCCTTTTTGGTTTCGGCCACGGGCCGGTCCTTTCTTTCCACGTATTCGAGAATATCGTTTTTAGTGACACGCCCGTCCTTCCCGCTCCCTGCAAGGGTATCCAGTTCCGCCCTGCTAAGTCCCTCCTGTTTGGCTATGTTCTTCACTAAAGGGGAATAAAAACGATCGGGACCATCACCACTGCCCAAGGTGGGAGAAGTGGAGGCACGGACAGATTCCAAGGTATCTTCCAATCGCTCAACCACTTCCATGGGTACGGCACCATCCTCGGCAATCCCCGCTTCCCCTTCCGAATCGGTTTCGATGATGGCGACCACCTGTCCCACCTTTATAACATCATCAACATCAAACAATTTTTCCAGCAGTACCCCGTCCACTTCACTCGGTACCTCCGAATCAACCTTGTCCGTAGCGATCTCAAAAATACCTTCGTCCATTTCTATGGTATCGCCCACTTCCTTTAACCAGGAGGTCAAGGTCGCCTCTGCAACACTTTCCCCCATCTGTGGCAGTTTTAATTCAAATCTTGACATACTGATGGTTTAATTGCTTGTTTTATGATTTTATTTTTTGCAAAAATAGTAAAAAAATCACCTTACAATTGCGTTAACGATATTTTAAGACCGTTATTCAGGTAGATCTTAAAGAATTCTCAAAAGGTACCCTGTTCACTATACTCCTACCAAGGGTTACCTCATCGGCATATTCCAGTTCGTCCCCGACCGAGATTCCCCTGGCAATGGTGGAGGTCTTGATATCGAATGCCTCCAGTTGTTTATAAATATAAAAATTGGTAGTATCCCCTTCCATGGTGGATCCAAGGGCAAAGATCAGCTCCTGTACGGCGCCATTGGCCACCTTTTCCACCAACGACGAAATGGTAAGGTGCTGCGGCCCGATTCCCTGTATGGGCGATATCTTTCCCCCTAGAACATGGTAAAGCCCCCGGTACTGTCCGGTGTTCTCGATCGCCATCACATCCCGAATGTCCTCTACCACACAGACCAGGCCCTCCTCCCTCTTGGGGTTGGAACATATGGCACATAGGGGCTGATCGGAGATGTTATGGCAGTTGGTGCAGGTCTTGATATCCTTCCTGAGCCGCAACAGCGTGTCGCTCAACCTTTGGCTCTGTTCTTCCGGTTGCTTTAACAAATGAAGTACCAAGCGCAATGCGGTCCGTTTGCCGATCCCTGGCAGCTGTGACATTTCATATACCGCATTTTCCAAGAGTCTAGAAGAAAATTCCATGGCACAAAACTACGATTTTAGATTTATGTTTTAAGTTTTTGTACTTTGCGATGTAATTTTTTTTTATGACCGCTACCCATATTCTTGCCCTTATCGGCTGTTATTTTTTACTTCTTATAGCTATCTCCTATCTCACCG
Organism: uncultured Sediminicola sp.; assembly: GCA_963974715.1. GTDB lineage: Bacteria > Bacteroidota > Bacteroidia > Flavobacteriales > Flavobacteriaceae > Sediminicola. The sequence continues at coordinate 27,518 of CAXBDK010000021.1, forward strand.
GAAAAAATGATACCAATGCGGACTTCTTCAAGGCAGGAAAACAATCGCCCTGGATTTTGGTCGCCTTTGGGATGATCGGTGCCTCCCTCTCCGGGGTGACCTTCATTTCCGTTCCCGGGTGGGTAAAGGATTCCCAGTTCAGCTATATGCAGGTCGTGTTCGGTTATTTGGTGGGCTACTTTGTGATAGCGTACCTGCTCCTGCCCCTGTATTACCGCTTGAACGTCACTTCCATATATGAATACCTCGGCCAACGTTTCGGCAATGTCAGCTACAAGACAGGAGCATTCTTTTTCTTTATCTCCAGAGTCTTGGGGGCCTCTTTCAGGTTATTTCTGGTAGCCATCGTGTTACAGCAGTTCGTATTTGACGAATTGGGGGTTCCCTTTGAGGTTACGGTGATACTTTCCATACTGTTGATCTGGATCTATACGTTTAAAGGAGGGATCAAGACCATTGTTTGGACCGATACGCTGCAGACGCTCTTTATGCTGGTGGCCGTTGGGCTCTCCATTTATTTTATAAACGATAGACTGGAATGGAGCTTTCTTGAATTCCTTGGCTCGGAAGAGCTTAAAGAATACAGCCAAATTTTGTTCGTGGACGATTTTTTTAACAAGACCCATTTCGTAAAATCGTTTTTCGGTGGCATGTTCATCACCATTTGTATGACCGGGCTTGACCAGGACATGATGCAGAAAAATTTGACCTGCCGTTCCCTTAAGGACGCCCAAAAAAATATGGTATCCTTCAGCATTGTGCTGGTAGTGGTCAATTTTGCCTTCTTGTTATTGGGTGCCCTGCTGTTCATTTATGCCGACAAACACGGTATTGCCCTCCCTTTGATGGACGGCACGCCAAAATCGGACCTGCTGTTCCCAGAAATAGCCCTTAACAATGGACTGGGCCCGGTGGTGGCCATTACGTTCATGCTGGGACTTATTGCCGCCGCCTACAGCAGTGCCGACAGTGCCCTTACCTCCCTTACCACCTCTTTCTGCGTGGATTTCCTCGACATCGAAAAAAGGGCGGAAAACGTTCAGCGGGGTATCCGAAAAAAGACACATATAGTGATGAGCGTCCTCCTGATCATCGTGATCATCATTTTTAAATATGTCCTGGACAAAAATGTGATCGACGGCCTGCTTACCGTTGCGACCTATACCTATGGCCCCCTCTTGGGACTTTTCGCATTCGGGATCTTCACCGATTATCAGATCAAGGACCGATACGCTTGGGCCATTGCGCTGGCCTCCGTTCTGGTCATAGTGGGCATAGCCAACATCCCCCCGGTATACTTGGGAGGATATACCGTGGGGTACGAACTGTTGCCATTGAACGGGCTGCTCACCTTTGTGGGACTGTGGGGCATCAGGATACGGAAATGACGCCTAGTATTGCCCCGTGGCCAATAACACCAAGGTACAGGCCACTTCCACTTCTATCCCTTGCTTTTCCAATAGGTCGTAAAACGTGCGGTTTTCGGTTCCAGGATTGAAAATGACCCTTTTGGGGGCCAGGCCGATTATCGCATCGTAATACTGTACCTGTCTTTCCGGTCCCACATAGAGGGTCACTGTATGTATATCCTTAAAAGCGGTAAGGTCCGTACGTATGGCCACCCCTTCTATTTCGCCCGCTTTTATGCCAAAGGCATAGGTTTCAATGCCCTTGGACAAAAGCCGTTTTACCGCTAAATGGCTGTACCGTCCCGGATTCAGGGAAGCGCCGAATACCAATGTTTTTTTCATTTTTTAGGTGATGTTAAATATTGTTAAGTACGGTAATTTTCGTTTAAATAATTCGTCTATTGCAGAACAAAATTATAATTTTGATTATTGATAAGGCTATATTTTTATAGTTAATGGTTAGTGTTTAGTATGGCTTATCAATGAAAGGACTTGGGGCGTTCGCCCCAGGTCCTATTTTGTTTCCGCAAAATCCTACCTACCTCCGGACAGCGCCCAATATAGGCAATATATATTTGCGTGCGCCCCAAGCCACGGTTCCCTTTAAATGCAAAACTATCGTTCGGGACCGAATGTTAAAATCTGTTAAATTGTATTTCGCCCCGTAACATATATTTTTTCGCAACGTCTTGTAGACATCAATCAATCACAAAAAACGAACATAACATGAAAAAAATCACTGTGCTCCTGGCACTGCTGTGCTGTGGCGCCATATGGGCAAACAGCGCTCCGGACCCAACAGATCTTAAAGATGGAATTATATTGGGCAAGGTACTGGACCAGGCCCTGGGACAGGCGGTAGCCTACGCGGCCGTAGTCATTAAATCTCAGGCCGACTCCCAAACCATTACCGGCGGCATAACCGAGGAGGACGGTAGTTTCGAGATCAAGGGGCTGCCAGAAGGGAATCTACTTTTGGAGATACAGTTTATCGGGTACAAGACCCATGTCCAAAAAGTGGTCATATCCAAAGGGAACAAGAAGATAGATGTGGGCACCATAACCCTAGAGGAGGTCAGCCAAGAGCTTTCGGAAGTGGAAGTGGTAGCGGAGCGCTCTACCATTGAACAGAAAATAGACAGGAAGGTCATCAATGTTGGCAAGGACCTGACCACCGCCGGGGCCACCGCCTCGGATATCATGAACAATATCCCCTCGGTAAACATAGACCAACAAACAGGCGACCTTACCTTAAGGGGCAACTCCAATGTTCGGGTGATGGTAGATGGCAAACTTTCCAACGTGCCGGTCGCCCAGCTCCTTAAGCAAATCCCGTCCACTTCCATTAAGTCCATTGAGCTGATCACCAATCCCTCCGCAAAATACAACCCGGAAGGAATGAGCGGGATCATCAATATCGTACTCCACAAAAATGCCAATATCGGCTTTAACGGGACGGTCAGCACCGGCCTCACCGTGGCAAAGGAGGCCAAGTTCAACAGCACGATCGACCTGAACTACAGGAACGGAAAATTTAACCTGTACGGCAATTACGGTAATAATATCGGTAAGTATGTGAACGATGGCCGGATCACGAGGATCGAGGAAAACTCGGATCAACTGTTCGATTTCTTCAACAACAACAAATCCCATCTTTACAAAGTAGGGGTGGATTTTTTCCTTAACGACAAAAATACCATTTCCCTCTTTACCAACCAGAACCGATATGACGGTATAGGGGAAGGCAATACACAGGTGGTGCATTATGACGACCCAGGTCTGGACAACGGCCAATTGTTCCGGAACGAAGAGGACAACCTGAGCGAACAGTACAATTTCGACTTCAAACATGATTTTGCAAAAGAGGGGCACAATTTGGAACTGGAGCTCGATTACAATGCCTACAACAGCAACGAGGATGCCAACTTTACATCCGTGGGAAATACCGGAGTACCCAATTACACCGACTTTGTGGACACTGAACGTACACAGGCCATAGGAAACCTGGATTACGTCAATCCATTGGACAGTATTTCCAAGTTGGAAGTCGGACTGGAGGCGCGGGTTTTCGAGACCAAGGTGGGCTATGCCTCCACAGGTCTTTCCTATAATTCAAACGGTGAGCTGGTTCCCACCCCTGATACAGACTTTGTATATGGCATGGATATTTACTCGGCCTATGCGACCTTTGGACAGAACTATAAAAAATGGTCCTACCAATTGGGGGTAAGGGTCGAAGATGTTACCGTAAAGGCCGATACCAATGCAGTGCGCTCCTTTACCGACAAATACACCCAGGTCTATCCCTCCGGTTTTCTGACCTATTCCCCTACCGAAAAGGACCAGTTGCAACTGAGCCTGAGCAGAAGGGTGGACCGGCCGGGACTGGGACAGGTAAACCCTATAAGAGAATGGTCCACCCCGTTGATCTCGTCCTTTGGAAATCCAGAGCTTGTCGCACAGTTTACCAACTCCTATGAAGCCAATTACACCAAAAGGCTGGAAAACGGAAGTATTACCGCTGGGGTCTATTACCGTACCATTGAAGATGAGATCAACAGGGCGGTATATATAGATCGATTGGACCTGGACAGACAGATCCTGACCTTTGACAACTTTGACAATACCTCGGCCTACGGGATGGAAGTGTCCGCCAATTACAAACCCGTAAAATGGTGGGGCATCAATGGTAGTTTTGATCTCTTTACCCAGACCCAAAGGGGAATAACGGAATTTTTGGACGAAAGCGATCCCCCGATCACAGAAGATGATATTATAGCGGAAAATGTGAAAGTGGAAAATACCGCTTGGAACCTGCGGATGAACAACAGCTTTACGCTCAATAAAAAAGTGACCTTGCAGCTGTTCGGATTCTACCGCGGAAGCAACAAAGGGATACAGATCGCCGCAAAACCAATGTACTTCATCAATACCGGGGCCAGATATAGCTTTGCGGAGGGCAAAGGCACCTTCAGTCTCAACTTTAACGATGTGTTCAACACAATGCGGTTTGCCTTTGATTCCGACACCCCCTATGCGCAGAATGGAAAATTTACGTGGGAAAGCCAGAGTGTCTACGCAGGTCTTTCCTATCAATTCGGAAGTGGAAAAAATAGGTCCGCACAACGCAAGAACAGGGATAGCAACACCAAGGAAGGCGGCGGAGGCATACTATAATATAGGGACACCGGAACGGGATATGGTTGGTTATTCCCTAACGGTTCCCTTTTGGGGTCCCCGGGATATTTTCCCGGGGATTCTTTTTCACCATCGTATCACCACACTTCCCCACGTAAAACCACTTCCGAACGCTGCAAGGACCACAATATCGCCCTCCTTTATCCTGTCCTGTTCCCATGCCTCCGTTAAGGCAATTGGTATGGAGGCCGCTGTGGTATTTCCATAGTTCATGATATTGTTGTACACCCGATCGTCGGCAAGCCCGAATTTTTTCTGGATAAACTGGGATATCCTCAAATTCGCCTGGTGGGGCACCAATAGGTCAATATCGGAAGCTGTGAGCCCATTTTTTTTCAATCCTTCCAAAATCACCTCGCTAAAACGTACCACGGCATTCTTAAAGACGAACTGTCCGTTCATATAGGGAAAATACGATTCGTCATTGGGATCGTTATCGGCCATTATATCGTTCACCCAGCGTTTTCCCATACCGGGAGCTATCAAGGCCAGCTCCTCCGCATAAAGTCCTTCCGAATGCAAGTGGGTGGAAAGGATACCGCGCTCCCCATTTTCTACCCTACTGACCACCGCCGCTCCGGCACCATCGCCAAAGATTACGGAAACACCCCTGCCCCTAGTGGTCATATCCAGTCCGTGCGAATGGAGTTCCGACCCGATCACAAGGATATTTTTGTACATACCTGTCTTTACATATTGATCCGCAATGGAAAGGGCATACACGAAACCGGAACATTGGTTCCGTACATCCAAGGCCCCCACGGTCCCTATTCCAAGGTCGCGCTGTACCAGCACCCCCGGACCGGGAAAATAATAATCGGGACTAAGGGTAGCGAATATAATGAAATCTATGTCATCCTTGCTTATGGCTGCCCTGTCAATGGCTATTTTGGCAGCCTTTACGCCCATAGTGGTGGTGGTATCCCCATCACCTTTCACCACATGTCTTCGCTCCCTTATACCGGTACGCTCTTGGATCCAAGCATCATTGGTATCCATTATTTTGGAAAGGTCATCATTGGTGACCACATTTTCCGGAACATAAAATCCCAAACCTGTTATCCTTGAAGTGTACATAGTATCCTTGTATTAGTTGGAATTACTTTATCGATATTATTACGGCCGCAATATAAAAAGATTGGCGATCATTGCACCGTTTTAACTCACTAAGTGAGATTTATTATGTTCCGATGCCCGCCCGCCGTAGGCGGACCTGCGTCGAAATGTTATTTTAGTTCCCCCCCTATGCCCTGGGAGCTTGCCCCGAGGTTGTTGACTAAGATAATGAAATAGTTGCCAATTTTATCAAACGGGTCCCTAACCCAGGCGGGCCCTTGTCAATTGGACATCAGTCCAGATACTTTTTGTAGTTGTTGACCTCCACGGAAGCTTTGAGGTCGTGCAACAGGTTGAAAAGACCGAAAAAGGTCCTGTTCATATACAGGAAATGTTGGGATCCACGGGCACCGTTCATTTTCCGTATCCGTGGGTCCTGGGTAAAGCGCTCCGCAAGGGACGCAATATCCGACCAGAACCCCTCTGCGCCAAAATCGAACCGTTCTTCCTGAAAAGGGGCCGTAAAAATGGTCAGCATTTCCTTAAAGAGTTCTTTAAAAAACTTTATGTCCGCTGCAGTATCGCCCACCGAAAGGATTTCAAGTTCATGGAGCTTTTGCGTATAGAATACGTCGTTCCCCAACCTGTCCCTTTTGGCGAGTTCAAAATAGGGGATGTAGAATTCAGCGGGGAGCTCCTTTACACAGCCAAAATCCAGGGCGATCAGTTCTCCGCCATCCCCCACCAAGAAATTGCCGGGATGGGGATCGGCATGTACCTTGCGGAGCCCATGTATCTGCAGCATGTAAAAATCCCAAAGTGCTTGACCCAACCTATGCCCCAGCAAGGGATCGAAATCCGTTTTTGTAAATTCTCCCAAATGAACCCCCTCCATCCAGTCCATGGTCAATATACGATCGCTGGACAGGTCTGGGTAATACGATGGAAAGACCATATTCGGAACCATCGAACAAGCTTGGGAAATCTCCTCCCCTTGCCTCAGTTCCAATAAATAATCGGTCTCCTCCACCAGTTTGTTCTCAACTTCCTTAAAATACCGTTCCGCATCCTTCCCCTGAAGGTTGAACATGCGACTGGCAATGGGTTTTACAAGGGCCAGGTCACTACCAATGCTTTCCGCCACTCCTGGATATTGTATCTTGACCGCCAATTCATGTCCATCTTTGACCGCACGGTGCACTTGGCCTATACTTGCGGCATTTACGGCATCTTTTTGGAACACATCAAAAAGTTCCTCGGGATATTTCCCCAGGTATTTTTTAAAGGTCTTCCGAACCAGGGGAGCGGAGAGTGCCGGGACCGAGAATTGGGAAAGCGAAAACTTTTCCACATAGGCCGAAGGCAACATATTCTTCTCCATGCTCAACATCTGGGCCACTTTAAGGGCACTGCCCTTCAACGTTTTTAGGCTATTGTATATATCCTCCGCATTATCCCCATCGAGCCCTTCCCTCGAGGTAGTGGGATCTAAGAGTTTTTTGCCGTAATATTTCATATAATTACCGCCCACCTTAACTCCCGTGTGCACCAATGTTCCCGCACGCGCTATTTTACCGGTAGGAATGCTATCCAATGTTTTCATTAAATGTATGTTTGGGTTGTCCGCGATCAGGTCGTTCGCGGAAAAGTTCTTATCGGGTCGTTTCCCGATACATGAATTTTCCAAAATCGATAATATTGTCCAAGGGGGTATGGTCGAACAGATCAAAGATGGTATTGACGGATTTTTCGATTGCCAGATCGGTCTTTTCAAAAGCGGGCGAGCCATCCTTTACCCAGAAACGGAGCAAGAACAACAACTGAACCCATGCTCCCTCTGAAAAAAGCCCCACGGGATGTTGCCCCAACTTGGATTTTTTAAGGGCGTTACCGTCCATTATGAGGTCCTTGGCAAAGGACTTGACCTGAACCCGAAGCCCCTTGAGCTGGTCCAATGTCCTAAAGATCCCATGTGATTCATTTAAGGATATGAGCACATAGGTCCTGTTTAAGGTCAGAACTTCAAAAAAGGTGAATAGGAACGTCAACATTTTATCTTTGCTGGACATTGTATCATAATCCCCATTTTTTATTATGAGCGAATGCGCATTGGTAAAGAAGTCCTCCCATATGGCCTTTTGGATCCCTTCCACCGAACCAAAAAAACCATAGAAATCCTGTTCCTTTATTTTGTTGTTCTTACAAAATCCATAAATGCTTTTGGGAACCTGTCCGTGCTCCGCCATATATCCCATAAAGGCGGTAATAATGGACTCTCTGGTAATACCCACTTTTTTTGTCGTGACAGCCATAATTGCACTTTTTGTTTATACAAATTTACAATTAAATAAACAGAAAATAGTTAAAAGCTATATAATAAAAAAAGCGTACTTCTTGTGGAAGTACGCTTTCAACAACCTAACCAATAAATAAACGTGTTACAGTTTAAAATTCTTTTTCATAGCATTTCTTCCCTGTAACAATACAAATATATTAAATGTTTAAATAAAATATCAAAAAAATAAACAAAAATTAATGTTAAAATATATTATATAATTGATCGTGTGGGATACTTACCGTCCTCGGACAGGATAACATGACGGGACGCCGTACTGTGCCACTTTGTCATTTTGGGACATTGTGGTATTTTTTTTGAGAGTGATAAGCTGTAAATAACATAAACAGCACCAAAATATGGCAACAGGTAAGATAAATGTTTCAGTTGAGAACATATTTCCACTGATTAAAAAATTTCTTTACAGCGATCACGAAATATTTTTAAGGGAACTGGTATCCAACGCCACGGATGCGACCCTAAAATTAAAACACCTCACCACGATCGGGGAAACCGCGGTAGAATACGGCAATCCGATCATTGAAGTCAAAGTGGACAAGGAAGGAAAGAAAATCCACATAATCGACCAAGGATTGGGAATGACCGCCGAAGAGGTGCAGAAATACATAAACGAAGTGGCCTTTTCCGGTGCCGAGGAATTTTTGGACAAATACAAGGATTCGGCAAAGGATTCCGGGATCATAGGCCACTTTGGACTTGGTTTCTATTCGGCCTTTATGGTTGCAGAAAAGGTGGAAATCTTAACGAAGAGCTATAAGGACGAACCTGCGGTTCATTGGACATGCGATGGGTCTCCGAACTTTGAACTGGAAGAAGGCAGCAAAGAGGGCTGTGGAACGGAAATCATCTTGCACATAGCCGAGGACTCCACTGAATTTTTGGAGGAAGGCCGTATTCGGGAGCTTCTCCGCAAGTACAATAAGTTTATGCCCATTCCCATAAAATTCGGCACCAAGACCGAAACTTTGCCCAAACCTGAAGGGGCAAAGGAAGAGGATAAGGCTCCGACCAAGGAAGTGGACAATATAATCAACAACCCAACTCCCGCATGGACCAAACAACCGGTAGACTTGAACGATGAGGATTACAAGTCCTTTTATAGGGAGCTATATCCCATGCAATTTGAAGACCCACTTTTCCACATCCACCTAAATGTGGATTATCCGTTCAACCTTACGGGTATCCTATATTTTCCAAAGCTCACCAACGACCTGAACGTACAAAAGGACCGGATCCAGTTGTACCAGAACCAGGTCTTTGTCACCGATAATGTAGAGGGGATCGTTCCAGAATTCCTCACCATGCTAAGGGGCGTTATAGATTCCCCCGACATTCCCCTGAACGTGTCCAGGTCTTACCTACAGGCAGATGGTGCCGTCAAAAAGATTTCCACCTATATCACAAGAAAGGTGGGCGATAAACTATCGTCCCTCTTCAAGAACAATAGGGAGGATTTTGAATCGAAATGGAACGATATCAAGATCGTGATCGAATATGGGATGCTATCGGAGGAGAAGTTCTTTGAAAAAGCGGACAAGTTTGCCCTTTATCCCACAGTGGACGGTACCTTCCATACTTTTGAGGAGCTTCAGGCTAAATTGAAGGACCAACATACCGATAAGGATGGAAAACTTGTAATACTGTACGCTTCCAACAAAGAGGCGCAGCACAGTTATATAGAAACCGCCAAAGCCAAAGGCTTCGAAGTGCTCCTATTGGACTCCCCCATCGTGGCGCACCTGATGCAAAAATTGGAAACTTCCAAGGAGAACATTTCCTTTGCCCGTGTGGATGCGGACCATTTGGACAAGCTCATCAAAAAAGAGGACACGCAGATCTCCAAATTATCCGATGAGGAAAAGGAAACCCTTAAAAACGAACTGGAAGAGATCATTGCCAATAAGAGCTATACCATTCAACTGGAAGCCATGGACAGCGATGCCTCCCCATTTATGATCACCGAACCCGAGTTTCTGCGAAGGATGAAGGAAATGCAACAGTCCGGAGGCGGCGGTATGTTCGGGATGGGAAATATGCCCGAGATGTACAATTTGATCGTGAACACCAATTCCGACCTTGTAAACGAGATCCTTACGACCAAAACTGCCAAGAAAAAGGAGCGGTTGACAAAACAGGCACTGGATTTGGCAAGGCTATCAAAAGGACTGCTTAAAGGGGAAGAACTCACCAACTTTATCAAAAGAAGTTACGAGATCATAAAATAGATCTGTAATTAACGCACTAAGTGGGATTTATGATGCTCCAACGCCTGCCCGTCTCCAGCGGGCCTGCGTGATCTTAGTTTTCCACTATATGTCCCGCGAGCTTGCTCCGAGATTGTTGACTTGAGTACAAGGGGCCATTTTTATGGCCCTTTTTTTGTACTTTCACTTTATGGCATACCCTTGGCACCTTTACCTAATGGCGGCGATGTACATCGTTGCCGGAACAATGCATTTTATAAAACCTAAGGCGTATCTGCGCATTATGCCCAGGTATCTTCCCTATTCCGAACAACTGGTGTTCCTAAGTGGCATTGCCGAAATTATGTTGGGGGCGGGACTGTGCTTTCCCTTTTCGAAGGATCTTTCCATATATGGCATTATTGCCATGCTGTCCGTATTTCTAATGGTCCACATACATATGCTTACCGGGGAAAAGGCCGCAGCGGGAATCCCACGATGGGCTTTATGGGTGCGTTTGCCCCTGCAATTTGGGCTTATGTACTGGGCCTATTGGTACCTTTCCTTTTAGGATCAATACAATACGCTGCGTTTGTTCCAATAACTCTTCAAAACGAATACTTGGATAAAAATAAAAAAGGCAAGCGCTACTATCCCGTATAGGAACCCTTCGGAAACCTCCATTTTAAATATCTTTGCAAAGGCATGGTATTCCGCCAAACCCTCCATTTGGGCGAAAAACATCCAAGAGGTGCCGTTCCCGGACGTTTTCCACAGACCAAAAGGGAGCAGCACCCCTGCACACACTGCCATTGCCGCCCAGGCCCATTTTGGAATCAAGGGCTTATATACGATTTCCCCTGAAGGTACCGGCAAGGCGGCAATTTTGGAAATAACCGATGCCGTAAAATTGGGGGATGGCTCCTCCAATCCGGTCATCCTAACGGAATCCCTTATCAGGGCCTCCCATTTATCGTCTTCATTTTGCTCCATAACGGTATGTATTTTCCGGTTGAACCCTATCCCTTAACAGTTCCGCCAATCGCTTACGGGTCCTGAACAAACGGACCTTTACGGTATTGGGCGCCATATTGGTGATCTCCCCCACCTCCTTTAGGGTAAGTCCCTCATAATAATGAAGGGTGATCAATATGCCGTCCTCGGCCGATAATTGTTTTAGCGCAGTATCAATTATAGCACTTTTATCCCTAGCTTCCAAATCATCCAAAATATTCCCAAAAGTACTGTCCTGCGTCGGCGGACAGAGATCAAGGGACATTGTCTCTATCCTGCGCTTATGGCTCCTCACATAATCAAGGCTGCGGTGATACGCTATTTTATATACCCAAGTGGAAAATTTGGATTCGCCTTTAAAGGTCCCCAATACCTGATATATCTTAACAAAGGTATCTTGGGACACCTCCTCTGCCTCCTCCCTGTTCCCCAATATTTTAAGTGCCAAGGTGAGCACCATGTGTTTATAGCGATCTACCAAAACGGAAAAAGCTTGGAGATCGCCCGATAAAACCCGGTCTATGTACGGTTGGTCTGTATCTTGGCCCATTGCGGATAAGACGATGATCTGCATGAGATGGTTACAGTTTTTTCGGAAAAAATAAAAAGTGGTATTTGTGTAACCAGGAACGGAATATGTCCGTCCTACCCACAAACAGATTTATCAATCAATAAAAATCAAATATTATGGGATCGGAAGTAATTATCATGCCGTGCATTTTAGGAGTGGTCTTTGCCATTGCATACCTTTATTTTTCCACACGTAACAAGGAACGTTTGGCCCTTATCGAAAAGGGCGCGGATGCCAGTATTTTTGTAAAGGGGGCAAGGGAAAAAGCGGCCCCGTTCTGGAAAATTGTCATCCTGAACTTGTCCCTCCTCCTAATGGGCATAGGTCTTGCCATCTTTATGGCTTCCATTTTGGTAAGCACCCTACAGGTGGAAAGCAAAGTTGCCTATCCGGGCAGTATCTTCCTCTTCGCCGGAATAGGACTTTTGGTGGGGTTTTTCCTTACCAAACAATTGGACAGGGAGCAAATATAATTATTCCCACACCCTTTGAACATGTCTTCGCTAGGTAGCAAGGCATCCATTGAAAATACAATTACCATTTGAACACAAAAAATCTCACTTAGTGAGACAAACCACTCCTAACAAGGGTGGTTTTTTATTTATCTTTATAAAACGTATTGTCGCAATATAAATAACATCACCGTATTGAATAAAAATCACATGAAGGTAACATCAACCAATCTTGGTCCGGCCACTGCCATTATATGGAACGGTAGGGAAGAATACACTGGAATCTTTAAATACCCCACCCCCGAACCCATTGATTTGGGCAAAGAGGATGTGGGCGGTGATACGGTGGTGGACAGAAAGCATCATGGGGGCACCGATAAGGCATGTTATCTTTTCTCCGCCGACCAATATCCCTATTGGAAGGAAATGTACCCACATCTGGATTGGGACTGGGGCATGTTCGGGGAGAACCTTACCATGGAGGGACTGGATGAATCGAAGTTGGCCATTGGGGATATCTATAAATTGGGCACTGCACTGGTGCAGATATCCCAGCCAAGGGAGCCCTGTTATAAGTTGGGAATCCGTTTCGGGACCCAGAGCATCCTATCACAATTTATAGAACATGCCCATCCCGGCACCTATATTAGGATACTGGAGGAGGGAAAGGTAACCATAGGCGATAAAATGGAACTTGTGGAACTCTCACAAAACAGGTTGACGATCCAACAATTTTACCAACTGCTGTACAGCAAGGAAAAATCAAGGGAGTGGGTACAACTTGCGGTAAACAACGAAGCCCTGCCCCTAAAGAAAAGGGAAAGGCTACAAAAATATCTTTAGTAAAACCCACTGGCTTACATAGAAAACATATTTTATTTCTGAAAAAACATTGATTTATTGGGTGGGTATAAAACGTAAAAAAAGGGGCTAACTACACCCCTTTTCTCTCGAAAAAATTAACTTAACTTAAAATAAACCAATTATTCTACCACAATAGTCTCGTAGTAGGTATTTTTACTGTCCTTCAGCACCAATGTATAGGTACCTCGGAAAGCTTTTTCAAAGTTAAAGGCCTTTTCAACCACAATGGCATCCCTGATTACGGTCTCGTAAACCAGTGCATTTGCTTCATCGTACACTTTTACGTCCACATTCTTGCGGTCAAGGTTTAAAAGGTTCAGGTAGACCATTCCTCCCTTTTTCTTAAAGATGGGCTTTGCATCTTCCAGTACGTCGGCAATCCTTACGGCATCGCCTTCCACAATAATGGTATACTTTACCACTTTTTGCTCATTTTCCATTTTAAGGAAATAGGTTCCATTTCCCAAGGTCCCCAAATCGAATTTCTTGGAGTAAAGACCGGTATTGGATATTTTTTCCGAATATATGACATAGTCGTTGGAATCCAGAAATTTTATGGAAGCGTCCTTGGACTGGGTATCCAATTTAAAAACCAAACTTTTCGCATTTTCACCTGCTACTAAATAAGATTTTGGTTCGTTTGCCATGCCGACTACTGTAGTTAGCATAAAGGCAATTACTGCTGTAAATTTCAAAGTTGTTTTCATAATTCTTAGATTTAAGATTACTAAATCATTGATGGGACAAACATACGGCGCAAATAAAGCGGCCACTACAGCAGATTTCTCCAATTTCTATGCTATTTTACCCTCTTAACAAACACATAACGCTTCCATTGTTAATTTAGAGTATATTTTAGGTAAATTTGCAGAGACATAACTATTTAGTCTTATCTAATTTTATATTTCAACATTTTGGAATGATGAAAACGAAACCATCCTTTGAGGCCATAGAACCCGACTTCGGACATTCGTTTACGTACCAGAAATTCGATGAGCACCGCCTGAACAAAAACTACTCGTGGCATTATCATCCGGAAATGGAGCTGGTCTATGTAAACGGTGGGACGGGAAAACGCCAAATAGGCAGCCATGTATCCTTTTATACCCAAGGGGACCTTATATTGATAGGCTCCAATCTTCCCCATTGCGCCTTTACCGATAAACTTACGGGCAATAAAAGCGAGACCGTGGTACAGATGAAACAGGATTTTTTAGGGAACGACTTCTTCGACATCCCCGAAATGAAAAAAATCCAGAACCTTTTTGAAATTGCAAAGGGGGGAATCGCATTTTATGGCAAGACCAAAAGAAAAATCGGGGAAAAGATAGAAATACTGGAATATCAGACCGATTTCCAGCGATTGCTCTCCATTCTCAACATCCTGAACGAACTGGGCAATTCACAGGAATTTAAGGTATTGAACGCGGTTGGGTTCTCCATGGAGACCGAAGTGAAGGACAACGACCGGATCAATATTGTCTTTAACCATGTAAAGTTACATTTTAAGGAAGAGATCACCCTGGAAGACATTGCCGACATGGTGAGCATGACCGTACCATCTTTTTGCAGGTATTTCAAGAAAATAACAAATAAGACCTTTACCAAATTCGTAAATGAGTACCGACTGGTTCATGCCTCCAAACTACTGGCAGAGAAACCCATGAGCATTACGGAAGTCTGTTTTGAAAGCGGATTCAACAATTTCTCCCATTTTAATAAGCTCTTTAAGGCCTTTACGGGCCAGAACCCTTCGGAATACCGGAACCAGTTAAAGGCGGTCCTTCAATAATGCAAGATCCACTTTCAGCAAAAAACCGCCTTGACCTCCCGGACGCGGAAATCCTCTATTATCCCCATTTTCTTATGCACGATGAGGCAGATGGGCTCTTTACGGCGCTTTTGGAGAATGTTCCCTGGCAACAGGATCTGATCACCATTTTTGGGAAGACACACCCCCAACCCAGGTTGACAGCCCTTTACGGAAACGATTCCAAAACCTATTCCTATTCCAATATCCGCATGCGACCACATCCTTTTACAAAAGGGCTTTTGGCATTAAAGAAAAAGACAGAGGAAATCGCCCGGACAGGTTTCAGCAGTTGTCTCCTTAATCTATATAGGGACGGAAGGGACAGCAATGGGTGGCACGCCGACAATGAAAAGGAATTGGGGACGGACCCGATCATCGCCTCCATCAGTTTGGGGCAGGAAAGGTATTTCCATTTAAAACACCGGACACGTAAGGAGGAACGGCACAAACTGTTGTTGCAACATGGAAGCCTTTTGTTGATGAAGGGAAGTACCCAACACCATTGGCTTCACCAAATTCCCAAAACCGCCAAACCATTAAGGAAACGGATCAACCTGACCTTTCGGAACATTCTATGACAGGTTTTAGGCCAATCCAAGAAAAAAATTGGAAATCGGCAACAATTTCCCAAAACGGGCAAATTACATAAAAATACGTTGGATCTTGCTCGTCCCGGCCACTAAGTCCTAGGGATGTTCAGTCAAAAAGATCGTTCAGAACCTTTGCCAGCCTCAGGCCCCCTAGCTGTAATTGCTTAAGGGCGGTCTGGGTGTACTTAAAGGAGTATTGATACCCCAGTTTTTCCCCTACCGTTACCGAACCGTATATTTCGTTGGCAAGTTGTTGGGATTCCCCTACCCAGTCATAGACATCCCCCTCTTGCAGGGACTGGATTTCCTTTTTGGAAAGGACCGGTAAATTATCCGCCAGTTCGGAATAGCTCATTCCAAAATCATCGATCAGATTGGTATCCCATAACCTATGTAGATTGGTGCCCCTACCAAACCACTGCAGCTGTATATCGTTACCGCCTTTGTCCGCTTCCCTGCCCACGTGCATGGGCTGGTGCAGGTCCCCCACCAAATGGACCAACATCTTTAGGTAAAAAATCCGGTCTTCTTTGGAACTTGTCCCGTCCTTTACAATGGCGATACATTTTTGGATACCGGATACGACATCCCCTTCCGGACTGGGGGTGACCTCCGTATATTTTTTATCCTCCGGAAAATTGACATAATGCCATGGACCGAACTTTGCAAAACTTCGATCGGCCTTGATCTCGTCCGCATAAGTTGAGGCCATTGCCAGGCTCTCCCCGCTCAAAAGTTCGGCAATGGCCTTTTTTGCCTTTCTGGATAGATGCCTTTCCGCTACTTCCCCAACCGTACGATGTCCCGTTTTGGACCACACCATGTCATTGGCAAAGGAAATTTGGGCGAATAACAATAGAAATAAGGTAATCTGTTTCACGCTAGCCAATTTAGTTTTAAAAAAAACATTTTCATAAAGTCCTAGAAACCCCTTTGAATGGAGCAATAATTGGTCTTTTCCGGACAAAATGCGGGCAAGGTTCTTTTTAATTTCGCCAAAAATAAAGAAACAATCGATAAGGTCTTGTTAATACCGTACAGATTTTATTTTTTTATATGATCTTGCACTCCTTATGGTTAAACCCAACATTGTGATCGCCAAATATATCAAGTCCCCTGTCCTACGAAAGGTACTATATGTAGTTCTAGGGCTAATAGCCTGTTTTTTCCTTTTCTTGATGAGTATTTATGCGGGGGCCTGGGGCAAACTTCCCTCCAAAAAGGAACTTTCGGATTTTAAATACCAAAGGGCATCGGAAGTGTATACGGCCGATAGTGTGCTCATAGGAAAATACTACTTGTACGACCGGCAGCCCATTGCCTATTCCGATTTTCCCGAACACCTACTACAAGCCTTGGTGGCCATCGAAGATGAACGTTTTTATGGGCACAATGGGGTAGATTATACCAGCCTTTTCAGGGTGTTTTTTAAAACGATCCTGTTACAGGACCAATCTGCCGGTGGCGGAAGCACCCTTACCCAACAATTGGCCAAAAACCTATACCCTAGAAAAGGGGGAGGAAAAATACGCTTGGTGGCCGATAAATTTAAGGAAATGATCATCGCCTCCAGATTGGAAAGGGTCTTTACCAAAGAAGAGATCCTGGCACATTATTTAAATACCGTTTCCTTTGGCGATAATACCTTTGGGATAGAAAGTGCCTCCCTTAAATTCTTCAATAAAAAGACCCGGTCCCTTTTAAGGGAAGAGGCGGCCACCTTAGTAGGAATGCTTAAAGCAACCTATGGTTATAATCCAAGGGTATTTCCCGAAAATAGCCTATCCAGAAGAAACCTGGTATTGCAGGCAATGAACAGAAATGGATACCTATCGGAAAAAGCGAAGGACTCCCTTATAAAGATCCCCTTAAAATTGGATTACAGGGAATACGACTCAAATGACGGCGTGGCCCCTTACTTCAGGGAAGAAGTGCGCAAGCAACTTTTAAGATGGTGCAAGGAACGTAATGAAGAGGGCGCCGATTACAATGTATATACCTCCGGATTAAAAGTATATACGACCCTTAACTATAAGATGCAGGTCTTGGCAGAGGAGGCCATGCTTCAGCACATGGAATCCCTTCAGGAAACCTTTGAAAAAAGTTATGGGAAAAACGCACCTTGGCTCACCGATAAGGCACTTATAAAAAAGGTGGTCCGAAATTCAGGGCCCTATCGAAAATTAAAAAATAGTGGATTGGACGAAACCCAGATCATGGATAGCCTCCATAAAAAACACCCGATGACCTTGGTGGACTGGAATGGGGAAAAAACTACGGAAGCCAGTACCATAGACAGTCTGCAGCACTATCTAAAATTTCTGAATACCGGTTCCCTTTCCATTGATCCAGCTTCAGGGGCCGTAAGGACCTGGATAGGTGGCGTAAACTTTAAATACTTTAAATACGACCATATTTCCCAGAGCAAGAGACAAGTTGGATCCACCTTTAAACCGATCGTATATACGGCGGCCCTTGAAAAAGGAATAGATCCCTGTACCTATTTTTCGGCCCAAGAAGTGGCCTATGAAAATCTGGAAGGATGGTCCCCCGGAAATTCGGGGGACAAGGATGAGGCATACCTTAATTATTCCATGACCCAAGCATTGAGCCATTCCATCAATACGGTAGCCGTAAAAGTATTGGAAGAAACAGGGATTTCCAAAGTGATCGATCAAGCAAAAAAAATGGGACTCACCGGGGACCTGCCCAAACTGCCTTCATTGGCCCTTGGAACCGCAGAGCTGAAAATTGGGGAATTGATAGGGGCCTATGCGAGTTATGTTAATCAAGGGAAAGCCGTCACCCCTTTCTACATTACCCATATTACGGATGAAAAAGATTCGCTCCTTCAAAAATTTAAAAAAGAAGCGCCCCAGGAACGGGCCTACTCCGAGGAAACGGGTGCCATCATGTTGGAGATGATGAAAGCAACCATTAATGACGGTACCGCCTCCAGAATCCGCAATACGTACAAACTTCCCAATGCCATTGCGGGAAAGACCGGTACCACCCAAAATAACAAAGACGCTTGGTTTGTGGGTATCACCCCAAAACTGGTCAGTGTTACCTGGGTCGGTCTGGACCAGCACGAAATTGGTTTTAAAAGCACCAGCTTGGGACAAGGGGCAAGTGCGGCACTCCCCATATTTGCGCTCTGGATGCAAAAACTGAACGGCGAAAAAGAGTTCGACAGTATTACCAAGGCCACTTTTAAGCCTACCCCTTCACAAATTTTGGATCAAATGGACTGCGAACCCGTTAAAAGGGACGGTTTTTTTAAAAGGCTCTTTAAAAACCCCAACAAGACCAAAACCAAAAAATTCAAGACCAATTGATCATTCCCGACTTGTAATTTCATGGAAGCATAGGGTTAGGCTGCCTTAATTTAGCATGAATCGTTTTTTCAATAAAATAAAAGGGGGCAGCCCACGGGATAATATAAAATATTTTGATATATTTATGATATCATTTTAATATCTAAATAATCATCATGACCAACGAAAAAAATGTTATTCCGCTTAATGGATACCTGATGCTATTGGTTTTTGCTATCCTGGCCATCAGCAGTGCTCTACTCCTCTTCCGAACCGAAATGCCCTTGTATGCCGTCATCGGAATCGGATTGTGCCTATTGATGGCCCCCGGCTTTGTACTGGTAAATCCCAACAGTTCACGGGTACTTTTATTGTTTGGAAAATATGTGGGCACCATCAAGGCAAACGGCCTTTTTTGGGTCATCCCTTTTTATTCCAAAAGCAAAATTTCCCTGAGGGCCAGTAACTTCGACAGTGAACGGCTCAAAGTAAACGATAAAATGGGGAATCCCGTTATGATCAGTACCATATTGGTCTGGAGGGTAACGGATACGTACAAGGCCTCCTTTGAGGTAGATGACTATAAGAACTTTGTACGGGTGCAGACGGATGCCGCGGTCCGAAAACTGGCCAGTATGTACCCCTACGACAATTTTGCCGACGAGGGCCTTACCGAGGAGATCACACTTCGTTCCAGTGTAAACGAGGTAAGCGAAGCCTTGGAAAAAGAAGTACAGGAAAGGCTCTCCATGGCCGGGATAGAAGTATTGGAGGCCAGAATTGGCTATTTGGCCTACGCCCAGGAAATAGCCAATGCCATGCTTAAAAGACAGCAGGCCACCGCCATTGTGGCCGCAAGACATAAAATAGTGGAAGGCGCGGTAGGCATGGTGGAAATGGCACTGGACCACTTGTCACGGAAAAATTTGGTGGACCTGGACGAGGAAAGAAAGGCCGCCATGGTGAGCAATTTAATGGTAGTGCTATGTTCCGATAAGGATGTTTCACCAGTGGTAAATGCCGGAACGCTCAATCATTGATACCATGGGGACTTTTGTCGAGGTACAGCGAATGGATCAATGGTGGATAAAACTGATCATATACACCTTGTGGGGCTTTCTGGTTTTTTCCTGCTACCAATGGTTCATCAACAAAGTGCCAGTGGGCAATGTGCCTGAAACCGCAATCTTCGGCCAGCTCTTTACCGTGATAGCCGTATTGCTTACTTCCTTACTGCTGCTTTTTATAAAACTGACGGTTAGAATCGATAGGGAGGGCATACACTACCAATTTTTTCCGTTCCATTTAAAATTTAGGACAGTGGCATGGAATTCCATTGAAAGGTGTACCGTAAGACAGTACAATCCCATAATGGAATATGGCGGATGGGGATTGAGATGGTCCCCCAACAACGGAACGGCGTTTAACGTATGGGGCACAATGGGAATTCAGATCCACTTGACCACCGGTAAGAAGATCCTCTTGGGCACCCAGGACCCCGGGGCGGCCCAAAAGGCGCTGGAATCGTATAAAAAGCAACCATACCCATAATTGAAAGGAACATGATACAACGCAAAGTACGGCCACAAAGAAATGTATATCTGCTACTTTTACTGCTTCCCCTATTTTTAAGGCCGCAGCAAATCGATACTATGGAGCTTCCCCTTCAAAACGGCAGTATAACACTGCCGGGCACCCTCAGCTATCCGGTAGTGGAAGGCAGAATTCCCCTGGCAATTTTTGTACATGGATCTGGCAATATCGACAGGAACGGGAACCAGGCCGGGACGGGAGTAAGTGCAAATTATATAAAGGCACTGGCGGACAGTCTGAACCGCAGGGGAATCGCATTTTATAGATATGACAAAAGAACGGCCACAAAGACCAATATGGAAATTTCCAAGCAGGTTGTTATACGGGATTTTGCGGACGATGTAAAAGTGGGCATCGACCATTTTAAAAATGACATATCCTATGGACCGATATTCCTTATAGGGCATAGCCAGGGATCTTTGGTAGCCATGATGGCCGTTACGGAGGACGTAAAGGGGTTTATTTCCATTGCCGGTCCGGCGAGTACCATGGACAAGGTCCTCATAGAACAGGTATCCAAACAAAACCCAGGATTGGGAAAAATGGTGGAACAACATTTGGCCGAACTCTTGGAAAAGGATACCATTGCCGATCCACATCCTTTTTTAATGCAGTTGTTCGCTCCCCAAAATCAGAAATTCTTAAAAAATTGGGTGTCCCTGGACCCCGTTATGGAGTTAAAAAAAATCCGTGTTCCCGTACTCCTGCTCAATGGGGACCAAGACCTGCAGGTATCGGTGAAGGAAGCGGAAAACCTTAAACTGGCGCAGCCTTCCGCGGAACTGCACATTATCCCCAATATGAACCATGTACTGAAGGAAGTGCACAGTTTGGAAGAAAACCAAAAATCGTACTATCAGGAGAATTTTCCCATTTCGGGCACCTTGATAGCACATCTGGAAGACTTTATCAAAAAAATAGATGGGTAAAAAGAAAGCTTTTGCATTACGATTGAACGAAGATATGCTGAAGGCCATAGAAAAATGGTCCGCGGACGAATTCCGTAGTGTAAATGGGCAGATCGAATGGATCTTGATGAAAGCCTTAAAGGATGCTAAAAGGTTCCCAAAAAAAAAGGATGAAGACCCGTCCTAAGGCCAATACGTGAAAAAGCCATATATTTAATGTCCATATCGGGAAACCTACAAGTTGGGCAACCGAAAAAAAACTCAGCATATTCCAAAACCCCTAGTTAATGGATTTTAAAGTTTTATGTTCCGATCTTGACGGTACCCTTCTTACGACCAAAAGCAACGTTTCCACATTTACGATTTCAGAAATAAACAGGATAAAAGAACATATCAGGATCATTCTGGTATCGGCCCGGATGCCAAAAGCGATGACCTATCTCCAAAGAAATTTAGGGATTACCGACCATCCCCTCGTCTGTTACAATGGGGCCTTGGTACTGGAAGGCCAGTCCATCATAAAGTCCGTTACCTTACCATTGGAAAAGGTACAAAACGTATTTGACCTAGCCCAACCCTTGGGAATTGACCTGGGCCTGTACCATCATAACGAATGGTACGTGCCACATAATACGGAACGTGTGCGCAAGGAAATACATTATACCCAGGCCACCCCCATCTTCCGGGATACCAAAGCAACCCTTGAGGATTGGAAGCAGCGGGGAATCGGCCCCCATAAGATCATGCTGATGGGAGATAAAAACACCTCGGATATTATAACGCCCCAACTTTTGGAAATATTTATGGAACATATGCACGTATACCGTTCCAATGACACCCTTATCGAGGTGGCCCCTAAATCGGTTTCCAAATTATCGGGTATCCAGCTTTTATTGAAAAAGGATGAAACCTTGGAAGATGTGATCGCTTTTGGCGACAATTACAACGACATGGACATGTTACAGAATGTTGGCTGCGGGGTGGCCGTGGGCAATGCCAGGGAGGCGGTAAAACAGATTGCCCGCCATACGACCCTTAACAATACGGAAGACGGAGTGGCCCATTTCATTAAGCGGTATGTTTTAATTTAGTTATATTTGGCCCAATTGGAAACCGCGCTGCATGGAAGAACCTATTATTGTAGATGATACCGTTGTTTTTGGCCTTCTTGCCCTCTGTTTGGGCTTTATATTTTATACCTCCTCCCGTACCACGGGATTTTGGAAGTCCTTTTACAATATCGTTCCCGCAGTGCTGATGTGCTACCTACTTCCTGCGCTATTGGCAAGTGCGGGACTGGTTTCGGATGAAAGATCGGGGCTTTATTCCATGGCAAGCAACTACCTACTTCCTGCTGCCTTGGTGCTTATGACATTGAGCATAGACCTAAAGGCCATCATCAACTTGGGGTCCAAGGCGCTCATCATGTTCTTCACCGGTTCCGTGGGTATCATTATTGGAGGTCCCTTAGCCATCTTGATAGTTTCCATATTCTCCCCCGAAACTGTGGGCGGCAATGATTTTGATGCCATATGGAGGGGATTGGCGACCATTGCCGGAAGTTGGATCGGTGGGGGCGCGAACCAAGCCGCCATGCTGGAAATCTTCCAATACAATCCGGAGAAATACGGGGGAATGGTCCTTATCGACATAGTAGTGGCCAATATATGGATGGCCATTATATTATTGGGAGTGGGCAAGACCCAGAAAATTGACCGTTGGCTCAAGGCGGACACCTCAGCGATCGAGACCCTAAAGGTAAAGGTTTCCGCTCTTACCGAAAAGATCACCAGGGTACCTACCCTAAACGATTATATGATGTTGCTGTTTCTGGCGTTTGCTACAGTGGGCATTTCACATTTCCTGGGAGGATGGCTCAGTGCGCTTCTCACAACTTCTTTTGAATCGGTAAGGGATACAAAGAGCTTTCTTTCCTTTCTAGGGTCCAGCTTTTTTTGGATGGTGGTAATCGCCACCGTAGTGGGCATTTTACTATCCTTTACCAAAGCCAAGCAATATGAAGGGGCAGGGGCAAGTAAACTGGGAAGTGTCTTTGTCTACATTCTGGTGGCCACTATTGGGATGAAGATGGATTTGGGCAAGGTACTGGAAAATCCAGGCCTGATAGCCATTGGTTTTATATGGATAGCAATACATGCAGCCCTGTTGGTACTGGTGGCCAAACTTATTAAAGCGCCGTTTTTCTTTTTGGCCGTGGGCAGTCAGGCCAATGTAGGTGGAGCGGCCTCGGCACCTGTAGTAGCCGCGGAATTCCATCCATCCCTTACTTCCGTTGGCGTTCTTTTGGCGGTTTTCGGCTATGTGGTGGGTACCGGTGGCGCCCTGATATGTGCCTATCTTATGGAAATTGCCTCAAAAGTTTAATCCCTTTAAAAGGGTGCAGTTCTCACGATGCTCCGCATCGATTTGCATTTATTCCTTATTTTGAATACTTTTTGGACATGTACCGAGGTAGTTGATTTTTAGATAAACTTTTATCATATTTGCCGCACTAAACAAACACCATGAAAAACATTTTATTTTTGGCCATTATCTGTATCCTTATCGGCTCCTGCGCTGGGGATACCGAAAATACCATGACAGTTACCGGCAACGTAAAGGGTTTAAAAAAAGGTACCCTTTACCTACAGAAGGTAAAAAACGACCAACTTCTTACCATTGATTCCCTGATTGTGGACGGAAATGGCAATTTTGAGTTTAAAACGGAATTGGAAAGTCCCGAAGTATTCTACCTCTATCTGAACAAGAAGGACCATAATGATGTGAATGACAGGATTACCTTTTTTGGGGAGCCCGGAACCATCCGCATTACCACTTCATGGGATACATTTGACACCAAAGCGGTAATCGAAGGTTCCCCCTCTAACAAAAAACTGGAAGAATATAAAAAGAATATGTCAAGGTTCAATACAATGGACCTGGAATTGGTACGGGCCAGTTTAGATCCCAAAATACGGCAAGACAGCATCGCTTTGGATTCGCTGGCCCAATTAGGGGACCGTAACATTTTAAGGGGATATCTCTACAGCCTAAATTTTGCGCTGAACAATAAAGATTCCTATGTAGCTCCCTATATTGCCCTTACGGAAGTATCGGATGCCAATGTCAAGTACTTGGATTCGATCCATAATTCCCTAAGCCCTGAGGTAGCCGATTCCAAATATGGCAAGGAGCTTAAGGACTACATAGCCGAAGTTAAAAAAACGGCCCAATAATACTGTAAATGGTAAAGAAGGGTAGATGAAAGATCCCTGACGACCCATAAAACAAAAAAATCCGCCTAGAGCGGATTTTTTTTGATAATTTAAATGAGTTCAATATCTATTGTCCCAACTTGTTCACTTGCTGGACCAGGTCGGTCGCTTTTTTCTCCAGTTCCACCTTAACGGCCTTTAAATGTTTGCTCCTGTCATCAACGTCCTTTTTGTTCACTTTTTCGATCAGGTCGTCAAAGGTTTCAATTGCATTGTCCACTACAGCGGAACCCTCTTTTGAGTTCCTGTTATTGGAAGAAGCCTCCCATAGGTAGACCGCCTCTATGATATCGCCCAAAACAAAGTTGATATCCTTTTTTAAATTTCTGATACTTGCCATCTGTATTCCTTTAATTTTGCGCAAAAATACGCATTTTACACATAAAAAGGGGCATCTGCCCCTTTTATAAATAGTTGCCCCAAAATTTTCGCATTTTCGGGAGGCAAAAAGTATATTATGACTAAATGGTCACTTCCAGTAATTTCGCACCCTTGGTTTTTATGGTTAGGGACTTGGAAGATGCCGGAAGGAGCACCGTCTCCCCTCTTTCAATTGCTGCTTCCCCGTTCTCATTTGCAATGAGCGCACTTCCTCCTACGCACATAAATATGGTAAAGGAATCCCGATCGGCAAGATCCAGTTCATACTCTTTGGTAAGCTCTAGGAAATCGGTATTAAAATAAGGACAGTGCACCATTTGGTTAACGCGGTCCAGTCCCTTTTCATAGTCGATCTTAAAGTCGTCCTTTTTTTCGTAATCAATGGCATCCAAGGCCAGTTCGGTATGCAGTTCCCGTAGATTTCCATCCTTATCGCGCCTATTAAAATCGAATATCCTATAGGTCACGTCCGAGGTCTGTTGGATCTCTGCCAAGAGCACCCCGGCACCAATGGCATGGACCTTACCGGTATTGATGAAAAAAGTATCCCCTTCCTGTACGGTTTCGTAATTCATGAGATCCAAAAGGGTATTTTCTTCCATACTTTTGGCATATTCCTCCTTACTGACGTCCTTATTGAAGCCCACGATCAGGTTTGCATCCTTATCGGCATCCATAATGTACCACATTTCGGTTTTCCCAAAGGAACCATGTCTTTTCTTGGCCAGTTCGTCATTGGGATGTAGCTGTATGGAAAGGTCCTGTTTTGCATCGATAAATTTGATCAGGATGGGAAATTCCTTTCCAAACCTTGATACCACACTTTTGCCAAGTAGTTGATCGGGGTATTCTTCTATCAGGTCCTGCAGGGAACGCCCGGCCATTTCCCCTGCGGAAACAACGGATATATCCCCCTTAACGGTAGAAATCTCCCAACTTTCCCCTGTAATATCGCTTGTGATAGGTTTGCCCAATACGTCCTTTAATTTGGTCCCGCCCCAAAGCCTTTCCTTAAGAATGGGGTCGAATTTCAATGGATACATTTTCATTTTAATATAGTGTTTTACGCCCTCCCCATCTTGGAAAGGGAATCGGATTATATAAATTTCGTCGCTACGTTTCTATAAAAAGGCAAAGTAAAGGGATAATGAATCAATTTGTACATTCTTTTTTAAAAACTGATTCCAATGTGACGTTTTGATATTGCATAAAATGCGGTGACCGCCCTATATTCCACCCACGGAAATCACAGAGATTATAAGGAAGTAGGGAAACAGGAACCCTTATGGAATCTCTTGCCCACATAGGTCATGAACCTGAAAAAGTGACAAAATTCCGTGGCGTTTCGTAAAGTACGACCTCCAGCTCCAAAGCCATATCCAAATGGGGCCTTAGACGTTTCCATATAATTACGGCAATGTTTTCTGCCGTAGGGTTCAGTTCCTTAAATTCTGGAACTTCCAAGTTCAGGTTCTTATGATCAAAAGCCTCCTCTATATGAAGGGCGATAAGATCCTTTAATATTTTTACGTCCACCACAAAACCTGTCTCAGGGTCTATTTCACCGAATACGCTTACGATCAGTTCATAGTTGTGCCCATGGAAATTTGGGTTGTTGCACTTTCCGAATACCGAATCGTTCCTTTCAAAGCTCCAGTCGTTCCTGTACAGACGATGTGCCGCATTAAAATGTGCTTTCCGACTCACTTTCACTTTCATGGCCGTACGCTGTTTTGGATCAGATGATTATGGAACCGATCGAAAATGATCTTGAACCATTCGGTGTAGCGTTGGGGATGTAGGTCCATATCGGTTCTTACCTGATCGGGCATCATCCATTTCCATGCAGCGACCTCCTCAGGATTTATCTTCGGCAGCCCATTATAGGTGCCCACCATTACATGGTCCAGTTCGTGCTCGGTAAGTCCATTATCAAAAGGGGCCTTATAAATGAACGAAAATAGTTCCGTCAATTCCGTATTGAACCCCATTTCTTCCATCAATCGGCGTTTCCCTGCTTCCAAATTGGTCTCCCCTACCCTTTGGTGGCTGCAACAGGTGTTTGTCCACAATAGTGGGGAGTGGTATTTGTGCCCCGCCCTTTGCTGCAACATGGTCTCTCCCTTATCGTTCATTATAAAAACCGAAAATGCCCTGTGCAACAACGCTTTTTCATGTGCCTCCATCTTGGCCATGGTACCGATCTGCTGGTCCGATTCATTTACCAATATTACCTTTTCCTCTACCATTCCAGGTTTTTGATTTTATACCCTCCGATTTTGCCATTGGTCAATGACAAGCCTTCGACCCTATAAAAATAAACAATCTATGTTCTTTTATAGGGTAAAAATAAAACCTTTGCGCAACTAAAAAAAATGATAGGAGCGTACGGGCGAAGAATTAACTAGATACATGGAAGATCCCGATTAAGAATGAGTCCGCTAAAAGAACCTAGGTGTCTTTATATTGTCCAGTACTTTGATAAAATCGTATCTGAGTATCACCTCGAAGGACCCGTCGTTAAAGATGGCCCTTCCAAGTTCAGTGGTCTCACGATCGTACGCCAATCCCAGTAGGAGCTCATCGGAGACCTGAAAACCGACCAATCCGCTGAACGCTGCATCCCATCTATATCCCGCTCCGAGTATCAACTTGTCATTGTACATAAAGTTGGCGGATACGTCCACTTGGACCGGTGCCCCCTGAACCACCTTGGTAAGCAAGGTCGGCTTGAATTTCCAAAAATGGTCCATCTGGAAAACGTAGCCTGTTATCAGGTAAAAATTCATCTGTTCCTTGGCCGTTGAAAGGGAAGATTCCTGAAAATGGGTGGTCTGTAATATTCTGGGGACAGATATTCCCAAATAGTAGGAATCGGTATGATAATAGACCCCTGCCCCAATATTTGGTGAAAATTTGTTCTGCACATCCTGTTGTAAGGTGGGATCGGTACCGTTGGAATAATCCTGGTTGAGTTCCGAATAGTTGATATCCAATAAATGCCCACTGCCCTTGAGCCCAAAACTGATCCTGCCTTCCCTGGAGGTCCAGATCGTATAGGAAAAATCAATATCGAAATACGTTTCCGAGGTAGGCCCTATTTTGTCGTTTACGACCGAGAGTCCCAATCCTACGCCTCTATAACCGATGGGCGAATGTATATTAAGGGTCTGGGTAAGTGGAGCGCCCTCTAGGCCCACCCATTGGGAGCGGTGCAGGGCCGCAATGCTTAGGTGCCCCCTTGAGCCCGCATACCCGGGATTTACACTTACGGTATTGTACATATACTGTGTATATTGGGCATCCTGCTGACCATAGATCGAGAAAAAGCAGCTTAGGAAACCAAACACAAAAAGTATGGAGCTATGCTTTGATGAAACAAAAAATGGATTTGGGAACATTTTTATATTTTTATCTATTTATGTATATATAACCCGTAAGGGATTTCATTTGCCCCGCCTTCTCTTCATAGTCCAAAATGTAGAAATAGGTCCCTACAGGCAATTTATTGTCCTTTTCAACCGTAACCCGACCATTGGAAGTACCATCAAATACGTTCCCACTTGTGTTATAGGATTTGGTAACAAAGACCAATACGCCCCATCTATTGAAAATGGTAAGTGTATTGTTCGGATAGTTTTCCAGTCCACTTATCTTTAGCACATCATGTATACCATCGCCATTGGGGGTCACTACGTTGAAAACCTCTATTTTGTCCGATGCCAGTTCAACCAGATCGGAATCCAAATAATCAGGGATACCATCCGCGTCGGCATCGTCGTTTGCATAGTTTCCGTCCCTATCGTAGTCCTCATCAATGGTACCTATTCCATCATCATCATCATCGTCGTCCCTATAATCGGATTCCCCGTCCCCATCGGTATTGGGGAAGAAGGCAAAGGGGTCTGTAATGTTGGTATTGCCCGTGGATGTGATCATGCTCGGTTCGTATATATCATCCATCCCATTATTGTTTTTATCGGATCCGGTCGCCACCAAATTTGGGAATCCGGTATGGTCATTGTCGTACGCCTCAGTGAAATCGGGCACTTCGTCACCATCACTGTCAATGTCCAAATAATCGGGGAGTCCATCTCCATCCGTATCCACAGGGAAAAGTCCGATGGACCCGTTGCCCTCGTAAACGTCATCCAATCCATTGTTATTCAAATCCAATCCACTGGGCGGAACATAGGAATCGGTTGCTTGGGCCTCTACATTGTCCGGTATACCGTCATTATCACTGTCCAGATCCAAATAATCAGGTACCCCATCCATATCTGAATCGGTCGCGTTTGTGGCAGGATCGGCATCCACATCAAGGTTGAGGTCTTCAAAACTATCCAAGATACCATCATTATCGCTGTCAAGATCTACCATATCCGGTCCATTTACCACGATTGTGATGGTCGCGGTACTACAATTTCCCTGGTTATCACAAATGGTATAGGTAAAGGAATCCGATTCCGTGGAATCATCATTCGGAACATAGACCATGGTGTCATCCGAAGGATCATTTGGCGTACCGTTGTTGTTGACCGAAATACTGCCATTGGTGGGTTCGGTAGTGACCAATGTTCCGATAGAAGGGATATCGTTATCGTTCAATGACCAATCGGTAATTTGAACGGTTTCATTTTGGGAAGTATAAAAAAGATCGTTAAACGCATCCACGACTGGAACAACGGTGATGGTAACGGTCGCAGTACTGCAGTCGCCCATTGAATTACAGATGGTATAGGTAAAGGTTCCCTGTCCGTTGAAATTAGGGTTCGGAACATAGGTCAGCACATCGTCCGACGGATCATTGGGAGTATTATTATCGTTAACTGTCACTGTGCCGTTAAAGGGCGTGGAAGTGCTTAGGGTACCCACTGTTGGAATTCCCGAATCATTGTCAAATATGGGGACAACAATTGATTCATCTTCTTTGACCACCACAAGGTCGTCCACCAAATTGCTCGCTTGGTTCATACAGACCACTGTAAATTTGGGGAGCTCTATGGAATTTCCCACCTTTACAATAGTGGCGGTATAGGTCGCTACGGATTGACTTGCTGTGACTTTCGGCCTTAATTGGTCCCCGCTCAATATGGGCGTCCATCCAACAGTGGCACCTATTGGCACATTTGCCGAAATATCCAAAGTCACCTCATTTTCGGGTGCATTACAGTAGGTCAGAATAAAATATCCGGTGGCATTGCTACCACATAAAGTACCATCATAGGTTGCGAAATATATTCCAGGGGTGGTAGCTTCATAAAAAAATTGGGTTCCCAGAACGGTGTTGGTATCCGACGCCTCATACCATTTGTAATTGTGCTCATCCGAATTATTGGGTGCCTGCAATAAAAATTGCGCATGCAAGGAGTTCAGTCCTGCAAACACCAATAATAGGCTTCCAATAATAATCTTATGTATGGTGGTCGGTCTCAAATTTCGTCTGTTGGTTGATGCCTAATGGATTATTTTACTACAAAGACCACGTTGATAAGCGAATTATAATCCGCTGGGGCCGCAATTACGTTATAGGTCATTACACCTGTATTGCTGATGCTGACATTGGAAAATACCGTGTTGTCATAATAGGTAACATAATAATACAGCTCGTTTGCCGCATAGGTGGGTATGGAAGCCGGTGCCCCTGCGCTTCCCACTGCTGGCGTCGCAAATTGTGACGTATATTGTGTGTACAGGTTAATGGTCCTTCCCGTTCCCGTTGTGGAAGCATCCACGGCAATGGATGGAGGATAGAATATCCTGGCCGATTTGGATACGATCGGTGCCATATCCTGTACCGCCTGTTCAACGTTTGTTTCCGCAGTGCCATCCCCGTCCACATCAACAGTGGTATCCAAGTCCACTTCAGCAGCATTTTGAAGTTCATTGGTGGCATCGGTATCCCCATCGTTTGTTATATGTCCATTGATCAGCGCGGTATTGGCATTTATCGCATTGTTTGCCTGCACTTTGGCTTGATCTAAATCGGTCTGTACGGCAGCAATCGCAGCACTCTCTTCCAATGCCGAAAGGTCAGCAGTTGCGGTTCCCCCGTTTTCCAAAACAATGCTCAAAGTGGTCGTTCCATTATTGTATGTGGTCAGGGCATCGTTCAACTGTTGGTCGTCCGTAGCGGGATCTCCAGGGGCCCCTTGTGGACCTGCAGGACCTTGTGGACCTATTGGGCCTTGAGGACCTGCTGGACCCGCTGGACCCGGGTCACCATCAGGGCCCTTGTCCCCTGTAGCACCTGGTAATCCATTGGCACCTGGGGCTCCATCCGGACCTGGGTTTCCGTTCGCACCGGGCAAACCATTTGTACCAGAAGCTCCTTGTGGACCTGCGGGACCTTGGGGGCCTTGATCTCCTACGGCACCTTTGTCGCCAGTCTCTCCTTTATCACCTACTGGGCCCTGTGGACCTTGAAGACCTATCGGGCCCTGCTCGCCATCAATACCTTGGATACCTTGTGGACCTACTGGACCTTGTTCCCCATCAATGCCTTGAACACCCTGGTCACCGGGGGCACCTTTGTCGCCGGTGACACCTTTGTCGCCAGTCTCTCCTTTATCGCCTGTTTCCCCTTTATCACCGACTGGGCCTTGCGGACCTTGAAGGCCGATCGGGC
>CAXBDK010000022.1:0-57252 GCA_963974715.1 uncultured Sediminicola sp.
GCGCCAAATTTATTTAATTTTTAAAACGTCCCAATTTTAATGGGACACTAGTGATATCCTATAAATAAAAAACTTTTTTCGTCATGCATCCTAATACACATACAAGATTTAAAATATATGCTGTTAAACCGTGCATAAATCGTACACTTCAAAATAAAAAAGGAGATAAACCCCTATTCGTAAAGGGTTTAACTTTTTCTCTAAGTGGAGCCGGAGACGACCGAGCGTCCGGAAAAGGTCCGGTGGACCTTTTAAGCGAAGGGGCGGGCCTGCCGCGCTGTCTTTCGACGACCGGAGGCGAAACGAACAAAGCTACCCGAAGGTAGCTTTTAGAGTGGAGCCGGAGACGCCCGAGCGTATGGAAAAGGTCCGGTGGACCTTTTAAGCGAAGGGGCGGGCCTGCCGCGCTGTCTTTCGACGACCGGAGGCGAAACGAAAAAAGCTACCCGAAGGTAGCTTTTAGAGTGGAGCCGGAGGGAGTCGAACCCTCGTCCAAACAAGCAATCAACAATGCTTTCTTCATGCGTAGTCCCTATTTGGTTTTCGATGTACAGCTGACCAGGAACCGCCCACTGTACACTTAGCTCCTTGAATTTTGGTGACCCTGCCGAAGCAACAGGATCCTTATGTTGACATTGATGGTGCTTCTGATTGGGACGCCGTCAACAAGGGCTTCCCAGAAACATCTCGCTTTCCGACCTTGTCGGAACGAGGCTAAATCCTACTGTGATTCGGATTAAGCGGCAAGAGCGTAATTATTTTCGCCAATTAAAAGTGTGGAAAATGAGATTTACGAGCTGTATTCCAGCGCTCGGCATGCTTACATTCCAATTGGTCTCGCTGTCAAAACCGGTCGGCCCCATATTATTCAATCGATCCCAATTCCACATTGGGAATTGATCAGGGTCGGCAAAGATACTCCAAAAACTATTCCAAAAAAAGGTTTGCTTGTCAACTTGTCATCTGTTACATTTACAGGCCCAGTCCCCATAAAAAGTTATAAAAATACATTTCCATGAAGTTCGGCATCATACAAGAACGCAAAAACCCGCCCGATCGAAGGGTAGTACTCTCCCCAACCGCCTGTAAAAAAGCGAAGAAGGCGTTTCACCAAGCCGACATCATTGTGGAACCTTCTCCCATAAGGGTCTATTCCGATGCCGAATATCGGGAGCAGGGAGTGGCAGTTTCCGATAAAATGGATGAATGCGATGTACTGATCGGGGTAAAAGAGGTCCCAATTTCCCATCTTATACCTGATAAAAAATACTTTTTCTTTTCCCATACCATCAAAAAACAACCGTATAACCGAAAACTACTTCAGGCCGTATTGGAGAAAAACATAGAGCTTTACGATCACGAGACAATTATTGGGCCCTCGGGAAACAGATTGGTGGCCTTTGGCCGCTATGCGGGCATTGTGGGCGCCTATAACGGTATCCGTGCTTACGGACTCAAATACGGGTCCTTCCAATTGCCAAAGGCCGAGACCCTAAAAGACCAGGCGGCTTTGATAGGGGAACTAAAAAAGATAGATTTGCCGAGTATAAAAATATTGCTCACCGGTAGGGGCAGGGTGGGCAACGGGGCCAAGGAAATCCTAGACGGAATGGGACTGAAAAAAGTTACGGTGGCACAGTACCTGGAAATGGATTTTGAGGAGGCCGTCTACTCCCAGATAGATGCATCGGACTATAACAAGCGCAAGGACGGAGTTAGGGGCAATAAGGCCGATTTCTTTAAAAACCCCCATGAATACCGCTCCAACTTCCACCGATTTTCAACCGTTACGGACCTATATATCGCGGGACATTTTTATGGTGACGGCGCTCCCTTTCTTTTTACAAGGGAAGATGCCAAAAGGCCCGATTTCAAGATTCGGGTGGTGGCGGATATAAGTTGTGACATCGATGGTCCGGTGGCCAGTACCATCAGGTCTTCCACCATAGCGGACCCTATTTATGGCTATGACCCCCAGAGGGAAATGGAGACCGATTTTCAAATCCCCCATGCGATTGCCGTTATGGCGGTGGACAACCTTCCGTGTGAGCTTCCTCGGGATGCCAGTGTAGGTTTTGGGGAATCTTTTGTAAAACACGTGGTGCCGGCCTTTTTTAATGGGGATAAAGACGGCATTTTGCAACGGGCAAGGATAAGCAAAGGGGGCAGGCTCACGGAACGTTATGCCTATTTACAGGACTATGTGGATGGGAAGGAATGAAAACCACCATTTTAGATTGCTCCTTTATCTTTATATTCTCTATTGGTCCTTTTTTGTCGATGTGTTTTTAAGTTTGCGACTGTCCAAAAGTAAGCAAGTTAAAATCGGGATCCAGAAGTGCAAATTCCCGTTGGCCCCAAGGTTTTGTCATTAAATGGCCTGCCGTTGGCATGGGCAGTTTCTTTTCGAGGGCCAGCTGGTACCATTTTTCGATAGCGTCCGTCCTGATATATACCTGCCCATAATTTTCACGGGGATCCAGGTCTTTAAACTCAAAAAAGTGGATTTGGATCTCGTCCTTTTCCAACATGAGATACCCCTCGTAGTCGGTATCGCCAAATACCTTAAACCCCAAGTGGTCACAATAGAAATTTTTAGTGGCACGTTTGTCCCGCATCGGTAATTTCGGATGGATTTCCCTTAACATAATCGTTTATAAGCATAGTTTACGAAAAGGTACGGAATTATGTTTTAGGGACCACATTTCTTTTCCACCCATCACAGATATGCTGACGCAACGGGCAATCTCTTTTCCTTTTTAACGATATGCGCATAAATGAAAAAACCGGTAATTGCAAGTCCGATCCAGATCGCATCCACTATAAAAATATCCAACTGGCCAGCAGCAAAGGTTTTCCAGAACCAGTTTCCAGATTGGATACCGTTGGCCATAGGTACAAATAAGGCCAGGATACTGCCCCATAAAAGGGTAAAACGGATTATAAAACCATTGCTTTTTTTCAACATCAACAAAATCGTCAGCAATAACCATCCCCAAAAGTAAAAAGGGTATAGAAAATCCATTCCGGATCGTCCAAGCACCTTTACCATGATAAAAGTGAGGGCCGTAAGCGGGTACATACCAAGACAGCTAGCTAGGTAAAGTCGGACCAAAATACGGTTAAAGGTGCGCTTGGTTTCGGAAATGTGTTTTTTATCACGGGCCACCAACCATATCATGACCCCTGAAATGATCACGAAACAGGAGATAAGTCCCAACAACAGGGAGATAAGTTTTAGCGCATAACCACCGTAATCCCCAAAATGCAGTCGATAGAGCAAGTTTTTTACCACGTCCAGATAAGTGGTTTCCACATAGGGATCTTTTTTGGAAATAAGGTTACCGGTGACCCCATCATAGAGGATCTTTCCCGTTCCCGTAAATTGTGAACTATAGGCCGTTTCGCCCTCCACCAGCACTTTCATGCTTTGGTCCCCATAGTTCAACAGTTGTACCCTTGTGGGCTGAAAATCGTCCCATTGTGCAGTGGTCATCGCCACAAGTCCGTCCACACTGGCCAAGGCTTCCGATCTTTGGTGTTGCATGGCATATGTGGGGGGATTATACTCCAGTTCATCGTACAGTTTCACCTGATCCCCTTCATATAGTACCATGACGGCAGGGGCCACTACCACCAGTTTGATCATAAAAAAAGCTCCGGTAACGGCATAGACAAACTGAAAGGGAAGTCCTATTACCCCCAAGCCGGTATGGGCATCGGTCCAAAGGGTCTTTAGTTTGGCCATGGGTCGGAAGACATAGAAGTTCTGCACTATTTTATCCCAATGGACCAATATTCCGGTAATGATGGCAAAGAGAAAAAAGAATGCGATAAAACCCGAAAGGTAATATCCAATTGGGTAGGGTATCTGGGCCAAAAAGTGCAATCGGTATAAAAACTCGCCGAGGCTATAGGAATCCACATAGGTGAAATTTTGGTGCGTCTCGGTATCCATATAAAAAAAGGCCCCTGCTTTTTGCGCATCGGTGGCAAGGGTGTCCTTGGAAGATCCAAGGCTTACGTTCATCCTTCTTTCCGCACTGGGCCAATTGATACTGATATCCCTGCCGTAGAGGTCATAGGTGTTGGCGATACTATCCAGTGCGATGTCCAAATGGCCGGGTGCTATTTTTTTGTAAACGGATTCATTGCGCTCCCAATTAATGATCTCATCCCTAAAAAAGGATAGGGAGCCCGTAAAAAAGAGCACATAGAGTACGGCACTGATAATGATACCACTGATGGTATGGGTGTGGAAAAAAATATTGTACGTCCTATTATCCATAATTAAACCGCAATGGGATGATACATTTTACCAAAATAGATAAAAAGGGAGAAAACAAAGGTCAGTAAAAGATATAGGCCCCATATTTTCCATCCGTTCCTTGCCAAAAATGCCAACATCATCAACACGGCCCATAGGATGAAACCTGTAAAGGCCGTAGTGATCATAATGGTGGCACGGTCCGTCCATTGTGCCAGCGCCATGTGCAGCGCCATGGTCACCATATATCCTCCTAGAAATCCAGCGCTGATCTTTGCAAAACGTTGTAACCAGGAGGTAGTAAGGTATTTTTTATTGGCCGGCATATCTTAGGATAGGGTAATTTCAAGTATAAAGCAGCCCAGCATGACAAGGGACAGCAATTTAAAGTTTATGATCTTTAAAGGGGCAACGCAGATGATAAGGCTTGCCACGGTCATGAGCACAATACACTGTGCCAGTATCCCGGGGGCCAGTCCGTAGCGCATAGCCATTGCAACGAAACAAATGAGCAGCAATATGGCACCAATGGATTTTGCAACCTTTTCCTGTTTGCCCGCCCATACCTCCAAATTCGATGTCCTTTGGATGACCGCTTTTTTGGAAGTGAGGTAAAACAAGTAGAAAGCCAGAAAACTCAGTAGCACGATAATGCTGTTCATTTTTGGTATCTTTTAGTTTTTTGGTGCAGGGATGCAATAGGTGGCACAATGCCAAACAAAACCGTAATCCAGCCCCTTAAAGTTGCCTGGTACTTCCTCGTTGTAGGTGGCCTCCACGGTGTATTGTGTATTCCAAGGAAGTTTAAAAGAAACCTTTCCTTCCTCATCAGTGGTCAATTTTTTGGACCACATATCCGCTTGGTAAACGCTCAGTTCGTTTTTGGCCAACGGTTTTCCTTTGTACAAAAGCTGAAGGACCACTTCATCTGCTTTGGCATAGGTCTTGTCGGTAAGGTCCACGATCTCTATTCCTTCCGGATTGCTAGTGGCCAAGGGAGCAATGGTTTCGCCCACCACTATACGGGCCTTGGCGTGGTACTGCGGCTTAAAGATGCCAAAATCATATTCCGTATAGTCCAACACTTTCATGTTCTTATTATCAAGCACTACCGTATAGGTTCCATTTTCGGAAGGAACAAAGGTGCCCGCATAAAAATCGGCTCCGGGGGTAAGGGTCAGTTCCTTTTTCTGGCCGTTGGGAGCGATTATCCAAACGGTAAACTCGCTTACGCCCTTAAAGGCATCCCCATCCACCTTTTCGAGGACTCCGTAGGTATATTCACCAAATCGGACCTTTATCTGATGTTCTTTGTTCAATTTACCGGTGGGAACGGTCTCGATCCACATATAATGTGCGAAGATCGGGCTGCTTGCCAACAGCAATAAAAGGGCTAAAATGTTCTTTTTCATTTTTATCGATTTAAGTGTAACGTTATTGTTCATACAAGGCGTTCCTTTTTTGGGTGGACCGCTAAACCAATTCATCCTTTCAAAAATTCAAGATATTTTCATTAAAATTGATAGGATACGGATATCCTTCCATTTATTCCCGGTTCCGATTGCCAGTAAAGGTAAGAGCCATAATTTGCCCCTGAGTACAGATACTCGTCTAGGATATTGTTCAGGTTGAACTGCACCCTAAAGTTGTTGTTTTTCCACGATAGAGCACCGTCCAGCCTAAAATAATCGGGCAGGTCGGACTGGTTGTCGGCTGCCCATGCCCAAGTGGAACGATCGATCTGGTACTGGTACCCCAATGATATCCCAAATCCGTTCAATGCGGTGGTGGGGGCAAAGCTGTAGTTCAGCCATCCATTGGTAACGTGTTTGGCGTGTCCGGCCACCCTTGTACCCACGCGTTCGGGGTTGGAATCTTCCGTGACCTCCACATTGGTGTTGGCATAGTTTAAGATCAGGTTCAGTTCAGGGGTCACCTGTCCTTGAAGGTCGAACTCGATACCTTCTGACCGTACTTCCCCTAAATAAATGGAGAAGTTGGGGTTTGCGGGATCGCCGGTCAGGATATTTTCCTTGGTAATTTGGAAAGCGCCCAAAGAAGTCTGCAAGCGGCCGTCAAAGAACGTTTTTTTGATTCCACCTTCTATGTCCTTCGCATCCACTGGGTCGTTCAAAGGCTGCAGATCTGCACTCATACCCGCCTGGGGCAGGAAGGATTGATCGAACAGTCCGTAAACCGCCAAATCGGGTAATATATCCACACTTAGGCCTACACGGGGGGTTACCACATTATCGTTCTCTGTTTTTCCCTGTGTATAAAGGTTGGTATAGCGCCCTGCCAAAGTTAGACGGATCTTATCCTGTAAAAACCCGATTTCATCCTGCAGATAGTAACCCCTGACCGTATTGGCACTGTAAGGTTGTCCGCCGTTGCGGTCCTGCACATTTTGGGAGCGGTCAAACACAGGGGCGGCCACTTCCCCATAAACGGGGTCATAAATATTGAAGGGGGTATCGGTA
Source organism: uncultured Sediminicola sp. (assembly GCA_963974715.1). Lineage (GTDB taxonomy): Bacteria > Bacteroidota > Bacteroidia > Flavobacteriales > Flavobacteriaceae > Sediminicola. The sequence continues at coordinate 6,748 of CAXBDK010000022.1, forward strand.
TCCACGGGGAGGGTAACGGAGAAATCGGCCCAATAGGATTTTTCGCTGAAGTCCAATCCTCCCAGGATCTTATGTGAGACACCTCCCGTTCTGAAGGCACCGTTGATGTACAATTGAGCATACTTGCTCGACGAAAGGGCATCCCATTGCGAAATAGTCCTATAGGCATCCCCGGTCTCAGCGTCCAATTGCCCCAACCAGGCCGAATTGCCCACTTGGTCGTACCGGAGGTATGCCAATTGTCCCTCCACGCTCCAACTATCGGAAAACTCGTGCTTGGCGTTCAAGAAGAAGGTAACTTCCTGTATATCCGTTTTGGGGTAGCTGGTGTCCACAAAATTAAAATCACGTGGCAAACTAGCGTAACCGTCCTCTACAGGCGCAAAGATATAGGCCGACCCAAGGTAGGACTCGGCATCTTGAAGGTTCATCTCCGCTGTAATGGAGGTCCTATCGCTGAAGTTATAGGTAAGGGCCGGCGCAAAACCGAACCGATCGGTCTGTTCCTTGCCTCGATGGCTGTCCGTGGTCTGGTACATAGCATTAAAGCGGTACAACAATTTTCCATTTTCGGAAGCTTTTCCGCCTACGTCCACGGTACCCCGGTAAAAGTCGTAGCTCCCTGCCATGAAGGAGGCGTTGGCAATAAACTGCTCCGTAGGTTTTTTGGTGACCACGTTATAGAAACCCCCTGGCTCTCCTGCGGACATCATAAAACCGGCAGGGCCCTTTACGAATTCGATACGTTCTACGGTGTTCATGTCTTCTGCCAAGGGGCCCCAACTGTCCTGCACGTTCACCCCGTTCCTAAAGGCAGGTAGCCGGAAACCGCGCATGTTGATACGGGCAAATTGGCCCCAGTGCTCCAACATGGTCACCCCGCTTACATTGCGTGTAAGTCCGTCCATAATGGTAGTCACCTGTTGGTCCTGTAATAGTTCGCTGCTGATCACCTGTATGTTCTGCGGAAGTTTGATAAGTTCGGTCTTAAGGCGCAGACTGGTGGAAGGTTTACGGGTCACATATTTGTTTTTTTCTGCGTTCACAACTACTTCGCTCAAGTTTTCAATGGCTTCCCTTAAAACAATTGTGGGCAACTCAGTGGTTGCTGCAGCTTGTACATCTATGGAAATGCGTTGTGTTGCGTATCCCAGATCGGTGACCACAAGGGTGTAGCTGCCTGCCTCCACGTTCTGGATCCTAAAAATGCCCCTATTATTGGTGGTGGCCCCTTTGGAGGTATTTTCCAACATGATATTGGCGAAAGGTACCGCCTTTCCTGAATCATCGGTAATCTGACCGGTAATCTGACCGGATTGGGCCCATGAAAGGGTGGTAAAAAAAAGAAAACAGGCCAGTTTGAAAATATTTCCCATTATAAATTTGCTATTTGTAATTAGTCTAAATAAATTGCGTGCAAATCTATGTATTAATAGAAAGTTAAAAAGACGTTTTGTGGAAAAAAAAAGACGTGATAAGAAAACAGCTGCTATCCAAGAGGAAATTGGCATCGGAACCTTGGAGGATCGAATAGCGGTACTGGAGGAACAGATTACCGAAATGGGACTGGTGAGGGAAGAATACCGTCTTATGCCCGTAATGGGAAGGGGAGCCATCATAAAATATATTTTTAACGGGGTAGAAGTGGTCTTCTGCCGATTCCTACTAAAGGAAGATCTGCTGGTATATTATCAAAAACCGATGGACCTTTTGCAATTGACATTTGTTCAGGAGGGCGAAATGATCCTTTCCATGAAGGGTGGGGGAGCCGATATTATCTGTGAAAACCAGGAATCGTTTTTTGTGCCCATAGGGGAGGCCAGCGGGGAAAGGCGAATAAGCGGTGGCAAGATCTTTAAAGAAGTGGTGATCGGCCTGTCCACCGACTTTTTAAAAAACCATGGCCTTGGGGATGTCCCCATATTTAAAAAAACTAAAGGTGGCAACACGGTATCTCCGTTAACCGTGGATCTGTTGGCGTTGTTGGGCGCCATGGAAAGCAGCGGACATCATGGGATCGCCAAACAACTTTTCTTGCAGGCAAAGATCTTGGAGATTTTGGTAATGCAGATCACAAACCATAAAAAACCAGTGAGGTTGGATACCCCCAAAGCAAATACGGAAATGGTAAAGAGGCTTTATGAGGCAAGAAGGCTCATCATGGATAATTTGGACGAGAATTTTTCCATAAAAGTACTCTCCAAAAAAGTATTGTTGAACGAATACCTGCTAAAAAAGGAGTTCAAGCGCATTTTCGGCGATTCGGTAAATGCTTTTGGGCGCAACGAAAAGATGAAACATGCAAAAAATCTTTTGCAGGCCACCCAATTGCCCATCTATCAGATCGCCGAGGAGGTCGGCTACAAAAACGCCACACATTTTAGTGTGGCGTTCAAAAGGTTTACGGGCGATATACCCAAAAAGTACCGCAGTAGATTGTGAAACTATTGCCTCAGGATGGCGAACAGGGTGTTCTTTTCTATGTCCATGGCATATTTAAACAGATCCCTCAGCGATCGATAGGAAGTACTCGGATAGCTTGCCGCGGTCAGATCGAAATTGAAAAAGACCTGTAGATCGCTGCCCCGCATTTCACATTTGAATTTTAAAGATCCACTATTGTCGGGCAACATGTAATTGGCATCTTTGGGAAGTTCGGTTATTCCATACCCTTCGGGACATTTGAGGATCATTCGAAAGGTATAGTTCTTTTTATGCCCAAAATCTATGGGGTAGTAACGGGTCTCTGTCGGGAACGGATTTTTTGGAAAGGCCTTTATCAAAAAAGGGTTCAAGAAAATAGTGCCCGAACCAAGATCTTCCTCCCTTTCAAAGGTAAACCGTTCCACTAGTACCTTTTCATTGCTTCTTTTCTCGAGGATTTCATAAGAATCGATGCCGACATCATCCCCTAGGCCTGCCTTTAATTCTTCCAGATAATCGCTTTGAGCCACATCGGCGAATTTAGAGCGTTTCTGCACCGCATAGTAGCCCGTACTGATCATATCCACTATTCCATTGATCTTTTCGTGCTCGATATCAAATGTTAACTGACAACTAATGGTATTTTGGTTTTTTTCCTCTGCAACGATATCTTGCCAGTAACTGTCGTTCCTATAATCCATTACCCTTCCGTAATGGTTAAGGCACCTAAAGGGCAACATGCCAAAGGGATTGCTTTTTTCGGTGGCATCCAAAAGGTAGGTAATTCCTTCTATTTCCACTTTGGCTATAAGATAGTTAAAATCGGACATTACCGGATGCATTTTTTTGGGAAGGCCGTTCTCCCGAGTGGAGAGCACCATTGGCAAGGCGTTCAGATCGGCGGCGTTCAACAGGTTGATGAGGGAAATATTGATTTCTCCCACATTTCCCTTTTTCTCGGCAAAGGCTTCCTTTACCCTCACATCTTTATAGATACTATACTTTCCGTTCCAGGTATAATGGTGCTGTACAAAGGCATAAATATTTTTGGCACGTTGTAACGGATCCTTCACCATGAAAAGGCTGTCCGGGACATTTTTCTCGAAAAAATTTCGTTTGTTCAACTGTACACCAATGTCCTTATCGTTCCGGAATTCCCTGTCAACATCCTTCCAACTTTTGGTAAATTTTTCGATAACCCCATTTAATTGGGTCATCTCGGAAAGTTCAAAATCCAACCTTGAAATGTAGTTGGATCCCGCCAACATATACTCCTCCTCCGGTTTAAAGGCGGGAATATCCTTCATGGCATATTTAAGGATCTCACAATCGGCACTTTTGGGGTACCCCTCAATATGGAAACACTCTTTTTTGATGTCCGCCTCGTTTATATCCAAAGGAATGCTGCCGATAAGGGAGCGGTTGTATCTGTAATTTCCAGGAATGGTCGCATTGAATTCACTATAGATTTTAGGGATATCCGATTGAAAATCCCACCCATTGAAGTTGTAGATATAGGGAGAGGTCATGGTATAGGTATATTCCAGGATGCTACCCTTCTGAATTTGCGGGAACGTAAACCTCTTTGCGGTCCAATTTTCGGAAATATCCACGGTAAAGATGTTGGAGGCGAGCACACTGAATTTATTGGTGCCGTTATGGGTAACCGCTTGAATTTTGGTCAATTCCTCGGCCGACTCCTTATTGCGGTACAATCTCAATTCTATATTGCCCTGATCGAATCCTTTTTCATTTAAGACCTTTATCTTAACATGGTATTCCTTTATAAGTTTAATGCTCCTGTTGATGACCTTGAAATAATTATCCCCTCTTTCGTACAACACTACGGCATGTGCCGAAGAATCCCTATCATAGGATTGTAATTGCCTTTCTGCGTCCGTTAATTTTCCAAAAGGGATGGATTCTTGGCCATTTGCGCACAAAATCGATAAAAAAAAGTAAAAAGTCAGTACAGGTCGTATGGATCCGTTCATGGTAGGTAGGTATAGGTTTCAGGTTTGGTGGTTGCTAGAGTCGGTTGACCGTTTCCCTAATAGACGTAAGGTTGGTCAACAATCTCTCCAAATGGTCCAAGTGCAGCATATTGGCCCCATCGCTCTTGGCGTTCGCGGGATCGAAATGGGTCTCTATAAAAATTCCATCGGCACCGGTGACGATGCCGGCGCGCGCTATGGTCTCTATCATATCCGGCCTGCCGCCAGTCACCCCTGACGACTGGTTGGGCTGTTGTAGCGAATGGGTCACGTCCAATACGACCGGCGCATATTGTTTCATGGTCGGGATGCCCCTGAAGTCCACGATCATGTCCTGATAGCCGAACATGGTACCACGATCGGTGACCATTACTTGGCCATTCCCACACTCCTCTACCTTGCCAACGGCATGTTTCATGCTTTCGGGGCTCATAAACTGTCCCTTTTTAAGATTGACCGCCTTACCCGTTTCGGCCGCTGCCACCACTAGGTCCGTTTGCCGGACCAAAAAAGCCGGTATTTGGAGCACGTCCACATAGGCTGCCGCCAACGCCGCATCGGAAATTTCGTGGATATCCGTCACCGTTGGTACCTCAAAGGTTTCGGAAACCTTACGGAGTATCTTCAATGCTTTTTCGTTTCCGATACCGGTAAAGGAATCCACCCTGCTGCGGTTGGCCTTTTTGAAACTGCCCTTAAAAACGTAGGGAATCTTTAACCTATCGGTAATGTTCACTACTTTTTCTGCAATGCGAAGGGCCATTTCTTCCCCCTCAATGGCACAAGGCCCGCATAAGAGAAAAAAATTGTTGCCCTCACTGTATTTTATCTGTGGAATAGCTGCTAGATTCATTCGTAAATTTGTATTTATTAAAATAATATTTAAGGGATAAATAGCTGTTGTTTAGTCTCTTGGTGGTGATTCTCCCATTAGGTCACCCAAGAGGCACTGGCCTTTTATCAAAGGATAAAGATACGGATTTCCCCCAATGCTTTGTTTTCCTTAAAAAAAGCAGTCGGTGCAATAGGGGCCCCCAATGGGGTTCAATCCTTAAAAGGACTTTAAAAGTACTTCAAAATCAATATATTAAGAAATATACCGCTTTTGTGTCTGGGATAAAAAAAAGAAGTATCTTTGCGCGCGCATTTAGGAAGGTAAAATGCTTTTAAAATAGAGTTATGTCAGCAACAAAAAACATTGCAATTATTGCCCACGTAGACCACGGTAAGACCACCTTGGTGGATAAGATCATGTACCACTGCCAATTGTTCAGGGAAAACCAGAATACGGGAGACCTGATATTGGACAACAACGATCTGGAGCGGGAAAGGGGAATTACCATTACTTCAAAAAACGTATCCGTTGTTTATAAAGGGACCAAGATAAATATCATAGATACCCCTGGCCACGCCGACTTTGGCGGGGAAGTGGAACGTGTTCTCAACATGGCCGATGGGGTGCTCCTGTTGGTGGATGCCTTTGAGGGGCCCATGCCACAGACCAGGTTCGTACTCCAAAAAGCGATCGACCTTGGATTGAAGCCCTGTGTGGTAATCAACAAAGTGGACAAGGAGAACTGTACCCCGGAGGAAGTACATGAAAAAGTGTTCGACCTTATGTTCGAACTGGGAGCGGAAGAATGGCAATTGGATTTTCCGACCGTTTACGGTTCCGCAAAGAACAATTGGATGAGCGATGATTGGAGGAACCAAACCGAAAATATAGAACCTTTACTGGACATGGTGATCGAACACATCCCCACGTTCCAGGTGAAGGAGGGAAATACCCAGTTGTTGATCACATCGTTGGACTTCTCTTCCTTTACGGGAAGGATCGCTATCGGCAGATTGCTGCGTGGAACCCTTAAGGAAGGGCAACAGGTTTCGCTTGTGAAGCGTAACGGGAGCATTGTAAAGTCAAAGATAAAGGAACTTTATACCTTCGAGGGCCTTGGACGGTTAAAGGTTCAGGAAGTGATCGCAGGTGATATATGTGCGCTTGTGGGTCTGGAAGGATTTGAGATAGGTGATACCGTTGCCGATATCGAAAATCCGGAACAATTGAAGACCATAGCCATAGATGAGCCCACTATGAGCATGTTGTTCACCATAAACGACAGTCCGTTTTTTGGTAAGGATGGCAAGTTTGTGACCTCTAGGCATATCAATGATCGTTTAAAAAAGGAATTGGAGAAAAATTTGGCCCTTAGGGTTTCCCCTACGGACAGTGCCGATAAATTTATGGTCTTTGGCCGAGGGGTACTGCACCTTTCGGTACTTATCGAGACCATGCGAAGGGAAGGTTATGAATTGCAGATCGGACAGCCCCAGGTAATCATCAAAGAAGTGGACGGCGTAAAATGTGAGCCGATCGAGCATCTTACGATCGACCTTCCCGAGGAAGTTTCCGGAAGGGCCGTGGAGATGGTATCCATCAGAAAAGGTGAAATGACCAGTATGGAGGCAAGGGGTGAGCGTATGATCTGCGAGTTCCTTATACCTTCAAGGGGCATTATCGGTTTGCGGAACCAACTGCTTACAGCAACTGCCGGGGAGGCCATCATGTCCCACCGCTTTTTGGAATACCAACCAATGAAAGGTGATATCCCTCAGCGTCAAAATGGATCTTTGGTTTCTATGGAAACCGGAAAATCCATTCCCTATTCCATAGATAAGCTACAGGACAGGGGCAAGTTTTTTGTAGATCCGGGAGAGGATATCTACGAAGGACAGGTTATTGGTGAAAACTCAAGGGGAGATGATATGACCGTAAACGTGACCAAGACCAAAAAGCTTTCCAACGTACGATCTTCAGGTGCGGACGATAAGGCCAAAATAGTACCGGCCATTAAGTTCTCCCTTGAAGAGGCATTGGAATACATCCAAAAAGATGAATATGTGGAGGTAACCCCCAAACATATCAGGCTGAGAAAGATATACCTGAAAGAGGTGGACCGTAAGCGCTATAAAATAGCTTAGATCCCTTTGGTATAAATGAAAAGGCCCCATACCGACAGGTTATGGGGCCTTTTTTGATTTGGTACAAACCCAAATTGACAGGGCCTGCCCAAGTCTTGGTTATCTCTTAATACAGGCCGATGCCGCCCCGATGATACCTGCCTGGTTCTCCAGTTGGGCAGGGATTACCGGCGTATCCACCTTAATGTACTTTTTAAAGGAATCCCAATCCTTGGAAATGCCACCTCCAATTATGATCAGGTCCGGGGATACGATCAGGTCCACATAATTCAAAAACTTATTGAACCGTTTCCCCCATCTTTTAAAACTTAGGTTTTTATTGTCCTTGATGGATCCCGCCGCCCATAGCTCTATTTTGGAGTACTTTTTATAGGGAATCTGTCCCAGTTCAAAATTGGGGATCAGCACGCCGTTCCAAAAGGCCCCGCTCCCCAATCCGGTACCCACGGTGATCATGATCACCAAACCTGTTTTTCCTTTTCCAACACCATAGTTCATAGAGGCATAACCTGCTGCGTCCGCATCGTTGATAACCGTAAAAGGTTGTCCGCTGGCAGCACTGAAAAGGGCATCCACTTTTACGCCCACCCATGACGTATCCAAATTTCCGGCCGATTTACAGACCCCTTTTTTTATGATGGAGGGGAAACCACATCCAACAGGTCCCTTATAGTCAAAGTGTTTTACGATCTGGGAAACCACTTCCGCCATGTCAGCGGGATTTCTGGAGTCAGGGGTAGGGATCCGGTACCTTTCGGTAAGCATTTCCCCTGTATCTACATTTACCATTGCCCCTTTAATTCCAGAACCCCCAATATCAATACCCAGTATCTCCATGTATGTTTTTTTGCATTAATGCATCACAAAGAAACAAAAAAGTTTCCGCAATCTATAAATAAGATCTATGGTGTTAAGACCCCTCTTTTGTGAAGGAAATCAAAAATTAGTTGGTCTACCTCACCTACCATGTTGCGGTCTGCATAGGTTAGGGCAACCACTTCCCTTGCCTCTGGTCCGGGGAGGATTTCCCCTGTATATTGGGCATAATAACAGGTGGTCCTGATCAGGTTTCCCGGGGGACCATCATCGGCCTTGGCCTCAAAAATCCCGATGAATACCAAGGAATCCGACTTTATGGTGACCATTAATTGTTGCCATATACCCTGCTGTAACGATTGCAGGTCGGTCTTCCCCATTTCTCTTTTCCCATAGGGAAGGCCATAGACCGATTTGCCATGTTCTCGGACCATCAATATTTTGCCCTCCACCAACTGCACCCAGGCTACCCTTTCCTCGATCTGTTCGGTAGGTTCAATATAATAATCGATGGAATCGAGGGAATGGTTGGGATCCAGTACATCCAACAGCTTGTCTATAAACCTGCCAAAAGCGTTTAAGGTCCCCAATCTTTTGTTCCTTCCAATGGCGCTGGAAATGGTCTCGTCCCTATTGCCAAATGGATAATTGCCACTTTTCAACCATAAAAGGTTGAGCAGGTGCTGCATTGCAACGTTTCCCAATTGGTCTATGGAAATGGCTATTTTAAGACAGTATTCGCCCACACCCACAAGTCTTTTGGTGGCCAAGTTGTACAGTAGTCCGAACAAAAAACCAAGGGGCAGGGTAAGTATCAGGAGAAAAATGGAAATGAGCAGCAGAAGCACCCCGATCAAAGGGTTTACCTTTTTAGCCGTATAAACACGTTTTTTTATGATCAAAAGAAAATGGTTTTAGCCCGTTTAGTTGGGTACGTAACGGAACTGTCCCGTTTGGTCCTTTTCCAACCTGTAAATATCCCACACCTTGCTTTTTCCACCTTTTTCCAATTTTTGGGCAATGATGCACCTTCTCCCATCGGTACGGACATTGATGGAACCGTAAACGGTCACGTTACGCTCCTTTAATTTATCATTTTTTTCCTTAATCTTGTTATTTAGGGCATCTTTTCTTGCCGTACTTGTAGCTTTTTCCATTTCAATTTCCAGTTCCGTGATTTCCCGTAGTGTCTTTTCCTCGTTTTCGCGATGTGACCTTGCCAGTTCCGTACTGAAGATCAAAGGCCGCTCCCCACGACCGTTCACCCCGATCGCTCCAAGGGTATCGGGCCTTGGATGTGAGTGCTGTTCCTCGTCTCCGCTGGAGATTATGGTGGCGACCGCATTTACGGATTTTAGGAAAAGCGACGTAAAATCGGCACTTCCATGGTGGCAGGCTTTGGCAATATCCGCCTGAAAGGTCTGTCGGGCAGTATCGATCAAAATATTTTCGGCTTCTTGGGTAGGGGACTTTAAGGGAAGCCCGGTATGCGCCTCCAACAAATGGGTTTCGGCGGCACTGTTCAGATCTCCTCCCAAAAGAATGTCAATATCCCTGTAACTGAGCTTAAACACCAATGAATGGCCATTTTTGGTCTTTCCTGTGCTGGATAGGGACCGAAGGGCCCTTTTGCCCAACACTGTTTCGGTCACCGGCCCCAATATCCGGATATTAAGTTCCTTTTCGGGACCAAAGCCTTGAAGGTACTTGTCATCCGAGGAACACATCCTAATATCCCCCGACACCTTGTTCATTGCGATCAACCGTTTTAAAAATACCGCATAGGGCTTGTCCCATATGGGATTGCCCTGTGGATGCTCCCAATTCTTCGTGTCGGCCAGATAGGCCTCTATTTTCTGTTGGGTATCGAACAGTTCCGTATAATAGATACGGTCCGTTTTCAACATTTCCCCAAATATGGAATCCTTTACGCCCTCCTGGTGTTCCAAAAGTCCGTTGTGCAAAAAGTCCTGAAAAAAAACATTGCCTTCGTTCAAGAGATAGTGGAAGCCCATATAGTGATCTTGGTCCGGATGGCTGGCAATGCCGTACCTGAAAGTCCATTGGTTCTTAAATCCATTATAGCGCCATCTAAGATATCGGTGCATATTGGCCCCTATACCTGTATCTATGATGATATGCTCATCATTTGGGGTAACAATGAGCGCCCCGTCACCTTGGCCCACGTCCACAAATACGATTTCCAGTACTGCCTCGTCCATCAGATCGTCCTCGTGCATCCATCCGGTCTCGCCCCTAACATGTACGTACAGATAATTATCTTTTTTACGCAAGGGTTTAAGGATCCCCACCCAATCCCCAAAAATAAGTTGGTGTATTTTTTCGGATCCCTTGCTCCCGTTTTTATCGGCGTACAAATGGGCAAAGGGGTAGCCAGCATATTTGTATCCTTCATATAATAAAGTTCCCATGGGGCATGTTTTTTGGAAAGGTATAAAATAATGAATGTGAAGGTGTTACCAAAAGTGTGGCTTTCCGTTACCATTGTGTAAATGGTTTCGGGAACAGGATATTTTGATATGGGCCACCCTGTGCCCCTTCTTCCATCATATGATGTACAACTCAAGGAGAGGTGTGAAGAACACACTATTTTATTGGTCCTGACCGGATCGGCTGTCATTTTGGATTAGGATATGAAAAAATTAAAGTTAAATAATTACAGGTTTCATAAATAAAATGCCAAGCTTATTGTTATTTTAGCCAGCTATAAGTATTTATAACCAATTGAACTATGAAAAAATATGTATTGCCTATCCTCGGAATATTGCTATTCTCCTTTGTGGCCTGCAAAAGTGATAAACGGGAAGGAGATCCGAAAATTCTGGTCTTTACCAAGACCTTGGGCTTTAAACATTCTTCCATTCCCAGTGGTGTGGCCGCCCTCCAGAAATTGGGAAAAGAGAATAATTTCAAAGTAGACACCACTATGAATTCCATGGTCTTTGAAAGCGATTCCCTTCAGCAGTATGCGGCGGTGGTTTTTTTGAGTACCACTGGAAATGTGCTGGATGCCAGACAAGAAGCCGGTTTTGAAAGATATATCCAAGGTGGGGGAGGTTTTGTAGGGGTGCATGCGGCTACCGACACCGAGTACGACTGGAATTGGTACAACCGCTTGGTAGGAGCCTATTTCAGCAGCCATCCCGCCGGAACGCCCGAGGCCGATTTTCTGATCAAGGACACCAAATTCGGTGCGACCAATTTCTTTGAGGATACGATCTGGCACAGGGCAGATGAAATCTATAACTTTAAAAAGCTGAACAAAGACGTACAGGTGATCATGACGGTAGACGAGTCCACATATGAAGGCGGGACCAACGGCGATCACCATCCCGTAAGCTGGTACCATGAATACGATGGGGGCAGGGCCTTCTATACCGCATTGGGCCATACCGAAGAGAGTTTTACGGAAGAAAAATACCTGAAGCACCTTTTGGGGGGCATACGGTATGCGATGGGGGATAATAAAAAAATAGACTATACAAAAGCGAATAGCCAATTTCCTCCTGATGCGGACCGGTTTACAAAGGTGGTGCTGTCCACGGGGGAATTTTTTGAGCCGACCGAGATGACCGTTTTGCCGAACAACGATGTGCTTATCGCGCAGCGCAGGGGTGAAATAATTTTGTATCGGGATGGAGATAAGAAACTGGAACAGGTTGCCCTGTTGGATGTCTATTACAAAACCTTGGAAACCCCTGGTGTGAATGCGGAGGAAGGTGTGATGGGGCTTCAGAAAGACCCGGAATTTGAAAAAAACCACTGGATCTATGTTTACTATAGCCCCACCGGGGATAAGTGGATCAACCGACTTTCCCGATTTCAATTTGTGGACGGTGTATTTAAAATGGATTCCGAACAGGTCATACTGGAAATCGATAGCCAAAGGGAAATATGCTGCCATACCGGGGGTTCCATTGCATTTGGCCCCGATAAGATGTTGTATCTTTCAACTGGGGACAATTCCACACCTTTTAATGAATCGGGCGAGAAATATGTCAATAACGGCTATGCCCCGCTGAACGATGCACCAGGGCACGAACAATTCGATGCACGTAGAACGTCGTCAAATACGAACGACCTTAGGGGTAAAATTTTGAGGATAAAGGTACAGGAAGATGGTACCTATACCATTCCCGAGGGCAACCTGTTCCCAAAAGGCACCGACAAGGCACGACCCGAAATTTTTACAATGGGGCACCGTAACCCCTATCGTATCTCCGTAGACCCCAAAAAAGGATATGTTTATTGGGGAGATGTAGGTCCGGATGCCCGTATGGACAGCCTTGATACCCGGGGCCCAAGAGGCTATGATGAGATAAACCAAGCAAGGGAAGCGGGGAATTATGGATGGCCCTTATTTATTGGCGACAACAAAGCGTACAGGAAATACGACTACGAAACGGGAAAGAGCGGGGAATTTTTTAATCCCGAAAAACCCATCAACGATTCTAGGAACAATACGGGACTTAAGGAATTGCCCAAGGCCAATGGGGCCTATGCATATTACCCTTACGATGTTTCCCAGGATTTTCCACAAGTAGGGACCGGCGGAAGAAACGCCATGGCCGGACCGGTGATCTATTCCGATATGTACCCTGGAAAGGAAGCACTGCCCGATTATTACGATGGAAAAGTGATCGTCTATGAATGGATGAGGGGTTGGATGATGGCCTTGAGCCTTTTTCCAAATGGGGAGATCAATAAAATGGAACCCTTTGCTCCTGAAATAAAGTTGAGCAACCTTATCGATATGGAGCTGGGACCTGATGGTAGGATCTATCTCTTGGAGTATGGAAGTGGCTGGTTTTCAAAGAACGATGATTCCGGTTTGGGATATATTGAATATAATGGTGGAAACCGCCCTCCCTTGGTAGCAGATCTTGAAGTGGACAAGACCTCCGGAAAACTTCCGCTTACCATAAAGGCCACTGTGGAAGCTAGGGACCGGGAAAAGGACAAGGTTTCATATTTGTGGGATCTGGGCAATGGTACCACCGAGCAGACCGATGTTCCAGAAATTTCCCATACGTATGACAAGACTGGGGAATACAAGCTTTCCGTAACTGTCAAAGATGATAAAAATGCCGCCTCCAAAAGCGGTATCGTTTCGATAGTAGTGGGCAATTCAAGACCGGAAGTATCCATTGCCCTAAGTGGCGGGAACACATCCTTTTTTATACCGGGTGAGCCTTTGCAATATAAAGTATCGGTTACCGATACGGACAGTGGTGAAAAAGTTGATGAGAGCAATATTTTTGTTTCTGTGGATTATAAGGAGGGGATGGATGAGGTTAACCTGTCCATGGGACACCAGCAGGTTTCCGCTGCCATTACCGGAAAGTCCCTAACATTGGGCCTAGACTGTAAGGCATGCCATAAGGAAAATGAAAAATCCATTGGCCCTTCCTATATGGACGTTGCCCAGAAATATAAAAATGACAGGTCTGCCACCACCTATTTAAAGAAAAAGGTGGTTTCCGGTGGCAGTGGCGTCTGGGGCGAGGTGACAATGCCCGCCCATCCTACCTTGACGCAAGACGAAGCCGGGCAGATAGTCCAATATATCCAGTCGCTCGTGGCGACAGGGGATAAAAAGAAATCCCTGCCCACAACGGGAACCATAGTTCCGGAAGCGGGTCAGGGGGCCAATGTTTTGGTGCTTACGGCCAGTTATACGGACAATGGAGGCTCTGTGGCCAAGCCACTTACGGGGATAAAATCCATCTATTTGCCAAGCAATGCGGTCTCGTTTACGGAAGATACCAAAACCGATGGGTTCCAGCCCATTTCCTTTAACGGAATGGACCTGATGATCGTTCCCAAAAAAGAAAGCTGGATCGCCCTTCCGGGGGTTGACCTCACAGGGGTGACCAAGGTGCAGTTGATGGCCATGTGGCAAAGCGCCCCAAATTTTGGGCTCGACTTTGAGATGCGTTCCAATTCGCCCACCGGGACCCTTTTGGGGGCTGGTAGCATGTCCGCCCCCAGCAGTTCCCAGCAGGGTGGGGTAGTCACTATACATCTTACCTCGCCCATTAAAGAACTGCCCGAAGAATTATATTTTGTCTATACGCCCACCAAGGAGGCCATTAAATCAGAGGCCACGGTTGTACTATCCAAAGTACAGTTTTCTTCAAAATAAGAATCTGGGGCTGTATATCTTTTTGCTCAACATAAAGGGCGGTGGAATTTTCCACCGCCCTTTATGTTTTTGGCCCATTTAAATACGACCATTCGTTACATAGCCTTTTGTACCACTTCAAATACCTTATTGCCATCACATTTTAAGGTTTTGGAGGGGTATTTTAGGATAAGGGCATAGTCGTGGGTGGCCATTAAGATGGTGCGGCCCGTGGCGTTTATTTCTTGCAGAACTTTCATTACTTCCACACTGGTCTGCGGATCTAGGTTTCCAGTGGGCTCATCGGCCAATATAAGATCGGGGTCGTTCAGAAGCGCCCGGGCGATGGCGATACGCTGCTGTTCACCGCCAGAAAGTTCGTGGGGAAATTTAAACCCTTTGGTCTTCATGCCCACTTTGCCCAAAACCTCCTCTATTTTTGCGTTCATCAACTCTTCGTCCTTCCATCCGGTGGCTTTGAGTACGAACAAAAGGTTGTTATTGATGGTACGGTCGGGAAGCAATTTGAAATCTTGAAAAACAATGCCCAATTTTCTCCGTAAATAGGGTATGTCCTTTTCCTGTAGGGTCCGTAGGTCAAAATCGACAATTCTTCCCGAACCTTCCAATAAGGGCAGGTCGCCGTAAAGCACTTTCATAAAACTGCTTTTTCCGCTCCCGGTTTTTCCGATCAAATAGACAAATTCCCCTTTTTTTATCTCGAGGTTTATTTCGTTGAGCACCATGTTCTCCTTTTGGAAAATGGCAACATCCTCTAACTGCAATATGCTTTCGCCCATATTTTTTTAATCTTTGTAAAGAACCGTTCCCTTTTTCGACGGGTACCGCAAGAATCCAATTCGAGTCCACAAAACGCTCTTCGTTCCCATAAAAAATGCCAAGAAGGTACTAAAAGATCAAAATATGGATCAAAAGGTCATTTTGCGGCCATATGGATTATGGTCACGGATAATCAAAGGTAATAAGTTCTTGTTAAAAGGAATCAAGGTCTTCCAAAAATATATATCTTTCGGCCCAGTTAAGAGGTAAGGACCACAGTACCGATACCTGAAGGGCATATCCTACAATCCCGGAGGCTGGACAGAATGGGGGCCTTTCCATATACTTAAGGACAATATTTTACGTTATGAACCTACATACGGTAAAATTTTTAAAAGCTAGAGAACATTATGCGAAATAAAAATACCGCTTTGCTACTGTGCCTTATAGGGACGGTCATGATCGGCCATGCCCAAGAGTCAAGGATCTATACCCATGATCAAAGGGAATACCAAGAGGCCCTTGCCCTTTATAACGACAAACAGTATCAGGCATCCCAGACCATTTTTGAAAAGGTGGCCTCCCAGACCACCGATGCGGAGACCCAAGCGAACAGTGCCTATTACGTGGCCAATGCCGCCATTAGGCTCAACCAGATCGGCGCGGATCGGCTTATGGAAGATTTTGTGGAGCGATATCCGACTTCCACAAAACGAAATTCCGCTTTTTTGGACGTGGCGGATTATTATTTTCAAACGGGAAAATATCCCTATGCCCTAAAGTGGTATGCCAAAGTGGATGAATCTTCCATGTCCCGAAAGGACAGGGAACGTTTTTATTTTAATAACGGATATGCCCTTTTTTCCTCCAAAAAGCCCAAAGAGGCCGAAAATTACCTGAATAAGGTCACCACTTCACCTACCTATGGATCCCAAGCAAAATACTATCTGGGATACATCGCCTATCAGAACGACGACTATGCCGGGGCCAACCTCCGCTTTGATCAGATTACGGACCAATCCGTCCTGGATGAAAAATTGTCCTACTACCAGGCCGATATGAACTTTAAACTGGGGAATTTTGAGGAAGCGATCGCGCTTGCCAAAAAACAATTGCCCAAATCCGATCGCCAGGAAGTATCCGAACTCAATAAGATCATTGGGGAAAGTTACTTTAACCTGGAGCAGTACGGCAATGCCATTCCCTATTTGGAGGAATACAAGGGCAAAAGGGGAAAATGGAACAATACCGATTATTACCTTTTGGGCTATTCCTATTACAAACAAGGGGATTACGCCAATGCGGTGCAACAGTTCAGCAAAATTATCGGTGGCACTACAAGTGTTTCCCAAAATGCGTACTATCATTTGGCAGAATGTTATCTAAAGCTAGACAAAAAACAGGAGGCCCTGAACGCCTTTAGAAACGCTTCCCAAATGGATTTTTCACCGGAAATACAGAAAGACTCCTATCTGAACTATGCACGGTTGAGCTATGAAATAGGGAATGCCTATGAAAGTGTCCCCAAGGTATTGACCGACTATTTGCAAAAGTATCCAGAAAGCGGGGAATCGAAGGAGATCCAAGAACTGTTGGTGGATTCCTATATAACCTCCAAGAATTTTAAGGGTGCCAT
The DNA here is from genome assembly GCA_963974715.1 of uncultured Sediminicola sp. GTDB lineage: Bacteria > Bacteroidota > Bacteroidia > Flavobacteriales > Flavobacteriaceae > Sediminicola. The sequence continues at coordinate 23,522 of CAXBDK010000022.1, forward strand.
GGAACTCTTGGAAGGGAACAGGAACTATGCCAGCAAGGCCACATACCAAAAGGTGGCCTTCTACAGGGGGGTGGAACTATTTTTGGATACCGAATATGAAGCGGCGGCCGACCATTTCAACAAATCCTTGGGAAGTGCCGAGGATGGGACGTTTAAGGCAAGGGCCCAATATTGGTTGGCAGAATCGGAATATATGCGGAACAGGTTTAAGGAGGCACTTACGGCCTATGTACAGTTCCAACAAAATCCAAGCGCCAAAAACACCCCGGAATATGCCGACCTGGATTACAACCTTGGCTATTCCTATTTTAAATTAAGGGACTATAACAATTCGGTCGCTTACTTTACCAAATATACCGCTTCTTCCCCATCGGATAACGATAAGCTTTATGATGCCTTTCTCCGATTGGGCGATGGCCATTTTGTGTCCAGCAAGTACTGGCCCGCCATGGAGGCTTACAATAAGGCCCTTGCGATGACCGGTCCCGAAAAGGATTATGCCGCTTTTCAGAAAGCGCTCTCCTATGGGTTTGTGGACAGGGACGATACAAAAATAGCGGAGCTGAACGGTTTTGTTTCCAAATATCCAAATTCCCCCCTCGGGGACGATGCCCTTTTTGAACTTGGAAACTCCTATATCAACCAAAACAGGACGGATTTGGGCCTTCAGACCTATGATAGGCTCGTATCACAGTACAAAGGCAGCAGCTTGGTGCCCCAAGCACTGATGAGACAGGGACTGGTATATTATAACGGTGGGCAAAACGAGCAGGCATTGGCCAAATTCAAGACAGTGGTACGCGATTATTCAAATACGTCCGAAGCCGTACAGGCCGTTGCCACCGCAAAACTGATCTACGTGGATCTGGGACGTGTTGATGAATACGGGACATGGGTAAAAGGTCTCGACTTTGTGGAGGTCACGGATGCCGATCTGGACAATGCCACTTTTGAATCTGCCGAAAAACAATATGTGGAAGGCAACTCCGAAGCTGCCATAAAAGGATATCAAAGTTATGTTGCCCAGTTTCCAAATGGCCTCAATTCCCTTAAGGCGAACTTTAGCCTGGCGCAATTGTATTTTGCAAAAGGAGATAAGGATAGGGCACTCCAACATTATACCTATGTTGCCAACAAAGGGGTAAATGAATACGCCGAACAGGCATTGGCCCGAATCTGTGAAATCTATATCGGTAAGGAAGACTATGTGACCGCCATCCCATTTTTGGAGCGTTTGGAACAAATGGCAGAAATACAGCAGAACCGCACCTTTGCCCAATCCAATTTAATGAAGGGCTATTACGGGCAGAAAAACTATGATAAGACCATTGCCTATGCCGAAAAAGTGCTGGCCAGTCCTAAAATTGACAATAGGATTAAAAGCGATGCCCAAATTATGATCGCCAGGTCGGCCATTGCGACCAATAGCGAGGATAGGGCAGAAAGGGCCTATTCGGAGGTGTTGAAGATCGCTACCGGGGAACTGGCGGCAGAGGCCCTTTATTATGATGCCTATTTTAAGAACAAAAAACAGAATTTCGAGGCATCTAACACATCGGTATCCAAATTGGCCAAGGACTATTCCGGATATAAGGAATGGGGCGGAAAAGGTCTGGTGCTTATGGCCAAGAACTACTATGCGCTCGGTGATGCCTTTCAAGCTACCTATATCCTGGAAAGCGTGGTCTCCAATTTTGGCCAGTTCGAACAAATTGTCACGGAGGCCCGACAGGAGCTCTCCATTATCAAGGCCAAGGAGGCGCAGAGCAATTCATCGGTAAACCCGGACGAGAACTAATTTAGCTGCAAAAAGAGAACACTATGCACAAGCACTTATATATTATACTACTCCTATCATTAGGATTCTTTCAGTACACTGTAGCGCAGGAAAAGGACAAAAACGATATCGGCACACAAACGGTGACGGTGACCAAAGCGTATACCCCCACTATTTCGGACGCTTCCAAACTTAGGTCTATCCCCGATCTGAACGATTCCATCGTACTTCAAAAAAAGAAGATAGAATACAATATATTCTCGGTACCTGTGGCATCTACCTTTACCCCTGCAAAGGGAAAGGCTTCGGAGGTCCAAAAGGCAAAGCCTGAAAAACTTTATAACTCGTACCTCTCGCTGGGACTGGGCAACTACAACAATGCCATGGTCGATTTCTATACCAGTAGGGCCCTTAACAGGGACGAGCGGTTGGATATCGGCCTGAACCATTTTTCCTCTCGGGGGGATTTGGACGGAACGGTATTGGACAACGATTTTTATGATACGGAACTCAATACTTCCTATTCCAAACGGACCAGGGATATGGACTGGGGAGCCGACCTGTCACTTGGTCATCAGATCTATCATTGGTACGGGGTGGACGGGGAGGATTTCCCGGAGGCCGTTATTGCGGGAATGGACGTGAAACAAAACTATTATAAGGCCGAATTGGGAGCCCATATCAATATGCAGGATGCCCTTTTCCAACGTGCCGAAGTATTGGTGGGAAGATTTTGGGACGCTACGGATTCCGGGGAGAACAGGGCCCGTTTCCAGCCCGTTTTCGAATTGCCCCTTACCGAGGAATTATTGACCATAAAGGCAACCGTTGATTATGTGGGCGGGTCCTTTAAAAATGCCGATGTAAACAGTACTTCCAATGATGCCGAAATTAAATATGGACAGCTGCAGGCGGGGGTGGGACCCAGTCTGACGATCTTAAGGGACGATCTTACATTGAACCTGGGGGCCAATTTGGTCTATGGCACCGACCTGGAGAACAGTGAGGGGAATTTTTATATCTATCCCGCAGTAACCGCATCTTATAGGCTCTTGGAAGATAATGTGATCGCCTATGGGGGGATAGAAGGAGATCTTAAGCAAAACACCTATCAAGGATTTGTTGGGGACAACCCCTTTGTATCACCGACCCTTACCATTGCCCCCACCGACCAACAATATGATGCTTATTTGGGAATCAAGGGCCAGTTGACCTCCAACGTGAGTTATAACCTAAAGGGCTCCTATACCGCTGAAAACAATAAACCCCTTTACAAGTTGAACCCTATCAACGATTTTAGGACCGATGAAAAAGCATATCACTATGGTAATTCCTTTGAAATCTTTTACGATGACGTAAAGACATTGGGAATTTTTGGCGAACTGAACCTGGAACTTAACCGCAACTTTTCACTGGGGGCCAATGTGGAGGTCTATGATTATGACACGGAAACCGATAATCCTGCCTGGAACTTGCCCAATATGCAGGCATCCCTCTTTATGGATTACCAACTGGACGAACACTGGTATATGGGGGCCAATTTATTCTATGTGGGCGAAAGGGAAGACCTTGCCTCGCAAGCGATCCAAAATGCCCCTCCTTCACAATTCCCTTCCGAAATTGTTACGTTGGATGGATATTTTGATGCCAACACCCATTTGGGATACCGCTTCAACAATCAATTGTCGGTATTTTTAAAAGCCAGCAATTTGGCAAATAATGAATATCAGCGATGGGCAAACTATAGGGTACAGGGACTTCAGGTATTGGCCGGATTGACCTATAAATTCGATTTTTAAGAAGTCATTGCCGATTTTTTGGAAAAATAATTTTAAGCGTGCAACCCTTTATTTACTAGTGATTTAGGGATTGGGTGCCTTTTGCATAAATAAAGTTGGTACTTTATAGTGCTAGTTAGAAATAATCGCTCCATCTTTGCCCTTAAATAGAATTAATTTTAAATTTTAAAGATGAGTAAAGGAACAGTAAAATTCTTCAATGATACCAAAGGATTTGGTTTTATCGCCGAGGAAGGTTCTAACAAAGAACATTTTGTACACATTTCTGGATTGGTAGACGAAATTCGCGAAGGCGATGAAGTTGAATTCGATCTTCAGGAAGGTAAGAAAGGATTGAACGCCGTAAATGTAAAAGTTATTTAATATATACTTTTTATTTAATCAAAAAAGGCCCACCCGTAAGGATGGGCCTTTTTTTGTATTCCGCATTTTCAGAACCATAATCATCAAAGGAAATTGTTCCGTCTTTACAAAGGGCAAAGTGGTACAAAACTACACGGTGTCTTATTTTAATCCTTATTTTTGATAAAACCATTCCGATGATGAAATACCATTTTTTGGGCATCTTGGCCATTTTCCTGTGTTGTGTCTCCTGCAAGGAAAAAACCGAGCCAACGGTTACCTTGCCCACAATTCCCATAGATAGTCTTTTTGAAGCTTATTATCGTTTCAAACTGCAGAGCAATCCGTTGGAGGCAACAAAAGCTGGTGATAACAGGTACAACGACCAATTGGCCAACTATATCTCAACGTCCCATCAGGACATGCTGGAGGAGAACTACAGTTACTTTATCGATATGGCGAAGGCGTACGACTCTACCATGATGGATCCGGTACAGGAAACGGCGCTACGTATTCTTCAATGGGACGCCGAACTTAAAATGGAAGGACTTGAAAATAGATTGGTGACCATTCCATCCCCTATGTTCGACCTACCTACCTTTGAACTGATGCCCATCAACCAAATTTTCTCCTTTCATTTGGAAGTGGCCCTGCAGGCGAGTGGAGAGGGGGCACATCCTTTTAAAACGGTTTCGGATTATGAGGATTGGCTATTGCGGGTGGAACATTATATGGAATGGCTTGATACCGCCATCCAGAATATGCAACGGGGCATCGACAAAAATGTGGTCCTTCCGGAAATAATCGTTCAAAGGGTATTGGAACAGTTGGAAGGCTTTGAAAGTGCGGAAGCGGAGGGGCATCTTTTTTATGCACCCATAAACAATATGCCCGAAAGTTTTTCGCAAGAAGACCGCTTGCGCTTGGAAGAATCCTATAGGACCATGGTAATAGATGTAGTGGATCCGGCATACGGAAAATTAAAGGAGTTTTTAGCGGAATCCTATTTGCCGTCAGCAACCCGATCGGCCGGAATAGGCGCCTTGCCCGGGGGCGAGGAGGCCTATCGATATCTGATAAAATACCATACGACCACTACACTTTCCCCAGACGAAATTCACGAACTGGGAAAGTCGGAAGTGCTCCGGATACGGGGCGAAATGGAAAGGATAAAGGATTCGCTCGGGTTTAAGGGCGATCTAAGGGCATTTTTCGATTTTGTGCGAAACGATCCCGAACAGATGCCGTTTACGGAACCGGAACAGGTAATTGCCCATTTTAAGGAGATACAAAAACGTATGGAACCTTATTTGTCCACCCTTTTTGATCTTAAGCCCAGAGCCAAGTTTCAAGTAAGGAGGACCGAATCTTTCCGGGAGGCTTCCGCCAGTGCGGAGTATTTTCCGGGAAGCAAGGATGGCTCAAGGCCCGGAACCTTTTATGTCCCCATTCCCGATGTGTCATCTTACAATAAATTTTCCGATGAGGCCCTGTTTTTGCACGAAGCAATTCCAGGCCACCACTATCAGCTATCCCTTCAACAGGAAAATGAAAAATTACCTGAATTTTTGCATGGGGAGGGCATGGGCGTTTTTGTAGAGGGGTGGGCCCTATATGCCGAATCCCTTGGAAGTGAACTCGGCCTTTATACGGATCCCTACCAATATTTCGGAATGTTGGGCATGGAAATCCATAGGGCCATCCGGTTGGTTGTGGATACAGGTATTCATTCCAAAGGCTGGACAAGGGAGGAGGCCATTGCCTACTCCTTGGAAAACGAAGCGGAATCCGAGGCGGCCATAACCGCCGAAGTGGAACGGTATATGATCGCACCGGGCCAGGCCCTTTCCTATAAATTGGGACAACTTAAAATAAGGGAATTGCGCACCCGTGCCGAGGCAGCCCTAGGTGATGCCTTTTCCATAAAGGAATTCCATAACCAAGTATTGGGTTCCGGAAGTCTGCCATTGGTCCTGTTAGAGGAAAAAGTGGATGCCTGGATCGAAAGGGAAAAGTACCATTTATAGCCGATTTTTCCACCATTTCGCCCTAGAAGGGTACGCTTCTGCAAAGATCAATACTCCGAATATTCCGTAGGGTACAGGAACAATATGTCTATATGGGAAACATTGTTTTGGTATTCCGGTCTCGCCGACAAGGTTTTCCATTCCGGATCGTCTGAAAATGATTTCCAATGGGCATCCCTACTGGTCTGGTCCTTAAAAGTGGTCATATACATAAGATTGGGCATTTTTCCGCCCGAAATCACTTCCCCATAGAAAACCGCATTGAAGCCCAGTCTGTCAAATAGTACAACCTCTCCACCTTCGTTGAACATTTTCACCTTATTTCGGTAACGTGCTTCCGTGGCCGATTCATAACTGCGCAGTTCATAGACCCGATCCTCCTTTGGGCCTGCCAAAGGAGAGGGGCTTAACTGGGGCATATCCTCAAAGGCAGTAAGAAGGGTGGTGGATATTCGCAAATATGGCTTTTGGTCATGGGCTGCCTGCAAATAAGGTTTCCCGTCCTCATTGTGGGTCTTGTCTTCCCTTAAACGTTGGTGCAATGAACCGAACTCTTCAAAAGATTTAAAAGGGGTTAGTACAACGATGGTATCGGCTATACCATTCTTGTCCTTGGTCCTGGGTTTGAAAACCCCTATTGGTCCGATTCCCATTCTTTTTAAGGCCGGCAGATACGCTTCTTTTAAATACGCATCCACAACTTGTTCCTGTTGTTGGTCGCCCAAGGTATAGGTTTTTATTTCAAACAGTTGCCGTTCTTGCGCCTGCACGGAAATTAGTGCGAATCCGGTGATGAGGGTCAAAATAGTTTGTTTGAAGATTCTTTTTATATTTTTCATTTTAATTTGGTTTTGATATCAAACATAACCAAGTTACGCAGTATATCCTAGTATAAATTTTCCCAGACTGTCCTTTTACGGCCTGTGAAGGTATTTTGGAAATGGCTATATTTGGGCAAAATAACCATACCATGAAAAAATTACTTATCCTGTTCACGATCTGTTTGACGGGTTGTGGACTTACAAAGGAAAAGGTGGACCTTATCGTAATCAACGCAAATATATATACTGTTGATGATGTCTTTTCAAAGGCAACGGCCCTTGCGGTCAAAGATGGGAAATTTGTAGGGGTGGGCACTACGGAGGAAATCCAAAAAAACTTTTCTTCCGACCATATCGTGGATGGTGCCGGACAGACACTCGTGCCGGGATTGATAGATGCACACTGTCATTTTTATGGACTGGGACTCAACCAACAACAGGTAGATCTTGTGGGTACGAACAGTTTTGCCCAAGTGTTGGAAAGGGTAGGGCAATTTCGCCCCGTTGCGGCAAATGAACCTATCAGGGGTAGGGGATGGGACCAAAATGACTGGGAAGACAAGCGGTTTCCTTCCAAATTGAAGCTCGACGAAATGTTCCCAGATACTCCCGTAATTCTGGAAAGGGTGGACGGCCACGCCTATTTGGTAAACCAAAAGGCATTGGATATGGCAGGGATAAGCACAAATACTGAAGTGGATGGCGGAAAAATAGTCCAAGAGAATGGGGCGCTAACGGGGGTGTTGATAGATAACCCAATGGGCCTGATAGATGCTGTGATGCCCGCTCCCAGTAAAAATACACGGATCCAGGCATTGAAGGAGGCGGAAAAACTGTGCTTGGACCACGGGCTTACCACGGTGAGCGACGCAGGTCTTGACCGTACCACCATAGAGCTTATAGATAGCCTCCAACAAACGGGGGATCTTTTGATCCGTATTTACGCCATGGTGGGCAATACCCCCGACGATCTGGACCATTACCTTGATAAGGGCATTTACAAGACAGATCGCCTGAACGTTCGGTCCATTAAGGTCTATGGGGATGGAGCCCTGGGATCAAGGGGTGCGGCCTTAAAGGAACCGTATTCGGATCAAGAGGGACATTTTGGGGCGATGGTCACCCCCGTTTCGGATATTCGGGCTTTGGCCGAGCGTATTGCGGCCACGGATTATCAAATGAACACCCATGCGATCGGCGATTCTGCAAATAAGGTGGTACTTAAAATCTATTCCGATGTACTAAAGGAAAAAGGGGAACGACGCTGGCGCGTAGAACATGCACAGGTAGTGGCCCCAGAGGATTTCCATTATTTCGGCGACGGGATCATTCCCTCGGTACAGCCAACCCATGCCACCAGTGATATGTATTGGGCAGGCGATCGGTTGGGCCCGGAACGTATCAAAGGGGCATATGCCTACAAAAGGTTGTTGCTGAACGCTGGAAAAATAGCGTTGGGGACCGATTTTCCAGTGGAACAGGTCAACCCCTTCCTCACTTTCCATGCTGCCATTGGAAGAAAGGATATGGACAATTACCCTGAAAACGGTTTTCAGATAAAAGATGCCCTGACACGGGAAGAAACTTTAAAGGGAATGACAATTTGGGCCGCCTATGCCAATTTTGAGGAAAAGGAAAAAGGGAGTATAGAAGTGGGTAAAATGGCCGACTTCGTAATCTTGAGTGCCGATATAATGAAAATACCCGTGGGGGAAATTCCGTCCCTTAGGGCGGAACAGGTATATATGGACGGAAAACTGGTAAAATAGAGGTCTAGAAGGGCCGGTATTTTTTAACCGCCTTTAGCATATCTTGGGACAGTGTGCCCAGCCATACCAATTGATTTGAGACCAATAGGGCTTCCTGTAACTGTAATCGCATTTCTGGGGCTATGGCCACTTTGCCTTCCCCTATCTCCCGGGTCCGCTCCATCACCAACATTTCATAGGAGCTTTCCAGATTTTTTTTGGTTTCCTCTATGTGGGCCATATTGCCGCCGGACATATCAACGGCCCCTTCCAGATGCTGTGCGGAAAGTTGGAGGTTTTTGGATATATATTGAATGTAGGCTTTAAAATGGACCGATGCCGCGGTGGTCTTATGGGTTCGGATAAAACTTCCCAATGAGGCCAATGCGGATAGGAAAGCATTGTTCAAGGTCACTATTTCATAAATAATGGCCAATTCCCGCTGCTTGGATTTCGGGTCTTGCGTCATTCTTTGAAAGGCCGCGTTTAGATTTCCAATGGCCAAAAACGCTTCCTTGCGTGGAATTTTGTAATCCAGGTCAGAACCGGTTTTGGTATTGTAAAGCTCACTTATGGCCATCAGGTAGGAGCTGTTCTGTCGGACGGTAGACACAATTACGCTGTTGAGGTTCATATACTCCCATGAAGGCCATAAAATATAGTTTGCCAGTACGGCAAGAACGGCGCCTATGGAAGTGTCAAGTACCCTATATTGTATTACCTGAAAACTGTTCGGGTCCATAAGGGCATATACAAAGATGATATTTATGGTGATAAAGGTGGCCGCGGCCCTGTAATTATAGGTGATCAGCGAAAATGCCATCGTGAGCGAAATGACCGCCAGTATTTCATACACGATGGTATTTTTGGTAAGTAGGATTACAATTGTCGCAAAAGTAGCGCCGATAAGGGTACCTATAATTCTATGGGTAGCACGTTCCTTGGTGAGGCCGTAACTTGGTCGCATGAGAACGATGAGCGTAAGGACGATCCAGTACGGATTTTTTATCCCTGCATAGGTAGCCAATAGAAAACCTATGCCCACTGTAATGGTTAGCCTAAGGGCATGCCTAAAAATGGGAGACCGTAAACTCAGGTGCTGTATCAGTACGTGCAGTCCGTAATCTTGGGAAGTAATGAACTGTTGTGCCTGTTTTCCCTGCAGGGCCAATTTCCCCGCTTCGTGAACATTGTTCATGAGCCTCCTAATGGCACGTACCTTGGCTATTTGCTGTTCTTGGTAATCGAGAAGGTTTCGCAGGGTCAGTGCCCCTTTTCTCCCATCGGGTAGGGGAACTTCCATTTTGTATGCCTCCAAGCTTATTTTCGCCTCGTCCACGGCCCTTAAGAGCTCTTCTTTTGATTGTACACTTTTTCGTTCCAATAGGATCTGGGCCAACTCTTGAAGGTGCCTCCCCATGGTCATGTTGAGGTTTGTAAAACTTTTGAGATGGTGTTGGTGCTGTCCGAAAATCTGGTCTATTTTGTGGTAATCCAACATGTTTGAAAGGGCCAGTTCCAAAATATCCACTAGGGAAATAAAAATCAGGACCCTTTTTTCATCAAAATGGGACCTGCCCAGTTTTCTGCGCTCGCTAAGGAGCAGCTCGCGTAAGGTTTCGTGCTTTTCGGTCAATTGTGCCTGCAGTTGGAATATTTCTTCCGATAGTTTTTCCCTTTTTGTTTTTTTGGTGAGCAATTGCCCCCGTAATGTTAGGTACCTACCGGTCAGATCAAGGGTTTCCGAGAGCAATTGGTCTTCCTCTTTCTTGGGTGAGAGCGTGTGGAAAATCCATAACATAAACAGAAACCATAGTCCTCCGACCCCTATCAGTCCAACATGTAGCCAAATGGCCTGTCCGCTAACGTCCCTGGCCAAACCCAAGGCAATGGCCAACAGGCCCGAAAAGGCGATAAGGGAGCCGCGAGGACCATAGGCCGAGATCATGGCCACGGAAAATGCAAGGCATAGGATGGATAGGAGCAGGAAAAAAGGGTTCGATTTTGCAAAGCATATGATCAAGGTCACCACCATCACAAGGGCGATGCTGATCAAGGTCCCGTAAATTTTTCGTCTAAAACTTCCAGGGACATTGCCGGGCGCGTTAAGGAACACCCCTAGCGCAATGGAAACGGCAAATTCAAAATGACCTGCACTTTCCAGGACAATCAAGGGGATCAATAGGGAAACCGTTAAATGAACCCCTCTATAGAAGTGTGAGCTCTTAAAGAACAGCAAGGCTGATTTTACGTGGTCCTTTAACATGCCACAAAAGTAACCAATAAATTGGGTGGCAAGAAAACCCGTATGGCAATATGCCAAGCAAAGGTCGGATTGGGGCAAAAAAAAACCGAAGGTGTGGGTCACCTTCGGTTTTTTAGAGTTTGGGCCGAACCCTTACATTTTGACTTCAATGGGTGCGGTCACCCTTACGGTGCCCCATCCCATAATAAGATTGGCCCCTTTGTCGGCCTCGTCGAACATGATGGAAAATGCTTCTACCGATTCCTTTCCACTGCTCACCTCCGCTGGGATCCTGATGACATCTGCTGATTCCTCATATGAATACGCCCCCCATTGGTTCAAGTTGCTGTTGAGGATAAGCGTCCATTCCTTTGCCCCTGGAATGGTGAAAAGGGAATACGTACCTGCCTTTACGTCCTTTCCACCTAAGGTAACATCCTTATAAAAGGTAATTTCGGCGGCTTCGTTGGCACCTGTCCTCCAGACTTCTCCCGCGGGCGCCAGTTCGGCAAGGGACCTTCCCTTTAGTTGGGGCCTTCCATAAACGATTTTTGCATACTTGTCGGCCACTTTATAATTGGCCGGAAAAGTTGCGATATCCGCTGGACTTTTATCAAGTCCACTGAATTTTTGGGCCATGGCGGTGGAAGTAAATACTACCATTGCGGCAAGTGCGATCATGTTGGTCACTTTTTTCATACGTTTTTTTTAAGTTGTAAAAATAGTTTGTTTCTCATCTATGATTCGTTAAAAGTCGTTAAATTTTGGGCAGCTTACAAAATGCGCCAAATAAAACCCCAGCAAGCTTCAAATTTTATAGTTTGATTGAATAAGACTTATTTTACTTTTAAAATGTAATGTATTTGTGCTTTCCAATAGGTTAAGTGAAACTTTAATTTCATCTTTGATTTATAATTGATATAAATCGTTTTTTTATGTGTGGAATAGTATGTGCGTTCGATGTAAAGGAGAGCACCGAAGTATTGAGACCGCAATTGTTGGAAATGTCCAAGAAAGTGCGACATAGGGGGCCGGATTGGAGCGGTATATTTTCCAATGAGAAGGCTATTATGGCCCATGAGCGCTTGGCGATCGTAGACCCGGCGTCCGGAAAACAGCCTTTGTTCAGTGAGGACAATAAATTGGTGCTCGCCGCCAATGGGGAAATATATAACCATAGGGAGTTAAGAAAGCAGTTTGAGGGAACCTATAACTTTCAAACGGAGTCCGACTGTGAGGTGATATTGGCCCTTTACCGGGAAAAGGGAACCTCCTTTCTGGATGAGATGAACGGTATTTTTGGGTTCGCCATCTACGATGTGGAAAACGACACCTATTTTGTGGCAAGGGATCACATGGGAATCATTCCACTGTACATAGGGTGGGACCAGAACGGGACCTTTTATGTTGCTTCCGAACTTAAGGCATTGGAAGGGACCTGCACCAAAATAGAGCTTTTTCCACCTGGTCATTACCTGCACAGCGGCACAGGTGAAATGACACGATGGTACAGTAGGGACTGGATGGACTATGATGCGGTAAAGGAAAACCAGACCAGTATAGACGAAATAAAAGTGGCTTTGGAAGCAGCGGTGCACCGGCAACTTATGTCCGATGTTCCCTATGGGGTACTCTTATCCGGCGGACTGGATTCTTCCATAACCTCTGCAATAGCCAAAAGGTACTCGCAGAAACGGATAGAGTCCGATGATACCACCGAGGCTTGGTGGCCACAGCTTCATTCCTTTTCCGTGGGATTGGAAGGTTCGCCCGATCTGGCCGCCGCCCAAAAAGTGGCCAAGCACATTGGCACCATCCACCATGAAATAAAATTTACCATTCAGGAAGGATTGGACGCCATAAAGGATGTGGTGTATAACCTGGAAACATATGATATCACCACTATTAGGGCTTCCACTCCCATGTACCTGATGGCCAGGGTCATTAAGTCCATGGGGATAAAAATGGTGCTCTCCGGGGAAGGGGCCGATGAGCTTTTTGGGGGCTATCTGTATTTCCACAAGGCGCCCAGTCCAAAGGATTTCCATGAGGAAACCGTTCGAAAGCTGGACAAGCTCCATATGTACGATTGCCTCCGCGCCAACAAATCGCTGGCCGCTTGGGGCATCGAGGGCAGGGTGCCTTTTTTGGACAAGGAATTTATGGACGTTGCAATGCGCATCAACCCCAAGGACAAAATGATCAATGGGGAACGTATGGAAAAATGGGTCGTCCGTAAGGCTTTTGAGGATATGCTGCCAGAGAGCATCGTTTGGAGACAGAAGGAACAATTTTCGGACGGAGTCGGCTACAGCTGGATCGATACCCTAAAAGTCATGGTGAACTCCGAGGTCTCGGACGAACAACTGGCCAATGCCAAGTTCAGGTTTCCATTACAGACCCCTACTTCCAAGGAAGAATTTTATTACAGGACCATCTTTGAAGGGCATTTCCCTTCGGATGCCGCGGCCCTTTGCGTACCCTCGGTGCCATCCGTAGCGTGCAGTACCCCTGTCGCCCTGGAGTGGGACGAGGCCTTTAAGAACATGAACGATCCCTCTGGTAGGGCCGTTGCAAAGGTACACTCGGATGCCTATCTCAAATAAATCCATTGTGTTGAATTAACATGCTGTTCGTTCAGTTTTTTAATTATAATTAGTCCTTAAAAAGCGCTCTTTACCGAGTGCTTTTTTTGTTATGTGCGCTTATCTTGGCGGCATTATGGCCCCAGAGTCGGATAAATGGATGTGTAACAAGTATAGTAGGATCCGAAGGGCCGTATAAATGGACCTTCCAAATTGAATTACCGCGCAAAAAAAATGTCGATTCCTTTTTAAAGGCCCTTTTTGGCAGTTTTAAGGAAGTTTTTGGAAGTTCCCGTACAATGGTACATTTTCCACATTTTTTGTTGATAACTTACATACTTCCATTCGTTATCAAACCCTTACTTCGCAGGGTATTGCGTATATTTGTGGGATGCCCAAATGGCAACGGCCAGAGGCTGTTGGGGCCGGTTCAATACAAAGGAACGCAACGCCAATGGGGACCAATTGGAACGAACATCTGAAACAATAATTGATATATGAGCGAAGAAGCCAATAAAGACGAACAAAAAAAGAACAGTTATTCGGCAGACAGCATCCAGGCCCTGGAGGGAATGGAACATGTGCGTATGCGACCGTCCATGTATATTGGGGATGTGGGCATCCGCGGACTGCACCATTTGGTGTACGAAGTGGTGGACAACTCCATTGATGAGGCCATGGGCGGGTATTGCGATACCATTTCGGTGATCATCAACGAGGACAATTCGATCACCACAAAGGATAATGGAAGGGGCATTCCGGTAGACCTGCATAAAAAGGAGGGTATTTCGGCCTTGGAAGTGGTCATGACCAAAATTGGTGCAGGAGGGAAGTTCGATAAGGATTCCTATAAAGTATCCGGTGGTCTTCATGGGGTAGGGGTTTCCGTAGTGAACGCCCTTTCCAATCACCTGCGCGCCACCGTTTATAGGGATGGGATAATTTGGGAACAGGAATACGAAAAGGGAAAAGCGCTCTACCCGGTCAAAAGCATTGGGGAAACTACGGAAAGGGGGACGGTAGTGACCTTTACACCGGATGATTCCATTTTTACCCAGACCACGGAGTACAGTTATGAAACCTTGGCCAATAGGATGAGGGAACTTTCCTTTTTGAACAAGGGAGTGGCCATTACCCTAACGGACAAACGCCAAAAGGACGAGAAGGGAGAATATGTCAGCGAACGCTTTTACTCCGAAGAGGGATTAAAGGAATTCATCAAATTTTTGGATGGGAACCGGGAGCAGCTCATACGCAGTATCATCTCCATGGAAGGTGAGAAAAATGATATTCCCGTGGAAGTGGCCATGGTGTACAATACATCCTATACCGAAAACCTACATTCGTATGTCAATAACATAAATACCCATGAAGGCGGTACACATTTGGCTGGTTTCCGTAGGGGACTCACCACCACCCTTAAAAAGTACGCCGATGCTTCGGGCATGTTGGAAAAGTTGAAGTTTGAGGTCCAAGGGGACGACTTTAGGGAAGGTCTTACGGCAATAGTGTCGGTAAAGGTCGCCGAACCCCAGTTCGAGGGACAGACCAAGACCAAGCTGGGCAACAGGGAGGTATCCGCAGCGGTAAGTCAGGCCGTTTCCGAAATGCTTACCAATTATTTGGAGGAGAACCCGGAAGATGCAAAGACCATAGTGCAAAAAATAATACTGGCGGCCCAAGCCAGACATGCGGCCACAAAAGCCAGGGAACTGGTGCAGCGGAAAACGGTAATGAGTATCGGTGGCCTGCCGGGGAAACTTTCCGATTGCTCGGAACAGGATCCGAGCAAGTGCGAAGTGTTCCTGGTAGAGGGTGATTCCGCAGGAGGTACCGCCAAACAGGGAAGGGATAGGAACTTTCAGGCCATCCTTCCACTGCGCGGAAAGATATTGAACGTGGAAAAGGCCATGCAGCACAGGGTATTCGAGAACGAAGAGATCAAGAATATCTACACCGCATTGGGCGTTACCATTGGAACCGAGGATGATAGCAAGGCCCTTAATCTGGATAAACTTCGATATCATAAAGTAGTGATCATGTGTGATGCGGATGTGGACGGTAGCCATATCGAGACCCTTATCCTTACCTTCTTCTTTAGGTATATGAGGGAACTGATAGAGGCGGGCCACGTGTACATTGCTACCCCACCCCTATATTTGGTGAAGAAGGGTACCAAAAAACGCTACGCTTGGAACGATAAGGAACGGGACGAGATTGCCGAAAGCTTTAATGGTAGTGTTGGTATCCAACGTTATAAAGGTCTAGGGGAAATGAATGCGGAACAGTTGTGGGATACCACAATGAACCCCGAATTTAGGACCTTAAGGCAAATCAAGATAGATAATGCCACCGAAACGGATAGGGTGTTTTCCATGTTGATGGGCGATGAGGTGCCCCCAAGGAGGGAGTTTATAGAGAAGAATGCGGTCTATGCCAATATAGATGCTTAAGCAAGTCCGTTTTTATATAAGGCCCGCACCCAACAGTGCGGGTTTTTTGATTTTGGAGGTATTTTTGTCCGAAACAGGTAGGTAAAAGCAATTATTCGCCTTTTTTACGGTTATTGTAGGATAAAACTTCAAATTGACCTACTATGAGAAAAATGCTTTTGCTTTTGGGTATGGCGAGTTCAGGCCTATTGTCCGCACAGTCAAATATAAACGATCTTTTGGCGGCTGGGCTGGACGATGCGGAACGTTTTACGAATGCCTATCTCTCGCCCGTATCGGAAGGGGCACTTTATGCGCTGTCCAGTGGATGGTACAATACGGCCGATGCAAAACCTTTTTTGGGGTTTGAAATATCCGTAATCGGAAACATGACCGGTTTTAAGAACAAGGACGACAAGACTTCCTTTGTCCTTAATACGGCCGATTACGAAAACCTACAATTTGTGGATATGAGCACCTCCAAAAGGGTTTCCACCGGATTGGGGGATATTGAGGGTGTAATGGTGTTCGTGGAAGGTGAGATCGCCCCTGGGGTCACTACAAGGGAGGAATTTGAACTGCCCTCCGGACTTGCAGCGGAAGACCTTAATTTTATCCCGAGCGCTTATTTGCAAGCGGCCGTAGGCCTGATCAAGGGAACCGAACTTAAAGTCAGGTTCCTTCCAAAAATAGCAACGGACGATGTTTCGATCGGACTTTACGGTGTGGGGCTACAGCATGAATTTACCAAGCACCTGCCCGCCGATAAGTTGTGGCCGGTGGCCATTTCGGCGGTTATAGGGTACACCCATTTGGATGGGACGTATGATTTTTCAAATACCGATATCATTGAGGGTGAAAACCAACGGATCGATGCCGTGATGAATACTTGGACATTTCAAGCGGTAGCCTCCACTCGATTGCCCATTATCAATTTTTATGGGGGAATAGGCTATCTTACCGGAAAATCGGAAACCGATATTTTGGGTACCTATATGGTAGGTTCCGGTCCATTTCAGGAGACCTATACGGATCCTTTTTCTGTCGATACAAAGGCCAGCGGGGTAACGGGCACGGTAGGTGCAAAGCTAAAATTGGGCTTTTTTAGATTGAACGTTGATTATACCATGGCCGAGTTCAACAACCTTTCCTTAGGTGTCAATTTTGGAATCCGATAGTTGGGAACCTCCGAAAAAAGTTTAGATGCAAGACAGAGCTCTTTGGATGAGCCCAAAAAGGGGAGGCCACAATAAGTTGTAGCCTCCCCTTTTTATTCGATCCATTATCTTTGACGAGCGAACCCATCACGAAGTATTGGGGCGTTACGGATTTCTATTCCCTAACGGCCAGGATTCCTCCAAGTTTTTCCAACAGTACCAGTTGGCCGGAAGTGGAGGTTTCTTCCATGGTGACGATATCATCCTCAAAGGAGGTGCCGGGATACGATATGGTGTAGATGCCATCGGTCTGGCTCCATTTAAAGTCGGTCTGAATCTTTATTTTGCTTCCTTCATAGCTATGGTATCTTCCCAGATAGGCATCGTTAAAGATCCATTCCTGTCTGGAAGTGTTCAGGGCAGTCTTGGCGGCTTGGGCCTCGTAGGACCAAATTCCGATGACGGGATCGTTGTTTTCAGCTATTTTGGCACAATTTACAATTACCATCAACAGGCACAATGCCATGAAAAGGACAATCTTTTTCATAAGTAGGTATTTTGTAGGAATTCGGGTACATTTATAACGTGGTTTTGGGGCGCCTATTGTGAAAATTCGATGAACGGTACCAAATTTTGGGCATATTCGCCAAAATGTGTATTTTCTTAACATTTGATGGATATGCCTTATCACGAAAGGCCTCAAAAGTGTCTTAAAAATACATATGGACTGTGGGAGCTGTTATTTTTAAAATCTGTATTTTTGAAGCCTAAAGATTCACATAAAATCATATATAATGAAAGTAACCATAGTTGGGGCAGGTGCCGTTGGCGCAAGTTGTGCGGAGTACATTGCCATTAAAAATTTTGCGTCCGAAGTGTTATTGTTGGATATCAAGGAAGGATATGCCGAAGGGAAGGCAATGGACCTGATGCAGACCGCGTCCTTGAACGGTTTTGATACAAAGATCGTGGGGGTGACCAATGATTATTCCCAAACATCGGGAAGCGATATTGCGGTAATTACCTCAGGTATCCCCAGAAAACCTGGAATGACCCGGGAGGAACTGATAGGTATCAATGCCGGTATCGTTAAAACAGTGGCCGCCAACCTTATAAAATATTCGCCCAATGTGGTCCTTATCATTGTTAGTAACCCAATGGATACCATGACCTATTTGGTTCATAAGACGACCGGACTCCCTAAAAATAAAATTATCGGAATGGGAGGGGCCTTGGACAGTGCACGTTTCAAATACCGATTGGCAGAGGCTCTGGAGGCACCTATTTCCGATGTTGACGGGATGGTGATCGGCGGCCACAGCGATACGGGCATGGTGCCCCTTACAAGACACGCTACAAGGAACAGTATAAAAGTTTCCGAATTTTTGGACGAAGCACGGCTGTCGCAAGTAGCCGAGGATACCAAGGTCGGTGGTGCCACCCTGACAAAATTACTGGGTACCAGCGCTTGGTATGCCCCCGGTGCGGCAGTTTCGGCCATGGTACAGGCCATTGCCTGCGATCAGAAAAAAATGTTTCCCTGTTCCACCTTTTTGGAGGGGGAATATGGATTGGAGGACATCTGTATAGGTGTTCCGGTACTGATCGGCAAAAATGGGATCGAAAAAATCGTGCCCTTGGAACTGAACGATGCCGAAAAGGATAAAATGCAAGAAAGCGCCGTTGGGGTCAGGGCCACCAATTCACTGTTGGAACTGTAGGTTGCAGTGTGAACGAACAAAGAAAATAAGGGCATCCGCCATTGGTGGATGCCCTTATTTTATAAATCTAAATAAATAAATTGTTAGTTCCTATCGGAAATGATATATTTGCACGCTATTTAAAAATACCACAAATTAACACAGTAACCAATGCAAAATAAAGGACTTATAAAGCTTTTTGCTTTCTTGTTTGGGATAGTGAGCATCTATCAACTATCCTACACTTTTATTACCGGCAAAGTAGAAAAGGAAGCAAAAGTTTATGCCGCCAACACTATCCCTGAATCCACTGAAGATTATATATCCAAGAGGGATTCACTGGAAACCAGGTATCTGGACTCGATAGGGAGCAACACTATTTTTGGTTATACCACTTATGATGAGGCCAAAAAGAAGGAGCTCAACAAAGGTCTCGACCTGAAAGGGGGCATCAATGTTACCTTGCAAATTTCTGTAAAGGACATCCTTAAGGGGCTTGCCAACAATACCAAAAACCCCATTTTTAACAAGGCATTGGCCGATGCGGATGCCGCTTCAAAAAATAGTGCCGACCCCTATTTAGATCTATTTTTTGAGGCATTCGATAAGATAAAGGGCGATACAAAATTGGCCTCCCCTGAAATTTTTGCGAACAAGGGGCTTAGCGATGTCATCAATTTCCAGATGACGGATACCGAGGTAAAACCGATCATCCGCACCAAAATTGACGAATCCATCGTTTCCGCTTTTGAAGTGCTCAGGGAACGTATAGACGGTTTTGGGGTAACCCAGCCCAATATCCAACGGGAAGGTAACTCCGGACGTATCTTGGTGGAATTGCCCGGAGCAAAGGACATTGCCAGGGCTCAAGACCTTCTTTCCAGCACCGCACAGTTGGAATTCTGGGAAACCTATAGTTCCAACGATCCGGCAGTGACCAACTTTTTGGTGGCCGCCAATGAAAAATTAAAATCCCTGGTAACACCTGAAAAGGACAGTACCGAAATGGCGAAACCGGAATCGGAACTGGATTCCCTTTTATCGGATGTTTCCCAAGATTCCCTTGACATGACGAACCAGGTAAATCCGTTGCTGGATCTTATTGCGGGACCTGGCACCAGTAACGATATCGCCAAATTCGCCATAAAGGACACCGCCAAAGTCGGTTCTTATCTAAGGATGAAGGAAATAAGGCGACTGTTGCCGGCCGACCTACAGTTCGTGAAATTTGTATGGGAACGGCCAACGGAAAATTCCGAAATAGTCGGTCTGTATGCCCTAAAGTCCAATAGGGATGCGGAACCTAGGATCAGTGGAGACGTGGTAAGCGACGCACGGGACGATTTTGATCAGTATAACAGGCCGGCCGTTTCCATGACCATGAACACCAAAGGGGCCAAGGAATGGGAGAAACTGACGGGAGATGCCTTTAGCAACCAAACGGGGATCGCCATTGTACTGGACAACAAGGTCTACACTGCCCCTGGGGTTTCCACAGGGCCAATATCCGGAGGACGTTCCGAAATTACGGGAACGTTTACCGTAAACGAGACCAAGGATATCTCCAACGTGCTCCGGGCGGGAAAACTTCCCGCTTCGGCAGAAATTATCCAGTCGGAAATTGTAGGTCCCTCCTTGGGTCAAGAAGCTATCGACAGCGGTTTTAACTCTTTCTTGATCGCAATGTTGTTCGTTCTGCTATGGATGATCTTCTATTATGGAAAGGGAGGCCTTTTTGCAAACGTGGCCCTAATCCTAAACATTGTACTCATTTTCGGGGTACTTGCCAGCTTAAATGCGGTATTGACCCTTCCCGGTATAGCCGGTATCGTTCTGACCATAGGGATGTCCGTGGATGCGAACGTACTTATCTTTGAGCGTATCAAAGAGGAGCTTGCCAAAGGAAAAGGGAAAAGCTTGGCAATTGCGGACGGTTTTGGGAATGCCCTGTCCTCCATTCTGGATGCGAACATCACCACAGGACTTACGGCATTGATATTGTTAATATTCGGAACGGGACCCATTAAAGGTTTTGCGACTACCTTGATCATTGGTATCCTTACCTCATTGTTCACCGCAATATTCATCACCAGATTATTGGTGGATTGGTACATTTCCGGAAAAGGAAGGACTTTGGATTTTTCCACTCCGGTCACCAAAAACCTCTTTAAGAATGCCAACATTGATTTCTTGGGCAAGCGAAAGATCAGCTATATAATTTCCTCCATCCTTGTTCTGATAGGATTGATTTCCCTTTTTACCCAAGGGCTCCAACAAGGGGTGGATTTTATCGGTGGCCGTTCCTATACGGTTAGATTTGAAAAAATGGTGAACCCTTCTGAAATAGCTTCCGAACTGAATACCGTTTTTGGTAGTGGAACCAATGTCAAAACATATGGTGAAGCCAATCAGATAAAAATTACGACTCCCTATAAAGTGGATGAGGAAGGAATTGAGGTAGATGCCGAGATCCAGGACAAATTGTACACCTCCCTCCAAAAATACTTGCCCTCGGGAATCAGCTTTGACGAGTTTAAGATTGGCGGTGCAGATGGTGCAGGTGTGGGTATAATGCAGTCCGTTAAAGTAGGACCGACCATTGCAGATGATATCAAGAACAATGCTTTCTTTGCCATCATAGGGTCCCTTTTGGTGATCTTCATCTATATCTTGGCACGTTTCCGTAAATGGCAGTTTTCATTGGGTGCGGTAGTGGCCGTATTCCACGATGTGCTCATTGTACTTGGTGTTTTCTCCATCTTAGGGAAAGTAATGCCCTTTAATATGGAAATAGATCAAGCTTTTATAGCAGCGATCCTTACCGTTATTGGATATTCCATAAACGATACGGTGGTAGTGTTCGACCGAATCAGGGAAATTGTGGCGGAAAAAGGCTGGAAAGAGGGCATCAATACCAATTTGGCCCTTAACTCTACCCTGAGCAGGACCTTGAACACTTCCCTCACCACATTGGTGGTGTTGCTGGCCATCTTTATTTTTGGTGGGGAATCGCTGAGAGGGTTTATGTTCGCCATGATCGTGGGTATAGTGGTGGGAACATATTCATCCCTTTTCATAGCGACCCCAGTGATGTTCGATTTCTTGAAGAAGAATGTTCAGACCGGTAAGGAAGAATAATCGGTTATTGGTATATCAATATAGTTTAAAGGCTGCCCCTAGGGCGGCCTTTTTTATATTAAGGGTTTATGATGCCCGTTGCTCCTTGGTCGCCCTTACGGAGTTCAAAAATATCAGTTGGGATCAGGCCTACTTCATATCGGTGCGATACGTACAATATAGCGGTACGGCTCTGTTTGGAAATCTGGTTCACCAGTTCCACGAACAAAGTGGCGCTTTGATCATCCAGTCCCGCAGTGGGCTCGTCAAGTATCAATAACCATGGATGTTTGATCATGGCCCTTACCAACATTATTAAACGTTGCTCCCCCATTGTAAGATCGTGGAAATAAACCTCTTTTTTGTTCCATAGTCCAATATACAAAAGCCATTCCTTTGCCAATAATTGTTCGGTTTCGGTGGGAAGCACGTATAGGCCGACCGAGTCGTGCAATCCAGATATCAACATATGTTCCGTGGTATGATGGCCCGGAAAAAGGTCCGTCATGGATGGGGTGAAGTAACCGATATTTTTTTTGATGTCCCAAACGGATTCCCCACTGCCTTTCCTTTTTCCAAAAATATAAAGATCTTGTCCGTACCCTTTACTGTTATCCCCCGTAATCATGGAAAGCAGGGTGGTCTTTCCACTTCCGTTCCTACCGATCAACTGCCAAAACGATTCCGGTCTGATGGTCCAGTTTATATTTTTTAGGATTGGTCTTTGGTCAAAGGAAACGGAAACGTTCCTAAATTCAACTAGTACCGGATCGGTATATTGTAGCACCTTGGGAGGAGGGGGCAATGGTAGCGACCGTCCGGGAGCCTTGGGCCTTTCATCGGTCGGTTGGGGGGATAGGAACTTTCCGTCCAATCTGTATTTTTCGGTTATAAAAGAGGGCAGATCCTCCCTTCGGTTGATGAGCAGTACTAGGCTGGTCGACCTCGCTACTGTTTCCAGACGCTCCTTTAAATCGTTCTGCGATTGTATATCCAGGTTGTCAAAGGGACTGTCCAATACTAAATAGTAGGGATTATCCCTTAGGACATGGGTCAATAGGGCCTTTTTTTGCTCCCCACTGGATAAGGAACGGATCGGTTGTGAGAGGTTTTCGGCCAATAATCTCCGATCATGCCTTTCTTCTTCCGAAATCATTTTGAGCAATTCCGATTTTGCGAATAGCGCACCCCTCTTCCCCGTTAGGAATTGTAATGGTTGGGGTATTGACCCACTGAAAAATTCCTCCAAAAACAACGTTTTGGAAGAATTGTTATCGATAAAGATGGCCAAGTGTTTCATTAATTAGAGTTTTCATGTGCCATTTGTAATGGTCAAATTTGGATTTTTATGCTCCAAGCCTGTGCTTATTTTTCCTACGGAGTAGGGCTCCGGTCAAAAGATTTTTGGTTTTCCGCCATAGAATTACTGGACCCGCTCTTGGTCAATGTGACAAGGTCGTTCCTTTGGGAGATTGATTCATAATTGTTGCCGATGGAAATAGTTCGTATGGAGGTCACATTTTTTTATAGGCGATACTGTCTCCCTTTTGCAGGTCCCATTTTTTGGATAGCCCCGCATTTACTTCAAGGACATATTTAACAGGTACGGTGGAAGGGATCCCGGTCTCTTTAAAGGGCTTGGCATCTTCCTTTATATGGGCCACTTTCAGGTGTTCGTCCACAAAAATAATGTCGAGGGCAAATTCCGTGTTCTTCATATAAAAGGAATGCATGGCCACATCTGGAAATACAAAGAGCATGGCCTGATTTTCTTCCATACCACTACGGTACATAAGTCCCGTTTCCGTTTCGTAGGCGGACTCGGCAAATTCCACATCCAATTCTGCCAAAAGGCTATCGGTGGTGGCTTTATAGATGGATAGTTCGCCTTCTTTGTTAAATTCCACGGAAGTGGTTTCCAACGCTTTTGTGGGTTGGTCCTTACAGGCCGTCAGCTGTAATAAAAGAACGCTTAAAAATAGTGATGGAAGGAAAGGAATTCGTTTCAAACCGTATGTTTTTTATATCCAAAATAGATTTCAGTACAGTTAGGACTAAACCTTGCCCACACTGCGTACTGGTCGGAACATAAAATAGAGCCCTATAATGATAAAGGGGATGCTCAACCACTGGCCCGTTGAAAGCAGTCCAAGTGATTTCTCAAAACCACCTTGGCTCTTTTTCACATATTCCACAAGGAACCGAACTGTCCATAGTAGTACCAGGAACAATCCGAACAGATAGCCCGGTCTGTCCTTTTTGGAAGTCTTCCAATATAAAAAGTATAGGATCAGGAAGACAAAAATATAACATATTCCTTCGTACAGTTGGGCGGGATGTCTATAGGGGATCGCTTCGAGGTATTGGGAGAACTGTGGATCTTTTTCGATCATGTCGTAGGCGGCCCCCACAGTTTTTTCCTTGGTAATGGCAAGGGCCCTGGAAGCGGGCATATCATCTGAGTCCCTAATGAACCTGGTAGCGAACGCAAATGACTTATCAACGACTTTCCCGTTGATCTCCGAATTGAAGAAATTTCCCAAACGCACGCAGAAGGCTCCTATGGCCACGGGTATAACCACCCTGTCAAGTATCCACAATAATTTGAATTCAGGATATTTTCTGGTATAAAGGTACATTCCTATAATCACGCCTATTGCCGCTCCATGACTGGCCAGCCCTGCAAAGCCGGTAAACTCGTAGCCTTCTATAAAGCCAAAGAGCGTACTCCCGGCATCTTCCCTTATCGGCAATAAAATTTCCAATAGGTGATTTTTATAGTAGGGCCAATCGTAAAAGAAAACATGTCCCAATCTGGCACCTAACATGGTGGCCAAAACGGCATGGATAAAAAGGGAATCCAGTTGCTCCGCCGATTTATTTTCCCTGTCGAAAATCTTTTTCATGATAAACCAGCCCATGGCAAAGGCAATGATCCATAAAAGGTTATAATATTTGATCTGAAGGAACGCTATTTTGAACAGGGTTTCGTCCGGGTTCCAAGTGAAGCCTAAAAAATACATTGGCGTTTAGTTTAAAGGGCTAATATAACCATTTTAGTGTCAAAAGAAATTTGTTGTAGGTAGAATTTTACAATGTTGTGGGCGCTTTTATGGAACTGGATCGTACCCTTTCCCGCCCCATGGATTACAGCTCAATATCCTTTTTATGGAAAGGAAGGATCCTTTCCCGATACCATGTTTTTGGAGGGCTTCCAAAGTGTACTGGGAGCAGGTGGGCGAATACCTGCAGGAAGCGGGAAGTAAAGGGGATATGAATTTTTGGTATCCCCTTATCATAAAAATAAAGGGGGCGATCATCATTTTGCCCAAGCTTTGTTCTTTCATCCTTAATAAAACTGTTCGACCAAAAGTTCCTGTATAAAGCACCTTATTTTAGCATCAAGAAATGGAATAAGAGGTGCCTTCCTTGCCATCGTTCAATTGTATGCCCAAGGCGGCCAACTGATCCCTTATCTTATCGGAAGTGCCATAATCCTTATTTATGCGTGCCTCGTTCCGTAGCTGGATCAGAAGGTCCATCATCCCGGGGATTAATTCAGATCCAGAACTAACCGTGTTGGGCGATTCGATCCCGAGTACGTCGAAAACAAAACTTTCCATGGTCTCCAATAAAAGGGACCTATCCTCCTCGGAAATAGCTTCCCTACCTTCCTTGATAAGGTTGATCTGCTTCACCGCCTCGAAGAGGGTCGCGATCAATATGGGGGTATTGAAGTCGTCGTTCATGGCATCGTAGCATTTCTGCTTCCATGCGCTCACATCGATACTTGAAGTGGTGCTTGTTTCCACTTTTCGCAGTAGCTCTAGGGCATCCATTAATTTGTAAAAACCTTTTTCGGAAGCCAGCAAGGCCTCGTTGCTAAGGTCCAGTATACTGGTATAATGCGCTTGCATCATAAAAAAACGGACCACTGCGGGGGAAAATGCCTTGCTGAGTATATTGTTTTCTCCGGTGAACATTTCATTGGGCAGAATATTGTTCCCGGTCGACTTTGCCATTTTTTTGCCGTTGAGGGTAAGCATGTTGGCATGTAACCAATATTTTACGGGTGCGTGTCCATTGCAGGCTTCGGCTTGGGCTATTTCACATTCATGGTGCGGGAATTTGAGGTCCATTCCGCCCCCATGGATATCAAAGGTCTCTCCAAGATATTTGGTGCTCATTGCGGTACATTCCAAATGCCATCCTGGAAATCCATCGCCCCAAGGTGAGGGCCATCTCATAATATGTTGGGGTTCCGCTTTTTTCCAAAGGGCAAAATCCTGAGGATTTTTTTTCTCATCCTGGCCGGCCAACTCACGGGTGTTGGCGATCATGTCCTCCAATTTTCTGCCGCTTAACTTGCCGTATTCATGGGTCTTGTTAAAAGTGGCCACGTCAAAATAGACGGACCCGTTTTTTTCATAGGCATAGCCCTTTTCCAGAATGGACTTTATGATCTCTATCTGTTCTATGATATGGCCCGTGGCCGTTGGTTCTATACTAGGTGATAGAAAATTGAATTTTTGAAGGATATTGTGAAAGTCGACCGTATATCTCTGTACGACTTCCATGGGCTCTATCTGTTCCAATCGCGCCTTCTTGGCAATCTTGTCCTCCCCCTGCTCCCCGTCGTTCTCCAAATGTCCGGCATCGGTGATGTTACGTACGTACCTTACTTTATATCCCAAGTGCCTGAGGTACCTAAAGATCATATCGAAGGACATAAATGTCCTGCAATTCCCCAAATGTACATTGCTGTATACGGTGGGTCCACAGACATACATTCCAATATGCCCCTCGTTTAAGGGTTTAAAAACTTCTTTTTTACCGGATAGTGAATTGTATACTTTTAAGGTTTGGTTTTTGTACGGTAACATTCTTGTGCGAACAATTAAAAGTTGGTGTCCAGGTTAATAAAGTTCAAAAATTCCTTTTTCACGGCATTTTCCTTGAATTTGCCACCGTACTCTGCGGTAACCGTACTACTTTCTATATCCCTAATGCCCCGAGAATTTACGCAAAGGTGTTTGGCGTCTATGACACAGGCAACATCCTCCGTTCCAAGAACCCGCTGTAACTCCCTTACTATCTGTATGGTAAGCCTTTCCTGTACCTGTGGTCTCCTGGCGTAAAAATCAACGATCCTGTTCATTTTGGAGAGACCTACAACGGCACCATTCGAAATATAGGCAACATGTGCCTTTCCTACTATGGGAAGAAGATGGTGCTCACATGTGGAGTAGAGGGTAATGTTTTTCTCTACCAGCATTTCCCCATATTTGTACTTGTTCTGGAAGGTGGAGGCTTTTGGTCTGCGGTTGGGGTGGAGTCCGCCGAACAGTTCGTTCACGAACATCTTGGCTACCCGGTTTGGGGTGCCCTTCAAGCTGTCATCTTCCATATCCAGTCCCAGGGTGAGCATGATTTCCCGTACATTTTCCCTGATCCGTGCAATTTTTTCCTCATCGGTCAAAACAAAAGCGTCCTCCCTCAGGGGTGTTTCCTCAGCAGCGGAGGAATGACTGTCCCCCATCTCTTCAAAGTGTTCTTCCAATGCGTTATCCACTTTCATCCTAATAAGACATTTAAAAGGGGCAAAGATAGACATAATATGGCACTTTATGCCTTTTTTGGTACAATGCACGGCATAAATAAGTGTTAACGCAAGCAGGAGGACGGGTGGATTTGGTTTTTAAAAACAAGGCATTAAAGGTGGCTCCTGCAAGGTTTTTGAAAGATTACATTTTTAAATTATTCTTTTTGCCGGTTTTGACGGTGGTAAGCAACTATTGGATGCTGTGGAAAAATTGGAATTTTTGTGGTTTGGTAAAGGCCTTTGGCCAAGATTTGTATACTAAATTTCCTTGAAGGGAGTTATACTATTGTCTATATGTAACACAAGCCCCTTTCTATGAGAGCAATTGTATGTTCCATTTGCCTTTGGATCTCTCTATCCTTTGTGGTGGCGGCGCAGAATTCCCCCGATTGTAGAAGTGCCATTCCCATTTGTGCGGACGTTCCCGTAATGTCTTTTGCCAACGGGGGAGGGGACGTGGAGGATTTTGACCCAGAGGAGATACGACAGACGGGATGTCTGGAAAAAGGCAGTGTGGCCTCTGCCAATATAGAGAACAACACTTCATGGTATGTGTTCAGGGCGGGAACGGACGGACAGATCGGTTTTGATATTCAGGCTCTTTCCGATACAGCCGAATGGGATTTTGCCCTTTTTGGTCCCGATGTGGACTGTGGCGAAATCGGTAATGGGACCGCCCAGCCGATACGTTGTAATTACGAAGTGAACAATACCGATTTTACGGGAATTGGCGTAAACCCAGAGAATGGGCAGGAGGGGGCTCCCTTTCTGATCGGGAGCCAGAATACCTACGACGAATGGTTGGATGTTCGGGCGGGAGAGATCTACTATTTGCTGATCAATAATTTCAACACTAATTTTGAGGGGGATCCAGAACCTTTTTCCGTAACATTTACCGGTAGTTCAGTGGAGGCAGATCAGGATTCGGCATTGGACTGTACCCTTCGGGATGAATTCTTGGGACTTGATATCGATGCGTGTGAAAGTGACCCAGATATTGAACTCAGTGCCCTCAATTCTCCGGCTGGACCGGATATTACCAATGTAACCTGGTCTGTTGATTTTGACGATGATGGAACCATTGACGCTGTGTTGGCCTCAGGGGCGGGTGAAACCGGCTTTACCGTCACTAGCCCGAATTCCGGTCGCTATTTTGTGGAAATAGAGACCAGTCTTGCCCAAGTATTTACCGATAACATTCTGATAACCTATTATGGGATGCCCATTTTGGAGGAGGTCATTATCTTGGAGGACCTTTCCGATATCAATATCATTGAAATTGTTGTGGCAGGGGAGGGGGACTATGAATATTCCCTGAACGGGGGGACTTATCAGGAATCGCCCATGTTCTTGGATGTGCCGCCTGGTGAGAATACAGTGGTCATAAACGATCTTAACGGTTGTGGTACCACTGAGCCTATACCTTTTTTGGTGGTGGGATATCCTAAATTTTTCACGCCCAATGCTGATGGGATTCACGACACTTGGAACATTGTAGGTATAGAAACCTTAACGGAACCAATAATATTCGTTTTTGACCGATATGGAAAGCTTTTAAAACAATTGGACGCAACCACTCCGGGATGGGACGGCACCTATTTGGGCAATCCGGTGCCCGCTTCCGATTATTGGTTTAAATTGGATTATTCCAGGGAAGAAGAGGGTGTATTGGTGTCCAATACCGTTAAGGCGCACTTTTCATTGCTTAGATAAATATGATCAGGTTGGGATACATAAATAACAAACCCCAAAAGCTTTTTGTTTAACTTTTGGGGTTCACTTTATATTTTGTGATGCAGCCTCTTTTATATTTCCCCATAACGGGCCCTATGCTAAAAGTTCAAGGTGTAGCCCAAAGTTATATTATTGTTGATATTGTTGATGCTGGCAGGTGTGGTAAGTCCGCTATTGAAAAGCTGTAGGTCTACATCCTGTTCCGAACGGTAGTAGGCCAGATCTAACCTGCTGCCGCCAAAATTATAACCGATACCGGCCGAATATCCTTGGAGGTCCCCAATGGTATCGCCGTTTTGGTACGGACTTTGTTCGTATCTAAAACCGCCCCTCAAGCTGATCCGGTCAAGGCGGTATTCCCCTCCCAACCTTACAGCGGAAACCCCTGTCAGGGTATTGGAGATATAGGAATTTTCAGAACTGAAAGCTGGGTCGGAAGTAGGCCTTAACTCTGCTTTTGACATGTCCTGATAGCTATAATCCAAGCTGAGCAGGCCATGGATACCGAAAACCATTGCTAAACTTCCCGTTAATTTTGATGGTGTCTTTATGGTATACCGCTCAAATAGATTGATATCGTTAAAGTCGATAAAATCGATATCCGCATCCGCTAGGTCGGAATTGATCCGTTGCGAGGTGTCATCGGTCAGACGGTACCACGTGGGCGACTGGTAGCTTGCGCCAAGTCTCAGGGATTCGGTCAGTTTGGCAATACCTCCCAAACTAAAGGAGAATCCAGAACCTTCGGTATGAAGGAAATTGTCGAAATCCACAAACTGGATTTCCGAATCGGAATCATACCCGCTTTCACTGAACCGGGTGAGCTCATCATAGGATACTGTATGTATGTTCATGGACGCTCCCAAATAAATGTTTTCCCCATATTGCGATGCCATGTTCAAGGTGAACTTACTGTTATACCCTGCCGTGCTCTTACTGTACGCCTGGTTTACGTTCGAATAGCGTGCGTTGGAAATATATTCGATATTGTTGTCATCATCCATATCCACTGGGTCTATTATTCCCCCGAAATATCCAAGGAAGGCCTGTTGGTCCACAAATCCCAAAGAAGCCCCTATATCCAGATAGGCTTCATCAATATATTCCCCATCTTGCAGCAACAACGGCCCGAAAGGAACGCCCTGTGCATAATCCAGAAAATAGTTGTCGATTCCTTGATTGCTCGTACCTGCCACAAAAATCTCGTTGTCCATTTGATTTACCAGGTCGTAATTTACGGCAAGTGAAAATTTCTTCCATTCCGATCCGCTATTGGTATTGTTAAAGACGAATACGGCCCCCACTTGGTTGATGTCGAACGTATTCAGGTCGGTGGATCGGTCATTGCCAAAGTAGGAGGCATCATTGTTCCGATTGTAGTTACTTCCCGAAATGGTAAACTGTCCGTTGGCGAATACGGCCGATCCGGCCGGGTTCACATTAAGGGCGGACAGATCGCCGCCCAAGGCTCCGAAAGCACCCCCCATTCCCTGAAACCTTGCTGTTCCCTGAATGTTCTCGTTACTATACCGCAATACGTCGTTTATGTTTTGGGCACTTGCAAATGTGCATGCCAATACTAGGAGTACGGTCAAATTCCTTTTCATTCCTTTCAATTTTTAATCCCGTTAACGGGTCTTATTCACTGATGCCGGCATGTAGTGGATCAGGTTTTTTGTTTGAATACTTTGTGGGCCTCCCCCTAGGAAGTTGAATGGAATCTAGGGGGACGTTTGATTATTTTCAAATTAATTTCTACCTCCACCTCGGCTACTTCTTGTGCCGCCACCACCGGAACTTCTGGTCCCACCACTGGAACTTCTACTGGCCGGTGCCGAATATCCTGAACTCCTTTGGGGCGATGCAGGCCTCGAATAGGAGGGACTCCGTTGTTGTGTGGGAGCCTGTCTTGAATAATTTGAACTTCTTGGACTACTGGTCCTTGTGGAATTTCCACTTCGGTAAGTGCTGTTTTGCGGCACGGTAGACCTATAGGACTGCGAACTTCTAGAGCTACTGTTGTAACTGGGCGAGGTACGGGTGCTTCTGCTGGTACGGTACGCATTGTTCCGTTCGGCCGCATCCACCCCTACACTTCTCCTGTTCGTAATGGTGGATCTATAACTGTTGGAGCTTCTTCCCCTAGAATCCACATTGGACCTGCCGGAAGTGCTGCGGTACCTAGAATTGCTCCTTAAAGAGGATGATTCCAGATTGGACCTTCCCCTTAAGGCGGTCGAATTGATATCCCTTACGGAACGGACAGGGTAATAGCCCCTTCTTGAGTTGTTATAGGCGTAGGACCTATTGTAATAACTGCCGTACCACGGACGGTTCCAGCCATAATTATAGTATCCATAGCCCCAGCCACCTCCATAGAACCATGGATTTGCATAAGCCCAAGAGTTATACCCCCATGGCCCTCCAAATCCCCAGCCACCATACCAAGGGTTGTTCCAATATAGGGCATTATACCCGCCCCAACCGTAATAACCGCCCCACCCGAGTCCATAGAAACCGTTCAGGCCCCAGTTGTCATCATATATGTTGATGCTCACATTGGTCGGATTATCCCCCCAACCTGGCTGTCCGTCATAGGTGTTGTTCCTTGCGTAGTAATTGTCTCCTTCCACTACCTGCAAACTGTCGTTGGAAACCCCGCTGGAATAGCTATCGACGTCCGTAAAGACCTCACTTTCCAAGATGTCTTGATATTCGTCCGCCTTTTCACCAAAATAGGTTCCGTAAGCATTGTTTTCCGTTTGGTTTGCACGTTGCCCATACTGCTGTCTCGATTCCACGGCAGGACCATTGCCGGCATAGATGCCATCATCGTAATAAGAGGCCTGCTGGTAGGAACCACAGGAAACCATTAATAGCATGGTAACCGCTATCACGGAAATCATTTTTAAAATTTTATGGGGCAGGGAATATATCATGGCTGTAAATTTTAATTGTTGAACATAGTAAAAATAGTTAGTTTTGCCGAACTATTTTCACATTTATAAAGTCGCAAGTTCTGTGCCAAACTTACTAGTATGGGTAAAAATATAACGAAGAGGTCCGAAGATTATTCCAAATGGTATAACGAATTGGTGGTAAAGGCCGATTTAGCTGAGAATTCAGGGGTCAGGGGATGTATGGTGATCAAGCCCTATGGATATGCGATATGGGAAAAAATTCAGGCACAACTGGATAAAATGTTCAAGGAAACGGGCCATGAAAATGCATATTTTCCATTGTTCATACCAAAATCCTATCTCAGTAAGGAGGCGAGCCACGTGGAAGGTTTTGCCAAGGAATGTGCCGTAGTGACGCATTATCGTTTAAAGAATGCCGAGGACGGTAGTGGGATCATCGTGGATCCGGATGCAAAGTTGGAGGAAGAGTTGATCGTTCGGCCCACTTCGGAGACCATCATCTGGGATACGTATAGGAGATGGATCCAATCGTACAGGGATCTTCCCCTGTTGATAAACCAATGGGCCAATGTGGTCCGATGGGAAATGCGTACCCGCCTTTTCCTAAGGACTTCCGAATTTTTATGGCAGGAAGGCCATACGGCACACGCCACTGAAAACGAGGCCATAGCAGAGGCCAAGCAGATGATGGACGTGTATGGCGAATTTGCGGAAGACTATATGGCAGTGCCGGTAATAAAAGGGACCAAGACCGAAAGCGAGCGGTTTGCCGGGGCTATCGAAACATACTGCATAGAGGCCCTTATGCAGGACGGGAAGGCCCTTCAAGCAGGGACATCGCATTTTCTAGGGCAGAACTTTGCAAAGGCCTTTGATGTGAAATTCGCAACAAAGGAGGGAGGCCAAGAATTTGTGTGGGCCACCTCTTGGGGAGTATCCACACGGCTAATGGGTGCCCTTATCATGACGCACAGTGATGACAGCGGATTGGTGCTTCCCCCAAAACTGGCCCCGATACAGGTGGTGATCGTGCCGATCTATAGGGGAGAGGACGAGCTACTGGCCATTTCGGACCGGGTGGCGCCTTTGGTAAAGGAACTCAGGGCAAAAGGCATTTCCGTTAAATACGATAACCGCGATACCCATAAACCGGGATTCAAATTTAATGAATACGAGTTAAAAGGCGTTCCCGTAAGGCTGGCCATCGGTCAAAGGGACATGGAGAACGGTACGTATGAGGTGGCCCGGAGGGATACCTTTGAAAAAGAGACCGTGAAGGCCGAAGAAGTAGTGGGAAGGATCCAATTTTTGATGGAGGACATTCAGCGGCTCATCCATCAACGGGCAATGGATCATAGGTCGTCGCACATTACGGAGGTGGACAGTTATGAATCCTTTAAAGAGGTTCTGGAAAATAAGGGCGGGTTTATATCCGCACATTGGGACGGTACAGCTGAAACTGAAGAAAGGGTGAAGGAGGAGACCAAGGCCACCATTCGATGTATCCCTATAGATGCCGTTGAAGAGCAGGGAAAATGCATGGTTACCGGAAAACCTTCCTCCAAGAGGGTTTTGTTCGCCAAGGCCTATTAAAAGAACAAAAAAATATACGCAGTTGTTGCAATAGTCAAAAATAGTTGTATTTTTGCATCCGCAATTACGCAAAAGTAATGGTCCGTTCGTCTAGGGGTTAGGACGCCAGGTTTTCATCCTGGTAACAGGGG
>CAXBDK010000023.1:0-54840 GCA_963974715.1 uncultured Sediminicola sp.
GCTTTATCCATTATAAACCCCTTAAAATGTGTAAGGCAGCGGTTCGGTTTTTAAGTATTTTTGAGTGAGGGCTCAAGAAGACCGCGCCGAAAATCCTGTTAAAAAAACCGAAGTGATGACTTTCCGATGAAAAGCGGACTTGATTCACAATTTTAGCAAAGGAATGAAGTGTTCCTTCCCAGAGCATCGGGAAGGGTTAACGGAATGGAAAGCTAAAATTGGGGATTGTGTCCAAGATTTTTGTAGAGAAGCTCTTTTCCCGAAATGTAGCTTTTTGCGGAATGTAGGGGAATGTGCTGAACGGATTAAGAAAACTATTTATCCTTATTATGCAGGATTTAAAGCGGACTTGACTTTAAAGGTGAAGTTTGGAATATAGTTTGACCGCTTCCTGACTTTTCTCGGGAATGAGCGGGCAAGTGGAATGGAAAACGGAAGCTTTAAAGTCGTGTCCAAGACTTTCAGTAGTGAAGCGCTTTTGCCGTAATGAAGCTTTTCGCGGAATGTAGGGGAATGTGCTGAATGGGAATAAATCTAATGGCATAAAAAAAACCTCCCTACCAATGTAAGAAGGTGAATTTGTTTCCAATTTAAACCAATTATTTATTTAAAATATGTCTTTTAACGATTGTCCCTAAATCTTTTTCCGAAAACCATATATCCTCTGGATGAAGATGCATAACAGGTGCTTGTTCGCACTTGTTGTTGCAGTCCATATCGTCAACCTCAATTTTATTTTTTAACTTGTATTTCTTTATATAATAATCTAAAAGCTTTCCTTTTTTCTTTCGGCAATTAACGCCGTCACACCGATAAATAACGGGTTTATTATTTTTATATTCTTCCATAGTATTCTATTTATAATGAATGTTTTTTAGGTCTTAATAAAATAACCACTAACACCAATATTATTAATGTAATAATGCCTCCATAAAGGAAGCTTTGATTTGGGAATGTAGTACCCAAAAATCCTGCCAATGGATATGCAAATGCCCACCATAGATGTGAAAATGCAAAATGAGAACCGTAGACTTTACCTTGTTCTTCGATGGGTACTGTTTCTCCGATAAGTGTTTCGGATGGAATCTCCGCAAGGCTTTGACCAAGTCCGGCAACAATCCATACAATGAATAACATTGAAAAATCGAGGTAATTGGCAAAACTTATGGCAACTCCTAAAATCAGAGCTCCAATAATGAGAGATATGCGTCTTGATTTGGATTTATCAATTGCTCCAGAAACAAATGCCGCTACCATTGCACCAATAGCGAAAGCTGCCATAATGATTCCGTAATCTTTATCTGTAAGTTCCAATCCACCTTTGACCAATATGATGGTATTGACCAAGATAAGTGCGCCAGCAACCGCAGAAACAAATTCAATGAATAATGCGAAGCGCACGTATTGATTGGAAAATAGTAGTCTAATACCCTTTAAAACATCTTGCCAAGTGGTTGGCTTTATCTTACCCTCGATTTCGTCTGCAACAATATCCAGCTTACTTTTTGGAAGGCTCAACAATAAAATACCTGCGATAACAAATGTAACAGCATCGACAAAAAATATTTCCCTTGCACCTAACCAGATGGCTAAAATCCCTGCCAAGCCTGGACCCAATACTCCTAACAGCTGATACGTGGCTGCCGATAAACCTATCGCTTGTCTGTATATTGATTTATCTACAATCTGCGGAATGATAGACCGATAAGTCGGACTAAAAAATGCGTTAAATACATTCATCAGAAAAATGAGGACATAAATTTGCCATTCTTCAGTCACGAAAGGCAGACAACCTACTATAACCATTCTGATAAAATGTGTGGTATAGAGTATTTTCTTTCGGCTAATCCTATCTGCTAATACGCCTGCAAAAGGCGAAAATACAATGAATGCAGTAACTCGTAAAGTAAGAGCTGTTGCCAATATGACCGCAGCCCTTTCTTCGCCGAACTGATATGCCAAAAGAGCCAACCCGACCCACGTAAAGGCATCGCCCAATAAACTTATGGTCTGTGCCAAATAAAGTTTTGCGAATAAACGATTACGTAAAGCTTGGAAGGGCTCTAATAGTTTTGACAGTTTCATCTATTCTCTTAAATCATATTGTTTCGTTTGAATTCCGTTTTTTATTAACTAATAGCTGATACACACAAGGAATTACCACCAAGTTCAAAATAGTAGCTGAAAGCAAACCACCCAAAATCACAACTGCCATAGGGCTTTGTATTTCACTTCCGGGTTCGCCACCTTTTAAGGCTAATGGTATCAATGCCAGACCTGTGGTAAAGGCAGTCATTAAAATGGGATTTAATCTATCTAATGCACCTTTCTTTATCAATTGAAAGCCTTGGATTCCTTCCTTTCGTAAATCTTCATAACGTGATACCAATAAAATACCATTACGGGTTGCTATTCCAAAGAGACTGATAAATCCAATGGTCGCAGCGATACTGATGATTCCTGATGTGAAGTACACAATCAAAATACCACCAATCAACGCTAATGGTAGATTGATTAAGACTACGAACGCCAGTTTTACATCCTTGAACTCATAATATAATAGCAAGAAAATGATGGCTATTGCAATTATGGCTGTTATCAAAAGCAATTGTGATGCTTTGGATTCACTTTCAAATTGTCCGCCATATTGTACACGATAACCTTCTGGCATATTTACATTGCTGGCGACCACTTCCTTTATTTCGTTAACGGCACCACGTAAATCCCTGCCTTGAACATTGGCTGCTACCACAATCTTACGTTGCACATCTTCTCGATTGATAGTGTTTGGACTGCTTACAGATTGAATAGTTGCCAGTTCGCCCAAAGTGGTTTGACCACCATTTGGAAGACTTATTAACGTGTTACCGATATTCTCAATGTTGTCCCGAAACGGTTTTTCATAGCGAACTACCAAATCAAAGTATTGCTGTCCTTCGTAAATTTCGCCTGCTTCTTCGCCTGCAAAAGCGATATCTACCTGTTCCATTAAATTACCGACCGTCATTCCATAAGCCGAAAGAATCTGGCGTTT
Organism: uncultured Sediminicola sp.; assembly: GCA_963974715.1. GTDB lineage: Bacteria > Bacteroidota > Bacteroidia > Flavobacteriales > Flavobacteriaceae > Sediminicola. The sequence goes on from CAXBDK010000023.1 coordinate 3,035, forward strand.
GGGTTTGATGCGTATTTGTGGTACTTCAATTTGTTGGTCAACTGCAACATCTGCCAATCCATCAATATCCTTGATGTTCTGTTCTACACTTTTCCCTACTTCAAATAGACGTTGTAAATCGGAACCAAATATCTTGATGGCAATATTGGCACGTGTACCCGAAAGCATATGGTCAATACGGTGTGCGATGGGTTGTCCCAATGTGATATTAACACCAGGTGCGATGCTCAATTTATTTCGGACTTCTTCAAAGAACTCTTCTTTGGTTTTGTCCTCGAGAACAAAGGGCACATCGATTTCCGAAGCATTAACACCTTGGGCGTGTTCGTCCAGTTCGGCACGTCCTTGTCTTCGAGTAACGACCTCTACTTCGGGCATATCCAATAAAATGGTCTCTATTAACTTTCCAGTCTTATTACTTTCTTCCAAAGACATTCCCGGTGGACCAACCACGCTAATTACCAATGAACCTTCATTAAATTCTGGAAGAAAACTTCTTCCCAATTGTGTGACAACTAAAAGACTCAATACAAATGCAATGACAGTTACGCCTATAATGGTTTTAGGTATTTTAGTCGCACGTTCCAGAAGGTTGCCATAATGTTTCTGCAACCAACGCTCTACTTTTGTACCATCAGCTTGTTTGTTTAGAAGCTTCTCATTGTCCAATAAATAAGAACACAAAATAGGCGTAACCGTTACGGCAACAACCAATGAGGTCAATACCGATGTTACAAAGGCTATGCCCAGCGGTTGCAATAATCGACCTTCCATTCCGCTTAAAAAGAACAAGGGAACAAATGATACGATGATAATTAAGGTCGCGATAATAATAGAGCTTCGTATTTCTACAGAAGCATCACGCACTACTTTTATAGTCGATTGACGTTCTGCTTTTGGTTTTCTGATATTTTTGCGCAAGCGTTTATACACATTTTCCACATCGATGATGGCATCATCTACCAACGCACCAATGGCGATTGCCATACCACCCAAACTCATTGTATTTATGGTGTAACCCAACCATTTTAATATGATGATGGAAACCAATAATGAAATAGGGATAGCCAGCAAGGAAATAACGGTAGTCCTCCAGTTCATTAAAAAGATGAACAGGATAATCATTACAAAAAACGCACCTTCTAAAAGAGTCATATTTAGATTACTAATAGAAGCATCTATGAAATCGGACTGTCTAAAGATTTGGCTTTTGATGTTGACACCTTTTGGCAAGGTTGTTTCCAAGTCTGCAATGGCTTCGTCCAAGCGGTCTGTCAACTCCAAGGTATTCACATCGGGTTGCTTTGAAATGGTCAGAATCACAGCGGGTTTTGCATTTAATGAACCGTCGCCAATTTTATCGGCAGCTCCGATTTGTACAGTTGCTACATCTTTTATTTTGATGGTTTGACCATTCACTTCCTTAAGAACCGCTTCTTGTAAATCTTCAAGCGCATACGCTCTACCGCTACCTTTAATGATATACTGGTTACCATATTGATTAATCACGCCACCAGGTGCATTTGTGTTTGCTTCCTTAACGTGTTCTACCAATTCGGTTAGACTTACATTATAATGTTTCATCTTTTCAGGATTGGCAAATACTTGGTATTGCTTATAATCGCCACCAATGACTACTACATTTGCAATACCACCAATCGCTTTTATGCGTGGTCTGATTGTCCAATCTGATAAGGTTCTTACTTCCATTGGCGATAAACTATCGGACGTTACGCCCAATAACATTATCTCGCCCATAATGGATGAAATAGGTGCCATTGTTGGCGCGCCAATGCCTTCTGGTAAATTTTCCCTTACCATCGGGATGCGTTCACTAACAATTTGGCGTGCTCGATAAATATCGGTTCCCCATTCAAATTCTATCCAAACAATTGAAATTCCTGCTGCCGATGATGAACGGATACGTCTCACATTGGGCGAACCGTTTAAGGCCGTTTCCAATTGATAGGTTACTAATTTTTCTACTTCTTCAGATTCCATTCCGTGCGCTTCGGTAAGAATTGTTACCGTTGGCGCTGTAAGGTCTGGGAATACATCGACGTTCATTGTACGTGCATAATACACGCCCAGTACACTCAATGCAACCGCTCCCAATAGAATGAGCAATCTGTTTTGAAGTGAAATTGATAATATTTTGTTTAACATTTCTCTTCGTTTTTAATGTTCGTGACCGTGTGCAGGTGTTGAACCAGACATTGAAGCCATTTTAACTTGGTATGCTCCTGTGGTTACTACCACTTCGCCAACTTGTAAGCCTTGAATAATTTCTACATTCTCGCCATTACGCTTTCCTATTTTCACAGGTCGTCTTTCAAAACTTTCCCCTGAAAGCTGTACGATGACGGAATAACTTCCATAATCTTCCAATAAAGCATTAACAGGAATCGTAGTATTTTGGGTAGCATTTCCCATTGCGATTTGAACAGGTGTTAAGCTTCCTTCTGGCATATCGACATCTGCATTCACTTGTGCAAAAACTGAAATCAATGGATTTTCACGCTCCACATCCTTACCAATAGAAAGAATTTTGCCTTCCGCATCTGTTACATCTGCCCATTGTCCGTTGCTCGTTTGATACCAGATTCCCTGTACGTTCTCCATTGTGAGTCCATAGTTAGGTGCTAACTGGGTTTTCAATACTTTGGATTGGTGTGTGCCAATAGCTACCAATGCCACGCCTTGCGCCACATAATCGCCATTAGAAACCGTAATGGATTTTATAAACCCATCAAAAGGTGCGCGAATTTGTTTGCTTCCACCTGAAACACCAGATACCAATGATTGATAGTTGGCTTTGGCGATTTCAAAACTGCTTTCCACTTTCTCAAATTCAGATTTGGGGACAATTTTAGAGTCGTATAACTCTTTCTTCCGTTCATATTCAGATTTGGCTTGTTGGAATGTCGCTTTCGCGGAAGCGATATCCGTACTTAAATTGTTGGATGCCAAACCTTGACTGTTCAAGCTCATCAAAAGCTGACCTTGTTTTACCGCTGTGCCTTCCGTAAGGTTATTCACTTTAAAATCTACCACACCATTAGATTTTGCTGCCAAGGACTTTGTTGAACCTGGCGATGGCATCCAAACACCGGATGTATTGATGACATCGTAAATTTTACCCGAAACTACAGGCGCGGTTTGAAAATCGATTTTCCAAGCTTGTTCCTTTAAAAACGAGATGCCCTCATCTTCTTCTTCCGTACCCAAAGCTTTTATGGCTTCATCTATATTAGCATAAACCGTAACATCGTCAATTGTTATTTTATCTGAATATTCAGGTGTAGTTAATTCAAAAACCAATTGATAGTTTCCTTCTTCTTTCGGTTGTATGGCAGGCGAAAAAATGCCTGGGGATGACGGTGCATCTACCGTATTTCTAATTCCTTTTCCATCTTTTATTAAGCTGACCGTTACAGAACCTTCTTGAACGGGCTGGTGTTTATCCAAAACCGTAAAATGGGCTGCAAATCTACTTCCGTTACCTACTATGAGCGCAGGAAACTCAACAAAGAGTTCTGTTTTATCCGTCCAGATAGTATGGCTCAATCGTGGAATTTCTTCGCCCACGTGACTACCATCTTCGTTGTGTGCGTGTGCGTCTTCTGACTTGTTATTGCAGGACATTGCCAAAAAGGCGAGCACTATTATTATATATTTCATCTTTCGTATGTTTTTGATTTTTAATGGTCGTGGTGTTCTGACTCATCATCGTGTTTGTGGGTGTCAGAATCATCATCTGTATGATTCCCTTCTGAATCGTGGTCGTGCCCGTGTTCCTCTGTTTTTGTTTCCATAGAATCAGTTCCTACTTTAAACTCTTCTAGCTCTATGGTTTCTTCCGTATGACTACCATCCTCATTATGCTCGTGACCGTGGTCGTCAGTATTTTCGGTTTTTGTTTCTCGACAAGAGGTTACTAAAAATGTTGATGCGATTGCTATTGCGAATATTGATTTTGAAATTTTACTCATTGCTAAATATTTGTTTTGGTATTCGTGAATCTTCGATTTCATAATTGTATGTTTAAAAATTTATAACTGATGTTTTAATAATTGTGCTTGAAGCAGTTGCAGTTCCTTTTCCATTTGCAGCATTTTATCTGATGCATTCCGATAAAACTGAAGCTCCACGTAATAATCCATAAACGAATACTCGCCCAACATATAAGCCTTAAAAAGCAGTTGCTCGCTATTTAAATTGCCCATAGTGGTTTGATACTCATTAAATTTTTCGAGTATCAATTCGTATCGATTATAGGTTTTTTGAAATTGTGTATAAAGCGAAGTGGTAACTACCTGCGTGTTGGACTGTTGATACTCATAATTCGCTTCGGCAGCTTTTACTTTGTTCTTGCTACTCCAAAGTGGAATTGAAACACCGCCATAAAACCCAGAATAATGACTACCGCTAACGCCTTGATAATTATAGCCAAGTGCCACGTTTGGCAGCACCTTGTTTTTTTCCAGTTTTACTTTTTGACGAGATGCAGATTCATTAGCCTTTAATTCTTGTAGTAAAGGGTCTTTCGCTAATTTTTCCTGCCAAAGATTATCTACCGTACCAACTTCGATAGGTAATGCAATACTTGACGAAATACCATCAATTGCATTGCCTCCGTTCAAGGTTTTGAGTTTGGATAACAAAATTTGGATTTCGCTTTCAATCTGTTCCACAACAAACTGCTCTTGAATCCAAGCAATTTTCGCTTTATTCAAATCTAAAATGCCTACTTGCTCGGTATCAAAAAGTTTTTGGATTTGGTCAAAAACCTGCTTGCTCTGGGTTTTTCTTTCTGCTTCAATAGTTTTTTGCTTTTGCAAGAAAGCAAGTTCCAAAAGCGTATTTTTTGCTTTCAATAAGACTTCCAGTCTTTTATTAGCATAGGCTGACGCTAACTGTTGCGATTTAGACTCGTTCCATTTGCTACGAGCAGCATATACCGTTGGGAATTCAAAAGATTGCGATAGTTGATATTCGGTATAATCTCCAGTTGTATTGTCGCCAAATGGCAAATAAAAGCCAGAAAGCTGTGGGTCAGGCAAATTATTGTTGCTCCTGTTTTCGAGTTGCTGACTTTCAATGAAAGATTGATAGCCTTTTAACTCTGTATTGTTCTGTTCTATTTCGTTAAGCAGTTCCCCAATATTTTTATCCTGTGAGAAACCATTAACATAGAACAGGCATCCGCAAATCGCGGACACGATGTATTTGTTCATTGTTTGAAATTTTAGGTTTAATCTTACCTGTCGGCTGACAGGTCTGCATTTATAAAAGGGAATAATACCATAGCGATACCATTCTCCTAAATGATTAACCTAAAGATGGTGGGCCTCGTGAGTCGAGGGAAGAGAGGTAGGGATTAAAATATGTATTGGGTGGATGATAGACAGGCGGTTTACTATTTTGCCTATAGTCAATCAAAAAGATTTTTTGAGTTTCAAAAGAACTTTTTACTATATCCTTATCAACATTGGTCTGCTGCTCAACTGTATTCCTTTTAAGTACAACAATATCGCTGGATACCGTTGAGTGGACGTGCATTTCCATAAAGAACCCAAAAAATCCGTATGGGGATTCTTCCTTTTCGTGCGAACTGTCATCGTGATGATGGTGTTCGTCAGTATGAGCAATATCTGAAAAGGAATGCGTTTCCTCGTGCTGATGGTGCAAATGCGGAAAAACCTGATGCAGCATCATAAGGCTAAACAAGCCTAAAAAGAAAAATGCCGCTATTTTATTTGGTTTTTGCATTAATTACAAAGATAGCAATATTTCTTGTCTGGGAAAATTGACACACTATCAAACTAAATTCTAAATTATTTTATAAGTATTGCAAAGGGGGAAAATCCAGTTTAAGGTACTGGATGAACCTTTTGGCTTTATGCCATTGCATAGACTTCGTCGAACAGTTTTTTATCCAACCGTTCTTGTTGGCCAAAGCTTTTCTTCAAAACATTATGAAGTACTGAATTAAACGCATTGTAACCTAACCACAGATTTGGTTCTTCATTGAGCAACAAGGCTTCATAGTTTAAGATTTCGATGACCTCACGAGATTTTTTCGACGGGTCGCTATTATTATCGCTACATTCATACCTAAACAGTTTTGTTTTGTCAAGAATCGCTTTTACAAATTCCTGTGTATCGATGATTTTAAATTCTTTCATCTTGTCGAATTTCTTTGTAATGGTATAGAATTCATTGTCCAGAAATTTATCGAATAGATTGTTCAGCCTCGGCATAATCAAGTGCGTATTGTTCTTACTGTGCTTGATGGAAAACTCGATTTCCGCTTGAGAAACGTGCAAGCCATTTGAACATACTTCCCTGTAAAACCCAAAGTGTCCAGAGGTCTTTTCACTTCCGTCATACGAGTTTTTGAACCGAAGCATCGGCAGTATCAAGTCCTTATGGTTCTTGACCGTAAACTGGCTTTTATCATCGATGATAAAGTCGGTAATAAACGACCTATCATTTTTGTTGATGGTGCGTTTGTGGAAATTCAGTTGTTCATCGGTCAGCATTTCTTCAGCTTTCTTGAAGAACAGTTGATTTGGAATGTGGCCATAGCTGTTCGATACCACATTGACGATTTTGCCATTAGAGATTATGGCATTTTCAAGCCCTCTTCGGGATTCCATCTGTGTCAGACTTTTTAAGGATTTCATTTCTGATGGAACAAAGATTTCATCCTGTTGTAGATTTTGTAAATACATTACTTTTGAATTTAGACCTGTCTGCCGACAGGCAGGTTAAACATTTTCTGATAATACTCGGTAATAGTTGGGATGCTTATCCCTGTAATAAGCCAAGTGACTTTCGCCACTATCAATGTCATAATTTTTACTACTTGACTGATAATGCTTTTCAGCTTCTTGTAGCGAAATTTTAGGTTTTTCAGATACTCTTTTCATAATGATATATTTTGATTAAACAATATTTGAGCAGTACCCAAACGGAAGATAAAATCTCAGCTCAAAAGGAAACGGATTAAATAAGCGTAGGATGTTGCGTTGGCTTTATGCCGTAGTCTTTTGATGGGTGTATTTTACGAGTTTACTTTTGCGCTAACTATTGATTGATAACCCCCTCTTTGTAAATACATTTTTTAAAAACTATCATAAAAAAGAAAAAGGGCCAGCACAAATGCCGACCCTTCCTCAAACAACAAAAGCTAATCGTTGAGTTCCTGAATTTGCTTTTCAAGAACTGTGATACGCTCTTTCAAACGTTCCTCACGTTTGCCTCTCTTTTCGGCATATTCGTTTTCAATGCCGGCAATCTTGGATTTGTAATATCCTTGCATTGCGTTGTAAAATGAAATGTTCGTCAGATTATTGACGTGATTGCTTTCGCCAAAATGCACTTGCTTTGTGAGCATATAGCGTATCAACTTGTGAAAGATTTCCTTTTTGAACTTCTTCTTGAAATTCTCGACCATTCCAACTTTGGTCATCTTTGAAGTGTCTCCCAAGAACTTTGAGAAATACTTTTGTTGGCTCATATAGTCCACATTATTCTCAAATAGCGATATCGAGAATGCCACCATTTCATCCATTGAAAGTGTCTTCTTTGTATCGATGTATTTCGTCTCGCGAATCATCTCAACCACTTCTTCAAATTGCTTGTTGTTCTCTATTTGCTTCTTCCGGATTTCCCTTTCGTTGATTTTTACGATTTGTTCTTCAGGCGTACAATCTGCCATTTTCCTGTCGGCCAATTGTGCGGAATAATCCGTAGAATCGTTCTTTAATTTTTCAACAATCTTTACAAAAATTTCCTTGTGCTGGAATGAATCGGGATGAAACACAATACCGTTTTTAAATGCATCTTCTTTTGCTGAATTGAATTTTTCCAATGCTTCTTTATAATTCTGCATTGCTTCATCCAATTCTGCCTTTAACTCATCTTCAGAATAATCGTAATGTTGATATTCTTTCTTGATGGCTTCTATTGTAGGTACAATTGGATTCTCTATAATTTCAACATCGTCCAGTAGATAGACCGTCAATCCGTTCTTTTCTAATTGCGATATAATGAGCTGATTGTTTTCGTCATCTGCCCAATATTGTCTTATTTCAGGAACCAATAGGATATTCTCTTTCTTGGATTTCTCAATCAGGTTCAAGAGCGATTTACTTTTCTTAGTTTCGAAACAGGCTGCTTTTGTACAAACCATTTTACCATCGCCAAACAGATTGCCTTGATTTGCAGCATTGAAAGGACATTCAACACAAGACCCAGCTTTCGGAACCAATTTTTTGTCATTTACATCAAAAGATGCTTTTTCTAAATCGTAGGTCTGGTCCTTAATCATCTTGTTTATCTGGTGCGCATTAAAATCCTCGCCCATTGTTTCCAGCATCATCTGCTGTTCCTCTGGTTCAAAGAGCGCTACACCTACACCTAAAGAAATGGTCATTTCGCCATTGCGGACAAAGTGCTTAAAACCGTCAATCAAGCCAGCCAATTTTAGTCGCTGTCTGATGAAGTTATCCGTTCTACCCAATCGCTTCGCAATTTCGGTAGGTGCATATTTCTCGCTTAGGTAAGCAATCGCCTGAGCTTCTTCGGTCGGTTCAACATCCTGCCTTTGCAAATTTTCGATGATTTGAATTTCAAGAACATCGTTGTCCTTATATTCCCTGACAATACACGGAATAGTTTTCTTGTCGGCCAGCTTACTTGCTCGATACCTACGTTCGCCCATCACGATGATAAATCCGTTTCCAGATTTTCGAACTGTAATAGGCTGTAGAACACCGTGCTTTTTGACGCTTTCGGAAAGCTGTTGCAGATGTGCTTCATTAAAAGTTTTTCTGGGCTGCATCGGGTCGGGAATGACCTTTGCAATTGATAGGTTCTCAATCTGAAGTCCAATCGCTTTTTGTGTCAATTTTTCTTTGACTTCTTTCTTGGCGGCCGTAATTTTTTTACCGCTCTTTCTTGTGGTACTCGCTTTTGTTGTCATAATACTCAAATTTTTGATTAAACAATATTTGAGCAGAAACCAAACGGAAGATAAAATCTTGGCTCAAAAGGAAACGGAATAAATTAGCGTAGGAAGAAGCGATGGCTTTATGCCGTAGTCTTTTGATGGAAGTATTTTACGAGTTTAAATTGCGGTTATATTGTATGATAATAAACTCCTCTTTTAGATAATTCTATTATCAATTTCCAAATAGTACTTCAGTATTTAGAAATAGATTATAAATTAGGGATTCTGTTGCAGACAATATCCCTTGATTTTTTTGAAAAAATATTAGATTGAGTGATTATAAAAACCTATTAGCTATGCTTCCCAAATAACACTTATAAGTGTTTTGTATTTTTTCGTAGGTAAGCAATATTCATTAAACTCAATATCTTCTTCCCAGTCATTTAATTTAAACCAGGTCGACTTTTCAATAGATTGAGTTTTCTCAGCTCCTTCATAGATAAACTCATAATTTGAATTTATATACTCTTTTGCAACTGAAAACTCTGGTGGCTGAATTTTAGTAATATCGTTTGTATAACATTTAAAATCTTCCGTTTTGCGCCAATAGCGTACAACACCGTCGGCCATAAAAACAACGAAAAAAGGTGCAATTTCCAAACTTAACATTCTAAATATTACAGAAGTTAAGCTGGTATTGAAACGCTCACTTAACTCTTTAATCAAATCTGGACCAAATGGCTTTCTTGCAATGAAGTCTCTAAAAACTTGTTCGGGCATTAAAAGCTCGCCTGCAAAATCGTTCGCTTCAATTTCTTGAATACCTCTTTTGTGAACTTCTTCTAATCTATTCCAGCTTAGAGTTTTCTCATCGTCCAAATGAAATTCCAATTTATCGTGAAGAAAGAAGTGTCCTAATTCGTGCGCAGCAACAAACCTTTTGCGCTGAAGGGTAGAAATATTTGTATCTACCTTAATGATTGTTTTTGACTTACCTCTAATGATGACACCGTCTGAACCATTTAATTCTTCTTCTATGTAGATAACATCAAAACCAGCCAATAAATCTTTCATAGAAAGTTCTGTGACTTCATCAAATCCGATTTGTTGTAATATTTCTTTGGCCTTGTTACTGCCCTTCTGATTCTTCCTCAAGCATTTCTAAAATTTCAATCAGGTTTTGGTCTTTAATAATGTCTTTAATTTGTTCTTCAGACATTTTTTCCAATCTACTGAATTGTGTTTGTAATTGATTTGTTTGAATTAAATTGTTCATATACGCAATAGGCTTATCTAGCCCTTTGGTTAAAGCATCTTTAAAATAATTTGATGCTTTGTCAAGCATACTATCATTCTTCAATACAATACTCTTTGACTTTAATCTAAATTTCAATTGCTTGATAAATTTATCTTGTAATAAAGATTGTTCATCTAAATCGACACCTTCCATCTCAAGCTGCTTCCTAACCAAATTATCAGGAATCGCTTTGTCAAAATTATCAAGACTTTCCTTTACTGTTTTTTTAAGCTTGTCCACTTCTCGTTGAATTTGATTTTTTTTCTTCTTAATCTTCTAGATATTGTATAAATCACATCGATTGGTTTATCGAGTAAATCCGCTATGTCTTTTGGTTTGTCAATTCCATTTGCCAAGCATTCGAACACTTCTACTTCCTCTTTGTCCGCCCCTTGGTCTTCCAACTGTTTTATCCATTGCTGCAATCTCACTTCATCATCAATCTTTTCATAATTAAAGTCTTCAGTAGGTTCTTCATCGGAATAATTTGGAATATTGATTATGTATTCTGATTGAGGGTTTTCATCAGAATCATCGCCTTTTCTTTTTAACTGTTTAAAAAAACTATCTAAATCACTATGTAAAGCCCAAAATATAAATTTCTCAAAAGAGCAATTATCTGGTTTCCATTTGCGTGTACCATCACAGGCTTTAGTTAATGTTTGATGACAAAAATCTTGAAACTGAAAGCCTTTTTTGTTTCTGTCACTCTTGTCATAAAAGCGATCACGAGTATAAAGTTCCATCCTGTTTAAGAGGCTCTTTATATCGATTGCGTTAAGCTGTTCTATTATTTCTGAAGTTGTAGCTACCCTCATTCATTAAGTATATGCTTCAATGTCGTAAAAATTTACCAAATGACGGTAAAAAAAATAAATTTAAAAGCATATGAAAGTGTAGCACCTATAAAACAATACAAATGGCAACAAATGGAAAAAGTGGTGATAATCGCAGACACGGTGCAATAAAAAGCAGAACACAAGTTAAAAACACTAAAACTGGGCTTTACGTTAAAAGAGATTCCGATTCAGGAAGATTTATGGATGTAAAGACCAGCGGTAGAAAATTTAAAGGTGTTACTGATAAAAGCAAGTAACACTTCAGCGAAACCCAAATGCTGTGAAATTGGGCTAATTTAAATTTTGACTATGAATTATTCATTTCAAAATGACAAGTTGAGTCTTTGCAAAATGGACACTTGTCTACATTTAAACGGGGATAACGCTAAAGTTATTTCTACCATTCTTACTGTGGTAACATTTGTGGCAGCTGTATCGGCTGTCGCAAAAGCTATCAAGTAATCAACTAGGCTGGATCTTAAGAATCAGCCTAGTTAATAAATTTAACTGTATGGAAAAAGAAAGATTAGAATATACTGTAAATCGCCTAGACCATTATTACGATAGCGTAAATAATAAAACAGCGGTATATATCGCCATCAATACATTTATAACAGGTGGTACTATCACGCTCATAACTCAAATACAAGAATTACTCAATCAAGAAAACTATTTATTGTTTTTTTTGGCGGCAATCATAACCCTCGGTGTGGGTAGTCTCATCCTATTGGCATTAGCTAGTATGCCATATTTTTCGGCAAAATCAGAGATAGAATCCTTGTATTATTTTGCTAGTATAGGACAGAAAGAGCCCGATGAATTTTTTGACCTTTCAAAAAACCAAACTAAAAAAGGCAATTTAAAAGATTTAAGAAATCAGGTTTATATCCTTTCAAAAGGGTTAAAATCAAAATTCAGAAAACTTAAATGGGCTTGTGTTCTATTAATCATACAATTTATGCTTTTAGCACCCTCAACCTACATATTAATTAAAATTACCTCATAAAATGAACTTATTTGAAGACTACAAAAATGTAATTAAAAAAGCGGTCGAGAACGACCCTACAAAATCAAACAAAATTTACGGGCTTAGTGAACCTATGTTGGAAAGCAACCGCGAGTATCTTAAATTACTAAGAAATGAACTTCCTGGACGTGAACTTTCCCGCGAAATGAAACTATTTGCTAAAGGAATGGGCGTTAAAGAAACTTTCGACTACCAACCATTGGGAAGTCATCCTGACTTTACTTATCTAAAAGCTACAGACTTGGTTGAAGAGCATTGGATAATATCCGGCTTTATAGATGTAAAGAAAAGCACCAAGCTCTTTAATAACTTTACAAAAGGTACCGTCCGATTGATAACGGAAAGTATCATTCGAGCTTCAATTTTTGCAGTTAATCTTTGTGGCGGCTATGTTCATCGTATTCAAGGTGATGGCTTAATGGTATATTTTGGCGGAAAGAATATTGAAAAATTGAAGGCAGTAGAAGATGCGCTAAAATCTTTTTCAATGATATCTTACTTTGTAAAAAACGACCTCAAAGACTTTTTTGAAGATAATGGCATACAAGATATCCACACAAGGGCCGGACTGGATTTAGGTCATTCAAAACAGGTAGATTGGTTCTATTCTGGTATTGGCGAATCTGGGGAAGTTACTACGTGTAGCTTGCATACTAGCCTTGCACCAAAAATGCAGAGTAATGCCAAAAACAGCGGAATTGTGGTAGGGCACAATGTAACAACCCAACTCAGGAAAGACAAGTATTTTGAGCAACGAAGTAAAGAAATACACGATTATGAGGATGGACGGAAATATTATCAATACAATTTCGATTGGGAACGCTACTTGGTAGATAACAACTTGGCTGTTCAAAACGATATGGGCGTTCTAGTATTAACAATAAATACCTTGCCTGACCCAAACAGGAACAGTAGAGACTTATACCCCATTGCATCCAAAAGCAAGCCTTATTTTAACTATGACTAAGACAAATCTCAATTGTGATATTGATAGCTTTTTGGGCAAGTATTATTCTTTTAAGGATGTGCATAGCCCTAAACCTGGTTATTTGGCTCTTGAAGGGAAAATTAGCGTACTCGATAAGAAAGGCAAACTTTGGGGGCAATTTGAAATTCTCATTTTAATTAATAAAGTTGAATACCCATACACTATTCCTATCGTAATAGAAAAAACTCAAATAATTGATAGAGATTGGGATTATCATATCTCAAAAGAAGGCGTTTGCTGTTTGGATATTCCACATAAACTTTTAAAGAGCAAAAAGCGAGGAATTACATTTGAAGAGTTTTACAGGAATGTCATATATCCCTTTTTTGCCAATTACCATTACAAGGAATCAACGGGTGAGTATGCAAATGGGGAATACAAACATCATTTTGAAGGAATCGCTCAATTTTATCAAGAGGAATTCGACCTCGAAAATTTTGAAGATATAATTGCACTTTTGGAAACTTCGATAGGTGGTATTAAGCATCAACCCAATATTGAATGTCCGTTATGTGGAAAACCTAAATACAAAAAATGTTGCCGTAAAAAAGTTTATAGCTTAAAAGGATATGGTATGCAGCAATTAAAAATAGATTTGGTTCTATTTAGGCAACAACTACTTAAAAGAAAGAAAGTATTAGGTTAACTGTCAGCTCAAAATAAAATACATACACAAATGATATCAATAATTATCAAAGCTAATTAGTCAATGAAAAAGCCCTAAATGTTGTACCTATGTTGTACCCAAGACATAAAAAAAGCCCTCACATTTCTGTGAAGGCTTGATTTCTCTAGTAGCGGGAACTGGACTCGAACCAGTGACCTTCGGGTTATGAGCCCGACGAGCTACCTACTGCTCTATCCCGCGATTTAGGTCGCAAAGATACAAAGCTTTTTGGTTATGCACCAAACTATTCGGGATAAATATTTTTGTCCCTCCGTTTCGCTGAAAATATAAATTCCATACCTTGGGGTCTTTAACGGTTCTATGAAAGTAATCGACGATTTTTTGGCAGCTGTACTGCCCTACACAGAATGGGTAATGCTCTTTTTGATCATTGGGGGCGGGCTTTTTTTGGTCTTTTATTCCAAATTGTTGCCCTACAGATATTTTAAACATGCCATTGCCATTACCGCCGGAAAATATGACGATGCCAACGATCCTGGGGAAGTGAGCCATCTTCAGGCGCTCTCCTCCGCCGTGGCGGCCACCGTTGGACTGGGCAATATTTCAGGGGTGGCCATCGCAATCTATCTGGGAGGCCCGGGAGTGGTATTTTGGATATGGATCACTGCCCTGGTGGGAATGTGCATTAAATTCTATTCCTGTAGTCTGGCCATTATGTACCGAGGTCATGACAGTAATGGTGCCCTACAGGGAGGTCCCATGTATTATATAACCAAAGGCATGGGGGAAAAAGCAAGGCCATTGGCCGTTTTTTTCTGTATTGCGGGACTCTTTGGGGTGCTGCCAGCCTTTACCACCAACCAGTTTACCCAAACAATTATGGGTGTTATCCGTCCAAATGAGACCATTGCCGCCTTTGGGGAATTTAATTGGAAACTGGGCATAGGCGTTGTCCTTTCCATTCTTACATCCTTTGTTATCTTTGGTGGGCTGAAGAAAATTGCCAAAGTGGCCACTGCCATTGTGCCCTTTATGGTTTTCATCTACTTGCTTGCCGTACTCTTTATCATGGGCAACAATGCCGCCCAGATATTTCCCTCGCTCAAACTGATTTTTGTGGAGGCCTTCAATCTGGAAACGGCCGTGCAGGGGGGACTTTGGGGACTCATTATCATCGGAATACGCAGGGCGGTTTTCTCCAATGAATCGGGTGTGGGAAATGCACCCATGTACCACGGACAGTCCAAGACCAACGAGCCCGTACAAGAGGGATTGGTGGCCATGTTGGGTCCTTTTATAGATACCATCATCGTCTGTACGCTTACCGCCGTGGTAATCATTTTAAGTGGAGCCTATCTGGAAGCGGAGAACAATGGTATCGCCATGACACTTATTGCATTCCGCAAATCGCTTTTTGGATATGGGGATGTGCTCCTTATGGTCGTAGTGGCGGCTTTTGCCCTTTCCACGCTTTTTACCTATTCCTATTACGGGACAAAATGTCTGTCATTTCTCACCAATGCCAAAATTGGCAAGTATTACAACTTCATTTATATCTTTAGCATTACCTTTGCGGCCGTAGCTTCGGTTGATCTGGTGGTAAACCTCATCGATCTCTCCTTTGCCCTGATGGTGATACCCAATATGATCGCGGTACTCTATTTGGCACCTAAGGTGAACCAAGCGATGAAAACGTATTTCTTAAAGGTAAAAAATGACAGCGCATAAAGCAGGGTTTGTAAATATAGTAGGAAATCCCAATGTTGGGAAGTCCACCTTAATGAACGCCTTTGTAGGGGAGAAACTTTCCATTATAACCTCCAAGGCCCAGACCACTAGGCACCGCATCTTGGGGATAGTGAACGGGGACGATTTTCAGATGATACTCTCCGATACACCCGGCATCATAAAACCAGCATACGAACTTCAGTCCTCCATGATGGATTTTGTAAAATCGGCCTTTGAAGATGCCGATGTACTGATATATATGGTAGAGATCGGGGAAAAGGCCCTTAAGGACGAGAATTTTTTCAATAAAATAAAGAACAGCAAGATTCCCGTACTTCTTTTATTGAACAAGATCGATATTTCCGAACAGCAAGTTCTGGAGGAGCAGGTACAATATTGGCAGGAACAGTTGCCCACAGCTGAAATCCATCCCATTTCTGCACTTCAGAATTTTAATGTGAAAGAGGTTTTCATGCGGATCATGGAACTTCTGCCCGAATCGCCCCCTTATTATCCCAAGGATCAGTTGACGGACAAACCGGAACGCTTCTTTGTCAATGAGACGATACGCGAGAAAATCCTGCAGCATTACAAAAAGGAGATTCCATATTCCGTGGAAATCGACACTGAGGAATTTTTGGAAGATGATGACATTATCCGTATGCGATCTGTGATCATGGTGGAACGCGATTCACAAAAGGGTATCATTATCGGCCATAAGGGAGCTGCCCTTAAAAGGGTGGGAATAGAAGCGAGAAAGGACCTTGAACTCTTTTTTGATAAACAGGTGCACTTGGAGCTCTACGTAAAAGTCAATAAAAATTGGCGGAGCGATCCAAATCAGCTAAAACGATTCGGATATAATTAAGGATCTTGTGCCTATTTTTATGTTTACAGCACTATTTTTTGGGTATAGGCCTTTTGTAACGAAGTGGCCATTCCGCTTTTCTTTAAGATATTAGTGGTACTTTTGTCGCAAAATCAGGAAGTATGAGTGCTATTGTGGCCATTGTAGGGAGACCCAACGTAGGGAAATCCACTTTTTTTAACCGATTGATACAGCGTAGGGAGGCCATTGTGGACGCCGTAAGCGGGGTTACGCGCGATCGACATTACGGTAAGAGCGATTGGAACGGTAGGGAATTTACCCTGATCGATACAGGTGGATATATTTTGGGAAGCGACGATGTATTCGAATCTGAAATAGACAAACAGGTGGAGCTGGCCATTGAGGAGGCCGATGCCATCATATTTATGGTGGATGTGGAGGCAGGGGTCACCGGAATGGACGAGGATGTTGCCAATTTGCTACGTAGGGTGAACAAACCTGTACTTCTTGCCATCAACAAAGTGGACAATGGAAAAAGGGAAGAGGATGCAGTTGAGTTTTATTCGTTGGGATTGGGAGAATACTATACCATCGCCAGTATCAATGGCAGCGGTACCGGCGATCTGCTGGATGCCCTTATAAAAGTACTTCCCGAAACCGAACCTGAACCAGAAGGCGAACTGCCACGGTTTGCCGTTGTGGGCCGGCCCAACGCCGGAAAATCATCTTTTATAAATGCACTGATAGGTGAGGATAGGTATATAGTCACCGATATTGCCGGGACCACCCGGGATAGTATCGATACCAAGTACAACCGGTTCGGGTTTGAATTCAATCTGGTGGATACCGCTGGAATAAGACGTAAGGCAAAAGTAAAGGAAGACCTTGAATTCTACTCGGTAATGCGCTCTATCCGCGCCATAGAACACTGCGATGTCTGTATCCTGTTATTGGATGCGACCAGGGGGTTTGACGGGCAGGTGGAGAATATTTTTTGGCTGGCACAACGGAACAACAAGGGGATAGTGATCTTGGTGAACAAATGGGACCTGGTGGAGGATAAGGAAACCAATACCATTAAACACTATACCCAAAAGATAAAAGAGGCCATAGAGCCTTTTACCGACGTACCCATCCTATTTATCTCCGTACTTACAAAACAGCGCTTGTTCAAGGCAATAGAAACAGCAGTGGAGGTGTATAAGAACAGAAGTAAAAAAATACCTACCCGAAAGTTCAACGATATCATGTTGCCCATTATCGAGAACAATCCACCACCGGCTTATAAGGGGAAATATGTAAAGATAAAGTTCTGTACCCAATTGCCCACTCCATACCCGCAATTCGCCTTCTTCTGTAACCTTCCCCAATATGTTAGGGATCCTTACAAACGCTTTTTGGAGAATAAATTAAGGGAGCATTTCGACTTTAACGGAGTGCCAATTTCTGTATTTATGAGAAAGAAATAACGTAAGCAAGTTTCATAAAGTATTGTTAAGTGGGAAAGTATTTCTGATCTGTTAGGCTATTTTCGAAAGGTAATTAAATGGATTGACTTAAATTTTTTGATCTATCATAAGAAATTTATATCAGTTCAATACCAGCAATCCAAAAACCGGACATTTCAGTGAAGCATTTTTTCTTTCCCATCCTTTGTTCCCTCTTTTTTTGTTTTCAGTCCAATGCCCAAGAATTCCTGATCAAGGGGAGGGTAGTGGATATGGCCGACCAAAAGCCGTTGGAAGCCACTACCATTTATGCGGAATCCGTAAAGGACAGTAGCTTGATCACCTATACCATTTCCCGGCAGGACGGAAGGTTCGAGCTAGAGGGAAACACGGCCTTGAAGGAGGTGAACCTTTTCTTTTCCTTTAACGGATATAGGCCCTTGAACATGAAGGTTGTCCTAAAACCTACCATAGATTTGGGAGATCTTCAACTGGAAGAGCAGGCACAGGAACTTAAAGGGGTGCAGGTAACAGGGGAGAGAGTCCCCATTACCATTAAAAAGGATACGTTGGAGTTCAATGCCGACTCCTTTGTGACCCGCCCAGATGCCACTGTAGAGGATGTGCTCAAGAAACTTCCTGGTGTAGAGGTGGACAGTGATGGGAAAATCACCGTAAATGGGAAGGAAGTCAACCAAGTTCTGGTAAACGGACAAGTGTTTTTTAGCAACGACCCAAAAGTGGCCACTAAAAGCCTTCCAAAAGATATCATCAGCAAGATACAGATTACCGATACCAAGACCAGGGCACAAGAATTTACGGGAGAAGAGGGAGATGGGGAGACAAAGACCATCAACCTGACAATAAAGGAGGATAAGAACAAAGGGTACATGGGAAGGGTCGCCGCAGGGTACGGGACGGATGATCGGTACCAGTTTACGGGACTTCTCAATTATTTTAATGACCAAGAGCGTATTAGTGTGATCGCTGGGGCCAACAATATCAATAATACCGGATTTTCCTTTGATGAAATTTACGATATGGTGGGCAATTCCAGGGGCGGCAACATATCATTTAACGATCAAGGATCCTTTAGCATTGGCGACATGTCCTTTGGTTTTGGACAAGGGATTACCACATCTTCCAATTTGGGGGCCAGTTACGCCAATCAGGAAAAGGATGCCTATAGGATAAATGGCAATTACTTTTTTGCCTATAGCGATTCCTATAACGACCAAAAGACGGCAAGGGAGAACATCCTGCCCGATGGAAGCTTTTTTACCGATTCGGAAACCAATTTTAACGGGAGTACCAGTTCCAACCAAGGATCTGCAAGCCTGGAATTTGATGTGGACAAGACCCTGCGGATTACTGTAGAGCCTAATGTGAGCGTTAGCCGCACGAATTCGGCTAACGACCGTAGTACCGTTTCCTCCGATGAAGAGGGAAATACCATCAACAGCAATACCTCACTGACCAGGGAGGATGGATTTCAGCGAAACTTTTCCAATAGGTTTTCCTTGATCAAAAAACTGGATACCTTAGGTCGTAACATCCGTATTTCGTTCAACAATAGCAATCGGGAAAACAATAATATCTCCAACCTAAATTCCATCAGGGCTACTTTTGGCGATAGCCCCACCGAGGAAATTCTGGACCAACGGACCGATGTGGCCAATGACAATGATGAATATGCCGCCGAAATATCCTATAGGCATCCCCTTAATACCGAAATTTCCCTGGAGCTTGCCTATGAATACAACAATGGGGAACAGAACAGTACCCGGAACGTTTTCGACTTTGATCCGATTGCCGGGGAGTACAGTGAATTTAATGAGGTGCAGAGCTCGGATTTCACCTTTAGCAACATCCGACAGACTCCATCCCTGCAATTTCGCAGCAACGGAAAGAAACTTAGGTTTGGGGTAACGGCCAACTACCAGTTTACCGAGCTGGAAAATAGGGATTTTTTACAGGAAACCTCATTTTCCAAGGATTATGAAAACCTACTTTTTCGCGTAAATGTAGACTATACAATGGGCCAGAACAAACGTCTCAGTGTTTGGTACAATTCGAACCTGAACACCCCGTCCGTAAACCAGTTGCAGCCCATACCAAATGTGAGCGACCCTTTGAACGTGGTAATAGGCAATCCCAATCTTCTGCCCACGGTAGGGAGCAGGTTGAACCTGAATTACAACGATTACAACTGGAAGGAGCGCACGGGGCTATTTGCGTATATAGGAATGAACTACGATAAGGACCGGGTGGTTTCTGTCACTACTACCGATGAAGATCTTTTGCGTACCACCAACTACACAAATGTAAATGGCAATTACGATGGTTATGGTGGCGTGGGCTATTCCAAACAGATCAAAAAGGACACTACCTATAGTATAAAATTCAACATAAACCCCTTCTTCAATATAAGCAAGAATATCGGGTTTACGAATGGGAGCCGTTTAGAGGCCAAAACCCTTTCTTTGAGCCCACGTGTGAGCACCACCTTCAATTTTAGGGAACTTTTGGAAGTGGAACCGGGTTATACGATTACTTTTAACGACACCGATTACAATCTGGAAGGATTGGAGGACATCCGTTTTGTATCGCACAATGTAGAGTTCAAAACAACTACCTATTGGCCGGAAAACATTGTTTGGGGCAATGACCTGAGGTACAATTATAACGGGAATGTGGGACCTGGATTTGATAAGGATGCCCTTTTCTGGAACATGAGCTTGGGCGTTCAGATGTTCAAGAAGAACGTAACTTTGAAAGTGCTTGCCTATGACCTTCTCAATCAAAATATAAATACACGTAGGACTACAGGACAGGATTTTATCCAAGATTTCCAAGGAACAGTGTTACAGCGCTATTTTATGTTCAGTGCAACCTTTAAGTTCGATCAGTTCGGGGGTCAAAAACCCAACCGTGGGGGAAGGGGAAGATGGAATTGATTCCATTAAAATGGGTTTTGTCCCCAACGCCCATCTTCGAAGTTGGATATGGTTTCTTTGAATTGGCAGTGGGCTAGTTAGTTGATTTGTGAAGCTCGCAAATTGAAGGATGTTGCCAGAGGGGCTACCAACCTCCAGAAGCACCGCCTCCACCAAAGCCGCCGCCACCAAAGCCACCACTAAAACCGCCTCCGCCCCCAAAACTACCTCCACCGGAACCGGAACCGCCACCGAAGCCTCCGCGGCCAAGGTTGCTGAGAATAATGGCATCCCAGATGCTGAACCCTCCGCGGTTGCCACTGTTCCTGCCACCACCCTTATTGCCTTTGTTCCTGTTGGAAAGGATAATAAGGATAACGAAAAAGATGATAAAGGGTAAAAAGCTGCCCAAAGGAAAGCCCCGATTTTCCTTTTTTGAGCGGTCCTCCCTGAATTCTCCGTTAAGGACCGAAAATATGGCATCGGCACCTTTGTCAAGTCCCCCGTAATAATCGTCCTTTTTAAATTCCGGGATGATGACCGTTTCTATGATCCTGCGGGAGAGGGCATCCGTCAGGGAGCCTTCCGTCCCATAACCCGTATTGATGGCCACCCTACGGTCGCCCCTTGCCAAGAGCAACAGGATACCATTGTCCTTGCCACTTTGCCCTATTCCCCATTCCTGGCCCCATTGGGCCCCAAGGTAGTTGATGTTCTCACCCTCCGTGGATTGGATGATCGCAACTACGATCTGGGTGGAAGTACTGTCCGAGTACCGGATAAGCTTTTGTTCCAGTGCTACTTTTTGCTCGGCGGAGAGTAGGTCGATATAATCATAAACGGAGGTTTGGACCTTTGGCTTTGAAGGGATTTCAAATTGGCCCCAGCTCGCGGAAACTACGCAAGAGATGAAAAATAATATTAATGGGAATCTATTCCTTGGATATCTCATTGCTAAGTTCATTGGTATCATTGTGGTCCCATGGGAAATATTGTTGCAGGGCTTCCCCGGCCATTAATATACCATTTATCAGTCCCTGCTTAAAATTGCCTTTCTTAAAGTGTTCCTGTATGGCATCTTTGGTGCTGTTCCAAAAATTGGGACCCACAATGTCATTGATGCCCCTGTCCCCACAGATTACGAACTTCCGGTCCTGTACCGCCACATAGATCAATACACCGTTCCCATCCTTTGTGTTGTCCATCTTAAGTTGATGGAAAAGATCTTTTGCCCTATCGTAGGGATCCCCATCGGTATGCCCTTCAATATGTACACGGATTTCCCCTGAAGTATTCTTTTCGGCCGCTACGATGGCTTTGATGACATCGGCTTCTTCTTCTTCCGTTAAAAATGCTTCAACCTTGGACATTATGGGAGTAGTTAGAATTAATTGAATTCGAAGTTCACGTCCGGTGCATTTTCAGCGCCGCTCTCCGATTTAAAGTAGGCCAAGGGTTCAAAATTGAACATGCCCGCCAATATTGAATTCGGGAAGGTCTTGATATGGGTGTTGTACGGTTCCACCGTGGCATTAAAGCGGTCCCTTGCCACATTTATCCGGTTCTCGGTGCCCTCCAACTGTGATTGCAGCTCCAGAAAGTTCTGGTTGGCCTTTAGTTCCGGATAGCGTTCAACGGTTACCAAAAGACTTTTTAGGGCTCCGCTAAGGCCTCCTTGCACCTCATTGAAACGCTCCAATTGTTCGGGGGTAATATTGGTAGGGTCGATGCTCACTGAAGTTGCCTTTGCACGGGCCTCTATGACCGCTGTCAAGGTTCCCTTCTCAAAATCGGCCGCACCCTGGACCGTTTTTACCAGATTGCCGATAAGGTCGTTCCTGCGCTGATAGGCGCTTTCCACATTGGCCCAGGTCTTGGTGGAGGCCTCTTTCATCTGCACCGCCGAATTGTTGAAACCAACGGTCCATCTGTACACGCCAAAAATGATGATTACTATTATTATTACGGGGATAAGCCATTTTTTCATAACCTTGTTCTTTAAGTTGATTTGTTATAATTGGTTTTTTATTTTGATCAGTTCCGCCTTTACGGCTTCCAGTTTCTGGATGATATCAAAGGTAGATAATGATTTTAACCTTTCCTCCTTTAAATGGGTTTTTGCACCTTCCAAGGTAAAGCCCCGCTCCTTTACCAGATGATATATCAATTGTAGGTTTTTGATGTCCTGTGGCGTAAACTTCCGGTTGCCCTTGGCGTTTTTTTTTGGCTGTAGGACATCAAACTCCTTCTCCCAAAAGCGGATTAGGGAAGTATTCACCCCAAAGGCCTGTGCCACTTCACCAATTCCGTAATAGCGCTTTTCGGGCAGTTCAATGTGCATGTTAATCCAGGGATTGGTTCTCTTGGGAAGCCTGTTTCAACATATTGTCGAATTCATCGGCCGACAAACTTCCATAATAGAAGTTAATGGGATTTATGCGCTCGCCATCCTTCCAGACCTCATAGTGCAGATGGGGCGCTTCCGAACGGCCGGTACTGCCAACAAAACCGATCAGATCGCCCCTTTTTACTTTTTGTCCCTGCCGTACATTGTACTGGCTAAGGTGTGCATATAGGCTCAGGTAACCATAACCATGGTCGATCCTCACATGTTTTCCATAACCCGAAGAATTGTTGTCGGCCCTCGTGATCCTTCCATCCCCGGAGGCATAGATCGGTGTGCCTTTGGGGGAGGTAAAATCCATTCCCCAATGCATTTTTCTGGCTTTGGTAAAGGGATCGGATCTCCATCCGTAACCGGATGCCATACGTGTCAGGTCCTCATTGCTTATAGGTTGTATGGCAGGGATGGCCGCCAATAGTTTTTCCTTTTCTTCCGCTAATTTGGTAATCTCATCCAAGGATTTCGACTGGATTACCATCTGTTTCTGTATGATGTCCAAGCGCTTGGTGGTCCCGATGATCATGTCCGAATTGTTGAAGCCCTCCAATGATTTATAACGGTTGATACCCCCAAAGCCGGCACGTCTTTGTTCTTCCGGTATCGGGTTGGCCTCAAAATACAGTCGGTAAATATTGTTGTCACGATCCTCGATGTTGACCAATACCTGTTCCATTTGCTCCATTTTGCGGTTCAGTAGCTCAAATTGGAGTTCATAGTTCTTTACTTCCCTTTCCAAGGAAAGCTCCCTGGGAGTGTTCAATAGACTTGTGTTGAGGAGTATGCTCAGCCCCAATAGGCCAAAAAGGGCGGAAGCCACTAAAAAGAGTAGCAAGTTTCTATATTTTCTGGATTTTCTGGGCTCTATCTTTCGGTATGAAAGAGTGTCCGGGTCGTAAAAATATTTTACTTTAGACATAAATGGATTTTATCCTATTTTTGTGCTCTCGATCAACGAAACGAACAAATATAAAAATTGTTTGTCACAAACCGTCAATTTTATAAAAAGCTTACCATTTTAGATGAGATCCCTAGAAGCAAGAAATAAATTTTTGGAATTTTTTACAGATAAACATCATAAAGTGGTCCCTTCGGCCCCCATGGTGATCAAAGACGATCCCACCCTTATGTTCACCAATGCCGGCATGAACCAGTTTAAGGAGTTCTTTTTGGGCAACGGTACCCCCCATGCCAAAAGGGTCACGGATACCCAAAAGTGCCTTCGGGTAAGCGGGAAACACAATGATCTGGAAGAGGTGGGCAAAGATACCTACCATCATACCATGTTCGAGATGCTCGGCAATTGGAGCTTTGGCGATTATTTTAAAAAAGAGGCCATTTCTTGGGCATGGGAACTGCTTACCGAAATCTATAAAATTGACCCGGAGAGCCTTTATGTCTCCGTTTTTGAGGGGAGCAAGGATGCCGATAACCTGGAAATGGACCAAGAGGCCCTTGACCTATGGAAGGCCATAGTTCCCAGCGACAGGATAATTTTCGGGAACAAAAAGGATAATTTTTGGGAAATGGGAGATCAAGGGCCCTGCGGTCCCTGTTCCGAAATCCACGTAGATATTAGAACCTCGGATGAGAAGGCAAAGATTCCCGGTGCCTCCCTGGTAAACCAAGACCATCCACAAGTGGTGGAAATTTGGAACCTGGTATTTATGCAGTACAACCGAAAGGCCGATGGCAGCCTGGAGCCACTGCCCGCAAAACATGTGGACACGGGAATGGGCTTCGAGCGACTATGCATGGTGCTACAGGGGGTAAAATCCAATTACGATACGGATGTGTTTACCCCGATCATTCGGGAAGTGGAAACGATCACTAATTCTAGCTACGGAAATGTACCTGCCACCGATATTGCCATACGTGTCATAGCAGACCATATCCGAGCTGTATCCTTTTCCATCGCCGATGGACAGCTTCCCAGTAATACAGGGGCAGGATATGTGATAAGAAGAATTTTGAGGAGGGCCATACGATATGGTTTTACCTTTTTGGATACCAAGGAACCCTTTATGTACCGTCTTGTAAAGGTATTGGCAAATACCATGGGCAGCGCCTTTCCCGAGCTGAAGGAACAACTGCAGCTTATCGAGAATGTGGTCATGGAAGAGGAACAGTCCTTTTTAAGGACACTGGACCAAGGCTTGGTGCTGTTGGATAGCGTGGTTGTAGGCTCCCAAACCAAGGTAATCGATGGTAGAAAGGCCTTTGAACTTTATGACACCTATGGTTTTCCCATAGACCTTACTGCCCTGATCGTGGGGGAACGCGGTTATGAACTGGACGAAAAGGGATTTGCCCAGGCCATGAAGGAACAAAAGGAACGGTCCAGATCGGCCTCGGAAATTTCTAAGGGGGACTGGAAAATACTAGTTCCCGACCAAGAACAGGTATTTGTGGGGTACGATTTGTTGGAGACCCCTGTACAACTGGTAAAATATAGAAGGGTTACCTCCAAAAAGGAAGGTGAACAATATCAAATGGTATTTGATCGGACCCCTTTTTATCCGGAAGGGGGCGGTCAGGTAGGGGACAAAGGATATCTGGAAGCGGACAACGGGGACGTGGTATATATTCTTGATACAAAAAAAGAGAACAATGAAATCCTTCATTTCTCCAAGGACCTGCCCGAACACACAACGGGAACCTTTAAGGCGGTAGTCGATAAAAAACAACGTCAGCGTACCGCTGCCAATCACACCGCGACCCATTTGTTACATCAGGCATTAAGGGAAGTATTGGGCCCCCATGTTTCCCAAAAGGGATCGGCGGTACATTCAAAATACTTGCGGTTCGATTTCTCCCATTATGCCAAAATGACCCCTGAAGAGCTGCGGGAAGTGGAAGATTTTGTCAACGCTAGGATAGAAGGGGAAATTCCCTTGGAGGAACAGCGGAACGTTCCCATGGACGAGGCCATCAAAGCGGGGGCAATGGCCCTGTTCGGTGAAAAATATGGTGATTCGGTACGGACGATCCGTTTTGGTAAGTCGGTCGAACTATGTGGGGGTACCCATGTAAACAATACGTCGCAGATATGGCATTTCAAAATTCGATCGGAAGGCGCGGTAGCTTCTGGAATCCGTCGTATCGAGGCCATTACCTCGGATGCTGTCAAGGATTTTTATTTTGACAGCAATAGGGCACTGTATGAAATTAAGGACCTTTTGGGCAACGTTCCCGATCCGGTAAAGGCGGTTGTATCCCTTCAAGAGGAGAACAACACCCTTAAAAAACAGCTGGAAGCCCTTATGAAGGATAGGGCGAAACAACTTATGACAGAACTGCAACAATCCATTGTGGAAGTAAAGGGGGTACGGTTCTTGGCCAAAAAATTGGATATGGATGCTGCGGGAATAAAGGATATTTCCTTTGGACTTGGAAGCGACCAAAGCGATCTATTTCTGTTGTTCGCTTCCGAGACGGATGGGAAGGCCTTGCTAAGCTGTTATATTTCCAAAGAGCTGGTCGCTACCAGAAACCTGAATGCAGGGACCATCGTTAAGGAATTGGGAAGATACATCCAAGGGGGCGGTGGGGGACAACCTTTCTTTGCCACGGCCGGAGGAAAGAACCCTGCTGGGATACCCGAGGCGCTGGAAAGGGCCAAGGACTATCTGGGATGATGGGTGGGAACAGTGGCCCGTAAAAGTGGCTGCTTTTAACAGTATCTATTTTATGAAACTACAGACCCTTATTCCCTTGGTCAAGGCCAGTATGCCCATTGATTATAACAGTGATGTGTTATTGTTGGGTTCTTGTTTTGCCGAAAATATTGGGGAAAAATTTAAGTATTTCAAATTTTGTTCCCTTGTAAACCCCTTCGGGATCCTATTCCATCCATTGGCACTGGAAGAAGTACTGGTCAGGTCGGTGGAACAAAAACCATATACGGAGACCGATATTTTTTCCGTAAACGGGTCTTGGCAATGTTTTGATGCCCATTCTTCTTTGGGCGGAGTCTCCAAGGAGAAAGTATTGGACAACCTGAACCAAGGATCGGCGCTGATCCGTACACATCTTAAGACGGCCAGCCATATCGTTATCACCTTGGGAACGGCATGGGCCTATAGATATAAAGAGACCCAGCGATTGGTGGCAAACTGCCATAAAATGCCACAGGCAGCTTTCCAAAAGGAATTGCTTTCCGTGGAAGCGTTAACTTTGTCCTTGGAACGTTTGGTTAAATTGGTGACCGGGGTCAACCCAGGTGTTTCCCTGGTCTTTACGATTTCACCTGTAAGGCACCTAAAGGATGGCTTTGTGGAAAACCAAGTGGGCAAGTCGCACCTGATCACTGCCCTGCACCAACTATTGGAAACGCATCCCGATACCGCCTATTTTCCTGCTTACGAACTAATGATGGACGAATTAAGGGATTACCGATTTTATGCCGATGATATGGTCCACCCGAATGCCCTGGCCATCGAATATATTTGGGAGAAGTTTCGGGAAATGTGGATTTCTGGGGATGTGGCGCCCTTAATGGACAAAGTGGAAGAGGTGCAAAAAGGATTGTTGCACCGTCCCTTCCAACCCGCTTCCGAAGGGCACCAGGTTTTTTTAAGATCACTGGAGCGGAAAATTTCGTATCTTAAGGAAAAGTGCCCCCATATGCAGTTTTGATATGGGTTATGGAGATACCGGCTGCATCCAATTTATTAGGCAATTAATGTTAGTGCCGGTCGAACAAACGGGAAACCTATGAGAAAAATACTATTGGGCATATTTCTGGCTTTGGCAGCGGTGTTTATAGTCCGCAGTTGTACCGACCAAAAAAGCGAACGATCCATACTTAAGGAAAATTCCATGCTCATTCAGAAACAGATTGCCAATGTGTCCAAGCTGATCGTAACGGAGGGGCATTTTGCCGAAGTTTACAACTACAAGGATTCCCAACAACTGTTCGGTCCCCTGATAACGGCCAGAAAAAAAGCCTTGGTGGTTGTGAATGCCGATGTCACGGTGGCATACGATTTAAGTAGGGTCAAGTTCGACGTGGACGAAGCCACGAAAACGGTCCGGATCTTGGAAATTCCGGAACCGGAGATACGGATAAGTCCCGATTTTGAATATTATGATGTTACATCCGACTACCTGAACCAATTCAACGCGGACGATTACAATAAAATAAAGAGGAACGTAAACGCTTCCCTTCTCAAAAAGGTAGAGGCATCTTCCCTTAAAAGCAATGCTGAGAACAGATTGGTAAGCGAACTTTCCAAATTTCTTATCCTCACCAATTCCTTGGGATGGACCTTGGAATATGGTAATATCACCATAGGGGAAATGGAAGATTTTAAATTATCCGACAAGGCTTTGATCAACTAGGGCGAGGCCATCATCTATCAAATGTCCCACCTGCGGTCGTTCCCTTTTAACAGTGTCCAAATGGGCCTTGATCTCTTTTGCAAAAACTTCATCATCGGTCTTTTTTGCCAGCTCATATAATTCTACCGATAAAAGCCAATCTTCAGGATAAGTAGTGCTAACTTCCCCAAACACCTTGTTCCTGGATATGGTGGTGTTCCTGCCTTCCCTGTAATCCCGGATCTGTTGGTACAAAAACTCCAAATGTGCCTTTTTTGGGTCTTTAACGGATTTGATGGTGGTTTCCGTAATCGTATGGGTCCCCAATTCAAAGCTCGTTAAATCTGCCGGACCGTTAAAGGCGGAGACTACCGTTTTTCCTACCGCCATATGGTAGAGACCTTGATCGGGGGTAAAAAGTAATTTGTTTTCATATTGGACGGTACAATCCCGAAAAGTGATCAGGATTATCTCACCTCGTAGGTTGCGTGTGCCAGTAACGATCGTTCCGCCAATGGCAACGCCACTTTCAAATTGCAGGACAACGGATTCCCCCTCCCGTATCCGATATGCTTTCAGGTCAAGGGGGCTCATGTCCTCAATGGGCAGGTTTATGCCCTTTAATTTTCCTATGGGTGCACCAAAACCATCAGGATGCCCCAAGGTACCGTGCCCTACCAGTTCTTTCTCCCTATAGGAGAGGGCCGTTTTCCCTGCGGTACGTATATAGGCCGGTTTTCCATCATACGAAAGGGCTTCCACAAAATGACCCGATATTTGAAGCCCGGTACTCAGTTCCGCTG
Organism: uncultured Sediminicola sp.; assembly: GCA_963974715.1. Taxonomy (GTDB): domain Bacteria; phylum Bacteroidota; class Bacteroidia; order Flavobacteriales; family Flavobacteriaceae; genus Sediminicola. Next base: position 32,240 of record CAXBDK010000023.1, read on the forward strand.
TGCCAAGACCTTTGGAATCCACCAGTTTTTGCATTCCGGTTAGACCGCCCTTTCGAAGGGCCATCGTATTGGCGAACTCTTCCAGCACTTGGCTCAAATATGCAAAATCGGGTGTGACAAAAAGCTGTGGCTGGGGTTTGGTAATATCAAATGAAAGTTGTGCCGCCGATATGGAATAGGGCCGCTTTTCTACTTCGCTCCCCATGCACCAGGCACTTTCCCCTATGGAGGACAGCAGTCCCGCACCATATATTTTGGGGTTTTCCAAGGAACCTATAAGGCCGTATTCCACCGTCCACCAGTGAAGGTTCCTTATAAGGGCCAGCTCACTGGGTTCCCCCATATGGTCCTGCAAATATGTGATATGGGCTTCCGCTTTGTGTATGGCCTCTATAGGGATGTCCGAGGCTTCCTTTATGATGGATAGGTGGCGGACCGCTTCATATAGTTCTTGGTCCTTGGCACTTGGAATGGCTTTTGCCCCGATTTCCCCAAAACGTCTCAAATATTCGGCATATTCCGGATTGGCAATAATGGGCGCATGACCCGCACCTTCATGTATGATATCCGGAGCAGGGGTATATTCCAAATGATCTAATTGACGAATATCGGAAGCAATGACAAGTACGTTGTACGCTTGAAATTCCATAAAGGCCGATGGGGGTATAAACCCGTCCACCGCAACTGCGGCCCACCCAATTTCCTTTAGGATACGGTTCATCCCGTACATATTGGGAATGTGGTTCACGGAAATCCCTGTTTTTTTAAGTCCTTCCAAATAACTGTAATGGGCCACTTTACTAAGGTGTTCCACATTCTTTCGCATAACAAAACGCCAAACCGCTTGATTGATGGAGGTATATTCCCCATAATTTTGGGGTTTTATATACTGTCGCAAATGTTTGGGCAATTTATCCAGTATGTGATTGCTTTTAAATGACATTTAGGTTGTCTTACAGTTATAAATGTACAAAATGGGCAGAAATAAAAAACCGCCCATAAGGGCGGTCATAAATCATTATTTCATTGCCAAGGTAGGTGGATAGGCTTTCAAGATCTCTGAAACGAACTCTTTAATGCGCTCTTCCTTTTTTTCAATGTTCTGGGTATTGTTGAGCGTTCCTACGCCCCTTCCCTGCCAAACAAGATCTTTCGTACGGGTATCGATCAGGTCAATATAAAGCGATCCTTCAGTGCGGGTGCTGACATTGTTGTTTCCGTAGAAATTAGGTCCCCAAAAGTAGGGGTTCCATCCCCATCCGAAACGGCCGCCCCAATAATTGTTGTAGACGTCCACTTCTTCCCGCTCCTTGGTAAAGATGCTCACCAAAAGGTCTGGTTCGTTCGATTTTACAAATCCCCTGTTTCCCATTTCCGTTTCAATGGCCCGGAGGATCCGTTTCTTGTCCAAATCGGAAATCTGGGCCTTATCGATGCCGGTCTTATAAAATCCGTAGGACTTGTATTCCGTAAAATTGGCCTCCCGGTCATAATCGGAAAGTACCCTTACCGATCCACATGATCCCAAGAAAAGGAGCAGTAAAAGGGGGGCGGTCATTAGTGCTAACTTTTTCATATCTGTAACTGTTTATGTTTAAATCGTTTGTTCGGAACAATGAAATATTCTCAACAATCGTGCCGAAAATATGGTGCTTATCCACGATGACTTCCCAGTTTTTTATCAAAGCCATATGGGCAGTGCCTGCATCCGCTTTCACAACAATACCCCCGCTTGAGATGGTATTTTTCCGTAAAGACCTTGTATCCTTCCGGCGAAAGGTAATAATCGCCCGCTTCCAAAGGGATAATTTTTTTCATTAAAGTAAAATTACGGCAAATCCCCTTAAGTTGGGAGGCCTTATCAAATTTTAACCTTCACTGAACATCGAACAATAAAGAATTGTTCCCCTCGATCGCTTTTCACCGTTTCAGTCGATCCTTACATCAATTTTTCCACTTTTTATCATCGCAAGAAATTATCTTTGACCAATAGCGCAGTATATGATCGTAGTATTCAGACATCTATTTTATAGGAATTATGTTGGATTGTCCCTTTGGCCGTTCATCATTTTAAAGCATGCCAAACTAAAAGAGGATAGGGTCTTGATCAACCACGAACGCATCCATCTCAGACAGCAGTTGGAACTTTTGGTGGTTCCCTTTTATATTCTTTATTTGCTGGAGTGGGGCATACGCACCCTGTTCTATTTTGATGGATATAGGGCATACCGCAATATAAGCTTTGAGCGGGAGGCATATGGGAACGAACTTAAAAGTGATTACCTTTCCCGTAGAAGGCCTTTGAGTTTTATTAAATATCTTTGGGGCTGAAAAACGGGAGTGTGCACCACCTGAACCAACAGATAGAGTTGCCCATATTGGAAGAAAAGGGAATCTCGCTTTCCATTAAAAGGGAAGACCTGCTGCACCCATTTGTTTCTGGAAACAAGTTTAGGAAACTCAAATACAATTTACTTGAAATAAGGGATTTGAATGTACGGACACTGATTACCTTTGGAGGTGCCTATTCCAATCATATTGCCGCCACTGCCTTTGCGGGAAAGGAAGCGGGCGTGGATACGGTAGGGATCATCCGGGGAGAGGAACTCGCCGATTCCTGGCGCGAAAATCCAACCTTGGCCTTTGCGGTACAACAAGGAATGGCCCTTAGGTTCGTTTCCCGCAGTATATACGGTGAAAAGGAAGATCCATTTTTTCTCGGACAGCTCAAAAGGGAATTTGGACCGTGTTATATCCTTCCCGAAGGAGGGACCAACGTACTGGCCGTAAAGGGGTGTGCCGAAATCCTACAGCCTACCGATATGGACTTTAATGTGGTCTGTTGTGCCGTGGGAACGGGAGGTACCATTGCGGGAATTGTCAATTCCGCCGGCGAATCCCAAAGGGTTCTGGGTTTCCCCGCCTTAAAAGGTGATTTTTTGAAAAAAGATATTCGTAAATTTGCGCGGAAGGAAAATTGGGAGCTGGTAACGGAGTACCATTTTGGGGGTTATGCAAAGGTGGATAAGGAATTGGTGGACTTTATAAATTTCTTTAAGGCCAAGACGCTGGTGCCGCTCGACCCAATATATACCGGGAAAATGTTATATGGGATAATGGATATGGCCCAAAAGGACCGATTTTTGCCAGGTACCCGTATACTCGCCATTCATACGGGCGGTCTACAGGGGATAAATGGTATGAACACTATTTTAAAAAGAAAAAAATTACCATTGATTACACTATGATTAGACAGTTTGGGACAATAGTGGTACTTGCCGTACTCTTAACAGCTTGTGGAAGTAAAAAACGGGCCGCCAATGCACATCGGGAAAGAAAGCCGTCGGTGGCGGCGGTACCTAAGAAGAATCCACCCATTGTAGATAAGGGTACAGAGGCCGGTTATAGATTGCCCGAGGACGATGGACGCTTCGTAAAATTTCCCATCGCCACGACCCAAGAATATATAGATGCCTTTCACAAGATCGCACAGTTCGAGATGAAGGCATATGGCATTCCCGCCAGCATTACCCTGGCCCAGGGAATTTTGGAAAGTGGTGCGGGACGCGGTGATCTCACGCTCAGGACCAACAACCATTTTGGCATAAAATGCCATACGGGATGGGAAGGCGATTTCGATTATCATGATGATGATGAAAAAGGGGAATGTTTTAGGAAGTATAACCACCCCATGTATTCCTTTCGGGACCATAGTATTTTTTTATCCACCCGATCCAGATATGCCTTCCTGTTCCAATTGGATTCGGACGACTATAAAGGATGGGCCAAAGGTTTGAGTCAAGCTGGCTATGCAACCGACAAACGATATCCCCAGAAACTCATATCCTTTATAGAACAGTACAGGTTGTATGAATATGACAGGGAAGTAGCCGGCCAGGGATACGAGGTAAAGCAGGTGCCAAAGAATTTTGATTATAAAGTACATGTTGTGGCAAAAGGGGATACCCTTTATTCCATTTCCAGAAAATACTTTGTTTCCGTACCGGAATTGATGATTATCAATAACATGCGTGACAGTAATTTGGCAATTGGACAGGAATTGATCGTAAAATCTGAGAAAGTTAATAAATAAAAGAATGGTCTATAAACGGAGCAGTGCCCTTTTTAATGAAGCCCAAAAATATATTCCCGGAGGGGTAAACTCTCCGGTACGGGCATTTGGGGCCGTAGGTGGGGATCCGGTGTTCGTAAAGGAAGCCAAGGGAGCCTACTTTTATGATGAGGACGGGAACAGGTATATTGATTTTATCGCTTCATGGGGTCCGCTGATTTTGGGCCATGCTTACGAGCCTGTCATAAATGCGGTAATAGAGAGGGCCAAAAAGGGCACTTCCTTTGGGATGCCCACGGAAATCGAGACGGAACTGGCCAAATTGGCGGTTTCCATGGTCCCCAATATCGATAAGATCCGATTTGTAAATAGCGGAACGGAGGCCTGTATGAGTGCCGTACGCTTGGCAAGGGGGTTTACGGGGAAGGACAAGATCATTAAGTTTTCAGGTTGTTACCATGGGCATTCCGATTCGTTTTTGATTCAAGCGGGAAGTGGGGCCATCACCTTTGGTACGCCAAATAGTCCAGGAGTGACCCAGGGCACCGCAAAGGACACGCTGTTGGCCGATTACAATGATCTTTCAAGTGTGGAAAAGTTGGTAGAGGCAAATAAAAGGGAGATTGCCGCCGTGATCATAGAACCGGTGGCGGGAAATATGGGCTGTATCGTGCCCCAAGAGGATTTCCTTAAGGGACTGAGAAAGCTTTGTTCGGAAGAAGGGATCCTTTTGATATTCGATGAGGTGATGACAGGTTTCCGATTGGGAAGGGGAGGTGCTCAAGAGGTGCTGGATGTAAAGGCTGATCTGGTGACATTCGGAAAAGTAATCGGGGGAGGATTGCCCGTAGGGGCCTTTGCGGGAAAAGACGAGATAATGGATTATTTGGCCCCCGTTGGCCCTGTCTACCAGGCCGGGACCCTAAGTGGAAATCCGTTGGCAATGGGTGCCGGTCTTGCGATGCTTACCGAACTCAATAAAAGGCCTGAGATTTTTAGGAGCCTTGCAGATAAGACCTCTTACTTGCACAAGGGAATGGACGCTCTTTTGAAGGGGAAGGGAATCCCCTATCAGATCAATCGGTTTGGATCCATGATATCCCTACATTTTACGGAGGAGGCCGTGGTCGACTTTAGATCCTCGGCTAAAGGAAACAATGAGATCTTTAAAAGATATTTTCATGGCATGTTGGATCAGGGAATCTATTTGCCCCCAAGTGCGTTTGAAAGCTATTTCCTGAACGACGCCCTAACGTATGATGACCTTGATATGGCACTAAAGGCTTTGGAGAATACTATGCCGAAATTGCGGTAACCTTAATATGGCAAAACCTTGGGCCTACATGAGGACTCAAGGTTTTGTCCATAAAGCTGTAGTATATTTACTTACGTCTGCCTATTTTCCCATCGTGCCCCTTTTTAAGGTGCATGGCCATTTTGGAATGCATCCTTTCCCATTTCTGGTATTGTTCCTCGGATAAAATGGACTTCATTTTCTCCTTTTTTGAAATTTGGCTGTCCAATAGGGCAATCTTCATTTCATAACGTTCTTGGGAGGTAGGCTTTTTAAACTCGGCACTTTCCTTCTTTGCCTTCCACTCTTGCATTCTGGCTTGTCGGGATGTGGCTTCGGTAAGGTTCATCTGTTGGACCTCTTTCTGCTGAGGATCCGAAAGATCCAGGGCAAGGGTCATTTTTTTGGTCTTCAGGGTGGCCATCTGCTCCGGGGACATATCTTTCCAATCCGATTGTCTTCCTTTATGACCATCCCCTTTTTGGGCAAAAGCTGTTAAACCCAGCACCATTACGATCGTAAATAATACTTTTTTCATACTGTTTGTTTTTTAGCATTGTTTCCGGTAAGACATGAATTTGGATCAAGGGTTTAAACTTGCTCGTATTTTTGGGAGCTATTTAACAGATGTTCAGACCATTTCACAACCACCGTGGGTTCATCAAAAAGTTTTGTTCCACGTTGATCTGCGTTGGGTGCGCTGGCTTTATTGCCTTAAATATCTTTGGGGTTTGCCCCAAAACAGGGATTGAACAAAGTGCTGGTAAAGCAGGTCAAAAAAAAGACGGGCATTTTGATTGCCCGTCTTGGTAAAGTATAAGTAGGTACAATTCTGTTTGCGGTTATTCCATTTCTTCAAGATCGACCAATTTGTTGATACTGTCCATCTCGGTGGTGTTCATTTGTTTGATCGTTTCCAACCGGGCGGTGCGCTCTGAATCCGGCTCCATACTTTGATAAAGGGAGGCAGCGGCTACGAATCCGACTAGATATAATAAGCTTTTTATTTTATAGGTCATAGATCTGGGGGATTTAAAACTTAATGTAAATGTAAGAAAAATAGGTCTTTTAATGAAGGAAATGTTGTGAAAACCCTCTTTTTTGATGTGAAAATCTAAATTTAAAGGGTTGATAAATGCCAATAATACAGAAATGACCTATTTATAAGTTCCCGCTTATGCGTATTGGTGTAGTCCTACAACCAAAAAAAATGACCATAAAAAAGGACCGTCCCACAAATGTAGCGGAACGGTCCCTATAAGCCGATTTATGGTTTCCTTATCATTTTAAGGGATACACACCTAAATCGAGCTCTTTCTTGGCTCACGAAAGATAGTGCAATTGCATACTGGTTGTGGACTATTTCGGTTCCAAAAGCAGTTCGATCCGTTCTAGGACGTCCTGTAGATGGTATTTGTCCATATCGGCGGAAGTCCTTCCAATTCCGCTCTGGATGGTGCGTTTAAGAATGTTGAGTTCGGCACGGGCAATGGATCGGATGTCCGACTGGCTCGCATTGACTACCGTCGATTTCTGGTAGCCGCCATAATCCGGTTTTTTGGCCTCATCGGGCGCGGTCATTAGAAATGCCAAACGGTCTATGTGTGCCTTTTGCAGGTTCCTGCGGTAGGTATCAATTTTCTGACTGCTGTACAGCTCGGTCCAGATTCCCTTTCTTAAAGATTCCATCATATCCAGTAGGGAATAAGCACTTTCCCCATTAAGCGTGCTGTTCTCGATCATTCTGGCCATTCTTCCCAAACTCAGGATGTTGTTCAGGGTACGGGTCTGTGTTGCCCTTATCCTCTCGACACTCCCCGAATATTCGATCTTATTGAAAATGTTTTCCTCCAATAGCCATTCCGGCGTTTTAAAGAGCTGATCGACCACAAAATCCAAACAGTTTTTTTGGTGCTGTTTGTCTACAGGAACATAAACGGCACCTTTTTGGTCATAGGTTTTGTAATGTTCATATACGCCTCCTATATTATTGGATACATGGCCCATATATCTATTGTATTGGGCCAGGACCTGTCCGTACAACTGATCTAGATCATCGTAATTTTTCCCATCCTCAGCGGTCCAGGTGATCAGGTTGGGAACAATGCGCTTGAGGTTTTCTATGCCATAGGCACTTGCTTTGATGGCATTGTCCCCCAGATCTTCGGTCTGTGAACTGGGATCTACCACATCACCTGCCTGCTGGTGTCCAAATCTATAGTTCGGATCTCCGGCATGTTGCAATATCCATTCGTCCAGAACTGGTTTTTCGGCCTCCGCTCCCTTGTTCAAAATTGGCCTATACCCCCATTCAATGGCATATTTGTCATAAGTGCCGATGCTGGGCATCAGCGCAACCCCTTCATCTTCCGGCTGTGCTATATAATTAAAGCGGGCATAGTCCATGATCGATGGGGCAGTACCGTATTTTTGTGTGAAGGACCGCGAACGCAGCGAATCAACGGGATAGGCTACGCTGCTACCCATATTGTGCGGTAGGCCAAGGGTATGTCCAACCTCATGGGAAGAAACAAACCGGATCAATCGGCCCATTACCTCCTCTTTGAACTGTACGTTCCTTGCATCGGGATTAATGGCGGCGGTCTGTACAAAATACCAATTCTGTAGCAGTGTCATTACATTGTGGTACCAGTTTATGTCGGATTCCAATATCTCCCCGCTCCGTGGGTCGCTCACATGGGGTCCATTGGCATTGGGAATAGGGGAAGCTAGGTACCGTACCACGGAGTAACGCACATCCTCGGGGGACCATTCCGGATCCTCTGATGCCGTTGGGGGATCTTTTGCTACGATGGCGTTTTTAAATCCGGCGGCTTCGAAGGCCAACTGCCAATCCTCTATTCCTTGTTTTATATAAGGTACCCATTGTTTTGGAGTGGCCCTGTCCACATAATATACGATCTGCTTTTTGGGGACCACAAGCTCCCCCTTTTTAAATTTTTCAAGGTCTTCTTCTTTTACCTCCAAACGCCAGCGATCTAAATATTGAAGACTTTTACTTTTTTGTGCGGCCAGTCCATAATCTACTTGCGAACTGGTAAACCAACCAACCCTTTCGTCAAAATACCGTCTTTGCATGGGCACTTTTGGCAATAATACCATGGAATTGTTTATTTCTATGGAGATGGAGCCCAGACTTTCATTGGAAGGTGGCTCACTTGCCAAGTAGGTCTTTACGTGCCGCGCTTCTATATTCAATGGATAACTGTTAAGGGATTCTATATAACTCCTGCCTTCATCCAATCGGGATACCTTGTATTTCTTTCGGTAGGAATCGGGCATCCCAAAGGCATTGACATCCTTTTCAAATAGGGCATCGACCTCTATGACCGTAGCAGGATCTAAAGAGTCTTTTTTTAGGGCTTTGATGTCAAATGAATAGAGGACCGGTTCAAAGTTGGAATTTACCACCGCTTCGTGTACTGGAAGGGAGTCGGCCGCTACAATATCATGGGATACCACCCTTAGCAATACCTTTGTAGGCTTTTTTTCCCATCGCAGCACCTGGGTGTTTATTTTTCCGCCACCGAACCCGATTCCGGTGGCCGTTTTGGAAATACGGCTTACCATGAGCATTTCCCTGTTAAAAAGGGAGTCGGGAATTTCATAAAAATGTTTGGCTCCCACGGTATGGACCTGAAATAGGCCTTTGTCCGTTTTTGCCTCTTTGGTGATCACTTTTGCATAAGGCTGGATATCATCCTTTTTTTCTTGTGTCTCCGGTGATTTTTCTGTTTTTTTCTTTTTAAAGATTTGTGCATGGCCAAGATTGGATACCCCCATTGCCAAGCACAATAAAAGGAACATTGTGAAGGAATTTTTGATCATTATGAGTCGGTTTCTATTTTGAATTTCGCCAAAGAACCGAAAAAAAAAATCAAAATATTGTTAACGAAATCATAAGCGGATGGCCTCTAACATTCTTGGAAGGGCACAAATTTTTGTGAAATGTAACAAATGGTAAAATTAATGTTAAACTGCTTCATATCCTGTAACAGTATCCATTTTTGGCAGTCTTATAGGAAGACAACATCAATCAAAAAAAGGTTGTCATTATTTGAGTTAGCTGAACTACAGGGCCCCCACGGGCCCTGTATGTTTTTAGGGCAACTCGGTCGGGCCTAAAAAAGCAATGGAAGAACAAACTGGAACAGTAGGATGAGCAGCACGACCGAGATGAGGTTGAGCACAAGGCCTACCTTTGCCATTTCGGATACTTTTATGTAACCGCTCGCAAATACAATGGCATTGGGCGGGGTGGCCATGGGCAGCATAAACGCACAACTACTGGCAATGGTAACAGGGATGAGCAGGTAAAGGATAGGAATCTGTAATCCTAGGGCTATACCCGCGACCACTGGGGCCAAGACCGCAATGAGGGCTACATTGCTCATCAGCTCTGTCATAAAAAGCATCAGGATGATCAAGAGTGCAGCTGTGAAGAAAATGCTGATATTGCTGTCGGCGATCGCTTGTGTGACCATGTCCACCAAACCACTTGTAGACATGCCGTTGGCCAAAGCAAGTCCGCCCCCAAAAAGAATAAGGATGCCCCAGGCCAATTTTTCCGTATCGGACCAGTGCAGTATAAAGTCGCCTTTTTTAAAATTGTGTGGAATTGCAAACAGGGATATGGCCGCCACCATGCTGATAATGGTATCCGATAGGCCCAATTTTGGTAGCAGGGCATTGATCAAGGTCCTGAATATCCACAGAAATACGGTAATCCCAAAAATAACCAATACCATCTTTTCCTTGGAGGAGGTGGGCCCAAGTTTTTTTAATTCGTTACGGATAAGTTCCTTGGAGGCGGAAAAGCGAAGATTTTTATTGGGGAACATCCATTTTACCAATACCCAATAGCTAATGGCCAGTAGTATGGTAGAGAAAGGCACCCCTATCACCATCCATTTAAGAAATGAAATCTCTATTCCGTATTCATTTTCCAGAAGGCCGATGAGCACGGAATTGGGTGGGGTCCCTATAACGGTCGCTATGCCCCCGGCGTTGGCGGCAAATGCTATGCCCAGCATTACGCAGAGGGCAAAATTCTTATCGTCCTTGGTAAATCCGTCACCATCCTGGATGAGCAACCGGATTACGGAGATGGCAATGGGCAACATCACGACCGTGGTGGCCGTATTACTGATCCACATGCTTAGCAAGGCAGTGGCGATCATAAAACCAAGTACCACCTTATTTGGGGTGGTCCCCGTGACCTTGATGATACTCAGCGCAATACGCTTATGCAGATTGACCTTCTCCAGGGCCAGGGCCATTACAAAACCCCCAAAGAACAAAAAGATGATGGGACTTCCATAATTGGCACCCACTTCCGCAATGGGCATTACCTTTAACAGCGGAAAAAGTACCAGTGGCAATAAGGCCGTTACCGAAATGGATACCGATTCCGTAATCCACCAGATGATCATCCAGCATGCAACGGCTATCACGGCATCACCGGAACGCGAAATCAAAAATACCGGAAGGTTAAGGATGGCCAGAAAAGCCAATGGGCCAATGATCAGCCCCAGTTTTTTACTCAGGTCCATGGTTGGTATTTAAACCCCTAAGCTATACTTTTTACCTTAGTTTAAAAAATAAAAAAAGGGGTCGACCGACCCCTCTGCTTATATTAAGCCAAATATGTTATTCCTGAAGCTCGCAGAACAGGCTATCCCCTTTCTTTACCACTTTTGCCACACCGTGGACGCCCAGTGCCTTTATTCCCTTGTCCCACGCTTTATTGCTAAGTCCACTGGCATCTTTTAGGCGCTGCAGGTCCATATTGCCCTCTTTTTTAAGGATATCGAAGATCAACTTTTCATTTTCGGAAAGTTCAAGAGGTTTTTTTTCCGGTCGCATTTGGGGAAAGAAAAGTACTTCTTGTATAGAGGCATTATTGGTCATTAGCATGACCAATCGGTCTATGCCGATTCCTATCCCGCTCGTGGGCGGCATACCGTATTCCAAAGCCCTTAAAAAATCCTGGTCAATGAACATGGCTTCATCATCGCCCTTGGCCGATAACCTTAGTTGCTCCTCAAACCGTTCCCTTTGATCAATGGGGTCATTAAGCTCTGAGTAGGCATTGGCCAGTTCCTTGCCATTCACCATTAGTTCAAACCGTTCGGTTAACGCAGGATTGTCCCTATGTGCCTTGCAGAGGGGGCTCATCTCCTTGGGGTAGTCGGTTATAAAGGTCGGTTGTATATAAAAATGCTCGCATTTTTCACCGAATATCTCATCGATCAGCTTGCCCACTCCCATGGTGTCATCCACTTCAAGTCCCAAGGATTTTGCTACCTGTCGCAGGGCAACTTCGTCCATGCCCGATACATCGTGTCCCGTATGGATCTTGATCGCCTCTAGAATGGGTACCCTGGGATATGGTGCCTTAAATTCGATTTCGTTCTTGCCTACCTTAATTTTGGAGGCTCCATTGGCATCCATGGCCACCTTTTCCAATAGCTGTTCGGTGGTATCCATCATCCAGTTGTAGTCCTTATAGGCAACGTACAGTTCCATGACCGTAAATTCCGGATTATGGGTTCGGTCCATACCCTCGTTCCTAAAATCCTTGGCAAACTCATATACCCCGTCAAATCCTCCCACGATCAACCTTTTTAGGTACAGTTCGTTTGCGATCCTTAGGTACAATGGCATATTAAGGGCATTATGGTGTGTCATGAACGGCCTAGCGGCAGCGCCTCCTGGAATTGGCTGCAATATGGGCGTTTCCACTTCCAGATAATCCCTGTCGTTAAAAAATTGGCGTATGCTATTGGTTATCTTGGTCCTTTTTATAAAGGTTTCCTTTACGGCGGGGTTCACCACTAGGTCCACATAACGTTGCCGATAGCGCAGTTCGGGATCGTTAAACTCGTCGTATACCTTTCCCTCGGCATCCACTTTGGGCAAAGGCAAAGGCCTTAAGGCTTTGCTCAGCACCGTAAAATCGTTTACCATAACTGTCTTTTCGCCCACCTGTGTGGTAAACAGGCTTCCCTCGATCCCGATAATATCACCGATATCCAAGAGTTTCTTATAGATATCGTTGTATTTGGTCTTATCCTCCCCGGGGCAAATTTCATCCCTATTGAAATAGACCTGGATCTTTCCGGTACTATCCTGCAACTCGGCAAAAGAGGCCTTCCCCTGGATTCTTCTGGACATAAGCCGTCCGGATATGATTACCTTCTTACCTTCGCTATAGCTTTCCTTGATGCTTTTGGCGGTCGTATCCACAGGATACAGGGCGGCAGGATAGGGGTCTATTCCCATGGCCCTTAACTTGGCCAATTTTTCCCTTCTTATTGTTTCTTGCTCCGAAAGTTGCATAAATCGTTATTAAGGCTGCAAATATAGCGACTCTGTACATATCTTTCAATTGAATCCCATTAAATGGTTCTATTGCCCAACGCTCTCCGCTAAATTGGCAAGCTTCCTCCAAGGTTGTTGACCGTACCTCTGATCCTGCGACCTGTTAAATTTGTACCGGATCGTAACAAATGGGTCATAATATGGTCAAATAGGTACATCAATCAAAAAAATCGATCAAAATGAGTTTTTGGAGAGTCCTCTTGGCCATATTGTTCCCGCCATTGTCCGTACTTGGTAAGGGCTGTGGATCACTTATCATTGTTTTCCTGTTAACACTTTGCGGATGGGTCCCAGGGGTGATCGCGGCCCTGGTAATCTTAAATAACCCGAATAATTAGTTACTTTGTACCGGCATTTATAAATCCAGGCATATGGTGAGCGTTCCAAGGTCCCGTGCCTACAATCATTTAAAAAGATGAACAAGGATATAACGGTACAGTATTTGGGTTTGAGGGAGTATGGCGAAACCTGGGATTATCAGGAGGTTCTTTTTCAACGGACCTTGGCTATAAAGATCGCGAACAGGAGGGAAGGTAGCTCGTTGCCAACCCCCAACCATCTCTTACTGGTGGAGCACCCCCATGTATTTACTTTGGGCAAGAGCGGTGACATGAACAATCTCTTGGTGGACAAAAAAGAATTGGAAACCAGGGGAGCCTCTTTTTATAAGATCAATAGGGGAGGGGATATCACCTATCATGGCCCCGGTCAACTGGTTGCATACCCGATTTTAGATCTGGATAATTTTTTCACGGATATCCATAAATACCTTAGATATTTGGAAGAGGCCGTAATCCTTATGCTAGGGGAATACGGATTAAAGGCCGAACGCTCGCCGGGGGAGACAGGGGTCTGGTTGGATGTTGGCACTCCATTCGCCCGAAAGATATGTGCCATGGGCGTTAGGGCGAGCAGGTGGGTCACCATGCACGGACTGGCACTGAACGTCAATACGGACCTGGGATATTTTGATATGATGATCCCTTGTGGGATAAAGGATAAGGCCGTAACCTCCTTGAATGTTGAACTGGGCAGGGATACGGTGGATATGGAAGAAGCGCAGGGAAAGCTCTTGGTGCAACTGGAACGCTTGTTCGGGGCGCACATTATAGTGAAAACGGACGAAAAAGTATAAATTCCCTCCACATGCCAAATGGTATGAAAATGCACTGTTTAAACCATCAGGGCGGATATGATCGTCATTATTAAATTGTCCCGAAATGGAACGCCAAGTAAAACAGGATTTTTTTTGGTTCAAATTAGTACCTTTGAGGTTTTTCAATAATTTGGAACATATAGGCAATAATTTTCAAGAATGAAAAACACATCAAGGAACTATAGCATGAAAACCTTTACGATCCTGTTCCTGGCACTACTGGGATTATCCCTTCCTTCCTTGGAAGCCCAAGGAAACGGGAACTATCAGCAAGATTATTACGAATCCGTCAATCGCTCGGGCAATCGCTATCGCTCTGCATCGGGAATCCCCGGTCCCGACTATTGGCAAAATGGGACCGATTATAAAATAAAGGCCACTTTGGACGATGTGGCCCATACATTAACAGGACAGGTAACCCTTGCCTATACCAATAACAGTCCGGATGAATTGCCGTTTATTTGGTTGCAGTTGGAGCAAAATCGTTTTACGAAAAATTCAAGGGGGACCCTTACCACGCCCATAGAGGGGAACCGCTATAACGGCGATGTGGATGGCGGTTATGAAATAACCGAAGTAGTGGCAAAAACCGGAAGGGGAAGCTCTTCAAAATATATTATCACGGACACCCGAATGCAGGTCTGGTTTTCAGAGCCGATAAAGCCGAATGGCGGAACGGCAACCGTTTCGATGAATTTTACCTATAAAATTCCCGTAAAGGGGATGGATCGGATGGGAAGATTGGCGGTGGAAGATGGAACGATCTATGCCATGGCCCAATGGTACCCTAGGACCGCGGTGTACGATGATATAAAAGGATGGAACGTTGAACCCTATCTTGGCGCAGGTGAATTTTACCTGGAATATGGCGATTTTGATTATGAGATCACCGTTCCACATGACCATATAGTAGTGGGTTCGGGACAATTGGAAAACGCTTCCCAGGTAATGTCGAAGACCATGCAGGAACGGATGGAACAGGCCAGAAAAAGTGACAAGACCGTTTTTATATTGAATCCTGAGGAAGTAAACGATGTTTCCATAAGGGCAAAAAAAGAAGGTACCCTGACCTGGCATTTTACCATGAAGAATTCACGGGATGTAGCTTTTGCCTCTTCCAAGGCTTTTGTTTGGGATGCTGCAAAGATCGATCTACCCAGTGGAAAAAAGGCCCTTGCACAATCGGTATACCCTAAGGAGAGCATAGGTGCCGATGCTTGGAGCAGGTCAACGGAATATTCCAAGAATTCCATTGAGAACTATTCCAATAGATGGTATGAATATCCCTATCCGGTAGCCACCAATGTAGCGGCGGATATAGGGGGAATGGAATACCCTGGACTCAATTTCTGTAAATGGACCAGTAAGGACAGTGGTCTATGGGGTGTTACCGATCATGAATTTGGGCACAACTGGTTTCCAATGATCGTAGGCTCCAATGAAAGGAAATATGCTTGGATGGATGAAGGGTTCAATAGCTTTATCAATTATTACAGTACCCTGGACTATGGGGAATATCCTGCCGGACTGGATGAAACAAGAAATATGGTGGATTGGTTCAACAGTGGGACCCGTGAAGGGATCGATACCTATCCCGACGGTACGGATTTAAGAAATTTGGGAATGACGGCCTATAGAAAGCCTGCTATAGGATTATTGCTCTTACGGGAATACATTTTGGGTGCGGAGCGCTTTGACAATGCGTTCAGATCCTATATAAGGACATGGGCCTACAAACATCCACAACCTGCCGATTTCTTTAACCATATGGAAAATGTAGGGGGTGAAGACCTATCTTGGTTCTTCAAAAATTGGTTCTATGGTACGGGCAATATCGATTTGGCCTTGGACGGTATCAGACAGCATGAGGATGGCAACGGTTTTATCATCTCCCTTTCCAACAAGGGAGAGGTTCCAATGCCGGTAAAGATGAAGATTACGTATAGGGACGGTACTTCTGAAATCGTAATGCTGCCCGTGGAAATATGGCAGAGGGGCGATACATGGAGCTATTTGTTGGTGACGGACAAAATTCCTACGAGTGTGGATATAGATCCGGACAAAATTTTACCCGATGTAAACTACTCCAACGATACTTGGCCGGGAACTTCCTTCTATAATGATTGATCAATCAATGTTGGTTCAGGCCTACCCCTGAACAATAGTTTATCATAAAGCCCTGTAAGACCACTATTTTTCCGTTTATAGGGTGGGGTTTTCGGAAAAATAGTGGTTATGTGAAAAATTTTTATTTTGAGAATTGGGTGAGCTGCATGCTCCCTACCAGTTTGCCGCCTTTGTTGTAACTTTCCTGTTTTACCAGGCCAACACCTTCTGCGAGCCACTGTCGTGAAGGGAAGGTTTGTTTCATCAGCATCTTGGTCTCGCTCTCGCTGTAGATCACGAAACAATCAAAGGTTCCTGCGGGTGTGGTGACGGTCTCTTTCTTTTCCACCTTTCGGTTCTTCATGTCCACGTTGATGTTCATATTCATACCCGACATATTTATTTTCATGGCCATGTTGGCATCGGGCAGTTCTTGCCCCACACTGAGGTCGTTGGGCAGTTCTATGTCAGTTCCCGAAATATCCATTTCCAAGTCTTGGTACTGCTGCATCATTTGGCTGGATACCAACGATTCAAAGTCGATCTTTACTACATCTCCGGAACAGGTAAAGTTATAATCGGAAGTGTAAAGTTCCTCCCCTTTGTCGTCCTTTACTGAAATTGCCATACTGGCCTTTGTTTCGTTTCCATTATCTGTGACGTCCGTTACTACATAATCCATAGTACCTTCTGGTTTGCCCTTTTTGTCGTAATTGGTATACTCGAACCGAACACCTTCATTCAGGGCATAGTAATCACTGCAACTGGATTGGGCGTAGGGGATGGAGATGCCGAAGAGGGCGAGGAATAATGATAAGCCGATATTTTTCATTTTTAGGGATTTTGTGTTCCCGACAAATCAAATAAAATACCATGTACCCTGACATTGAAAATGTATGGGTTGCCAAGGGGATCGTATGGTTGGTATGGGGTTCATATCAGTAGACCCGGTATACTATAAGGGAATTTTCCAGGTCTTTCGCCACTAGTTCAATATTTTTGTCATTGTCCATGTCGGCTAGGTCTATGACGGAGGTTCCGTAAACGGGAAAATTGGGAATACTGACGGCATTGCTGTCGAACAGATATATTTTTTGGTTCTGTAGGTCGGTAACCGACACATATATTTTATCCCTTATATAAAATATTTTCGGTTTGGAGTACACCCCCAGTTCCAATTCCACCTCATTGTCCCTTATACGGAGGATATTGTCGTCCATGATGGCCATGGTCCTACTGGTCGCATCCATGCCGTGCTCCTTGGAAAGCTCCATGGGCGTTTTACCGTCTTTGCCGTTTTCGTCTATTTGGTGCAGTACGCCCTTCTTGTCCGTAAAGGTAAATTTGTTATTGTAGAGATAGAGTCCGTTTCCTGAAAAGTCGAATTTTTCCGTTACCGTGATCCGGTCCTTGCCCACCCGGTTCAGTATCTTAAGGGTGCCATCCTCCAGTACAAAGGCAAGATAGTCCCTGGAGCCGTTCCTAAAATGATAGGGGGCCGAGACCACCGGTTTGGCCGAGTTGGTATAGGTAAACCCGTTCACTATGTTCATTTTATTGTCGTACATATATATGTTGCTCCCTTGGGTAACCACAAACCTATAGTTTTTCCGGCCATCATAATCAAAGATGGCCAGTGGATTTAGATTGCCCCCATCAAAGGACTTTGTGAAAGGTTGGACCTCCTTTCCGTTTCTGTCCAGGATCAGAAATTGGTCGTTTGTGGTGAAAGCTAGTTGCAATCTGCCGTTTTTGTAAATGTCCACCTGTTGCACCTCTCCCTGTATTTTGCCCTGCAACTGTTTTTTCCAAAGTACTTTTCCCTCGTTGGAAATAAGGTAAAGGTTGTTTGCGGTATCCTGCACCACAATTTCCTGTTTGTTAGATCTATGGTCCGTCACGAATTGGGGCGTATTTGCGATAGGTTGGTCCAATTGAAGCGTAAATACCTGGGAGATGCCCTCTTTTTTATTTTCAAGCCCAATTTTTTGGGCCACTATGTTAAGGTGATAAAAGGAATCGTCCGCAACCATTTGTCCGGCAAATAAGTAATTGGAAAGTCCGGCATCCCGAAGATCTTTATGTACGCTTTCGGAAAGCAATTCCTCCCCAATATTGAGGAGCCCTTCGGTATTGGAGATGAAAAGGATGTTGGATTCGTCCGCCAGTACGTTATGGGCGGTGGTGTAGGCGGGAGACTTCTCAAAGGTGGAGGTGTTTTTATAATTGCTGATAATGGTCTGCAGTATCTCCGGACCTTCGGCAAATATAAAGGCATTTTCCAAAATGGTGCAATAGTTGGCATTAAAATTCCGTACCAAGGGATTGAAAATGGTGTTGATAAAATCATTTTCCCGCAAGGTCATAATTTCCGAACCCTGATAGTCTAGGGAGGCGGTCGTCTGACCGTTCAGAAATTCCACTATTTTTTCGGAACCGAATGTGTTCAGGACTATGGCCTTCCCTCCGTTTAGGAAGATACTTCCCACTTCTTCCACTGTATTGAAGATGGTATCCACCGGTACAGATCTGTCCAGGTACTTTTGCTGGTTTTTGGAAAATCGGCCGTAATCGGAAAAGGAGTAGGATAGGATCGCCTCTGCGGAAATGGGAGCAAATTGGGGCGTAGTATTTGTCAGCGAGCCCGTTCCCTTAAATAGGTCGACAAAATTAGTCAGGGAGTCATTGGCGGTACCTATCCCGATCAGGTGGATATAATCCTGGGAAAGGTTGATGTCCATGGATATCCAATCCGAAAATTCGGAGGGATTTACTGGCCTGTCCGTTTTTAAAAGGGTGGACAAAAGTGCATCCCCATTTTTTGTATTTAGGAATATGGAGGCCGATTTACTGGTATTGGATACCTTATATAGGTTGCTTAGGGAGGCGTTCACTGTGGGAGTGCCCCTCAGGAGGTTTTCAAGCAACAGTTTGGAGGAACTGCCAATAAGGATATTGTTCTTGACAGTTGTAAAAAAAAGGGATCCGTTAAGGGTATATTTTTGAAGGGTCTTGTTTTCGTAGGTGAGTGTTTCCACCGATTTTTCGGTCACATTTCCAACCTTGTAAAGACCTTCCTTGTTGGCAGTAATGAACAGATATTCAAAATGGCCCTTGCCCACTTCCGTGAAAACCAGCAGACATTCCGATTCTGTCTGGACATAATCCAGGTTTCTTACAGTTTCCCGAACCTTCTTGTGGAAGGTCGCGTTCTTGAGTTTGGAAAGGAAACCATTGTTTTTGAGCTCGCTCCTAAATCCCGATAGATCATTGATCTTGATTACCAAAGAAACATCCTTGGGCACAAATTCCAAAAGTGAGGAAGTTGTTTTTTTTTCACCTGTACAGCCAAATGTAAAGAGTAGGATTATTGTGTGGAGTAGTAATCGCTTGTGGTACATAGGGTAGCTTTCCTGCAAATTTAAGATTTTAAACCTCAAGTTGTAATTGTATGGGCAACTGTCTGAAACTTTTTCTGTGGTAAGGGGTAAGACCATATGCTCGTATGGCTTCCCTATGTTCCTTTGTAGGGTATCCCTTATTTTGTTTCCAATTGTACATCGGATATTCCAAGTGCAGTCTGTCCATGTAGGCATCCCTATACGTCTTCGCCAAGATGGAGGCGGCCGCAATGGAGAGGTATTTGCCATCTCCCTTTATGATACATTCGTAGGGAATATCCCCAAAAGGTTTAAAACGGTTTCCATCGACCATGATAAGGGACGGTCTGGAATTTAATTTTGAAAGTGCGTGGTGCATGGCCAAGATCGAGGCGTTTAGAATATTGATTCGGTCTATTTCCTCGGGAAACACGTGGGCCACTGCAAAACAGACGGCCTGCTTTTCGATAAATGGCCTTAATTGTTCCCTTTTCGAATGCGTCAATATCTTCGAATCGTTTATCGACAGATCTTTAAACGATTCGGGCAGCATAACTGCCGCCGCCGTTACGGGCCCTGCCAGACAGCCACGGCCCGCTTCATCCGTTCCGGCTACATTAAGGGGACTACAAATGAGCATATTTATATGTAAAATAGGTGCTTAAAATCCAAGTGCCGAAATTTGGTATTCGGTTTTGGTCCATACATTTCTGGTCAATACCTTTTATGGCACAAGATAAAAAAATTTAACCATTGGATCTTTAGGCCTTGTCGGATTCCATGTAATCCTTCCGGGGAAGTAAAGATCGTGGGGGTGGCCATT
Organism: uncultured Sediminicola sp.; assembly: GCA_963974715.1. GTDB lineage: Bacteria > Bacteroidota > Bacteroidia > Flavobacteriales > Flavobacteriaceae > Sediminicola. Next base: position 52,475 of record CAXBDK010000023.1, read on the forward strand.
GGATAAATGGATCCCTTCTTTCTACGGCAGCCAAAACTTTCACATTTCTTTACCAACAAAAAAATATACCTTTGTTTTAGCAACTTGTTGGAATGAAATATGTAACCTTTTTTTTATTTATCATTATGGGCGGCCTGGCCCATGCCCAGGATAATGGGACCGAGCCCCAAAGGAACGATTCCCTGCCACCTAAGATCGGCAAGTCGGTAAAGCCCCTTAAGCCAGGCAAGTCCCAGCCGGACAGCCTCTCACAGATATCGATCAAGGATTACAAGATCATTTCCCATAGTCGGGATACAGTTGTTTTGGATACCACCATTTCCATCCAAAAGGAATATCTGTACAATTACCTTAGGAAGGACAATTTTGAACTGCAGCCTTTGGCCAATGTGGGCCATACCTATAACCGTCTTGGGGTCTCTTTGTCCACTACCGGCCTTTACCCCACTATTGGGGCCACGGCAAAGCACTATAATTATATGGAAGTGGACGATATCAAATATTACAACGTTCCCACTCCAATGACGGAGCTCATGTTCAAGACCACGTTTGAACAAGGGCAGCTGCTGGATGCCCTGCTCACCTTCAATACCTCGCCCCGATTTAATTTTTCCATTGCCTATAAAGGGTTCAGGTCCATGGGGAAATACCAGTATAACGAAATGGAATCGGGTAATTTCCGCGTTACCTCCAATTATGCCTCAAAGGATGGTAGGTACCATCTTCGGGCCCATATTGCCGCTCAGGATATTTTGGGGGAAGAGAACGGTGGACTGCTGGAAAAGGAGGCACAGTTCGAATCGCAAGATCCAGAGTTTACCGATCGGTCGCGGATGGATGTGCAGTTTACCGATGCCAATAACAAGATTTTGGGAAAAAGATATTATTTGGACCACCAATATATATTGTATAGGGGAGCGTCCGATTCCACCTCCAAAAAACCTACCGCCCTTACTTTCGGACACGTATTTGCCTACGAGACCAAATATTACCAGTTTGGCCAGACCGCCCAGAACGACTTTTTCGGACCGGCCTTTCTTGCCCCGATCGACGACAAGGCCACCCTTAAGACCATGTACAATCAGGTAAATGCCACTTTTGAGAATAGGATCTTGGGTACCCTTAAAGGGAACGTCGCCCTATACAATTACAATTATTACTTTAACAGCCTCCTTATCACGGACGACGGTCAGGTCAACAATCAGTTGAAAGGGGAGGAGATTACCCTTGGAGCGGAATATCAAAAGACCATTGGTAGGTTTGCACTGAAGGGTGATCTGAATTATGGGCTTTCGGGATCGCTTACTGGGCGTCTATTTAATGCCGCCGCAAGTTACAGGATTGGAAAGAATCATGACCTGACCTTCGGCATACACAGTTCCAGTAGGATGCCCAACTTCAATTATCTGCTCTACCAGAGCGATTATGTCAATTACAATTGGCAGAACTCGGATACCTTCTTAAAGCAGGAAGTCAATGGCCTGCGTTTTAATCTGGATTCAAAATTGTTGGGAAACCTTATGGCCACTTATGATATAGTGGACAATTATACCTATTTTATGGGAACGGCCACTCCAGAGCAAGTGGAGGCCGATACCGAAAACGCTACCGTACGCCCTTTCCAGGAGACAGGCTCCATCAGTCACCTAAAGGTAAAATGGGGCAAGGAATTCAGGCTTGGCTATTTTGGGTTGGCCAATACGGTAATGTACCAGAACGTTTCCCAGTCTTCCCAAATCCTCAACGTGCCACAATTGGTGACGCGGAATACCCTCTTTTTTACAAAGGATGTGTTCAAAAAAGCCATGCACCTCCATACCGGTATTACCCTTAAATACTTTACCGCCTACAATATGGATGCCTATAATCCACTGCTAGGGGAATTCTATGTGCAGAACAGGGAAGAGCTGGGCGGATTCCCAATGCTGGACTTCTTTATAAATGCCAAGGTAAAACAGACCCGAATCTTTTTAAAGGCCGAACATTTTAATTCTTCTTTTTCCGAGAACAATTTTTATTCGGCGCCCAACTATCCCTACCGCGATTTTGTGATCCGGTTTGGCGTGGTCTGGAATTTTTTCTCCTGATACTCCATGGGGGGCACTGCCCAAAAAAAGGCAGTGCCGGGCTTTCGCGGCTCGCTTTTGCCGCTTGAAAGTCGAAAAGGAATGGCCGACAGGGATAAATTTAGAGGTGCACTTACCTCTTTGGGGATAGGCGGCAAAGAGCTCAAACAGCCCGCTCTATCCCTCCCCCAAAAATAAATCGTTTTTTCTTTGTCCCTAACTTCCTGTTGCCCAGCGTGGTTTTGGGCGGGCGTTTTTTTCTTTGAAAAAAAGTCACAAAATTCATTGCGGGTTTGGAAA
>CAXBDK010000024.1:0-31126 GCA_963974715.1 uncultured Sediminicola sp.
TTTATCCATAAAGGTTTGTGGTTTGTTTTATTATAAGACTTACGGATTTAAGGCTCCTGACGAGTGTCCGCCTTAGCATATTATTTGTACGCTACCCAAGTATCCATAGCAGAAGGATACCGTATCAATACATCAAAAATCCCTTCCTCGTAACTCGATAACAAGCAAGCCCTGCTGCGCTATAACTTCATAACTTTTTTGTTCTGCGGTTATATGGTTAAAAGGTTAAGGGGTTATGGATATTTCGGTTGTATTGGGATCCATAACATCATAACCTAGCGGCGGGAGCCGCGACATAACTCCGTAACTTTTTGTTGTTATCTTGTTATCCTGTTACGCTGTCATTATTCAAAATATCCATATCTCAACCCTGAATCCATAACTCCATAACCAAGCAGCTCCGCTGCGCCATAACCTTATAACAGATCTGCTGGTGCCCCGTCCAATATCTGTACCCTTTCTTGGGATTCGTTTCGGAGGGCGGTCTGTCTATAAGCCAAAATTCATCACCCATTATGACAGTTACTGTGCGCTGTTGCGTAACTTTGTAAAACAACAAAGATCGGCGATGGAAAATTTGGATTATGCCCGTTTGCAAATGGCCTTTACCTTGGGTTTTCATATCATTTTTGCATGTATCGGCATGGTAATGCCTTTTTTTATGGTAGTTTCCCATTATAAATGGTTAAAGACCCGAAAGGCGGTCTATCTAAAGCTGACAAAGGCTTGGGTGAAAGGTGTTGCCATTTTTTTTGTAATCGGGGCGGTCTCCGGCACTGCACTGTCCTTTGAACTGGGGATGCTCTGGCCCGAATTCATGAAACATGCGGGACCCATTATAGGGATGCCCTTTTCATTGGAAGGGGCCGCTTTTTTTGTGGAAGCCATAGCTCTTGGTTTTTATTTATACGGTTGGGACAGACTGCCGGAAAGGTTTCATTGGTATACGGGTATAATTATCGGTATTTCCGGGGTCGCTTCCGGAATACTGGTGGTTTCAGCCAATGGGTGGATGAACGCACCTTCGGGTTTTGAGTATGTCGATGGGAAATTCATAAATATCGATCCGGTAGGGGCACTCTTCAACCCGGCCTGGTTTACCCAGGCCCTGCATATGACGTTGGCCGCTTTTGTGGCTACCAGTTTTGGGGTGGCGGGCATCCATGCCTTTCAGGTTTTTCGGGGAAGAAATGTGGAACTTCATAAAAAAGCCTTTAAAATTGCCCTGGTCTTTGGGGCGGTAGCGGCTTTTCTACAACCGCTGAGCGGGGACCTATCGGCCAAGGATGTGGCCGAACGCCAGCCCGTAAAACTCGCGGCCCTAGAGGCCCATTACGAAACGGGTAGGGGAGTGCCCCTTTATATCGGGGGGATCGTGGACGAAGGGAACAGGAGCGTGTCCCATAAGATCGAAATTCCAAAAGCGCTGTCCTTTCTTGCTTTTGGCGATTTCGATGCAGAGGTAAAAGGGCTTAACGATTTCCCCGAAGACGAGCTCCCGCCCGTGGCCATTGTACACTATGCCTTTCAGGCCATGGTGGGCATCGGCAGCTTGTTGATGCTGGCAGGGCTTGTATTTTTTATAAGCTTAAAAAGGAAAAAATGGCAGGAAAGCAATAAATATTGGTTGCTCTTCGTAACCATGGCACCCTTGGGATTTTTGGCCATAGAGGCCGGCTGGATCGTTACCGAGGTGGGTCGCCAGCCTTGGATCATCCATCAGATCATGCGCACCAAGGATGCAGTGACCCCCATGCCCGGAATGAAATACAGCTTTTTCTTTTATGTGTTTTTATATACCATATTGGCCCTAACGGTGGTTTGGTTGATGCACAGACAGATCAAGACCTTGAACAAACCTGAAAATTAGTTATGCTGTACGTGGTACTTTTTTTTCTGCTGTTCTCCCTACTGCTCTATATATTGTTGGGCGGTGCCGACTTTGGTGCGGGCATCGTTGAACTGTTCTCCGGGAACCGGAAGGGCACCAAGGATACCATTTATGGGGTGATAGGCCCTGTTTGGGAGGCCAACCATATCTGGTTGATCATTTTGATGGTGATCTTATGGACGGCCTTTCCCCTTTATTTCAACGTCCTGATCGTATACCTGCACATTCCGTTAACACTGATCCTGTTGGGAATTACATTAAGGGGCGTGGCCTTTGTATTCCGACATTATGATGCGGTAGTGGGCAGTTCACAGTTTTGGTACAATTGGCTGTTCAGGATAGGAAGTTTTGTGACCCCGGTTTTTTTGGGAATGACCTTCGCTGCCCTGGTAGGGGGAGAGATCATTATTACCGAATCGTATGCCGACCACAGTTTCTACCAACTTTTTATAAGTAACTGGTTCAATCCATTTTGTCTTTTTGTGGGACTTTTTTATGCCGCCCTTTGTGCCTTTTTGGCCTCCAGTTTTTTAATTGGCGAAACCGAGGGCGCCATGCAAAGGCTGTACAAGGCCTATTCTGCCAGATACACAGTTATACTGGTGGTGTTGGGTTTCTTTTTGATCCTTTATGGATATGTGAACCAGATCCAATTCATTCGGGATTTTATACACAATCCCGCTTCGATAGTTCTGGTGGTCGTTTCAGGGATATTGTTGTACCCATTGTGGCGGTCCATCGCAAACGGGAATGTATTGGCAAACCGTATATTGGCCGGCATTCAGGTGGTCTTGATCGTTCTGGCGGCCCTGTTGGCACATTTTCCTAATATAATCATTGCCAAGCAGGGAGAAATGGATTTACTGGAAGGAATGGCCAGTGGGCCCACTATGGATACATTGGGCATTTCCCTGCTCATAGGTGGGGTTTTTATACTACCGGGACTTTTTCATTTGATGAAATCCTTTGATATGATCAAGATCCTTAAAAGGAGGGACGATGGCAGCAGCAATGGTTGAACAGACCCAATGGTACTTTGGGCCTCAATAACAGGGGACGCTGTGATAAGGACCATACCGGTAGCAACATCCATCATCCATACCTCCATAACCAAGCAGCTATGCTGCGCCATAACTTCATAACTTTTATTGTTACGTTGTTATCTTGTTATCCTGTTACGCTGTCATTTCCAAATATCCATATCGGGACTCTGAATCCATAACTTCATAACCAAGCAGCTCCGCTGTGCCATAACTCCATAACAGATCATTCAACATTCAACATTCATCATTCATAATTCAGCATTCAACATTAATCATTCAGTCCACCATGCTGAGAACAAAAATACAATCGGTAAGAGTTATATTTGTAAAACTTAAAAAGTGGAACATGTTCAAAAGTATACTTATAGGAACGGTTTTCCTTGTCATAATTTGTAGCGGGTGCAATACGGATAAACGGAATCCCGGTACGGAAATCCAGCAAGTGGGGCTGGTCGAAACGGCCTCGGACACGTTGACCAAACACCTAAAACCGTTCAAAGCGGAATTGCCAACGATCGGACTTTTAATGTATAACGGGGTACTTCAGAGTGAAATAATAGCGGCATCGGATGTTTTTTCCAAGCCTACGGCAGATGGAAAACAACTTTTCAATGTCGTTACCATAGCAGAAACCATGAATCCCATTGTTACCGAGGAAGGAATGAAATTCGTCCCGGACCATACGTTCGGGAACTGTCCGAAATTGGAGGTGCTCTTCGTGCCCAGTGCTTATGACATGTACGCCCAGGTCCACAATAAAGAAATCGTCGATTTTATAAGGGAAAAAAATAAGGAGACCGGCTTTACGGTAAGCAATTGTGGGGGCGCACAATTGATCGGAAAATCGGGAATAGCCGATGGAAGGAAAATAGTTACCTGGATCGGGGGCGGCAAAGAGCTCCAAAAAGAATACCCCAATTTAAAGGTGCAGGACGACAGTTTGGTAACCTTTGTGGAGGATGGGAAATTCTTCTCATCGAACGGAAATCTGGCCAGTTATGTTTCTGCCTTGGAGCTATTGGAAAAAATGACCGGCCCGGAACACAGAAAGTTTGTGGAAAGTTATTTGTATCTCGACCGACTCCAAAACTGGAAAAAATAGCGGAAGTCATTTTTGGAGCTGAAAAGGACGAGTGCATAGAGGCAAAGCGAACATAGAGTATCCCACTGTTGGCGCGCCTGTCCGCCTTATTATGTTCACCGACAGAACCCGTCTTTGCAGGGAGTATACCTATAAGGACCAGAATCCATCATTCAACATTCATCGTTCATAATCCATAAATGTATAACCAATCAGCTTCGCTGCGCCATAACTTCATAATTTTTTTTTCTGCGGTTATATGGTTAAAAGGTTAAGGGGTTATGGATATTTCGATTAAATTGGAATCCATAACATTATAACCTAGCGGCGGGAGCCGCAACATAACTCCGTATCCAAACTTCATGACCAAGCAGCTCCGGTACGCCCTAACATTATAGCGGATTTCTTCCGTGGCTGGGCGGCCCCCGTGCCTTTAAAAATCAAAATCCATCATTCACAACCCATCGTTCACCTCATTATTGCACAGGTAGGCTATCCTCTGCGATTACTTTGCGGTGTTCCTTTCCCCAATCCGAAAGGGTGTCTATAATCGTCTTTAAGGTTTTTCCATATTCCGTTAGTTCGTACTGGACCGTAATGGGTTGGGTATCCAAAACGGTTCGTTTCACCAGTTTGTTTATTTCCAGTTCCTTGAGTTCCTTGCTCAACATCTTGTTGGATATACCGTTGATATCGTTTAAAATATCGGAAAACCGTCGTTTGTTAAAATAGCAAATGGAAGAAATGATATAAATTTTCCATTTCCCGCCCAGCACGTACATGGCATCGTGCACTGCCAATATATTTTTCTTGTTCTCCTTTTGAAATTCGCAATTTTTCGACATAAGTTACTTTGTTACCTATGGATTACCGTTACTTTTAGTTACTAGGTATCAAAAATAAATAATTCCTTTCTAGATTTGTACCAGAATATCAAAAAAAATATAAAAATGAACAGATTAAAAGATAAAGTGGCACTGGTTACGGGAGCTTCAAAGGGTATAGGTGCCTCCATTGCCATACATTTTGCCCAAGAGGGCGCAAAAGTAGTGGTAAATTATGCGAGCAGCAAAGAAGGGGCCGATACCGTAGTAAGGGCAATTACCGATTTTGGCGGAACCGCCGTTGCGGTGCAGGGAGATGTATCCAAGGAACCGGATGTGATACTGCTGTTGGAGGAGACGAAAAAAACTTTTGGGGGCTTGGATATCCTGGTCAACAATGCGGGCATTTACAACTATGAGCCCATTGAAAAGGTCTCGGTAGAGACCATCCAGCAGCAGTTCAACATCAATGTACTCGGTTCCCTACTTTCCATTCGGGAGGCCGTAAAACTGTTTGGGGATAAAGCAGGGAACATCATCAATATAAGTTCGGTGGCCGCTGATCTGCCTTTGCCTACCGGTTCGGTCTATTCCGCTACCAAAGCGGCACTGGATGCCATTACGGTTGCCCTTTCCAAGGAATTTAGCGGAAAGAATATCCGTATCAATTCCATTCTACCGGGCGTGGTGGAAACGGAAGGTTCGCACAGCGCCGGCTTTATAGGTAGCGAGGCCGAGAAAAGTCTCGTTGCCCAAACACCACTCGGCCGTACCGGTCAGCCTACGGATATTGCCAAAGTGGCGGTGTTTATTGCTTCGGACGAGTCCGCATGGATCAATGGCGAGAAAATATCCGTTTCGGGCGGCATTTATGGACTTTGATCCGGGATAGAGGTGAACTTTTTTAGTAGGGGCGGGGAATAACAATGGACATCCTTTGCGGGTATCCGAAAAGGATTACAGTGGAAAGCCCGACCCTACTTTAATTTTGCACATCAAAGAAAGAAACAATAAACTTTATAAATGGTTATAATTGAGCTAAAAACTATATCAAAGGCTTACTGAACCACTAGGGTAGAGGGTTAAAATAAGCCCCCGTCCGCCTTTAGCGGGAGCCCCAGTACTCATAAAATCAAAAATCCATCATTCATAACCGTATAACCAAGCACAGTTCCTCTGTGCCATAACCTTATAACGGAACTGTTGTAACCCGCCCTTCTTATTTGTACGCTCCAGCAGTACTTATTCCCAAAGGCCGGTATCGCTATAGAAATCAAAAATTCAGCATCCATCATGCATAATTCCACATTCATAAATTCATCATTAAAACATCCCGGTCGATGTTTTCCAAAATCTTTGCAACGGAATTATCTGCGTTTTTTAATTATCTTGGTTCTTAATAGCGCAAGGACCCTGACGTGTGAAGGGGAGCAATAAACGATACTCCATTTTTATAGTTCAATGCAAGAGGCCCTAAGAACACATTTCGAGGAAATCATTAAGCTCACCGATGACGAGTTTACCTATGTGCTATCGCATTTCAAGCCAAAAAAATTCAAAAAACACCAAATTGTCGTCCACCAGGACGATGTGGTACGGTACAATTTTTTTATTTTGAAGGGACTTATGAGATCTTCGAGCTCCACTGCCGATGGCAAAGAACACATTGTACAGTTTGCGATGGAAAATTGGTGGATAACCGACTTGGAAGCTTTTCATAACGGTACCGTCTCCAAATTTACGATCGATTGTTTGGAAGAGACCAACACATATGCCCTAACCTTGGAGAACAAGATCAAATTGTGCCGGGAACTTCCCAAAATGGAACATTTTTTTCACATGAAGACAACGGCAGGGTATATCGCACTTCAAAAAAGGGTGCTCTGTTTTATCAGTAGCAAGGCCCAAGACCGATATCACAATCTTTTGGAGCAATATCCTGGGATTATCCAGCGCGTACCCAAAGCAATGGTTGCTTCTTTTTTGGGGGTTAGCCGGGAAACCTTGAGCAGGCTGGCCTAAACTTATGTGACAAACCGCACATCATCTCCGTGACAATTATCCTGTGACACCATTTTGGTTGGAAATAACTTAGCGTTGTTAGGTTAATTCAAATCGAAATAGGAAAATTATGAAATTTAAGAATTTAGGAAATGCCGGATTAAAGGTTCCAGTACTCAGTTATGGTACCGCGACGTTTGCAGGTACCAATGATTTTTTCGGTAAATGGGGAAAAACGGATGTGAAGGAAGCTTCCAGGCTTTTGGATATCTGTTTGGAGCGTGGTGTAAACTTCTTCGATACGGCCAATGTGTATTCCCATGGCGATTCGGAGGCCGTACTCGGAGAGGCCCTAAAGGGTAGAAGGCATAATGCCATTATCTCTACCAAGGCCACATTTCAAATGGGGGATGGTGTAAATGAAAGAGGTTCTTCCCGTTTTCATCTGATCAATGCCTTGGAAGACAGTTTAAAACGATTGCGTACAGATTATATCGATCTGTTTTTTATGCACGGATTTGACAAGAACACACCGGTCGAAGAGACCTTACGGACCTTGGACAATATGATCGCAAGCGGAAAAATACGGTACATAGGCTGCTCCAACTTTTCGGCATGGCAATTGATGAAGTCCCTGGCCATATCCGAAAAATTGAATTTGGAAAAGTATATCGTATATCAGGGGTATTATTCGCTGATCGGCCGCGATCACGAACAGGAACTGATGCCCCTTTTACAGGATCAACATATAGGACATATGGTGTGGAGTCCGCTGGGCTGGGGACGCTTGACAGGGAAAATCAAGCGCAATGGTCCATTGGAAAACGGCAGGATAAAATCAGGAGGCGATTTGGGCGCTCCTCCCGCGAGCGAAGAACTTGTTTTTGATGTGGTGGAGGTTTTAGAAAAGATTGCGGCCGAAAACAACAAAAGCATTCCACAAGTGGCCATAAACTGGTTGCTTCAAAACCCCACGGTATCCAATGTAATTATTGGTGCCAGAAATGAAAAACAATTGTTGGACAATTTGGAAGCGGCGGAGTGGACACTTCCCGATGAACAGTATGTGGAACTGGACCAAATCAGCAAACAACCACTAATGTACCCGCATTGGGTTGGGGAAAGATAGAACTGTGTTTTTTTACGGATGTTTCGTACTACGGAAGTTGTAGTGCGCACAAGTGACAAACTACCCATAATGAGCTGTTTAACGGGGTGTTCGCATTCGCGTTTTATGTATATTTATAACGTGCCCAGATTTCCTTTTTTTATGGTAAGGGGGATGGTCGTCATTTAGAACTATTGGTATGGAACGTTTAAAATATTTGATCCCTATTCTGCTCCTGATCGGATGTGCCCAGCAAAACGGGAAAGACCAATTATATCGGCTGGACGGTTCAGGGATATCCCGTGCGGAACTCGACAAGCATATTCAGGCCCTTGTGGACACTGCTGGGGTGACAGGGCTTACGCTTACCGTCTTTAACGGGGACACTGTTGCTTTTCAAAAGGCATATGGCTATTCCAACAATATCCTAAAGGATAGTCTTGGCATGGACGAAGTGTTTTATGGTGCCTCTTTGAGCAAAGCGGTATTTGGGTATCTGGTCGCACAACTTGCCCATAAGGGAATTATCGACCTTGACAGGCCCTTACAGGATTATGTGGAAGTGCCCATTCCCGATATGGAATTTGAAAAGGAATGGCGGGGTTTTAAGAATCTGGCCGACGATCCAAGGTATAAGGAAATTACGGCCAGGATGTGCCTTTCCCATACTACGGGCCTGCCCAATTGGAGATGGATAAGCCGCAAAGGTGAATTTCAGCCGGAAGGACAGCTCCATTTTTATTTCGGCCCGGGAACGGAATACAGTTATTCCGGGGAGGGAATGATGTTATTGCAATATGTAATCGAGAAGATTACGGGAAAAGGATTGGAACAATTGGCAAGGGAAGGCGTCTTTGATCCCCTGGATATGGATATGAGCAGCTACATCCATCAACTGCGCTTTGAAAACAGGTATTGTTACGGGCATACCATGGAAGGGGAGGTAATCGAAAAGGATATCTCCGATGAAGTTGCGGCCGCGGGATCCATGAGTACCACAACAGTGGATTATGCCAAGTTTATGGAACATTTACTTTCCTTGGAGACGGACAGTTCGGCGGTCACGGAACTAATGTTCCGGCCCAATATAAAAATACGTTCCAAAAAGCAGTTCGGCAAAATGGCCATTGAAAAGACCACTGATAATGATGCGATAGACTTAAGCTACGGCCTGGGTTGGGGAATATTTACCACACCATACGGACAAGGGTACTTTAAGGAAGGGCACGGAGAAGGGTTTCAGCACTATTCCGTAATCTTTCCCAAAAAAGATATGGGCATTCTTATACTATCCAACAGTGACAATGCCGAGGGCATTTTCAGGGAAGTGTTGCAAATGGGGATAGGGGATATATATACGCCATGGTCCTGGGAAGACTATATTCCGTACAACGAACGCAACTGAACCCCCGATTTTGCATCCGATAAAAAAGAGGTTATGGGGAAATTGGCATTTATTTTAAGTGTGGTGTTTCTTTTATCCGCCTGTAGTGGAGATGACGGTGTGGACCCAATCCCCAATGGGAGTTATTCCGGAATTTTTACGGTAGAATATTTGGATGGCACTTCGTATTCCAATCCCGTAACGGTACACTTTTCAAATAAAAAAGATTACAGTTGTAGTCGGAACACGGATGATTTTTATCCTTCAGGTGGGAGTGGCACCTACAAAACGGACGGATCTAAAATTGTATTTTGGGATATAAACCTGTGGACGGCCGACTTTGATTGGAACCTTTTTTTAAATGGGGAATACAACTTTTTGAAAAATGGGAGCGAACTCATTATTTCGGCCGAAAGAAATAATATCGGTTTATATAGATATGAGTTGGAGAAGGATTAAGACCTATGGCTGCCGTCCGCCCGCCTTTGGCGGGTGCACACATTATTGGTGCCCTGCTCAAGATTCCGTTTGAGAAGGGTGGAGTACCAATAAGAATCAAAAAATTTGACATTCGGAATCCAACATTCATAACTGCATAACCAAGCAGCTCCGCTGCGCCATAACCTCATAACGAATCTGTCCCATCGCTGGTGTCCGCCGTAGTAGGATGCCCATTAAATAGACCGTTCCTCTAAGAATTAAAAGTCCGTCATTCAAAATTCGCCACAACAATCATTGTGTTTTAGTATTTTTGAAGGGAGCAACGCACAGTTCATAAAAACCGTTGGACCGCATGGTAAACAACCTCGGGAAAACTCAGAAGATATATGGAGCAAATAAGTCTCGATTATCGAGTAAATCTCACGTAGTGAACAAAAATCCACGATGACACCCAAACAGATAGAAAGGATCAAAGGAAAGATTTCCAAAATCAAACGTACCCTGGCCGCGGAGAAGCGGAAATATGGTGCATATGACGACAGTCGGGGCATGAGATATCTTCCCCTTCGGTATTTTATCCAACTGCAGGACTATAAAGGTGGCTTGACCTATCTTAGATGGTTCCGTAAAAATTTTCCGGATGATATGGGGTTCCCGGATTTTCTCTTTGAATGGACGATTATCCTTTTTAAGAGCGGCAAGACCAAGGAAGCGGCAACAAAAGCCTTTGAAACTTTTTGCGGGAATACATATCTCTTTGATAAATTCCTTGGCCGGCCCATTATACAACTGGAAAAATGGGAAGGCTCAAATCTGGAGACACCTGAATTTGCGGAACACTTGGAATATTCAAGCGTGGATCCCAAACTGGCCGATTTCGCCCAATGGCTTATCGACCTTGAGGACGAAAGGGAATTTAAAAGCCATTGTCAGAAATACATTGCCATCGAAGAGCAGTTGAAGACCGAGCAGGATAGTGCCATACGCCGGGACCTGTCGATCCAATCCCGAAAACTACAGTCAACTTTTATGAAGGGAAGTAGGTAAGGGACAACGAATGGAACGGATAGGATAAGTTCCGATTGATTTGGAATGGGAGTAGAGTGGCCGAAATCGTGTCCTTTTAGGTTGAATGGTGTTAATGAAAGTTACGTTTCCTTCGTGCCGATAACCATCATTAGTGGGTGAAGGTGGTGCCAATATAGATTTTAGTTTTTAAATTCGTTCGGGCAACCCGTAAAACAGGAACTCGTTTAACCTTATACATGGCCAAATTTTAAATGTATCTTTTGGTCCAATAGAAAAACAAAAAAATGTCAATAACAAAGGAATCGGAACTGATCGGAATGGAACTGGTGAGCGAAGTGGTCGCCATCACCCTAAAACGGATGCGGGAATATGCACGGGCCGGGATGTCCACCAAGGAACTGGATAGGTACGGAGCGGAAATCCTAAAAGCATATGACGCAAGATCGGCCCCCCATGAGACCTATGGTTTTCCCGGGTATACCTGTATAAGCGTCAACAGGGAAGCGGCGCACGGGATACCGTCCGAGTTTAAAATACTCAAGGAAGGAGATCTGATCAATATAGACGTATCCGCCGAACTGAATGGCTTTTGGTCCGATAATGGGGGCTCCTTTGTACTGGGAAAGGACATCCATGGGCATCGGGCTTTAGTGGACGCCTCCAAACAGATCCTGCACAAAGCGGTCCATAAGATCAAAGGAGGGGTGAGGATCGCCGATATCGGTCATTTGATGGAGACCGAAGCCAAAAAAGCGGGATTTAAGGTCATCAGAAATTTAGCGGGACATGGAGTGGGTAAAAGTTTGCACGAAGAACCCGAGAATATTCTGAACTACAGGGTACGGTCCAATAGGGAGCGGTTCAAAAAAAACACCACCGTGGCCATTGAAACGTTTATTTCCACCAATTCCACCATGGCCGTGGAACTGAACGACGGTTGGACACTGGTAGGGAACAAAGGGGGGTATGTGACCCAACATGAACATACCATACTTGTGACGGACGGAAGACCGGTGGTGTTGACCGAGATGAACGGCATATGGAACTAGCCATGTAAAGCATCGGTATCGGGAAGGTTTTATATGTGTTATGCACTAGGGATAAGGTATGGAGCGTTAGGTCGCCGTTTTCTTCTTTGAAATTATTGTTTTATCAAATTAATATAATACAGATTATGAGCGAAAAATTGGAAATTTCAAAAGCAACGGGAGCCCATTTTCAATTGGGCAGATTGGTAGGGGAATGGAAAGGCACTACCAAAACGTGGTTCGATCCCAGTAAATTGGAAGATGAATCCCCAATAAGGGGTACCATGAAGCCAATACTGGACGGAAAATTCATCCTGCATGAATATTTCTCCAGTTTTGGGGACAAAGACATTAAGGGTATGGCCATTTATGGTTATCATCTGGGACTGGGCAAATTTCAATGTGCCTGGATCGATTCCTTTCACAATGGGACGGCCATGATGTTTTCCGAAGGCAAAAAGGGGGATACTGAACTTTCTGTATTGGGAAGCTATGCCTATGTAACGCCAAAAATGGAGCAGCACTGGGGTTGGCGCACAAATATCGAGTTTACCGATGATGAAGTCATAACGATCACCGCCTATAATATTTCTCCCGAAGGTCACGAATCAAAAGCTACCGAGACCATCTACAAGAGGGTCAATTGAAGCCGTTCCAAGAACCCATCACGGACGTACTTAAAGAATCAAACATTCATCATTGTCCATGGTTATAGGGTTGGATAGCTATGCCGTTTCATTGGTAGATCAATAGACTACATCCCATAGCTGCCGCTCGTCTCCCGACGAGTGCCCCCCTGCTGCCCGTCCGTCTTAGGAGGATGCCCACTAAATTTGGCCGTACCTATAAAAACCAAAAACCAAAAATCAATCATCCATAATCCATAACTACATAACCAAGCAGCTCCGCTGCGCCATAACCGTATACCGGATTTACGCCCTGCTTGGCGTCCTCCTTTAGCCCATTGTTCTCTGCTCAATAGTCCGTCTTGAGAGGACGATGTACTTATTTGGAATCAAAATTCATCATTCATAATCCATCGTTCATCATTCATAACTACATAGCCAAGCAGCCCCGTTGCGCCATAACCGTATTCCGGATTTGCCCCCTGCTTGGCGTCCTCCTTTAGGCCCATTGTTCTCTGCTCAATAGTCCGTCTTGAAAGGACGATGTACCTATTTGGAATCAAAATTCATCATTCATAATCCATCGTTCATCATTCATAACTGCATAACCAAGCAGCCCCGCTGCGCCATAACTTCATAACTGATTTGTGTACCTACAAGAATCAAAAATTCAACACTCGGAATCCATTATTCAAACCCCGTCATTCATCATTTATCATTCATATCTCATAATTCATCATCATTCCTAAGGGCCAAGCCCCCATAGTATGGACCAAGAAATACTTACAAGAAGAAATTTATAAAAAACGGTACTTTTACTGTCACGTTTTTGACTGCTTCTTTGTCTTACATTATAAACCGCATGGAGGAAATTCATAAAATCCTGACCACCTATGCCTATAACATTATCGGCT
Source organism: uncultured Sediminicola sp. (assembly GCA_963974715.1). Classification (GTDB taxonomy): domain Bacteria; phylum Bacteroidota; class Bacteroidia; order Flavobacteriales; family Flavobacteriaceae; genus Sediminicola. Next base: position 13,371 of record CAXBDK010000024.1, read on the forward strand.
CCATGGACGATGCCAAGGATGTGGTGCAGGACGTGGTGGAGAAGTATATAGAGCTCGATAAGGCACACATCACGAACGAACGGAACTATCTGATAAAAAGTACCATCAATCACGCCATCAACCTTAAAAAAAAGAAAAGCTACCAGGCCCAATTTGGAAAGTGGCTTCCCGAACCGGTGGCATTTAACGCTACAGATACCGAGATCATAAAGGAACAGACCGCTTCTTACACCTTACTGGTGTTGATGGAGAGGCTGAACGCCCTTGAGCGGGCGGTATTTATCCTTCGGGAAGGGTTTGCCTATAGGCACCATGAAATTGCCGAGGTATTGGATATTCAGGCGGACCATTCCCGGCAACTATTTCTAAGGGCCAAAAAAGCGTTGCAAAAAACATCTTTTAAAAATAAAATAAGCGATACCGCCCTGTTGGAATCCTATATAACCGCCATCACCCAAGCGGATATCCAAAAACTGGAATCCCTATTGATCAAGGACGTGGGACTGATGGCGGATGGGGGCGACTCGGTAAAGGTGGTTTCGGGCTGTACAATGGGAGCGGTTCAGACTGCCCTTGTGTTGCAGAACGTCTACGGAACGTACTTATGGGACAAGCAGTTCTTTATTACCGCAATGAACCATCAACCCGCTATTGTGTTCAATACCGACCAAGTGGTCCACAATTGTCAAATTCTCGCTGTTGCCAACGATCGTATCCGCGCATTTTATTCCATTGTAGATCCACAAAAGTTGAAAACCATAAAAATTCCATAAGCCTGTCACATTTTTTTGTTCGCAATTGTCTTCAAGAAAAAAAACATATGCGAACACTATTGCGAATCGACAGCAGCTTGCGGAACGAAGGATCTTACAGCAGGCAGTACGGGGATATTTTTATGCGGCTTTGGCTGACGAAATATCCGGACACCAAGGTGGTATACAGGGATGTGGACCAAAACAAGCTCCCCCATTTGTCCCGAACCTTTGTAAATGCACTCTTTGAAGGTAAGAGGGATGCGCTGCCCCTTGAGGTTTCCAACGGTATCTGTGGGGAAATGAAGCAGGCCGACATTCTACTGATCACCTGTCCGACGTACAATTTTGGGATTCCCGCTTCCTTAAAGACCTATTTCGATCATTTGGTAAGGATCAATGAAACGGTCAAACATGACGGATCGGGCGGGTATACAGGGCTTTTGCCGAACAAAAAAGCGTTTCTGCTCACCAGCATGGGAAACAGAAAATCCAATCCCGAAGTACCCGAACTTTTTGAAATGCACCTTCAAAAATTATTGAATTTTATGGGTATCACGGATGTCCGTATGATGTCCGTACACGGTACGGCATTACCTGATTTTATGAAGGACCAAGAACCCCATTATATCGAACGATTAAAACAGCTTATATGAAACGCACAGTGGAGATCAAGGAAGCGGTAATCGCTTTTATAAAGGCTGGGGACACCAATGATGTACAATTGCTCGGGGAGGTGCTCCATCAGGATTATCAAAATGTACAGGATGGCTTTTTTGGGGAACAAGGACTCTTCCGTTTTTCCAAATCGGATTATATGGAACGGGTGGGCAAGAAAATCTTTGGAGGTGTCCCGAGAACCATCATTTTCCGTTCCATAGAGCTTTACGGTGCCCAAATGGCCGTGGTGAACGCCACTTTGGCACGTAAGGACCTTCTTTTTAGATCGGTGATCGTTGTTGTGAAGGACATCGGAGATTGGAAAATCTTGTACAATTTGCCCCGGATCGAAGTGGTGCCTTAGACCCACTGCATAGAACAAGCCTTTTTATTTACTTATTGGGGGCGTTATTTTAATTTGCCGAATCCACAAGGGTTTCTTGTCGCTGAAAAAAAACTAATTTTGTGACCTAGGGTAAATCCAAAAATTAAAAATGACCATATTCCCCGTCACCACATCTACGCTTTCGGCAAAGGAATTGGGCGAGTTTATAATGGATAGATACCAACTTCCCAAAGGTTTCGGTTGCGAACTCTTTAGGACAGGAATCAACCACACCTATTTTCTTTCCGACAAGGGAACAAAATATGTGATAAGGGTCTATAGCCACCAATGGAGGTCTAGGTCTGAAATTATAGCGGAACTCCATCTTTTAAGGTTGTTGAAGGCGAACGATATACGCGTTTCTTTTCCGATCGAAGATAAAAATGGGGAATTCATCCAGGAACTGAATGCACCGGAAGGGATCAGGTACGTTGTACTGTTTTCTTTTGCGGTAGGGGGTAAGGTCAGGGTGATGACCGAGCGGACTTGTTTCGCCATCGGTTCCCTGATGGCAAGGATGCACGAACTGACGGAAAATAATACCATCGAACGAACAACCTATAATAAGCGAACGCTTATGGAAACCCCGTACGATCTTCTCAAACGGTTTTTCCCTGCCGAATTACCGGAGATGGAATACATCAAGTCGTTGGGCACTTCTTTTAAAGAGGTGGATTTTAAGGACGTTCCGAGCGGAGTGGTACATATGGATATCTGGTACGATAATATGGCCGTACACGACGAAAAGGAAATTACGTTGTTCGACTTTGATTTTTGCGGTAACGGATGGCAGATTTTAGATGTTGCCTACTTTTGTAAACAACTGTTTTTCTTGGAAACTGATAAAAATGTATACAAATCAAAGGTGCGATCTTTTCTGGATGGCTACCGAAAGGTTAGGAACCTATCGGATAAAGAGATGGCACTGATTCCCCAAGCGGGAGCCGCTGTTTTTGTATTTTACCTTGGGGTCCAGGCCAGAAGATTTGATTGGTCCAATATATTTTTGACCGAAAACTATCTTAAAATGTTCGTAGGGCGGATAAGGTCCTGGTTGGAATACCATCGCACCAATGGGGTCAATATGGGTGATAGGTAAGCTGTTTCGATGGGTTCGGTACCATTTATATACAGGATGACTAGTGTCGTGTCACGCCTAGTTTGTCGGTTAAGTCGCCGTTATTTTTTAACGAAGACCAGGTGAAAAAGAACAAGACTTGGGGTGGCTAAAGCAGGGTTGACACGACACTAGGGAGAAAAAGGCCTAAAATGATATGAAAAGCGAAGAGGTGGAAATATTTTACCCAAAAGAGCCGTCGGAATGGCGGGAATGGCTGGAAAAAAACCATGGTTCCCACCAACAAAATTCATCATCCATCATTTAACATTCATCATTCATAATTCATCATGTAAATGGGACCATTGGGCTTTTAAAATTGATTAAACATTTAAATTTTCAGACATGCAGCAAAATAAAGAAATATTGATAAAAGCCAATAACGCCATTAAAAACGGTGACCATGAAGGATTTTTGGCATTCTGTACCGATGATACGGAATGGAAATTCATAGGTGATCTGACGTTAAAAGGAAAAGATGCCGTTCGGCAATGGATGGCCGAAAATTACATTGAACCACCAAAATTTGATGTGAAATATTTAATAGAGGAGAACGATTTTGTGACGGCGGTCGGTGAGGTTAGCATGACCGATAAGGATGGAAGGGCGACCCATTATTCCTATTCCGATGTTTGGCGTTTTCGCAATGGCAAAATGGCCGAACTCAGCGCATTCGTCATCGAAAACAAGTAGTGCACGGAACGGCAAAATTTCGCCATGGCTAGAGGGAAACCATTTTTCTGATAATATTGAAGCGGCTATGGTATTTGTGAACAAGGTAATTACTCGTTGATCAACGCAATTTTTTCGTTCACCTTATCCATAAAGTTGTGCAGATAACTGGGGACATTTTCCTTCATTTGGTCGATTCTCCATGTTTTTAGATTCCCGTTATCCAAATATTGAATAAAAAGGCCTCCTCCATCCGCACAATCGGGACAACCAAAGACGGTTTCGTTATCCTTAAGAAGCTGATCGGGTAAAAAGTCGACTACGTCCTTTACTTCCTCAAAAAGGGCATTGTCCAATTCCGAGAATTCAAAATCCTGTCCCGTATAATCGCCAGCGGTATCTTTGTATAATTTGCTGTCCGTCACTTTAAAGGTCTGCACACAGGTTTCTCCGATACAAAAACCATAGAAATGGCCAAAAATTAAATAGTTCCCTTCAGTAGCTCTATTGTCATCATCGTTTTTACAGGAAAATAGGGTGCCAATGGCAAATGCGAGCAATACTATTTTTTTCATGGCACAATTTTGGGATAAGATGTACCAATCGCTATTTGGTTGCGTTAGAATGGTTTATTGTACAATGGCGTACGTTCATATGAAGATTTATGGCTTTTCTTGTCATGTAATTGTTAAGAATTTTCTCTCTAATCCAATATCAGGCGTAGTTGCTTTTTTTGCAAGGGGATCTCAAAGGCCCCCCGTACTTTTTTAAAGGGCAGATCCATCCCATGGTTTATCCTTAAATAGGCATTTGGCGTATATTCATCGGCACTGTTCAAGGTAATCTCCACTTCACCTGTCTGCGTATGGTACACCACCTTTTCAAAGGTCCCCGCGTCCAGCGTCAACCATAATTTTTTTGGTGCTATATATACTTTCGACTTTGCAGCGGTGGTAGGCCGTACCGTGACCTTATCCGTATCCATACTGAGGTTGCCACCGTAGGCCAACCAGCCCAGATCCTTGTCCTCGGTAAGGTAGGTGGAGGTGTTTACGGCGTATCCGTAAAATCCGGAACCATAATCGCCAGACAAATAATCTATTCGCAGCTCGGTCGGATACGAATGGAATGCCGCCGGACCGAAACCATCTTCCGTAATGTTCGCGATACCGCCAAGAAGACCCCCGTAACCCACTTTTAACAGGTAGGGATTGTTGGTTTTTCGGTATTGCTCCAATACCGGAATGGCGTTCAGGGAGGATCCGTAATGGTGGATCTGTCGTTCTACCCTGGACAATTTACCCCCGTACAGGAAGTCCCAGTACCTGCGCGCATTTCCATTGTAGGCCCAATGGGGCATGGTGGGCATATAGGCCAAAATAGCGTTTAGGGTCACGTTGGCCTTGTACTCGTACCCAAAATAGTCCGACCACATGAACACCTCTTCCTGGCCCGTGGAATCCCAGGGCATTTCACTGCCAAATGGATAGTCCAGCGCCTTCCATTGGTCGGCCCTTACTTTCATTCTGGCCTCCAGGTCCGTGGCCATCTCCATAAGGTTTTCGTTTTTAAGGTCTTGTAGGATATAAAGGAACACGGAACCTTCCATCTGTCCAAACTGGGCGTAATAGGGAGCCTGCTCCACCATGGCGACCGAGGTATGGTATGCCTGTTTCAAATACCAGTCCCAAGTGTGGTTTTCCACCAAGCCGACATGGTACCGTGCCAAACGGTACATCGCCCAATAGGCGGCGGCCACATGGGGATAGTTGTAGGACCTACCGGGATCATTGGCATGGTTACGGTCCCAAGCTGCCCATGTTTTATAGTTGATGGTATCGCTGTAAGTGCCCTTGGGCAGGGAATCCGGCTCGTAATAAAATACGCTCTTCTTAACCCCGTATTTGTGTTCCCCTTCGCTGTATTGGATATTGCCCCAGAGGGTTGCGTCAACAAAACGTTCCAATTTTTCGAGCTCCTGTTTGTCGGGTTGGATGTGCTGTTTCATGATGGCGGCCAACCAGCCACCGGCTCCCCCTTCATCGCTCAGGCCGGCTACCCATGCCCTACTGTCCTGTGTCAACTGTTTTTTGGTTTCGTAATCGTAACTGATGACCGAAGGGTTTCTTTTAAATATGGGATCGGGTCGGTCGAACCACTGTTCCGTGGTGAGGAAATGGCCAAAATCCTTGATTACCTCGGCTTCCGGTTTGATCACCTTGTAGTGTATGGTCTGTCGTTTGCCGTCCGTATAGGTAACGGTCAACCTTGCCTGTCCCCATTTTTTCCCCTGAACGGTATACATACGCACCCCTTTTGGGGTTTGTCCATTTTCTTTAATGGTTAGGGCACCTTTGGGTTCGGTCTGCAGGGAGGCCACTTCGCTTTGATGGTCTAGGAACAATTGCGATTTAATGTCCTGTGGCAGCACATAGCCCGGGATGCTGTTCGCAACGGGCCGTCCTTCCGTAAGAAGAACGTCCTGAATTTCCTGGATACCTTCCGCCAATACAAATTTTAAAGCAAAATTTTTGGATTCAGCGGGCTGTAGGACCAAGGAGGTAGGGGAGTTCCACTGGGTGACTCCTTTCCATTCCTTTTCCGCATACGCTTTTGTGTAGACCATCCATTCGTGGAACCCTTCAAAGACAATGCTTCTGGGGGTGGGGTCGTCCAATAGGGGGCGATAGGCCTCAAATGCCATATTTTCTTCCGGCAGCACCACTAGGGCGGGACCCCTGCCATGTAAGCGCTTTACTTCCAAATAGCCGGCATCCATACCAATGTACGGATCAAAGAACACATTTTGGGCATGGGTCTCATCCAACGATTTGCCTTCCAGGATATTATTGAAGACCATGGGAATGCCCAATGCCCCTATTTCAATGGCGTTGGCCGATTTGTTGCTGATTTCGAACCTTAGCACCAGGGTGGAATCCACCGATTCGTAAAACCGTCTGATGGTCACGGGAATATCCTTCGGCAAGGTGTTGGCCAGATCGGCCCCAGCAACAATGGTTCCAGAGGTTTTCAATGGGGTTACGGTGGCACGTTTCGAGGCCGTGGAATAGTCTTTCCATTCCCCTTCCATCTCCTTGATGCGCAAGTTGATATCGCCCAAATGGTACATCCCGTCCTTATCCCTTATTTCCAGTCGGTCACTGGGGGTGAAGTCAAAATCGGGGTCCTTCTGGGGACGGAGTCCTGCGACCGTCTGTGAGGCTTTTACCAATTTTAGTTTAAAACCGGGCGTGGCGAACTTCTGATAGACCTCCGCAATGCCCAGGGAGGGTTCCTTTTCTTCGATCTTGCTCCAATAACCCTGTGCCTGTAAGGAAGTGGACGCTGTCAGGAAAACAAGGGCAAATAAACTGTATTTCAAATGTTTTTTCATAGGTATTTTTAATGTCGCTTTGGTCTCCGTTGGGAATTATTCGAGGGTTACATCCAGATAGACCGAATGGCGCCCATAGGTCTCATAAAAAGGCTTAAAGAGTACCCCGTTTATAAGGAACTCCAATTTTTTTGGATCGCCCGCAATCGATTTGCCGATATCTTCCATATTCAAGGTAACCTTGCGCCACTCTTGTCGCGCTTCGGATTCTTGGGCGGCCAATAAAATGGGTCCGTAAAACAGGCTGGCAATATTTTGCTGGTCCATAACGGGATCCAAGTGGAAACCAAATGGCATGCGCAGTTCCACGGTATCGCCGTCCTTCCAGGCACGGTTTAAGGTCAGGTAACTGCCAGGTTCGGCCTTTACCTTTTCTTCCTTGCCATTGATGTGTACGAAAAATCCATTGGTCGCCCATTTGGGGATGCGTACGTTCAGATCAAATTTGCCGTTCCCGTGAATGGTCAACAAGGTATGGTCTTCATTTGGGAAAGCGGTGGCCTGTTCAATGGTCACCTTCCTTTCCGTCCATTTTAGTTCGGAAGGCACGAATAGGTTTACATAAAGGGCCTTGTTGTCGGCACTTTTAAAATAGATGGAGTTCTGAAGTTTGGTACTGCTTTCAAGGGCGGTGCCGTTACAGCAGGTAAATCCTTTCATATCCGCATTGCCGAACCGCTTTATGGACCCGGGCCTTAATGGCACATGGTATGTATTTGCGGGACTGTCTTCCGCCACGGAAGCAAGGATGTGATTATAAAGTCCACGTTCGTAGTAATCCATCAATTCCGCACGTTGATCGTACAGGAACAGGTTTTGGGTAAGCTTTAGCATGTTATAGGTAGCACAGGTTTCGTTCTGGCCTCCCGAGGATAGGCCATTTTCATAAAGGGTAGCGGGCTGACCGATAAAACATTCCGCATTGGCGGGATTTCGGGCCCCTGCCACTCCCCCGATGCTGTACATATAATCGTTCATGGCCTTGTACCAAAAATTATCCGCTATACGATAATATTCGGGCATATCGGAATTACCGTACATTTCCAGGGCCCCAATGATCTGTGGTATGTGCTGGTTGGCATGCAGTCCCCTAAAGGTATCCACATTTTTTGCCAATCCGTGCGAATGGCCCGCATCACCGAAGAAAACTTTTATATTGTCGAACAATTGGGCCACCTCCAAGTACCTTCGCTCTTCCGTTACCCTATAGAGCCTTGCCATCACTTCGTTCATCCCGCCAAATTCCCCCGCAATGTATCGGTTCCACATACTGATCAGGGTCTCGGTGGGTATCCGACCTATACGCGCGTGCACCCAGTTTCCCATGCCCTTTGCAATATCAAGTGCTTTTTCGTTACCGCTAACATCGTACACATCCAGCAGCCCGGCCAGGATTTTGTGCAATGTATAGTAGGGGGCCCAGATTTGGGTTTTCTGCCCGCCGTAGGTGGCGCCATTTTCCAGCATGATGAACTGATCGGGGGGGTACGCACTGATAAAACCCACTCCCCAATTCCAGTAATCGGTACGGATATCCGCTTCCCCTAAGGCCGAGTCATAGTCCGTTTTTCCCGGCCCGGGCGGCACCTGCGTAGGGTCCGCAACATAATCGCCCCCGATTTCCCTTGGATGTCCGGACAACTGTGCCAAATGGTGCAGGGTATTGACCATATATTCCATCTTGGCAGCAAATTTTTCTTGAAGGGACGGATCATGGCCCGTACCGGCAAATGCCTGTGCGATCGCCGTCAGGTAATGTCCCGTGGCGTGTCCGCGCAGTTTGGTCTCTTGGGAATCCCATACCCCTAATGGCTGTGCCCCTTGCGGCTGTTCCTGCCCATAGGCATTGCGGAACATATACAGGAAGTCGTCGGGATTTGTTTGGGCGAGGGTAGTGGTGAACTTATCCCTGTTCTCCATAAATTTTGAGCTGTTCCCGTGCACATCCGGTTTCAGGGCTACCTGATCTAGGTGGAACATGGACAGTTTAAGATGGGGTGCGGTAGGTTCCTTTGTCGCTTTTACCGTCACCAATGCCTGGGGCTTTAGGTCGGTCCCGGAAATGGTCCCGGTAACGGTATAGGTGCCGGGTCTCGATACACCGTTATTATCGGTGGGTGCCGGCCATATCACCCGTGTTTTGGGCCCTGAGATTCCATCCCGGTAGTTTCCCTGAACATATCTGGGAAGTCTTGGAAGATGGCCCACCATGGTTTCCACTTCTACATCGGGAACACTGTTTAGAAAGGCATTGTAAAGTTGGGGCTGGTTTCCCGGAAACTGCGGAAGGTCATCCACTGGCCCTTTGGTCTCATTAACAACATTGTCATCGACTTTAAAGGAATTGGAATGGATCAGGGATATCTGTTTTTCGTTCAACGGGATCCTATATAATCGGAAATCGTGCAATCTTGCGTTGAGATTGGGGAATCCGGCAGTCAAGGATTTTCCTATGTACAACTGGTTCTTCGCTCCAGAACCCTGATCGAAAAGTTGTGCGAGATCTACTTCCAACTGCTTTGATTCGCTGACTAGGACGCCATTGAGGTAGGTACTCAAGGATTTGGCGGGCATGTTTATGACCACCGCTATATGGTTCCATTTGTCCATGCCAAGAGCGGGGGAATTGGTCTTAAAGGAAACTCCCGATCCATTGGTTATTCTTGCTTGATGTCCTTCGTAGTCCTGGGTGCCGGTCGGCGAAAGGTAAAATTGTGACCGTCCTTCCTTTCCAAAATCAAAAATTCGTTGACCAAGTTGTTCGGAGCGGATATTGACCCATCCCGTTATACTAAGGGATTCTTCCCCGCCTAGGGCTTCCCCAGGAATGGAAACAAATGCCTGTTTGTCCCCTGAAAGTGATAAGACCTTTCCAAACTTAACGTCATTTATAAATTGGACATTGCCCTCACCGATCTGCCCGTGAAGGTTGTTCCGGGACCAATCCTTTACGTCCCCATCAAACAGGTATCGGGCGATCAATCCCGTTTCACCGATCCCGTCCAGGATCTGATCGCCGCTTTGGGCCGATAGCACCTGTGTGCCCATGGTGCAGAAACAGACCATGGCGTACATCGCCAAGGTATAAGGTTTCTTCATTAGTTCTTTTGTGATCATAGTTTAAAACTTTTTGTTTGATATTGCTACTTCCACGATTGGTATGACGGATGGCCAAGGCATACGGAAATATATTCTTTTTAGAAGGATCTAGGGATAAATTTTGTCCCAAGTTGGCGGGATGACGTTCATGAGGTGTTTTACAAAGAAGTCTTTCCGCTTACGTTCCCCAAAGTCGCCTCCCGAAGAATGGCCCATTCCGGGAACGGTAACAAGCTCAAAATCTTTTTTGGCCTTGATCAGGGCATTGGCAAACTGCATCGTGGAAGCGGGATCCACATTGTCGTCCACCTCACCCAATATCAACATGAGGTTGCCCTGCAGTTGGGCCGCATTTTCCACATTGGAACAGGATGCGTATTCCGGCCCAACGGGATACCCCATAAACTGTTCGTTCCACCAGATTTTATCCATTCTGTTGTCATGGCAGCCACAGGAGGAAACCGCTACATCGTAAAAATCGGAGTTAAAGACAAGGGCCGCCCCTGCATTTTGTCCCCCTGCCGAAGTACCATGGATACCTACCTTATCCACATTCATATACGTATATTTTTTGGCAGCTTCCTTTATCCACAATTTCCTGTCGGGAAATCCACCGTCCTTTAAATTTTTCCAACATACGTCGTGAAACGCCTTGGAACGGTTGGAAGTTCCCATACCGTCTATCTGTACCACGATAAAGCCGAGCTCGGCCAAGGGCGACATAGATCCATAGTACGCCTGAAAATCCTTGGGTACAAAGGAATCGTGCGGCCCGGCGTAGATATATTCGATAATCGGATACTTTTTGGTGGGATCAAAGGAGGTGGGCCTTACTATTATGCCCCAAATATCGGTAACCCCGTCCCGGCCTTTGGCCGTGAACACTTCCGGAGCGATCCACCCTTCCTTTAGCAGGGCCGAGTGATCCCCTTTTTGGAGTGTCATCACGGTTTTGGCATCATGGGTCCTTTTTAGGAGCGTAACGGGAGGTGTCCCTACTTGAGAGTACCGATCTATATAATAGGTGAAATCGGTAGAAAAGCTGACCTTATGGTTTCCATTTTCAGAAGTCAGTCGCACCATCTTTTTGCCCTCAAGATCCACCTTAAAATAATGTGTGAAATACGGGTCTTGGTCAGGGTCAAGTCCACTTGCCGTAAAATAGACTTCCCTGTTTTTTTCATCTACCTTAAGGACCTTTCTCACCACCCACGGACCTTTGGTAAGCTGTTTTTTTAAACTGCCATCGCCATTGAAGAGGTACAAGTGGTTCCACCCGTCCCGTTCGGAAGTCCATAAGATGGACTTTCCATCCGCAATGTCGTAACGGTACTTTTTACTGCTGTAGTCGATGAAGGTCTTGCTGGTCTCATGGATCAGCACACGCACCGCCGCCGTTTCGGCATCCACTTCAATGACCTTGTAGGCTTGATGGCCGCGCTGGTTGTATTCAAAGGTAAAGGCCCTACTATCGGAGCGCCATTCCATATTGGAGATACTGAACTGTTTATCGAACTCCGTCGTGGGTACCATCAGGTGCCTTTTGGAAGCTACCAGAAAAAGTTGCGGACTCCTAAAGGATACTTCGTCCCCTGGTTTTAGATAGTCCCTGGACTGTAATTTGGGCTGTAGCTGATCTGAGGGGCTCGACTCGACAAAATAAATTTTGTGGTCTTCCCCGGGCCTTACCTTATAGGCCATTATTTTTTTACTGTCAGGGGACCATTTGATATGTGCGGAATAAAAGTTTCCCTTGGAACCGTCATAGCTCAATTGGGATTCTTCTTGGGAAGTAAGGTCCTTTATATATAGGTTATGGTTTTTTATATAGGCCGTTGCGGAAGAATCTGGCGAAACAACGGGACTGTCATCCGATTCATCAAAAAAATTGCCCCAATAGTGATGGGGCCTCTCCGTTTTACCTTTGGGACCTTCCGAAAGTGTAATGGAGTAATCACCTAAATGGCAACGGTACTTATGGTCTTCATAGATAAATTCTAGATTGTCCCTGTCCAGCATGGTCAGTTCCCCCAAGACAAGCTGCCGGGCATTGATGGTGTCCTTGGTTTTTTCAGACAAGGCCTTTGTAAACCGTAGATGGTCAAAGAGGGGTTCTTGAATTTGTTCATTGGCATCCACAAAAAGATATTCGGTTCCTTCTTTGGAATTATTGGTATACCATAATGTCTTGTCCGATATCCAATGGAAGTCCGAAGGAGTATTGAATACCTTGTTCTTAAAGAGGGAATCGATCGTGATCGCCTTTTGATATTCCTTTAAAGTACCCTGGCCCAAGGCGGCCGGACCATTTAAAACTAAAAAAATGATTCCCAGTAAATTACTTGATCGTTTCATCGGTTCCTATACGTTTTGAAATGCCCTTGCGGTCATTTCCATTTGGCTTCTCCCGAACTGCTTCTGGGGAGTCCATCCATTTATTGGTTTGGTAATAATAGCTTCCGATAAATGGACAAAGGATAAAATTATACATAAATGATAAAGTGTAGTAGCCCAATGTTAGCCAAGAATAATACTATGTTATCCTTCATGACAAATTGGGGATTTTAAAGATGGCACTATAATATAAGTACTGGAAGGAGCGCGTTAATGCATTCGCCGTTACCGATTTTTCCCAAATCCTAAAAATTTTGTAGAAGGGGTGGATCAAGCCAAAAAAATCCGTGCCCCCTCTAGATTATCCACATCTCGGGCGGACAGCACAATATGTGGGATGCATCGGTACGATATGTTCAGGCCAGTATCTTAAGGTAGAAAGGCTCCAAAGGTTTCCCCTTCCAAATTTTAAAATGAAACGGCATGACAACCAGTTATTTAGGATCTTGCGGCGGGAAAAATGGTTTTTCCTCGGATTCAAGCTTTTAGGCCTAAACAAGATAATATAGTATTGTTTTCTGCTAATTATTGCAATAAATAAAAAAAATAAGCTATTAATTTTACAAATGTGTAAAACACACTTTAATAATTGATGCTTATATCCTTCGATCGATTATAAATTAATACTAACTAACAGATGAATTATGGACTTGAAAAAACCACTCAGAAAACGTAAAATTAATCGCATGGCGAAAAAATGGCCGCTCCTGCTATTGGTGTTTTTTGGCATAGGGAACGCCATGGCACAACAGAAGGTTTCGGGAACCATTAAAGATCCCGAGGGGATGTTCGCCGCCGGGGTTTCGGTATCGGAAAAGGGTACTTCCAACGGTGTCATTTCCAATTTTGACGGGGAATATGAAATTACCGTTACGTCACCCAATGCCGTTCTGGTATTTTCCTACGTTGGATTTATAACACAGGAAATTCCCGTGGGCAATAGAAATACCATAGAGGTAGTTTTTGAAGAAAACCTGCAGGAGCTTTCCGAAGTTGTTGTGATCGGGTACGGGACCCAGCGTAGGGAAGAGGTTACGAGTGCGATCGCCACGGTAAAATCTAAGGATTTTATTCAGGGAAACGTTAAGGATGCCGCCCAGCTTATCCAAGGAAAAGTGGCCGGATTGACCGTATCCGCCCCTTCGGGAGATCCCACCGAGGGTACCCAGATCAATTTAAGGGGAATTTCCTCCATCACAGGGGGTACAGGGCCCTTGGTATTGGTGGACGGGGTTCCGGGAAGCTTGAATACGGTAGCGCCGGAGGATATAGAATCCATAGATGTTCTAAAGGATGGTTCCGCAACTGCCATATATGGTACCCGGGGTACCAATGGGGTGATCATCATTACCACCAAAAAGGGAAATTACAGTATAAAACCAACGATCGAGTACAATGGGTACGCATCGGTATCCACCATAGCCAATGACCTGGATTTTCTGGATGCCGATCAGTTACGGGAAAAATGGGCCGAAGGCTATAGCTTTAACGGGGCCAACCTTCAGGATTTCGGGTCCGATACCGATTGGGTGGATGCCATTACACGTAATGCCTATAGTCAGGTGCACAACTTGATCTTCAGGGGCGGAAGTGAGACTACCAATTTAACGGCCTCCTTGAACATCAGGGATATCGAAGGTATATTTTTAAAATCGGACAACAAAAAATATACCGGCAGGGTGAGCGTAAACCACAATATGTTCGACAGCAGACTAAAAACGAATATGGGCTTTATCGTAAGTGAACAGTCGTTCAACACTTTGGGCGATGGAACAAGTTTCAATCCGTACATCTACAGACAGGCCCTTATCCGAAACCCAACGGAGCCCATTAAAAACGAAGAGGGAAACTGGTATGAAAGGGATGTGTATTTTTATGACAACCCCGTAGGTTATATAGAGGAGACCGTGGGGGAAAACAGGTACAGAAACGTCAGGTTCGATGCGAGCATGAGCTATGACATCAACGACAACCTGATGGTAAAGGGGCTGTATACCAGAAAGGGGAATTCCAATATCAGGGGCTTTTACCAGACCAAGAACCATGTCTCCACTGTAAAATATGGGCAGGATGGATTTGCTTCAAGGGGCACCGACGATTATATCGGGAACTACGGACAGATAACATTGGATTACGATCAAAAGTTCGGGAAACACAAGGTGACCGGCTTGATCGGATACAATTATGAAGACAATACCAATGAGGGATTTTGGGCAACCAACAGACGTTTTCCTACCGATGGGTTTACCTATAACAATATTGGAAGTGGCCAAGGGCTGCAAGAAGGGGAGGCCGGTCTCGGAAGTTATAAGAATTCCGATAAACTGATCGCCTTCTTTGCCAGGGTCACCTACAATTTTGATGAACGGTACCTACTGATGGCCAGTTTAAGGCATGAAGGGTCCTCCCGTTTTGGGAACGACAATAAATGGGGCTCCTTTCCCGGTGTTTCCGTTGGATGGCGCGTGGACCAAGAATCCTTTATGGAAAATGCCACTTGGTTGGACGATTTAAAATTAAGGGCCGGTTTTGGGGTCACCGGTATCAACGCAGGGGATAATTACCAGGCATTGAGCGGACTGACCTACGGGGACTACTTCCTATACGACGGACAGTGGATACGGGAACTGGTGCCTTCCAGAAACGCCAATCCCAACCTGCGATGGGAGAAGAAGGAAGAGGTGAACCTTGGCTTGGATTTTGGTATACTGAACGATAGGATCAGCGGGTCGGTCGATTATTACAACAGAAGGACCAAAGATGCACTGTTCAACTACAGCGTGCCAACGCCCCCTTATTTCTATGGGACCATAGCCGCCAACGTGGCCGAGATCAAGAACACGGGATTGGAATTTTTATTGAACGTAACCCCCATTAAGACCGATAACTTTCAATGGACAGCTAATCTGACCTATTCTACAAACAAGAACGAGATCGTGTCCCTTTCCAATGACGAGTTCCAGCTTACCAATAATTTCTTTGACGAGGGATATACGGGAGAGCCCATTCAGATAAGTACCCACCGTGTTCAGGAAGGACAGCCCTTGGGCAATTTCTTCGGTCTGAAAAGCGTGGATATCACCGATGATGGTATCTGGTTGATAGAAACTCCCGAAGGGGAAATTATTCCCGCTACCGAATCCACTACGGAAGACCGTCAGGTATTGGGGAACGGACTTCCGCAGGCGTATTTTAGCTGGAACAATACCATTGCGTACAAAAACTGGGATTTTAACCTCAATTTAAGGGGGGCGCTGGACTATCAAATACTTAATTTCTCCCGAATGTTCTATGAAAATCCTACGATTAGCTACAATACGCTGGATTCCGCTTACGATCGCGTTTACGGAAAGGCGGTATTGAACGATGTGCAGCGTTTTGTAAGTTATTATGTGGAGGATGGGGATTTCCTTAAGATCGATAACGTGACGATTGGATATACACTGCCCAAGAACGCCTTGAAATTCACCCAAAGTTTTAGGATATACGCCTCCGGTCTCAACCTTGCCACCTTTACGGGGTATAAGGGGATCGATCCTGAGGTCAACCGGGACGGACTGGCACCAGGGAACGATGATAGGGACAAATATCCTTCCACGACAACATTTTCATTAGGGATCAATTTCACACTTTAAAACCAAAAGAAATGAAAAATTTTATAAACCAAATGGCTTTCTTCAGAACCAAGGTATTGTTCCTGCTTATCGTTGTGTCCACCAACTTGCTTTTTGTTGGCTGTACCGATTTGGAGGAGGAGGTATTTTCGGAAGTGACCGAAGATTCCTTCGTTCCCGGGGACTCCGATATTGTCGCCGTAATGGCTTCGGCCTATACCCCTTTACGATATATAATGGATTGGCAGGGATACTTCGACCTTCAGGAGGAGCCCGCCGATATGCTCATCACCCCTACAAGGCCCAATGGATGGGACGATGGGGGCACCTATAAACGTATGCATTTTCACGAATGGGACAATACCCAGTGGCAGCCAAGGAACACCTGGATCACCTGCTTTAACGGTATCAACAGCGTCAACAGGGTGATTCTCCAGATAGAATCCGGACAATTGCCCGTAAGCGAGGAACAGGCGGTGTCCATAACATCGGAAATGAGGGCCTTGAGGGCATTGTACTATTCCATGTTGTTGGATACCCATGGCAATGTTCCCATTATCGCAAGTTATTCGGATGAACTGCCCGTACAGAGCCCTCGAAGCGATGTTTACGATTTTGTGGTTGCCGAACTCACCGAGGTAATCCCTACGTTACAGGAAAACGTAGATCAGTCCACTTATGGTCGAATGACCAAATGGGCAGCCTACCACGTATTGGCAAAAGTCTTCTTAAATGCCGAAGTGTATACGGGGACCGCACAATGGGAAAAGTCCTTGGAAGCCTGTAATATGATCATCGAAAGTGGGGAATACACCTTATCGTCGGATTACAGTGACATCTTCGGTGCCAATAATGAAGGTAATTCCGAAATGGTCTTCGCCGTACCCTATGATCAAATTTATGCCGCTGGATTTGGGGCCCATATGAAAATGATGCTGCCCGATCACAGGCTTGTGTTCGATATGGAGGCACAGCCATGGGGCGGTTCCAGTTGCAACCCCCAATTTATTGATAGCTACGAACCCACTGATAACCGTTTGGGGGATACTTGGCTTATGGGAGACCAGTTGAACGCCAACGACGGCAGTGTGGTCATGACGCTGACAAAGGAGATGCCCAGTATTTACAACTGCGATTTCACCCAAGGTTTTAGGTGTGGCAAATATGAAATCGAGCCGGGTGCCACGGGATCTTTGAACAACGACTTTCCGTTCCTAAGGTATACCGATGTACTGATGATGAAGGCCGAATGTCTGTTAAGAACGGGACAAGGGGATGTGGCCGCACAGATCGTGACGGAAGTACGGGAAAGGTCCTTCGATAATGCCGAGGATGCTTTGGTCACCGGTGCCGAACTGCAAGGGGATACCACCGTACGATATGGTACCTTGGCAGAGGATGGCAGTATAGCCGAGGCCGGAGATCGGTCGCCCGTTCCTTTCGGAAGGTTTTTGGATGAATTGGGATGGGAGTTCGCGGCCGAGGCCAGAAGGAGGACCGATCTTATACGATTTGGCGTTTATCAGACCAAAAATTGGTACAACCATACCCCTCAAGGAAGCCATACGACCATTTTTCCCATAGGTCTGGAAGAATTGAACACGAATACCAATCTGGACCAAAATCCGGGCTATTGAGTGTCACGAACAACTAACATAAAAGTTGATGC
>CAXBDK010000025.1:0-30168 GCA_963974715.1 uncultured Sediminicola sp.
ACTTACTTAAAAACAATAGGTTAAAATTAGATGGTTAGTTCCTCTTTCTCCGCAAAAGGAAACCCGTAACGAGCGTTACGGGTTTTTTGTTTCCGCGCACAAGCGAAATTTATTTCAGCTTGGGAGGGGAACAAAAAAACGGACAAGCGGTAGTTTGTTGCGGTTTCCATGATTGTATTGGATAACCCACTGGGATGCACTGACAGTGAATCCCCTCTTTCTCCGCAAAAGGAAACCCGTAACGAGCGTTACGGGTTTTTTGTTTCCGCGCACAAGCGAAATTTATTTCTTTATTTTTTGTCTTTGATCCAAAAATGACGGAGTCGAAGGCATGGTCGGGAATATGATCTTCTCTCTTAAGGTTCCGTTTTTTAAAGGCCAAGGATTTTTTTTCTAGATAAAGTATATTTTTCAATAAAAACAAAGTATTATTGTATCACTTTGTAACAATAGAAAATCAAGAAAAAATGAAAAAGCGACTACTTGCCATCATGGTGCTTCTTTTCGGAATGTCGGAACTTGCCGCACAACAGAAAAATGCCTTCCCTGTCCAGGTCACACTAGAAAAAGGTATCATTGAAGGCCTGTACGATACACATACCGGAATCCAAAAATATTTCGGTATTCCCTTTGCAAAACCTCCGATAGGGCCGTTGCGCTGGAAGGCCCCACAGCCCTTGGATGCTTGGGCAGGCGTTAAAGAAACCAAAGAATTCGGTCCGCGCCCGGTACAGGCCATGGTGTTCGGGGACATGAAATCCCGATCTAAGGGGCTGAGCGAGGATTGTCTTTATCTCAATGTATGGACACCCGCCAAACAGGATGACAAGAAACTTCCGGTACTGGTCTATTTTTATGGAGGAGGGAATGTAGCCGGGGATGCCTCGGAATACCGTTATGACGGTGAGAGTATGGCCAAAAAGGGCATTGTGGTGGTGACCACCAATTATCGTCTGAATATTTTTGGAAATTTGGCACATCCGGAATTGACTGCCGAGGCCCCTTATAAGGCTTCGGGAAATTATGGACAGTTAGATCAGAATATGGCCCTTAGGTGGGTAAAGCTCAACATTGCCGCATTTGGTGGGGACCCCGACCAGGTAACAATAGCAGGGGAATCCGCCGGTTCGGTGGGGGTAAGTGTACAGATGGCCTCTCCCCTGTCAAAAGACCTTATCGCAGGAGCAATAGGGGAAAGCGGGGCAGCCATTCCACCGACCATGGCCCCTGTATCCTTGAAAGAGGCAGAGAGGCAGGGAATCGAATTTCTTAAAAATGCAGGTGTGGAGAATATCACGGCATTAAGGAATCTCAGTACCCTAGAGATCTATGAAATTTACAACGACTCCAAAAGGTTCGGATTCCCCATGGTAATCGATGGGTACCTACTCCCGAAGACATTATCCGAGATATTTGCCTCGCGGCAGCAGGCCCAAGTACCCTTATTGGTCGGATGGAATTCGGCCGAAATACCTGGAATGGCATTTACGCAGGGACCTATCACGAAGGAGGCTTTTGTAGAAAAGGTAAAACAAAATTATCCCGAGAAATATGAACATGTATTGAAGCTTTATCCCCATGGCACATCCACTGAGGTGCAATGGGCGGCGACCGACCTGGCATCCGATAACTTTATTGTTTACAGTACCTGGAAATGGTTCGATCTGCACCGTAAAAACTCGGATCAACCGGTCTATAGGTACCTGTACAGCAAGATACGCCCGCCCTTGCGCGATCAAAGCCTGGACTCGGGATTGGCCGGGGGAACCGTAGAGAGGGATTCCAATGCACCCCAAATGCCCAAACCGATCGGAGCACCGCATGCCGTCGAAATCGAGTATGCAATGGGCAATTTGCATCTTGTGGATGATTATGCTTGGACCGCAGAGGATTACAAAGCTTCCGGTACAATGCAGCAATTTTTTGCCAACTTTATTAAAACGGGAAATCCAAATGGAGGGGAACTGCCCACATGGGATGCGGCGAAAGCAAATGAAAGTGCCCCTCCGGTAATGGTCATCGATGCAGTGAGCGGGCTGACCAAAGCTGTAAATGATGCACGCTATGATTTTTTGGACAAAGTCTATAAGAATTGATACTCTTTGCCGGAATAACGATAACAGTGGTGCTGTTGGCACTTATCCTTTCCAAAAAAGCGAGCGCCCTTTCTACCTTGATCGTGGTGCCCATCATTGGTTCGTTGATCGCGGGCTTTGGTCTGGATACCGCCGAGTTTGCGATACAGGGAATTAAAAATATTGCACCAGTGGTCGCCATGTTCGTCTTCGCCATCCTGTTTTTTGGTGTTCTGACAGATGCGGGGATGTTCGACCCGATCATTGACACCATCCTTCGATTGGTGGGGCGCAATCCGGTCAAAATTACGATAGGTACGGCCGTTCTGGCGATGATCGTTCACTTGGACGGTTCCGGAGCGGTCACTTTTCTAATTGCCATTCCAGCCATGTTGCCCCTTTTTGAGGAACTCAAAATGGATAAAAGGGTGTTGGCCTGTACCGTTGCCCTTGGGGCCGGAACCATGAACTTGGTGCCATGGGGAGGTCCTACCATTCGTGCGGCTACGGCCCTAAAGGTCGAGATAACTGAATTGTACACTCCTGTCATGATCCCACAATTTTTCGGGATATTATCCGTTTTGGCCATTTCTTGGTATTTGGGCTCCAAAGAAGCCAAAAGACTACAGTTAAATCCCATGGATGGTATTGGCAAGCGCTATCGGCGTACGATAACAGAAGAAGACCTGTGTCTTCGAAGACCCCGATTGTTCCTGTTCAATGTCGTGTTGTCCATTGCGGTGATCGTCTTACTGATCATGGGAATTGTTGCACCGGCACTACTATTTATGTTGGGCACCATTATTGCCCTTATGGTGAACTACCCTGACCTTAAAGATCAAGCATCCCGGATTGATGCGCATGCCAAAGCCTCATTGCTGATGGCGAGCATACTCTTTGCGGCCGGCGTCTTTACGGGCATTATGACCGAATCCGGTATGATCGCTGAAATGGCCAGTGCAATGGCCGACATCATTCCCGCAAGCGCCGGGAAACAAATTCCCGTTTTAATGGCATTGACCAGTATGCCTTTGAGCTTTGTTTTTGATCCGGATTCTTTCTATTTTGGATTCCTACCGGTATTGTCGGAAGTCGCAGGTCAATTCAATGTGGATCCCATTCGTGTGGGACAGGCCGCTATATTGGGACAGATGACCACCGGGTTTCCATTAAGTCCGTTGACGGCGACGACATTCTTGCTTATCGGCTTGGCAAAAGTGGATTTGGCCGAACACCAGTGGTTTACTTTTAAATATGCTTTTAGCGTGACCATCGTTATGACCATCATATCCATTCTAATAGGGACCCTTCCCATATAAAATCGATCATGCAAAAAAAGGCCGTTCGCATAGGATCAGGAGCAGGGTATTCGGGAGATCGGATAGAACCCGCCGTGGACCTTATAAACAAGGGCAATTTGGATTATATCATATTCGAATGTCTGGCGGAGCGGACCATAGCATTGGCGCAATTACAAAGATCGAAAAATCCCGTCCTCGGCTACGATCCATTATTGGAACACAGAATGAGGGCCTGCCTGCCGATCTGTATAGAAAAAAAGGTCAAGCTTATCAGCAATATGGGCGCCGCCAATCCCATTGCCGCAGCAAGAAGAACGGCTACATTGGCCAAGGAACTGGGATTGAAAAAAATCAAGATAGCGGCCGTGTTCGGTGATGATGTAAAATCCATGCTCGATTATAGATCGCAAACCTTTTTGGAAAGCGGGGACCCCCTTTCGGGCGTAGCGGATAAAATAATTTCAGCGAATGCCTATTTGGGCGTGGCAGGAATTTTAACGGCCCTAAAAGGTGGAGCGGATATCATCCTCACCGGTAGGGTAGCCGACCCTGCCCTGTTCCTTGCCACTATGGTACATGAATTTGGATGGTCCTTGGACAATTATCCCCTACTGGGCACCGGTACCGCCCTGGGCCATTTAATGGAATGTGCCGGGCAGGTCTGCGGGGGATATTTTGCCGATGGGGCTAATAAAATTGTTCCCGATCTGGGAAACCTGGGATTTCCCATCGCAGAAGTCACCGCGGATGGTTCGTTTTACATTACCAAGTTAAAGGATTCCGGAGGAATGGTAACCATGGGAACCTGCAAGGAGCAGTTATTGTACGAGGTTCACGACCCTTCCGAATATCTCACACCTGATGTGATTGCGGACTTTTCAGGGATTACGTTCCAAGTATTGGAAAAGGACAAGGTACAGGTTTCGGGTGCCACGGGAAAACCCTTGACGGGAAAATTAAAAGTATCCATCGGCTATCGCGATGGCTATAGTGCAGATGCCCAGATAAGCTATGGAGGGAGCTCTGCGATCCAACGTGCCAACATGGCGATCGACATCATTAGGCAACGTCTTAAGGTCAGGGATTTGAAAACAGCGGATATTCTATTTGACCTTATCGGGGTAAACAGTCTTTTTAAAGAAGGAACCTCGAACATACATCCCCAAGAAGTACGGCTGCGCGTAGCGGCCAAAACAAGGACCAGGGAAGAAGCGGAAGAATTGGTGAACGAGGTGGAAACCCTATATACCAATGGCCCGGCTGCTGGCGGTGGGGTCTCTAGGTCGGTCACGGAAATCATAGCCGTTCAATCCATTTTGATCGATGGGGACAAGGTGACCCCGAAAATAGCGTATTTTGAAAGCTGAAATATGACACTAAAAGAACTGGCCCATTCGCGCACCGGGGACAAGGGAGATACCATTAATATCTCTGTCATTGCCTATGATGAAAAGGATTATCCCATCATTCAAAAACTGGTGACCACCGCCCAGGTGAAAAAGTTTCTTGGAAATACCGTCCAGGGCGAAATAAGAAGATATGAGGTCCCCAGCTTGGGAGCGCTTAATTTTGTTATGCAAAAAGCTTTAAGGGGCGGGGTCACGTGCTCATTACGATTGGACAAACATGGTAAAACATTGTCCTCCATTTTGTTGGAAATGCCCATAGATAGTAACAATTAAACCAGATCGATGAAAACAATTTTAAGATTAACCGTGGTGGTGCTCACTTTTCAGTTGACCATTGCACAAAAAGCAAAGGGGTCCATAGTAATCGATTCCATATACTCTGAGAATTTGGTCAATTCTTTTGGGGAGGACCCAACACGAGAAGTGAGCGTCTACCTCCCATACAATTATGGGAACGGAACCCAAAAATATCCCGTAATTTATTTTTTACACGGATTTTATGGCGACCACACCATGTTGGAACCCATGAAGGAAATTTTGGATTTTGCCATTGAGACCAAACGGATCCGCCCCTTTATTTTGGTCATTTCCAACCAAAAAACAACTTATGAAGGTAGTTTTTATTCCAATTCAGAAGTATTTGGAAACTGGGAGGATTTTACCGTTCAGGACCTGGTTGCCCATATGGACGGGAATTATCGAACAATTGCCAAAAAGGAAAGTCGGGGAATAACAGGTCACAGTATGGGCGGTTATGGAGCCTTGAACATTGCCATGAAACATCCCGATGTATTCAGTACGGTGTACGCAATCAGTCCCGGGGCACTGGCCATAGTCCGCGAATATGGTCCCAACAGCGATACCTTTAGGGAACTGTCGGAAATCTCCACCTATGAAGAATTGGAAAAAACCTATTTTGGAAAAGTAATGATAGCCTTTGGTCGCTCTTGGTCACCCAATCCCGATAGTCCACCTTTTTATTGTGACCTTCCATTTGGATACGTAGACCAAGAACTGGTCATTCACCAAGAAACACTGAAAAAGTGGCACGATAACATGCCTTTTTATAATGTTGAAAATTACATAGACAACCTAAAAAGTTTAAAAGCCATTAAAATGGATTGGGGGCGCAATGCAGGGGAACGGTTTACCCAACAATGCAACATGTTCAGTTCAAAACTGGAGAATTTGGGCATTGAGCATTTTGCGGAAGAATACATTGGGACCCATGTGAACAATATTTACACAAAGAATGGCCGCCTTCCACAACAAGTGTTACCATTTTTCGAATATTACTTGGCGTTTGATTAGTTGTTCCAATCGGTGCTTTCTCCAATCATCGGGAAGATTTTAATAAAATTTAGATATGGATGTTGAAAGAAGGGTGCCGGAGGAAGCCACGGTGATTTCAAATACAATACTTATCAAATACAACACCTAAAATAACCGATCGATCGTAGCAGGTGAAACCGCCGATTTGAAATGCCACCATCGTTTTTAAACGACAAAGGAATTCCTAAAATAGAAAGGGAACTAACCCTTTATTCGGGTTTTCCCTTCACTATCACAGAATCCTCGTTGCCAGTCTGTGTTTTTGTTTTTCCAAAAAAGGACCCATAGAATCCGGATCCCTCCAATGATTGTACACCCATATGGAAACTGCAATATGTGGGACCCAACAGGGATCACTGCCCAACATTTGCACCATAGGGATCAGAGGATATAAATAAATGGGCTTTATACTTTTGACTACATCAAAAGGTGTTTTGGCTAAGGCCGCTTTTTTAATGTGACGGATTTTTGTCACATCAAAAAATAGAATATGGTACAACAGCAAAACATTGGTATTGCCGAGCAGAACGAAACTCTTGCGGAGCTAAAAAAGATAATCTTGGTTTTTTTATTATTTATAAGTGCCCTGTCGACTGCACAGACTTCGGGCAGTTTAAAGGGAAAGATCTTGGAACAGGCCACCAAACAGCCCGTAATGGGTGCCAGTGTGGTATTGGACAATATACAACTTGGGGCCATCACGGATCCAAACGGTGTTTTTATCATCGATAATATACCAGCTGGCTCTTATTCCGTTACCATCTCCTATATTGGTTTTCAAACGAAGAACATTACTGAAATAACCATTGTCCCCGATAAGACCTACTATTCGGAATATGAACTGCTGGAACAGATATCCGAACTGGACGAAGTCACCGTTAGCGTATATAAGGGGGAGAACGATCCCTTGACCCCCGTTTCCACGTATTCGTATTCACGGGAAGAAATTTTCAGGAATCCCGGTGCGCAGGGCGATATTATGCGGGCACTTTCAAGCCTTCCAGGGGTGGTTAGCAGCGGTTCACAATTTTCATCCATTGCCGCAAGGGGCCAAGGTACCCGGGACAATATGTACATGGTGGATGATATACCCATGTTCAACTTATCGCATCTGGAGGCGGAGGGCTTTAATTCCGGATTCAATGATCCCAATGGTGGCAGGTTCAGCATTTTTGCACCGCGGATCATCGATAATGTCCAATTCCAAAATGGTGGTTTTGGCGCCGTCTACGGACGAAGATCATCCTCCTATCTTGGGCTTGGTGTGAAGGAGGGCAATAGAGCATCCTGGTCTTTTAGTGGACAAGTGGATCTATTGGGCGGAACGATAATTGCCGAAGGTCCCATCTCCGAAAAAACAAGCGTTTTTGCATCTGCGCGGTACCAAGACTTTACGATGCTGATCAATATGTTGGACGAACAGCAATCTTCCGTTTCACTTGGGGATTACCTGGTAAAGACCACTACCCAATTAAACGATAAAAATAAACTCTCGGTCATCGCCATGATCAATCCTGAAGGAACCAGTAGAACCATAGATGATATAGAGCCAGGCATAAACATAAACGATGACAATAGCGGCCGTACGGTGCTTTGGGACCACGAAAGCAGTCAAGCGGTCGTAGGCCTTAATCTAAGGTCGCTCTTAAATTCAAGCAGTTACGTAACGAACGTTCTTTATTATCGATCTTCAAGCGTTGACAACAATTTTGGCCGGTTCAACCCTTCACTTGACGCCGAGGGGGTCGTAATAGACCCAAGATATAACGAATTTGAAGCCGATCTAAGGCATATTACCAATAACCAGCAAGAGGTGGGATATCGTTCCATCTATACAAAAAATTTCAAAAACATGACACTTACCGCGGGTGCGGATGCGATGCTCGTAAATCTGGAATACGAAAGACGTCTTAGCCGTACCGATACGATCTACACGTTCCGTAGCAGGGACCTCACCGATAATCCGACACGCTATTATCAAGTATTGGACCCGGCCCTTTTTAATTCCACCTTTGATGATAATACGTTCAATGGTTCGGGTTATATCAATTTATCATGGAAGGCCACAGATCGCCTTACCCTCAATCCCGGCCTACGGTACGATTATACAGGCTTTACCGAACAGCACACCCTATCGCCCCGACTGAGCGGAAGTCTGGCCCTGAATAACGGGCACAGTATAAATTTTGCCTCTGGCATCTATTATCAGGATGCCGCCTATGCGGATATCGCCGGACAATCGGCAGGGAACCTTCTTAAAAATGAGCGCTCCATCCAAGCAATTTTAGGTTATAAGAACCAACTTTCAAATGACCTTAAATTTATAGCGGAAGGGTGGTACAAGGATTTTGATGATGTAATTGTCCAGCCCAACAGGTCACAGAGTTTATTGATCAATGACGGCAGCGGTCATGCCTATGGGGCCGACATCAGTCTCACCAAGCGGCTATCCGATAATTACTACGGGCAGATCAGCTACTCCTATATGGAAAGCAAAAGGGACGATAACGATGGGCTGGGCGCGTACGATTATATTTTTAGCGTACCACATACCATAAGTCTGCTGGGCAGCTATAAACCCAGTGATAAATGGATCTTTTCGGCAAAGTTCCGTTACAGCACCGGCCGTCCCACAGATGAATTCATAATCCACGAGGATGTCTTCGGCAATGCTGAAATGCTCAGGTACGGCCAGGAAATAACCGCCATAAACGGCGACCGCTTGCCCGACTTTGTAAGTTTGGATGTGAGGGTGGACTATAACATCCTACGAAAATGGGGCACTTTTTCGGCCTTTGCCGACCTAGTAAATATTTCGAACCGTTTTAATGTCAATTCCGAGTTGTTCGTGCCCGAAACAGGTAGGATCTCCAATATCGGGCTTGGGGTATTCCCAACTTTTGGTATCCGAGTGGAACTTTAAAAAATATACCTTAGAAAATGGAACTAAAAAATAGCACTATCCTGATTACGGGAGGAAGCAGCGGCATAGGTTTGGAGTTTGTAAGACAGCTTACGGAACAAGGCGCCAGAATTATCGTTACGGGCAGGAATCCGGAGGCATTGAACGAAGTACAAAAAAAATTCCCAAAAATACATGTTTTTCAAAGTGATGTGAGCGAGCCCAAGGAAATCGAACATCTTTATAGACAAGTTACCGCCCAATTTCCCCAGCTGAACATTCTCATCAATAATGCGGGGTTAATGCGACAGATCGACTTAAGGGACACTAATTTGGATTTGGAAAACATTACCGGGGAAATCAACACGAACCTGTCGGGAACCATTCAAATGGTGCATCAATTCTTACCACATCTTCTCAAACAGAAATCAGCGGCCATCATCAATGTATCATCGGGCATTGCATTTATGTCCTATTCCATCGCCCCCATTTACAGTGCCTCAAAGGCCGGGCTCCATGCCTATACAAAGACATTGCGCCTACAATTGGATAAAACCGCTGTTAAGGTGTTTGAAGTGATACCGCCGGGCGTCAATACCAATCTTCAAAGGGATTGGGCCATAAAGCCCTCCCAAGGCCGGATGATGGATGTGGTAAAAATGGTCAATGAGTCCATTAAAGGTGTCCTAAAGGATAAAGAGGAAATTACCCCTGGTCTTGCAAGCATGATAAAAACCCTATCCAGGATCGCCCCCAGTTTTATCGAAAAGAACTTAGGCCACAAAGAGTTTGAAAAATTGAAACAATTAAATCACTTAAATATCCAAAAATAATATGGAAAAGTCAGTTCTTACAGTTGTAATGTTGTTTGTATCGGTCGTATCTTTTGCGCAAAAATTATCCCAGGACAAAATAGTGGGCATATGGCAATCAGAAGAATATAAAATAGAAATTTTCGAATCGGGCAATACCTACTCGGCCAAACTCTTATGGTCCAAGGATATCTTTGAAACGGACGGGAAAACCTCCAAAAAGGACGATAAAAACCCGGACGAGACACTTAGAAATCGCAACAGACAGGGAATTACGCACATCACGGGACTCACCTATAGTGATGGCGAATACATAGATGGCAAACTGTACAGTGTACAAGACGGAAATACCTATGGCTTCAAGGCCGAGCTTAAGGGTATTGACGAACTTGAAAGCAGGGGCTATAAAGGTGTGCCGATGTTCGGAAAAACGGTCAAGTGGAAGCGCGTTCCATAATTGCACAACATTCAATGAAAAAAGAGCTGAAACCATCACCGGAAAATCGACCTTTATGGGTGTACGGCTGGAGAAGAACGGCCTTATTGACCACCCTGGTGCTGGTCAGTATCGTCAGTCAGATCGATAGGATCTTGCCCTTTATACTGGCCGAATCCATAAAAGCAGATCTGAATTTGACCGACACCCAAATCGGGCTCATAACTGGGCTTGCCTTTACCGTTTGCTATTCGTTGGCCTCTTTGCCGCTCGCCCGTATTTCGGATCAGGGACGGTCCCGAAGGGTTTTGGTCTACTGCGTGGTCATTTGGAGCATAATGACCAGCCTGGGGGGTATGGCTATCGGGTTTGTAACATTGGCCCTTTCCCGGATCGGGGTCGCCTTGGGCGAATCTGGAGGGATGCCCGCAAGCCATGCCATCATTGCCCAAAAAATTCCCGAACAGTTCAGGGGGCGGGCCATTGGTCTTTTTTCCATGGGAATTCCCGTAGGAACCATGTTGGGATTTGCTCTTGGAGGATGGTCAAGTGATACTATCGGCTGGCGCAATGCACTTTTTGGTGCAGGTATACTGGGCATTGTCGTGGTGGTAATGGTATCTTTGTTCACGGGAAAAAGCAGTGTTGCCCGTCAATATCCAAGTAATCGGGACGGACTTATAAAATCGGGGTTGGAGCTGCTTTCAAAACCCGCATTTACATGGTTGTTCATCGCAGCTGTTCTCATGGGTCTGGCATCCTCCCCATTTTACATATTTACCGCACCCTTCCTGATCCGCACCTTTGAATTTTCAGCCAGTGAGGTAGGTCTTAGTTTTGGATTGCTACAAGGTGCGATGGGAATCGCAGGTACGCTTATCGGGGGCAGGATGTTCGATAGGGCCTTAGAAAAGGGTTCTCCCCGCCTGTTCTATCCACCTGCCATCGTTTTGATCATGGCTTCCCTAACTACTTTAACGGCCCTTTTCATACCTGTGGGATGGATTTCCATCATCTTACTGGTTCCCGGAATGTTTTCTTTTGCATTTCTGTTGCCCTATGCCTTTGGGTCGGGCCACTTGATCGCGGGAGCTGGAAAACAGGCCCTTTCCACTAGTGTCCTAATGTTGGGGTCCGGGCTTTTGGGCGCGACAATATCCCCTCTTGTAGTTGGGTGGATCAGTGATCTGGCAACGGCTTCCCATATTAACAATGGCCTGCGCATCGGTTTGTTATTGGTTCCTTTTTTTAGTTTGCTTACCGGTATAACAGGTTTTGTGGTAAGTAAAAAAATAAGGCCGTTTTTAAGCAGGAAACCAATGTACAGGCTATGACCATTAAAAATATTCAAATATCATGAAAACAAAGATCATCTCCGGAATTTTAATACTCGTTACCGTATTTCTACATGCAAAACACTTTTGGGACGGAATACACATCAATGAATCTCCCCAAATGCTCAAAATGTTGGCCGATCTGGGTATGAACACAAGGTATATGCCCATTTTCAATGTACTTACCTTGTTGATCGCCATCATGGTACTGTTCCCCCAAACCTTCTTTATGGGCAACCTTCTGAATGCCATCACTATAATTTGCATTATGGCATTGGGCCTTAGAGCGGGACATTATAACATCGCCTTGATGGAGATACCGTTTCTATTGATACCTTTGGTATTGATATGGTTAAAACATCCGTTCCAAACATAGGGCGGGATGTTCAAAAAAGATATACGTAATTTTAACTGTTGTAAAAGATCGTTTCCATGGAAAAGAACATCATCAGAGTAAGGTCCATCACGGAGGGCCACCGTTTGGCAAACCTGCCCAAACCCCTGCATCCCCTCATCAGCATCGTAGATTGTGAAGCTATGCATGGAGCCCCTGGCCTTAGCGTATCAATTGATCTTTATTCCATTTCTTTAAAAAGGGAATGCAGTAAGCTACAATATGGACAGCAATCCTACGATTTTGATGAGGGGGTCATGGGATTTATGGCCCCAAATCAGATCATTACCGGACAGGAGCATAGCCCAGATCACAGACCAAAGGGATGGATCATGTTCATTCACCCGGATTTTTTATGGAATACGCCCCTTGCCAAAAAAATGAAGCAGTATGAATTTTTCAGTTACACAACAAATGAGGCATTGTTCCTTTCGGACAGGGAGGAGACCCTGATCAATGGCATTGTCCAGAACATTCAAAACGAATACAATTCCAATATTGACAAATTCAGTCAGGATATCATCGTTTCACATCTTGAAACCTTGCTTAACTATGCGGAACGCTTCTATCAACGTCAATTCATCACCCGTAAAATAACGAACAATAAACTGCTGAACCGTTTAGAGGACCTATTGACGGATTATTTCCATAACGATGACCTGATTTCCAGTGGATTGCCTTCCGTACAATATATTGCCGACCACCTCCATATTTCCCCCAAGTATTTGGGAGGCATGTTAAAACAGCTAACGGGACTGACGACCCAACAGCACATTCATGAAAAATTAATTGAAAAGGCCAAGGAGAAATTATCCACGACCGAACTTTCTGTAGGAGAAATAGCCTATCAATTGGGATTTGAGCACCCGCAATCCTTTAGCAAGTTATTTAAGGCAAAAACGGAATTGAGCCCATTGGAATTCCGACAATCCTTTACCCTCTAGGTGGGATTTATTTGATGACCTGATGCCTGCGGAGTTTGCTCCCAGGTTTATTGATTTAACCGATTTTGTACACAGGGATACAACTTTGGCCTTTGATGTTTTTACCACAAGAATACAATCAGATATCAGTACAACAGATTTCCCGAAAGTACCTTTAATGAGATTTCGGATAATTTTGCTTGAAAATTGGCATTGCTATGGCGCAGTTGTGCGTTGATATAATTGAGCTGGGCAGTCCGAAATTCAATGGTGGGAATCGTTCCGATACGGTATTTATCCATGGTGATGTCCAAATTTTCCTTGGCGATGGCTTCGTTTTTTTGTTCCAGTTCGATCAGTGCCAAATTGGTCCTGTAGGTTTGGAAGGCCGTATTCAATCTGGTAAGCAGATCATTTTTTTGCTGTTCCACCAACAATTTTGCATTGCTCGCCCCGATCTTTGCAATCTTTTCGTTACGGTTTTGGTTAAAGCCATCAAAAACGTTCAGGGTGACCCGAAAACCGTAGTTCCATCCGTAGGATGAAGAACTGGTCGTAAAACCAAGACTGGATTCGGATTCATTGAAATTATAACCGGTAGAGGCGACCAAAGTGGGATACCGGGCCGCCTTTACCCGCTTCAGTTCCAGTTCTGCGATACGATCGTTGATTATCTGTGCCAATAATTCAGGATTTTGTTTTTCGGCCAAGGTTTCGAGCTCCGGCAAAATCAACTTATTATCCACGGACACCTCATCGGCCACCTTAAACTGTGTTTGTGGATCGCGTGCCAATAATTGGTTCAATCCTATTTTTGTATTGGCATAGGTTTCCTTTTGCCGTAAAAAAAGTGTTTGATCGGTATTCAGGTCCACCTGGGCGTTCAGTTCTTCCAATTTTGCAGATTTACCTATGAGAAAGCGGTTATGTGCCAGTTCCACCCGTTGTTGGGAGATGACCAAGGTGCTGTCCAAAGCGGAAAGTTGCTGCTGCTGCTGCACCAGATCATAATAGGTGATGAGTACATTGCCGATATTGGTAAAAATGGAATTTTTGAGTTCGGCATCCGCCAAATTCTTCCGTTCCTTTAATTGATCGTATCGGGCAAACATCCCAAATCCATCAAAAAGGGTCCAATTTAAGGAAACACCATAATCAAAACTGTTGTTTTTGGCATTGTCGAGGGCATTCACGGTTCCATCCAAACGGGTCTGGTCCAAGTTTTGGATACGGTTATTATCCTGCACAAGGGCGCTCACCTGTGGAAGCATTCCAGCAAATCCAGGGCTCACCGAAAGTTCTTCCATTTCCGCTGCGTTCCTCACCAACCGAATGTCAAAGTTGTTTTCCAATGTAATCTTGATGGCCTCTTCGGCCGTCATCAATTCCTGTGCCCGGCCCTTTAAAATGAAGAGTCCGACCATAAAACAAAAAAGAGGTGTCGATCTATGCATTTTTGAGCATTTTAATATCTTCAAATTCCGGCCGGTGTTTCCGCTCTTGTGACCACATGGAATAAACCGCTGGAATTACGTATAATGTCAACAACAATGAAAATAATGTTCCCCCGATGATCACCACGCCCATTCCTATCCTACTGGTGGAAGCGGCCCCAAGTGAGAGCGCAATGGGCAAAGCGCCCAGAGCGATGGTCAAGCTGGTCATCAATATCGGTCTCAGGCGCGATTCGGCCGCTTGCACGATCGCCTGCCTTTTAGGGATTCCCTCCTCCCGCAACTGATTGGCGAACTCAACGATCAAAATACCGTTTTTGGTGACAAGTCCTATCAACATAATGGTGCCTATCTGACTAAAGATATTCCAACTTTGTCCACATAGCCATAGGGAAAGCATGGCTCCCGCAACGGCCATGGGTACCGTCAGAATAATGATCAAGGGGTCTATAAAACTCTCAAATTGTGCGGCCAAGATCAAGAAGATAAGAAGTAACGCAAGTCCGAACGCATATGCGGTATTGGATCCGCTTTCCACAAAATCACGGGACTCTCCGCCCAGACTTGTGGTAAAGGAATCGTCCAATACCTCTTCCGCTATTCGGTCCATGGCGGCAATTCCTTCGCTGATGGTCTTTCCCGGCGCCAAACTTGCCGAAACGGTGGCCGACATATACCTGTTATAATGGAACAATTGCGGTGGACTGCTATGCTCCTCGGTGGTGACCAAATTATCGAGCTGGATCAGATCTCCCATATCGTTCCGCACAAATATGGAGGTCAGATCAACGGGGGCGCTGCGGTCTTTCTTATCGAACTGCCCCATGACCTGGTACTGTTTTCCGTTCATTAAAAAATAACCGAACCGCTGTCCGCTCAACGACAATTGGAGCGTCTGTGCCACGTCGCGCACGGAAACGCCCAAGCTCTCGGCTTTATCCCGATCGATGGTCACATAGATCTCAGGTTTGTTGAATTTTAGATCCACATCGGTAAAGGCAAAAGTAGGATCGTTTTCGGCCGCTCTCATAAATTGCGGGATCTTTTCCTCCAACCTTTCAAAGTTCTGTGCTTGGATGATGTATTGTATGGGAGGTCCGCCATTGCGGCTTACGGAAATCGTGGGACGTTCGGAAGCACTTGATTTGGCACCAACGAAACTTTTTGACCACCTTCCCAGGTCGGTAGCGATTTCGTGTTGGGTACGTTCCCGATCTTCCGGATCTATCAACGCTATGTTGGCCCGACCACTGTTGGTGGACGAAGAACCAAAACCGGGAGAGGTGAGGACAAGGCTTACTTTTTTTTCTGGGATCGAATCGTTGATCAGTTTGGTGATGTGCTCCATATACCTGTCCATATATTCGTATGACGAACCTTCTGGAGCGGTTACGTTCAGGCGTACAAAACTTCTGTCCTCATAAGGCGCGGTCTCTTTGGGAAGCAGATAATAGAACAGCCCGATAAAACCTATACAGACAACCAAAATGGGGAAGCTCAACCATTTCCGCTTCATAAAATCCCCTAGGGAGCTGGCATAACCTTTGTTCATTTTCACGAAATAGGTTTCGGTGAAATTGTAAAATTTGGATTTTTGCTGTTTTCCCGGGCGCATCAAATAAGCATTCAGCATGGGGGTCAACGTAAGTGCCACAAAGGCCGATATAAGTACGGCCGCTCCCAGGACCACACCGAATTCACGAAATAGCCTGCCCACGAAACCTTCCAAAAAAATCACGGGAAGGAACACCGCCGCCAAGGTCACCGAAATTGAAATGACCGCAAAAAAGATTTCATTGGAACCTTTGATGGCCGCTTCGATAGGGTTCATTCCTTCCTCCACTTTTTTATAAATATTTTCGGTGACCACGATACCGTCGTCCACCACAAGGCCTGTAGCGAGCACGATGGCCAATAATGTAAGAACGTTAATGGAATACCCCAGAAGCCACATCACAAAAAAGGTGGCGATCAGGGAAACCGGGATATCGATCAGCGGACGTAGGGCCATGGACCAGTTTCTAAAGAAAAAGAAAATGACCAGCACTACCAAAACAATGGAAATCAATAAGGTTTCTGCCACTTCCGTAACGGCGCGTTTTACGAATACCGTATCGTCTATGACCACATTTAGCTTAAACCCCTCTGGCAGGTCCTTTTTTAGCTTATCGTACTCTTTATAGAAAGCTTCGGCAATATCCAGGTAATTGGTCCCCGGTTGCGGAATAACGGCCACGGCCACCATGGGCTGACCGGAATCGCTCATTTTGGTTTCCATATTTTCGCCCTCCAAGGAGGCCTTTCCAACATCGCTCAAACGCACTACCTTATTTCCGTCCGCCAATATTATAATATTGTTGAACCCTTCTTCCGTAGAGAGGTTGCCGATCGTTTTTACGGTCAGCTCGGTATTGCTTCCCGTTAATTTCCCGGACGGCAATTCCACATTTTGTGCCAAGAGGGCATTGCGGACATCCCCTACCGTAACACCATAGGATGCCAATTTTATGGGGTCTATCCATAACCGCATTGCATATTTGCGCTGTCCCCATATCTGGACCCCACTTACGCCGGGAATGGTCTGTATCCGTTGGGAAATTACATTATCGGCATAATCGGTGAGTTCCAATATGTTTTTGGTATCACTTTGTACGGTCATGGAAAGAATGCGCTCGGCATCGGCATCGGCCTTTGAAACAACGGGTGGGGCATCGATATCGTCTGGTAGGCTCCTCACGGCCTGTGAAACCTTATCGCGCACATCGTTGGCGGCGACCTCCAGGTCTTTTTCCAAATTGAATTCGATATTGATCCTACTGGATCCCTGAACGCTGGAAGACGTTATGGTTCGGATCCCATCAATTTCGTTGATGGATTTTTCAAGGGGTTCGGTAATTTGGGATTCAATGATATCGGCGTTGGCCCCGGCATAACTGGTACTTACCGAAACTATTGCCGGATCGATGGAGGGAAATTCGCGTACACCCAAATAGGTATATCCAATGATTCCGAAGAGAATAATGGCCACGTTCATCACAATGGTCAGTACGGGACGCTTGATGCTTAGGGTAGATAAATTCATAGCGCTGTTTAAATTGAATCTGACCCTATTAAATTTACCTTTACGGGAATGCCATCGTCCAGTGCCATCACACCATAGGTCAAAATGGTGTCCCCGGCTTTTAGTCCGGAAACCACACGGACATCTTCAGCTGTCCGTGAACCCGTGATCACTTCTACGGCCTTGGCCTTTCCATTCTTCACCATAAAAATCTGTTTTCCATTTTGGATCGGGATCAATGCCTCCGAGGGCACCAACAATGCATCTGGAATGGTGGTCAGGGGCAAATTAACGTTTACGAACATGCCGGGATATAATTTTCCCTCGCTGTTATCCACTACCGCCCGCATCTTTAAGGTGCGGGTCGCCACATCCACTTCGGGCTCGATGGCATAAATTGTTGCGTCGTGTCTTTCAAAAGAGTTGGGCGTTGTAAAAATGAATGTGCCGTTCACTTTCATACGTGATGCGTATTTTTCCGGAATGGCGAAGGTGAGCTTCAGTTTATCCGTATTGACAAGCTTTGCTATTACGGTCGTTGGGGTCACGTACGTTCCCTTGGAAATGTTTCGCAATCCGATCGTTCCCGAAAAGGGTGCCCGTACCGAGGTCTTTGAAAGTTGGGCCGCGATGAGCTGTGACCGTGCCTGGCTGGATTGGAAATCGGCACTTGCTATATCGTACTCTTCTTGGCTAATGGCCTGTTTTTCCAATAATAACTTGGCACGGCGTTCGTTTTCGGAGGCCAATTTTTCGGCCGTGTTCACTTGTGAAAGTTGGGCCCTTAATTCGATGTCGTTCACCTTTATTAGAACCCTACCTTCGGAAACCTTGTTCCCTTCCCCAAAATTGATCTCTTCCACTACCCCCGAGACTTCACTTCGGATCTCGATCTGCTCGTTCGCTTCCAGAGAGCCTGAAAGTGAAAGGTTCTCCTCAAATTTTTGGGGCTTTAATACCATTCCGCCCACTTCTATGGTGGCTTTTCCAACGGGCCCCTTTTCGGGGGAAGATTCTGTATGGTTAGCGGAAATACGATAGGCTACTAGACCGCCAAGCGCAACGATCAGGAGGAGATAGATAATATATTTTATTTTCATTGGAGGACGTTATCGGATTTTAGTTCATGGGAATCGTAAACCTGATAACCTTTGACGGAATGGGTCGGTCTAAACTTTTTCAATGCTCGGTCATGGTTTTTAAATATGTTAGACTTTTTTTTGGGACAATGGTTTAATCCAACCATAACAATTTTAGAAAAAAAATTAAAAAAGGGGATTAAAAGATTTATTGCTGCCATTTTTACAGGTACCATCTTTGGAAGTTTTCCGTAAAATTCGCATATAAAATTTGCTATTGGATGGATGGTCCGCCAACCGTTTTATATATCTTACCATTTGTTCTTTTAGCCGAAAAAATCTCCGGTGCCTGCCCAGATCAAAGAACTACATTGGGAAACCTCTGCGGGGGCAAGGAATTGAATCCTTGGGATTTGACACTTACAATCCATTGCAATCACAATAATTTCTACAAATATTTGACATATTAACATTTGATATATGGGTATTTTGTCCCAATTTTGCATTTGTGAAACAATTACTGTCCATAGTACTTTCTTTGGTATTCCTACTGCAGGGGTTTACCTTGAGCGTAAAGGATTTTATGCAACTGGGCGAACTGATGGAACATGCCAGTTTCCACGCCGAAACCTATGGGGACGATTTTGTCATCTTTCTCTCCAAACATTACGGGGAGCTCAAGGAACAGCACAACAGGGAACATAAGGAAGAAAGGAAGGATCATGAACAACTACCTTTTAACCACCAGTGTGGCAACCATAGCTTTACGGGAACGGTATTTTACGTTACGGACTACGTCCCTCACGCCTCCCCTATTATTTCGGATACCACAGCTTTCTTTTTTTATGGGAAAAATTATTCTTCCCTGAGCGAATCCAATATTTTCCAACCTCCCCGTACGGTATAGATCCCAGCCGATCATTGCGCGCCCTGAATAACCCTCAGGGTCTATGATGTGATCTTTGGCCGGCATTTCTTGCACACTATCAATGTACCGATCTTTCGATTGGAGCACCTATTTCCTGTTCTTCCGATCACATACCTCGAAACATTGCGTTGAAATGCCCCGAGCTTCGCCGTTTTAATACCTTATAGGTACTTGTTTTGAAAACCGTAGTATTTTTTTCTCCGGTCCATTAAGCCCATACAACCATTTATGCTTTCACGAATAATAAAGTTCAGTTTGGCGAACAAGCTCATTGTGATGTTGTTCACCTTTTTTCTGGCAGGGTACGGAATCTATTCCCTGACGCAAATACCCATTGGGGCGGTCCCCGATATCACCAACAACCAGGTACAGGTCATCACCACCTCCCAAAACCTGTCCACCCAGGATATGGAACAGTTCATTACCTACCCCATTGAACTGGAAATGGCCAATTTGCCAGGTGTTACCGAAATACGGTCGGTTTCCAAATTTGGGCTATCCGTGGTCACGATCGTGTTCGAGGACGGGATCGGCACCTATCTGGCAAGGCAATTGATCGCCGAAAAAATAGCCTCTGCCTCTGAAAATATCCCCAAAGGTTTCGGGACACCTGAGATGGGCCCCATCACCACTGGCCTGGGTGAAATCTATCAGTATATCCTGGATACGAAACCAGGATATGGGAACCGTTATTCCCCCACGGAGCTGCGCACCATACAGGATTGGATCGTACGCCGGCAGCTTTCCGGTATACCCGGCGTAGTGGAGGTAAATAGTTGGGGAGGTAAACTGAAACAGTACGAAGTGGCTATAGACACCGAAAAATTGTTGGCCATGAACATACGTACCACGGATGTCTTTACCGCCTTGGAGAAGAACAACAGCGTGGCCGGAGGTGGTTATATCGAGCGGATCGACCAGGCTTATTTTATTCGGGCCGAAGGGCTTGTTTCATCGATAAAGGATATCGAAGATATAGTAGTTAGCACCATAGGGCCCAATCCCGTTTATATCAAGGACATTGCCACGGTCGGTTTTGGCAACGCCACACGCTATGGGGCCATAACGGGCAATGGGCAAGGGGAAAAGGTGCTCGGGCAGATCATGATGCTCAAGGACGGGAATTCGAACAAGGTAATCGAGGCCGTAAAGGAAAGGGTGAGTTCCATTTCGGAAAGTTTGCCGGAAGGGGTCTATATAAACGGATTCCTTGATCGGAGCACCTTGATCGGAAAGACCACCTTCACCATCACGGAAAACCTTATCCTCGGATGTTTGATCGTCATCTTTGTGGTGGTCCTGCTGCTCGGAAATATTCGATCCGGATTGGTAGTGGCCTCTGTAATACCACTCTGCCTTCTTTTTGCCCTATCCCTGATGTATATCTTTGGCGTGGATGCCAACCTTATGAGCCTTGGGGCGATCGATTTTGGGATCATCATCGATGGGGCCGTTATCATTGTGGAATTTATCGCCTTTAAGATAACCGCCAAACGGGCGGAACTGCATTCGATACCCCCGGCCGAAAGAAGAGCCGTCCAAGATACCATTACCTATGAAGGTGCCACCAAAATGATGAATTCCGCCGTCTTTGGACAGCTGATTATCCTGATCGTGTTCATTCCCATATTATCCCTAAGCGGGGTGGAAGGAAAAATGTTCCGGCCCATGGCGCTCACTTTCAGCTTTGCCCTGGTGGGAGCCATGCTGCTCTGTTTTACTTATGTGCCGGTCATGGCCTCCCTGTTCTTAAGGCCCTCAAAGCTATCGGACAGGAACATCACCGTAAGGCTCATGCGTTTTCTTGAAAGGGTATACCATCCTGCGATCCAATGGGCCCTGGATGCAAAAAAAATAGTTCTGGTAGCGTCGGCAGCACTTCTGGCCATATCGGTTTACATATTTTCCACCATGGGAGGGGAATTTGTCCCCACCTTGGACGAGGGCGATTTTGTGATCCAGCCCGTATTAAAAACGGGAACTTCCCTTGGCAGGACCATTGAAATTACCACCCAGATGGAACAGATCCTTTTGGACCAATTTCCCGAGGTAGACCAGGTGGTCACCCGGATCGGGGCGGCAGAAGTCCCTACGGACCCCATGTCCATGGAGGAAAGCGATGTGATCATTACCCTAAAACCTCATAGCGAATGGGTAAGCGCGGAAAGCAAGGACGAACTGGCAGACAGGTTCAAGGAGGCCCTAGCGGTAATCCCCGGGATGGAAGTGGAATTTACCCAACCCATTGAAATGCGCTTTAACGAATTGATCACCGGGGTCAGGGCAGATATCGCCATCAAGATTTTCGGGGAGGACCTATCCATTTTGGCGAGCAGGGCCCAAGAAGTGGAAAAACTTATCAAAGATGTGGAAGGTGCCGCGGACGTGACCGTGGAAAAGGTGGAAGGCCTTCCGCAAATGAGCGTGCGTTACGATCGATCCAAGATTGCGCGATATGGTCTAAATATATCCGACCTGAACGAAATAATCAGTATGGGATTTTCAGGAAAGACCGTTGGAAGTATCTTTGAAGGGGAGAAAAAATTTGATCTGGTCGTTCGGTTGGACCGGGGAAACAGAAAAGATCTATCCAGCTTACAGAATCTCTTTGTGGATACGCCCGGCCATGGCAAGATCCCACTTCGGGAATTGGCAACGATCAGTTACCAAACCGGGGCGGCAAAGATTTCCAGGGACGATACCAGACGAAGGATCGTCGTGGGGATAAATGTCCGCAACCGGGACCTGCAATCGGTGGTGGACGATGTACAGGGACTGATCGACAAGAACATACAACTCCCCACGGGTTACAGCATCTCCTACGGTGGCCAGTTTGAAAATTTGGAAAGTGCCAGGAACCGACTGATGATCGCCGTGCCCGTAGCGTTGGTACTGATCTTTATCCTGTTGTATTTCGCTTTCAAATCGGTCAAGGAAGCCCTTATCATCTATTCCGCGATCCCGTTGGCCGCCGTGGGGGGCATATTGTTGCTGTGGTTTCGGGAAATGCCCTTCAGCATCTCGGCAGGGGTCGGTTTTATAGCACTTTTCGGG
Organism: uncultured Sediminicola sp.; assembly: GCA_963974715.1. Classification (GTDB taxonomy): domain Bacteria; phylum Bacteroidota; class Bacteroidia; order Flavobacteriales; family Flavobacteriaceae; genus Sediminicola. Next base: position 22,495 of record CAXBDK010000025.1, read on the forward strand.
ATTGCGGTCCTCAATGGCATTGTTATGATAGAACATTTTAAGGCATTAAAAAAAGAAGGTATGGAACACAATGACCAACTTATTATAAAAGGGGCCAAGGACCGACTAAGGGCCGTGCTCCTGACGGCGGCCGCGGCCGCGTTGGGGTTTCTTCCCATGGCGGTTTCCTCCAATGCCGGGGCAGAGGTACAGCGTCCGTTGGCGACCGTGGTGATCGGCGGTCTTATCACTGCCACCCTGCTTACCCTGATCGTACTTCCCGTACTCTACTCCCTATTTGGCGGCGGGAACGGGAAAGGGAACACTTCCAGCGCGCCAAAATATATGGCGGTCTTGGTCCTTTTCTTATTGGCCATACCCGGGGCGGCACAAGAAAAGGGATTGGGCCTCGATGAACTGCGGGAAATGGCCCATAAGAACAACGCCTTGTTAAGGGCATCCGCCCTCCGGGAGAAGGAAACCGAGGCCCTGATCAATTCTGCCTACGATTTCAGCAATACGGAAGTCTATTACCAATACGATCAGAACAATCTGGCCCTTAACGACGAACCCTTAAAAGTATGGGGCATTCAGCAGGATTTTGCTTTTCCGACCATATACGGTGCTGCCAAGGCCCGCAACCGGGCCGCCCATCAGCTGGAGTCCCTAAACCTTGAATTGGCACGCCTGCAACTGGACGGGGCACTGGCAAAGGCCCATAACCGACTTCAATATACCTTGGAACGGCAAATTGTATATGCCCATTTGGACAGTCTGTATGCACGGTTCTCACATTCTGCACAGCGAAGGTTCGAAATGGGGGAAACCAATTATCTTGAAAAGATCACCGCCCAAGCAAAACAACGGGAGCTACAGACCCGGTACCGACAGGTTGGGGAGGAAGTGGCCATGGCCATGGAGGAACTGCAGCGACTGGTACAGTCCAAGGACTCCATAAAAGTGGCCCATGTGGGAATGGAAAGGCTTTTGGTGGAAAATACGGAGGTGCAAGACCATGTGATGCTTGATGTAGGCGAAGCCAGAATCACCTTAACGGAGGCCGAGAACAACCTTCAAAAACACCATTTGTTGCCCGATATCAGCCTGAACTATTTTACCGGGACCAATTCGGGCCTGGACGAACAATTGAACGGGTACCAAATAGGCCTTAAGATCCCCTTGCTCTTTACCGGCAAGGCATCCAAGATACGTGCTTCGGGACTGGCCGAACAACGCGCCATATGGGAAATGGACGACACCAAGGCCTTGCTGCAAGCGAAATACCGACAGTTGACCGCAGAGCTCAGAAAATTTGAAGAGGCACTGTCCTATTACGATACCGAAGGAAAGGCACTGTCCGAAGAGATTCTCAAAACGGCACAAATAAGTTACCAAAACGGGGAGATCGATTTTTTCGAGTACATACAGAGCTTGGAGAGCGCCAATGAAATTACGCTTTCCTATCTGGACAACCTGCAACAATACAATGAAACCGTCATCGCCATTAACTACCTAATTCCTAACCCATGAAAAATAGTAAACCCATATTCTATCTTATAGTGATCTTGACCCTTCTCAATTGTAGGGAGCAGGAGGAGCGCAGCGAAAAAAGCGCCAATTGGGATCCCAATACATTGCTGATCACCAAGGAACAGTTCAATTCCAACGCCCTGCAACTGGGAAAGCTGGTGGAAAGGGATTTTCCGACAATGGTGCCCACTACGGGCGAAATCGATGTCCCCCCGGAAAACAGGGCAGAAATAAATGCCTATTTGGGAGGATATGTGAAACGCACTTCCCTCCTGGTGGGCGACAAGGTGAGGGCAGGCCAGGCACTGCTGACCTTGGAAAACCCTGAGTATATCGACCTCCAACAGCACTATATGGAGGTGGCCGAACAATTGGACTATCTAAAGACAGACTTTGAACGGCAGGGGGTTCTATTGGAAGAAAAGGTAACCTCCGAAAAAAAATTCCTTCAGGCCAAGAGTTCCTATAGAACAAATCTGGCGGTATACAACGGGTTAAAACAAAAATTACGGATGCTCAATATAGATCCATTACAAGTGGAGACGGGCAACATTACTTCTGAAATAACCCTTTATGCCCCCATTACCGGCAACATAACGGCCATGGATATTAGCAGGGGCATGTTCGTATCGCCCACCGATAGGATCATGGAAATCGTCAATAACGAGCATATGCACCTGGAACTGATCGCCTTTGAAAAAGACATCATGAAAATCGCCAAAGGTCAAGAAATCGTTTTTAGCACCCCTGAGAACACTGCGGAAACCTATCAGGCGGAAGTCCATCTGGTAGGAAAAACGGTCGATAGGAACAGCAGGACCATAAAGGTGCACGGACATTTGCCCGATAGCCTGGCAACCCGATTTACCGTAGGTATGTTCGTTGAGGCCCAAATTGTGAGTGAAAAAGTGAAATATCCCGCCCTGCCCGAAGAAGCGGTGGTTACCAAGAATGGATATTCCTATGTGCTGCGATTACAAGGTATGGAAGGCGAAAACCATATCTTTTCCAAAGTAGCGGTCACGCCATCCGCCAGCTATGGAGGTTATATCGGCCTTGAGGACAATCCCGATTTAAAATCTGGCGACCAATTCCTTATCAAAGGAAGTTTTGGCCTGATAGACGAATAAGGCAGTAAGGGAAGACATCCACCTACTGCACGAAAACTAAAATCAAACTTAAATCAAATTAAGTTGTTAGAAACAAGTATTTTAAGTTCCATTATCCAATCAAAAGAATGGATCAAGGAGAGATCTACACCAGATCTATTGGACGCATTTGGAGCCAATGTTAGGGACGTACATCCCAATAGGGCCGAAGACGGGAGATTGATATCCATTGGGTCAAAATTGGATGCTTTAGCATCGCATCCTTTATTAGCGTTGTGGTAATTTTATGGGCATAAAGATAGGCCCTAAAAGGTCCAACCCTCCTTTTCACCTCGGTGGAATCGGAACATCTATAAAAAATATCGTCTATGAGGTCAATTTGGAATGGTTCCATCAGCTTTGGGTTGGTATCGATACCGATCAAATTATTCTCCGGCTCGGAAGACAGGGCCTTGGACCTGGATATGTTGGACAGCCATGACGGGGAACGTATACGGTACAAACGTGTCAATGAAAAAACGGGCAAGGAAGTGGAATGGAAAGATATCGTAAAGGGCTTTAAAAAGGACGACGCTTATATCATCTTGGAAAAACAGGACTTTGAGGACGCCAATATGAAGAAGAGCAAGACCATTGATATAGAGCAATTTATAATGGCCAATGAAGTTTCGGATGTCCTTTTTAAAAAGCCCTATTTCGTAAAACCACGGAAAGGGGGCGAAAAATCATACTCCCTTTTGAGGGATGCCCTTAAAAAAACAAAAAAGCTGGGGGTGGCCACTTTTGTGATGCGGCAGAAAGAGCATTTGGCCCTAGTGGGTGTTTATAACGATGCCCTGGTGCTCCATATCATACGTTTCCAAGATGAGATCAAGGATACGGGCATCCTTGAGCTTCCAAAAGTAAAGGTGGCCAAGAAAGAACTGGATATGGCCATATCGCTCATCGAACAGTATACGGAAAAATTCGACTTTGCCCTATTCAAGGACGTCTATAACGAGCAGTTGTTAAAGATCATCGAAGCCAAAGCCAGCGGGAAAAAGTCGAAATCGCAAAAATTCAAGTCCAAGGCCACCCCGGCAAAGGATCTGATGGCACAACTAAAGGCCAGTTTGGAAAAAAGGAAAAAAGCCTCCTAGAAAATAGTTACAGAAGATCTCTGCCTCCAATAGGGGCCTTTTATATGTTGTTAATTTGGCCCTTTCCCAAAATGGTCGCAATAGCATTGAAATGACATTAAAGCAATACAACCAGAAACGGGATTTCGATCGGACCCCAGAACCAACTGGTGAGGATGTTGAAAGTACCCAAACCCAACGTTTTGTGGTACAACGGCACCATGCGAGAAGATTGCACTACGATCTGCGGTTGGAAATCAACGGCACCCTAAAAAGCTGGGCGGTACCCAAGGGACCCTCGATGAACCCAGACGATAAAAGGTTGGCCATCGCTACGGAAGACCACCCATTAAAGTACCTCGATTTCCACGGAACGATCCCAAAGGGCAATTACGGGGCGGGAGAAATGATCATTTGGGACAGGGGTATTTTTGAGGTGGACCGAACGGAACTGGATATGTCCGCCCATGAACAATACCTTAAAGGCAACATGAAACTTATTTTGGATGGAGATCGGTTAAAGGGCCATTTTGCACTGGTACGGACGGGAGAGCGGAACGGAAAGGAAAGTTGGCTGTTGATCAAAAAAAAGGACCCTTTTTCCTTATCGGTCCCCTATGATGCCGAGGCCCTCCTGCCCTCCCCCACCACCGATATTCCATTGGTCGCCCGTGAAGTGGTGCCCCATACCCTTGTGGCCCCGATGTTGGCCACCCCCTTTAAGGAAGTATTCAATGACCCAAACTGGCTCTACGAACTGAAATGGGATGGCTACCGGGTGATCGCCCACATATCCGATAAGGGAGTACTGTTACAGTCGAGGAACGGTATCAAGCTGAACGACAAATTTACATTGCTGGTATCGGATCTGGAACAATTGGAGCATAGCTGTATTCTGGACGGGGAAGTGGTGATCCTTAACAAGGATGGCATTTCGCAGTTCGGGGAGCTCCAGAACTATCCCGACAGTGAGGGAGAACTGCGGTTTTATGTGTTCGACCTGTTATACCTGAACGGGCACAGTACGTTAGATCTGTCGTTGGAAGATCGCAAAAGCCTGCTTCCCGAACTGCTCCAACACCTTACACTTTCCCGGTATTGCGACCATGTCATAGGCATGGGCACGGCCCTTTACGAAAGGGCCATATCCTTGGGAATGGAAGGGGTCATCGCCAAGGAAACGGGCTCCGATTACCATCCCGGTGCCCGCACCGCAAAATGGCTTAAAATAAAATCGCACGACGAAGTGGACGCCCTCATATGTGGCTATACCGATTCGGTGGACGAAGGGTCCACCTTTGGGTCCCTCATCCTTGGTACGCACAAGGATGGTGTACTTACCTATATCGGTAACTGCGGTAGCGGTTTTGGGGAAGAAAGGAAAAATGAACTCCTTGCGCTCTTCGGCCCGTATAGGACCAAGGAAAATCCGTTCAAAAAAAAACTGTCCCTCAAGGGAAGAAAACCCCACTGGATGGTACCGGAACTGATCTGTGAAGTAAATTTTTCGGAGCGAACCAAAAACGGGCTGCTTCGGAATCCGGTCTTTAAGACCCTCAAAAATGTTCCGATCCCTATAAAAAAAGATGTGGTGAAATCACAAATGCCCACTAAAACGACGATGACGGGAGAATCCAGGGAAGTGCTGGAGATCGATGGCCGCCCGGTCGCCATAACACATTTGGAAAAAGTGTATTGGCCAGAATCCGACCTGAATAAGTTCCACCTTATAAACTATTACCTATCCATAGCGGACACCCTACTACCACATCTCAAAGACAGGCCACAAAGCCTGCACCGCCATCCCAACGGGATCGAGGGGGAAGCGTTCTATCAAAAAGACAATGAGAACGTTCCCGAATGGATGGAAACGGTCCGGATCTATTCTGAATCGTCCGAAAGGGACATCGATTACCTACTGTGCCAAACTACGGCTTCCCTTATCCACATGGCCAATCTGGGCTGTATAGAGATCAATCCGTGGAATTCCAGGGTGAACGACCTGGAACGTCCCGATTATGGGATAGTGGATCTGGATCCGCCCGAAGGAAAAGCTTTTTCCGAGGTCATAGAAACCGCCCTGGCCTTTAAAAAAACATTGGATGCGGCCAAGATAAGCGGATACTGCAAGACTTCCGGTTCCAAAGGGCTGCATATATATATTCCCATGGGGGCCAAATACAGCTATGGGGAGGTACGGAACTTTGTAAAGCTCCTGTGTGTCTTTGTACAACAGTCCCTGCCCCATCTCACCACCATGGAACGGGCGATAAAAAAGAGGGACGGTAAAATTTATCTCGATTATCTACAGAACCGAAAAGGGCAAACGATAGCCTCCGTTTATTCGGTACGACCGGTACCGGGGGCACAGGTTTCCATGCCCTTGGAATGGAAAGAATTAAAAAAACCCGTACGTCCGGCAGATTTCACCCTCCATAATGCCGCGGCACGGATAAAGGAAAAGGGCGATCTGTTCGCGCCCCTGCTGTCCACCTCCATCGATATGGAAAAAGCCATCGGGCGACTGGAATCCTTTACGCCCTAGGGTGAATACGCCGGAGCAAGCACTTTGTCGCCCCCCCAAAGGAGCCGATGGATGTTTTATTACATTTAAAACACCGGGTTGAAAGTTTACGGGTTGCGGAGCGTTTTTTTGATGGGTTTTTTAGGGAAATTTATAGAGTGGAATTTAGGGTGAAAAAAGGGGCGGTTTTAGACCCGAATTTGATACGGACCAACTATTGGTGAAAGTCGGTGAATGTCGAAATTGGAAGGTCCAAAGTTTGAGGTTTCCGAGTTTCAGCCTGCCAAATGACCACCTCTAACCCCTCACTTACTTCGGCGGGCCCAGGACAAGTACCCGACAGGGATATAATGGATTTTAGCGGATGTGGCAATTTTTCAAATTTTTGAACAATTTAACGGGAAGCCACACGAAAGGATCCGTGCGGCAGCGGTGAGCAAAAGAGATTAATTGGCCGATCAGCAGGTGTTAACTACGTTTATACAAGATAGTGGGCAGCATTTCTTTCGGGTCCATAGCTACTATTTTTCCATCCCTCATTATGATCATAGGACTGTTCTTTTGCTTTTTGAACTCTACAAGCCTTCTATAAGTTTCTTCAAGACCCTTAACAATTTTGTCCCTTTCTTCTTTTAATTGTTCTTTAGTACCCATAATAGTTGCCTTTTAATTCTTTCCACTGATCCCCGATGGCGCGGATTTGCAATCCGTGCCCCAGTGCAGCCTTGTATTCAACTTATAGCAACAGTTCAATTTGAACCGTTATCTCCAATTCACTATCCAATAATGCATAATTTCTTGCTGAACTAAATATATAATCCTCCGGATATGCTACAATTTTATCTTTTACAGGATTGTTATGGATGTAAATTATTTTTTCTTTTAGAAATTTGTTGGAATGGGCAATCTCCGCGTGATAACCATCCTGCCAAACTTTATACTTCTGATCCCTTTTTAAATGGGCGCAGGCTTTACTAAAAAACTCCAGCAGCCATTCCCTTCTACTTTCCGGTTCTTCTTTAATTGTCCGGATTATTCTTTTGGATGTAAATTTTTTGAAATCACGTATAATATCGGGCAACGTATTTTGTCCACTAGATCTGCAAAGTAAATGCAGGTGACTGTGCATAACGCAATAGGCAAATATTTCCAGCCCCTTTTCTTTTTGACAATGGTCCAAGGCCTTTATCAATACCTGTTTTTGATTTGACCTTGTAAAAACATCTACCCAGCCAACAGTGGTAATTGTTATAAAATAACATGCCTCTATTTCAGTAGCCTTATATTTAGTGGACATGAAAGTTCTTTTGTAGCTAAAATTAGGCCTTTTTAAGAAATAAGAACAGGCACGGATTACAACCTTAAATCCGTAAGTCTTATAATAAAACAAACCACAAACCTTTATGGATAAAGG
>CAXBDK010000026.1:0-21914 GCA_963974715.1 uncultured Sediminicola sp.
ATCTGCGGGGAAAATCTGCGTCCATCTGCGGGGAAAGAAGAAGTCCCGCTGATCTGCGCAAATCTTTAAAACGCTGTTTTGTGGACCTTTGTGATGTGGGATTCTCCTGGGAAAAACTTAATTTTTAACGGAGCGGAGCTGGCTCTTGAGTTCTTCCATTGATTCCTGTAACTGCCGCAATAGGCCCGTTTCGGTCGTGGCATCCACCCCAAAGGTTATTTTACTGTTCACCTGCCACAGTTCCTTGATCTCATCCAATCTTACCTCATAGGCAGGGTATATTTCATTGAGGGAAATTAGGGAGAGATGCGATCCATTGGGGGATTTTTCCAATTTTTTCACCAATACCGCATCATGCAGTACCACCACATACATTTTATTGGCACTTATATCATCGATATGTTCCACCGCTTTGGCAAGGACCCACTCCCCAGGCCTTAGGTTTGGCATCATACTGTCGCCCTCCACTTGAAACCCCCTGTAGGTGGCGTTTCTAAATTCGGGCAAGGGAATGTCAAAGGCCGGTAATTGTCGGTACCAACTCGTGTCCTGAATGTTCTGGGGGTATCCAGCAGCCGCCTTGGCGTTCACCAATACCATGTTCTCGGACCCTTCGGCATCCACCGTTACCACTTTAGGGATCACGCTATGGTTCGAGGGAGAGAGGTATTGTTGGGCGCTTTCCCCAAAAAGCCAAAGGGGATTGATCTTGAACTGTTTCAACAATTCTGCCACCACTTTGCCCGAAAGCTTGGTACGGCCCCGTTCGATATCGGCGGTGGTATTGGAAATCCCGAGAAGTTTTGCAAATTCGGATTGGGTAAGGCCCAACTCCCTTCTCACATCGGTAAATCGCTTGACCTCGATCAATAGTTCATTTTCCATTCCCAAATATACACATTTTGGAATATATCCAAAAAAATATTGGATTATTTCCATAATTAGGAAATATTCCATATTTTTGGAATAATTACTAGTCAGCTATGTCGTTCGAACGTATAAAAGAAAAATTGAACATCCTTGCGGATGCCGCCAAATACGATGTTTCCTGTTCCAGTAGCGGGAGCCATCGCCAGAACACCAAAAAGGGGTTGGGCAACAGTACCGGAATGGGTATCTGCCATACCTATACGGAAGACGGACGTTGTGTTTCCCTGTTAAAAATATTATTGACCAATCACTGTATCTATGATTGTGCCTATTGCGTCACCCGAAAGGGAAACGATATTAAGCGGGCCGCCTTTCAGGTACAGGAAGTGGTGGACCTTACCCTTAACTTTTATAGAAGGAACTATATAGAAGGCCTGTTCCTGAGTTCGGGAATCTTTAAAAGTGCGGACCATACCATGGAACGCTTGGTGGCAGTGGCCAGGAAATTAAGGAAGGAAGAGCGGTTCAATGGATATATCCATTTAAAGTCCATTCCAGGGGCCAGTGAGGCGCTCATGCTGGAAGCGGGACTGTACGCCGATAGGTTATCGGTAAACATTGAAATACCGACCGTTTCCGGTCTTAAATTATTGGCCCCGGATAAGGACCATTCAGAATTTATGCAGTCCATGTCCACTGTAAGGAACGGGATATTAAAGTACGGGTCAGAACGTCGTCACCTTAAGAGCACCCCCATCTATGCCCCTGCGGGCCAAAGTACCCAAATGATCATAGGGGCGACTGGGGAAAGTGACAAGGACATTATGTACACCGCGGACCATTATTATAAAACGTACGGCATGAAAAGGGTCTATTATTCAGGGTACATACCCGTGGCGGATGATAAAAGATTGCCCTCCATCGGGTCCCAAGTTCCCATTTTAAGGGAGAACCGACTGTATCAGGCGGATTGGTTGATTCGTTTTTATGGGTTTAATGTTTCGGAAATAGTGGACGGGACACATCCCAATATGGATCTGGAAATAGACCCAAAATTGGGTTGGGCCCTACGGAACCTGCAGCTGTTCCCCTTGGACGTAAACAAAGCCGACAAGGGGCTGCTGGCCCGAATTCCGGGAGTGGGGATGGATTCCGTACAGAAGATCACAAATGCAAGGCGTTTTCAAAAATTGAATTGGGAACACCTGAAGAAAATCGGAATTTCCTTGAACAGGGCAAAGTATTTCATCGTTTGCGATTCCCCTTTTTATTATCCAAAGGATTGGGAGGCCTCCAAAATAAAGGGATTGATCTTACAGAACTCCCAAGGGAAGTTCAGAAAGGAGTATTCATCACAATTAACCTTATTCAATTGATTATGGACAATGCAAGAACCTTGATCTATGATGGCAGCTTCAATGGCTTTCTCACGGCGGTATTCGAAGCGTTCGAAGGGAAACTGACCGTAGCCAACATCCAAAAGAACTCGGCCTACCAAAGGGGGCTGTTCTCCGAACCGGAAACCATTTTTACGCAAATGGACAAGGCCCAACGGGTATGGAACGGGATACAGAAAAAGAGCCACGAGGCGATCAAAAACATTTATTTCGCCTACCAAGCGGAATCACCGGGAATAGAAATGTTGCTTTATCGCTATATACGGAAATTATTCACCGGGCATGCAGATGCGCACTTGAACCAAGCGGACGATATTGTCCTAAAAGTGGGGCAATGGGCTAAAATGGTGGGGCGTGAAAAGCATAGGATGGAAGCTTTTGTAAGGTTCCAAATGACCCAGGACGGGATTTATTTTGCCACGATCGAACCCGATTTCAATGTTCTTCCCCTGATTTCCAAACATTTTAGGCATAGATATCCCGCCCAGCAATGGATCATTTACGATACAAAAAGGAATTATGGACTTTTCCATGACATGGAAACGGTAGAAATGATCGGTTTGGACCTAAAGGGCCTACAGGGAAACAGTATCCACCAAAGCACTATTTTCACTAAAGAGGAACACCAATACCAAAAACTTTGGAGCAATTATTTTAGAAGCACCAATATCAGGTCCCGTATCAATAAAAAACTGCACACGCAACACGTTCCAAAACGGTATTGGGGCTATCTCAGTGAAAAAAGGGCCGTATAGCCGTCCATATTTAACATCTGTGTCTCTTGGGTGAGCAATCTTCCGGTTGTCGGAAAACCGCCCCGGTCCCGGTGACAGAAATAAATGGTGTTACTTGTTGGGGCATGTTTCAGAATGGCCGTAAAAGGTATAGGGAGGCAAAATGTAGTATGATATCAACTTTCCTATTTGGACCGTTCCCCCACAAAATGATCGCTCTTGTTGTTAAAAAGGACATTAAATGTGGTAAGACTGCCATAGATCCTTGTGATGTACTGCTGCAGTTCCACCTTTTCTTGATCATCCAGTCGATCACTGCCGTTAATTTTTTGTTCCATGACACGTATGCGATCCCGTACCATCACTATCTTATGAAAAAATGTATCTATAGGTACCTCTTTTGTGCTGAGTGCAGGGTCCCCCGGCTGCATAACCAAGGTACCTCCCTTCCATTTGTCCGCAATTGGTGTGGCGCCGCCGGTATCGCTCCATCGTTTTAGGATGGATATCAACGACCTTTCCACTTCGGAAAAACTGATGGTGTCCACCTCGTCCTCTACCAGTTCAATGAGCTCAAATGGGGCATCTAGGGGTATGGTCTCCAAGCCCGTATCCATAAAAGTTACCCAGTAATGTTTGGAGGTCACATTGGTTACCACCCCCTTGCCAAATTCACTGTGAAGGATGCGCGATCCGATTCCCAAAAGTTGCATGTCCATAAATTTAAGATATAGGCCCCTAAAATAACATGAAGGTTTGTAATTAACAAAATTTGATGATGATCCGCCCCTTTTGGTTCGGTGCCAAAATCGTAACTTTGCAACTTTGCTATAGAAAATGAAGAATTTTGAGGAGAATATTGAGGTTAGGGGCGCCAGGGTCCATAACCTAAAAAATTTGGACGTTACCATTCCAAGGGAAAAATTGGTGGTGATCACCGGTCTTTCGGGAAGTGGAAAATCCTCTCTTGCCTTTGATACCATTTATGCCGAGGGCCAACGTAGGTACATAGAGACCTTTTCGGCCTATGCCAGACAATTTCTAGGGGGCTTGGAACGACCCGATGTGGATAAGATCGACGGTCTTTCGCCGGTTATCGCCATCGAACAAAAGACCACTTCCAAATCGCCGCGCTCCACGGTAGGGACCATTACGGAGGTGTACGATTTTTTAAGGTTGTTGTTCGCACGTGCTGGGGATGCCTACAGTTACAATACGGGCGAAAAAATGGTGAGTTATAGTGACGAGCGCATCAAAGAGCTCATTAAGGAAGGATATGCCGATAAAAAAATCAATGTACTTGCACCGATAATAAGATCCAGAAAGGGCCACTACAGGGAGCTTTTTGAACAGATAGGGAAACAAGGGTACATCAAGGTAAGGATAGATGGGGAAATAAAGGACATCACAAAGGGAATGAAAGTGGATCGATACAAGGTCCATGATATCGAAATAGTGATCGACCGTCTTAAAGTGAGCGAAACTCCCGATTTGGACAAACGTTTGGGGGAGACCATCAACACCGCCATGTACAGTGGTGAAAATGTGCTGATGGTGCTGGAAGAAGGGGAATCCGTTCCACGATATTTCAGTAGGGACCTTATGTGCCCTTCCACTGGAATCTCCTATCCCGCCCCGGAACCGAATACCTTCTCCTTTAACTCCCCGAAAGGGATGTGTCCAGATTGTAACGGCCTTGGAAGCATTTATGAGATAAACGAAAAAAAAATATTCCCAAACACCAAACTTTCCATCAAGGCAGGCGCCATAGCACCCTTGGGAGAATACAAAAAGTCATGGGCCTTCAAACAGATAGAGACCATTGCGCAGCGGTACGGGTTCCAGCTTACCGATCCATTGGAGAACCTACCGCACGAGGCGTTGGACATTATCCTTAACGGAGGGGCCGAACGTTTTGAAGTAGACTCCAAGACCTTGGGCATTAAGCGGGAATATAAAATAGAATACGAGGGGATCGCCAATTTTATCAAAAGCCAGTTCGACGCCTCCGAATCCACATCCATTAAAAGATGGGCAAAGGAGTATATGGACAAGGTGAAGTGTCCCGGTTGCCAGGGTACCCGCTTACGCAAGGAGTCGCTCTATTTTAAGGTAGGGGAACGGAACATTGCCGAGCTTTCCAATCTTGATATTGTGGAGTTGGCCGATTTTTTCCACAAGTTGGAAAATAGCCTGGAAGGAAACCAATTAAAGATCGCAGCCGAAATCATTAAAGAGATAAGGGTCCGACTCCAATTTTTATTGGATGTTGGGCTGGATTACCTTTCCCTTGGCCGAAGTTCAAAATCGCTTTCGGGCGGGGAAGCGCAACGTATACGGCTTGCCACCCAGATAGGATCCCAACTGGTAGGGGTCCTCTATATCCTGGACGAGCCCAGTATCGGATTGCACCAACGGGACAATGAACGGTTGATCCGCTCTTTGGAGGCGCTAAGGGACCTAGGGAATTCCGTATTGGTAGTGGAGCACGACAGGGATATGATCGAACGGGCGGACCATGTGATCGATATAGGTCCCAAAGCGGGAAAACATGGAGGGGAAATCATTTCACAAGGCAGTCCCGAAGATCTCGTTCACGAACATACACTTACGGCCGATTATATCACAGGTAAGAAAAAGATAGAGGTCCCCCTAAAAAGAAGGGAAGGCAACGGCAAAAAAATAGTGCTTTCCGGCAGTACCGGAAACAATCTAAAAAACGTGAACCTTACGATCCCCTTGGGAAAGATGATAGGCATTACGGGCGTTTCGGGAAGTGGCAAGTCCACCCTCATAAACGAAACCCTCTATCCCATTATGAACGCCCATTATTTTAACGGCGTCAAAAAGCCCATGCCCTATAAAAAGATTACGGGGCTTGAGTTCATCGATAAGGTCATCGATATCAATCAAGCGCCCATAGGCAGGACCCCGAGGTCCAATCCCGCTACCTACACCGGCGTATTCAGTGAGATCAGGGCACTTTTTGCAAAGACGCAGGAAGCGGCCATTCGCGGGTATAAGTTGGGCCGTTTCAGTTTTAATGTAAAGGGAGGACGTTGTGAAACCTGTCAGGGAGGGGGATTACGGGTCATAGAGATGAATTTTTTGCCGGACGTATACGTAGAGTGTGAAACCTGTAACGGGAAACGTTTCAATAGGGAAACCTTGGAAATTCGGTACAAGGGCAAATCCATTGCGGATGTGCTGGATATGACCATCAACGAATCGGTCGATTTCTTCGAAAATATCCCAAAAATACATAGAAAGGTCAAGACCATACAAGATGTGGGGCTGGGATATATCTCGTTGGGACAACAGTCCACTACCCTATCGGGCGGGGAAGCGCAACGGATCAAGCTTGCCACCGAACTTTCCAAGAGGGATACCGGCAATACCTTTTATATTTTGGACGAGCCCACCACCGGTCTGCATTTTGAGGATATACGCGTACTGATGGACGTATTGAACAGCTTAGTGGACAAGGGGAATACCGTGCTGGTCATAGAACACAACATGGATGTGATCAAAATGGTGGACCATATTGTGGATATCGGGTACGAAGGGGGCCGCAACGGGGGGAAGATAGTGGCCCAGGGCACTCCTGAGGAAGTTGCCAAAGATAAAAAAAGTTACACCTCCAAATTCCTGAGAAAAGAATTAGGTTTGTAGATTGGCCATAAAAGGCCATAGCAAATAGGAACAATTAGAACAAAAATGAGAAAAGAACAGCATCACAAGGGATGGAACGAAATCAAGACCAATGATTCCTGGGCCATCTTCAAGATCATGGGAGAGTTTGTCAGCGGTTTTGAAAAAATGAGCGCCATTGGACCCTGTGTGTCCATTTTTGGTTCGGCAAGGACAAGGGAAGACGACCGTTATTACAGCTTAGCCACCCAAATAGCCAAGAGCATTGCCGAGGCGGGTTATGGCGTCATTACCGGTGGAGGCCCTGGAATTATGGAAGCCGGGAACAAAGGTGCGCACCTTGCAGGGGGAACCTCGGTGGGCCTCAACATCGACCTGCCCTTTGAACAACATGACAATCCGTACATAGATAATGACAAAAACCTCGACTTCGATTACTTTTTTGTCAGGAAGGTGATGTTTGTTAAATATTCCCAAGGTTTTGTGGTCATGCCGGGCGGTTTTGGTACATTGGACGAGCTTTTTGAGGCCATTACCTTGATACAGACCAACAAAATAGAAAAATTTCCGATCATCCTGGTGGGTTCCGAATTTTGGAAGGGACTTTTGGATTGGGTCAAAAATTCCATGTTGGAAATTGGAAATATAAGTCCACATGATCTAGATTTGATCACGATTGCGGATACGGAGGACGAAGTGGTGGAAATCATCGATTCATTTTATAGAGGCCGTACCTTAAGCCCCAACTTTTAAAATTATATGCTTTCCAGTACGGTAAAAAAAATTTTGGTTCCCGTTTTGCTCATAATGATCTTGAGCCCCTGTAGCAGTTTGGGGCAACATATAAACATGCTGACCGCCAGCTTGGATACCGAGTCGAAAACGGTAGATGTCCAACAGGAATTTGTGTACATAAACACTTCAAAGGACACTTTACGGTCCCTGTATTTTAACGATTGGGCGAATGCGTACTCCAATAAAAATACCGCGCTGGCAAAACGTTTCGAAGATGAATTTAAAAAAAGCCTGCACTTGGCCAAGCAGGACGAACGGGGCTCCACCAAAATACAGAGCATGGTGGACCAGAACTATCAAGGGCTACAGTGGGAAAGGACCAGGCGAAGCGATATCATACGGATCGTCCTGAACGCTGCAATTGCACCATTGGACAGTGTAAAGATTTTTTTTACCTACAAAGTGGTACTGCCCCCGAACAGGTACACTGCCTACGGGTATGATGGCAACAACAATTACTACCTGAAGGACTGGTACCTTACCCCAGCCGTATACAATGGATCTTGGGCATTATATTCCAACAAGGACCTGGAGGATCTCTACACGGACATTACGAACACGGAAATTACCTTCAACTATCCCGATAGTCTTTTTCTCAACAGCAATTTCACACAACACTCGCCTACGGTACGAGGTATGCAACAACAGATCGTACTGGAAGGCCTTCTACGTAAGAACTGTGAAATTATTATTGGACCTGAGAAAAAATTTATGGCCCACGTTAGCCAGACCCTTACCGTGGTCACGGATATGGAAGCGCCGAAATACGACCCCGTTTCCAAGGGCCTGTCCATTAATAGGGTCTCCAATTTCATCACCGAAAATCTGGGAAGGTATCCACATGGGCATTTGTTGGTAAGTACGGTCGATTATAAAAAGAACCCACTCTACGGCCTAAACCAACTGCCGTCCTTTATTACCCCCTATGAAGAGCAGTTCCAGTTTGAGATGGAATTTCTGAAAACGGCCCTGAACAGTTTTATAACGGAAACAATTTATTTAGATCCAAGAAAGGAAAAATGGGTCAATGATGCCTTGGTCAACTATTTGATGATCGAATATGTGGACACCTATTATAAAGATCAAAAACTATTGGGCAAGCTCTCCAAGATATGGGGCCTTAGAAGTTTTCATCTGGCCAATATGCACTTTAACGACCAGTATGCCTTTTTTCATATGATCAGTGCCCGAAAGAACTTGGACCAATCTTTGGTAACCCCTAATGATTCCCTCATCAGGTTCAATCAAAAGATAGCCAACAGGTATAAGTCGGGCCTTGGCTTGGCATACCTTTCCGAATATGTGGGACCTGAAAAGGTCGACAGGAGCATTCAGATATTTTATGAGGATTTTAAATTGGCGCCCGTACAGGCCGAAGATTTTATAGCGGTCCTGGAAGCTTCTACCAGTAAGGACATAGGATGGTTCCAAAAAGAGTACATCGCCTCGAACAAGCGGATCGATTTTAAGATCACCAACATCTTCAAGACAGATGATTCCCTGGAAGTGACCATAAAAAATAAAAAAGGCACCAATATCCCCATCTCCCTTTTTGGTATCAGAGGCGATACCGTAGTTTCCAAATATTGGTTTTCGGATATTGCCGAGAGCAAAACCTTCACGATTCCCAGAAATGGAGAAGATAGGATGGTTCTCAACTATGACCAAAAGATACCTGAATTCAACCAACGGGACAACTGGAAATCTTTGAACGGATTTTTTTCCAGCAACAAAAAACTGAAGCTCCAGTTCTTTCAGGATGCCGAAAACCCCTATTACAATCAGATATTCTATGTACCGGTGCTGAGTTTCAATATTTACGACGGTCTTGCTCCTGGAATGAGGATACACAACAAGACCCTTTTGGAGCGCCCGTTCGTGTTCGATTTCGCCCCATCCTTCGCCACTAAAGAAAAAACGCTTGTGGGAAACGGAAGTTTCAGTTATAGAAAATACCATGAGAACGGGGAACTTTTCGTTTCCAATTACTCTTTGGGAGCATCCTCTTTCCACTTTGCGGAAAAATCGCGTTATACCACAATTACACCTTCTATCCGTTTTGGCTGGAGACCGGAGAACCTTATTTCCAATAAAAGACAGTCCCTTTCATTTCGCTTCGTAAACGTTTTTCGCGACCAGCACGAATCGGTGCAGGACCTGGATCTGGAACCTGATTACAACGTTTTCAATGTGCGGTACGTAAATTCCAATAACGGTATCATAAACTATTTCTCATGGTTTGCCGACGGGCAGCATTCCAGCGATTTTTCAAAGGTATCGCTGAATGTGGAATACCGAAAGCTGTTCCAGAACAACAGGCAATTGAACCTTCGTTTTTTTGCAGGGAAGTTTCTTCGGAACCGCACGACGACCGATTTTTTCAGTTTTGCGCTCGACAGGCCGACCGACTACCTTTTCGATTACGGTTATTTGGGCCGATCGGAAGATAGTGGAATCTACAGTCAGCAGATCATCATTGCGGAAGGTGGGTTTAAGTCGAAACTGGAAAATCCATATGCCAACGATTTTATGGCCACCACCAATGCCAGTTTCAACCTATGGCGATGGATAGAACTTTATGGGGATGCAGGGTATATGAAAAGCAAAGGTCTTAACGGGCGCTTCGTATACGATGCAGGGGTACGGCTAAATTTGGTCACCGATTACTTTGAGCTCTACTTTCCCATGTATTCCAATAACGGTTGGGAAGTCTCCGACCCCAATTACGAGGAAAAAATCAGGTTTATCGTTACCCTGAGCCCCAAGACACTTCTTGGCCTATTCAATAGAAAATGGTTTTGATACCATTTAAAGGCTACGGTTTTACACTGTGAATGTTTCGATGAGGGATACGGTTTTTTCTTCTCAATACCTTGCGAACAGGGCCCTTCGGCAATAGGTTTTATTGAAAAATAACCAAAATAGATTATAATTTTTGCGATATTGATAATTTTATTTTTTGATGTTCCCCAATTTTTAATGGATTATTAATAAAATAGGGTGTCAGGCCATTGCAGAAATGACCTGATTTTGATATTTTTGTGGAAAACCTCCTTGCAGTGATGAAAGCTGAACCCAAAACAAGCAACGACATTTCCTTCCAAGATTTCAAAGATCAGATCATGCACGATTATGAAATTGCAGTGACCAGTAGGGAATGCAGTGTGTTGGGACGACGCGAAGTGCTGACGGGAAAGGCCAAATTCGGCATTTTTGGCGATGGCAAGGAACTGCCCCAATTGGCCATGGCACGCTCCTTTAAAAACGGCGATTTTAGAAGTGGCTATTACAGGGACCAGACCTTTATGATGGCCCTGGGACTTTTTTCGCCCAAGGACTTCTTCCACGGCCTGTATGCCACCACCGACCTTGAAAAGGAGCCTATGAGCGCAGGAAGGCAAATGGGCGGACATTTTGTGACCCATAGCCTGCAGCCCGACGGTAGCTGGAAGGATCTTACCGCACAGAAGAACAGCAGTGCCGACATATCCCCTACCGCCGCACAAATGCCCAGGCTCTTGGGATTGGCACAAGCCTCCAAGATCTATCGACATGTAAAGGGCATCAATGCTGCCAAATTTTCCGTGAACGGGAACGAAGTGGCCTGGGGCACCATTGGAAATGCCAGTACCAGTGAAGGCCTCTTTTTTGAGACCATAAACGCCGCCGGGGTATTGCAAGTACCCATGGTGATCAGTATCTGGGACGACAAATACGGCATTTCCGTTCCGGCAAAACACCATACCACCAAGGAAAATATCTCCGAAATATTAAAAGGGTTCCAAAGGGACGGGAACAACAAGGGGTACGAAATCTTGAAAGTCAACGGGTGGGACTATACCGCCCTGATCCATGCCTACGAAAATGCATCGGACATCGCCCGGGAAGAACATGTTCCCGTACTCATACACGTAAAGGAGCTTACCCAGCCCCAAGGCCATTCCACCTCCGGGTCCCATGAACGTTATAAAAGCGAGGGAAGGCTTGAATGGGAGAAGCAGAACGACTGCAACAAGCGGTTTTCGGAATGGATCCTTGAAAATAACATTGCCACCGAAGAAGAACTAAAGGCGGTGGAAAAGAAGGCCAAAAAAGAGGTGAGAACGGCGAAGAAAGAAGCTTGGGCCGAATTTTTGGCACCGCACAAGCAACTAAAGAAAACCTTGGTGGGACTATTGGACAGCGCTGCCGGTACCAGTCATAACAAAATTTACCTTTCCAAAATAAAAAACGACCTTATAGCCCTGGAAGAACCTTCCAAAAAAGATCTTGCGTCCAAATCGAGAAGGGCACTGCGCTACCTTATCGGTGAGGATACCCCCGAGAAAACCGCACTGGAAACGTGGATAAACAATTTTATGCAGGGGATGCAGCCAAAGTTCAGTTCGCACCTTTACAGTGAGCTTCCCAACAAGGCAACCAATATTCCCGAAGTCCGCGCCACCTACGACCCACAACCGGACCAAGTGGATGGAAGACTCATTCTACGGGACAATTTTGACAAGTTGTTCCAAAATTATCCGGAGGCCCTTATTTTTGGCGAGGACAGCGGAACGATCGGGGACGTCAACCAAGGGCTGGAAGGCCTACAGAAAAAATATGGTGAACTGCGCGTCGCCGATACCGGTATCCGGGAGGCGACCATTATAGGACAGGGAATAGGCCTTGCCCTTAGGGGATTGCGGCCCATTGCCGAAATACAATATTTGGATTACCTGCTCTATGCGCTACAGACCTTGAGCGATGATCTGGTAACCCTGCTCTATCGGACCATGGGCAAGCAAAAGGCGCCTTTGATCGTACGGACCAGAGGGCACCGACTCGAAGGAATATGGCATTCGGGATCCCAAATGGGAGGGCTGATCCACCTCTTACGGGGAATGTACATCCTGGTACCCCGGAACATGACCAAGGCCGCCGGATTCTACAACACCCTGATGAAAAGCGATGAACCTGCACTGGTTATCGAAAGCCTTAACGGATACCGCCTTAAAGAGGCCATCCCCAACAACCTGGGGGAGCTATGTACCCCTATCGGTGCCGTGGAGACCCTTTTGGAAGGTACCGATATCACTGTCCTAAGTTATGGCTCCACTCTGCGTATCGTGTTACAGGTGGCCAAGGAACTCAAGGAAGTGGGAATAGAAATGGAGGTTGTGGATGCGCAAAGCCTGCTGCCCTTCGATATCAATCACGACCTTGTAAAAAGCGTTCGAAAAACGAACCGTTTGCTCGTGGTGGACGAAGATGTCCCTGGGGGATGCTCCGCATACCTCATTCAGGAAATTGTTGAAAAACAAGGGGCCTACCAGTATTTGGACAGTGCTCCGCAGACGCTAACCGCCAAATCGCACAGACCTGCCTATGCCACGGATGGGGACTATTTTTCCAAACCCAATGCTGAGGACATCTTTGAAAAGGTATACGGCATTATGCACGAGGCGTCGCCAGAGGATTTTCCCTTGTTGCGATAAGAATTAGGAATTTATTTGTACCGATCCTGTGACACAAAAATGTTCGTGGACCCTACTATTACAAAATCCTGAAAATCAAAATCATCAGATGGTTTTGGGATGATAGCTTGGTGGTAAAAGAGTTTGAGCTCTTAACCCTGCTCATTCGTACAATATAAAGTTTTTCCAAGTTGGCAACTATTCGTAGTGATCGGACCTGTCGCAAATCCCCCTTCCGATTGACAAAAAGCACCCCCTCCCATTTTACGGCCCTAGAGTATCTTTACCATCAACATTAAAAAAAGAACTTATGGATCCCAAAAAAATATGGGCCAATTTGGCCGTGGTCGATTTAGACCGTACCGAAAAATTTTATAGCGCACTGGGGTTTCGGGCCAACGGACCGCAAACATCAAAAGAACTGAGAAGTTTCTTTATGGGGGAGGCCAATTTTATCGTGCACTTTTTTTTAAAGGATATCCTTAAGACCGCGATAAAAGGGGAGTTGACCAACTCAAATGTGTCCAATGAAATAATCTTTACACTGTCCGCCGAAAGCCAAGAGCAAGTAAATGGTTGGGCATCGGAAATAGAAAAGGCGGGCGGGAGGCTCGTTTCCAGGCCCGAATCCTTTGGAGAGGGGTATTATGGCTTTGTTTTTGCAGATCCCGACGGCCATAGGTTCAATGTCTTTTATATGTAAAATAGGGATTCCAGGGGCCATTATACAAAAAACCACCCTGAACAATAAGTGCAGGGTGGTCCCATCATTACTTTTTTACTGTCGTTCTAGTTTTTAATATCCTTGGTAGGCGGCGTCTTGATGGCCTCCTTCACGGGATTGCCATCGGCATCCACCTCTATGATCTCATCAAAACCAAGGCCATCCAATTTGTCGGCTATCTGTGCCCTATCCCCCACCATGAACCAGTTCACCGCCTGCGGCTGTACGATGGCCTTCCCAACGGTGTTGATGTCGTTCAGGCTCAGGTTTCGCACACTGGCATCATATCCTTGGTAATAATCATCTGGCAGGCCGTATTTTATCAAGTTGGATACGGAATTGTTCACGGAGCTGTTGGTTTCCCATTGTCCGGGCAATTTTAAGATCTGGTTGGTCTTTACCTTGTCCAATTCTGCCTGAGTAGCAGGTTTTGTACTGGTAAACTCTGCCAGCTCCTTTCTCAGTTCCGTGACCGATTCGGCCGTTTTATCGCTCTGTACGGGGGCGTAGACCAAAAATGGGCGTTCGTGCTGGGCATCCATCACAAAACCGCTGGCCCCATAGGACCAATGTTTGTCCTCCCGTAGGTTCATATTGATCCTAGATGTAAAATCGCCCCCTAAGATACTGATCATCTGTTCCGTCGCAATTTCGGAGACCTCTCCATATTTCTTGGTCAGGTGGCCTGCTAGAATAACGGATTGCTGCGATTCGGGCCGATCGATAAGATACAGGGTATTTTTGGTCCCTGTAGCAGGTTTTGGGAAGTCGATCGTGGGAACAGTGCCCTTTTTCCATTTTCCGAACGATTTTTCCAATTTCGATTTCAGTTCGTCCATTCCGATGTCGCCCGTCACCACCAAAGTGGCATTATTGGGTTTGAACCAGCTGTCATAAAATTTGGTGATGTCCTGTTTGGTAAGCTTCTCCACCGTGCTTTCATATCCCGTTCCGGTATATGGGTTGCTATAGGGATGCCCTTCACCATAGAGGAATTTGTTCATGACCCTAAGGGCCATGGCCACTGGCTGCGATTTTTCATTTTTGATATCGTTGATCTGTTCGGTTCGCAAGCGGTCAAATTCCTTTTCAGGAAAGGAAGGGTTCAGCACCACGTCGGCGAACAGCTCCAAGCTGGCATCCAAGCTGGGTTTTAACGTATTCATATAGACATTGGAAATATCCTGATCGGAATAGGTGTATAGGCCCGCACCCAACAATTGCAGTTTTTCATTGATTTCCAAGGAGCTCAGGGATTTGGTGCCCTCATCCAAAAGGTTCATGGCCAGTGAAGCCGTACCCGGACTTGCGAGATGATCGGATTTGTAGCCGGCATTTACCATTAGGTCCATCACAATGGTAGGTACGCCACTTCGTTGGGCCAGTACCACATTGAGACCATTGGAGAGCTTTGTCCGCTCCAAAGCGGGAAATTTAGATGTTTTTGGCGTACCCAATGCCGGTAATTTAGATCGGTCTATAGGCGAATTGACCACCGTATACTCGGGGAAAGGGTTACATATGAGAACGTGTTTTCCCTGGCTAAGCCATTTTTGTGCAGTGGCCTGTATATCGGCAATGGTGGCATCTTCCACAAATTCGAGTATCGTTTTATAATAAGCGGGATCGTTGAAATAGGTCTGATTGGAAGCGAGAATGTCCGATGTTCCCCCAAAGCCACCTATCCGCTCCAAGCCTTTGATAAAACCTGAAAAGTAGGAAGCTTTGACCCTTTTGAGCTCCGCCTCGGTAGGTCCTTCCTTGATGAGCCTGTCTATTTCCGATAACAAAAGCGATTTTACCTTTTCCTGGTCCTCCCCTGGTTTTACATCGGCCCAAGTGACGAACATACTGGCAATCTCATTGGATGCCTGAAAGGAGACCACATCCGAAGCGATCTGATCTTCGTAGACCAATTTCTTATAGAGTCGGGAATTTTTACCACTGGTGAGAATGGAGGATATCAGGTCAAAATACACATCCTCTTTGTTACCGAATTCGGGAGTGTTCCACGTAAAGAGTACCCTGCTTTGCGGAACCCTATCCTCATATACCTGATAGGTGTCGCCATTGTGGACCGGGATGTTCACCTCTTGGCGTTCAATGGTGGGTCCCGAGGGGATGTCGCCAAAATAATCCAAAACTTTTTGGTAGACTTCTTGGGGCTGAATGTCCCCCGCAATGGCGATAACCGCATTGGCGGCCCCATAATAGGCGCGGAACCATTCCTTGACATCCTCCAAAGAAGCGGCGTTCAGATCTTCCATTTCTCCGATCACCGTCCAAGAATATGGATGGCCCTTGGGGTACAGGGCCTTTGTGAGCAGGTCCCATTGTTTTCCGTAGGGATTGTTCTCGCCCTGTCTCTTTTCGTTTTGGACCACGCCCCTTTGTTCGTCCAGCAGTTCTTGACTGATGGCTCCCAACATATGGCCCATTCGGTCCGACTCCAGAAAGAGTACCTGATCCAATGCGGACACTGGAACATTCTGGAAATAATTGGTGCGATCGTTGTTGGTGGTCCCGTTTACGTCGGTTCCCCCTATCCGTTCGATGGCCTGGAAATAGTCGTCATTAAAATTTTCGCTTCCATTGAACATTAAATGCTCGAAGAGATGGGCAAAGCCACTTTTGCCCGGTTTTTCATTTTTTGAACCCACGTGGTACCACACGTTCACCGCTACTATGGGTGCCTTGTGGTCTTCGTACACAAGAAGCTTTAAGCCATTTGGAAGGGTAAAGGTTTGGTAGGGAATGTCAATTTCATCCGATTTAAACTCGAAATTTTGTGCACGCTGTTCCTGAAAGGCCAACAACAGCAGCAAATTTAGCAATAACAGTTTTTTCATGATCGTGTTTCGTTATTTGATTTGACAATTGATTTGATGGTTAAATATAACTATAAGATACCAGTTACGCATTTTGATCTAGAATAATAAAGTTGTGCAAACCGCTAGATAGCAGTAAACTGAAATGTCCATAGATCAATTTACCATGTAAAATTTCAAATCAAATTACGAGAAAATATTGAAAGTACCCGAACAAATATCAAAGGAAAAACTGTTGCCCTAACACGGGCGTAAGCCTGTTTTGGCGGACATCGAGATAATGGCCGTTGGGCCCACGGCCGAACATCCGGTACCGACAGTGAACGGGACCTTTTCGGAAAGCTGCCGAAGGACCTTTTGCCCCTGTATCGGACAAAGCGTTTGCTATAGACCCGTATGGTGATCACTTCCCTTTGAAGGATTTTCATATGTATTTTTAATATCTTTTATATGTAATGTATACGCTATAGATCTATTATATATACGATAGAGATACGACACACATACGGCATACATACGGCATACATACGGTATACATACGGTATACATACGGTATAGGTACGGTATAGGTATAGAGATATTTCTATTTTTCCGCGCTTTTGGTCCAACTTAAAATGTAATGTAATGGGGTCTATTTAGGATGGATCGGGCACGGCAGCATTGTACCTTTCCCGATCTTAATCCGGCCATGTTTCTCGAGGGAGCGACCCATTTAGGGCTACGGTTTGGGGATGTATTATGAGCCTTAGGGCCCAAAAACAGCTTCTTTACAAATATTGTTTCCGACATTTCATCGAAAAGGTCCCTCAATACCTTTTAATGTGTATGCAATTCAAAAATAATTCAATACTTTTATAATGATTCAAAATTCAAACGCCTACATGAAAAGTTCCCTTACGAATGATATCGGATTGTTCTTACTCCGATTGGTCCCATCCCTTATGATGCTGACCCATGGCTATCCCAAATTGCAAAAGATGCTGAACGGCAATTTCGAATTCGCCGATCCGATCGGTCTTGGACCCACTCCATCGCTGTTCCTGACGGTCATTGCGGAATTTTTATGTCCTGTCCTGCTAATCATTGGATTTAAGGCACGCTGGGCCGCGCTGCCCCCTGCCATTGCCATGTTGGTAGCGGCTTTTATAGTACACGGGCCAGATCCATTGGGAACCAAGGAGCTCGCCATATTGTTCCTGACCTTCTTCGTGTGCATCATGCTATTGGGCCCTGGCCGTTATAGCATAGATCGGAAATAATCCGAAATCAGGTTTAGACTATCCTTATCGTTTGGGACCTCCTTTAGGTAAAAAATAATCCAATATCTATGAATATAGAATGATTTTTTACATGGCTGCCAAAAAAGCCAAGAGGTTCCATTTGGATATTTTAACCAATTAAGTGGGATTTTCTCGATAATCGAGATTTAGTATGCTCTGGAGCAAGGGGTCGAAACATTCCTTTAGTTTTCCTCCCTATACCGCACGAACTTGCTCCGAAATTGTTGACGTTGACCAACCTAGATAATCTTTACCAACAACTCTTTCAGTAGGTCCGCTTGGGATAGATTGGATGCACCTACCCCTTTCCCCTTAAGGTCCATTTCCCGTAAGCCCGCTATTATTTGGCTCACCTTTTTCATGGGGTAGTTTCGTGCCGCCGTCTGAAATTCGGAAACAAAGAAAGGGCTTATTCCCAAGGTAGAGGCAACATTTTTGGAAGAATGGTCCGTCATACCATGGTACTGTAAGAGTTGTGAGAAAAAATTGTGCAAAAGGGTCACCGTCACCACAAAAGGGTTGTCCTTTGGGTTCTGGGAAAAATACTGGACTATGCGGGTGGCTTTTAGGATGTCCCTCTCCCCTATGGCCTTCTTGAGCTCAAAATTATTGAAGTCCTTGCTGATGCCGATATTTTCCTCTATCGCCAACGGTGTTATTTCCACTTCCTTGGGCACCATCAACGTTAGTTTTTCCAGTTCCTTGCTGATCTTTCCCAGATCGGTACCCAAATACTCCACCAACAGCACTGCAGCTTTGGGGCTTATCCTATGGCCCTTTGACTGTAAAAGGGTCTTTATCCAGGTTGCCACTTGGTTTTCATACATTTTTTTGCTTTCGAAGAGCACCCCCGCCTTCTGAATGCTTTTGTAAATTTTTTTGCGCTTGTCCAGCTTTCCGTATTTATAGCAGATAACCAGGACCGTGGATGGTTGGGGATTTTCCACATAGCTGGCCAATTGATCTATGGTACGGGCCAAGTGTTGGGCCTCCTTTACGATCACCACCTGTCTTTCGGCCATCATGGGATAGCGCTTGGCATTGCCCACGATATCCTCTATACTGACGTCCTTTCCATATAAAACCATTTGGTTAAAACCCCGTTCTTCCTCGGTAAGTACGTTTTTTTCTATGTA
Organism: uncultured Sediminicola sp.; assembly: GCA_963974715.1. Classification (GTDB taxonomy): domain Bacteria; phylum Bacteroidota; class Bacteroidia; order Flavobacteriales; family Flavobacteriaceae; genus Sediminicola. Next base: position 18,869 of record CAXBDK010000026.1, read on the forward strand.
TTCGCTTATCCGGTCAATATAATAAGGTTCTTCCCCCATTAAGAAGTATATGGGTTTTATATTTCCATTTTTGATGTCCGTAACGATCTGTTTGACTTCCTCCATTCAAAAAAATTCATCATTTTTGCCGTATGCAACCACTGAACTTTCCGGGTTACGACTTCCGATTCAAAAATAGCGAAAATAAAGTGTGGATATTTGACGTGATCCGCAAAAAATTTGTGGTACTGCAACCGGAAGAATGGGTAAGGCAACATACCGTACACCATTTATTGTACGCCAAGAAATATCCCAAAAGTTTGATCAATGTGGAAAAGAAACTGGAGCTGAACGGCTTGACCCGACGGTACGATGTGGTAATTTACCGCTCGGACGGGAGCATTGACGTGCTGGTGGAGTGCAAATCCCCCTCCTTGCACATAGACCAAACGGTTTTTGATCAGATCGCACGGTACAATTTTCAGCTCCGGGCCAATTTTTTAATGCTCACAAACGGTTTTGAACATTTTTACTGCAAAATGGATTTTGAGGAAGAAAAATATACTTTTTTAAGGGATATTCCTGATTTTAGCCGTTAATTTGCCACCTTCCGATCGTTACCGTTCCTGGTAGGGACAAAAGGATACCAAAGAAACAACAAAATGAAAGGCCGTCAGGGAAACGGCAGGGTCATACATGTTAAAGATAGCCATTGTTATACTTAATTGGAACGGCAAAAGCCTGTTGGAGGAATTTCTTCCTTCTGTGTTGGCCCATTCCGGAAATGCCGAGATCTACTTGGCCGATAATGCCTCGGAGGATGGTTCCGTCGATTTTGTACGGACAAATTATCCCCTTATCAAGATAGTCGAAAACAGCATCAATGGCGGTTTTGCCAAGGGGTATAACGATGCGCTAAAGTTTATAGATGCCGATATATTCTGCCTTCTCAACTCTGATGTGGAAGTGGCGCAAGGATGGTTGGGACCCATTGAAACAATCTATGCCGAAAGGTCCGATGTTGCCATCGTGCAGCCGAAAATCCTGGACTTAAAAAAAAAGGGGCATTTTGAATATGCCGGAGCGGCAGGTGGATTTTTGGACCGCCTTGGTTATCCCTTTTGCCGTGGTCGCATCTTTCAGGCATTGGAAGAGGACAAGGGGCAGTACGATGACATCAGGGAAATCTTTTGGGCCACCGGGGCATGTATGTTCATCAGACGGGAGGTATTTTTTGGATTGGGTGGATTTGACGAGGACTACTTTGCACACCAAGAGGAAGTAGATCTCTGTTGGAGGGCCAAGAACCGGGGGCTGAAGGTCTTTTATGTGGGCACTTCCCATGTATACCACCTCGGGGGATCTACCCTGAACAATATGAATCCCAAAAAGACCTTTCTCAATTTCAGGAACTCCCTTTACTCCATTACCAAAAACCTTCCCAAAAGGCAGGCCCTCCCGATCATCTTCATACGATTGTTACTGGACGGAGTGGCGGGCGTGCGGTTTATTTTTCAACTAAAATTCCTACATTTTTTTGCCATATTGCGTGCCCATATCAGTTTTTATGGTAACTTTATAAAAATGTTCAACAAACGGGAAAAGCAGCTTAAAACCGTAAAATACTATGCCGCGAAGTCCATTGTATGGTCACATTTCGTACATCATATAAAGAAATTTAACATTTTAGTAAAAGATTAACGGATTTGCCCCATCTACGGGATGGGTTTTTTCTATAATTTTGAAACGAATTAATTTATTTAATCATTATGAAAAAATTACTATTAGGTTGTTTGGGACTAACAATATTGTTGTCCTCATGTGTATCCCAGAAAAAATACGCTGATCTGGAAGCCAAGCATAAGGAAGCGCAAGATCTTCTCAATTCCGCTACCGTTAAATTGAACGATTGTTTGGAAGAAAGGGCTTCCGCAACTTCCAAATTAAAAACACTGGAAGATCAAAATGCCTTCTTGAAAGCCAACAATCAGGATTTGATCAACAATATGGGTAATCTGACCACCTTGACCACCAAAGGTGCCGACAACTTGGAGAAATCATTGGAGAGCCTAAAGGAAAAAGATCTTACCATACGTAAATTGAACGAAGCCATCACCAGAAGGGATTCCGTAAACTTGGCCCTTGTACAGAGCCTTAAAGGAGTTCTGGGCAACCTTGATGACGAAGATATCGAGATCAGTGTTGAAAAAGGGGTGGTTTTTGTTTCCATTTCGGATAAGTTATTGTTCAGCAGCGGAAGCTACAATGTTACTAACAGGGCAAAAGAAGTACTTGGAAAAGTTGCCAAAGTGGTGAACAACAAGCCCGATTTTGAATTTATGGTAGAAGGACATACCGATAACGTACCCTACTCCGGTGGTGTTCTTTTGGACAACTGGGATCTTAGTGTAAAACGTGCCACTTCCGTTGTACGTATCCTGCAAAAGGATTTCGGTGTAGATCCAAAACGTATGACCGCTGCGGGAAGGTCCGAATACATCCCCGTATCCGCTACGGATAAGGCCAAGAACAGAAGGACAAGGATCGTTGTGCTTCCAAAAATCGATCAGTTCTACGAAATGATCGAGCAAGGAATGAAAGATCCCAAGATCAACTAAGGAAATCATCAACATATAACAAAAAGGCCGCAAATTTATATTGCGGCCTTTTTTATGCGGTAAGATGATCGGGATTATTGTTTGAGATGTAAATTAGTACGGGATCATGATCAATTGTTGTGTTTATGCAAAAATTGTTGTTGATCTAAATAAGAAGAACTCTACGTTTTTGATACCTCAGAAATGTGTCTTCATAGCTTTATTTTGGGATTGAAGGTTCTTGAATGAATCTATCGGGGAAGGGGCATTAATACCAATGTAAAGAACAAACGGTCTACTTCCAATAAAGTTTCCAGGGCCATAAAACTAGCGTGCTTTCGTTCTTTCATTTTACTCAAGTAACCGTTATTGTTTTTTAACGGTTTTCGTGAATCTTCGATTTAGCTCATTACTTGTTATTTTCCTTTTATCTGTATTCGTGAATCTTCGATTTCTTTGCTTGTCCAAAG
>CAXBDK010000027.1:0-20940 GCA_963974715.1 uncultured Sediminicola sp.
GGGATTTTCGGGACCGCCGACATGGCCTAAATTTTCTCCAAGGCTTCGAAAATTCCTAGAGCATCTTTACACCGGTTTCATCTGCACATAATTATTTCTTTTTATAGGTCAGATGTAATTCGCCAATCAAAAACCTGTTAGAACCAAAAATTGTTATGGCTCATTTCAATTGGTTAAAAAAATGCCCTTTTTGTGCCGGCGCGCCACCTGGCCCCTTCACTAAAAACAGCCACTGGCTGTTTTCTTAACGTTCGGCCCTGTCTTTTTCTCGACCCATCCGCCTCAGGAGGATGCATCTCAAAAAAGCCTTCATATGGAACCAAAATCATCATTTTTCACTTCAATCAAACCAGCGTAAACATGCTCTAACGCCCAAGTCGGCTACACTACAGATGGAGGTCTACCACACCTCCTAACTTTTTTGTTTACAATAATATCCCAAATCCATTATTCTTCGGGGTTACAGGTTGACGAGGATGTTATGCAAGGTGGAAAGTACTTGATCTGGCCGAAATTGGAAATAGGCCGGAATGCCTTCTTTTAACGTTGTTGGATTCTTGAACGGTTCCGGAGGGGGTTTTTGGTATGAGGGTTTTATGTCATATTTTGTGTTTGGCATCCGCCTAGGGAGGATACTAGCGGGGGCACCCGTCACAGACGAGCGCCAGCACATGAGGAGAGTGTTCCATGTCATATGGAGGTGGGCATCCGTCGCAGACGAGCGCTAGCGGGGATTTTTGGAATGGTTGTGAAGGAGGTTTGTTGGAATGTTGGGAATTTACAGATTTCAATACTATTTCCCTCCCTCTTCTTTCTTTTGCTCGCCCAAAAGAAAGAACCAAAGAAAAAGGCGCTTCTTCGCTATGGGATCCTAAAATCCCTGGATTTTAGGACCGATGGCATGGCCTAAATTTTCTCCAAGGCTTCGAAAATTCTTAACGGCCATGCCCTCTTCCCTACGGAAGAAGATCACCCACACCTCCAAATTTTTTTGTTTATAATATATCCCAAATCAATTATTCTTCAGGGTTGTAGGTTGAGGAGGATTTTATGCAATGTGGAAAGCACTTGATCTGGCATAGATTGGAAATAGGCCAGAATGCTTTCTTTTAACGTTTTTAGATTCTTGAACGGGTCCGGCCCAAAGGCCCATGATTCGTTCAATGGGCCGGCATGGGTTCCACTGTTATGGGGTAACGATCAGTTTTCCCACCGTTCTGCCGGTCTCTTGCTGTAAATGGGCTTCCTGCATCCGATCAAAACCATAGGTTTGGAAAATATGTGGTGCTATAATCCCTTTTTCCAAAAGTGAAGCGATCTTTTCCATGTCCCCACCATTCGATCCTACGAGGATGAAATAGCCTTTTACGCCTTTGGAGGCAGCCCTTGAGGTGACTTCCCCATCCAACCCGGTAGGGATACTGATGATGCTTCCACCTTCTTTGGTCACTTCAAGGGAGCGGTCCATATTCCCACCTCCAATGGTATCCAGGACAAAGTCAAATTCCCTTGGGTGTGCCGTCCAGTCATAGCCTCGATAATCGATGTGTCCATCAGCGCCCAGGCCCAGTACAAAATCCCTGTTGTTTGCAGAGGATGTGCCGACCACCGTGGCCCCTAGATATTTGGCGATCTGTACCGCAATGTGGCCCACTCCCCCCGAAGCGGCATGGATAAGGACTTTCTGACCTTTTTGGACATTGGCATTTGTGACAAGGGCCTGCCAAGCGGTCAAGGCGACCAGGGTTGCGGCGGCGGCCGCTTCATGGGAAATGTTCTGGGGCTTAAGGGCCAAATGCGATGCTGGGGCCGCCACGTATTCCGCATACGCCCTTCCGTGCCCGGGAAAATTTACCATTCCGAATACCTCGTCGCCCACTTGAAATTTGGCGTCGCCGGTCTCGATGACGGTACCGGAGATATCCCACCCCAAAATAAGGGGCCGTTCCTCCTTTATCCGTCCGTATACTCCCTTTCCAGATCGGGACTTGACATCCACCGGATTGATGCTTATGGCCTTGACCTTTACCAATACTTCCCCGGACGTAATGGCCGGTCTGTCCACCTCTTGAACTATCAGATTTTCCGCACCGCCAGGTGCCCGTAATACAATTGCTTTCATGTTCTTATTTTTTTATTTGTCTTGAAATAGAAGTGATTTAAACTTTCTCCAATTGGCTAATTTTCACTTCAATCAAAAAAGTTTACATCACTTCATAGAATCCGATCTGTGCTTTGATCGTTTTTATAGTCGATTCGTTTATTATTTTTTTTTAACAAGCTGGGCCAAAAACTTTTTTAAACTCCTTTTTCAATCTCTATCCCTATCTTGCCATAGAAGTTTTCATCCCCTGTTCTGAATTCCAATAGACTATGGGCCTTACCGATTTCAGACAATGGGAAAACTTTGTTCAATACAGGGTTCAGCTTGCCAGACTCCACCAGTTGGGTCAACTCCTCCAATTTATTTCTGTTCTGTCGGGTAAAGACAAAGTGATAGGTGGCATTTTTCCCCCAGGCCTCAATGAGGTTTTGTGGTTTTGCTATATCGACAATGGTGACCACCTGCCCCATCTGACCGAGTATCTTTCCACTATCGGAAAGCGTATTGCCCCCTATGGTGTCTATGATCACATCAACGCCTTTATGGTCCGTCAGTTCCCGAACGACATCGATGTAATTTTCATTTTCATAGTCACTGACATGGTCGGCACCCAATTCAAAAAGAAATGTATGATGGGCCTTTCTGGCCGTGGTATATACAATTGCTCCCATGGCCTTGGCTATTTGAATGGTAGGTATGCCCACACCACCGGCACCACCATGGATCAGGATGGACTGGCCGGCTTTGAGCTGTGCCCTGGTAACCAGCATCTCCCAAGCCGTTCCTGCGGCCAACGGAAGCGTTGCAGCTTCCAAATGGCTCAGGTTTTTTGGTTTTAGACCAATGATGGACTCCTTCGCAACGTGATATTGCGCATAACTTCCGGGTCCGTTAAAGATTTCCGGGGTATAGTACACTTCATCGCCGACCTTAAAGTTTTCCACCCCGGGACCCACCTCCACGATCTCGCCCGAGATGTCGTGGCCCGTAATAACGGGCAGCTCCAGTTCATTTTTATAATCCCCACGACGGACTTGGTAGTCCAAAGGATTGACGGAAGAGGCAAAGACCTTGACCAAAACTTCCTTGAACCCTGGTTTAGGGGTAGGGATATCCACAATTTCGAAATTTTCAATAGAGCCGAACTCTTTTAACACTGCTGCTTTCATAGTTATATATTTACTTTATTAGGTAATTAGGTTAAAATCTAAATGTTGCACTAAAAAAATTTATAGTCTATTCTTTATGTGCGTTGCCAAATCTTGGATCGATTTTTCATTTCTTTTATAGTACGTCCACTGTCCCCTTCGTGTAGCGATCAACAGGTCCGCTGTGGACATTGTCTTTAAATAATCGGAAACGGTAGGGACGGACATTCCTGCCTTTTTGGCAATATCCGAAACACATACGCCCAATTCAGCGGTTTCTTCGCTCAGTTCCTCTTCCGGAAAATGGGCGAAAGGGTCCTTTAACCATTCCAAAATATTTAAACGGGTCTCATTTGATAAGGACTTTATGATTTCCAACAATTTCATGGTGCTATTTTTTTCTGGTACAAAGTTAGGTAATTACCTAAATACCTACCTAATTTTTAATAAAACTTTGTGAAATGCTCCATTTGTATCCGACCAATAATATCCCTTCCTCTGCAGCGGATGCCCAAAATCCATAGGCCACCGACCCCTGGAGGTCCACTTAATAATGAGCGGACCTATCTATAATCGGTGCCTATTATGCCCTAAATGGATTGTGATGTAGGTCACAGGTGGGGCGTGTGTTCTGTCCGTAATTTTGTGCCCATACCGATTAAAGGAAGCTTGTGATGAAGAAAATCATGTTAACGGCCCTTATGATCAATTTGATAACCGCGATGTACTCGCAAAACAAAAACATGGAAAAATGGAAAAACGAACGATCAATCCGTGGACTTGGCAAAAAGAACGGAACTACCATCAGGCAGTGGAGGTAAAACATGCCGAAGGAACTCTATATGTGTCCGGACAAACGGCCATTGACGACGAGGGAATATCCAGCAATGCCGATATGAGGACACAGCTGGAGCTGGCCATCAAGAATCTGGAAAGGGTGGTCACGGAAGCGGGATACGACTGCAAGAACATTGTCCGCCTGAACATCTATACCACATCGACGGAGGAGCTATGGCCCCATTTCAATATCCTTCAGGATTGGGTTGAAAAACATGGTATGGAACAGGCCTTGACCCTATTGGAGGTAGTGAGCCTTTTTGAGAGCTTGACCGTTGAACTTGAGGCTACCGTAGTGAAATAGTACCCAAATAGGGGCGTGTGGAAAAGGGAGGTCCGTTAGGCGGACTTCCCTTTTTTCCAAAGGGGCGGACAGCTTTCGATTTTGTGGGCCCATACCTTTGGTCTTCAAATATGGTTTTTAATGGATAGTGCCATATTTGGTCTTCCCATACCATTTCTACGGATTTCCCTTTAGACTGAATTTCTTTTCGATGCCCAATCGTTTCATTTTGGCAAAAAGGGTCTTGTCGTTCATCCTTAATATCTTGGCCGCACCGGTGGGGCCACTTACCCGCCAACCTGTGTGATCGAGTACCTCTATGATGTGATCTCTTTGAACGGACTCGAAGGATTTAAAACCAACGCCGGATGCCGGGATATCCTTTAGCGGTATCCAATTTCCCGGTTTTAAGGTTGGACCGTTCTCCACGATTACCGCTCGCTCGATCATATTTTCAAGTTCCCGTATGTTTCCGGGAAAATTATAGTTCATCAATGCATCCAGCGTATCCTTTGATACACGGTTAAACCTTTTTCCGGCCTTGGCGGCATATTTTTCCAAAAAGAAATGTGCCAACAAAGGGATGTCGTCCTTCCTCGCCCGCAAGGGAATATTATGAATGGGAAACACGTTCAAGCGGTAGTAAAGATCTTCCCTGAACCTACCATCACCTACCATTTCCTTTAGGTCCCTGTTGGTGGCCGCTATGATGCGTACATCCACTTTTTTTGTCCTGGTCCCGCCCAACTCGTCAAATTCCATTTCCTGTAGCACCCGAAGGAGCTTTGGTTGAAGGTCCAAGGGCAATTCCCCGATTTCATCCAGGAAAATGGTCCCCCCGTCCGCCAGGGTGAACTTGCCCACCTTGTCGGCAACCGCTCCGGTAAACGCACCCTTTTTATGCCCAAAGAGCTCGCTCTCGATAAGTTCCTTTGGAAGAACGGCACAATTGATATTGATCAAGGGACGGTCCTTCCTTTTGCTATTGCTGTGTATGGCCCTGGCCAATAGTTCCTTTCCGGTACCGGACTCCCCGGTGATCAATACCGTTGTTTCCGTAGGGGCCACTTGATCTACCTGGATCAGTACGCTCTTATAGGAATCACTTTTGCATATGATGTTCTTGAAGTTTATTTTACTGCCGATCTCTTCCTGCAAATATTCGTTTTCGATCTCCAGGCGCTCCTTTAAGGATTTGATCTCTTCCAACGCCTCATAAATTTGAAGGTCGTGCATTTTTTTAGCGGTAATATCGCGGACCACCGAGCAACAATAATCCTCCCCTTTATAGACCAAATGGCTCGAAGTGATGTCCACTGGGAACATGGTGCCGTCCTTTCTTGTGATCAACCACTCGAAACGATGGGACCCCTTTGCCCTCAACAATTCAAAATGCGCACTGTAAAATTCATCCGTAACGGCGGGATCCAGATCGAACATGCTCATTTGGTCCAGTTCCTTCCCGCTATACCCCAACTTTTCGATCAGTGATCCACTATAATGCAGTAGTTCGCCCTTGTCATTATACACGTAGATCAAATCCTGGGCATTGTCGATCACATTTTTTAAAAGGTCCAGATCGCTTTCCCTGTCCTTGATTTCCGTCACATCTTGATAGGCCCCCAAAATTTTATAGATCTTGTCCCCTTTCATGATGGGCCTTGCCACGGCCCGGATATATCGGGGAGGGGAATCGTTGGTTTCCAATATTTCATCGAGGGCGACCCCATTTCTGATAACTTCCCCCAATAACGACCTGTACCGGTCACTGTCCTTAAACCTATGGACAACATTGGCCGGGACCAGATCCCCAGGGTTTTTGGTATTGAATATTTCCAAAGCGCAGGGCGTGGCCAAGATGGACCCGTCATATAAGTTCAGCTCCCACCCTCCCAAATTGGCCATGGATTGGGTGCCCTCGATCAATTTTTTGTGGAAACCGGACTCCCCCAATTCATGTAGTATGGCGCATATATATTTTTTTCCGTCGAACGAGAAACTTTGGGCATGGACTTCGACTTCATAAAATTTCCCTTTTTTGGTCTTGTGGATCGCTGTGAAATGAACACTGCCGTTCTTATGGACCTCTTCCCAATGTTTCTTCCAACTTTCGGGGGTGACCGTAATATTGATATCGGTTATGGACAGTGTTTCGCAGTCCTTTTTACTATAGCCCAATGCGCTGCAAAACTTGGCATTGGCGTTAATAATATTGCCCTGCCCATCCAGCCAGACCATTTCATGGGGCAGTTGATCCATCAACCGACCTTTTATCAGGGCATCTTGCATCTTGTCTTTCATAGTACGAACCTTTTGAATCCGATGGATGGAAATATATTAAAACCGAATTTACAGCAACCTACCTTCTTTGTTCAGGGAATACCGATACCGAAAATCCTTGGAACCTATCAGAACAACCATATGCACGTTGCCCGGTCATACCATGGAACTGCATTGGTTCCCACGGGATCTACCTGCAGGAAATATGTTTCTCTATCCCCAGCCGCTTCATTTTGGCAAATAAGGTCTTTTCGTTCATGTTCAAAATTTTTGCGGCGCCACCGGGACCCCCGACACGCCAATTGGTATGTTCCAGCACCGCTACGATATAATCCCTTTGATTGGCTTCGAACGATTTAAATTCATTGGAAAGAGGCCTATTTTCCTGTTCGGGAACCCAGTTGCCGGGGTTAAGGACAGTGCCGTTCTCTACGATTACGGCACGTTCGATCAGATTTTCCAGTTCACGGATGTTGCCCGGAAAATTGTAGGCCATAAGCCTTTCAATGGTCTGTGGTGCCAGGCGATCGAAGGCCTTTCCTGCTTTTGGAGCGTATTTTTCCAAAAAGTACTGGGCAAGGATGGGGATATCGGGCTTTCTGGCCCTCAGGGGAATATTGTGTATGGGGAATACGTTCAAACGATAGTAAAGGTCTTCCCTAAACTTGCCCTCTCGGATCATTTCCTTTAGATCCCGGTTCGTTGCGGCAATTATCCTTACATCGACCTTGATCGTTTTGGTGCCGCCCAGCTCATCGTATTCCCCTTCCTGTAAAACCCTTAGCAGTTTGGGCTGAAGCTCCAAGGGCAATTCACCTATTTCATCAAGAAAGATGGTTCCGCCATCAGCCAGGGTAAACTTACCCTCCTTATGGGCAATGGCACCGGTGAAGGCCCCTTTTCTATGGCCGAACAATTCGCTTTCAATGAGTTCTTTGGGCAAGGTGGCACAATTGATCTTGATCAGCGGGCGAGTACCCCTTTTGCTGTTGCTATGGATTGCACGGGCCAACAGTTCCTTTCCGGTGCCAGACTCCCCGGTAATCAGTACCGTTGTTCCCGTGGGGGCCACTTGGTCCACCTGTATCAGTACGCTTTTATAGGCTTCGCTGCTGCTTATGATGTTCTTGAAATTGATCTTATTGCCGATCTCTTCCTGCAAATATTCATTTTCATTTTCGAGACGTTCCTTTAAGGTCTTTATTTCCTGCAGGGCCTCGTACAGTTCCAGGTCGCGCATTTTTTTAGCGGTGATGTCCCTACCCACCGCACAGTTATAATCCTGGCCGTTGAACCTTAGATGGTTTGCCGTGACTTCAATTGGAAATTGTGTGTCATCTGCCCTTGGCAAGAGCCTTTCGAAACGGAGCGAGCCCTTATCGATGATTTCTTGAAAGTGGGCTGCCCACCATTCCCGGTCGACCGCGGGGTCCAGATCGAATATTTTAGTCTGGTCCAACATTTCCTTGCTGTACCCCAAATGTTTCATTAAGGATTTGTTGTAATGTATCACATCCCCTTCTTTATTGTAGACGGCAATAAAGTCCCGGGCATTTTCCATAACGGCCTTGTAAAAGCTAAGATCGTTTTCCTTATATTTTATATCGGAAATATCTTGATAGATACCAAAGACCCTGTATATTTTGTCGCCCTTTAAAATGGGCTTGGCCGCGGCCCTGACGTACCGGGGCGGGGAATCGTTGGTTTCCAATATTTCATCAAAGGCAATCCCATTTCTGATAACTTCCCCCAACAACGACCTGTACCGGTCACTGTCCTTAAACCTATGGATTACCTTTGGTGGGGTAAGGCCCTCCGGATCCTTGACGTTCAGAATATCCATGGCACAGGGGGTGGCCATGATGGACCCATCCAATAAGGTCAGCTCCCAACCCCCGATATTCGCGATCTGATAGGTACTGTCTATGATCTTTTTATGGAAGCTGGGCTCCGCAAATTCTTTTGCAACGGCACACAAATAGTTTTTTCCGTTATATGAGAATTTTTGGACATGCACCTCCACATCGTAGAACCTGCCCCCTTTGGTTTTATGGACGGTGATAAAGTCCAAACTTCCTTTTGCCATGACCTTTTGCCAATGATCTTGCCAGCCTTGAAGGGTCAACGTTGTGTTGACATCCAGGACCGTTAAGCTGCTGCACTCCTTTTTACTATAGCCTATGGTGCTGCAAAACTTGTCGTTGGCATAGACAATAGAGGCATCCTTATCTACCCAGACCACTTCATAGGGCAGCTTGTCCATAAGCCTTGCCTTGATCTGCAACCCATCTGTAGTACGCTGTATCTTTTCCATCTTTAAAAAGGGAATAAAAGTATGGTAATTTCTAAAATAAGAGAATAATATGATATTAAATAGTAATCCTTTTTTTAGCTACAAATATAATACGTTGATTTTCAATTAATTGAACTAATGGCATAAAAATAGCCTTATCGAAGCCATACTGGCTATCCGATCCCATAGGAGAACATGGGATATGGGATGCCCAGGGAACCAAATAGTAACTTAAATCGTAACAATTATGGAGAGAACACCAAAAATTGGACTTGAGGGGCTTCTTCGGCCAGAAGACAGCATCGTAGTGCTAATAGACCATCAACCTTTTCAAATGGCCAATTTGCACAGCCACGAACCAACAATGGTCATCAACAACACCGTAGGTCTTGCAAAAGCAGCAAAAGTCTTCAATGTACCCACTATACTTACCACGGTAATCGAAGAACGTGGAGGCTATATTTTTAAAAGTATCCAAGATGTATTCCCAGAACAGAAACCCATCAACAGAACCTTTATCAACACTTGGGAAGATCCCGCGGTTACCGACATCGTAAAGGAAAGCGGCCGTAAGCAACTGATCATTGCAGGGCTTTGGACAGAAGTCTGTGTTGCCATGCCGGCGATCCAAGCTTTGGGGGAAGGTTATGATGTATTTGTTGTTACGGATGCATGTGGCAGCGTAAGTGTTGAAGCCCATGAAATGGCCGTTCGTAGAATGGTACAGGCAGGTATCGTGCCCATCAATTGGTTGGCCGTGGTCTCGGAATGGCAACGTGATTGGGCCCGTACGGAAACAGCAACGCAGTTGGGTCCGGTCTTGTTCGATCATGGTGGGGGAAGTGGTATTGCCTTGGCCTGGGAACTTCAACTATTGGACACACCGGTGCCCACTGAAAAGTAACGTGCGCTACAACCGGTCCCGAAGTTTCGGATCGGTCTTTAATCTTTAAAAACCTCTGCTATGGAAAATAAGGTACTAGCCTCCATTATGGAGGAAAATTTAAATAAAGTTTGGAGCGAGCGGGACAGTGCCGTTCGCCTGAAAGCCATCGAAAACCTCTATGCCAAGAACAGTGGACTTTTTCATGTTGGGCATCAGACCCATGGACATGGAGCCATTAATGACAGTGTCACCGCGGTATTAAAACAGATGCCGGAGCATTTTGTCTTTCGTTCGTTGCGGCCCGTGGCCATCAACAACGATATCGGAAGGTTGGTCTGGGGGATAGGACCGGCAGGGGAGCCACCGGTACAGACGGGAATGGATATCGCCATTTTCAAACAGGACAAAATCCAGGCACTCTATGTGTTCTTGGACGAAAAATAATAAAAAATGAAAAAACAAAGCAGCTTTTCAACACAGGGCCAAAGGGCCGATATAGGGGACTTGACGATCAATAGGATATTGCCGAACCGGTATGCGGACGCCGTCGGTCCGTTCGTTTTTTTGGACCATATCGTTCCGAAACCCCACCCTACCGTCATGGATAGCGGCACAGGGGCGCATCCCCATAGGGGCATTGCTACGCTGAGCTATATTCTTGAAGGGGAGGATGAACATTTCGACAGTGCGGGAAATTACGCCAAAGTACATTCGGGCGGGGTGCAATGGATGAAGGCCGGAAATGGCATTGTGCACGATGAGACCTTGAACGTTGATTCGCATACGGATACCCATCGCACCCATGCCCTTCAATTTTGGATCAACCTTCCATCAAAGAACAAAGCCGAAAAACCGGGGTACATGGCCATCCATGCCGATGAAGTCCCGCAAAAAGCATTGCCCGACAATGCGGGTCGGATCAAGGTCATCGTGGGCGCTTATGAAGACCTACATTCCGCCATACCCAACTATTCAACACAGTTTTTATACCATATCCAATTAGAAGCTGGTAGGGATTTTACGGTATCCATGGAGAAAGACATAGAGGTAGCCGCCTTTTTGCCCACAAAACATGCGCTACTGAACGGTGCCGAGTTCAGGGCAGGGGAATTTGTGGAATTTGACAGGGAAGCGGGCGAGATAACGATCGAAAACAAACTGCAGGGGCCCATAGATGTAATGCTGTTCGGGGGAGAACCCTATACGGAGGCCATTGTGGCAGAGGGACCCTTTGTGATGAACAGTCGGTCCGAGATCGCTGATTCGTACCGGGACCTTTATGCCGGGAAGTACGGCAAAATAAATTATGAAAAGCAATCTTAATGCAAAATAGACAACTCATGAGAAAATTGATCCTTCTGGTAACTGCGGTTATCTTTAGCGCAAATAGTAGTGCGCAATCCACCGAGCCATTGGTGGGCGCCGATATGATCGTATTCAATGCAAAAATTACAACGGGTAGTCTGACCAAGCCCGAAGCTTCCGCACTGGCGGTAAAAAGAGGCAGAATCTATGCGGTGGGCACCGATGCCGAGATACTGGGGCTGAAGGATAACAACACCAAGCTTATTGATGCCGGTGGCAAACGTTTGATACCAGGTATCAATGATGCGCATACACATATATTGAACGAAAGGGGCTTCAACTATACCGTAAGATGGGAAGGTGTTCCAACATTAAAACGGGCATTGGAAATGTTGGGCGAACAGGCCAAACGAACCCCTGAAGGCCATTGGGTGAAGGTGATCGGTGGTTGGTCGCCATACCAGTTTGAAGAAAAACGATTGCCCACCATGGAGGAAATCCGGAAAGCCGTCCCAAACAGACCTGCGATCGTACAGTATGCCTACAACCGTGCCTTTTTAAACGAATTGGCCATGAACGCTTTTGGGGTTGGCACCGATCGTTTTCCGGCATCACCGGGTACCATTTTCGAAAAGGACAAAAGGGGAAATTATACAGGGGTTGTGCATTCCTATACATTTACGTTCGCCGCACTGGAATCGATGGTACCCCAACCTTCATATGAAGAGCAACTTAGTTCCATTGCCAATGCCATAAACGATATGAACCGGTTCGGAGTTACCACAGCTGTGGACGCAGCCAGTATTTATGGTTATCCCCATGGACACGCTCCCATACAAGACTTGGCGGAGGAAAATCGTCTGAACATTCGAATGCCATTTATCGATCTGCAGTTTGGCGACACCAGCAGTCCAAGTTTGGTGGATGCCGAAATTAACACCGTTACAAGAAAATCTCCCGTTAGTCCAGGGGAAAATTTACATCCGACCATGGCACATGGACATGAATATGAAGGTACGGGTGAAATACTCCGATTGGAAATACATGACCACGAAAATTTTGACAGACCGGCAGTAATTATCGATGAGGAAATCATGGACCGTTATATCCAAGAAGATATTACAAAGCTTGTTGAGAAGGGTATTCCCTTTCGATTGCATATCAGTTACAACGAAAATATCACATCATTTCTGGACGCTTTGGAGGCTATAAACGATAAGACCCCATTGGACGGTCTGCGTTGGAGCATTGAACATGCCGAAACAATTTCTTCCGAGAACATCGCCAGGGTAAAAAGATTGGGCGGCGGTATAGCCTTGGACATGAAAATGGCCATGCACGGGGATGGATTTGTTAAAACATACAGTGCCGAGAAAGCGCAACAAACCCCACGGTTACGGGCGTTGGTCGACAGCGGGATCCCACTTGCCATTACCACCGATGCCTTTAGGGCCTCCTCCTATAACCCATGGATCGGTATCAGTTGGATGATAACCGGAAAGTCGGTGTCGGGTTCGGAGATCCTGGCAAAGGACAATCGTTTAACACGGGAGGAAGCCCTGAAGCTGGTTACCGTGGGGCCTACCTGGTTTGAAGACCAAGAAGGCGAAATGGGCAAGATCGTTCCCGGTCATTTTGCAGATTTTGCAATGCTCGATAAAGATTATTTTACCATACCGGAGGAAGCGATAAAAACCATCTCATCCGTATTGACCGTAGTGGACGGACGGGTGGTCTTTGGTGCAGGGGAGTACAGGGAACTGTCCCCAAAATTGCCCGAAGCACTTCCCGAATGGTCGGCCTTTAACTATTTCGGGGGCTATTATAATACGAAGAACTAAAAAAACGGGCAGGGTACTGATAACCATGGAAAGAAATTTAAATTAACAAAATATTTACTAAAAATGAAAACAATCTACACGCTGTCATTTTTAATAATATCTACTGTTTTACATGCTCAAAGTCCGGAAGAATACGCCATTCAAAATGAATTCCAATTAACGGGAGATAGTATTTCTTTCCCCCTGACAATTGTAAATTCATATCCGTTCATTTCTGGGGAAATCAACGGAGTTAAAGGAAAACTGATGTTCGACACGGCACACAGATACGCATTGGATATCAATAACAAAATTGTTCCCCTGCCGTCCCAAAAGGTGGAAGGTGATGGCTTTGTTGGAAGCGGCCAAAAATTTAAAAGGTATACCAATGATGCTATAAAAGAGGTAAAGCTAATAAACGGTTTACATTTTCAAAACCTGAAACAAATCGGTAGCGCCAATTACGATTTTATACAAAATGATATTACCCCTGATTTTATAGGATTTATAGGGCATGATTTTTTCGAGGGATATCTGTTCAAACTGGATTATACCAAAAGAAAGCTTACTTTCTATAAGAACACTGCGTCAAGAGCATCTTCAAAAGATTTTCTAGCCGGGGAAAAAGTATTGGCCGTGCTAAATTTTGAAACTAGAAAACTGCCAAATATCCCAATGATGAAAGTAGATGTGAATGATGTTGAAATGCTTGCTTTATTTGATACGGGCGGTTCTTATGGAAGTTTAGAAATAACCGATAAGGATGCCGAGGGTCTTATGAAGAAAAAAAATCTTATCAATTACGGAAGAGATGGTTCCGATGATAATTTATTTTCCCTGGAAAAAGTAAAAATGAATCCCCAACTGACTGTCGATCTTATAGGGATCTATAAAAATTCCACGGATGACAATAGCCCAGTCAGAAAAGCTTTGGGAATAACGGAGGATACTGTTTTGACCTTCGCTTACCGGTTTCTGGTACAGTATAAAACGGTTTGGGATTACAAACGTAAGAAAATCTATGTATTGGAATATTGACCATACATACAGTACTAACTTTTAAAATAATATAAACAACCATACATATGAAAAGACAAGCAACAGCCGTATGGAACGGCACGATCAAAGAAGGCAAAGGCCATCTGACCTCACAAAGCGGAATATTAAAGCAAACACCTTATACCTTTGTTTCCCGTTTTGAAAACGGAACTGGCACTAATCCCGAAGAATTGATGGCAGCAGCACATGCCGGATGTTTCACTATGAAACTGAGTGCCGACCTTACCACTGCAGGCTACGATCCAGAGGAACTGACAACAACATCAACGATTACATTGGATAAAGGTGTCATTACAAAATCCGATTTGGTCTTGATCGCAAAAATTCCGGGGATTACGGAAGAAGAATTTCAAAAAATAGCAAAATCCGCGGAAGAGACCTGCCCTGTAAGCAACGCCCTTAAATTGGACATTACTTTGGATGCAACTTTAGCTTAAACAAAAAACAAGTAGAAATGTCAAATAAAGAGCTTGTTCTAAAAGCAATGAACGAACTGTTCCACGAAAAGGACGGCACGGCCATCGAACGGTACTGGCAGGAATCATACCAACAGCACAACCCATCGATGATCAATGGTCATGAAGGGCTTAAAAAACTTTTGCCCCTTTTGGATCCCGGTTTTAAGTGGCGGCCCGGTATCATCGTAGAAGAAAATGATATTGTGATAACACATAGTTTGGTTGATGGCTGGGGGCCGAACCCTGTTATGGTAGTGGATATTTTCCGTTTGGAAGACGGGAAAATAGCGGAACATTGGGATGTGGTACAGGAAGCGGTTCCAGCGGAAAAATCGGCAAACGGAAATGCCATGACTTCTTTTTTGTCATGACCCATTCCATAACGGCAGCAGTTTGGTGCCTGCGATAAAATAAGTTAAAAAAATGTACAAAATAGTGTATTCCAAAGCTTAGGGAAATGAAAAAGAACAATATAATATCAGTCCTTCTTTTCACTTTTGGGATCCATTCCCATGCGCAAGAAAAGCCTTTTATGGACTATGTGCTCAGCTGGGATGGTGATTCTTCTATATTAGAGGTTGAACTCACCTATTCTGCCACTCAAAAAGACAGTACCGTCTTTATATTCGGAGATCCAGATTTTGGGGGACAGAAAGATATATTTAACGTGATCAAAAATATTCGTGCTACCCTACCTGAAGTACTCAGGATAGACGAAGCGAACAGGCGGATCACTGTCTATCATAATGGTGCAAAAACACCCAATATCAGCTATGAAATTGACGGTTCGTTCTCGAAAGATCAACCCACCAGGGCTTCTCAAACGGAATTGTTCAGACCTGTTATCACAAAAGGCGTATTGACTTTAGTGGATAAGCACTTTGCTTTGGATATTACCGATGATAGTAATCCTTTGGTTTCTTTTAGATGGCGCAAGTATCGTGAAAGTTTCATCTATTTCAATTCCGTTCATCCATCCCGGACAGATCCATCGCAAAAACTTTCAGACTATTACGACAATCTTTCAAACATGGTGTGCTTTGTTATGGGGGATAACATTAGCGTAGAGGAATACAGCGTTTTGGGTATCCCTTATTATTGCGTGACCACGATAGATGATACCTATGGAAATGACCTGCAAGGGAGTCTCAACCCTTTTTTTGAAAACTATTTCCCAAGCATTCACAAGTTTTGGAACGACACCGATTTTCCTTACTATTTTTTATCTGTTACGGCGCTGCAAAATAACCAAGTAGAAATAGGAGGGGGTGGTTTTGGGATAAATAACGGCTTTGTCATGAAGTTGGGGAAAAAATTTGGCACATGGGAAAAGTACGTTACGGCACACGAAACCGCTCACACTTGGGTAGGACTCAAAATGGAATTGGGTAAAGAGAGCTTTGACCATCAATGGTTTGGTGAAGGGTTCAATGATTATACCACACTCATTAATTTGGCAAACAGCAAAATTTTTGGGAAGGAGGACTTTCTACATTACCTCAATGAAGAGAACTTAAAACAGCATTACGAGAGTGAAATCAAAGCTGTGCACAATGATTCCATTGCCGCAAATTACTGGACGGATTATGCCAATTATGGAAAACTTCCCTATAGGCGGGGTTTCATCTACGCTTTTTATCTGGATAACCAGATCAGGTTGGCGTCCGAAGGAAAGTTTACCCTCAGGAATATGTTGCTGGACCTGTACGCGCTCCGCAAGTCAAAAAAGGAAGATGCGATCGTCACGGTCGATGATTTTATTGATACAGGTGCTGCCTATGTGGACAAAAAAAAGCTGGAAGGGCAGGTGGCCCTCCATATGATAGCGGGACAGCCCATTGATTTTAAGAGCGTAAAACTTATTGACGAATTTGAGGTCGAAATCAACGACAGTATACCGAAGGTACACTTGACCGAGGGTGCGGATCTGAAGACAATATACCAATGGTAATGATACTACCTTGTAAAATAAAGACCGATCGCTGGTATTTTCACTGATATTAACCGAATAAATTCTTAAGGAGGTCCCATCCCTGTTTTCGGTACGGGTAATGACCTCTAAAAAATAAATTTTAAACACATGAAAAACAAATTAACGGGCAACCGCTATCTAATGGATGTGGGCGTTTTGAAAACCGAACTCTTTTTCGAAACGGATGAATCCATGGTCTTTACGGTAATAGAGGGAGGAGGCCTGACCGCCAATGGGTATTCGGAAAGGGTGGAAACCACCATCGCTGAAATTCGCCCACAGGTATATATGGTTGCATGGAAGGAATTGTCAGGAGCTACGGTCACGCATGTGGAAGACCATGGGAAAGGCATCATCCATAGCAATGCGACCTTGCCCGATGGCAGTTTTTATACCATGAAGGGAACAATACTACCTTTGTAAAACGATAAATAACAAAAAGAGCATGGAAATAGGAATAGATAGTTTTGCATCGGCCATGTACGGCAGCAGCCTGAGTGGCGCAGATGCTATGGAACAGTTGTTGGACCGGATCGTTATGGCGGATGGTTCCGGACTTCATTTTTTTGGCATCGGGGAGCACCATAAGAAAGAGTTCTTGGATTCCGCTCCCGATGTGATCCTGGCCGCCGCCGCGGCGAGGACCGAACAGATCCGTCTAGGGAGCGCCGTTAAGGTATTGAGTACCTCCGATCCGGTGAGGGTCTATCAAAGTTTTGCAACCCTTGACCTTATTTCAAAGGGGAGGGCGGAAATTGTGGTGGGGCGTGGATCGGCCATCGAATCCTATCCGCTTTTTGGGTTTGACCTTAAGGACTATGATGCCCTTTTTTCAGAAAAACTGGATCTGCTGCTTCAGGTACGGGATTCGGAATTCATTACGTGGTCGGGCAAGTTCCGTCCGGCCATACATAACCAACCGGTCTATCCACGTGCACTTCAGGAAAAACTGCCCGTTTGGTTGGGGGTAGGGGGTACGCCTGCATCCTTTGTTCGTGCCGGATCATTGGGACTCCCGTTAATGGTAGCGGTAATCGGTGGGGAAACGGAACGTTTCCGTCCCTTGGTAGATCTCTACCGGGAAGCAGGGGAAAAAGCGGGTTTTTCGCCCCAACAGTTAAAGGTCGGGCTGCATTCACCGGGCTATGTGGCCGAGACCGATGGAAAGGCCATTGCGGAATACTATCCCGGTTATGCCGAACAATGGACAAAGTTGGGCAAGGAAAGGGGATGGCCCCCAGTGACCCGTGCCCACTTTGATGCCATGGTAGCACCCAGAGGTGTACTCGTGGTGGGCGGTCCCGAAAAGGTAGCGGAAAAGTTGATGCGGCATAGCAAGGCCTTGGGAGGAGTTGATCGATTTACCTTTCAAATGGACAATGCAGGGCTGACCCATCAACAATTGTTGCATTCCATCGAACTTATCGGGTCCAAAGTAATCCCATGGATCCAAAAATCGGAATAGCATTATTTTGGGGCCGATGACCGTGGCATACCTCCTGAAACGGTACCGATAAAAACCATCCGGTCCGTTTGAGGGGAGGACATTCCATTTGGCATAGCGTAACCGAACCACTAATGCATTTATACCATGATTAAGCAATGAGGACTCTCTTGATACTCTTTTTGATTTTCGTGTCTTTCCCTCTATGGGGGCAGCAATTCCCCGAATTTAAACCGGCCCGCTACGATGAGGATCATTCGTTCCTTGAAAAGGATACGGTTACCACCTGGTACAAGCGTTTAAAGTATGGGAAAATCGGCAATAGGGCCTATGTAGGTTTTGGGGGCGATCTTAGGTCCCAATACCTGATCAAAACCAATGAGGGGTGGAGTTCCGAGCTGGAGGACGGTGATGGTTTCACGTTGACAAGATGGTTGCTCCACGCAGACTTACATCTTTCGGAGAACGTACGCTTTTTTGCTGAACTGCAGAGTGCCCTTGCCAATGGAAAAGATATGCCCATACCCATTGAGGAGAATCCGCTTGGAGTCCATCAATTTTTTGTGGATGTAAGACCGTTCCCCAAACTTCCAGTGTCCCTTAGGCTAGGCAGGCAGGAAGTGGCCTATGGTTCGCAACGGTTGATCTCCTATCGGGATGCACCGAACAGTCGCCGCGCATTTGATGGTGTCAAGGCGATGTTTGCAAACGATAAAATGGGGACCGATATCTTCTATTTGCATGCCGTAGTCGATAAGGTCGGGCTATTTGATGATACCTCATCCCCGGACTTAAGTGTTTGGGGGATGTTCTCAAGTGTGCCTTTGAGAAAGGGGGAGCTGAGTTTCTATTATTTGGGGTTCCGTAACGCCACGGCCCTTTTCTATGATGGTCCCGGGATGGAGAACAGGCATACCGTAGGTGCCCGGATCCTTAAAAAGGTCGGGAATTGGCAATATGATGTGGAAGGGGGATATCAGTTCGGTTCCATTGGTGATCGCAACATTGAGGCATGGAGCACCGGCTTGGCCGTTTCCTATCTGTTCGACGGTTTAAAGTACTCTCCAACGCTTGGTCTTAAAGCGGATTTCATCAGTGGCGATAAGGATCCTACCGATCAAGTCCAGCAAACGTTGAACGCACTGTTTCCTCCAGGGGCCTACTTTGGTTTGGCCGCTCCAATTGCGCCGAGCAACCTTATCGATGTACATCCCGAGGCCACATTTCGCTTTGGCGATACGGTGTCCTTTTTCTGTGATTATGCATTGCTCTGGAGGAATAGCAGGACGGATGGTCTTTATAGACCCAATATGACCCCGTTTTTTGAATTGGATAGTGGCGCGACTTCCCGGTTTATTGGGAGCCAGCTTTCCGGTACCTTATCGTATCGCCCCAATGGGCACCTATTATTTGTTACCGGATGTAGTTGGTTCGATGCGGGGCATTATCTCAAGGAAGTGACCGAAGGGAAGGACATTTTGTTCGGGTTTGTCAGTGCACAGGTTAAATTTTAATGGTCGTGAAGGATGTTTGTTGGAATGTTGGGAATTTACAGATTCCCGATGGCGCGGATTTGCAATCCGTGCCCCAGTGCAGCCTTGTATTCAACTTATAGCAACAGTTCAATTTGAACCGTTATCTCCAATTCACTATCCAATAATGCATAATTTCTTGCTGAACTAAATATATAATCCTCCGGATATGCTACAATTTTATCTTTTACAGGATTGTTATGGATGTAAATTATTTTTTCTTTTAGAAATTTGTTGGAATGGGCAATCTCCGCGTGATAACCATCCTGCCAAACTTTATACTTCTGATCCCTTTTTAAATGGGCGCAGGCTTTACTAAAAAACTCCAGCAGCCATTCCCTTCTACTTTCCGGTTCTTCTTTAATTGTCCGGATTATTCTTTTGGATGTAAATTTTTTGAAATCACGTATAATATCGGGCAACGTATTTTGTCCACTAGATCTGCAAAGTAAATGCAGGTGACTGTGCATAACGCAATAGGCAAATATTTCCAGCCCCTTTTCTTTTTGACAATGGTCCAAGGCCTTTATCAATACCTGTTTTTGATTTGACCTTGTAAAAACATCTACCCAGCCAACAGTGGTAATTGTTATAAAATAACATGCCTCTATTTCAGTAGCCTTATATTTAGTGGACATGAAAGTTCTTTTGTAGCTAAAATTAGGCCTTTTTAAAAAATAGGAACAGGCACGGATTACAAATCCGCGCCATCGGGTTTCAAAAAACAACAAGTAATGAGTAAAACGAAACAAAAGAAAGGACACTCCATCATTATGTGTTCCCGAAAATCGGAAGGGATTTTCGGGACCGCCGACATGGCCTAAATTTTCTCCAAGGCTTCGAAAATTTTTAACGGCCATGTCGGCTACACTACAGATGGAGGTCTGCCACACCTCGAAACTTTTTTGTTTAAAACAATAATTCCAAATCGATTATTCTTCAGGGTTGTAGGTTGGGGAGGATGTTATGCACTGTGGAACGCTTGATCTGGCCGAAATTGGAAATAGGCCGGAATGCTTTCTTTTGATGTTTTTAGATACTTGAACGGGTCCGGAGGGGGTTTTTGGAATGGTTGTGAAGGATGTTTGTTGGAATGTTGGGAGTTTGCAGATTTCAATATTATTTCCCTCCCTCTTCTTTCTTTTGCTCGCCCAAAAGAAAGAACCAAAGAAAAAGGCGCTTCTTCGCTATGGGATCCTAAAATCCCTGGATTTTAGGACCGATGGCATGGCCTAAATTTTCTCCAAGGCTTCGAAAATTTTTAACGGCCATGCCCTCTTCCCCACGGAAGAAGATCACCCACACCTCCAAACTTTTTTGTTTACAATAATAACCCTAAACCTATAATTCTTTAGAGTTGTAGGTTGGGGAGGATGTTATGCAATGTGGAAAAGAACTTGATCTGGCCGAAATTGGAAATAGGCCGGAATGCCTTCTTTTGATGTTTTTGGATTCTTGAACGAATCCGGAGGGGGTTTTTGGAATGGTTGTGAAGGATGTTTGTTGGAATGTTGGGAAT
>CAXBDK010000028.1:0-20268 GCA_963974715.1 uncultured Sediminicola sp.
AGGGCACGGTTCCCATAGGGAACATCTTTGTCATGGCCGTATGCAACGGAATTGGTATCTTTAGATCCATACGAAGTTGGAGTCTTAACGATCCAAAACATTTCTATTATGAAAAATCCAATAAAAACAGGGGTCCTATCCTATGGAATGTCCGGAAAATTGTTTCACTTCCCATTTTTAAGGGAACACCAAGGGTTTCAATTGAGTGCCGTGGTGGAAAGAAGCAATAAAGAGGCCCAGAAAGAATATCCATCCATCATAAGTTATGGTTCCGTAGAGGAACTTATTGAAGATCCCACTATAGAGTTGGTTGTGGTGAACACTCCTACGCCCACACATTTCGATTTTGCGTTAAAGGCATTGCGCGCCAAAAAACACGTACTCCTTGAAAAGGCCTTTACCATTACCTCCCAACAAGCGGAACAGTTATTTAAGGAGGCTGCCCAAGTACAGCGTAGCGTATTGGCATATCAGAACCGCAGGTACGACAGTGATTTTCTGTCCGTAAAAAAGGTTCTGGATTCAGGAAAACTGGAATCCCTTGTGGAGGTGCATATGAGATTTGATAGGTATCGCTATGCCATCGGTCCAAAAGTGGCAAAAGAAAGCCCCGTGCCAGGAAGTGGTCTGTTGTACGATTTGGGGCCCCATCTATTGGATCAGGTCATCTCCCTATTTGGAAACCCGTTGGAATTTAGAAAGCATCTTGGCCATTTTAGGCCCAATACAAAAGTGGATGATTATGCCCACATCCATTTACTGTATCCTAAAGGATTACAAGTACACCTTACCATGAGCATGCTGGTGGTAGCCATACAGCCAGCTTTTGTCCTAAACGGCACCAAGGGGTCGTTTATCAAACAAAGGGCAGATGTACAGGAGGAGCAACTTCTAAAGGGGATACGTCCCGAAGATGCAGGATACGGAGAGGAAGAGTCCGACAAGGCCGGAATCCTGGTCACGATGGCAAACGATGGGAGCAGAATCGAAGAGCGTATCCCCGCACCAAAAGCGTCCTATATACAACTTTTTGAGGATGTTTACGGGGCCATCCGGGAAGGGAAGGAATATCCCGTAACCCAGGCACAACTTTTGCAACAATTGCAAATATTGGAATCTTAAGGCCGTACCGAGGAGGTCTCTACCATTAGCACATAGGTCGATCTAACAGGATTCGAGATCACTGTTGATAAATTTTTGGTATTTCCATGCTACATGCGAATCGGCCGAACGGTAAAAAGTGTATCTTAAGTTTCTGAAAATGAAATATAAGACCCCATGGATACCGAAAAATTTTGTGTGACTTCCCTAAGTGGTTCGCGCCCATCGGGCATGGAAATACCAAAATGCTCATTTTTGGGCATTCCTGCCAATTATTATATCGGTTTTGCCGATAAGGATGGTATTGACAATGTGAGGATCGTTGGGGCCGTTTGTGCTCAAATGGTGGAAAAGGGACTTGTTAACCTATTGGGCAAGGGAAGTGGGGAATTAAATTGGCCAGTGGTCCTCGATCTAAATAAAAAGGTATGTTACCATTCGTTTGAGGCCCATGTAATGGATATTTCCGCTGTAATGGGATGGAAGCAACAGCTCTGCAGTAAAGCCGTCCCAATCTGGACCAACAGCGTTTAATGGTGCATCTATTGCACTATTGGAATCGCTCCTTGTGCAGTACACTTTCGGGATGTTCACTGCCTCAAAGGTCTGGACAGATCCATAGTCCATATCATAACTTTCCCGATCCGCTCCTGATTTTTATATTTCCAGGTGACCACGAGGAGAGATCTTACAGAATTTCTTAGGTCCTTCCCAATTCGATACGTACACGCTGTGGCCAAACCCCATAACTATATAAGCGGCAAATTTCATTAAAATTAAACGGGCAATTGTCAATTGATATTCCCAAGATGCTCTTATGCTCAAAAAATGAACCCCTGCAGATTTTAAAATCTGCAGGGGTTTTTTCTTAGTAAGTGACCGGGCTGGGGCTCGAACCCAGGACCCTCTCCTTAAAAGGGAGATGCTCTACCAACTGAGCTACCAGGTCAGTATTTTAAATGCCAACGTACTGTTGTTTGCGGGTGCAAATATAAGATCATTATTTTATTTAACAAGCCTTTTTTTGATTAAATTGGATTTTTTTTGAAATCCCTTATCTTTGGTCCTTTTACCTAAAAATGTACGGATGAAAATTGTTTTGGTAGGGTATATGGGAAGCGGCAAGACCACTGTTGGCAAGGAGTTGTCCAAGGAATTGAAAATCAGCTTTCTGGATATGGATGCTTATTTGGAGGAGCGCATGGGCATGGGCATTCCACATATTTTTAAGGAGAAAGGGGAACTTTTCTTTAGAAAATTGGAACACGATTGTCTGCATGAGATAATGGAGCACAAAGACAACTTTGTGCTGTCCACCGGGGGCGGCACGCCTTGTTACGGAGGGAACATGGATACCATTTCCCAATATACCCCAAACGTGTTCTATCTTAGGGTCTCGTTGTCCGAACTTCTTCGGAGGTTGTCCCCCGAAAAAAAACATAGACCTTTGATTTCCGATATTAAGGAGGAGGATCTGCCCGAATTCCTTGGCAAACATCTTTTTGAAAGAAATTCTTTTTATACGAGGGCAAAACATACGATCTCTGCCGACACAAATGAAATAAGGACAATTGTGGAGGGCATTAAGGAGCTTTTAAGCTAGGGACACGGAATCCTGTTTGTCCTTAAAGGACACTTCTATGTGTTCCTGCAGGGAGGTGGATAGCGAGATTCCTTTATAGTCTGCCTTTACCGGATACTTTTTATGGTTTCTGTTCACCAATACGGCTGTCTTGAGCTGTTTTAAGGGAACCCTTAGGAAATGGTGCACCCCATAGATAAGTGTGGTACCGGAATTTAGCACATCGTCTACCAACACCACCGATTTATTGGTGTACTCTTCCTCTTGAAGGGAAGTCTGCACTCCGCTTACCACAGGGTTTTTCTTGTTCATGCTAACCTTGCACAACAAAATTTTTGCTCCTGTAATTTTTTCCAACACCTTTTTTATCTTCTTCGCAAATAGCAGTCCCCCACCTTCGATTCCGGCAATGACTATTTCCTTTTCCTCTACATTGGCCTCATATATTTGGTAGGCAATACGTTTTATTATATGCTGGATCTGCTCGTGCGACAAAATTTGGTTTTGCATATGGCTTTGGTTTGACCACAAAAGTGGTGTTACGATCCGATGTCTACTCGGAGCCGGAATGTTTATTCCGTGTCAAATGGACTCTTGGACTTCCCAAGGTCGCTTCTCTTTTCAAAGATAAAGAACAGTTCTCTATCTTTTCTCGGTTTTATTGAATTATGGGCCGGCTCCAAAACTTTTAGATGAAAATAAAGGGAAAATAGGGAGCGGTATTCCAGTATACTTCCTCCGAATGGAGGACCTTCTGCTGTAAGTTCGAAATTAAAGAGCAGTCCGACCAGTTTCCCACCGTTCTTCAGTATTCCGTCCATTTTTGCTACATAATCTTTCCTTTTAAGGGGAAGGATTGCGCAGAAAAAGGTCTGTTCCAAAATAAGGTCGAAATCTTGTTCTTTTAGAAGAAAAAAATCGCCCAATAGCAAACGGTCCTTTGGAAAATTGGGAAGAACGGTTCCAAGATGGTCCAAAGGTGCTTTGGCTATGTCGGCCACAAAGACGTTCCGGAAGCCATTTTGGTGAAGATAGACCACCTCATGCCCCCGTCCAGCACCTGGCACCAATATTTTAATGTTCTTGTCAGGGAGCTGGTCGATGTATGCTTTCAAGGGCATGGAAACCGTCCCAATATCCCATTTTAGATCGGCACCCCTATATTTTTGTTCCCAATAGTCCCTTTTCATAAAGGCTTTTTAAGAGGGAAAGGATGGATTTTCTTCAATATCGTCCGTGTAGTCATCTATATCCCTTCGATCTTTTTTAGTGGGCCTGCCAGTACCCTTTTTACGATAATGTTCCTTGGACAATTTTAGAAGTTCATTGTGCTGAAAGGCCTCTTCGGGCGTATTGTCCTTCCGATAGATATCCACCAATTTTGCGCCTACCCGCGAAGGAGGTATGTCCAAGACGGTAAGTTCATGGTTTATCTGATCCTTTCGTACGACTATCTTGTCCGTTGGGTATACCTCCCGAGAAGGTTTCACCCCTTGGCCGTTTATTTTTATATGTCCCTTTTTACAAGCTTCCGTGGCTATGCTTCGGGTCTTGTAATAGCGTATGCTCCAAAGGTATTTGTCTATGCGCATGATCAATATAAATTCTTTGTAATTGACTTCTACAAAAATAGTGGAAAATTGTATCTTGCGGACCTTAAAAGGAGATAGATGGCAATGAACCGTTATTTAGTAGTGTTTTTAACTTTGGCGACACTGTGGTCCTGCAGCAATGATGACTCGGGGCTTCAGGTGGTTCCGCCGAGGGATTTGGATGAAGTGAAACCGGAGGACGAGGCCGCCATCCAAGCGTTTTTGAGGACGCATTTTTATAATTACGATGAATTTGAAAATCCCGCAGAGGATTTTGACTTTAAGATACGGATCGATACCATTGCGGGCGAAAATGCGGACAAGGAACCTTTGTCCGGGCAGATGGCCCAAAAGACGGTGGCGATAGATTTTAGTAGATTTGGCCTTGATGGCGAGGGATCTGTTGAGCATACCTACTATTATCTCGACGTGCGACAAGGGGTAGGGCAGATGGCCACGGCCGCAGATTCAACATATGTCCGTTATGAAGGGAGTCTGCTGAACGGCACCAATTTCGATGCCTCTGGGCAGATTCCCGTTTGGTTCGACCTGGCCAATATCCAGGGATCCGGAGCAAGGGGTTTTGCCGAGGGCGCCTCCAATTTTAGGGCCGGAGGCACGCCAATTCTTAATGATGATGGAACTTTTACGGTAGAGAACTATGGGATAGGATTGGTAATTTTTCCCTCTGCCCTTGGATATTACGGAAGCGTTCAGGGTAGTATCCCAGCCTACAGCCCGTTGATTTTTAAAATGGATCTCTTTGCGGTGAACCAGACCGATCATGACAGGGATGGAATTCCATCATATTTAGAGGACCTCAATGGAAATGGGTACTTATATGATGACAATACCGACGAGGACGAAGAACGGGAAGATAGGGTGCAATTGACCCCCAACTTTGTTGATGCCGATGATGATGGGGATGGGATTCCCACCCGTGAGGAAATTGAAATTGATGCCAATGGTGTCATTACCTATCCGGATACGGATGGGGATGGGGTACCCGATTACCTGGATAGGGATAATTGATTCCCGAAGAGGCTAAAAGATCATTATAAAAAAAGCCCGCCGGTATAATTATCCAGCGGGCTTTTTTTATATAGGAAACGTTCGTTAGAGAGTTAAAGAGAGACTTAAGATCAATTGATCTGGTCTGGTATCGATACGATTCTGGTTTACATCGCCAAAATCGATCTCATTGCTGGAAAGTCCCCTTTCATACCGTAGGTCGATTCCCAATTTGCCAAGATTTACCCCGGCACCAAGGTTCATGCCCACCGTAAAATCGTTCTCCACATCCCCTAAGGTCACATCATCAAAATCCGTGTCCAGGATATATTGGAAAGCGGGACCGGCAAAAACATGCAACGGGCCAATTACCTTAATGCCCACCAATAAGGGAACATCCAATTTGCTCATGTCAAAACTGCCGTCCCCATAATCGGACTTCATTTTGGTATAGACAATTTCCGGTCTAAGGTAGATACGGTTTCCCAATTTTCCGAAGACACCGATATGGTAGCCTACATTACCGTCCGGATTCTCGTACGCATCCTCGGCGGAATCAAAATAATCCCCGTTGGCGCCATAGTTGAGTCCGCCCTTGATCCCGAATCCGGGACCTGTCTGTGCAAATGCAGTGGCGCCCATAAGCACCATAATTGCAGTTAAAAGTGTTTTTCTCATAGTGTTCCTGATTTTAATGTAGATACGTACTATTTCATGAAAAGGACGCTGTCTACTGTTTTCTTTTCAACACTTTTAAAACGGCCTTCTCAATGGCTTTATTGTTCAATCCGTATTTCTCCATCAACTGCTCAGGGGTCCCACTTTCCCCAAAAGTATCCATGGTCGCAACGAACTCCTGTGGTGCGGGATAGTGTGTGGTAAGGGTCCTGGCGATACTTTCGCCCAGCCCTCCCAAAAAGTTATGCTCTTCACAGGTTACCACGCAACCTGTTTTTTTAACAGACTTTAACACCGCATCTTCATCAAGTGGTTTTATGGTATGGATATTGATCACTTCCACGGAGATACCTTGGGATTCCAAAGCCTCTGCCGCTATCAATGCCTCCCATACCAAGTGTCCCGTAGCTATTACGGTAACATCGGTGCCTTCGTTCAGCATTACTGCCTTTCCAATTTCAAATACTTGATCGGCCGGGGTGAAGTTGGCAACTTTAGGCCTGCCAAAACGGAGGTATACGGGGCCTTCGTATTCTGCAATGGCTATAGTGGCCGCCTTGGTCTGGTTAAAATCACATGGATTGATGACCACCATTCCCGGCAACATTTTCATGAGCCCTATATCTTCCAATATCTGGTGGGTAGCACCATCCTCCCCTAAGGTCACTCCCGCATGTGAGGCACAAATTTTAACATTTTTCCCAGAATAGGCAATGGACTGGCGGATTTGATCGTACACCCTACCTGTGGAAAAATTGGCAAAGGTACCTGTAAAGGGAATTTTACCGCCAATGGTCAAACCTGCGGCGATGCCCATCATATTGGCCTCGGCAATTCCGATCTGGAAGAATCGGTCGGGATTTTCCTCTATAAACTTCTCGATCTTAAGGGAGCCTACCAAATCGGCACATAGGGCCACTACATTGGGATTTGTCCGTCCCAGTTCGGTCATGCCCTCTCCAAATCCGCTACGCGTATCATTTTTTCCTGTGTCTGTATATTTTTTCATTTTGATGCTCTTTTAATTGGTTTTCCCTACTGGAAGGGATAATTTTTCGTGGGGAATTTAGTAGTCGCCCAAAGTTTCGGCATTTTGTCCTAGGGCATTTGCCAGTTGTTCGTCATTGGGTGCCTTTCCATGCCATGCGTGGGTATACATCATAAAATCGACCCCGTTGCCCATTATTGTATGGAGCAGGATACATACAGGTCTGCCCTTTCCGGTCCTGCTTTTGGCTTCATTAAGAGCAGTGATGATGGTTTCCAGATCATTTCCTTTTTCCACTTCCAGCACATCCCATCCAAAGGCTTCGAATTTTGCCTTTAGGTCGCCCATCGGCAATACGTCCTTGGTGGCGCCATCGATCTGTTGGCCATTGTAATCAATGGTGCTTATTAGGTTGTCCACCTTTTTTCCGGCAGCATACATAATGGCTTCCCAGTTCTGTCCCTCCTGTAGTTCCCCGTCACCGTGCAGGGAGTAGACCAAGTGATTGTCCTTGTTGAGTTTTTTGGCCTGGGCGGCACCAATGGCAACCGACATGCCCTGTCCAAGGGAGCCCGAGGCAATGCGTATTCCTGGCAACCCTTCATGGGTTGTTGGATGTCCCTGTAAACGGGAATCTATAAGTCTAAAGGTATCCAGCTCGCTAACGGGAAAATACCCCTTTCTGGCCAATACGCTATAAAAAACGGGGGAGATATGTCCGTTGGAAAGGAAGAAGAGATCTTCGTCCTTTCCATCCATATCGAATCCGGGCTTTAGTTCCATGATTTCATTGTAGAGGGCCACCAGAAATTCCGTGCAGCCCAAAGAGCCCCCGGGATGCCCAGAATTGACCTTATGGACCATCCTTACTATATCCCTGCGCGTCTGCAGGGTAATATCCTGTAATTCTTTCAATGTTGGCATTTCTTCTGTTGTTTTAGATAATTCCAAAAGTAGTCGCTATCTTTTGTACAGGCAAGAATGATTTGTTATATTTTGTAAACCAAGGTGGAAGATGTTGAACTTTATTTTTTTGTTAAGGGGTTTTGGGGTTGGGATGATTATATTTGCCCACTTAAACTACGATTTGGAATTTACGTTATTACATACCGATCCCAACACCCGCGCACGCGCCGGGAAAATGGTTACGGACCACGGCACCATAGAGACCCCTATATTTATGCCTGTTGGAACGGTTGCTTCCGTTAAAGGGGTCCATCAAAGGGAGCTCAGGGACGAGATCAACCCCGATATCATCCTTGGAAATACCTATCACCTCTACTTAAGGCCCAAGACACAGATATTGGAACAGGCGGGAGGGCTCCACAAATTCATGAACTGGGACCGAAATATCCTTACCGATAGTGGGGGCTACCAAGTGTATTCCCTTTCCGATAATAGAAAGATCAAGGAAGAAGGGGTGCGGTTTAAATCCCATATAGACGGCTCATATCATGTTTTTACACCTGAAAGCGTGATGGAGATACAGCGCACCATTGGAGCGGACATCATTATGGCGTTCGATGAATGTACCCCCTATCCCTGCGATTATAACTATGCCAAGAGATCGATGCACATGACCCATAGGTGGTTGGACAGATGCATCGCACATTTGGAAAGAACGCCCCTTAAATATGGTTTTTCACAATCTTTTTTCCCGATCGTACAAGGCTCCACCTATAAGGACCTTAGGCGCCAATCGGCCGAATATATCGCAGGGGCGGGAGCGGAAGGCAATGCCATTGGGGGACTTTCGGTAGGGGAACCGGCAGAAGAAATGTATGCCATGACAGAGGTGGTATGCGAAATTCTGCCCGAGGACAGACCACGTTACCTTATGGGCGTGGGCACTCCCATAAACCTTTTGGAGAACATTGCGCTCGGAATAGACATGTTCGATTGTGTAATGCCCACCCGAAATGCCAGGAACGGAATGCTGTTTACGGCAGAAGGGACCATCAATATAAAGAACAAAAAATGGGAAGATGATTTTTCTCCCGTCGATCCTATGGGGATTACCTTTGTGGATACGGAATATTCCAAGGCGTACCTGCGACATCTGTTCGCGGCCAATGAATATCTTGGCAAACAAATTGCGACCGTTCATAACTTGGGATTTTATCTCTGGTTGGTCCGGGAGGCCAGGAAGCATATCTTGGCAGGGGATTTTCGCGAATGGAAGGAAGTAATGGTTAAACAAATGGACAGGAGATTGTAATGCTTACCATACTGGACAAATATATTCTAAAGCGCTATCTGGGCACCTTTGCGGTGATGCTGCTTTTATTTGTGCCCATTGGGATCATGGCCAATTTGGCGGAACAGATCGGAAAGATGATCGACAATGAGGCCCCATTATCGGAGATATCCCTGTACTACGTCAATTTTACGTTGGTGATAGGGAACCTGCTTTTTCCCATTTTTCTATTTCTTTCCGTTATATTCTTTACTTCCAAACTGGCGAACAATACTGAAATTGTCGCCATTTTAAGCTCTGGGGTCTCCTATGGCCGCTTTTTACGGCCTTATTTTATCGGCGCTTCGTTGGTCGCGGTGCTGATGTTCTTTATGGGAATGTTCATTGTGCCCAATGCAAGTATCGGATTTAACGAATTTGTGTTCAAATACCTCAAAAAAGGGAAACAGGACAGGGTTACGAACAACATCTTTAACCAATTGAACGAAAATGATTTTATCTATGTGAGCAGTTTTGATCCCGCTAGGCAAAGGGGGTATAATTTTACTTTTGAACATTTTGGGGAAAACGATCAATTGGAGTATAAGATCTCTGCGGGAAATATCCGTTGGAAGGAAACGGACAGTCTTTACGAACTTACTTCATATACCAAACGGAAGTTGGTGGACAACGTTGAAATAGTGGAGACCAAACGTAAACTTGATACCATTTTCAATTTTAAAATAGACGATCTTACACCTGTTTCCTATATAGCGGAGACCAAGAACCTTTTTGAACTGGACCGGTTTATAGCAGATCAACGTAGGAAGGGTGCGTCCAATATAAATAGTTATGTATTGGTAAAATACAAAAGATGGGCGCTGCCCGTTACGGCCTTTATCCTTACCGTAATTGCCGTGGCGGTTTCCGCCTCCAAGCGCAGGGGCGGGATGGGTGTTAACCTGGCCTTTGGGATCGGTGTGGCCTTTATTTACATTTTCTTTGATAAAGTGTTCGGCACCTTGGCCGAACAGTCGGGCTTTTCACCGCTTCTAGCGGTATTGTTGCCCAATATAGCCTTTGGGATCGTGGGCTTTTATCTGTTGCAAAATGCCAAACGCTAAATTACGGAACTATCTACAGCTCCATTTTATCGTATTTATCTGGGGCTTTACGGCCGTTTTGGGCAAATTGATCACCTTGGATGCCCTTCCGCTGGTATGGTACCGAATGTTAATGGCCACCGGCCTGATCATGCTGTTCGTTTTTTTTAAACGGTATTCCCTTGCCGTTGATAGAAAGACTTTGTTGATCCTATTGGTGGCAGGGTTTGTGATCATGTTGCACTGGGTCACTTTTTTTAGGGCCATCAAGGTTTCCAACGTTTCCATCGCATTGGCGACCATGTCGGTCGGTGCGTTTTTTACCGCACTTTTGGAACCGATCTGGTACAAAAGGAAAATGGTCTGGTACGAGATCGTTTTCGGGGTCATTGTGATACTGTGCCTCTATATGATCTTTAACGTAAGTACCAACTACCTGGAAGGTATTTTATTGGCCATGTTATCCGCTTTGCTGTCATCCATATTTTCGCTTATCAATGGAAAGTTGACACGGACCGAAAAGCCCTCGGTGATCTCCCTGTACGAATTGGGGAGCGGGGTATTGTTCCTTTCGTTCTACCTTGGGGCCAATAATCGTTTTGATGGTGATTTTTTTCAAGTTTCCGGCGGTGATATGGCCTATATCTTCCTCCTCGCCTCCATTTGCACTGCCTATGCCTTTATCGCATCTGTGAAGGTCATGAAATACATCACCCCCTACACCGTAATGTTGACGATAAATCTGGAACCGGTATACGGTATAGTGCTGGCCTTTTTTATTTTGGGGGAATCGGAAAAGATGGATCCGCTCTTTTACGTAGGGGGATGCGTGATAATGGCGACCGTACTGGCCAATGGGATCCTGAAAAATAGGGGCAGGTTAAAAAATAGGGGAGTTGGTTAACGTTCCCCTTTAAAGTTTTATATTTGTTGGCTTTTATAAATTAAACTTATAGTTTCATGGAGTATTTGGATTTTGAACTTCCTATCAAAGAACTTGAAGAACAGTTGGATAAATGCATGGTGATCGGTGAGGAAAGCGATGTTGATGTGAGCGAGACCTGTAAGCAGATCGAAAGAAAACTGACCGAGACCAGAAAGGAAATCTATAAAAATCTTACCGCCTGGCAACGGGTACAACTCTCCAGGCATCCAAATAGGCCCTATACGCTCGATTATATAAATGCCATATGTGGGGAGACATTTTTGGAACTGCACGGAGACCGAAACGTAAAGGATGATAAGGCGATGATAGGGGGCCTTGGCAAAATAGGCGACCAAAGTTATATGTTCGTGGGCCAGCAAAAAGGTTATAACACCAAGACAAGACAGTACAGAAACTTTGGGATGGCCAATCCGGAAGGGTATAGAAAGGCGTTAAGGCTGATGAAATCGGCCGAAAAGTTCGGACTTCCGGTCGTATGCCTTGTGGATACTCCAGGGGCCTATCCCGGAATTGAGGCGGAAGAGCGTGGACAGGGCGAGGCCATTGCGCGCAACATTCTTGAGATGACACGTCTTAAAGTGCCCATTATAGTTTTGATCATTGGCGAAGGTGCCTCGGGCGGAGCCTTGGGCATTGGCGTGGGCGACAAAGTACTGATGCTTGAAAATACGTGGTATTCGGTCATATCACCGGAATCCTGCTCTTCCATCCTTTGGAGAAGCTGGGAATATAAGGAACAGGCGGCCGAATCCCTAAAATTGACCGCTATCGATATGAAAAAGCTGAAACTGATCGATGAAATAGTAAAGGAACCCATTGGTGGCGCCCATGCCAATAGGGAAAAGACATTCGAGATCGTAAAGAACAAGATCAGCTCCCATTATATGGAACTTAAAAAGTTATCACCAAAAGAATTGGTAAAAACCCGTATGGACAAGTATGCCGCCATGGGTGTCTTTAATGGTTAAACTACACTTTTCCAAAACTTTTCCCAAAATCAATGATTTCCTTATGGAGATCACTTGTGTTATCAACACCTTTTTGTAACTTATCAACAGACGGATGTTAACTGTCGGTGAACATCGCAAGAATTTCTTGTGGGTTACCTTGCGGTTAATTGTATACTTTAGCAACTATGGAGAATGTGAGCCCCGTTATTGGCAGAAAAATTGACCAATCCAACCTGATCAATCTGGAGAGGGGTAAGATACCCCCTCAAGCAATTGATTTAGAGGAGGTTGTGCTTGGCGCTATGATGATAGACAAGAAGGGGGTGGATGAAGTAATAGACATTTTACACCCTGATGTATTTTATAAGGATGCCCATAGGTTTATCTATGAGGCCATTTTTAAACTATTTGAGACTTCAGAACCGGTGGATTTATTAACCGTTTCGTCCCAATTAAAAAAAGACGGAAAATTGGAAGTTGCGGGAGGGGATTTTTACCTGATCAAACTTACCCAAAAAGTGGCCTCGTCGGCCCATATTGAATTTCATGCCCGTATCATACTGCAAAAATATATACAGCGTAGCCTTATAAAGATCTCCAGTGAGATCATTCAGGAAGCTTATGAGGATTCCACGGACGTCTTCGATCTTTTGGATGCTGCCGAGGCCAAGTTGTACGATGTTACCCAGGGGAACCTGAAACGTTCTGCGGAGACGGCCCAAAATCTCGTTATCCAAGCCAAAAAAAGAATTGAAGAAATAGCGAACAAGGAAGGACTCAGCGGCGTACCTTCAGGATTCGATAAATTGGACAAGCTTACCTCGGGCTGGCAACCTAGTGATCTGATCATCGTAGCCGCACGACCGGGAATGGGAAAGACGGCACTCACCCTTTCCATGGCGAGGAACATGGCCGTCAATTCAAATATTCCGGTTGCTTTTTTTTCCCTGGAAATGTCCTCTGTACAGCTGATAACCCGTCTGATATCTTCCGAAACCGGACTTTCTTCCGAAAAACTGCGGACGGGGAAATTGGAAAAACACGAGTGGGAACAGTTGAACGTAAAGGTAAAGGCTTTGGAAACGGCCCCCTTGTTCATAGATGATACGCCCTCCCTGTCCATTTTTGACCTACGGGCCAAGGCCCGTAGATTGGCATCCCAACACGGCATCAGGATGATCATTATAGATTACCTTCAGTTGATGACGGCCGGGGGCAGTCAAAAGGGGGGTAACCGAGAACAGGAGATATCCACCATTTCGAGGAACCTCAAGGCATTGGCGAAGGAACTTAACTGTCCCGTAATAGCACTTTCGCAGCTTTCAAGGGCCGTGGAGACAAGGGGAGGGAGTAAAAGACCGATCTTGTCCGACCTTAGGGAGTCCGGGGCCATTGAGCAGGATGCGGATATCGTGGCATTTATCTATCGGCCCGAATATTATAAGATTGATGAATGGGATGATGATGAACGCACCCCGACCGCGGGACAGGGAGAATTTATCGTGGCCAAACACAGGAATGGCGGACTGGAGAACATCCGATTGAAGTTCGTTGGAAACTTGGGTAAATTTGATAATTTGGACGACTTCGATTCGCCCTTCGAATTTCAGTCCAAGATGAACGGGGAAGGGGAGAACCCGTTCCTCACCAAAAACTTCCCGAGTGCAAATGAGGCCTTTGGAAGTTCCATGAACAACGAGATAGATCCCAATGATAGCGACGTTCCCTTTTAACAAGACTTTTAAATACGATCTATTGACCCATAAGGCACAAATATTGGGGTTGGTCCTTTTATTTCTGCCCTTTGTTTCCCTTGCCTCCTCCATCCTGATTCCCATGGATGCGGAAACCCAGAAAAACCATTTAAAGGCGTACGGAATCACCTATTGGGTACTTACAAAACAGCAAAAGGTTCAGTGGTTGCTAAATTATAGGGGCGGGGCCTTCTTGCTTCCCGATGGGGACGCTATCCGTAAGGAATGCCAGATCAGGGGCGTATCCTTTGAAATCCTTTCGGATGGGCAGGTGGCAGAAATACTGGATTCAATTGAGAGCCCTTCCCAGAACCAAGATGCCGTCATTTTGGAGAAAGCCCCTAAAATTGCGGTATATTCCCCAAAGGAGAACCTCCCCTGGGACGATGCGGTAACCATGGTGCTTACCTATGCTGAGATACCTTATGAAACTATATATGACGAGGAGGTACTGAACAACAAATTGCTGCTTTTCGACTGGCTCCATTTACATCATGAGGATTTTACCGGACAGTACGGAAAATTTTATGGGGCCTATAGAGCGGCCCCTTGGTACTTGGAAGGAAAGGAAAATGCGGAGGCCCTAGCCGCAAAATTGGGATATGATAAGGTCTCCGAAGAAAAAGGGGCAGTGGCCATGGCCATTCGTAATTATGTGATCGGTGGAGGATTTATGTTCGCCATGTGTTCCGCCACCGACAGTTTTGATATCGCCTTGGCGGCGAATGGAGTGGATATCTGTGAGCCCATGTTCGACGGGGATCCATCCGATGCCAATTACCAAAATAAACTGGATTTTGATAAAACCATGGCCTTTACCGATTTTATTTTGGAGAGAAATCCGTTGCAATACGAGTTTTCTTCCATAGATATGACCGCAAAAAGGGGAATGGTCCCCAAAGAATCCGACTATTTTACCTTAATGGAATTCTCGGCAAAGTGGGACCCGGTACCTACCATGCTGTGCCAGAACCATACCAGTCTGGTAAAGGGGTTCATGGGGCAGACCACGGCCTTTGACGCCACTTCGATTAAACCTACCGTTATGGTGTTGGGAGAGAACAAAATAAATGGGGAGGCCCGGTATATACATGGCATTAAGGGAAAGGGTTTCTTTACCTTTTACGGGGGACATGACCCAGAGGATTACCAACATAGGGTAGGGGACCCAAAAACCGAATTGGAACTTCATTCCACTTCTCCCGGATACCGACTCATACTTAACAATGTGCTGTTTCCGGCCGCAAGGAAAAAGGAGCAAAAGACCTGATCCTGATCTATCGCTACTTTGTCAGCGGGTATCCAAAGGGATCCGGTATTTGCCCACTAAGTGGAATTATAGTATTTCCAAGTCTGTCCCTGAACGTGCGTGAAAATGTTATTTTTGGTTTTTGCCTTTCTGGTGCAGAATGTTTTGGCATATTTGCTATTGCCTACCCTTGCCTCGAGAAAATCTACTGGGAATGGGAAAGCAGCTGTTC
This sequence comes from uncultured Sediminicola sp., assembly GCA_963974715.1. Taxonomy (GTDB): domain Bacteria; phylum Bacteroidota; class Bacteroidia; order Flavobacteriales; family Flavobacteriaceae; genus Sediminicola. Next base: position 15,363 of record CAXBDK010000028.1, read on the forward strand.
AAGTACGCGTTCCACCCCATGATCCTCATTGGAGGTAGTGGTAAATTTTGCGGCCTTTAATACATTGGGATGGGCATTCGCCATGGCAAAGCTGTAGTCCGATAGGGCCAACATTTCAAGGTCGTTATTGTAATCCCCGAATACCATTGTTTGCGATCTATCTATTCCATGCTCTTTTTGTAGCTGTTGCAACGCATACCCTTTGTTTGCGTTCCTATGTGAAAGGTCCAGCCAATTTTCCCCCGAAACCTTCACCTGTAGGTTTTTTTCAAGATGTTTTACGGAAGGATAGATGTATTTTTCGGAACTGTCAAAGTGGTATACGGCCACCTTCAGCACCTCTCCCTGAAAGTCACGAATGTCAGGAACCACTTCAAAATCGGAATAATATTCCCTTAACTTGTTCCCAAATTCGTCCGAACTATCGTTTATATAGGCGTTGCGCTTTCCACAGAGCACTGCATGGGCTTCGGGAAGATTATGTAGTGTGGCCAAGATATCGTTTATGGAGTGGCGTTCAAGCGGAGTGGCCAAAAGCTCTGTGTCCCGTTGCATCGCAAAGCCGCCATTTTCCGCTATTACTATGATATCGTCCTTAATATTAATCAACTTATCAATGATGCTATTGTACTGTCTTCCACTGGCGGCCACAAAAAGGATGTCACGCTGCTTAAGGGCCTTGAAGAGCTCAAAAAAGCGGGGGCTTACTTCGTGTTTATTGTTTAAAAGGGTGCCGTCCATATCGGTGACCACCATTTTTATCTTGGATAGATCCATAAATTAGATTTAAAGATGGCAAAGGTATTTGTTATCGGGGACCTAAACCGTGTTTATAAGTAAAGTTTATAATATTTTTGTAGGGACAGGGAATTATCATCCGCTAAAAAAAGGTTGGTCATGCAGTTTTATCAGACAGAAATTCATTTGCCTCCCTTTAAAAGGGGCTTTCATTTGATCACTCGGGAAATTGTACGTGCCCTTCCCGAAATGGAACGCTTAAAAACAGGGATGTTACAGGTATTTATAAAACATACTTCTGCCTCCCTTACCATTAATGAAAATGCGGACCCTACGGTAAGGTTGGATTTTGAAAGCCATCTCAATATAATGGTCCCGGAAAATGCGCCCTACTACCAGCATGATTATGAAGGTTCGGATGACATGCCCGCACATATTAAAGCTTCGTTAATGGGAAGTTCCGTGCAGGTTCCCCTGACCAACGGCAGGCCCAATATGGGCACTTGGCAAGGTATATACCTTTGTGAGCACAGAAACAGCGCCTCTGGAAGAAAGTTGGTGATAAGTTGTTTCGGGATATAATAAAAAATCCGACTCAAGGAGCCGGATTGGTTTAATAAGCGAGATACTTTTTGTTAGTGTTACTTTATTTTGTTTACGATGGCCTTGAAAGCATCTGGATGGTTCATTGCCAAATCGGCCAAAACCTTACGGTTCAGTCCAACATTTCCGGCCTTTACCTTGCCCATGAACTGTGAATAGGACATTCCGTGCAATCTGGCACCCGCATTGATACGGGTAATCCATAACGAACGAAAGGTTCTTTTCTTGTTCCTACGGTCTCTGTAAGCATATAACATTGCTTTTTCGACCGCATTTTTGGCTACTGTCCAAACATTTTTACGTCTTCCAAAGTAACCTTTGGCCTGCTTCATCACTTTTTTTCTTCTAGCGCGTGAAGCAACTGAATTTACTGATCTTGGCATAATTTCATTTTTTTTGTAGTGGGCGTTCTGAACGTTGTCCAAAATCTTTTAAGGGCCCAACTCCATGGTTAATACTGATTACCGAATTTTGGAAGTGCTACTTAAGTCGCAACTGTTCCTTAATGTTGTTGACATCCGCCGCGTGCACTAGGGTAGAGTGGGTCAACGCCAGCTTACGCTTCTTGGACTTCTTCGTTAGAATATGGCTCTTGAAGGCATGCTTTCTTTTGATTTTACCAGAACCTGTAAGCTTGAAACGCTTTTTGGTACTGGATTTTGTTTTCATCTTAGGCATCTTGTTCCTATTTATGGGTTATCTCGCTTACTATCTTCTGGGGCGCATGTGGCCACCACTATATATTATGGAATATGTATACCTATTTTTTCGCTTTGGGAGCCAGGAACATGGTCATTCGTTTGCCCTCCAATTTTGGCATCTGCTCCACCTTTCCCAACTCCTCGAGTTCGGAGGCCAATTTAAGCAACAGGATTTCCCCTTGGTCTTTGTAGACAATGGACCTGCCCTTAAAGAATACATATGCCTTCAACTTGGCTCCTTCTTTTAGGAATTTCTCCGCATGTTTCTTTTTGAACTCATAATCGTGATCATCTGTCTGGGGACCGAACCTGATTTCCTTAACCACTACTTTGGTGGCTTTGGCTTTCATTACTTTTTCCCTTTTCTTCTGTTCGTAAAGAAATTTCTTGTAATCCGTAATCTTACATACGGGCGGATCCGCTTTTGGTGAAATTTCCACCAGATCCAACTCTAATTCTTCAGATTTTGCTAGTGCGTCCTTTAAAGAGTAAACACCCACTTCAACATTGTCCCCCACCAACCTCACCGTAGGGGAGGTGATGGACCTGTTGATATTGTGCGGATTCTTATTTTCCCTTCTAGGCTGTGGCCTAAATCTTTTTCGTATTGCTATGGCGTAGATATTTTAATTAAACAATTATTTTTTAAAACGACTTTAAGGTACTGTTTATTTCGTTGGAAACCAAGGTTGAAAACGATGAAATTGAAACGGAACCGAGATCCTCGCCTCCATGCCTTCTAACGGAAATGGTCTGTTCCTCTTCTTCATTGTCCCCTACGATCAGCATAAATGGGATTTTGTTCATTTCCGCTTCCCGTATTTTTTTGCCCACCGTTTCGCTCCTGTTGTCAACAAGGGCGCGAATTTCGTTATTTTCCAGTGAAATTAAAACTTTTTGGGCATATTTTTCATGTTTCTCACTTATTGGCAGTACAATAGCCTGTTCAGGAACCAACCATAAAGGGAAATTGCCCCCTGTATGTTCCAATAACAAAGCTATAAAACGTTCCATGCTTCCAAAGGGTGCCCGGTGGATCATTACCGGACGGTGCAGTTCATTGTCACTTCCCTTATAGGTAAGGTCAAAGCGCTCCGGGAGGTTATAATCTACCTGTATGGTACCCAACTGCCAATTTCTGCCAAGGGCATCCTTTACCATAAAATCCAATTTTGGACCGTAAAAGGCGGCTTCACCGGTTTCGATCACATAGTTCAGCCCTTTTTCGCTGGCGGCATCTATAATGGCCTTCTCGGCCTTTTCCCAGTTTTCCACCGAACCGATATACTTCTCCGGTTTCTCCAGGTCCCGCACCGATACCTGTGCGGTAAAGTTGCCAAATCCTAGGGAGCCCAAAACGTAAAGGGTAAGGTCGATCACATTTCGGAATTCCTCCGCCAATTGGTCGGGTGTACAGAAAATATGGGCGTCGTCCTGTGTAAAGCCCCGTACCCTGGTAAGTCCGTGAAGTTCCCCGCTCTGTTCGTACCTATATACGGTCCCGAATTCGGCATACCGCTTTGGAAGCTCTTTGTAACTAAAGGGGCGGTGTTTAAAGATTTCACAGTGGTGCGGACAGTTCATGGGCTTTAGTAGAAACTCCTCGTCTTCCTTTGGGGTCCTGATGGGCTGGAAACTGTCCTCCCCATATTTGGCGTAATGGCCCGAAGTGACATATAGTTCCTTTTGGCCAATATGCGGGGTCACCACCATTTCATAGCCCGCTTTTTTCTGGGCCTTTTTCAAAAACTGTTCCAACCGGTCCCTAAGCGCGGCCCCTTTGGGCAGCCAAAGTGGAAGTCCCGGTCCAACTTTTTGGGAAAAGGTGAAGAGTTCCAATTCCTTGCCCAGCTTTCTGTGGTCCCTTTTTTTTGCCTCTTCCAGAAGCTCCAAATATTCCGTTAGGTCTTTTTGCTTGGGAAAGGAGATGCCGTATACCCGTGTCAGCTGTTTATTGTTCTCGTTTCCCCTCCAGTATGCACCGGCCACGCTCAATATCTTAATGGCCTTTATGATGCCTGTGTTGGGTATGTGCCCGCCCCTGCACAGGTCCGTAAAGGTATCGTGGTCGCAAAAGGTAATGGTGCCATCTTCCAAATTTTCAATCAGTTCCACTTTGTACTCGTTGCCCTGTTCCTTGTAGGAGGCTAGCGCCACCTCCTTACTAACGGCACGCATTTTGTAATCGTGTTTGCCGCGGGCGATTTCCAGGGCCTTTTTTTCAATTTCCGCAAAATCCTTTTCCGAGATGCTGCTCTCGCCAAGATCGACATCGTAATAGAAACCGTTGTCAATGGCTGGGCCTATGGTAAGCTTAACACCTGGGTACAGCGCCTCCAGGGCCTGGGCCACTACGTGGGAGGTGGAATGCCAAAATGCTTTTTTTCCTTCTGGATCGTTCCATGTATATAAGGTAAGGCTGCCGTCTTCCGTTAATGGGGTTGCCGTTTCCAAAATGGTGCCATTGAATTTTGCGGAAATGACGTTCCTTGCCAATCCTTCGCTGATATCCTTCGCTACCTCCATTGGGGTACTGCCCTTGGCGTACTCCCTAATCGTTCCGTCCGGTAAAGTTATTTTGATCATACCTGATGTATCCCTATTATATAAGGGTGCAAAGATAACATCTAGTATTGATGCGGGCAATAAATAAAAGGTTCATTTTTGGGGCGTATCCTTCCCTATGTCCATGGGAAGGTCGGGCTATCCATTTTATCCCACAGTCCCTGTGGGGATGCCATTTCTATCCCTTGCGCGGGCCGTATGGTTTTTCTTTGTCCCTAACTTCCTGTTGCCCAGCGTGGTTTTTGGCGGGCGTTTTTTTCTTTGAAAAAAAGTCACAAAATTCATTGCGGGTTTGGAAA
>CAXBDK010000029.1:0-16600 GCA_963974715.1 uncultured Sediminicola sp.
GGAGTGTCCTTTCTTTTGTTTCGTTTTCTTTGGACAAGCAAAGAAAATGAAAATCAGGTGACGGAAATAGTATCGAAATCTGCAAATTCCCAATATTCCAACAAACATCCTTCACAACCATTCCAAAATCCCCTCCTACCCTCCACCCTAGGCGGATGTCAAACTCAAAATATAACATAAAACCCTCATACCAAAAAACCCCTTCCTGAACCGTTCAAGAATCCAAAAAACATTAAAAGAAAGCATTCCGGCCTATTTCCAATTTCGTTACAAATCAAGCGCTTTCCACACTGGGTGTAGGAAGCCGTCCAAAGAGCATTCCGCAATAGCGGAAGCGGCCTGGGCGGTGCGGCCGTGGGAAGTGCGTAGCATTTGTAGAAATTTGAAATCAGCCTAGCGTTTTTTGGTTCCTTTTTTTGGCGATGCAAAAAAGGAACAAATGATGGGCATAATATTATTGGAAGTTGAATATTCCCAACATCCCAACAAACATCCTTCACAACCATTCCAAAAATCCCCCTACCCTCCGCCCCAGACGGACGCCCACTTAAAATACATGCTTCATACGAGTTCCGCTACCACCGAGACCTGTCCCGTGATCATTCTCTCAATGGGACATTTGGACCCCATCTCCAACAGCTTTCCACGTTCTTCGCTCAGGAGGTTTCCAAACAGTTGTATTTCCTTTACAAAGGTCACTTCCCCCGAGACCATGTTCCTTTTAAACCCCACTTTTACCTCCACCTTTTCCAGATCCCATCCCTTTCTGTCCGCATACATTCTAATGGTCATTGCCGTACAGGCGGCCAAGGAGGATTCTAGGAGTTCCGTGGGCGTAAAGCCCAAATTCCCCCCGCCTAGATCCTCGGGTTCGTCCGCCATAAGAATATGGTTTCCCGCCTGGATCTCGGTCTTGTATTTTTGTTTTCCAATAATGGCCGTACTTGTTTTCATTTCGTTATTGATTATGATGTTATTTGTTGAACGGAAGTGTGGGCAAGGGCACTCTCTTGGTCTCATTCGGAACGCCCGGAAACCTATTGTTCCGCCAGTCTTCCCTGGCTTTTTTTAGGAGATCCTTGCTTGTGGCCACAAAATTCCAATCGATAAAACGTTCTTCCGGAAAGGGCTCGCCACCAAAGACATATACCGTGGAGCCGGCCTGAATCTGGAACTCGCACAGGGCAATATCCTTGGCCACCAAGATTTGTTTTGGTCCATAGTCGTGACCTTCCGATGTGATGGACCCTTCCAAAATATAGAGGGCACATTCCCCGTACAAGCTACCCCCGATACCGACATCTTGGGCCTCGTCCGACTTCATTTCCACAAAATAGAGGGCACTATGGACCGGCACGGGTGACTTTTTCCCAAAGGCTTCACCGGCGATCAGCTTGAACTGCACGCCCGCTTCTTCCCAAGTGGGCAATTCCTCGGCATTGACATGGGCAAAAGAAGGCTCGCACAGTTCCTTTTCTTTCGGTAGCGCCACCCATATCTGAAGACCGTGAAGTCTTTTTTCCCGGTTCCGTAAATGATCGGGGGTCCGCTCCGTATGTACAACGCCCTTTCCCGCCGTCATCCAATTGACGGCTCCCGGATTTATTTCGATGGCCGTACCCAGACTATCCTTATGGAATACGGTCCCCTCGAATAAAAAGGTCAAGGTGGACAGCCCGATATGCGGGTGCATGTCGATATCCAAATTCTCATTGGGCGACAAAATGACCGGTCCCATATGGTCTATAAAAATAAAGGGGCCCACCATCCGCTTTTGGCGAAACGGCAAAAGGCGGCCAACGATAAAGTTCCCGATATCGGCCGCTCTTTCTTCTATGATCAATTGGATGTTGGACATTAGTTACCGAATTTGAGTTTGCTTAACATCTGGTCCGTAATATCATTTGAATAGATGCTGAAGGAATTGATCAGTGTCCCCTTTAACCCATACTTTTCCGAACTGATGGTGTACAGAATAGAAGAACTGTCGGCACTCGAATCTTCATCATCGAACCTATAATAGTTGTCGATTTCAAATTCGTTGTGGAATATCCTATATTTCCCGTCCCTACATTCCAAACAATTCTGCTTTAGGTTAAAATCTTCCACATATCCCGCTTTCTTTAGGTCGTCAAGCGCATCGATCAGGTTATCATATGATTTCATACTTATTTTTCTGTTTGGTTAAAGTTTGTCATAGCCCTTGAATTTTTTGCTTACGATACGTTTCCACTCTGGATGCTTTTTTATATAAGCGAATACAAAGGGACAAAATGGAAGAAGTTGTATATTGTTTTCTTCAAGATGGCCCAAGGTCTTTTCCACCAAGGCACTTGCGGCACCTTGCCCTTCTAGTTCGGGCTCGGTCTCCGTGTGTACCAAGGCTATTTGATTGCCGAATTCCCCGTAATTGGTGAACGTATAATGGCCCCCGATTTCCAGTTGAAAACGTCTTTTTTCCTCATTTTTTATCAAAGGGATATCCTTGAATATGGGTTTCATGTGTACGCTATTTATAATTCTTGGATCTGTCTGATCATTTGACTGGTAAATCCCCATTCATTATCGTACCAGGCCATTATCTTTACCAGGTCTCCGTCCACTACCCGTGTCATTTCCAGGTCCACGGTCGCGGCAAATGTGTTTTTTATCATATCCGTGGAAACCAAGGGCTCACTGCTGACATCAAGAACTTTTCTGTATCGTGGAGTCTCCGCTTCGCTTGTTAAGACCGTGTTTATTTCCTCCGCGGAAGTTGGACGCGCCGTGACAAACGTAATATCCGAAATGGAGCCGATGGGCACTGGTACACGAACCGCTATCCCATCAAATTTGCCTACGTATTGTGGAAGTGCCTTCGTAACCGCAATGGCAGCCCCTGTCGATGCCGGGGCGGAGTTGATAGCGGCACCACGTCCCATCCGTGGTTCTTTTTTTGATGGGGCGTCCACTAATGTCTGGGATGCGGTATAGGCATGTGTTGTATTTAGAATGGCCTTTTTGATTCCTATCCTACGGCCTATAATTTCAATAATGGGGCCTATATTATTGGTGGTACAGCTGGCACATGAAAAGACCGATACTTTTCCCTCTTCGGTGTTTACACCGTGAATAACGGTAGGTGTATCCTTGGTAGGCCCTGAGATCACCACGAATTTGGCCCCGGCCGAAATATGTTTTTCGGCATCCTGTTTATTTGTAAAAAAACCTGTGCTCTCTATAGCAACATCCACACCCAATTCGTCCCATTTCAATGCGTCCGGGTCTTTTATCATGGTATATCTGATGGGCTTGCCATTTATCACTATATGATCATTTTTTATGGTTACCTCCTTGTCAAACCTTCCATAAATACTGTCATATTTTAAAAGGTATACGGCATTTTCGATAGTCATGAGATCGTTTATCCCCACCACTTCCAACTCCGGGGTGTCCGATATAATTTTAAGGGATGCCCTTCCAATTCGGCCAAAGCCATTGATTCCTATTTTTTTCATTTTTAAATATTTTATGGGTTCTCGTTTAAGTTATAATCTAAATTCAGCTCCTTTTGGATCACTGTGGAAGGTACCTGCCGGAGTGATCCTAAAACTGCCTGCCGTTGCAAAAGTGTCTTCCATGAACATGAAGTGATAGATCTTTCCGTCCCTTACTTTGGCAAGTATTGAAAAAGGGGAGGTCACCTGTTTGTCAAGTGCTCTTGAAGTGTAGGTAAAACTGCCGAAGACAGCTACCTTTTCACCTTCTGAAAAGATATCCTGCACTTCAAATGCTTGAATAGTCCAATATTCATTGACACCGGCAAACGTATCGATGAAACCTTTTGCCCCTTCGTGATGGGTTCCCGCCCAAGGCATAATTTTTTGCAGCTCCGGGTTGTTAAAATTCAAGGAGATATAGGTTGCGTTCGGATCGACAACCGATCTGATCACATCGGGATCGGTCGTGTTTGCCAAAAAAAGTTCGATGGTTTCTATTGATGTTTCCATAATTGTTGCTGTAGATATTGAAGTGATCTAACTTTTCCCAATTGGCCAAAAAGTTAGATCACTTCGTTTATTAAGGTAGTCCCATGGCTGACCACATAGTGTACATGGTAGCTGTTACCGCCCATTCCCTTCCGTTTCGGTATGTAAAGTGCTATTTGGCAAACAAGGCTTCACGCAATACAGCTGCAGCTTGCACCAAGGCTTCCTGTACTCCCGGGACGTGGGACAAGGGGTTCAACATACCATAGTCGTGTATCATCCCTTTGTGGACGGTAATCGTGGTGGGCACCCCCGCTTCGTCCAGCTTTCGGCCATATGCAACGCCTTCATCAAAGAGGATATCATTTTCGGCGACCTGTACCAACGCCGGTGGCAATCCCTTTAACTCTTCCAGGGTGGCATTTATCGGCGCGACATATTTTTGCTTCCGGTCCTCGGGATCGGCAATGTACATATCCCACATCCACTCCATGATCGGGGTGGTCAAGAACCTCCCTTGGGCATATTTCTTGTACGACGGACGGCTTGTGTCTGAATCCACTAGCGGCCAGAGCAAAAGCTGAAAGGCCAGTTTGGGTCCGTTTTTCTCCTTGGCCATCAGGGCCACCACGGTGGACATATTTCCGCCCACACTGTTACCGGCAACGGCCAATCGGGAACCGTCCACGCCAATTTCTTTGCCGTTCTCGGCCACCCATTTAGTGGCGGCATACCCTTGATTTATGGCCACTGGAAATTGCGCATCGGGAGTCGGGGTGTAATCCGGAAAGACGGCCGCAGCGCCACTGCCCACGACCAGATCCCTCACCAGACGTTTGTGCGTAGGGTAATCGCCCAATACCCATCCCCCACCATGGAAGAACATGAATACCGGAAGGGTATCTTTGGCCCCTTTGGGTTTCACTATGTGAATGGTGATCGTCTGGCCATCCTGCGTAATGGTCCTTTCCGATTCTTCGATATCGCTGTAGTCATAGGATACCGAATTCTGGGCATCCGTTAGCACTTGACGGGCATCCTTAGGGGACAGTTCCTCCAATGGGGGGCCATCACCACTGTTCAGTACCTCCAAAAATGCACGGGTGTCCTTTGAAATGTTGGGGTCCTTTTCCCCAGGGATTGTTTGTGACATAATGCTGTTGTTTAAAATGGTTAAAAAGAAAAAAAATGCTGTCGCTGTTAATCTGATATGTTTCATAGTGTTGCTATTTTAGGTTTCCCACAGTATTCACTTGGGCTGTTTTAAGGGTCTCTTTATCTGGTGAACATAACACCAGGCAAACCTGGACCATGGTTTGGGCAAGATCGAAGTGACCACGGGGTGGCCGGTTTCCTCAAAGTGTTTTTGGGCGTGCTGGTTCGGGGAAGCGTTGCAGCACAGCACGGCACCACAGGTCTGACAGAGTCGCAAATGGTTCCATTTGCCCCCGGTCTTCACACATTCCCCGCACACCTTTGCCCGGGTGGTCTTAAAATCTTCCTTGTCCAAATGCCCACAATATTCTTTTACATCCTCCATGGCGATACCTTCCTAATGCTGCATTTTCAGTTCGGCCAAATATTGATGGACCTGGCTTATGGCCATGGAACCTTCGCCCACTGCCGAGGCGACCCTTTTCACGGAGCCTTTCCTGACATCGCCCACCGCAAAGAACCCCGGTATACTGGCTTCCAATGATTGTGGCCTGCGCTCATCGAATATGGAACATTGGATCATGGCCGCCTCCACAACATCGGGACCTGTATAAATGAACCCCTTATCGTCCATGGCCACGATCTGGTGCAACCATTCGCTACAGGGCCTTGCGCCGATGAAGGTGAACAGGTTGGATATCCCTATGGTCTGGCTTTCCCCCTCCGTTTCCAACACAAGCGACTGTAAGTGGTGCTCCCCATCGAGCTGTACCACATTGCTGTTTTTGTGGACGATGATATTGGGGGTGGAATAAATGCGCTGTACCAAATAATCGCTCATTTTGGAACCCAGGTCATTGCTACGGATGACCACATGTACCTCAGCGGCGTGGTCGGCCAAGAACAAAGCTGCCTGCCCGGCCGAATTGCCGCCGCCCACTACGCCCACCAGTTCATTTTTACAGGCCGATGCGTTCATCCCGGTAGCGGAGTAGAAAACGCCACTGCCCTCGAACCTTTCGATGTTTTCGATGGGCAACCTCCTATATTCCGCCCCGGTGGCGGCAATGATCGACCTTGCCTTGATCTTCTTGTTGTTGGATGCGCTCAATGTAAAGTAATCCCCATTGTGCTCCACCTGCTCCGCTTTGTGCGGAATGGATATGTTACAGCCAAATTTCTGTGCCTGTAAGTAGGCCTTGTTGGCAAGATCGTTTCCTGAGATCCCCGTGGGAAACCCAAGATAATTTTCAATTTTTGAACTTTTTCCCGCTTGCCCCCCTGGGGCATTGCCGTCAATGGTCACCACCGAGAGTCCTTCCGAAGCGGCATAGACGCTTGCCGCCAGTCCAGAGGGTCCCGCCCCCACCACCAGTACATCATATATATCGTCCCCGAAATCCATCAGTACCCCGGTCAATCTCGCCAGTTCGGCAAGGCTGGGGTTTTTGTACATCTCGCCTGACATATTGATGAGTATGGGAAGGTCCTCGGGATCCAGTTTGAAACTTTCCAATAGTTCCTTTGCTTCCTCGGAGGCATCGATATTGAGAAAGGAATGCCAGATATGGTTCTTCTCCATAAAATCGCGCAGTGCATAGGTGGCTTTGGACTTTTCGGACCCTATCACCTTGATACCTCCGACAAACTCCTTTAACATAACCTCCTGTCGTAACAGGAAGGCGCTTAAGAGCACCTCCCCGATCGCACTGTGCTTGGATATGATCTCCTTTAGGATCGCTGGTTTGATACGTACTACGGAAGTGCCCTTTGATGCATGGGCACTAAAGGGTATCCTTCTGTTGGACAGCATACTGTTGTCCCCGGTAAATTCATTGACCCCGTGGGTCACCAGCACTTTATTTTGATCATGGTTGTCCTTCATGGCTATTTCACCCTCCAGAACGATGTAAAAATCATAGTCCCTGTCACCGACCTGAAAAAGTGTTGTTTCCTTTTCAAAGCTGATGGTGTCACCATATTCCTTAAGGGTGTTGATCTGTTTCTGTGTCAATATGGGAAATCTGGGGTCCGTCATCATAGTATGTCATTTTATGGTTGTTGTCGTTTTCTTGAAATCAGCTATCGATGTTGTGTTTCCTCAAAAATGCTTTGAGTTCCGGTACGCTTGGGTTTTTTACAAAATCGTTCCCTACCATTACCGTCGGAAACTTTAGGACCCCATCGTATAGGGAGCGTATCCGAAGTTCCGCCACGGTATCGGTCTCTACATTGAAATCTTCAAAAGTTATCCACTCGCCCTGCAGATAATTGCGAATGGCAGCCGATTTGGGGCACCAATCGGTGCCGTACAATTGTAGTTTTGGTCTATCCATTTTTAGCGATCGTTTTTAGGATTGTGGGATGGATCTTTTCCGCATTGGAGACGATGAACGGGGTAACGGACATCAGGATGATGGACACCGCCAGGAATATCTGGTAGTTATTGGGACTGATCAGCTCATATTGCAATCCGCTCTGTGCAAGGACAAAGGAAAACTCTCCGATCTGTGCGATCGAAAATCCAACGGCAAGGGCAGTTTTCCATTCCAGCCCCAGTACCCTTACCGCCAAGATGCCGGCTACGGCCTTTACGGCAAAGGTGAACAAGGTCCAAAACACGATCCATCCAAGATCGGTCAGGAATATTTCATAGTTCAGCAACATCCCCATGGAAATGAAAAAGAAGCTCATGAACACATATCGGAAGGGCAGGAAACAGCTGATCGCCATATGGTCATAATCGGTTTCCGCGATGATCAAGCCCGCAATAAAGGCGCCCAATGCGAGCGAGAGGCCCAATTGTTCCGTAAGCAGGGCAATACCTGTGACAATAAAGATCAAGGCGATCAGGAACACTTCCTGGCTCTGGATCTTCATGACGTTTTTTAGGAAATAGGGGATCACATAACGGGCCAGTATATAAGCGATCCCTCCCATCAATACCAGTTTGCCCAAAAGCCATCCAAAAGCGATGGCCGCATTGCCCCCGACACCGGCGAGAATGGGGGTCATCAACATCAACGGAACGATCATGATGTCCTGGAACAGCAGGACCGCCAAAATAAATTTCCCGTGGGGCGTTACAATTTTATTGGAGTCCTGCAATGTCTTGATGACAATGGCGGTACTGCTCAAAGCGTACAGAAAACCCCAAAAAACACTTTCCTCCCAACTGGGCCGCATGGTCAGCCATAGGAGCCCGGCGGTAATAAGGATGGTCAGGAATACCTGTGCGCTACCGCCCCCCAAAACATAGTGTTTGATCTTTTTGAGTTTATCGAACGAAAATTCAAGTCCAATGGTGAACAGTAACAGGATTACCCCGATCTCGGCGTACACAGCTACCTCTTCCATATCGGCGAAGTAGCTGGAAGTATTGGGACTGAGCAGTACCCCGGTGATCAAGTACCCGATGATATAGCGGATCCTGAGGAAGCTACATATAATGACCACTGCGGTGGCCACACCAAAAATGGCACAGATGTTCAGCAGAATGTGGTGTTCCATAAGGCTCGTTTTAGTGTTCCCGAAAGCTCAACGCTCCCGACGGACAATTATTGATCTGATTTTTTAAGGCCTCTACCGAAGCATTTTCCGGTTTTATCCACGGTTTTGCCTTCGGGTCATAGACCGTGGGCAAGGTTTTGACACAGATACCGGCGTGGATGCAACTTTTGGGCTTCCAGATCACTGTGATACCTTCCTTGGGATACTCTTTTATATTTTCCATTTTGCTCATTATTTTAACACGTCCTTGATTTCTTCCACTTTTCTGAACACCGATGCCGCAAAGGGGCACAGGGGAATGATCTTTATGTTTTTCTGTCTGGCCATCTCCACAATTTTGTAGAGCATCCGTTTGCCCACCCCTTTTCCGCCATATGCCGGATCGACATCGGTATGGTCTATTATGATCAGTTCCGGGCCGGCGATGGAAAAGGTCATGGACCCCACCCCTTTGCCATCATCCTTGGCCACTGCCATCCCCTTGGTTTCATGTTCGATCACTTGTATTTCCATATTATTATATTTTAAAATTTGACTTCCGTGGTCAACACGAGATGGCACAGTATGTCGTCCATATCGTTCTCTTGTAAAAACGGTCCCGGAAAGATCACATTGCCTTCCAGTTCCACCCCAATGGCATGGTTGAACCGATAACCTGCAATGACGCCCATTTGACCGGCGATGGACCTTCTATTGTTCAGACTGGGATAATCCAACGTCATGGCGGCCCCATAGACCCCGTCCTCCAGGGAATAGCGCCAAAAGGCCGCATAATCCATTTCAAGGCTGACATTATTGAACCTTGTATTCACATAGGGGTGCACATCGATCAAATTGGATGGGCCGAAACGTGCCACCCTCCCAAAATAGGCACCTCTTGGATATAGGGCGTCAAAAGTGTTCAGCTGGCCGTCAGAGCCATTTCTGTCTCCGCTGATGGCCTCTGTTTTGATTCCCAGAACAAATTCCTTCCCTAAAACGGTCACTTGCCCTTCTATTTGAAGGGACAGGGTCCAAGCCAAAATATCCTGGTTCCCAAATAAGCCCAATTGATATACCGCCTCGTTGTTATAGGTAAGTCCCTTATAGGTTCCAAAATGCCTAAGCCCCAACGATACCCTTTGCTCATTTTCCATCCCACTTTGGTAAGCCGCCCCATCCTCTTTTTGATAAAGCACATAGGCATCCAAATGGGTGCTTTGGGAAAAGTGGGCCGTGGTATACATACCGGAAAAGGTTTCGTCAAAGGTCCCATGGCCATTGTCGAATGCACCTAGCCGCGGGGTCACAGGTATGGCAAAAAAAGATTGCGCCTCAAAGGCCTTTGTGCGATACCCCAGGCCTGCCATATCAAAGGACCTTCTCACGTTTGGACCCTCCCGTATATCAACCAATCTTCCCGAGCCCAACCGTAAATTGCGCCTCCCCACTTCCACGGCCCAATGGGAGGCGATCTTGTAGGATACAAACAGTTGGTTCACATAAAGGGCGTCCTTGTCGACCGGACTGACATTGTTTTTCCCATTGGCCCAACTACTCCCCAATTCGGCAAAAGTTTCAAAGCTGTCCCCAAGTGTGAGATGGGCATGGAACAGCAACCGGTGCAGGAGCCATATATTGTCCTGAAGGCCGTTGGTACTGAACTGTTCATTGATAAAGGACTCTGTTTGGCCTCTCCAGCTCCCTCCAAGGGTCAACTGATCATGCTCCGATAGGTACGGATGTTTCAAAGAACGGTACCACGAGGGCCCCTTTAGATCTTTGGACTCTGGAACACTATCGTTTTGTCGTAACAATGCAAAACGGTAGATACTCGGTTCCTGTGCCAAGGCATCCGTTGGAACCATGGATACGGCAAGTAATATCATCATGATTTTCAGAACTCCCATGGCAATCAAAGTATTTGGCGACTCGCATGTCCACCCTATCATTCGCAAAAAATGGTTGTTCCCTAGACTTTGATGAACTGCAGGTCGATGATCAATTTCACGGAATCGCTCACCACAATGCTACCGGTTTCGGTCACCGCGCTCCAGGCCAGGTTAAAATCCTTTCTGTTGATTTCCCCGGTCATTTCAAAACCTGCCTTGGTCTGTCCATAGGGATCCACGGCTATTCCATTAAAATCTACCTGCAACGCGATTTCCTTGGTAACGTCCCGGATCGTAAGGTCCCCGGTCAGCCTGTCCCCATCAAAGGATTTGGACTTGAAGGTTATTTCAGGGTACTCCTTGACATTGAAGAAATCATTCGACTTTAAATGATTGTCCCGATCATTGCTTTTGGTGTTGATGGAAGCTGATTTGGCGGTGAAGGTAAAGACGGCATCAAGAAACGCATCGTTGTCCGTCTCTATGGATGCACTGAACTCCCCAAAATGTCCCGTTACCGTGGAAATCATCATATGTTTCACTTTAAAGCTGATGACCGAATGTGCCACATCAATTTTCCAATTGGTTTTTTCTTTTGTACCCATAAGATCCTTTGATTAAAATTTGTATTCAACTATTTATTTTGATAGCCCCCGTAATATTTCACCGGGGACCAGTCCGGTACCACCTCGGGCAAGTTTGGATCAAGGGCCGTATACTCGCCATCGGCAAACACAACCTTGCCCCCGACCACGGTCAACACCGATCTGAGGGTGTTGATCTCTTGTTCCGGTACGGTGAAGTAATCATCGGACAATAGGGCGAAGTCTGCATACATCCCATTTTCCAAAGTTCCCTTGACCGTTTCCTCGTTGGAGATCCAGGCACTTCCCTTCGTATAGAGGTGCAAAGCCTCTTCCCTGCCCAAGCGGTTGGCCGGTTCGGACAATTGAAAATCCCCCACCGTTTTCCCTGTCACCAACCAGTACAGTGCGGGCCAAGGGTTATAGCTGGCCACCCGAGTACCGTCGGTCCCGGCCCCCACAGGAAGGCCCATATCCATCATTTTCCGCACGGGAGGGGCCTGCTTTGCCTTTTCTTCACCATAGCGCTCCACAAAAAATTCGCCCGCATAGGCCATACGGGCCTGTATGGCAATTCCCCCGTTCAGGTCCTTGATACGTTGCAACTCTTTTTCCTGAACAGTTTCGGCATGGTCGAACAGCCATCTTTTGGAAGCGAGCTTTCCATTGGTTTCCTTATTGACTTCCTCGATCACATCCAACATTTGGGCAATGGTCTCCCCATAGGTCGCATGTATTCTAAAGGGCCACCCATTGTCCACATGGAGTCTGATGACTTTTTTCAAATCCTCCCTCCATGTTGGCCTGTCCTCCAACAAAGGCTGGGGTGCCAAAAAATTTTCGAAATCACCGGCGCTCCAAGCCAGGAACTCCCCGCCCCCTTCCAGTTCATAGCCATGGTCCAGATGGATTTCCCCATTGGTTCCCACTTTGTTGTTGGCCATCCATTCCTGAAATTCGGCATATTCTTCCCCTTTATTTTGTGGAAACAGGTAGTAAGAGAGTCGTATGGGCATTTCCCCCGCTTCGGCCAAATGTTCGGTGCCTGCGTAATCGCTTGGAAATCTATGCCCCCCGCCACCGGCATCGATACCACTGCTAATGCCAAAGCGGTTGAGTTCCCGATAGAATTGTCTGGTAGAGTTGACTATTTCATCACTGGACAAAGGAGGCAGGGCACCAATTCGTGCATAAAGTATTGTAGGGTTGGGTTCCGCCAACAGTACACCGGTCAATCTACCGTCCGTACCCTTCTCAAAACTACTGCCGTCAGGGGCCTTGGTGTTTTCATCGATACCCAGGGCATCAAGCCCCGCTTTGTTCAGCCATGCCCTGCTATAGAGAAAAAGCACCAATGTTGGGACATTCCCCGTGGCCTTGTTGATCTCCTCGGGCGTGGGAAATCGCTTTTCTTCAAATTGAAAGGGACTCCATCCCCCTATCACACGCACCCATTGCCCATCAGGTGTTCTTTCGGCCTGTTCCTCCAGCATTTCGAGGGCCCTTTTCAAGGATTTTACCCCATCCCAACGCAGTTCGGCATTATAGAAACGCCCACCCCTGCTCAAGTGCAGGTGAGAATCGTTAAGCCCTGGGATCAGTGTCCTGCCTTTGGCATCTATGACCATGGTCTTCCCATTTTGCCAATTCAGGATTTCTTGGGTGGTACCAGAAGCAAAGACATTGCCATCCTTGATGGCAATGGCCTCCGTAAAGGTACGCTCCTTGTCCATGATCGCCACCTTGGCATTGACCACGATCAAATCGGCTATTTCCATACCTTCCCTCTTCCCGTTTTTACAAGCGATGAACAAGATGGTCAACAAAAAAATCATGAAATACTTCATAAATACGTGGTTGTAAAGGATTTTTTCCGTCCTCTTTCAAGGAAAAAATCGTGATTTGATGAATTAATGGGCAAGCATTTCCCTTGCATATTGGACCCCAATACCATAAGCACCGCCATACTTTACCACAAGATCATTAACGGCCTTATAGGTCTCTTGACGGGCCCAATCCCTTTGCAGTTCCAATAGGTACTGTAATGAGGTCATTGGTTTTGCACCGGCCTGCACCATGCGTGTCACCGCCTGATCGTGTGCCTCCTGGGAGATATCCCCTGAGGCATCCGTGATGACATATACATCATAGCCCTCATCCAAGGCAGATAGGACAGGCCCTACTATACAGACACTTGTCCATAGACCGGCCATTACGATCTTCTTCTTGTTTTTTCCCGTAATGGCCTTGTATGCATTGGTATCTTCCCAAGTGTTCATGGTTGTCCTGTCCACATAACCAGAAGTCGATTCCGGATAAAACTCTTGGATCTCAGGAAAAACGGGACCACTGAACGATTTTTCCGCCACCGTGGTCACTACCGTGGGAACCTTGAAGATTTTGGATGCCCCGGCCACAAGACCAACATTGTTCCTTAGTTCCGTTGTTGAAATACTGTGTGTGGCAAACGCCATTTGGCCCTCGTGGTCAATCATTAACAAAGCATGATTGGTCGGGCTCAATAATTCTGGGCTTGGCTTTTGGGCGGAGCCCGCTAGCGATAAAATACCCAGTGCGATACATAAAATTGCTTTTTTCATTTGTAAATTGGATTGTGTCATTTTTGACGGTTATAAATAGTTGGTTATTGATCGGCCCGGGCATATCCCATACCCCAAAGCCGTCCCCTTTACGTAAAAGGACATGCACGGCATTTCTTTTCGACTTATTTTTGTACATGCTTTTATCCCAAAAATTGCAAATGCGCCACCTACGACGGTTTGGTTATAAAATCATTTCGCCCCATTGATCGATGTTTTTCTTGAATGGTAGACCCTAATTCCATGCCAAATACATAAGATATTGACAGTTAGTGGATTGATGGGCATTTATTTAAAAAATCTTTTCTTATTTTTAATATATTTCTGACATTTCAGAATTATGATATGTTTTTAAACAAACACTAATGAAGCCCAAAGCCCAATTATCCGTTTCTGAAGAATTGTTCGACGATTTGCCCTATGAAGTAATCTGGTTGGACGAGAAGGGAAAGATCGTTTATGCCAATAACAGATTATTGGAAAAACTGGGGTTTACCAAGAAAGAGATCGTAAAGCTTTCGATATTCGAGATTAATCCCACGGTCAGTTCCGAAGTATGGGAAAAACATTGGCAACTTATACAGGATAAAGGGTCGGCTGTTTTTCAGACAACGCATAGGGGCAAGAACGGCAAACTACATGACGTTGAGATTTTTTCATCCTATTTTTTAAAGAATGGAAAAAAATTGACGTGGGGGATTATAAGCGATACAACAGAGTTCAGCTTCCGAAAGAATTTAATGGAAACCACGGAGCACATTGCAAACGTGGGCGGATGGGAGTTAAATCTGCTGGATGGGACACTGGTAGTGACCAACCAGACACTTAAGATATTCAATATAGGGGACAAAGATGATCTGCTGCCCAAAAACCTTGTCACTTATTTCGTCCAAACGGATATTATAAAAAGCCTTCTCAGCGGGGCCATACGAAAGGCAACTGCTTTTGATGAAGTACTTGAGACCAATGAAAGGTCAAAACGAAATATACGGATTGTTGCCAAACCTGTCCTAAGGGATGATAAGGTCTATAAGATCGTTCTTGCGTTTCAAGATGTGTCGGAACAAATAGTAAGGGAAAGATCACTTCGCCTTTTTAAAGAGATCATCGATAAATCCAAGGACTTGATCTATGTATACAACAGTAAAGGTGATCTATTGCACTACAGTAAATCACTGAAAAAACAACTGGGCTATACAAAAAAAGAACTGGACGTTTCCAGTATTTACAGCTTGGATCCCTCTATGTACCCCGAACTTTGGAACGCTCACCTGGCTGAAATAAGACAGGAGGGGTTTGTGAACCTGGAAAGGTTGATAACCAGAAAGGACGGCACTAAATTTCCGGCGGACATTACCGCCAATTATATACGGTATGACGATCAGGATTATAATTGCGCGGTTGTGAGGGATATCTCAATGAGAAAATCGCGGGACCTGAAACTGTACGAGGCCTTGGAAGAAATAAAATCCTTAAAGGAACGATTGGAAAACGAAAATGAATATTTACAGGAAGAAATTAACAGAAAGATCAATTTTGATAATATCATATGTAAAAGCAAGGAGTACGAAAAAGTTTTGGACCAGGTAGATCAAGTTGCACCAACGGATACGACGGTACTGATAACAGGGGAGTCCGGGACGGGAAAGGAACTATTGGCCAGTGCGATACATTCCAATAGCCGAAGAAAGGATAGGCCCCTTATAAAGGTAAATTGTGCCACCTTGCCCAAAGAACTGATAGAGAGTGAACTGTTCGGCCACAGAAAAGGAGCTTTTACCGGGGCCGTTGCCAATAAAATGGGAAAATTTACCCTGGCCGCAGGGGGAACTATTTTTCTTGATGAAATTGGGGAATTACCGCTGGAACTTCAGCCCAAGCTTTTAAGGGTACTACAAGAAGGGGAATACGATGAACTGGGAGGGACAAAGACCATAAAGGTGGACGTACGCATTATAGCCGCTACCAATAGGAAATTGGAAGAAATGATAAAAGCGGGCAGTTTTAGGGAAGATCTGTATTATCGCTTGAACGTGTTCCCTATTTACAATATTCCCCTAAGGGACCGAAAAGAGGATATTCCGTTATTGGCGCAATTTTTCTTGGAAAAATATGCTGCCAAAGTTGGAAAGGCCTTTAAACGTTTATCCATAAAAACAGTGGCCATTTTACAGGATTATCATTTTCCGGGCAATATAAGGGAACTGGAAAATCTAATAGAACGGGCGGTCATCATTGAAAATGGCACCACTTTAAACCCAGGTAATTGGATGCCAAAATCGGATATGAAATCGACTGCCGAAAATTTTAAGACTTTTGAAGACGTACAGCGCGATCATATAATAGACGTTCTTGATCATACCGCTTGGCGGGTCAGTGGTGAAAAAGGAGCGGCAGCAATACTCAACATGAATGATAAGACCCTGTTTGCCACTATGAAGCGTTTGGGCATAAAAAGACAGGTGGGGTTAAAAAATTGACACCGTCCCATTTGTTTGTTCAAATAACATGTTCATGGGCTAAATCGAAGATTCACGAATACAGATAAGGAAAATAACAGGTGTATGAGCTAAATCGAAGATTCACGAAAACCGCTAAAAAACAATAAGGATTACTTGAGTAAAATGAAAATCAGGTGACGGAAATAGTATCGAAATCTTTAAACTCCCAACATTCCAACAAACATCCTTCACAACCATTCCAAAAACCCCCTCCGGACCCGTTCAAGTATCTAAAAACATTAAAAGAAGGCATTCCGGCCTATTTCCAATTTCGGCCAGATCAAGTACTTTCCACATTGCATAACATCCTCCTCAACCTACAACCCTGAAGAATAATCGATTTGGAATTATTGTTATAAACAAAAAAGTTTGGAGGTGTGGGTGATCTTCTTCCGTGGGGAAGAGGGCATG
>CAXBDK010000030.1:0-11992 GCA_963974715.1 uncultured Sediminicola sp.
GGTTCCTCAAATCGGGCAAGGGAAGGCAATGGATAAGGCAACAGAACTGGCATTAAGGAGGGTTCGGGGGATCGTGCCCCTTCTCGCTATTAAGTAAACAAAGGAAAACCCAAGATTTCGGTCTTGGATTTTTTATTTCTGTACAACATAGGTACAGTTCTTTATTTTGATGCACCTTAAACAACAGGTTATTCATTATTCTCTGTACAGATTCCGCTGGAATTTCACTCTGATCGAAGGTTTTTAACCTACCCCAACGACTGCGGCACCCCTGCCCTCCTCCAGCATATGGTACGCCCCGTTTACCTCCTGATAAAAACGTACCCCAAGAAAAGCGATACGCCGCCCCGTGCCCTCCACCCGTGAGGACAGGGCCAGGGTCAGCGGCCCGGGGCCTGCCCCTCGCGGAACAAAATGCTCCTCCGCAGGAAAAAGATGGGCCTTTAGCGCTACAAAATCCATGCATACGATCCCAAACCGTAGGCCCAAATGGGTCGCTCCCTCGGGAAATACGGTCAGTGCCGGATCAAGATCGGGAAAGGTACAATGCTCCTGGGCCAAATCTACCGTAAATCGGCACCCCAAGACCCCGTAAAGGGAATAGGCCTTCGGATACGAATAAGAGGACAGTTCGCGCAGGCCATCGGCAGAGGCCAGCCCTGCCTCTATGGTGCGCTCCCCTCGGCCCGATACCGCATCCCGTTTCTTGACCCGGGTAAACATGCCCACCATTTCACAATGGATCCTCTTGCCCCTTATGCCCACAAAATAAGGCCGTAATGCCCGCATGAATACCGACTTTACCTTGGAACAATGTGTGAACTCCCCGTTAATTTCCCGTACGCCCCTCATTTCGGGCCTGGTCTTGATATCCTTCCTATTGAACCCCCCACCGGCCCTGCGGGCCACATTGATACCATCATACACATAAAAATTGATTTCCCCCAAGGTGCCCGTAATGATGAACGGACTTCTGATACGTGCCATAATATTCCATTTTTAGTTGTTACCAAAATAATAAAAAAATAGGAATATTCCTACATTTATACCGTACATATGCCGTATGTATACCGAATGTATGCCGAATGTATAGCGTATCTATGCCGAATGTATGCCGAATCTACAGCGTATCCATGCCCTATATATGTTGTGCCAATAGCGCACCAATTACATATAAAAGCAAGTGAAGAAAGATATGATAGTCCCAAAGGGAAAGGGTCTCCGCACGGGCACAATTGGATAGCCTTCCATTGTGGGCGCTTCGCACGATATGGGAGCAAAGCTCCCTCGGAAGCTTTCCGGAAAGGTCATGTTCATCGTAGGTAACAAGATGTTCGGACGCGGGATCGTGCCCCCCTCTCGCTACGCAACAGGCCCACCAAAAGGTTGGTCCTTATCCGGATCCTTTCCAATCCACCAATCACATATTGAGACTTAAGAAGTACCCTTGAGCCTAGATTAAAAGGGCTTCTTGAAAATATCGATAACCCCGCGGAAGCGTATAATAGGTGCCCTAACTCCCTTAACAACTGGTGATAAATATCAATTTTTAAGATTTAATCTAGAGTAAGATTAACAAAGACTACCTACAACAAGGGTTCGGAATAATTGGGTATCTTTGGAGAGGACCAAAACCCATGCCATGCGCCATATAACCCAATTTTTTTTGGGCCTTTCCCTTTTGTTGTTTTGTCGGTGCAAGGAGCCACCTTCCGATCTGGAACAGTTGCAATTTGAACTAAAACGTCAAATATCGGAGATAGATGGGGAGGTGGCCGTGGCTTTTTATGACCTTGCCACCACCGAAACCTTGCTGATAAATGCGGAGAGCGAGTACCATGCTGCCAGTACCATGAAAGTACCTGTCATGATAGAACTTTTTGCACAGGCGGACGAGGGCAGGATTTCCCTGAAGGATTCCATACTTCTGCAGAACCGATTTAAAAGCATTGTGGATGGAAGTCCCTATAGTATGGACGTCAACGAGGACAGTGATGATGTGGTATATGATCGATTGGGCACCAAAATGACCCTCTACGATCTAATATGTCCCATGATCACGGTAAGCAGCAACCTTGCCACCAATATTTTGATCCAAGAAGTGGGTGCCAAGAAGGTTACCGCTAGGATGAGAAAGCTAGGTGCAACCGACATGGAAGTGCTACGGGGCGTGGAAGACCAAAAGGCGTACGATAGGGGCTTGAACAATACCACTACCGCCAAGGACCTGATGAAGGTCATGAAGGCCATTGCCGAACACAATGCAGTATCGGCGGATGCCTCCAGGGAAATGGTCAAGATCTTAAAGGAACAGTTTTTTAATGATATGATTCCGCTTTATCTGCCCAAGGATGTGGAGGTGGCACATAAGACGGGTTTTATCACCGGCGTCCACCACGATGCGGCCATCGTCTACCTTCCCAACGGACATGCTTATGTCCTGGTGCTGCTCTCCAAAAACCTGGGCGATTTTGAAATGGGTACCCAACAGCTCGCACGCCTTTCCAGAAAGGTGTACGACCATGCCGTTAAAAAGTCGGAACCCTGATTATCGTCCACAAATTATTTTTGGCCAATCTATAACAAACATTCCGTACTTTAGGCCTTAACTAAAACTAAAACCTTTTTAAATGAATACGATCAAAATCAGTTGCAAGCTACTGTTGGTGGCCCTTTTGCTGGGGACCTCCACCATTTCAGTGGCACAGGAAAAATTAGGGGGATTGGCCCTCTATACCGTTCGGGAGGATATGGGCGTGGATGCCATGGCGACCTTACAAGCCGTCTCCGACGCAGGTTATAAAAATATTGAGGCGGCCGGCTATGATAACGGTAAGTTTTACAACCTCTCCCCTGCCGAGTTCAAAAAGGCGGTAAAGGGACTTGGACTACAGCCAATCAGCACACACCAGGGAAGCGTTACGATGGACAATGCCGATGCCATGATCGCCGACGTAAAGGCCGCCGGCTTCAAATATTTCGTGATCCCCGTACCCCCCATGGGCCTTTTTACCTATAATGCCGAAGCCCAGTCCATGGGAATGAAGGGCGGAGCGGAAAATTTGGCCAAGATCCTAACCGAGCTGGGCAAAAAGTGCCAGAAAGCGGGACTAAAATTGTTGTACCATAACCACGATTTCGAATTTAAAAAAGATGCGGACGGCATCGTTACCATTGATTACCTCTTGGAAAATACCGATCCAAAATATGTCAATTTTCAAATGGACCTGTATTGGGTGACCAAAGCGGGGGCCGATCCCGTGGCCTATTTTGAAAAATATCCAGGGCGCTTTAAGATATGGCACGTAAAGGATATGGACGATCAGGGTAGGTTTGCCCCAGTAGGTGAGGGCAACATCGATTTTGCCAAGATCTTGGCCCAAAAGAAATTATCGGGAATGAAATATTATATGGTGGAACAAGATCAGACGTTTGATGGACTAAAACCTTTGGAAGCCATCAAAATAAGCCATAAAGGCCTTGTAAAAATAGGTTTTGATTAGAAGATAAAGTCCTATGGAATACCCATAAAAAAATCCCCCAGGGCATTCTTGTCTTGGGGGATTTTTGGTTTACGGTCCTTGGAGACCTATGAAAGGGCGTTTTTATGGAAGTTCGCGACAAAAGAGTCCCTTCGAATTAATGGTGAGTTCAACCTCTTGGGCAATATTTCCTTGGGTTTCGATACGCAGGATGTTGTCCACATCCTCAAAATCGAAATCCACTGTGATGATTT
Source organism: uncultured Sediminicola sp. (assembly GCA_963974715.1). Taxonomy (GTDB): domain Bacteria; phylum Bacteroidota; class Bacteroidia; order Flavobacteriales; family Flavobacteriaceae; genus Sediminicola. Next base: position 3,737 of record CAXBDK010000030.1, read on the forward strand.
CATGAAAGGCCGATAAAAGTTGGCGGGCATACTTTTCCAGCGGTGTTGTGATGTTGGTCTGAAATACGAGTACCATATTCTGGGATTTAATTGAGCCACCACGGGGCTTTGGGTTCCTGATCTATTTTTGGGTGTATCGGTTCCCCGATCTGGGGAACGTGCAGGTCGATGCCCAAGGTTTTTGCACTTTTGGTAAGTCGCATAATGGGATCGTTCCAAGTGTGCATGGCCAGCTTAAAGGCGCCCCAATGTATCGGGACCACTTTTTTGGCACCCACGTCCATGGAGGCTTGGGCGGTCTCTTCGGGATACATATGGATCGCATGCCACAGTTCATTGTACTGTCCGCATTCCATAAGGGCCAGATCGAAGGGTCCGTAAGCCTTCCCGATTTCCTTAAAATGGGGTCCGTAACCACTATCGCCGCTGAAAAAAATGTTTTCGGAAGCCGATCTGATCACCCAAGAGCCCCAAAGGGTATGGCCACGATCGCCAGGCCCCCTTCCCGAAAAATGTTGGGCGGGCGTACAAATAAACTGCAGTTCCCCAAATGTGGCCTCCTGCCACCAGTCAAGCTCTATAATACGTTCTTTGGCAATGCCCCACTCCAAAAGATGGGCCCCTACTCCCAAGGGCGTATAGAACATTTTGACCTTACCCTTTAAACGTTGTATGGAGCCGTAGTCGAGATGGTCATAGTGGTCATGGGACAAGATCACGGCATCTATTTGGGGCAGTTTTTCCAATTCTATGGGCAGCTCCTTGCTAAAGCGGTTGGTCCCCAAAATGGGGTGCGGTGCCGGCAACTTCCCGAACATTGGGTCGATAAGGATGTTCCTGCCCTCCATTTGCAACAGAAAGGTGGAATGCCCGAACCAGATGAGCCGTGTGCCCTCTTCATACCGGGCCACATCTACCGAGTCTATCCTCTGTAACGGAAGGGGGCGGGCCGGAACGCTCTGGGGGTCGGGACGAAGCATTCCCATAATGCTCTTGCCCATGTTCCTAAAGCCCATATCAAGCTCCACATTTTCCAGGTTTACAAACTTGCCGTCCCTGTAATTGGGCGATTTTACCAAAATGGCCTTGTGCTCCTTGGTGGGCGAACCACCAAATTCGGGACTCAGATAAATGAACAGCACAATGCCGGTAATGCACAATAGCAATAGACTTCCTAGGATCATAAATGATTTTTTTAAGATTTTTTTAAATTTCTGCATGGGCTTCCCCCGTTTTAAAATCGAATAAATATTCTATTTTGCGATAAAAAAAATTATCGTTTGATGGCATCCCAGAGAAAGGAGAACATCATGTCCATATCCTTTTCCGAAAGGGTCAATTGTTTGTTGAGCACCATGGTCAGCGTTTGCATAATATTGGCCTCCGCCACCGATTCCAAAATGTTGTTGGGCAGGTCCTTGATCAAGAGCTGCTGTTTCCCCATATCCAACAGTTCCTGGCTCATTTTGATCTTATCTTCCTTTACCCTTGCCGGGACCTTATCAAAATAGGGAGATTGTTTGACCTGTCTTATAAAGTTCATTTCCTTTACGTTATTGATGGACATGTGCAACATCTCCAGCCATACCTTTTTTAATTTCAACATAAAGGGAAGGTCCCCTGCCAGCTGTTTGCGGAAGGCCACCGTATGGTCCTGCAATATTTCCGTGAACAGGTCCAGGATAAGTTCTTCCTTGTTTTTGTGGTACACATAGAGCGTGGACGGGGAAATGCCCACCTTTCTGGCCAGTTCCGCCATTTTTATGCCGGCTATGCCCTTTTCATAGACCAAGTTCAGCGTTTCTTGGTGTATAGCAGCCTTTTTCTCGTCGTCTTTTGGTTTCACGCACCAAATATAGGAATAAAAACGAATATTTATTCGATTATATGTTTTTATTTCTATCGGTCGACAACCTCGGAGCATCGTACATGTCATTTAGTGCGTAAAAGCTGCCCTCTCCCATTCCCTCCTTTTCCATTATCTTTATCAAATGGAGAGTACCTATCAACACATACACTTTATGGCCTATAAACCTTTTGGAATGTTGAGCCAATTAAACTCCAACGACCCCAAGGAGGTCCGTAGCAAACACTTTCTGGGGGAACTTTATCCATTTCCGGAGGGGATTATGCCCATAGGAAGATTGGATGCCAAATCGGAAGGCCTGCTTTTGCTCACCACAGATGGGAAACTGAGCGATTTTATAAACCGTTTTGGTGTGGAAAAGCAGTACTATGCCCAAATGGACGGGGAAATCGATGAAAAGGCCGTGCGCCTTCTACGGAAAGGGGTCGAAATTGGATCGGCGGGACAAAAGGTACTTTCGATTCCCAAGGAAGTGAGCCCCCTCCCCTGCCCGCCCGAATTCCCTTTGGCGGATCCAAGCTTGCGGCTGGGACGGCATAGGCCCACTTCTTGGATATCCATTACCCTTACGGAGGGGAAATTTAGGCAGGTCCGGAAAATGACCGCGGCCGTGGGTTTCCCCACCCTACGACTTGTTCGCATCCGGATCGGGGACATGTATTTGGGCAATATGCAACCGGGCGAAACAGTCCCCGTGGATATCCCGTCATTGTTTCCAAACGGCCATGATCATCACTAATTGGAATCGCTATTTTGACATATACCGCAGCGAACAAAAAGGACGGCAGAATGCCCGTTTGATCGGCTCCACAATTAGTTAACCTATCAGTCCCACAACGATCCCTATTTTCCCCTTATGGGCAAACGGATCTGGGACAGGTATTGTTTTGAATGGTGTACCTTATTATGGGCCACGACCCCTTCGGATTCGTCATAATTATTGCCACCCGTGTTCAAGTTCCGGGCAAACCGTGGAAAATTACTACTGGAAACCTCTACCCGTATACGGTGTCCCTCCTTAAAGTAATTACTGGTGGCCATGGGCGTAAGATCCAGTTTGTAGACCTTGTTGCCTTCCATAAAGACCTCCTTGTCATACCCTTCCCGGTATCGGGCGCGCTGTATGGTCTCATCCAGGTTATAGGCGGTGCCGTCGGGGTATACATCGATCAGTTTTATGGTGAAATCGGTATCCTTTGCATCGGAGGAAACATAAAGGGTGGCCTCTATAAAGCCGGAAACTTCCACTCCTTCTTTTAGGGGTTCGGTGGTATAGACCAAGATGTCATTTCGGGTCTCCATCCGCTGCTGGTCGTAGGCACCGCCCTGTACCGCATTCCCGGTACAACAAACGTTGCCCCCGTGCGACATGACGGGGTCCATGGGATCGTAGGTAAAGGAATCGGGACGGTCCTGTCCCGGTTTCTTGGAAAGCAGTCTGCCGTCCCCTACACTACTGTTGGCGTTCCCATCACTATGTAGGTAATAGGTGGTCATTTTGCTATCCGCCGGCGGCCATTGCGTGGCCGACTGCCATTTGTTGCTTCCCATGGTATAGAACTGCACCCTGGGAGTGGTCTCCTTAAAATCGTTCCGCTCCCCTTTTAACCAAAGATCGAACCAGGCATAGATCTGTTCCTTATAATCGAGTCGGGCATCCCCAACACTGCGCTCCCCCACTATGGTGTTTTCCGTGGCCCGGGTATAGGCACAGTGCAAGGTAGGGGCAATAACAAGGTATTGGTTGTCCCGCACCTCTTGATCTTTGGCATTTTCCCGAACATGGTTAAAAAGGGCCAGATTGGGACTGATGGAAACATCGTACCAGGAAGCGAACCAAAAACTGGGCACCCCAAAATCCATATCATCATGATAGAGTCCGCCGGTATACCAGGCAGGGTCATTGGGCTTGCGCCGTACCATCTTATCGAATATCTCCCGTTTTCCGTGTATGTTCTGCAATATATCCTGAAGGGGCAGGTGGCTCAGGGCCTTGGCCATATCCACCTCAGGATTTTTAGGTGCCAGATCGTAAAATCGGGAAATCCTGATCAGGTCCTCCTGTGTGGCCCCTTCGGGGATACGGGGCTTGAATTTATCGTGTTCCACCCCGTAGAGCCATGAAAAGAACAGCAGCTGTTCCACGCCACCGCGGTACCAGTTGCCCTGTTCGAAATAATCGCCCACACGTCCAACGCCGGCACCAAATCCCTGTGGTACCATGGCGGCATGGGATGGATGGTCCAGGGCGGCCACGGCCATTTGCCATTCGGCCGTGGAGGAGCAGCCCAAAGTACCTATTTTGCCATTGGACCATGGTTGTTCCTTCATCCAGCTAAAAGCATCGTACCCATCGGTAAGGGGTACGCCCAATATATCCCATTCCCCTTCCGAAAAATAACGGCCCCGTTCGTTCTGTACCACATAGGCATAACCGCGCTGAACGGCTTCATAAGCGGTTTCGGCCGTCCGTGTCCTTTGTTCCCCGTCTATCCATGTATTAAAATTATAGGGGGTCCTGGAAAAGATGATGGGAACTTTTCCTTCGCCTTTTGGACGGTAGATATCCGTGGCCAGGCGTATCCCGTCACGCATGGGCATCATCACCTTTTGGTCCACAATGGCTATTTCCTCCAGCTTTTTAAAAATGTCTTCCTCTTGGGAACGCAGGGAGATGCAAGTAAATATGAGAAAAACAAAAAGTAAGAGGGAATGCCATTGGGTTTTCATAAGGGTCATGTTTTAGGTTGCACCGATGTCCTAAAGTTACTAAAATATGGAGATACCGCAACAGCTCGGTAAAATGGCCAGACCTAGCATAAAAAAGGGGGCATACTAGCCCCCTAATTCTAAATTGATATTCTGAAACTTTAGTTTTTAAGGGAGGCCATGTCGATTACAAAACGGTATTTTACATCCGCTTTGATGACGCGATCATAGGCGTTGTTGATCTCCTGCATCTTGATGACCTCAATATCGGAAACAATGTTGTGTTCCCCGCAGAAGTCCAGCATTTCCTGGGTCTCCTTAATGCCCCCGATCAAACTTCCCGCCAACCTTTTCCTTCCAAAGATCAACGATCCGCCATGTACGGCATCCAACGGCTCCACCGCCCCTACCAATACCATGGTGGCATCGCGTTTCAGCAGGGACATATATGGGTTGACATCATGTCCCACCGGCACGGTGTTCAGTATAAAATCGAAACTATTGGCGTGTTTCGCCATGTCCTCCTTGTTTTTTGAGATCAGTACCTCATGTGCCCCCAGTGCTTTGGCATCCGCTGCCTTGGAGGGGGAAGTGGTGATCATGACAACGTGTGCACCCAGCGCATTGGCGAACTTAAGTCCCATATGGCCCAATCCGCCAAGTCCCACGATGGCTACCTTGTCCCCTTTTTTAACGTTCCAATGGCGCAGTGGCGACCAAGTGGTGATGCCCGCACACAATAAGGGAGCGGCACCCTTTTCATCAAGGTTCTCCGGTATACGGAGCACAAATTTTTCATCTACGACCACCGAAGTGGAATAGCCCCCATAGGTCTGTCCCCCCAAGTGTACATCGGGGGAATTATAGGTAAAGGTGGCCCCCTTTTCACAGAACTGTTCCATATCGTCCTTGCAGGAAGCGCATGTTTGGCAGGAATCCACCATACAGCCAACTCCCACCAGGTCTCCTTTTTTGAAGGATTTTACGTCCGCCCCCGTATCCACTATCCGTCCTATGATCTCATGGCCGGGAATGACGGGATAGACGGACCCTTTCCAATCATTGCGTACCGTATGGATATCACTATGGCAGACCCCGCAATAGGTGATCTCGATCTTAATGTCCTTATTGCCCACGGAACGGCGTTTTATATCCAACGGTCTTAGGTCCGCAGTGGCGGAATCCGCCCCGTATGCTTTTATGGTTTCACTCATCTTTTCTGTTAATGTGGTTACTGGGCATTCGGGGAATCCAAATACCCCATAAATTAAGTGGGCACAAATTCAGATCTGGCGCCCACTATCTAAAAAAATGCCAATTAGGTGTTCAGACTGGCCTCCAGTACGATTTCCGTATCAAGTAATTTGGATATGGGACAGATTTCCTTCGCCTTTTGGGCCACCTCCTTGAATTCCGATGCTTCCATACCCGGCACGGTGCCCGTAAGCGTTAGGGTGATCAAGGTGATACTGCCATCCTCAAAAGTGACCTTGGCCCCTGTATCCAGTGTGGTGGGCGTAAAGCCCGCTTCTCCCAACAAAAAACTCAGTTGCATGGTAAAACAACCTGCGTGGGCCGCTGCGATCAGTTCTTCCGGATTGGTACCCTTGCCCTCCTCAAAACGGGAGCTAAAGGAATATGGTGTCTTATCCAATACGGTACTTGCGGTGGTCAAGGTACCTTTGCCCTCTTTTCCGCTGCCCTTCCATTGGGCGCTTGCTTTTCTGTTAAATTTCATAATGTGAAGTTTTAAATGATCATGATTAAAAAGACAATTCCCGATCCTTACGACCTATCCTTCCGTTTGGAACGGAGGTTGGATATGGCACGGGAAGTATCTTAAATGGTCCTTGATGAAGTCGACCAAAAGATAGCTGATTTTTGGGAATATAAAAAAAGTATGTGCAAAAAAATGGACCGAAAAGGGCGGATAATCGAGATCCGATCATCCGATAGCCGGCCATTCGGTAACGGGAATGACGGATTTGTAGTATCCCTTTTTGAAGTGTTGATCGTTCGGAACAGTGCGCCCGGAAATCCTACCCGGTTTTTCCGCACATTTTTAAAGAAAGGGCGTTGCTTTGGGCAACGCCCTTTCTTTATAAGAATTCGATCAAAGTGCGGAGGTGCCTGCCTTCGCAACGGCATGATCGTTCTCCACTGTGCTTCCGCTCACGCCTATGGCACCGATAATGGTACCCGATCCATCCTTTAGCGGAATGCCCCCTGGAAAGGTAATAAGGCCTCCGTTGGAATGCTCAATATTGTAAAGGGAACCTCCCGGTTGGGAAAGCGTCCCTATATCTCCAGAGTCCATATCAAAATATCGGGCCGTTTTGGCCTTTTTTATGGATATGTCCAAAGATCCCAACCATGCGCCATCCATACGGACAAAGGCCAAGAGATTGGCCCCTGCATCCACAACGGCTATGTTCATTTTGGTATCGATGGCCATTGCCTTGTCCTTGGCGGCCGCTATTATTTTTTCTGCTTGTGCTAATGTGATCGACATATAAACCTTTTTAGTTATCCGACCAAGTTAAAAAAAGTAACACTGCCCTATTGTGGGGCATGGGTCAAAAACTTATGAAAAAGGTCCACAAATGGGAAATATACTCAGGGCATTACCTCCTTGGGACTTTTCCCAAAGGTGTGCTTAAAGGCGCTGCTAAAGTTGGATAAATGGCTGTACCCGTATTCCAAGTAGAGGTCGGACGGTTTGGAACGTCCCTCCTGCAGTTCCATCTTCGCCATTTCCAAACGCTTTCTTTGTAGCCATTTACCGGGCGACTCCTTAAATTCCCTTATAAAATGACGTTTAAAGGTAGAGAGGCTCATATGGCATAAAAAGGCAATTTCCACTACCTTTAAATGGGAATGCACACACCTTTCCACCGTATCCCTAAAGGCCGAGGTATCGCCTCCCACAAGACCGTGCAGGAAGCGGTTGAAGTCGGCCCCATATTTGTTCAGTAGGTACAATAGGATTTCCTCGAATTTGAGCTGTAACATATTTTCCACCATGGAGGGAGGCCCCATGGGAATGGCGTCCAACGATCGCAGGTAGGAACCGATAAAGGCATCGTTCCCAATTTGAAAATAAGGGATTTCCGAACTGCCCGCCGTTAAGTGTCCCTGATGTTTGATCAGAAAATCCTTTAATCTTCTTTCGGAAAAAAACAACAGTTTACAACTATATGGTGCATCGGCCTCCAAAAGCTCCGTCCATAGTCCGTTGCCCTTTTTGACCAAAACGGACTGGGTACTGTCCAACTGTACCGAGCTATTGGCAAAGTGCAGTTGCTTTTTGCCCATCTGCAGAAAGCTGAACATATGCATTCCCAATTTGACCTTGCTCCTAAAGACATCGTGCGATAACTTAAAATCGTACACCAGCAGTTCCGGGACGGGAGCGCTCGTATCCAAAAATAGGTCGGGAATATGTTGTACGGGCATAGGTATTAAAAAAAATAAAGATATGGCATTCGGCCATTGCCCCCAAGCTCCCTCCATGAATTTGTTGTCCCAAACGGTTCCCGGACCGGGCGGTAACGCGGAAGGGGCGGACAATGGAAATTAAATCCATTTCGAATCCGGTCCGCCTCCCCTACCCCATTCGGTCCCGAATGTTAATTTTTGCTAAAAATGGTACTATTTATTACATAGTACTGTAACAAACT
>CAXBDK010000031.1:0-9385 GCA_963974715.1 uncultured Sediminicola sp.
TCACGAAAACCGTTAAAAAACAATAACGGTTACTTGAGTAAAATGAAAGAACGAAGGCACGCTAGTTTTATGGCCCTGGAAACTTTATTGGAAGTGGACCGTTTGTTCTTTACATTGGTAAAGCCCCTTACCCGCTAGATTCATTCAAGAGTCCTCAATCCCAAAATAAAGCCTTTGGGACACAGTTCAGAGGTATCACAAACGTAGAGTTCTTCTTATTTAGATCAACAACAATTTTTGCATAAACACAACGATTGATCATCATCCCAGATCACCCTACATGAAGGCTCCGAAAAGATTCGGGAACACCCTGGTTATCGGAAACTAAAAAGGGGCCGTCCAATGCATTTGGAGGGCCCCTTTTATATGAAGTGATTTAAACTTTTTTGATTGAAGTGAAAATTCGCTATTTCAGTTTCTTCTTCACGGCAACTTCTTGGAAAGCTTCCACAATGTCCCCTTCGCGGATGTCATTGTAGTTTTTGACCTGCAATCCACAGTCATATCCTTTTGAAACTTCCTTCACATCGTCCTTAAAGCGTTTAAGGGACGAAAGCTCCCCTGTAAAGATCACCACTCCGTCCCTGATCAGACGAATTCCCGAATTTCGGAATATCTTGCCACTGGTGACCATACAACCTGCAATGGTACCCACCTTTGAAATCTTGAAGGTCTCCCTGATCTCGGCGGTACCGGAAATCTCTTCCTTCATAACGGGCGACAACATGCCTTCCATCGCATCCTTAAGGTCGTTGATGGCGTCATAGATAATGGAGTACATCCTGATATCTATTTCCTCTTTCTCTGCCATGGCCCTGGCATTGCCCATAGGCCTTACGTTAAATCCAATAATGACCGCATCCGAAGCGGAGGCCAATAGCACATCCGATTCCGTAATGGGACCGACCCCCTTGTGTATAATATTCACCTGGATTTCGTCGGTGGTCAATTTTTGGAAGGAATCCGTAAGCGCTTCCACGGAACCGTCCACATCCCCTTTCAGGATAATGTTCAACTCTTTGAAGTCGCCCAAAGCAATTCGTCTTCCAATTTCGTCCAAGGTAATATGACGTTGGGTCCTGACCGATTGTTCCCGCATCAACTGCGCCCGCTTGGCCGCAATTTGCTTGGCCTCCCGCTCATCCTGCAATACGTTGAACTTGTCCCCGGCCTGTGGTGCCCCGTCCAGTCCCAAAACCGATATCGGTTCGGAAGGACCTGCTTCCTTTACATTGTTTCCGCGTTCGTCCTGCATGGCCTTAACCTTGCCGCTACAGGTCCCCGCAAGTACATAATCGCCTATCTTAAGGGTACCGGACTGAACAAGCACCGTGGATACATAGCCCCTTCCCTTATCCAGGAACGCTTCCACTACGGTACCGTTCGCCAGTCTGTTTGGATTGGCTTTCAGTTCCAGCAGTTCCGCTTCGAGCAGAACCTTTTCCAAAAGTTCCTTCACCCCTGTTCCCACTTTGGCAGAAATATCATGGGACTGGATCTTTCCGCCCCAATCCTCTACCAAAAGGTTCATTTGGGCAAGTCCCTCCTTGATCTTATCGGGGTTGGAGGTAGGCTTATCAATTTTGTTGATGGCAAACACAATGGGCACACCCGCCGCCTGGGCGTGACTGATCGCCTCTTTTGTCTGGGGCATAATGGCATCATCCGCCGCCACTACAATTATGGCGATGTCCGTAACCTGCGCCCCACGCGCCCTCATGGCCGTAAAGGCCTCGTGTCCGGGAGTATCCAAGAAGGCGATTTTTTGCCCTCCGTCCAAGGTTACCCCATAGGCACCAATATGCTGTGTTATTCCCCCGCTTTCTCCAGCGATGACATTTTCCTTACGGATATAATCCAAAAGGGATGTTTTCCCGTGATCCACATGCCCCATAACGGTCACGATGGGGGCCCTGGGCTGTAAATCTTCAGGGGCATCTGCCGCCACTTCTATGGTTTCCTCGATATCGGCGGATACGAACTCCACATCATAACCGAACTCGTCCGCTACAATGGAAAGGGTCTCCGCATCCAGTCGCTGGTTCATGGTCACCATGATGCCGAGGGACATACATGCCGAGATGATCTTTGTGGTTGGCACGTCCATCATGGCCGCCACCTCACTGGCCGTTACAAACTCGGTAACCTTTAAGGTCTTGCTTTCAAGTTCTTGCTGTTCAAGGTCCTTTTCGGTCTGTTGCCTGTGCGAATCCCTTTTGTCCCTTCTATATTTGGCACCTTTGCCCTTTTTGCTTTTCCCCTGTAATTTTTCCAGGGTCTCCCTTACCTGCTTTTGTACATCCTCTTCCGTTGGCTCTGCCTTGGAAACCTGTCCAAAACGCTGCCCTGGCAACTTCCTTGGTCCCCCTGGCGCATTTTTTCCACGTGGACCGGTTCCGGATTGTCTGGGCGCGGTATTCGGAGGTGTGCTTCCAGGAGCGCTTACGATTCGTTTTCTTCGTTTCTTCCTATCGCCGGCATCGCCCGGTTTAGGGGCCTCCTTTTTCTTTTTGGGCTTTTCGAATTTGGAAAGGTCGATCTTGTCCCCCATTATTTTGGGGCCGGAAAGCTTTTGGTATTGGGTGGTAAGGGTTTCCGATCCTTCTTGTTTTTCGGCTGGCTCCGAAGGGGCCGTCGTTTCGGTGGGCGCCGGTTGCTCCTTGGGAGCTTCGGTCTGCACTTTTCCCTTTTCCGCTTCGGCCGGTTTATCCTCTATCACCGGTTTTTGTACCGGTACATCTTGGGGCTCGGCCGCTTTTTCCTCCTTGGCCTCTACGGGCGCAACAGGTTTGGGCGTTTCCTTTATGGGCTGGGCTTCGGGAGCGGGCACTTCAGCCTTTGGCTGAGGTGGGGCCGTCTCCTCCTTTTTGCCGCTTAGGTCTATTTTCCCAACGGTTTTGGGCCCACTTATATCGGCCTTGGCACGGATGACCTGCTCCGAGGCCGTCCGTTTCTCCCTGGCGATCCTTTTTTCCTCCTGCTCCTGTTCCAATTGCAGTCTTAGCGCCTCCTTCTCCTTCCTTTTTTCTTCGCCGACTTCCTTGGATGCAACCTTCTTGCTCATATCCGTTTGGAACTCATCCAAAAGAACTTGGTACACCTCATTGGATATCTTGGTAGTAGGCCTGGCATCCACATCGTGGCCTTTGGCCCCCAGGAAATCTACGGCCCTATCCAGTGAAATATTAAGCTCCCTTAGAACTTTATTAAGCCTTATAGTTGCATTATCTGCCATAAATAAATCTTCGTATTCTTATAATTTCCCGCTAATATATAGCTTAATCTTCTAATTCTTCTTTTAGGACGCGCACAACTTCCAAAATTGTCTCCTCCTCAAGATCTGTACGTTTTGCCAAATCGGCAACATCCTGCTCCAATACGCTCCTTGCTGTGTCCAGCCCGATTTTCTTGAGCTCATCAATGACCCATCCCTCTATTTCATCGGAAAACTCGGTCAATTCCACATCTTCCTCGACCCCTTCACGGAACACATCGATCTCATAACCGGTCAATTGACCTGCCAAACGTATGTTGTGCCCCCCACGGCCGATGGCCTTGGAGACCTCTTCAGGCCTAAGGTACACTTGGGCGGTCATTTTAACATCGTCCAATTTAACGGATGATACCCTGGCCGGGCTCAGCGCCCTTGTCACCAATAATTGTGCATTGCTGGTCCAGTTGATCACATCGATGTTCTCATTTCCCAACTCCCTTACGATGCCGTGTATACGGGAACCTTTCATTCCCACACAGGCCCCTACGGGATCTATCCTATCATCATACGAATCCACGGCCACCTTTGCCTTTTCCCCAGGTATGCGGACCGCCTTCTTTATGGTGATCAATCCATCGAATACCTCGGGGATTTCTTGGAAGAACAGCGCTTCCAAGAACAACGGGGAGGTTCTGGACATGATGATAACGGGCTTGTTGCCCTTCAGCTCCACACTCTCTATGATGCCCCTTACATTGTCCCCCTTCCTAAAGAAGTCGGAAGGGATCTGCTTTTCCTTGGGCAGGATAACCTCGTTTCCTTCATCATCCAAAAGAATGATGGCCTTGTGCCTTATATGATGGACCTCTGCGGTGTATATTTCCCCTTCAAGGTCCTTAAACTGCTTGTATATGGTGGTATTGTCGTGTTCGTGTATTTTGGATATCAGGTTTTGTCGAAGCGCCAGGATGGCCCTTCTCCCCAGGTCGATCAACTTTACCTCTTCCGATACATCTTCCCCAACTTCAAAATCGGGCTCTATCTTTCGTGCGGCACTCAGGGATATCTCCTCATTGGGATCTTCCACCTGATCGTCTTCCACGACCACCCTGTTACGCCATATCTCAAGATCTCCCTTGTCCGGATTGATGATGATATCGAAGTTGTCGTCCGAACCGAACTTCTTCTTCAGGGCATTCCTGAAAACATCCTCCAAAATCGCCATTAGCGTTACCCTGTCTATGAACTTGTCGTCCTTGAATTCCGAGAAAGACTCTATCAGCGCAATATTTTCCATTCTGAACTACTAATTAAAATTTTAATACAACTTTTGCTTCCCGAATATCAGAAATCGCTATTTCCTGCTTTTTCTGAATCGTTATTTTTCCATTTCCGACAGGCTTTGGCTCCCTGACCTTCCATTCCAGGGTGATGGCTTCATCGCTTGCGTCCGTAAGTTTCCCTTCAAAATTACTATCTTGGAGCCTTACTTCCAATATTCTGCCGATATTCTTTTTGTACTGTCTCGGCAGTAACAGGGGCGAGGTGGCACCTGCCGATTCCACCTCCAGGGAAAAATCCTCTTCCTCCCGGTCCAGATTGTGCTCAATGGCCCTACTTACGGCCATACAGTCCTTCAGCGCAACCCCGTTGTCCCCATCCAGGGTTATTTTGATCTTATTGTCCGGACTGATTTTAAAATCGATCAAAAAAAGTGAGGGGTTCTCCTCCAACGCTTTGTTCAAAAGCTCCGTTACTTTGTCCTTCAACATAAATTCAAGTAATAAAAGAGGGGACCAAAGTCCCCTCATGAATACCTTATATTCTTTCAGCGCTGCAAATATACAACTTTTTCCTTCAAATCCCAATCAATTTTTGGGGTCGCAAGGGCATGCCATATTCGCCGAAAGTCGCTCGCACGACCGCCAAAAAGAAAAAACCCCAAAAAAATTCGATTTGTGAATTTTTGAGAGGTTTTCCGTTGGTCCACTAGGACTCGAACCTAGAATGACTGTACCAAAAACAGTAGTGTTGCCAATTACACCATGGACCAGCAATGCTTAAGAGCGTGCAAATTTAAAACAAAGTTTTACATGCACAAATATTTTGTGGAAGAAAATGGAAAAAAGGGGGATTCGGCCTGTTAAAGCTTTATCAAAAATTTCCTCCCATATCTATTTTTATTAGTAAATTCGCCCCAACTGGTAAATTTTGGAATGCATGTTTTTTAAAGATTTTAAAAAATGGGATACCGCCTTGGGATGGGCCGTTTTTTTTATTGCCCTTATCACATACGGCATCACCGTTGAGCCTACCGGCAGCTTTTGGGACGCTGGGGAGTACATAGCCACCTCCGCCAAATTACAGGTCGGCCACCCCCCCGGGGCCCCGTTGCTCCAAATGCTGGGCGCCTTTATTTCCATGTTTGCCCTGGCCCCTGATCAGGTGGCCAAAATGGTGAACTATCTCTCAGGAATTTCAAGTGCCTTTACCATATTGTTCATGTTCTGGACCATCACCAACTTGGTCAGGAAGCTGATCGACAAAGGGGAGGCCCTTACCAATGGCAAGGCCGTTGCCATTTTGGGAAGTGGACTTGTCGGCGCCCTGGCATTTACCTACTCCGACAGCTTCTGGTTCAATGCCGTGGAAACGGAGGTATATGCCATGGCCAGTCTTATCATGGCACTCTTGCTCTGGCTAGGGCTAAAATGGACCGATGATCTGGAAGACCCTAGGGGAAATCGATGGCTTATCCTTATTTCCTTTGTAGTGGGCCTCACATTTGGGATACAGTTCATGGGGTTCCTTACCATTCCATCCATAGGACTGTTGTATTACTTTAAAAAATACAGGACCACCACCGTAAAGAATTTCATCATCGCCAATGCGGCAGTAGTGGCCATCCTGATGTTGGTCTATAAGTTTTCGCTCACCTATGTGCTAAAACTGTTCGGATGGAGCGAAATCTTTTTTGTGAACAGTATTGGGCTTCCCTTCAATTCGGGCACCGTAATAATGTTATTGCTCTTTATAGGGGTTTTTTATTACGGACTGCATTTTACGCGCACGCGGGACTATCGCAAGGCCAATACCCTTGTGCTCTGTGCCATGTTCCTCTTCCTGGGGTTCTCATCTTGGCTCATGCTCCCCATCCGCGCAAACGCCAATACCATCATAAACGAGAACAACCCTTCCGACGCCAGATCCCTCTTGGCCTATTACAACAGGGAACAGTACCCCGGGGTGGACAGTCCCATATATGGCACCTACTACTCCAACCTCTTTGCGGCTTCTGGCGACGAGCAGGATGACGAACCTAAGTACGAGAAGGACGAAAAATTGGGCAAGTATGTCATCGTAAACCATTACAAGGAATCCATTCCCGGCCCCAATAAAGGTCATGTCGGACTTTTACCGCGTATGTGGAGCGAGCAGAACGCCGAAAATTATATGAAATATTTTGGTGGACTGGAATTTAGCGTAAAACCGGAGTACCGATCCAATGAAGAGCTCGGCGCCGCCATTCAGCAGTTCCGTTCCGGACATGAAAAGGGAGAGATCCAAGAAGGGCAGTATATCAGCTTCCTTCGTCAGTTCAGTGAATATATCGATGTGCAACCGCCGACAATTTGGCAGAACATAAAATACATGTTCGAATTCCAGTTTGGATATATGTACTGGCGCTACTTTATGTGGAACTTTACCGGAAAACAGGACGATATCCAGGGACGGTACGACAACCATGGAAACTGGCTCAGTGGCATCGGACCGGTGGACAGTGCCCGTTTGGGGAGCCAGGAAAACCTTCCCAACGATATCCTGGACAATAAAGGCAGGAACACCTATTTTTTCCTACCGTTGTTATTGGGTATTATTGGGTTGATCTTTCAGGTCACCAAAAATCCGAAGCAATTTTGGATCTTGCTCATCTTCTTTCTTTTTACCGGATTGGCCATACAGTTCTATACAAATCCCTCCATCTTTCAGCCAAGGGAACGGGATTATTCGTTGGTAGGCTCCTTCTATGTTTTTGCCATTTGGATAGGAATCGGCGTATACGGTCTCTTCGACGAATTTAAAAAACTTTTGTCGCCCAAGATTTTGGCGCCTGCGCTTACCGTAATCTGTCTTTTGGCCGTACCTGGGGTAATGGCCTACCAAAATTGGGACGACCATGACCGCTCGGACCGTTTCACCACCCGATCCACTGCTAAGGCCTATCTGCAATCCACACAGAAAGATGCAGGCGCAATGCTGTTTACCATTGGGGACAATGACACCTTTCCCCTCTGGTACGTGCAGGAAATTGAGGGTTTTAGGACCGATGTGCGTATTATCAATACCAGCCTTTTTGCCACGGACTGGTATATAGATCAAATGAAAAGACAGGCATACGAAAGTGCCCCCATCCCTTCCCAGCTTACGCACGACAAATATACCTATGGGACCAGGGATGCCATCTACTATCAGAAGATGACCGATAGTCGGTGGGACATAAAAGACTTTATGAACTGGGTGGGCAGCGACAAGCCACAGACCAAGTTCAAGTATATCTTGCAGAAACAGGGAGCGGACCTTAGCCAGTACTCTGAAAGCAACCAGGACATAGTCTATTATCCCACGAACAAGATCCGGGTGCCCGTTAACAAGAAAAACGTATTGGAGAGCGGATTGGTAAAGGAAAAGGATTCGGCACTGATCTTGGATTATATAGACATCGACCTTCCCGAAAGCGCATTGCCCAAAAACCGCATCATGATGTTGGACATCCTGGCCAATAACGACTGGAAACGGCCCATATATTTTTCGGGCGGAAGCTTTGATGACGGCGAGTATATTTGGATGAAGGACTACCTGCAATTGGACGGACTGGTCTATAAATTGGTGCCCATAAAGACCAAGAAGCAGAGTTCTTACGAAATGGGAAGGATCGATTCGGACCTAATGTACAATATTGTCAAAAAATGGGATTGGGGCAACTCCGGAAGTGAAGATATCTACCATGACCCACAGACAAGATCACAAGGGCTTTCCTTCAGGGGGAATTTGGCCAGGCTTACCGAGACGCTGATCGATGAAAATAAAATAGAAAAGGCGAAGGACATCATTGACATCGCGATGAAAAACATGCCGTTGGACTATTTTGGATATTACGCTTTTGTGGAACCCTATGTTGATGGGTATTACAAGGTGGGCGAGACCCAAAAGGCGAGAGATCTATTCCAGCGTTTAAAGACCAAATATCAGGAGCGATTGGAATATTATGAAGGCATTCCATTGGATGAACAGTACGAAAACATAAACGAAATTATCTCCGATATGGAGGCCTACAGGCGAAATATAGATATCCTGATCATGAACAAGGACCGGGAACTTGCAGAAAAAGAGACCCTGATCTTTAACGAGTATATAGATAAGTTCAGTCACTTTTATCAAGAAGAGGAAGACCGGGAGCAACAAATGCCCACCCTTGAAGGGGATCCGGACCTGTTGGATTCAATTATGCTGGAAGAGGGCGAGAAATCCATGGACACGGTGCAATAAGATCCCTAGGTCGGAGTATTTTCCCTGGGCATTGGGCAAGAGACCAAAAAAGTTTTCGCCAGGGCTGTCAGCAAAATAAACCCCACATTATGGGCCATAAAAAAGCGGGATCGAAAATCCCGCTTTTTTTATAGATAGAATTATGACATCAAAAGAACAACAACAATTCGAGAGGAAGGTGTAAGCTTCCATAATTAGAACTGACTAATTGTCCAAAAATAATATTTTTCATTCTCCTAGCGGTACCGTCAGGAGAATTAAATTTTGCATATGCTGTGGGTGCAATTTTCCCCAGGGCCTTATGTGGTATTATATTGTTGTAATCTTCCATCCAAGTCTCGGTTTGTTCCCTTAGCTGATTGAGATCTTGAAAGAGGTACTTATTGAGAACGTCCCTTCGATAGTTTAAGTTGAATCTCTCCATAAAAAGGATTCTGGGTTGGTTTCCCGGGTTGAATAGACTGAAAGTCAATTTCATGCATCTGGCTCCATTCGGAAGCGATCTTGGCTACAAATGTAAGCTTCATAAGTTTTATTAATTGATTACTTCCTATTAAAAGAATAAATAATTTCATTACTGTCCCATTAAAATCTAAAATAGTTCTTTGAAATATTTGAAATATA
>CAXBDK010000032.1:0-8552 GCA_963974715.1 uncultured Sediminicola sp.
ACCCTACGGACGACGATACTGACGGTGACGGCACGCCCGATTACCTGGACCCGATAGATGATGCGCCCATCGATGACGAAATTGAGGTGAACCAGATGGTAACGCCCAATGGAGATGGGAAGAATGATTTCCTGTTTATCAAAAATGTTGAAAATGCCGTCAATAATTCAATCCGGATATTTAACAGGTGGGGCAAAGCAGTATACGAAGGTGACGGGTACAATAACCAGAACAATGTATTCGATGGCAGGTCCAAGGTAAGATCTACAATTTCTGGGTCTGATTATCTTCCTTCAGGAGTGTATTTCTATATTTTTGAATATGATAAGGACCAAGAGCATATTACCGATAGCGGTTATATATATGTGAGTAAATAATATATCCCAATTGAAATGACCTATAAAAAGAGCATATTTATATTTCTTTTGTTGCTGACGGGAACGGTTCAGGGTATTCGTGCCCAACAGGACGCACAGTTTACCCAGTACATGTACAATACCATGAGCGTAAACCCTGCCTACGCCGGGTCACGTGGACAGCTAAGTATCGCTGCATTGTACCGTTCCCAGTGGGTTGGCCTGGATGGCGCTCCCACCACACAGACACTGAACCTTCATTCCCCCATCCGCAATAGTAGATTGGGTTACGGTATTTCCATTGTCAACGATGAAATAGGGGATGGGGTAGTACAGGAAACCTATTTGGATGCTGTACTTTCCTATACCATAAATGTGGCCCAGGATGCAAAATTGTCCTTTGGATTAAAAGCAGGGGGCAACCTGTTGAATCTGGATTTCAACGGATTACGGAATTTTGATTCCGAAGTGGTGGACGGGGAAAATATCGACAATAAATTTTCGCCCAATTTTGGGATTGGGGCCTATTATCATACCAATACTTTCTATTTGGGCCTCTCCGCTCCCAACCTGCTTGAAACCGAACATTTTGATAATACCGATTCCGACGCCAATGAGGTAAATTTCCTCTCCAAGGAAAGGATCAACTTTTATATGATTACGGGGTATGTTTTTGATGTAAGCCCCAACCTAAAATTTAAGCCTGCCCTTTTGACCAAAGTGGTCGGTGGCGCCCCGTTACAGGTTGATCTGTCCGCTAATTTCATGTTCAACGAAAAATTCACCTTTGGTGCCGCCTACCGCTGGGATGCTGCAGTTAGTGGACTGGCCGGGTTTCAAATAACCGACCAGTTTATGGTGGGACTGGCCTATGATCGGGAGACCACGGAATTGGGCGGTACCCAGTTCAACGATGGTACCTTTGAGGTTTTTTTAAGGTTTGAACTGGTTAAATCGTTTAGACGCCTGGTTTCCCCAAGATTCTTTTAAAATTGATCCATAATGATGAAAAGGATATTTTTAGTACTTGTAACGGTTTCTTTAGGGCTTTGGAATATAGCTGCCCAAGAACGACTGATCGAAAAAGCGAACCAAAAGTATGGGGAATATTCTTTTAGTCCTGCCATTGATATCTATAAAAAAGTACTGGAAAAAGGTTATGTGTCCACGGATATGTTAAAACGGTTGGGGAATTCCTACTACTTTAATGCGCAATATCCAGAAGCGGCCGAGACCTATAAAAGGTTGCTGGATGAATATCCCGATGAAATGGGGATCGAGTATTATTTTAGGTATGCCCAAGCCCTAAAATCTTTGGGAGATTATGATACTTCCAATTTGATGATGTCAAAATTTACCGCAATGGCATCAGGGGATGGTAGGGCGGACCTCTATGCAAAGGAAGGGGATTATTTGGAAGAAATAAAATCCAACTCGGGAAGGTATGAACTGGGAACTTTCCCCCACAATTCCAAATATGCCGACTTTGCACCTTCCTTTTACAAACAGGGACTGCTGTTCTCTTCCGATAGGGATACGGGCAACCTTGCCAAATACAGGCATACATGGAACTCAAAGGATTTTTTGGACCTATACCATGTGGATACGGACAGCATATCAAAAAACCGAGTGGTAAAGTTTGATGGGAACATCAATACCAAACTGCACGAATCCACCTCTGCAGCCACCAAGGATGGGGAGACCGTTTATTTTACCCGTAATAATATCGTAGAGGGGAAATATGTTCGGGACCGTGAAGGAATGATACGTTTGAAAATATTTCGTGCCAGGTACAGGGAGGGGGTATGGACCCAAGTGGAAGACCTCCCTTTCAACAGTGATGCTTATTCGGTGGCGCACCCTGCACTTTCGCCGGATGAAAAAACCCTTTATTTTGCATCCGATATGCCGGGATCTTTGGGGGAATCGGATATTTTCAGGGTCTCCATCAAAGAAGATGGAACCTTTGGTACACCAGAGAATTTGGGCAACAACATCAATACGGAAGCACGGGAGACATTTCCATTTGTAAGTCAGGATGAAATCCTTTACTTCTCCTCGAATGGGCACTTGGGACTGGGAGGTTTGGATATTTTCGCTACCAAGATCGCATTTGGAGCGGTTTCGGGAAAAGTCGCCAACGTTGGGGAACCGGTAAACGGCACTGCGGATGATTTCACCTTTATCTTCGATTCCGATACCAAGAAAGGCTACTTCGCTTCCAATAGGAAGACAGGGATTGGAGAGGATGATATCTATAGTTTTGTAGAATTGGAACCCCTTGCCTTGGATTGCATCCAAAAGATATCGGGATCCGTAAGGGACAATATATCCAATGAAGTGTTGGCAGGGGCAACGGTCCGGGTGATCAATGAGGACAATATTGAAATCGCCAGTACCATTACCAACCCCTCGGGCGATTATGAACTTACCATAGACTGTAACAAAGGAAATTTTATAAGGGCTTCAATGGAGGGTTATGTACCTGCTGAGGAATACTTGGGGAAATCGGATGGAAAGCCCAAAATAGTCGACTTTTATCTGGAGCGAGACAAGGTTACGGCGGGATTTGGGGACGATCTGGCAAAATTGTTGCAATTGAGCACGATCTATTTTGACCTAAACAAGTACGATATCAGAAAAGATGCGGCATTGGAAATCCAAAAGGTGGTTGCTGCCATGGAAAAGTATCCAAGTCTTAAATTACAGGTAAATTCACATACGGATAGTAGGGGCCCTGATGCTTACAATTTATGGCTATCCCAGAAAAGAGCGGAAGCCACCGTAAAATACATGGTATCAGAAGGCATTTCGGAAGATAGGTTAATGGGGGAAGGTTTTGGGGAAACCCGTTTGGTGAACGATTGTGGAAATAGGTCCAATTGTTCCGACCAACAGCACCAATTGAATAGAAGGTCGGAGTTCATCATCATCGAATAACACCTATTTTACAATAATAAAGAGGGGTGATCATTCATTTGGTCACCCTTTTCTTTTGCTAAAAAGAAGGGTATTCCTACATATTTTTCAACGGGTCATCGATAAAGCGCATCCTGAACAATCCCAATTATAACAATTTTTTGGGACAGACCGCAGGATTTACATTCTTCACGGTGCTTTATACCCCTCTACACAACATAAATTTTCTACCCTGTGGTTCATTGCTAATTTTGTTCGGTGTTAAGGACGACTACCAAGTCGTTCTTGTGGCACCTTGAAACGCAGCATGAAAAAACAACTTCTTTTTATTGATAGGATATTCCCATTCCACATCGGAATTATTTTCTGTTTGATGTGGGGCGTGGGGCTTCATGGCCAGACCACGGTTTGGGGCGAGAATTTTAATGCCTATGCCGACAATATTGCCACAGGTACCGCAACTGGCATTTCCGCATCTACATGGACCTCAGGTAATGGACCTGTTGTGCGTTCTTCAAGAATAGAGACCAGAAGTGCCAACACTGCCGGATATTGGCGCAGCGAGGCGATCAATATACGGGGACTTTCAAATTTGGAAATTGGTTTTTCTACATCGGTTAACAGTATTGAGGGCACCGATCGTTTTTCCTTTCGGTATCGTTTACAGGGTGGCAGCTGGGTAAACCTAGTGGCACCCGTACTTACGCCTAATGCGACCTATTCATTTCCCATACCTTCTGGCTCGACCCTTGAATTGGAGGCTTTGTTTTCGGTAAATGAGACCAATGATAGGTATCGTTTGGACAATGTACTTCTTACCGGGATCCCTCCCGCATGTTCCAACGTTCTGGACTATGAATTTTATGATCTGGTGCCCCCGGGCAACACGGTGAACAATATTCCCACTACCGGTGCCATGGGTAGTGGACAAGTCGGCAATTTTAACGTGGGTACCCTACAAAATTCGGTAGATCCTGGTGATGCAGACTCTTTTGCCCTACGTTATAAGGGATATATCCAGATTTCAACTGCGGGTTCTTATACTTTTTTCACCAGTTCCGATGACGGTTCCAAACTATATATTGATGGAACTGAAATTGTGAATAACGACGGTGACCACGGCACTCAGGAACGTTCGGGTACTACTACCCTTTCGACCGGATTGCACCAGATTACGGTATTGTTTTATGAAAACGGTGGTGGTCAGGTCCTGGAAACACGCTATCAGGGCCCCTCCATAGCAAAGCAGACGATTCCTTTTACGATCCTTTCCAGCGACTGCACAATGGCCAGTGTGGATACGGACGGCGACGGTGTGCCCGATAGCACGGATCTTGATTCCGATAACGATGGTATTCTCGATTCTGTGGAATGTGTGAGTTCCATTAGTGGATCGAACCGTGTTTCCA
Organism: uncultured Sediminicola sp.; assembly: GCA_963974715.1. GTDB lineage: Bacteria > Bacteroidota > Bacteroidia > Flavobacteriales > Flavobacteriaceae > Sediminicola. The sequence goes on from CAXBDK010000032.1 coordinate 4,685, forward strand.
ATGGGGATTTTTCCTCTTGGTACCTGAACGGTTGGACAGGCGGTGGCAATAGGTGGCAAGAACCAGATCCACCAGGGGCCTATGCTTTTTTCGAAGAATATGGCTCAGGTTCGGAAACGATCCAGCAAACACTTGCCCTTACTTCTGGACAGGCTTATTCCCTATCGTTTGATCTGGGAACCATTTCTACCTACAGCGTATCTTCCACCCTAAATGTTAGGGTAGGGGGAACACTGGTGTATTCCCGTACTTCCGATCAGCTTTTTGCCGATAATGGAGGAAATTCGAACCATACGGGTGGGGGGAATATATCCAATACTTCAACGGTTACCGTTTCTTTTGTGGCGCCTTCCAATTCCGTTGTACTGTCTTTTGAGGGAACTTCCACAGGGGAACCACATGATGAATTTTTCTTGGACAACATTGCTGTTTTCCAAGGAACTTCCTGTGCAGATACGGACGGGGACGGAATTCCCGATTATCTGGATCAGGATAGTGACGGGGATGGTATTCCCGACAATGTGGAGGCCCAAACCACCATGGGCTATACGGCACCCTCCGGGACAGATTCCAATTCCGATGGCTTGGACAATGCCTATTCGCCGAACGGACTGACGCCAGTGGATACGGATGGGGATGGAAGTCCCGACTATTTGGATACCAATAGTGATAACGAAGGGTCCAATGATACGGCCGAAGCCGGTCTAGCGCTTTCAGGCACCGATACCGATAACGATGGACTGGATAATACCATAGATACTACCACCGGTTATGCCGATCCTGGGGGAAGGATAGATAACCCATTGAATACGGCTGGGGGATCTTTGGCCCTTCCCGATTGGGATAATGATGCACAGTCGGGAGGGGACCTTGACTATAGGGACGGCACGGACGATTCGATCAATGACCCCCCGATGATCGTTGCTACAGGTGATTTGGACTACTGTCCGGGAGATGTTGTTAATATTATAGGATCGGTTTCCATTACCGATACGGATGACACCGATATCTGGGCGGTATTTGTTCAGGTTTCCACTAACTATGACAACGGCGGAGATCAGCTTTCCCTTCAGGGAACGCACCCTGGAATAACATCCACGTGGGATGTTTCGGAGGGAAAACTCAGTTTGGTCGGTCCTGCCAGTTTACAAGCTTTTGAGGCCGCTCTTTTAGATGTGGTGTTCCAGTCCTCCGCCACCCCCATAGGAGGTACGGTAAAGGAATTTTCAATTGTTTTGGCCGAGGCAAACTATTTGATGTCCACCCAACATTACTATGAATATATTCCAGCTTTGGGAATAACGTGGACAGCGGCCAGGGATGCAGCGGCCCTTCGTACCTTTTATGGATTACAGGGATATCTTGCTACCCTGACGATACAGGACGAGGCGGATCTATTGGGGAAACAGTCAAGTGGTGCCGGTTGGATAGGAGCCAGTGATGCCGCTGTAGAAGGACAATGGCGCTGGGTGACGGGACCGGAGGCCGGTACACTTTTTTGGACCGGCAACGCAGGGGGAAATACCACTGCACCCTATAATTATGCAAACTGGAACAATGGGGAACCCAATAATTCGGCGGATGAGGATTATGCCCATATCAATGCCCCGGGAACAGGTTTTGATGGATCATGGAACGATCTATCCAACACTGGGGCCGGAAGTGGCGATTATCAGCCCAAGGGTTATCTGGTGGAGTACGGTGGCACATCGGGAGATCCGGAACCTCCACAAGTATCCGCGGTTACCAGGATAACGGTCGATGATATTGACCCAACCGCCACTGCACCAGCGTCTATTACCGTTTATTGCCAGAATAATGTGCCCTTGGCGGATATATTATTGGTAACGGATGAAGCCGATAATTGTTCCTCTGTCCCATCGGTAACACATGTTGGCGATAGTAGCGACGGGGGAACCGACCCAGAAATTATCAGTAGGACATATCGTGTAACAGATCAGTCGGGAAATTCGATAGATCTTGTCCAGACGATTACGGTTAGGCCCATTTCGATTGCTGCCCACCCAATTGAAGAGCAGGTTCAGGTGGGGGAAAATGCCACCTATTCGGTAACGGCCAACAATGTTGATACGTATCAATGGCAGGTAAGCACCAATGGTGGTGCCAGTTTTAGTAATATTTCAAATGGACCCTTTTACAGTGGAACCCAGACACAGACACTGACGGTTACCGCTCCCGGAACGGATAAAGATCAATTTAGGTTTAGGGTTTTGGTCTCCAATTCCATCGGTGCTTGTACAGCTGTACCTTCCAACGATGCCCTTTTGTCGGTATCCTTGAAATCCGTTATCACAAATAGGCGTATTACCTACAGGGTAAAGAACCAATAATAAAGCCTGGACGGATGAAAGATAAAATGGAACTTATGAATGGGTCAAAAGCAAAAAAAGCGAATGCTTTTATGACAAAGACAACTTTTGTAGCAACGGTGTTCAGTGGCTTTTTCGATAAAATGCCCTTTGTGGCCACCGCACTATGTGAACTGCAACTTCATCTATCGATTGCTATACAATCAATAATGAAGGCTACACAACATTTATTTTTCAACGCCGATTCCAGCTCTAATTTTGTACCCATGTTTGGAATGGACGTCTTAAACAAGTACCGAAAATATATCCTATGGTAAACAATTGTCTTACCAAGATGAAACAGACCAAATACCCCTTTTCTAACCAAACGACCATGAACAAGAGATTTTTTTTAATCATTTTCCTACTGCTTTCAGGAATTGCGTTTTCACAGACTACGGTTACCCTTCAGGACCAGTGTAATTGCGAAGTGCTCAGTGGAACCGATGTCTCGGCCCCTGGCGTTTCTGTACCTACCGGGGCGGAACTTGGAGATCTATATGTAAATACCACTTCCGGTACCATCTATTTTTGGGATGGGAATTCGTGGGAACTGACTTCGGATGATAACCAACAATTGCAGAATTTTAGTTTTGATATAGCTACCAATGAATTGACGTTGATCTTGGAGAACGGGGGTAGTGTAAGCGTGGATCTTAGTAGCTTGAACGATTCCTTTACAGATGCCAATACCAAAAATTCGACATTTGAAATAGCTGGAGCCAATTTGGTGCTTACCGATACGGATAATACGGCCCTAAGCGTTGCTTTGGCCGATTTGGCTGCGGCGGGAGCCATTGGTCCACAAGGCCCGGTAGGTCCACAGGGGCCCATGGGCCCACAAGGCATCCAGGGTATAGATGGTAACCAAGGCCCGATCGGCCTTCAGGGTCCACAGGGCCCGGTAGGAGATAAAGGGGAAACCGGTGACAAGGGTGCTGTTGGCGACCAGGGCATCCAAGGTATTGATGGCGAGCAGGGCCCGATCGGCCTTCAGGGTCCACAGGGGCCAGTCGGTGATAAAGGGGAAACAGGCGATAAAGGAGAGACTGGAGACAAAGGTGCCGTAGGAGATAAAGGTGAAACCGGAGACAAAGGTGCTACCGGTGACCAGGGTGTTCAAGGTATTGATGGCGAGCAGGGCCCGATCGGTCTTCAAGGTCCGCAAGGCCCAGTAGGCGATAAAGGAGAGACTGGCGACAAGGGTGCGATTGGCGATAAAGGTGAAACCGGAGACAAAGGTGCTACCGGCGACCAGGGCATCCAAGGCATTGATGGGGAACAAGGTCCAGTAGGTCCACAAGGCATCCAAGGTATTGATGGTGAACAGGGCCCGATCGGCCTTCAGGGTCCACAGGGCCCAGTAGGCGATAAAGGAGAGCCTGGCGACAAGGGTGCGATTGGCGATAAAGGTGAAACCGGAGACAAAGGTGCTACCGGTGACCAGGGCCCGATCGGTCTTCAAGGTCCGCAAGGCCCAGTAGGTGATAAAGGTGAAA
>CAXBDK010000033.1:0-5175 GCA_963974715.1 uncultured Sediminicola sp.
ACCAGATTGGTGTTGGGGACATCAAGGGGCAGGGCGCTGCCTATCTTTATGGTCTCCGCTACACTGGGCACCCCATTGGCATTCAGGGCAAAGAGCATATAGTATCCCGGTGGCAAAAGGTTCCTATTGGGTATCGATAGGCTATAATTGCCACCGTTTTCCGTAAAGGCAACCGGTATCCTTCGCTGTTCGTTGTTGGTGCTATGGGTGGCGGCGGAGAAACGGATAAGGTTGAATCCGCTCAGGCCACTGCTGCCCGTCACATTTATGGTGGTTTCGTAATCGGCTGTGGATGGTGCACTTATATTTGGCCTCTGGGCCAGCTCGCCATTGGAGTTGAACAGGTAAGGGGGGCTATATATTTCTGCATCGAAATGGTTGTCGCAGTCAGGAGTGGAATCACAGAGTCCGCCCCCGCCCACGAATACCCGTCCGTCCGTCATCAGGATGGCCACACTGTGATAGGTCCTTGGGACCGACATTCCGGCAACGCTGCGCCAAGTATTGGACTGCGGATCATAAAGTTCGGCCGTGAGCCTTGATCCCGTATCGGTGAATACCGCGGCATGGTCAAGTCCCCCTGTCACCAAAACTTGCCCGTTGGGCAGTACGGTACTGTTGTGCATGGTACGCGATTCCGCCAAGGAGTTTAGCGTAGCGGTCACCGTAACGTTGCTGGGATTGTTGATATCTATTACGTAGGAATTGTCCTTTGCAGGGGTGCCGCTATCATAAGATCTGGACCCGCCCACTTTTAAGATCTTTCCGATATCGAACATCACTGTGGTGCCCTTCATGGAATAGGTATCGTTTCCCCTTGGCCCAACCACGCTCCATGAACCCTGTCCGTTATTGCCCTGTACATCGATCCAGTGCATTGTCTGTCCGGGTCCCGCATGGAAGAGTTTTCCGTTCGGTGCCGGCCATAGCCATACATGGTTATCTATTCTGTAAAAACCTCTGGCTTCCCCGGAAAGGTCGTTGTTGTTCCAAAGAATTTCGTTCTCAATACCCGGAAGGAGTACCCATCCCGTAAGGGGGGACCAGATTTCGGCATCCTTGCCGCCATTGTCGCCCGCTCCATTGCTCCAAGAACCACCTATGGTAAATACGTTGCCATCCGATAGGGTTACGTTTCCTTGGTAGCCCCTGGGGATGTTCATATCCTGTGCCACGGACCAGACCCCGGTAGTGGGGTCGTAGATACTGGTACGTTCGCTACTGGTCCCGCCAGCTGAAAGGATACGCCCATCCGCCAGGTTGTTGATGCCAGGGCAGAACATATCGTGGTCGGTGTTGGAGGTAGTTTCGCCTAGCGCCGTACCATCTGGGCCCATAAAGGGGTCAAAGATTTCGGTAAAGGTCATGCCGTCCCCGATTTCCGTAAAGGTATTCCTAAACTTAGCTGACCAGGTGAGCAGACGCCCATCCGGAAGATTGGCAACGGCCACCGGAACGATTCCAAAAGGAACGGGATCGCTCCATATACCTGACTGGTTGGGATTCTGATCTACTTGGATTGGCGTTTGGGCGATACCGACTTGAAAACAAAACAAAATTCCACAAAAATAACCTGCAACAGAATTCACGCGCATTTTTAAATACTATTTTCTTTATGAATGGAAAATTTGGGGGAGATTTTACCATTACAAAAGAACGACATGATCCCTTGACTAAATCGAATATTCTTTTAATTCGTTTAACGGTTATTATGATCGATAAAATTGGATGGTTTTATAGGTTTTGTAGGAATTATGGGCGTTGACAGATTTTTTTTTGGAGAGGATAAGGTTTTGGAATGTTTGTCCGACTGGAAATCGGACCGTAGAAAAAATATTGGTGCCCTTTTGGAAAGCGGCGTTGGGTATGGCCAACACTTTCGCATGTTCAAATACGATTTTTACATGGCCATGCAATATTTTTTTGGCTGGGACACCAGAGATTTGTTATTGCCGAATTTATGAAAACAATATAATCGTAACGGTGAGGCAGGACTTAAACATAAAATTTTAGGACACCAAAATGACAGGAAATTTGGGAATTCAAAGGGTGAAATGATAATGATGGGAAACCTTTTAAAACGGTCATGGAATTCCAAAGACCGCAAAGGTGTTTCCCATCAATCGTTTCCAATCAACTTTTATTGGAACTTTAATACTTTTTTAAATACGGTTTCACTGGAATTTTCCCTTTTGATGATCACTATATAGGTTCCCGAACTCCATTTGGAAACATCGAGGGCTACCGTTGCGCCATGGTCTTGGGCAATTACTTCCTGCTGCACCAGTTTTCCGTACATATCATGGAACCCGATAAAGATCGCTTCGTTCATAAAATCTTCCAGGACCACGTTCAGCGTGCCGCTGGTTACGGGATTTGGAAAGATGATCAGATCCTCCAACGTCGGCTCCGAAACGGATGGATCGGGGGTAACGGTAACCGCCAGTGTGCTGCTGCAATAGTTTTCAGCGGAAAACAGATAGGTGCCCTCCTGTTCCGGTAGGATCGCCATGGTCTCGAAAGCATCGGTCAATACTTGTCCGTCGGGTAGGGTAATGGTGAATTCAAGGCCAAAAGGTAGCACATCCAACAACACTTGATCGCCCTCATTTAAAGCAAGGGTATTTTCCCCACTTGTGGTAACGCCGTTTACGGTATACCGTACCACGACATTCCCTTCGGGACAGTCGGTAGGGGGGATCACTGTTACCTCAAAGGGGATGGTACATCCTTCTTCGGCGGTAAGTGTATAGGTTCCGCCATCATCTGCCATTACATTTTCCAATAAGAGTGCATTGGTATCCAGTGGTTTGTTGTTGGGACCGTTTATGGAATATAGGGTTCCCTCGGGTAGTAGGGATAGGGTAAGGGCATCCCCTTGGGAAAGTGTTACCGCATTTTCGCCCGTTACCGCCGTTGCTCCATTGATACTGTATCGGGCCATTATATTTTCACACTCCTCCGATATCGGCTCCACCAAGATCTCGAATGGCAGGCTACAGCCATTTTGGGTCGTAAAGGTATAAAAACCGGCATCGCCCACTGCCACATCATCCAATAACAGCGCATTGGCGTTCATGGGTTTGCTGTTGGGCCCACCTACCGAAAACAGGGTGCCCTCGGGCAGCAGGGAGAGGTTGATGGCATCCCCTTCCGTCAGCGTAACGGAACTAGCGCCGGAAACTGCCACCGCACCGTTTATACTGTACAGCATCTCTAGGTTTTGGGCATTGCATTCCACATTGTTCACTACCACGCTAAATTCCACCTTGCAACCTGTGTCGGTGGTCATGGTATACATCCCGGCATCCCCTGTCTCCACATTTTCCAATAACAAGATGTTGGCGTTCATGGGCTTGTTTCGTGGACCGCTTATGGAATATAAGGTTCCTTCGGGCAAAAGGCCGATGCGGAGGTCATCTCCGGGCGAAAGGGTGGCGGAATTTTCCCCTGTGACGGCCGTAGCACCGTTGATGCTGTATTGGGCCGTTATATTGGAGCAGTCCAGCGGAAGTGGTTCCACCAAAATGTCAAAGGTGACATTGCAGCCATCTTCGTTCGTAAAGGTATGGGGACCGGCATCTTCCATTTCCACATCTTCCAACAGCAGTGCATTGGCATCCAGAGGCTTGCTGTTTTTGCCGCTTACGGAAAATTGGGAGCCTTGGGGAAGGAGGAACAGGCTTATATCATCCCCCTCCGTAAGCGTAACGGAATTTGCGCCCGTAACTGCGGTTTCCCCATTGACGCTATAGGACACCTGAAGGTTCAGTGCGCTGCATTCCACCGTGTTCACCACCAAGGTGAATTCCACTGTACAACCATCACTACTGCTAAGGATGTAGGTGCCCGCATCCTCTGTAACGGCACTTTCCAATAGGAAGGAATTGGCATCCAACGGTTTGTTCTGTGGCCCGCTTATGGAATAAATCGTTCCTTCTGGCAAGAGTCCAAAACGTAGGTCGTCTCCCACATTGATCTCGGCCGAATTGTCCCCGGTCACTGCCGTGGCACCATTTATACTGTATTGGGCCATCAGTCCCAATGTGCTGCAATCAAATTCTTCCACGATCAACTCGAAGTCCAAGGTACATCCTTCCGTCGTGGTGAAACGATATAGTCCCGCATCCTCCAATCGGATACTTTCAATGTTTAGGGGATTTTCATCCAGTTCCGTTTTGCTAACGTGGCCGCTTACGGTAAAAGAAGTCCCCTCGGGCAGTAGGCCCAAACTTATTTCGTCCCCAACTGTCAGGGTAACGGTGGTTTGTCCTGCGACCGCTGCTTCCCCATTGATGCTGTACTGAGCCTGTAAGTTTAGGGAAGCACATTCAAAGCTGGAGGGCCCCACTTCGATAAGGATGCTTTCGGTATCCGTTAACCCTCCGGCATCGGTAACGGTCAATATGGCCGTATAGCTACCTTCGTTGGCATAGGTATGTTCAGGGTCTGCCAGTGTAGACTCCTGTCCGTCGCCAAAATCCCAACTGTATTGGGTTACGGCCGTATCGTCCGTAGAGGTACTGCCGATAAAGGAGACGTCCAATGGTGCCTCCCCGTTCATGGGGGTTGCCGATATGAGGGCCCTTGGTGGAAGGTTCCCTCCAGTGGTGGTGAGGTTTACGACGGTCAGGTTGTCATAGTACACCGTTCCAGCGGTCTGTTGGTTATAATTACTGAAGAACCATAGGTCCAAGGTGGTGATGCCGCTGGGCACCGTTACGGTGCCTTCAAAAGTGCTCCAACCACCGGTAAAGGTATGGTCCAGAATCGAGGAATTGGTCACATTGTCCCTACTGACCTCCAAGCGCCCCCTTCCGTTGGTGGCGTCGGCATCCAGACTGATGTACAGTTCGTGGCCGGGAAGTATGCCCAACTGGTTCAGGTTCAATGAAACTTCATAACGTGCAAACGCTTGATTGGGGTCTACATTGGAAACCTCAAGGGCACATGGTGATCCATTGGTATTGAAAGGGGTACCGACAGCCACATCCAAATTGCCGCTTAACCTTCCTTCGCCCAATACCAATGCCTCATTTTCGTTCCTTAGGAAATTGGGGCAGCCATCGGTGGTATTATCGATCATTACTTGTAGGTCGATCGTAGCGGGGCATCCCCCCGGGGTGGTGAGCACGTACTGCCCGGTGTTGGCGGGACCTACCAGGCCATCGTTGT
>CAXBDK010000034.1:0-4623 GCA_963974715.1 uncultured Sediminicola sp.
AATAAAACAATTATGCCAAATCCATGGACGGGGAAAGGAAACCCTTACACAAAACAAGAAGTTAGAGATAGGTTACAAGCAGTAGTAAATCAAAAAAAAGCCATTATTGCGGCTGGTGCCGGTACCGGGATCAGTGCCAAATTCATAGAGAAAGGTGGCGCCGATTTGATCATTATATACAACTCGGGCAGGTTTAGAATGTCCGGGCACGGTTCAACTGCGGGGATGATGGCCTATGGGGATGCCAATGCAGTAGCCATGGAAATTGGGGAATTTGAGGTTTTGCCAGTAGTGGAGGAAATTCCTGTAATATGTGGGGTTCACGGAAGTGACCCAAGAAGAAGAATGTGGCACTTTTTGGGAAAAGTAAAGGATATGGGCTTTTCAGGAGTCAATAATTTCCCGACACATTCCATCATCGATGGCCACTTTAGAAATGTACTTGAAGAAACCGGAATGAGTTTTCAAAAAGAAGTGGATATGGTAGATCTGGCCACCAAAATGGACCTGTTTTCTATCGTATATGTAGGCAAACCGGAGGAGGCCGTACAAATGGCAGATGTGGGTGCCGATGCCATAATTGCCCATGTAGGGACAACTGTTGGTGGTTCTATTGGGGTTACCAGCGCCACCGCCTCCATGGACGATGCCCTGGAGCGTACCCAAAAAATAGTCGATGCCGTTAAGAAAGCAAATCCCGACACTTTTTTATTGGCCCACGGCGGACCGATCAATACCCCTGCCGATGTAAAATACGTACTGGAACACTGCAAGGGCCTGCACGGCTTTGTAGGGGCATCCTCCTTGGAAAGAATGGGCATAGAACAGTCATTGACCAATCTGACCAAGGAATTCAAAGCATTGACCCTATAGTTTGTCTATGGAAAGGAATTGGAAATTCGTCAAGGAAAAAGACCAAATGTTCGAAAGGGCCTTCGGGCGGGACCATCACTGGCATTATCATCCCGAAATTATAAAACAGGCCGACTCCTATATGGTGAAGGTGGTAATGCCGGAGGGCGGGGGACATAATTTTCACGTGCATCCGGAAATGCATGAAATTCTTTACGTCCTTAAAGGCACGGCCGAACAATGGATAGAAGATGAAATGCAGCTTTTGGAGGCGGGCGACTCCGTTTACATAGGGGCCAATGTGGCACACGGTACTTTTAATGCCGGACAGGGGGAACTGGAGTTTCTGGCCATCCTGTCCCCTCCGGAAGGATGGGAAGCGGGTACTGTGGATGTTAGTGAAAATACCCCTTATTCGGAATATCGTCCACGGATTTGATGGGCCAAAATAGTAACACTGTCGAGAAGCCCTTCCATTATGGCTCGGCTACAGTAAATTAAAATATTAAACTTTAAAAAAATGAAAAATATAACCATTTACCTTTCAATGCTATTTTGTGGAATGGTAGTTTTGTCCAGCTGCTCCGGGGAAAAGGAGCCGCCCCCGCCATTGACCTATACGGGAGAGAACCCACGGGTCCAGGATCCGTTAAGTCCCGAGGATTCCCAAAAGCATATCCAGCTTCCGGAGGGGTTCAAAGCGGAGTTATATGCCGCCGAGCCTAATATTATTAACCCCATAGCCTTTACCTGGGACGAAAGGGGAAGGCTTTGGGTGGTACAGTCCAAGGATTACCCACATGGACTTGCCAATGATGTTGGAGGGGATAGGATTACCATCTGTGAGGATACCAATGGGGACGGCAGGGCCGATAAGTTTACCGATTTTGCCACGGATCAAAATCTAACAACGGGAATTACCTTGGTAAAAGGTGGTGCCATTGTGTCGCAGGCTCCAAATATGGTTTTTCTGGAAGATACCGATGGGGACGACAAAATGGACAAGCGTACCGTTCTGTTCGAAGGTTTTGGAACCTGGGACACCCATGCTGGGCCATCAAATCTACGATATGGGGTCGATAACATGATATGGGGTTCCGTAGGTTATTCGGGCTTTGAAAATCAGTTCCGGGGCAAGCCTGTAGAATTCAAGATGGGCGTTTACAAATTTGCCAAGGACGGTTCCTATTTTGAACCGGTGGGGCAATTCAACAACAATACCTGGGGACTCGGCTTTAACGAGAATTTTGAAATATTTGGATCTACAGCCAACAATAACCACTGCTGTTATGTTGGGATACCTTTAAAACATTATGATTATTTGAACAAAATGCCCTCTTGGGCTGTCAATGCGGACTTTATCCAGGGGCACTATGAAATTACCCCTGTAGATACCATTCCGCTGCAACAGGTAGATGTTCGTGGAGGTTATACTGCAGCTGCCGGGGCCAATTTCTATACTGCGCGAAACTATCCGGAGGCCTACCAAAATCAAATGTATGTTTGCGAACCTACCGGACACTTGGTACATATTGCAAAAATAGTCAAGGATGGGGCAGGGTATAAGGAGGTCGACGGTGGCAATATCTTTGCCAGTACCGATGCCTGGACCGCACCAGTTTTTGCAGAGACCGGACCGGATGGGAATTTGTGGGTGGCGGATTGGTACAATCCCGTAATTCAGCACAACCCGGACAAAAGAGGGATGGACAACCAGATCTGGAACGCCGATAAGGGTGAGGGCAATGCCCATTTAAATAAACTGCGGGATTATGGCCATGGGAGGATATACGTAATTACCCATGAGGACGGTGATGATCCGGATATCACCACCTTGGATGCCGAGGATGATGAATCACTTTTGGAAGCACTTGAAAGCGATAATATGTTCTGGAGAACTACGGCCCAGCGTTTAATAGTGGAGAACAAGAAGGTCTCCTTGATCCCGGACCTGATCAATATGGCAGGCAACAATGAGGTTGATAAAAGCGGCCTAAATACCGGAGCACTGCATGCCCTGTGGACCTTAAAAGGCCTGGGCGCTCTCAATGGTTCCAATACAGAAGCCAACGAAGTTGTCACTAAAGCTTTGAACAGTAGCTCATATGGGGTAAACCGGGCCGCACTGGCTTTGTTGCCCGCAACAAAAGAAAGTAGTGAAATCTTGGCGCAATCCGGCCTATTAAGCAGTACAGACCCACAGATCAAGCTTGCTGCGGTACTGCGTGCAGGGGAATTACCGGAATCCAACGCATTATATACTGAAATAGAAAAATTGTCCAAGGACGAAGCCAGCACTTCTGACAAATGGATCAATGCCGCCATAAAAATTTATTTCAGGGAATTGAACTTTCAAGAGGTAGACCCTTCAAGCGTAGTTATGTTGGTTCCCTCGGCAGAAGAAAAAAAATCCACTTGGAACTACACTACCGATAAACCTGCCGATAACTGGACTAAATTGGAATTCGATGATTCCGATTGGAAAAAGGGTACAGCCAAGTTTGGAGGTGATAATATGAAACAGGTAAACACCCCATGGAGCAGTTCGGATATCTGGATGCGTCAAGAAGTACTTGTTTCTGATGAAATTACGGAACCTGTTATCAAAATAGCCCATGATGACGACTATGAAATATATGTAAATGGCCAACTTTTGATATCGGAAACCGGATCCAGTGAAGTTTATAAATATATAAAACTGGACGCAGAGAAAGGCCGATTATTCAGGAAAGGAAAGAATCTAATTGCCGTTCACTGTGTTAATACCGGGGGGAATCAACACATTGATATGGGTATAGGCAAGGTCGGAAAAATAAAGGCCGATGTAACCTTTGTCCTCAATACCGTAAATCAGGAAATGGCATATGATAAAAAGACACTTCACGCCACGGCAGGACAGACAGTGGAAATAGTATTGAACAATAAGGATCAGATGTCCCATAATTTGGTGGTCATCCAACCTGGTAGTCTGGATACCTTTGGAGCTATGGTAGATGGGTTCCTAAAAAATCCTGAAGCAGAAAAGATGGGATATGTTCCAAAATCGAGATATGTGCTTGGGGCAACGGATATGTTGACACCAGGGGTTACCGGATCTGTAATTTTTAAACTTCCGGACACGCCGGGAATTTATCCCTATGTCTGTACTTTTCCCGGCCATTGGCGAATGATGCAGGGGGTAATTGTAGTAACGGCCCCTGGATCCTACATCTCCGAGGATAAGGAAGCTCTGAAAATCTCGGCCATGGGCGGTGGTGGTTCCCATGACTTCCTTAAATTTTTTGGTGTTGCAGATGGTGAAATTCTAAGTGAAGGCGGGAAGAACACGTTCATATACACGGAAAATTCTATGGAATTGGGAACCTTGGTTCCAACTACCGATGTGCTATTGTTAAGCAACAACAAACCTTTGGATAAAAATACCAGGAATGCCATTATGAACCGTGTAAACGCAGGGGACATGAATTTGCTTATCTACCATCCCAGTACCTGGTACAATTGGGAAGACTGGCCGGAATACAACAAAACCCTGGTTGGGGGAGGATCCAGGTCCCACGAAGATCTGCAGGAATTTGAAGTAAGGGTAGTTAAGCCAGATCATCCCATAATGAAAGGCGTGCCTTCCAAATTCAGGATCGTGGACGAATTGTACCGATGGGAAAAGGACCCCGAAGCGGAAATAGAGGTTTTGGCCGTAAGTAGAGGCTTAAAATCCGGGGAAGAATATCCAACGGTCTGGATAGTAAAACATCCCAAGGCCAAGATTGTCGG